>CAWBHT010000006.1:0-276621 GCA_963788725.1 uncultured Acidobacteriota bacterium | reverse complement strand
ACTCCTGATAAGTCGGCTTACCGGACATGTGGTTTTCCGCGCTAGAAACACCGCGTCTGCCCGTTTTCTGGGCTTAACACGACAGCCGGGCGGAACCGTTCAGTGGTACGGATCAGAACTTCACATTTGGAAGCGGTACCAACAACCGGACCGGACCCAGTTCTGCGTCGAGAACCCGGCTGATTCATCGTTCGTCTCAGTGTGAGGGAACACGAGCACTAGCTAAACCCTCGATTGCTGCGGCCGAATAATGAGGGCCGCCGTGAAGATTTGCGCCCGAGCAGCAATCCTGAATTAAGTGTGTTTTTCAGTTCGGTTGCAGCACCCACAATGAAATCGCCTCTTTGTCCCGCACTGGTACCAATAGGCGTCTTGTTTTCTGGTCCATAGTCATCGTTTTTGAGCCCGCCGCAGTGTCGATCACGGGCAGAGCGATGTAGGTATCGGCCGACTTTTGTAGAAAACCGTAAATGTGCCCATCACCGGTCGAGGTAAATGCGATTTTCGCGGACTTGTCGAAAACCGACGCGTCCGCTTTTTCTCCGATCGGATAGGAGGCGATCACGTTTCCGTTTTTACTGTCGACTACGGTCATTACCTTGCTCCTGCAACCGAGAAACAGCCGACTGTTTTCCTTATCGAATGCCATGCTCGACGGCGCTTCGCACGGCGCAACTTTCCAGCGATTCTGCACCTGTAGGGTCTTCGCATTAATTTGGACAAGTTCGCTCTTGTCCTCCAAATTCACGAAAACGTTCCCTTTGCCGTCCGCAATCGTGAATTCTGGCCCGCCTCCAAGCGCAATTGTGCCCAGAACCCGGTTATCGGAAGCATTGATTGCGGTGGAGCTTTCACCGTCGCCGTTCATGGCAAATACTTGCTTAGTAGCGGGATCATAAACAATGGCATCCGGCTTTTTCCCAACTTTTACGTCCCCGGTCTTTTTCAGCGTCTTGATATCGAATACCGCCACCACATCTGTTTGTCCGGAGGTAATGAATCCGCGGCCAAATTCTGGCGCAAGCGCGATTCCATGTACGCCGGCAAGACCCGAAATCGTCCCCACAATTTCCAGGCTATCGGCATCCAGCACCACGACTTGTGTCGCATGGGAGACGTAAATTCGTCGTGCCATATCATCGACAGCGAGGTAGTCCCAGCCTCCAGCGCCGGGCAGGGGAACTTTTTTGACCACCAGATATCCCGCCGGCGATGCGCCCAGCAACACCCAACCGACGATTGCCGCTAGCAGAGCCCCGCTTTTCATTGGTTCGCCCTCGTTTGTGAAGACATTCAAGAAATTCGATTAGTGGCAGACTCCGCTGCCGGCATCAGTGAAATTTCTTCCTGCTTCAGAGATGAACTGCCACTCATAGTCATTCGAACGCAACGTGAGTTCCAGGACGCCGAAAGCATCCGCGTTACGAACTTCGCTGTTCGCGTGCGGCGCGCCGAAGGGACGATGATTCTTGCCACCTGTGCCGACAACAAATTCTCGAATTCCCCGGGTGGAGTCAGCCTTGCCGTTAGCATCCTGCGGAGCGAAGCGTTCATAGTCGTGATCATGGCCATTCAAAATCACATCGGCATTGGCATCGTAAAGGGCTTGATACAGCGCCTTCACCTCAGGATCGTCTCCATGTTTTCCGCCGGAGCTGAACAATGGCTTATGAAAGTATGCAAGCGTGCATGCACTCGGATGCGCTGCGAGGTCGGCCCGCAGCCACTTTTCTTGCCGGCCTCCAGCGTCGCAACCGCCAACTTCCAAACATTCGCTGTTGAGTGCGAGGATGTGCCAGGCGCCGAGGTCGTAGCTATAAAATCCATCGCGCGGGTCGCCCGCTGCTTTTCCAAAATATTCGAAGTAGTAAGCGGCGTCCTTGGAATGGAATTCGTGATTCCCAACTGTGGGACGCGTTCGGTCCTTCACGCGACCCCAGGTCTTGTCATAACAATTGAAATTTTCTCTGCTGCCATCCGGATAAGCCAAGTCACCAATCGCGATCACGGTTCCGGGGATTTTCTCCAGCAACTTGGCCGTGGCTTCCGCTCCGGAGAGATCGGCACAATCGGCGATATCCCCGGCGGCAACAAGCACAACTGCGTTCGAATTCTTGGGCATCCGGCTATGGCAGCCCTCCAACAGCAGCGTAGGCATAGACAGTAGGAACACCAGAATCCCGATCGCTATTTTGCGATTGCTCATCGCCGCTTTATTTGGCAGATGAGCGAAACTTGGATGCAAACCCTGCTCCTATTCCAAGAGATCTACACACTGCTGTCTCTCAATCAATTTTAGGAACATAGTGCCGGGCCGCAATTCTCATCGCGTCCCGGCATACCTGGTGATGCAACTCGATGGATCTCACCTGTGCTCGAACGAAGGGCTCCAGCGAAAGCCCACCGCGTAGGTCGGCTTGTAGTATTCGCGTTGGATCATGTATTGCGGACTGCCCTGATAAAAGCCAAATACCTCATTGTTCAGGTTCAATCCGTACGCAATGAAGTTCAGACCGTGGGCCAAGCGCACGCTAGCCTGCGCGTCCACCTGCAAGTGAGAGTAGAAATATTGGTCGCCGAAAGGCCCCGTGAGCCCGCCCGGCGTTGGATCCGAAGCCGTGCCGTCTCGTGTCGGCGTTCCGTCCTGGAATGAATAGGACGAAATATTTGCCTGGTTGTAGCTCAGTCCTAGCCGTACGGAGAATCGGCCGCGATCATAAGTCGGACTGATATTCCATGTGTTGGGCGCGTTTCGTAGAAGGCGCGGGTGGTCCGAGCGTCCGGGCAATCCGCTCGCGCTGGAACTGGTGTAGCTGTAGTTCGCCGAAATTCCCAACCCACCCAGCCGTCCCGGCAGGAAGCTCAGATGCTGAAGATACGCGGCCTCAAATCCGGAAATCCAGGCACTGCCCGCATTTATTGGCTGGGTGGCGGTGTAAGTGCCCGGCGGGATATTGGGCGCAGGTTGAAAGTTCGTGAGTACGAATGTCTGCGTGACAATCGGATCCGTGAGTCGTTTGTAGAAGTAGCCTGCGGAGATGATTCCAAACGGCTTCAAATAGTGCTCAACCAGGACGTCGAAATTGTCCGCTGTCTCTGCTTTCAGATTGGGGTTTCCGAGGCTAAGGAGATTCTTCAAGTTCCCAGGACTTCCCGCAGTCGTAAACGTGAGAGCCTGCGCGATATCCTGCGGATCCGGACGCGACAATCCCCGGCCGTAGACTAGGCGCAAGTTGGTATTTCCCGTGAACGCGTAGCGTAGCGAAACACTCGGCAGAATCTTCACGTACGATCCGTTGAATTGATCGTCCGCAACCACCGGCGGATCGACCGTTCCGTCAAATGTACGGTTTCTGACCGAAAGGTTGGTGCCTTCAAAACGCACACCAGCCACAATCCGCACTCGATTCGTCAGGTCGATCGTATTCATGACATAACCAGCGGACACTTTTTCCACAAAGCTGTAGTTTGCCGGATCCACCCCGAAGGAGCTGGCTGGCGTGAACGAACCCAGGTTGGCCATCAGAAAATCGCGAGTGGCTTGGTAGTTTACGTTGTAGCCTAACTTGAAAGAACCGTCATAATAGTTGCTGTTAGTAAAGCCATTGGGAAACTGGCTGAGCAAAATCGTGTCATTCGCGCTGTAATCGATGTTGTAGCTGTTGTCGTACTTGTGCGCGTTGCGAAACCTGCCGCCGACTTCAATGGTCGAGAGATGCCCGCCCAAGTGATAACGTTTCGCGTAGGCGCCGGTGACCTGCAAGTTCACCTGAGCGCTCTGGCCATGATCGATCTGGATATCGTTCAACTGCATGCTGGTCGGATCATAGGCTTCGGAAAAACAGGACGGAGTAAATTGCGGCCGATAAATACTCTTACTTGAGGCCGGATCGAATTGGCAGGTGCTGGTGTCCAGCGTGCTTTGGAATTTTGCTGTGCCGGGAAGAGCATTCTCCAGATAGGAGCGAGAACCGGAAACATCCCACGAGAGCCAAGACGAACTAAATTCATGCTTGCCGCCGATCAGCAGACTTCCTATTCCAATGTTTGGTCGGCGGTCTTGCGTGTTGAACGTAGGAGTTCCGCTGCACAAGCCGGAGTCGGGATCGCAGCCATTGGCGTCCAAAAGCTGAATTCCTGGTGTGTTGTCCGTCAGCGAATACACCCACCGATCCCCGTAGTTTTTGAAATTCGAGTAGAGCAGGCGCGCGTAAACGTCCGACCCTTCGCCAAGCTTATAGTCAGCGCTTCCCGCGGTGCCCCACCGCGAGCGGTAATAACGGTATTCACGTATGTCGATGGCGTCCTTCCATAGAGCTGTAGAACCGCCCGGTAAGGTAGCGATATCAGACTCCGGCTCAATGTCGTCGATGCCGCGCCCCGTCCAGTCATACGAACCACCCACAAGAATCCCGAACCGTTTGTTATGACCGAATCGCTGGCCAACCGTGCCGGTCGTCTCCACCTGGCTGCGACCGCCGAGAATCGGCATATAGCCGCCCATGCCGCTCAACGCAATCGTGGGACGCTCGGTGGCATTCTTCGTCACCAGGTTCACCGAGCCGCCGATTCCGTCGCCATCCATGTTGGCCTGCAGCGTTTTGTTGATCTCCACGGATTCAACGAGATCCGCGGGGATGGCGTCGAACTTGATCTGCCGGACTCCAGCTTCCGGTGACGGCACGTTAACACCGTCGATAGTCGTGTTCGTCAAGCGCGGCTCGGTGCCGCGGACCTGCACATATTTGCCCTCGCCTTCGTCGCGTTCCAGACTAACGCTCGGAAGGCGCCCGATCGCATCCGCCATATTCGCATTCGGAAGACTGCGGATGACATCCGCCGGCAGCACTTGCACGATGTTATCCGCGCTACGCTCTCGGTTAATGGCTTCGGCTTCGCCAGCGGCGCGTTCGGCCGTCACAAGGACTTGGGTATCCACCGACGACAGTAACATTCTTGCTTCGATCGACACAGGTTGGCCGGCCGTCACATCGACTTCCTTGACCAGCGCCGAAAAGCCGACGTAGGTGACATTCACCGTATAGTGCCCAGGCATAAGATTGCTCACAAAGAACTGACCTTGAGCATCCGACGCGGTATGCGCGCCCGCCGGCTCAATGACAACTTCCGCTCCTTGCAGGACGCTGCCGGACGGATCTGTAACCTTCCCCGAAATCGCACCCTTGTCCGTTTGGGCTGACACCGTGAGCGCCAAACCCAAGAACAAAATCGCGGCGAAAACTCCGAGACTAAGCGAAGTTCGGTACTTGAAATTCATGAATAATCCTTCCTTTTTTGAGGCAACCAAATCGTATGAACCGACCGGGTCCTGCGAGTTGATCGCGGACCAACGCGAATTACGTCTTTTCGCCCCCGCACTCTGCCATCCCATGCGAGACGTAGCCGTTAACCGCGCTTCACTCAATCTTGAAAAGAACCTGAATTTCTTTCAGAAACGAGCCAGATACTCGCGATCAGGCGCCTGCCGCTATCGGAAGGCGTACAAGGAACACCGAACCCGCTCCGGGCATGCTTTCAGCCGTAATCGTGCCTCCGTGTGTATTCGCAATCCATCGCGCTATCGCCAACCCTAGCCCAGCCCCCGGAGTGGCGCGCGAGCGCGCTTTGTCAGCTCGATGGAACCGCTCGAAGATGGACTCCAGCTCGCGGCTATCGATGCCGACGCCCGAATCTTTCACCGTAATGTGCGCTTGATTTTCAGATTCGCGCAGCGAGATCTCGCACCGCCCTCCCGCCGGCGTGTATTTGACAGCGTTGTCTACAAGGATAGACAACAGCCGGTCGACAGCGATGGCGTCCGCTCGCACCAGCACCCTCGCTTTCGGAATTTGCGATGTGAACGACAACGATTTCGTCGCCGCTAGAATCGCCCCGTGCTGCTGCGCTCTTCGAACGTGATCATTCAAATCCACAGTGCGCATTTCCAGGCCCGAAGCTCCGGCATCGGCGCGCGCCAGCGTCAGAAGATTCTCGAGCATTTCAGACGTTTCCACTGAGGTCTGCAGGATGCGCGACAGCGCCTCCTGGTATTCCGGCGGCGTCCTCGGCTTGCGAAGCACGATTTCCGACGTCGCGCGAATCACCGCCACCGGCGTGCGCAAATCATGTGAGGCATCCGCCGTGAATTGCGTAATTCGCCGGCACGAAGTTTCGAGTCGACTAAGCATCGCGTTCAACGTCTCCGTCAATCGCCGCAGTTCGTCGTGCGGCGCGGGGACTTCCAGCCGTCGCGAAAGGTTATCAACGCCAATCTGTTCCGCCGTGCGAATGATGCGATCGACAGGTGCGAGCGATCTATCTGCGAGCCAGTAGCCCAAAAGCGTTGCCAGCAGCACCAGCAGCGGCAAAGCTTCCTGCTCGATCAGACGGAAGTGGTCAAGCGCCTGATCGAAAGGTTCCGTCGGAACGGCTGCGTGAATTTCAAACGTTTTTGTACTAATCTGCGCCCGCACCGAGGCGACCCGATACTGGTTCGCGTCCAGATTGGTCGTATGGAATCGAACGTGACTGTCCACAGAGCTCGGCAAAGGTGGACTCTGGTGCAGGAACGGCTCCGATCGAAATAACCACTCTCCACGTTCCCCGGCCACTTCGAACAAAGCTCCGCTCGCCCAAATCTTCGCCAAATCGCTCAACTCGCCGGCTATTGCATTCGTTCGCTTGGCCTCCGTGGTGACCAGTAGCCGTTCAATAGTCTCGAGGTTCGTACGTGACGCGGCATTCACCGTGCTCTCGATGCTGCGACGGAAGCCGATATCGCAGATCCAAAAGAAAGCCATGAACGACAATGCCAGCACCGCAAAGTAAAGCAGTGTCAACCGCGCCCGGATCGTCAGGGTCACGGACAATTCTTTACTCCGATGGAGTATCCGACCCCACGATGTGTTTGTATGATCCGCTCGGAGCCGCCTACATCGATCTTCTTCCTGACTAGCCGAACGAAAGCATCGATGGTGTTTACTTCCACCTCTCGGCGGTCGCCCCAGATCGCTTCGACGATTGCGGCACGCGATACTACCCTGGCTTGGTTGCGCACCAGCAGCTCCAACAATCGAAATTCCGTGAACGACAGTCGAATTTCCAATCCTTTGCGGAACGTTCGAAACGTATTCGTCTCCAAAAGCAACTCACCCGCCTCCAGAACATTCCTCCCTTTGGGCGTACTACGCCGTCCAAGAGAACGTACGCGAGCTAACAATTCTTGAAAGGAAAAAGGTTTGATCAGGTAATCGTCAGCGCCGGCGTCCAGCCCGTGCACAATGTCCGGCACGGCATCACGCGCCGTGACCATCAGCACGCCAACATCTTGCTTGCGACACCGTAACTGCCGCGCTACATCCAGCCCGCTGATTCCCTGCAACATCACATCCAGCAAAATCACGTCGAAATGTGTCTTACGAGAAAGTTCCAGCGCCGTCGTGCCATCCTGCGCGACATCAACTTGATACGCTTCTTCGCGCAATCCTTGCGCCAGCAGCTGCGCCAATTGCGCGTCGTCTTCCACGACCAAAATATTCAAGGATTTCGCCTTGGCCGAAGCTTAAATCGCCCAAGGTAACTCCACTGTGAACGAGGTGTTACGGAACCATTTAAGGAGCAGACGACGGAATCGGGCATACGCCTGGGCCGCACGGGATCGACGGCATCATAGTGGGCTACTATCGAGGAAAGGAGCTGATCTACGTCGCTCGAACGCGGAATGGTTTTGTTCCGGCATCCAGGCGACGCGTTTTTGAGAGGCTCAAGCCTTTAGTGATTCCGACCTGCCCCTTCGTCAACCTGCCAGAGAGGCACAAAGCGCGCTGGGGCCAGGCCCTGAACGCCGAGAAGATGAAGAACTGCGTGTGGGTGCGGCCCGAGGTTGTGGCGCAGTTAGAGTTCCTCGAATGGACGGATGCGGATCACCTGCGGCACTCGAAGTTTGTGGGATTGCGCGACGACAAGGACCCTCGAAAGGTAGTCAAAGAATAAGTTTCAATTTTGCACGAGATGGGCGACTGTTATCCCAGCCGCGTCCATAATTCCGACATGGTCCCTTGCAGATTTCTGAGAGCGCGATGAGCGGCAGTACCTGAATATCGGGCAGCTTCCCCAGCAGAGCTTATCGTTTTATGCTTACCAGATAAAACCTCGCGCAGCAACCTGCGAGCCTGAAAGGATATTCTCTGCTTTTTCTTAGAGTTAGGCGCCATTCTGAAAGTCCCGTAACTGCGCTCCGATCTTAATCAAAAGGGCATGCCGTGGATAAGAATTCGGCTTGAAATTGTCCAAACGGTGAGCCAAACAATGCACGCAAACCAGGTGTTTTCCTCTACCCAGATGACGCGACCGCGCCACATGCACTGAAGTCTGGTAATGCGCAGAACGTATTACCACGACGCAGCTCTAGACCAACGCCTAGCCGCATCCGCCAGAGGTTAGTGACCAACGCGGTTAGGAATGGGTCCGCATCCGTTTTTGGGCAGGCTAGGCGCTCTTCGACGGACAACTGTGGTGGGCGGGGCGCTAAGTAGCGCGAGCCTCGGTTATAGATCATTTCTCAAGTTTCTGTCCTTTGGGCGGTCTGATCTGAGCTGAATGATTCTCCGTGCAATAACATTGCAGGCCGCCTCAATTAACCCGAATCTAGTTGGAAGTACCTCGACAGCGGTTTTCTGCGACCTTAATTTCGGGTTCTGGCTTAAGCTCAAAAAAACTCTCTAGATCCGTTGCGGTCAAATCTCGTCCAGTATCGGCCATAATGCTCATTTCTTGTACCCAACGCAGAACTTGATCCGGCTCCAGACTCGAAGCTCTGCCAGAGGAACGATGATGTCTGATAGGATCCCTTGATGATCTACGGCTGCTCGCAGATCCTGGAAAATGTGCTGTCTAAGCTTTGGACTCAATATCATTATCGTTCCTCCTCTGCAGCTTTGATCAAAAACACATCCAAATCGTCTCGCGTTTCAACGGCAATCAATCTGAGAACAACTTGAGAACGAAACCTCCCAAACACCACGCTAAATGGGCATACACGACACAGGTAACGGCTAGACGATGCAACACTATATGAGATGTGCGGAAATCAACGGGTTGGAGGTTCGAGTCCTCCCCGGCTCACCACTCGTTTCAGTGGTAGCCCGTCCAATTTATCGCAAACGAAAAACCGTGCCCAATTTTGAGCCACACCTGGCTCTCAGGCGCGGTATACATGTTGGTTTTATTTTTGCTCGAGATACATTGGCGGCGAACGGAATGAATTCTCGCGCTTCTTGCGGAGTCTTAGGATTTGTGAAAAGCCGAGCCGTGTGGCGATGCGCGTGTCTTTTGTTTCTGTTTTGGATTCGGTGTGATGCACAGAGCTTGCGGCCAGCGTCTACTTACGACGTCGCCAAAGTTGAAATCGATGCTTCAAAGAAAGCGCCCTACAAGATCCCACGGACAATTTTTGGCACCTTTCTTGAGCCGATTGGCAATTCGACGTATGGAGGACTTTGGGCTGACCTGATTGAGAATCCCAGCCTTGAGGAGGGACTCTGGAGCGCTGCAGAACTGAAGAAAGTATTAGACCGAGAGCCTCAGTTAGTCCGCGCTTCCGAGCTCGGCCTTCCCGTTCCTTGGGAACCCCTGTTCTATGAACAACAGAATCGATATGCACCACGATGGGGTGATGTGTTCAATTCATTTCGTTCTCTGCAGATCATGGGCCTTGCTGACGCGGAGGTCGGGATTCGTCAGAAGATCTATCTGCCGGTTCACAGAATTCTTGACTATTCAGGGAGCCTATACGCCAAGCCGCTGAGCGGCTCCGGAACGTTGCACGTGTCTATTCGTCAACGGAATCGGCCAGACGTTACGTTTGCGAATACTTCGATAACGCTGAAAAACACGGATTGGGCTCGATACGACTTTCAGTTCCGCGTGCCGGCGAACGCTCTTAAGAAGCTTGAACCTGCCGATTTCGTGATTTCGATGGGCGGGGATACCACAATGCTGGTTGATCAGGTCACTTTGCTGCCCGACGACAACATCGACGGCATGGACCCAGACATGATTTCGATGTCGCGAGCAATGAAGTCGCCTATCGTCCGGTTCGGTGGCAACTTCACCTCAGCCTATCACTGGCGAGACGGCATCGGCCCTCGCGAAAAACGCGTGAGCATGATGAACGTCGCGTGGGGAATCCCCGAATACAATACCTTTGGAACCAATGAATTTCTTCGTTTTTGCGAATTGATCGGAGCTCGGCCGCAGGTTGCGCTGAATTTAGGAACCGGTACGCCTGAAGAAGCTGCCGATTGGGTCAGCTACATCGATGAGCACTGGGCAAACAAGTCCGGCGGCCTGACCTGGGAATTAGGGAATGAGCTGTGGGGGAAATTCCAAGTCGGCTATCCGACTCTGCATCAAGTCGCCGAGCGCACGAAAGCATTCAGCGGAGCGGTTCGGCACCTCGATCCTAACGCGGTGCTGATTGCCACCGGCGGCGATGAAGATACTTACGGCGATTGGAACTCAACACAGCTGCAGAACGCTTCGGCATTCA
Organism: uncultured Acidobacteriota bacterium; assembly: GCA_963788725.1. Taxonomy (GTDB): domain Bacteria; phylum Acidobacteriota; class Terriglobia; order Acidiferrales; family UBA7541; genus Acidiferrum. The sequence goes on along the minus strand of CAWBHT010000006.1, from coordinate 266,072 downwards.
ACTATCTTTCCACGCACTTCGTAGTGACGACGACCGCGGTACAAAAAACCGCGCCTTCCGAAGACTTTCTAGCACTGGCAAATTTCGCCTTACCTATCGGCCTGGAGACGAAGCTGCGCGAGATGTACGGGCAGATTCAGTCCAATACCCAGAGCCGCGACAAAGTGAAGATCGCTTTCACGGAGTGGCTCTTCTGGGCGCAAAACAATGCCATCGTCCGCTACGACAATATGGGCGGAGCAGTTGCGGCGGCCGGATTTCTGAACATGCTCATGCGCAATGCCGACATAGTGCCGATTTCCGATATGACCGGGATTATTTTTTTCGGCGGGATACAAAAAGAGAGAAGCAGAGTGTTTGCGTCGCCGGCGTACTGGGCGTTTCGCATGTATGCAAATGCCGCCGCGACAAGCGTGCTGGAAACGCGAGTGACGTCGCCTGAATATTCCATTGAGGAAGGCTCAACGCGTCTCCCAAAGATTGACCGAGTGCCGTATTTGGACGTGGTTGCGACTTTAGATGATTCCAACGACACCCTTACACTGTTTTGTATTAATCGTTATCTTTCTCGTGATCTGTCGGTGGATTTCTCCATCGCCGGGTTTCCGGTGTCGAACAACAGTTCTTCGAAAACATTGTTTGCGCCAAGCATCGCTATGAAAAATGACGAGACAAATCCTGAGGCCATAAGGCCGACTGACGTGAGTGTGCTCGTGGACAAAGGCAAAGTGCAAGCGCACCTTCGTCCAGCGAGCGTAACGGTGGTTACGTTGCACCGGCGCCCTAGCTAAATCTCGATTGAACGGAACACGAGTTCATCGTGTCTCCGGCCCTTAGAAGAGCTCTATTTACGGGCGATCTGAGCAATCGCTTACTCTGTTCTGCCGGGCCAAGCGTCCTTGTTTTCAAATGTCTTCTCCTATGGATCAAAAATATTACTTGACAGCCCTAATACAAAAAGACTAGGGTGCGGGCATACTGGGTGTTTTCCATGGAAGTTCAGGGCATTTCTCAAAGAAGCCGTTTCCGAACGACCACAAGCTTAGGGTGTGTTTAGGCTGTTTTAAATTCGCGTATGTGTGGCTTAGACGAGTAAACGTTTTCTCGAAACGAGCGTAAACCGTCGATCAGCATCGAGGGGGCGATGATGATGAGAACCTATCTATTTGTTGCATTAGCTGCGTTGCTTTGCACTCTCGGACTCACCGCTCCAGTTCATGCTCAACGATCAGATCGCGCAATCCTGACCGGTGTAGTCACGGATCCCGGAGGGTCTAGTGTTGCCGGAGCGACTGTGCGCGTCCGCAATGAGGGGACGGGTGTAGAAACAGTCCTGACTACCAATGACGCAGGCGCGTACACCACGCCGCCGCTGGTGTTGGGCACGTATTCAGTGAACGTCGATCACTCCGGCTTCAAGACCGCTCTCAATTCGGGCATTTTGCTGTCGGGCGGTGAAGTGGTACGCCAGGATGTGACTCTGCAGATCGGGGCAGTCACGGAATCAGTGGAAGTAAAAGCCGGCGCGGTGGAATTGAACGTCACGCAGCCCGATGTGACGCACACCCTAGATCAAAAATATTATGAGGACCTGCCGACCGTTATGGGCGCGGACGTCCGATTAGCTGAGTCTTTACTCGCTATTCAACCCGGATATCTGCCGATGAAGCCCAACGGCGACCCGATGTTTCGGGGCAGTCAGTTTAATTCCCGAATCAACGGCGGTCAGACAATGGCAACGGAAAACTTTTTCGATGGCGCCGCGTTCGGGTACGCCGTCGGACATCAACAAAGCCACGAGAGCGCACCACCGGAAGACAGCATCCAGGAAATGAAGGTCATCACGACCAGCTACTCAGCGCAATACGGACACACCAGTGGTGGATTTATTGAGTACACGTCAAAATCGGGAACCAACACGTTGCATGGCAGCGCATACGAGTATTTCGGGAATGACGTGCTGAACGCTCGTGGGTTCTTTGGCCAGGCGCCACTGAAAAAGACGCCGGCGCGCAATAACAACTTCGGCTTCACGGCCGGTGGTCCGGTAGTGCTTCCTAAGATTTACAATGGGCGTAACAAGACATTCTTTTTCATGAATTTCGATTGGACCCGGTTCCGTTCGGGTGTCTTACCGGGATTTGGCAACACTACACCGACCGATGCATTTAAGACGGGCGACTTCAGCGAGTTGCTGACTACAAACCAGATTGGAACCGACGCTCTGGGCCGACCAATCTTCGCAGGCCAGATTTTCGATCCGTCCACAACGCGGCTGGTAGGCGGAGTTCCAGTGCGCGATCCATTTCCCGGAAACATCATTCCAGCGGGCGATCCGCTGCGCAGCGCGGTAGCGGCAAAGGTGGCAGCGTTAATGGTATCTCCGGACCGGCCGGGCCTGTCGAACAACGTAGCAGGTAACCCAGCGGGTGACCAGACATGGCTTTTGAATGCTAGAACGATCGAATTCCGTGTGGATCATAGCTTCACGCCGAACTTTCGCATGAGCGAGAGTTTTTATTGGGGTCATCGGCCATCCATCCGGAACTGCGGGGAAGTAGCCGGTTGCAACACGCAGTTTGATGGAGCAACCGAACCGCAGAAGAACAACACGTACTACGGCAACGGCTTCTACCAGCGAATTGCCACGCAGCACACGCACACGCAGTTCGACTGGATCATTCGGAACAACCTGATTAATCACACGACGATTGCTTGGGATCGCTGGTTCATGGGGGGGAATCCGTTGTCGGCCGGAGTAGGCTGGCCCGAACAGCTTTGCGGAGCCAACCACTGCGGGATTCTGGACAACACCGCGGGCCCGCCGGAACTGGACTTTCAGGGCACGATTCCTTACAACTCGATCGGTCAGTATGGCTGGGGAAACTTCGGGTTCCTTACAAATAACCGATGGCAATTTTCCGATGACCTGTCATGGGTTAAGGGCAAGCACACCATTAAGGTTGGCTTTGAGTACCGGCGCCATCAATTCCCATTCGCGGGATGGGCGGTGGGTGGGCAAGGTGGGCAATTCGCATTCAACAATCTTGAAACGGCGGGCTACGATGCGACCGGAAATAATCTAAGCGGTAAAACCGGCGATTCTTTTGCATCGTTCCTGTTGGGACAGGTACACACGTCTTCACAGACGATTCCGGTTCATCCGATGTTCAACGAAGCGTACGCGGCTCCGTGGATCAATGATGAATACAAAATTACCAGTAATCTAACGCTAACGTTAGGCTTACGATTTGATTATCAATTTGCGAGAACCGAGAGCAATAACAAGTACTCGACGTTTGATCCGAACACTCCAAACCCAGGCGCCGGCGGAATTCCGGGTGCGCTGATTTTCGCTGGAAAGGGCGCGGGACTCGCGGGAACGCGAACCTTTGAGCGACCCGGACTGAATAACTTCGGACCACGTTTGGGATTCGCGTACCGCCTCGGAAACAAGAATGCGATTCGCGGCGGTTACGGGATCTACTATTCGGGCGTTTCGTTCGATCAGTTCATCGGACAGCCAACGCTCGGATTTCAGGCCAGTCCGTTTGCCGCGAACAATACGAACGGCCAGCAGGCGGCGTTCTATCTGGACAACGGCTTCCCTCAGAACCTGATCGTACAACCGCCATTCATTGATCCCACGTTTGCGAATGGAACGGCACCGCTGGCAGTCGCAAAGGATGGATTGACGCTGCCGCGTTACCAAAACTGGTCCCTGACGTTCGAGCGTCAGTTGACCAACAGCATGATGCTCGATGTGTCGTATATCGCAAATCGCGGTACGCGTCTGACCGACAATTGGCAACGGCTTGGCGTGGCGGCGAACATGAACGATCCGAGTGTTCTGGCGCTGGGCTCGACGCTGCTGAGTTCGGATATCAACTCGCCCGCGGCAATTGCGGCTGGGATTACGGCTCCATATCCCGGGTTCGCAGGCGATGTGGCACAGGCGCTGCGACCGTTCCCGCAATATCAAAACATTCAGTGGCGAGATGTGCCGACCGGCAAGAGCCTATACCAGGCTCTCGAAGTTGTGTTGGAACAGCACTTCTCTCATGGGCTGCAGTTCCGTGTTGGGTACACTCGCTCGAGGCTAGAAAACGACGGAGCCGAGAGCGCACAGGGTGGGAACGGAGCCAATGCGGGCATCCAGAATCCTATCTGCACGCAGGCGTGTGAGTACGGACTTAGCGCCGACGATGTTCCCAATGCATTTCTCGTAGGCTTTACCTGGCAGATACCGACCGGCAATAAGTTCAAGAGTGGTTTCGGCAACGCCGTGTTGGGTGGGTGGAACGCCTCCGGCGTAATGCGCTATGAGAGTGGCCGTCCGCTGAATATTTTTATGAATAATGACCTGGCGGGCTTCCTTTTCAATGGAGGCAAGCGACCGAACCGCGTAAAGGGTGTCAGCGCTCATCACACCGGAAGTTTTGATCCGAACGCGAACAGCTACTTCAATATCGCGGCATGGACCGACCCTGGACCGCTCCAGTTTGGCAACGCGCCACGGTCTGACGGAAGTGCACGAGGTTTTCCAACTTACAGCGAGGACATGAACTTGTTCAAAGTGTTCCCAATTCGCGAGCGGCTGCAATTGCGATTCGAGAGCGAATTCGGCAACATCTTCAACCGAGTGCGGCTGTGCGATCCGAACACGAACTGGAGCTCGGGAGCGTTTGCCGGTCCCGGCACGGGAAGTTTCGGCCAAGTTTCAACTCAGTGCAACCAACCGCGATCGATTCAATTCGCGGTAAGATTCACGTTCTAGTCGCAGGAGAGAAGTAAAAGTCGGCTTCGCCGTACCGCGGCGGAGCCGAAGCCACGGCGGGCCACTTGATCGGTAGGAACAGGGACAGCGGATGCATGCCCGGGAAGCGGCGTGCTCGGGCGCTCGCGGTGTTACTGTGCCTACTGTTTGCAAATGAGACTGCTCGTGGAGCAGACTCCCGCGATGCTCTTCGGAAAGCGGCGAGCCTGGTTCAGCAAGGCAGGCTCGAAGAGGCTGATCGCGAAGTGCAGCCGGCACTTTCCGATCCTGCGACGCGCGCAGCAGCGTGCTCGGTACTGGGCACGATTCGATTCCAACAAAAACGCACGAACGAAAGCGTTCGCCTGCTTGAAGAGGCGATCCGATTGGAGCCACGCCTTGTCGGTGCCAACCTCATATTGGCAGGAATCTACGTCGATGAGGGAACGCCGGAACGCGCAGCTGAGTTATTTGAACGCGTGCTGCGATTGGATTGGGGGAACGCTGCTGCACGATTGGCATTGGTGCGTCTAGAGGCTGAGCGCGGCAATTTTCAGAAGTCTCTGCAAATCGCGCACCCCATGCTGCCCACGCTGAAAGGATCTCCCGAAGGCTTGATGGTGCTCGCCACGGACTACTTCAACACCAGCAACCGACCCGCAGCGGCTGCTCTGGAGCACGATTGGGCACGCCTCGCGGATGTGCCGTTGGAGTGGTCTGTGAAATTTGCGCTGCTGCTGGCACGCAATGGCATTGTGCCCGAGGCGATTAATCTTCTGGAACGCACCAAGGGAGCGAATCCGCCTTCCTTTGACGTGGACTTCAATCTTGCCGGCGCATATCTGCTGAATGGCGATACGACACGCGCGTTGGAGAACTATGATATGGCGTTGGCGGTCAATCCAGGATCGGTCCCGACCCTGCAGCAAGCAGCGGCAGTCGCGGAGCACGAAGGCAACTTGGAGCGCGCTCTGTCTTATTGGGTCCGCGCGAAGAAGATCGAAGAGAATAATGCGGAAGTGTTGTTCGGCTTCGGGCGTGTTTGTTTGAAGATGGATTTGCTGGACGATGCGGAGCCAGCGCTTATGAAAGCCGTCGAACTGCGACCTGAAGATCGCACATACCGTTACACTTTAGCCGCCGCAAAAGTCGGTAAACGGCAATTTGAAACGGCAGTTGAAATTCTTCGCGATCTTGAACAGAAGAAACCCGGGGACGCGCAGCTGGAATATGCCCTCGGCGCGGTACTTTACCTCTGGGGACACCTTACGGATGCGGCGGTGCATCTACATGAGAGTGTGCACCTGCAGCCTGAGCAACTTTCGCCGTACTACTATCTAGCATTGGTGTCGAGAGATCAGGGAAATGAGCCGGAGTCGATTGTGACGCTCGAGGAGTTGCTTCATCGGTATCCGGATCATGCTTCCTCGTGTGAAGTGCTGGGCACTTTACTGATGAGCGCGCATAAATATCCGGAGGCTGAGAGCAGTCTCGAGAGGGCTGTGCGCCTGAATCCGAAATCGGTGAAGGCCAACTATCAGCTCGGCTTGCTGCTATCTCGGATGGGGAAAAAGGACGAGGCGGACAAGCGAATGGCGATCGCGCAGTCGCTGCGGACCGAAGATGAAGCGAATTCACGGCTGCAATTGAAGTTGCTGGATCCGGATCAATGAAGCACCTGCAGTCGATGACCCTCGCGTATGCCTTCTTTTTCTTGAGTTCATTTACGCTCGAGGCTAGTGCACAGGCGCCGCGAAAAACGCAGGCTTCGGTTGAGGAGTTGAAGGCTTCTATTCGGCGGGAGCCGGCAAATCCATCGTTGCAAGTGGCGCTGGGGCTTGCGTACTGGGGTCGCAATGACTATCCGCACGCGTATGCGGCTTTCCAGCAGGCGGTGAAAGTGGGGCCGCAATCGGCCGAGGCGCACAACTGGCTGGGAGTCGCGATTCTAGAAAAGGCGGACCTGCCAAACGCAATTTCCGAATTCCGCAAGGCAGTTGCGCTCGACCCGAAATATGCGCGCGCCTACACCAACCTCGGGTCGGCGCTCGCTAAGAGCGGTGATGTTAATGAAGCAGTAATCGCTTTTAAAAAAGCAGTGGCGCTCGATCCCGATAACTTGGCGGCACACATGAATTTGGGCGTGGCGTTGCGGGAAAAAGGAGATGCCCAGGGCGCACTGACCCATTTGCAGCGGGTTGCGAAGAGCGAGCCGGGAAATGCGAGCGTCCAATATGAGTTAGGACAGACTCTGCGACAGAGCGGGGATTTGGCGGGAGCGCAACAGGCGTTTGAACGAGCGCTGAGCATCGATTCCGAGTTGCGAGAAGGCTACTACGGCCTTGGTGTGGTTTTGAAGCAAGAAGCGGCGTCCGCTCGCAGGGTGAAAGCAGCGCCGCCAAGCCGCGCGGAAGATTTCTATGATCGTGGAAAGGAAGCTGCAGCGCACGGTGATTTGAACGCGGCTAAGCAACAACTGATCGAGGCGTTGCGCGTGGATGATGCGCACGCTGCTGCGCACAACCTGCTAGGTTTCGTGCTCGGACAGCAGGGCGATTTGCCGGCAGCAACCGCCCAATTGGAACGCTCAATTGCATTACGCCCGGAAGTTGCGGAGGCCCACTACAATCTGGGAGTTGCGTTGTGGTATGGCGGCAACAAGAAGCGGGCCATAGCAGAATTGCACGAAAGCACAAGGCTCGATCCCTCGTCGGGGGCCGCGCACGCATTCCTAGGAAATGCGCTTCGGGATACGGACCAGGCCAGCGAGGCGCGCGTCAGTTTGCAGCGCGCGATTGCGCTTATGCCTACAATTGCCGCGACCTACGTTGATTTGGCCATCGTCTTTCTGAAGACTGGCGAATTGGCGCCGGCATTGGGGCAGTTCGAGACAGGATTGAATGCGGCCACGATGATGCCCGCGCCTGATTGGGATGCGGCCATAAGCGGACTTCGCGAAGCGCTTGCTCGCGCCGCCCAGAACCCCGAAGCACACAACGTGTTGGGTTTGTTGCTAGGCCGGAAAGGTGCGGACACCAAGGAGGTGCTGGCGGAATTTCGCGAAGCGGCGCAATTGAGACCAGACTTCGCGGAGGCGCAGAACAACATGGGGCTTGTGCTGGTGCAGAACAATGATGATGCGGCAGGGATTGCCGCATTTCGTGAAGCCATTCGCATTCGGCCTGACTATGCAGATGCGCATGCGAATCTTGGCGCGGCCTTAACGCAGACGGATAATCCCGCGGCCATTCAGGAGCTGCAACAAGCAGTCGCACTGGCTCCCAATTCTGTAAAGGCGCACTTCAATCTAGCAGTGGCATATGCGGCCAGTTCGAATGGCGGCGGAGAAAAGGAAGTAGAGCAATTGCGCAAGGTGATTGCACTTGACCCGAACTTTTCGCGAGCGCATCTAGCTTTGGGCAAGGCCTTGCTGCGAGACAGCCAAATGTCCGGGGCAGTGCGGGAGCTGCAGGAAGCGATACGGCTCGATCCGCAAAGTGGTGATGCACACTATCAGTTGGGCCTGGCGTTGGCGAGAGCAGGGCGCAAGGAAGAAGGGGCCGCGGAAGTTCAGAAAGGGCACGAACTGGCCTCGGCGGATGAACGCGCAGAGAACGTGAATCTTGATCTTTCAGAAGGGCGCGCTGCTTTACAGCGCGGAGAGACGGACCAGGCAGCTGCCAAATTTCAGCACGCGTTAAAACTTCAGCCCGACTCCGCGGATGCCCAACATTTCCTGGCATTAGCCCTGCAAGAGCAAGGCGACAGCCGCGGCGCCAATGTGGCGTACCAGAGAGCACTCGAGCTTAACCCGGGGGATGTGACCGCACGTGAGCAAATCAAAACGTTATCGAACACCGACGAGGATGACCCCGCACAGGTTCAACAATTTGAAGAATACATTCGTGCAAGCCGGTTCAAAGAAGTCGAGCCTTTGCTAACGTCTTATGTAAAGGAACGGCCGAAATCATCCTGGGGCTGGTACGCGCTCGGCTATAGCTTATTCGCACAGCAAAAAGTCGGCGAGTCGGTCCAGGCGTTGGCGAAATCGCTGCGGCTAAATGTGCGAAATGCCGAGGCGCACAAGATTTTGGGCCGCGATCTGATGATCATTGGAAGGTTCGATGCGGCGCAGCTGGAATTCGAGCAAGCGATTCGCTACGACCCACAATCGGCAGAGATGCACTACAATCTCGGAAAATTATATTCGATGCAAGACAACTGGGCGCCCGCAAGGAAGGAATTTGAGCAGGCGCTGCGGCTGGATTCTGGGTATGTCGAAGCGTTTGATGCTTTGGGGCTGGCGCAGGAAGCTTTGAGTGATGACCTCGGCGCTGTGGCGAGCTATCAGCAGGCAATTGCGCTGAACGATGAACGTAAGGGCACTTTTTCGTCGGCGCACGTGAATTTGAGCGCCTATTACAACCGCGTCGGCGATCCGGTAAAAGCAATGGACTTCGCCAGGAAGGCTTTAGAACTGGACACGAAGTCCGATCGTGCGTGGTTTCAGCTGGCGAAGGCGCAGGAGCGCGAAGGCAAATTGAATGATTCGGTGGAGTCGCTAGTACAGGCGATCTCGTTCAACTCTCGCGCATCATCTTATTATTACGTTTTATCGAATGTGTATCGGCGCCTGGGCAAGAAAGAAGAAAGCCGCAAGGCAATGGACATGTTTACCCAACTCGATCAGGAATCAAACGAGTTGGAAAAGAAGCGGCGATCGATCGACAAAGCAGCGGCAGCTGCATCCCATCCCGGGGCCACGCATGAGTAGCGGCCTCGGCCGCACTCCATCACGTCGCGAATTGCTGAAGACCCTAGGTGCTGCCGGGATTGCGCTGCGAACCGGACTAGGTTTGGTAGGTGCTCCGAGTGCAGCAGCGACCGAAGCGACGCCCGGTGTAACCTTCAAGGATATAACGGCCGCCGCAGGGTTGGCGCGCGCGCGAAACGTTTGCGGCAGCGCCAACAACAAACAATATCTGCTGGAAGAAATGGGCTGCGGAGTCGCGCTATTCGACTACGACAATGACGGATGGTTGGACATTTTTCTGGTGAATGGCACCACGTTTGATATTGCCGCGCACGTTCACAGGCCTACCAGCTATCTCTTCCACAACAATCGCGACGGCACCTTCAAGGATGTGTCCGAAAAATCAGGGCTCACAGTGTCAGGCTGGGGCCAAGCGTGCTGTGTCGGCGACTACGACAACGATGGCTACGACGATCTGTTTGTGAGCTATTGGGGTCGCAACGTTCTTTATCACAACAATGGCGACGGAACCTTCACCGACGTTTCCGAGAAAGCCGGCGTTGCTGGTGCAAGCGATCGCTGGGGTGCAGGCTGCTGTTTTCTGGACTATGATCGCGACGGTCACCTCGACTTGTTTGTCGCGAACTATGTGAATTTTGACAAAGTGCACGCGCCGAAAGCAGGGCAGGCCATCTACTGTAACTATCACGATATTTCCGTGCCGTGCGGGCCGCAGGGATTTGCAGGTGGCACCAACATCCTGTATCGCAATCGAGGCGACGGAACCTTTGCGGACGTCTCCGACTCCTCAGGCATAGCCCGTCCGCGCGGCCCATCCTCGATGAGTTTTGTCGAGAGGAACTGGCAGCCGAGCGGATCTTATGGCATGGGCGCCGTCGTCGCAGATTTTGACAATGATGGTTGGCCAGACATTTACGTGGCATGCGATAGCGCACCGAGCCTCTTTGTATCTCAACAATCATGATGGAACATTCCGCGAGGTTGCCGTCTCAGCAGGCTGCGCGTTGGATGAAAACGGTGTCGCTCTTTCGGGTATGGGCGTTGCCGTCGCGGACTACGACGCCGACGGCTGGCTGGACATTGCACGCACCAACTTTTCCGAGCAAGTCACGACGCTTTACCACAACTATGGAGAAGCTGCGTTCGAGGATGCCAGCATCAGGGCGGGTCTCGGCGTGAATCGAAAATATCTCGGCTTTGGCGTTGGTTTTTTTGACTTTGACAATGATGGCTGGAAGGATCTCTTTATTGCAAATGGACATGTGTACTCGCAGATTGCTGGCCGTAAGTTACATGTGGACTACAAAGAACCAAAGCTTTTATACCGAAACCTGGGTAAAGGACGGTTCGAGGATGTTTCCAATAGGTCCGGCGCCGCAATTGGCGCTCCCAACGTGGCGCGAGGCTGCGCTTTCGGAGACTTCGATAATGATGGTGATGTGGATGTAATCATGAACAATCTCGATGCTCCTCCAACGTTGCTACGCAATGACGGCGGAAACCGTAACAATTGGATCGCGTTTAAATGCTTGGGGACGCGCTCTAACCGATCTGCGATTGGCGCACGTGTCAAAGTCACTAGTGGAACCCACGTCCAGGTCGATGAAATCATGAGTGGATCAAGCTACTACTCGCAGAGCGATTTTCGTTTGTACTTCGGATTGGCGAGCGCTGGCACAGCGGACCGCGTCGAAGTCACGTGGCCTTCCGGCGGGACCGAGACGTTCCAGAGCCTCCCCGCAAATCAATTGTTCGTTTTACAAGAAACCAAAGGCATCGTGGATAGTCGAAAGTTTCACTAGAACAAGTCATGGGTAGAGTCGGACATGTGGGCGGCTGGCTGGCGGGTGCCGGACTCGTGTTTCTATCCCTTGCTGCCGCATCCGCAAGCGATGTTCACTTCACCGATACAACGCAGGCTGTGAAGGTCGACTTTAAAGACGAGAGCTCTGCCACTTCGAATAAATACCTAGTCGAGACGATGGGCGGAGGCGTCGCTCTTTTCGACTACGACAATGACGGTCGGTTGGACATTTTCTTCGTCAACGGCGCAAAGATCGATGATCCCATGCCCGAACATAAGGCGCCGGACAAATCCGATCGCAAATTCTGGAATCGCCTTTATCACCAGAATACCGATGGTACCTTCACCGACGTGACGGAAAAAGCGGGCCTCACCGGGATGCCGCAAAATCACTATGGGATGGGTGTGGCCGTCGGAGATTACGACAATGACGGATTTGAGGATATTTACGTCACGAACTACGACGGGAATACGCTCTATCACAACAATGGAAACGGTACATTCACAGACGTCACCAAAAACGCAGGCGTCGCGGGTGGAGGGTGGAGCGCAAGCGCGGGCTTTTTCGATTACGACAATGACGGAAAGCTCGACCTCTTTGTCACTCGCTACGTGAACTGGACGTTCAACACCAATCGATATTGCGGAGAGAAATCTCCCGGTTTGCGCGCGTACTGCCATCCCGACAATTACGAGGGCATGACCAACATTTTGTATCACAACAACGGTGACGGCACCTTCACTGATGTTTCGGCGAAGGCCGGGATCGCCAATCCAAACGGGAAAGGCCTAGGCGTTTCGTTCGCCGACTACGATGGCGACGGGTTCACAGACATTTTTGTCGCCAACGACTCCGTCCAGTCATTTCTGTATCACAACAATGGAAACGGTACGTTCAGTGAAGTGGGCCTGCTTGCGGGCGTCGGGTACAACGAAGACGGAAAAACGTTTGCTGGGATGGGTGTCGACTTCAGTGACTACGATAACGACGGGCGGCCCGACATCGTCGTCACCGATCTCTCCAATGAACGTTACAAATTGTTTCGCAATAATGGGGACGGCACGCTTCGTGAAGTGACAAACGCATCGGGCCTGGGCGGAGCAACACTGCCTTTTTCAGGATGGAGCGTGCATTTGTTTGATTACGACAATGACGGCTGGAAGGATCTTTTCGTTGCCCAGGGTCATGTTATGGACACGATCGAGCACACGTCACCAAACTTGAAATATATGGAGCCTCCGCTAATGCTCCGGAATGAGGGCGGTCATTTCGTACGCGTTGTTCCGGGTAATGCGTTTCAAAGCGATTGGGCTGGGCGTGGCGCGGCATTCGGTGACCTTGACAACGACGGTGACGTGGACATCGTGATCAGTAATCTGGGCCAGAGAGCATCCGTGTTGCGAAATGACGGTGGCAATCGAAAAAACTGGATTGGCATTCAGACTGTAGGGGCAAAATCGAATCGCGATGGCATCGGTAGTCGGGTAAAGGTTGTCTCCGCGTCTGGGCTCACGCAATTCTTTACTGTAAACACAGCCGTCGGTTATCTTTCGGCAAGCGACAAGCGGATCAACGTTGGCCTGGGTAGCGATTCGTTCGCGAAGCTGATCGAGATCACGTGGCCATCGGGGATTGTTCAGAAGTTTGAGAACGTGAAAGCAGGTCAAATGGTGAAGGCACTGGAGCCCAGTTCGTGAAACACGTGTAGTCCGTTTGAAGACGAAGAGGCTCAGGAAGCTCGCTGTGGATTGGCACTCACCCCAAACCATGGGGTCGTATACCAGGTGGAACTTTTGCTCTTCACGGATGGGGCGCGGAATTCCGAGCGGTCCACAGAGGTTCAACTATTACCTGGCGACCTCATTCTGTACACCGATGGACGTTGAGGTTTTCAATAGTGTGGACGACATGCCTAGCATCACAGTTCTGGAGAATTTCATCTTCCAATCGGCAACATTACCGCTCGCCGATATGCAGAAGCAATCCTCGACGGCGTAGTTACCTGGAGTCACAGTGCACCCGAGACGACGTGTACCTCGTTATCGTCGAAGTTCGCTAGCTGGAGCTCGAAACGCATCCGACGGCCTTATCAGCATCACGATAGTAAGGAGCGGACAGGAAAAACGCGGCGCTTGGTAAAGCCCCTCCTCCTTGAGTGCCGATCGTCGTTCTTGCGCAACCTTCTTCCTAAGGCTGCGGCATGCGTTCCAATCCCGGCAGCGGGTTTTCTGCTGTTTGTTGGTCTGATGCCGCCCAAGTGAGCGCGCCTACCGCCGCATTGCGTCCCTTCCTCCCGATCAAAAGACCTCGTAGAGTTGCCGGCTTTGCCGTGATCAGGGTGCCTTTGCGTTGGGCCCGGAAGGCTTGGCAGCTTGTCGACTTGAAGTGGATTCTGTCTACCGTTTTCCACAGCTCTACGGGGTTATCCACAGTCCCGATTGCGAAACCCAATTGACACCCGGTTGCACCCCTCTACTATGGCGATACACAACTCCTATACGTTCTATGTAGGTGATAACTCGTCGAGCGAATTAACTTCGAGGCTGCCGAAGGGGTTCTTGCGGCAGGTCCTTCGAGGAGGCAGACAGGGTGAGTTTGGTTTTTGACGCGCGCAAGCACGCTGAACGATCAAAGCGTGCGCGAGAAGTTTCAGATGTTCAGCAATCACCTGATTTGGGGATACCTTCATCGGACTCGCAGGGTATTCCGCCTCGCACTGACCTAAGTCCCGCCGAATCAAAGAGTAGGGAGCAAGTCGCGCCTCAGTTTGGCGTAGAGATTAGGCAGGAGCCAGCCAATTCTCCCCGGGTCGCACGCGCCGATGCCGCGTGGGCAACGACCACAGCCGCTACCAAGGATGCTAACGCTGAGCATAGGCCGCTCGTGCGCTCGTTGTTGGGTACCACGCAGCCGGAATCGCGATTGGGTGCACAGTCTGCATCGAACGCCGAGCTCGGAAGCACGGCGTCGCCAGGCCGCCCGGTTCGGGATGCCGGTAAGATCGAGCCACCCGCACTGATTTCAAGAACGGACCCAGTTTATCCGCCCGTCGCAAAAGGAAGCCTTACCTCAGGCAAGGTCGAAGTGCAGTTCCGAATAAGCCCTGAGGGAAAACCTTATAACGTGAAATTTGTGCAAGGCCCGCTGGTCCTGGCGCGAGCTGCGATAGAAGCCGTCGAGAAGTGGTGTTATCAACCGGCCCGCTTATACGGTGCGCCGGTCGATTCACATGCCAGCACGAATTTTGATTTCAGCTTGGATTGAGTTTCGAGAAGTTCAGGAATCAGGAATCATGCCAGAACGAAAGGGAATAAATGTACAAAGCCTACTTCGGACTTAAAGAGAATCCATTCAACATCAATACCGATCCCCGATATCTGTATTCCACGCGCCACACCGACGAAGCGCTCGCGCGATTGAAATATGGAATTGAGGCACGCAAGGGCTTCATGATGTTGACTGGCGAAGTCGGTACTGGCAAGACCACGCTGCTGAACAAGCTACTCGACTCGTTGCATGAGAGTAATGTGGCCACAGCATTCGTCTTCAATGCTCGGCTGAGCGAATCGCAGTTCCTGGATTACATGATGGCCGACTTTGGCATCGAGTGTAAGTCGAGGATGAAGAGTCAGGTCCTGTTCAAATTACATTCGTGGCTGTTGGATCGCTATCAGGCCGGGGAACAAACCGTACTCGTCGTGGACGAGGCTCAGAATCTTTCGCGACGGACGCTGGAGGAAATCCGGCTGCTGTCCAATCTCGAAACCTCCACGGAAAAGCTTCTTCAGATCGTGCTCGCCGGACAACCCGAACTCGAACAAAACTTGAATCAACGGGAGCTTCGTCAGCTTCGCCAACGCATTGCGCTGCGCGCCTATACGCTCCCACTCACGCAGGAGGAGACCTGCGGGTACATTTACGAGCGCCTGCGGATCGCCGGCGGCAACGGAGAAGAGATCTTCAGTGCCCCCGCCATCGAAGCCGTTTACCAGCACGCTCGCGGAATTGCTCGAGTAACCAACCTGCTCAGTGAACACGCTTTGATCCGCGCATTTCTTCAACAAGAAAAGGTTGTGTCGGCAGAGATCGTCGAAGGCGTTTCTCGCGACTTCAGTCTGGACGAAGGCGACCTGCTCGCGCCCGCGCCGCAGGAGCCGGCCAGCAAAAACACGAGGAAACGTCAGAAGCCAGTAGGAAAGTTCCGCGGGCGCCGAACTCCCCGTGATACCGGCGGCGAGGTCACGGAGAATCAGGAAACGCAACCGCCCGTCGAAATAGCTCAAATGAACCTTCCGCTATTCATCTACGGTTATTGGCCGGATGGCACTCCGTTCTATGAGGAGGCCCGCACCATCGCGACGAACTCACGCGGCGGCCTGATTTCTATGCAGACCGTGGTGCAGCCCGGACAGCGACTGCTCATAACCAACAAAGAAAACGAGTGCTCGCAGGAATGTGTAGTCGAATTTCTCGGCGCAAAGCTTGCGCGAGGCGTAGACGTCGCTTTCGAGTTTTCCGTCCCGGCACCCGAGTTCTGGAGTGCCGCGGAAGCGAATAACCGCCCAACAAGCGATGGCGAAAAGGCCTGCGCCTAACTCCGGCTTTGGAGTAAAGCGCTCCCACTCGAAGGAGTGTGCGAGGCTAAGCATTAAGGACCCTTATGTATAAGGAATTTTTTGGCCTGGCCAGCAACCCATTCGAACTCTCACCAGACCCTTTCTTCATGGTCTCCTCCGACAGGAGCAAAGAGGCTCTGGCGGCGATTTCGTCCGCAATAGGTCAGCGTAAAGGCTTCGTGGTGATGACCGGTGAGGTCGGTACCGGCAAGACAATGGTGTTGCGCTGTTTGTTCGAGCTTTGGGAACGTGAGCAAATCCCGTTTGCTTATTTTATTGGTCCCCGGCTGTCCACAACTGATTTCCTAAATTACATCGCTTTGGAATTAGGAATCAAGGTTGCTGAACGCACCAAGGGAAACCTGCTTCGAGCTCTGTATGGTTTTCTTCTCGCTCAATACGAAAAAGGCCTTACAACAGTTTTGGTCATCGATGAAGCGCATCAGGTATCCCGAAGTGTTCTCGAAGAGATCAGGCTACTCACAAATTTTGAAACCGCGAAGCAAAAGCTCGTGCAACTTGTATTAGTGGGACAGCCCGAGCTGGACAAGAAACTAGACTCAGTTGAGCTGCGCTCATTGAAGCAGCGCGTCGCTGTGCGTTGCAAGCTGGAGCCTCTGCGGCCAGAGGAAATTCGCAACTATATCGAACGGCGGCTGGAGCTGGCGGGCGCGAATGCAGACGCTACTACAATATTTCCGGTCGACACAGTGAAGGCCATTTACCATTTCTCGCAAGGTACCCCGAGGCTTGTTAATAGTATTTGTGACCAGGCTTTGATCACAGCCAGTGCTAGCCAGATCCGCGTCATTCCAGTCGAAGTCATCGAGGAAATAGCCACACGTTTTCGCCTTCACGCCACCACTGGTCCCAAACAGACAGAGAAGGCTCCGCTATCCGCACGTGATGAGGAACGTCCTGCGCCAGCGCCCCCCAAAGCGACGCAGGCCACAACCGCGACAGATGAGCCTGCCGTGAAGGCGTCCGCTCCGGACGGGTTTTTGCTGTACCTCGACTCAGGCAACGAAACGCCTAAGCAAACAGCATCGACTGAAAAGCCGCCCGTTCCGCGGAAGAGCAGCTCGAATGGTTATTTCTCTTCTTATCCGCGCCAGCTTGGCCAGGAAGCCATGGATCGCCACCGGCTTCGCCAGGTGTTGGCGGAGATTGATCTCGATTCAGCGAATTCGAACGCGAATGATCCTCAGCTGCCATCAGCCGTTTCCACTCTCGTTGACACCACCTCTGCGGTTACTAGCGCGAGGGAAGAGCGTCAGCCGAAATCGAGTGAAGGTTTAGCAATTGCGACCGCATCTGTACTTGCAGACTCAACGATAGCGGAACGTTCGGTGGATGATCTTTCGATACAGGCCACCGACTCTCAATCGGATCGCGCCATACGAAAAGTGCCGCAGCAAGTGGCGGTGGAAGTTCCCCAGCCGGAATCCAAGGATCTTGCGGTCGCAAAGACCGGCCAGGAAGTTAGGGTTCTCAAAAGGTACGATAAGGAAATCCTGATCGGCACCTTGGCTGTCGTATTCATACTGTTAGCAGTAGGGACCGCGATTTACCTGCGCGCATGGAAGACGGCGTCAGCCACTTCGTCATCTCCCATCTCGGAACAGGCCCGCGCGGCTTCAGCGACGGTCCCTGTGGAATCCACTCCGATTAGAGGCGCTTCCCATCCACAATCCGAATCCCTATCGCACAAGCCGCTCGGCGAGCCGTTGCAAACTCCCACAAAGTCTGTTTTCGGTCGTGTGCGATTGGGCAAACCCAAAATCGATCCGGGGCGCAAGTCGCCAGATGCGCGCGAAGTTGGTGTTGCCCCGCTAATAGAACGGAAGCTATCTGGAAACCTCGACGAACTCAGCGGCGGGCTGGCTTCCATTAAAGAGACAGTCGCACCCCCGTCCTCGTTGCAAGGTGGAGGCACCTTCAAGCCCGCGCTGCTGATCAACTCTGTGTCTCCGGTGTATCCTGCGGTGGCTAAAAATCAGCGCATTCATGGTGACGTTCGCATCGATGCGCTCATTGAGGCGGACGGACACGTCTCAAGTATGAATATGCTAGCTGGCCCTCTGCTGCTGCAAGCTGCCGCTGCGGAGGCACTGCGCCAGTGGAAGTTTCAGCCCGCAACGATCGATGGCAAGCCCGTGCCGATGCACTACACGGTTACCGTCCAGTTCCGCTTGCAGTAAAGCTTCAGATAGTGGGCTTCGACGAAGCCAATCAGATACTTTCGACGAAGCCAATCAGATACTAGTGTCGCGGTCCGACGGGAATTTTCTGGTTCAAGTTTTTGAGGATTTCGTCCGGTGGCTGTCCACCTTTGCACGAGGGATGGCCGTAGCCGCTGCTGCTCACGCCGTTTTGGATATCCAGGATCAGATTATCACTGGGGCCCGGGGCAACGCCCATTGGCACTGCATCCAGCTTCAATCCTCTCCTTACCTTCCACGCCACGACGTGATCGGCGCAAGGAGTGTCTCCGCTGACGCCCAAGCCGCCGACAAGTTCGCCCTTGCTGTCGTACATCGCTAATCCGCCGCCAAACACGATCACTCCGCCGATTGCTTTGCCCACCATCGGGTCATTCGGCTGGCCGAACGATTCTGGATCTCCGGTTGTTGTGAATGCAGGATTGGGAGGCATCACGATGCCGTAAAGGCTCCCGCCCGGCTGCGCGCCCGCATATAGATTCCCCGTGGATAGGGCGAAGTTCGAGGTGCTGAACGCATTTGTGGTGCTCGCTTTCACGGCCGCGACTACGCGGCTTCCCGGCCACTCGGTGGCCCGGCTTGGTCCGCTGAAAACCACCGCACAGATGATTCCATCCCGATTCACCACCGCGGCCCACTCCTGATTTCCGAGTCCGCTATTTGCGCCGGCTCCCTCCTTGACCGCCGCGATCAGCGCGGTCCTCAACTTACCGTGATCCGGCACTTTCGAGCAGTCTGCAGTCTTTTGTCCAAAGCAGGGAGACATCAATGCGAGCGAGAGCAGCACCACCGATGCGCTGCGAGTTGCGAGCGTCATAACGACTCCTTGGGGCTATTTCATCTAAGAACTTCTTTCATCTCAGCGTGTACAGATATGCCGCGATGTTTCTGCTATCTTCCTCAGTCACATTCATTTCCGGCATCACCGTTCGCGGCTCAACGGCGTGAGGATGCTGGATCCAGCTCATTAGATTTTCTGGTGTATTCGGCAGGTGCCCTGCGATGTACAGCCGATCGCGCAATCCGCTTAATTTCGGGCCAACCTGTCCATTTGCGCCGGTCACACCTTCAATGGTGTGACACGTATAGCAGCCATACTTTCGAATTGCGGCTCTACCGGCGTCGGGCTTTCCGCCATTCGTCAAGCGTTCTACGGCTTGCGACTCACGTGCCGGCACTGCCGAGCAAGCAGCCGTTAACGTAAGCGCAACAACGCATGGCCACAAGCACCACAGCAACGGAAATCGTCCGGTCACGGTTGCCTCCGTGCTGTAGCCGTTTGCGTTGCGCTCATCAAATCGGAGGTGCGTGATAGTTCCCAGCGGCGATCGGAAGTTTTCAACCATTTGGGAATCATCGCAAGTGCGATGCCCACAAGCGCAGCTCCCGCGGGAACCCACATGATCAAGCCGCCAAGCTGCTGATCTTCAAGAGGGTTGAGCTGCCAGATCAGCGTCGAACCTTTGTACGCGCCGTACCACGGATGCGAGCTAAACGTAAGCAATGCACCAAGAGCGCCGCTGTAAGCCGCGGTTGTAAACAGGTATAAGATCGACCGGCCATAGTCCAGTTCGCCGGGTCGCGAATACATCAACGCCCACCAGAACAGTAGGGCAGTGCCGAGGAAACTCAGATGTTGCATCGCATGAACGAAGTCGCTCCGCACCGCGGCGTCAAACATTGCCGGAGTGTGCCACAGCCACAGCGCCGCGAATTGCAAGCTCCACGCCACCATTGGTAGGGTCACCGAATGCCACGCGGTGCAAACCAGTTCGTTCGACGCAATGCGTCCTGCAAACCCTCGCCACTCCGGCGGAAGAGCCCAGAGAAAAATGGGAAGCGGCCTGCTCCACACCAACAATGGGGCGGCCACGAGCATCAGGATTTCGTGTTGCGTCATATGCGCCCAAAACAACTGTTCGCCGAGACGGTGCAAAGGTGACCCCAAAGCGACAACTAAAGAGAGCCACCCGCCGAGGAATGCCGCGATGGATTTGCGAGAGACCAGGTCAGGCCGATGCATTCGGCTGAACATCCGCCACAAGCCAACGAAATACACCGAGATCAGGACAAACAACGACAGCGCAATCACCCGATTTCACCGTTCACGACACACTTCCACGGCGCACTATGCAATTACTCACAGACATGGAGCATCCACCTCGGAACTGCAGAGGCTATGATCGCGACAATGAAGGACATATTGAACAGAATGGCCATCAATGCCTGAAAATGAGCACGATCGTGAGGCTGCCCGCCTTCTTCGGTCTTCTCCGCGGGAAGCCCACGCATGGTCGACCAGCTGAGATACAAACCGCTGATCGCCAAAACCAGACACACTAACGTCAACACATGGAGCGGCTGCATGGAACCAACTGCGCAGGCAGGACGACGCACGACAAAGCTGGCTCCGTGATCAATACCAAACGCCAGAAAGCCGGCCGCCAATCCCCAGCGCAGTGCTGCCGGAGTGTGTCCGGTCTGGACCCGTACTTTTGCTTCGGACGGCACAAATTGCTCCTAAATCCACCGCGGAGTCAGATACACGATCACATCCACTACGACGCCCGTAACTACGACGAAATACCAGTAGTCTGTATTCATTCCCACATCTGCGAATCGAATTCCTTCCATTCGATCGGTGAACGAAATTGCGGTGACCGCCAAAGTCTCGACCCACTCGGTAATCAGGTGGCCGGTGTGAAGCCCCAGGACAATCCATAGGCACGAAG
Source organism: uncultured Acidobacteriota bacterium (assembly GCA_963788725.1). GTDB lineage: Bacteria > Acidobacteriota > Terriglobia > Acidiferrales > UBA7541 > Acidiferrum. Next base: position 245,167 of record CAWBHT010000006.1, on the reverse strand, counting down.
CGTACGCATTGTCAGACCACCGGCAGTTAAGGGTCGTGAACTCGAGCGTTCGAATGATCATGGCGACCAAGCCAAAGCCTGCGAGGACGCACAGGCCCATCTGCACGCGTTGCTTCATGCGGCGAAACGCCTGATGTTTTACCCAATACGCTGGCGCGAGACTCACAACGAATATCACCAGGTTCGCCAAGCCATACCGCAGCGCCGGTGGAGCCTGCCCTCCCGGCGGCCATTGGGTAGTGCGGGTGCGCAAATAGAAGTAACTAGCGATGACCATCGCGAACATCGCGCCTTCAATGGTCATGTACAAAACATTGCCCAGCCAACTAACGTTCGTGCGGCCGAAGGCGACGCTTGGCAGCGCAGACAAATCCAGTACGCGTCTTGCGGGCTTATCGCTCATAAACGTAGGTTCCGTGGGCATGCTCGAGATGCGGCTCTGGAGTCGGCGACGGGCCGTGCGGCCACAGCCAGCCGATTAGCGTGATTGTTACCGGCACCGCGCCAATCGGAATCGCCCACGGCGTGAAGATCGATCCTACAAATGCGGCTGAGACGGTGATGCTCGTCAGGAACGGCCAGATGCTCGGTCCCGCGGCCTCTTCGCGATATTGCGGTTCGGAATCAAGGCTGTGCGTCACTAGCTGCTCGGGAATATCCGTTCGCAATCCGACCACCACCGGTTGATCTGCTGCGGCGGTCCACAATGCCTCACGACCGTTCACTGTAGGAATTTCCAGAAAATTGTATGGCGGAGGTGGCGATGGCACTGCCCACTCCAGACCTCCCGCAGCCCAGGGATTCCACGACGCAACTCTCCCCGAATTCCAGCTCTTCCACCCGTTCCATAGAAACACAAGCATTCCCGCGGTCATGAACACCACGCCCGAAGTCGCGATCAGATTCAGCGAGTTCCAGTGAAGTTCCGGTGCATACGTGTAAACGCGCCGCGGCATCCCGCGAAGCCCAAGAAAATGCATCGTGAAAAATGTGAGATTAAATCCGATAAAGAAAAGCCAGAAATGAACTTTTCCCAACCGCTCGTTCAGAAAGCGCCCCCTAATTTTCGGAAACCAGTGATAAATGCCCGCAAACATCGGAAATAATGCGCCACCGATGAGCACATAGTGAAAATGAGCAACCACGAAATACGTGTCGTGCACCTGGACATCGACGGGAACCGAAGCGAGCATCACGCCCGAAAGCCCACCAATCAAAAACACAAAGAAGAAGCCGAACACCCACAACATGGGAAGCTCGAACAACAGCTTCCCATTCCATAAAGTGGCTAACCAACAGAAGAACTGCGTCCCAGTGGGAATCACGATCATCAACGTGGCTGCCGTGAAGAAACTTTCGCCCAGTTGCGGCAAACCCGTAGCGAACATGTGGTGCACCCAAACGCTAAACCCTAAAAACCCCGTTGCGATCACTGACACCACAATCGGCGTATATCCAAAGATATGTCGCCGCGTGTAAGCGGGCAGCAGCGTAGAAATAATCGCCGCTCCCGGCAGAAAGATGATGTACACCTCCGGATGACCAAAGAACCAGAACAGATGCTGGTACAGCAGCACGTCTCCGCCTTCAGCCGGATTGAAGAATTGTGTGCCAACCAATCTGTCGAGCAGCAGCATGCTGCTGACGACCATAACGGCGGGCATAGCGAATATCACCGCGAAGGAAATCACCAATTTTTCCCAGAGAATGATGGGCATGCGATTAAGCGTCATTCCGGGCGCGCGATGTCTGAGGATGGTCGTGGCAATACAGATGGCCACTCCGAGCGCGGAGACTTCCGTAAACGTGATCATCTGCGCCCAGAAATCCGCGCGCTTCCCCGGAGTGAATTGCGGTCCAGAGAGTGGCACGTATGCAAACCATCCGACGTCGGCGCCCGTGTTCAGAAATAAGCCGATCCACAGCAGCAGTCCGCCGCCCAGATAAATGTAATAACTGAATGCGTTCAGGCGCGGGAACGCAATGTTGCGCGTTCCACATATTAGCGGCACGAGGTAAACGCCGAATCCCTGAAACATCATCGGTACCGCAAACAGAAAAATCATCGTGCTGCCGTGGATGGTGAAAAATTGGTTGTACTTATCTGGCCCCAACAGGTGCGATTCGGGCCGTGCCAATTGCGTGCGCATGATGGCCGCGAGCACTCCGCCCAGCAAAAAGAAAATGAACGACGTCACCATGAAGCGCAGACCGATCGCCGTGTGATGGACGTTGCTGAACCATCCCAACAACCCTTTCGGATGTCCCCATACCCGCCGAAGCTGGCGATCCAACTCCTGCTGATCCGGAGAAAGTGTCGTTTCCGCCTGCACGTGTGCTCCTATTTCAAAGTCTGCAGATACGAAAGCAGCGCCTGCAGTTCGTCACCCGTCAGTGAATTGGGCGCCATGTGATTCCCAGGCTTGGCTGCTTGTGGGTCCAGAATCCATCCGCCGAGTGCACCGGGAGTGTTAGGCAAAGTGTCCGCAGCGATGCGTGGTCGGCTCGCAATGTGCGTCAAGTCCGGCCCCATGTTGGATCCGGCATCGGTCCCGCGGATGGTGTGGCACATCACACATGGATGCGTAAGAAAAACTTGCTTGCCGCGAACCGCCTGCGGATCAGTGGGTTCCGCAGCAGCTAGCAACTGGTCACGCTGCCACGCGTCGAAATCTTCCCGCGACTCCGCAACGATCGAAAAGCCCATGTGCGCATGCTGCAGTCCGCAAAATTCCGCGCATTGACCGTGGTAGACGCCCGGAGTGTCGACCTGAAAGGAAATCGAAGAGGAATATCCGGGGATCAAGTCTCGCTTGCCGGTAATATTCGGTGCCCAAAAACTATGGATCACATCTCCGGATTGCAGGATCAGGTTCACGCGCTCATGCACCGGCACATGAATCTCATTCGCTGTGGTGACACGCAGGTCGGGCTCTGAATTTGGATAATTTACTTCCCACCACCATTGATGTCCGGTCACTTGAATTGCAATTGGTCCGTTTCCCGGCACGTCCTGAACCTTGCGTCCCGCGGACACACTCAGCGCTAACACTAAAAATAGGATCGCAGTGGTGATACCGACAGCTATTCCCACGAACCATGCGGAACGCTTATCACCTGGCTCATCCTCTATCACCATCGTGCGATCGCTCACGCGACTCAAGTTCCGTCGCGCCGTGATCGTATAACCACCCATCATGAACACGAAAACTGCCAGCGAGATCCAGAAAATCAACCAGTAAAGCCACTCGATCCTCCCTGCTTCCGGGCCAGCAGGGTGCAATATCGCGTGCCTTCCGTGTTCGAGGCGCGAGTCAAAAGCAAGGGCCGCCCACCAGCCCGCCAGCATTCGTGTGGCGTCTGCAAACAGCAGATCCGTCATTTGCGCGCTCCGGGTGCGCCGGTGATTCCAGTCGGAGCTTGCCTCGGAGTGGAGGCCTCCGACGGCTTCACGTTCATCTCATCGGTTCGCGACGGAGATACGTCCTTCGGCAATAGGCCGCTCATTGAGCGCACGTAAGCAGCGATTTCCCAGACCTGAAATTCCGGAATGCGATTGCGGAACGACGGCATTCCGTTGGGTCGCCCCTGCATGATCGTGGCGAAAATATTGGCGGGCTCGCTGCCGTAGATCCATTGATCATCCATCAGCGCCGGGCCCATGCCGCCGCCTCCATGCGCATGACACCCTACACAGTTGTACTGCTCGTAAAGCCGCTGGCCCTCGGATACGGCGTACGCACTTTCCTGATACATGTTTGGGACCGACTGCGCTGGCAGCGGATTTGCTCCGGGATTCAATCCACTGACCTGTACGGTGTCTAGCGTCACGTTGCCTGGCGGTGGCTGGTGGAGAATTCGGTCCTCTCGACGGCAACCGATCAGCACACAGAAAACTGCGCAAGCGAAGAGCACGAGAGCCATGCCCGACGATTTCATGGCTGCCCAGCCTGCGCTGCCGCGGTCATTTCCAGCAGCGGAACTCGATATGACGCCAGAATTCGGTCGATTGTTTTTTGCTGCTGTTGCAGTGCCGCATTCAACTGGTCTCGCAGCACCGCATCAGTCTTCCGCACGCCCATCGCAATCTGAAATGTCAATGGCAGACCCGGCGGATCGACTTGCGGCATCAGCGGGCGAATGGCCAGCCTCGAACCAAATCGCTGCGCTGCAAAACCGGCAAGCGGTCCCCAGACGATCGCCACATCTACCTTTCCGTGAGCTACGGCCGCAACAATCTTGTCCGCCTCTTCGCCGACGCCATAAAAGCCCACCATCGAATTCTGCAACCCACGACGGCTCAGCGCCTGTCCCGGCGGGGTGTACTCTTCCTCCAGCGCCTGCACCCCGATTTTGATATTCCGCAATCCCGTGTCGTCCAGAGAAGCGGGTTGAAATGCGGAATTGCGCCTCGTGACAAACACATAAGACGACCGGTAATAGGGACGCGTGGTCAGCACGCCAGGCATGCCGACAGGAACGCCGATCAGCAAATCGCACTTCCGCTTGTTCAACACTTCACGAACGAATCCTCGACCCATTCGTTGCCACTGATACGTGAGTCGCGCATGCAACTCCCCGGCAATCGCTTCCGCGATGCGATTTTCGAATCCACGTAGATTTCTGTCAGAAAAGGGAAGATTGTTTGGATCGGAACACACCCGCAACTCGGTTGCTTTCGCTACGAACGCCGTCAGCAATAGCAGGCAGAGCAGGGAAGAGCTGCGCTTAAGGAAGCGAGAAAACATAAAGCATGCCTCCCGGCGTCGTGTACTTGGGCAAGTCTTTCATTGCCCCAGCGAATCCTAAGGCCGCGGAACTGTCTCTCCCATCGAGACCTCCCGAAACAATTGCGCCCGCCCATCCCCCCACACCTGACAAGATCGCGATGTATTGCTTCCCGTCCGGGCCTTTATACGAGATCGGCTGCCCGATGATCCCGGAACCGGTCTTGAACCGCCAAAGTTCGCGACCCGTCCTCGCGTCAACGGCTCGGAACCAACCATCCAGGGTTCCGTAAAAAACCAGATCTCCTCCAGTCACCAACGCGCCGCTCCACACCGGAAAACGATCTGGAATATTCCATACCGCCTTGCCCGCGACTGGATCCCACGCGGTGAATAAGCCTCCATATCCTCCGGGCGCGTTATACATTCGAACGTTCGCACCAACGTACGGTGTTCCCGCAATGTAGTTCACCTGCATGTCTTCTTCGTCCATGCACAAGTTGTTGTGAGGGATGTAGAGCAGTCCGGTGCGCGGAGAAAATGCGGAAGGTTGCCAGTCTTTTGCGCCCGGCGCTGTCGGGCACAAGTTTCGAACCACCACACCCAACTTGGTTTCTTTATCTTTAACGTATTCCAACTGCCCGGTCTGCAGGTTCACGCCTTTGCTTGTGGTGATTGGCGCAAATACATTTGCTGACTCCACTTTTCCGTTGGTGCGATCGATCACATACACGTAGCCATTTCGATCCGGGTGAACGAGGACTTTCTTCGTACCGCCGCCGATTGGAAGATCCAGCAGAATATTCTCGTTGACCCCGTCATAGTCGTAGAGGTCATGCGGGCTGAATTGATAAAACCACACCGCCTCGCCGGTATCGGCGTCCCTGGCGAACACCCCCGCCGTCCATTTGTTATCGCCGGGTCTGGCATCTGCATTCCAGGGACCCGGATTGGCGGTGCCGTAATAAAGAAGGTTTAATTCCGGATCGTAGGAGATCCACCCCCACGCGCCTCCGCCTCCGATCCTCCACGCGTCCGGGGGCCAGCTTTTTACGCCCAGGTCTTGTCCGCGCTCGCTCGCATAGTACGGCTTGAATTTCGGACCTATTAAAACCTCTTTGTCCGGCCCGGTAGCATAGGCGCGCCACGCAATCTTGCCGGTTTTTGCATCAACCGCCGTGAGCCAGCCCCGCACCCCCATCTCGCCGCCGCTGTTTCCCACAATCACTTTGCCCTTGGCCACCAACGGTGCCATGGTGAGCGTCTCGCCTTTATTGATGTCTCCCAGCCGCACCCTCCACACTTCGCGGCCAGAATTGGCATCCACGGCAACGGTCTGATCGTCCAGCGTGTTGTAAAAAATCTTGCCGTCGAAGTAGGAGGCTCCGCGATTGACAACATCGCAGCAGGCAACGCCCTGCGAGGCCGGCGTGGGTTTCGGTTCATATACCCACTTCATGGGCCCGCCAGGTTTCGTCAAATCCAGCGCAAACAATTTGTTGGGGAACGGCGTCACGATATACATCGTGTTATTCACGACCAACGGCGCCGCCTCGTGGCCACGCTCCAGCCCGGTGGAAAAGGTGAAGGCCAGCTTTAGCTGCTGAACATTGTTGCCGTTGATCTGATCCAGCGAACTAAATCGAGTGCTCGCATAATCCTTCGCCGGACGGATCCATTGCCCGTCATCGGGCTCCATCTTTCCTTGATACGGACGTTCCTGATAGCTGCCCTTTTCCGGTTGTTGCATTAAGTCCTGAGCGCGCGCTGGACAGGCAAAGATCCAAACGCACACGAGCACACCAAGCGAGCCGTAAAAACAGCTGCGCATACGCGGAACAAAGCACGATGCAGAATTGGGCAGAACCGACGGGATTCGCATGTGGCGGAGCCACTAACTCGAAGTGGTAGGTGCGGGGAACTGATTATTCCTGTGAACAGGCAGCTACAAAATACCTTTATATCCTCAGTTTTTAGGGATGAAGCCCATTAGGCGTCATCGAAAACCGTGGACGATTTCTAGGTGCTCACCGGAGGTCGCGATGGGAAGGTATCTTCAGCGTACCGCCGCATGATCTCTGTACGATGGTCTGCCGAGATCTTCAGAAAACGAGTAGCGATAAGTTGCAGATAGCTCTGAATCGCCAAATCAAGCATGTGCCCGGCCATGCGCACTTCCGGCGGACGCGATTCCTCACACGCTTTCGTTGAAAGCCCATCTATATAAGGCATCGCACGAGCCATCGATCCTTTTTCGTTCTGTACTCCAAAGTAGTAGGCGATTGGGAACTGCACCAGTTGGTTGCGTATGGTCGTAAGTTGCTTGGCTAGCGAAAGAAGTATTTCGCAGAGTCGCGATGCAGGAAGCGTGAAGAGTTCGATCCCCGTGTCGCGCTCCGAGTCCGCCAAGGAAATTGCCTGCTGCGCCGCGGAGCTTCGTCCCTCAAGCACCGGATAGACGCTTAAAACCCACGAGATGCCCGCGCTTATGATCGCAATACCGAACACCGATTCTAGAGTTATATTCATGCGCTGCCATTCGGCTAATGGCAAAAAGCCGGAATTGGTAGTGGTCAGGCCCGCGAATGCAATATTGAGTGCCGTGACGTAGTGCTCCGGCTGGGGCAGTCCTGCCTGAGAAGCGAATATAGCCAGCCGAGGATAGTAAATCAGCGACATACCTACCGTGATCAGCGCGCCCCACGTGGCCACGATGCATACCATGCCCGTTGGCCCGGCCATGGATAGCAGCTTTGGCCGAAAGCGAGCCATCACCCGGTACATCTTCCAAATGCCGCGAGCGATCCAATCACTCATGACTCCGTGCCCTGCTGGGTGAAACAAAGACTGAAATTGGTCCTGAAGAGAAACGACCACAAGGAATATGCCGGCGATCGTCTCGAATACGCGCATATATTTATCGACGAGGCTTCCTGATGTTCGATGTCTCGTCTACCCGCACGGGCGGCGCAACGGTTTTTCGCCAGCCCGGAAGTTCGCATCCTGCATCTGAGGTCTTTAGAAGAATAGGCGCACGCCAACTGATCGCGGTGGCAACTAATATGAGCTGAGCCTGTGGTCGAAAGACTATGCCGAAGTGCTCCTTCGATTCTCCGGCACCGCGATCTCTTCAAATCGCGCCGCCAACTCGCGAAGCTGCACCGGCAGATCGGGACCACTCATCGGCCGCCCATGACCTGGCGCAACCACCGAGGGATTCAGCTTCGCTAAAGTTTGCACCGATCGTCGTGCCAAAGACCAATCCGACGTGAAATATGCTGGCGGACCATGAAGCTCCGGGCTTTGCGCTATCGACGATTGAAAGAAGGATTCCGCTTTGGTCGTGCAGAAGGCATCGCCCGGCAGCAGCACGCCATCGGACGGCCGAAATAAAGAGATGTGACCTGGCGTGTGACCCGGCGTAGGGATGATCTGCCATCCGGGCATCTCTCTCAGAGATGACGCGCTTGTGCCGTTTGGCAGTTCGCGAAGGCGATCTCCCAAATTGAGCGGTCCGGTCGGCAGCAATGGAGACATCAACGACATCAGCCCTCCGCCTGCGGCGACATTCGGCGGCGGGTATTCTCTTTCTCCATTCAAGTACGGCATCTCCAAGAAATGCGCATACACATTCACGTCCCACGCGTCCGCCAGTTGCCCTGCGGCGCTGGCGTGATCGAAATGCCCATGTGTCAGCACGATCGCGTTAGGCGCCGTCCCAAAGTTCCTGTCCGCCCATTTGTGTATTGCTCCGGCGGAATATGGCAATCCGGCATCAACCAGAGTCCAGAGTCCATCCGAATGCTTGATTCCAAAAACGTTTACGAACAGTAGCCGAAGTCCCTCGACGCCCGGAGCCGGCGCGTCAAGAGGCACCGTTTGTTCTTTCGGCAGTTTGATGTCATCCATTTCACCCTCTTTCCTAGCGTCTCAAAGATCTGTCTTCGAATGTCGCACCGAACCAAACCTGAACCAATAGAGCGCGAACAGTTGGACTCTGGTTATGGTGTCGGTGAATTCCAATTGACCCTTCTACTTCGGCTGGAACTTAAACACCGCGAAAGGCTCCCGCCGCACGCTCTTACCCTCGTTGTAAGCGGGCGCCTCATTGATGTGTGACGCGGTAATGTAAATTGCCCCGTCAGGTCCTTCGCTGAACGTGTCCGGCCATTCCAGCCGGTCGTCCTGCACCATCGTCTGAATCTGTCCGTCCTTCTCCAATCGCAGCACCGCTTTTTGATTCAATCCGCTCAAATAAACGCGCCCTTGTCGATCCATCCACAATCCATCCACCGGAAAAGTCTTCGCCACCTTTTCCACTCCGGCCGATACTGCTTCCGCGCTAATCGACGCGTTCCGCAGCAGATCAGTTTTAATTCGATACAGCGTCGCGCCTGTCAAGGCCTGGTAATACAAATAAGATCCATCGGGCGACAGCGCGATGCCATCGGAGTTAAACTCCGGCGTTTTCCCATTCCGCAAAACCGGTTTGCCGTCAATCACGATCTTGATACCCATCTCTGCTTTCACAGATGGATGTCCGTCGAGCGCACGGTGTGCTTTTCCTGTAGCAAGATCAACGACCACAATCCCGCCGAGGCCGCTGTCGGTCAGGTAAGCCGTGTTCCGCTGCACGTCCACTCGAATGTCATTGAGGTAACTGCCCGCTGGCGCGACTTCCGCGCTGAATCGTATGACTTGCGCCACCGTGTTCGTCTTCAGGTCGATCTTTACCAGCTTCTCTCCGCCGATCACATTCGCTGCCAAAAGAGGCGCAGCCGGATCAACGACCCACAGCATGTCTGCATCATCCACCACCACGCTCTGCACGCAGACAAATTGCTTGTCCGCCGTTGCCGGCTTCAAATCCCACCGGTTCCAGTTTTCATCTGGATATGGTCTTGTCGATCCGTCCGGCATTACCTCCACCACCGCGTTCAGGTAGCGATCTGACCAGCGCGGGAAATTCACAAACGTACGGCCGGTTTTCGACAGTGTGACTCCGGTCAATTGAAAATCATTGTTCTGATACACGTTGCTGATAGTGGTTTCCGCGGCAGATACTTGGTTTGACTCTCCGCAACCAGTCAACCCCAGCTTCAGCAAGACCGCGAAGCTTAATGCGAGCGCGAGGTTGAGCCATAGCTTGCCCTGCCGCTTGCAAACCCTCACATCCGCACCCAAATTCCACATTTCAGTTCCTTTTGCGAATTCGTCCTTCTTCGCTCGCAATTCCTTCGGCCGATCGTGACCCGAACCTACAACGCGATACGGAATTCACGATAGATTCGCCTGCCGAGCGCTCACAATAAGGGCTTAACGGCAACCTCCTTCGGTGTAGTTCTGTATCTCTCCTGAGAGTCATTGACGCTCAAATCTGTGGCGCTGAGAACGATCACCAGCATGGAGCCACCTTGTCCCATCTGTTTTCGTTGAGCAGTGCGATGCGTATCGAATGTACCTGTTCGAATCGATGTCACCGATCCGCTTTACTGCTAGCGTTCGCCATCCGGATACCAAGAGAGTTTCGCGACGCATACCATTTGCCGCGTATTGTTTGCGCCCTGAACAGATGTTTACATCCCGCAGCAAGGTTCTGGCACTTGCATTTAGAAAATCAGCGGCAATGAGATCTCGAAAATGGCGAACAACGTCGCCACGCTGCAAGACACGAAGGGAAGCACACGCAGTCTCCCATTGCCGAGAGACCCAGCTTTCGATGCCACCTTGCCAATCCTTTCCTCCGATGGATATCGCTACATCTCCAATCGATGTCGCGAGTTAAATTCCGACATATTCAGAACGCGCCTTCTGTTTCGCCCAAGCATTTGTTTTCTCGGTGAGGACGCCGCAAAGACTTTCTACGATTCCTCCCTCTTACGCAGGCATGGCGCCGCACCGAAGCGAATCCGCAAATCACTTCTGGGTGAAGGCGGCGTTCATGGTCTCGACGATCCCGATCACCGCCATCGTAAGGAGATGTTCCTCAGTCTTATGCAACCGGCGCGCTTGGAGGCGCTGAACGCTTCCGCTCGGGCCGCGTGGCAACGCCAATGCGATAAATGGTCGAAGCGTAAACGCGTCAGTTTGCAGACCGAAGCTCAAGAAATTCTCTGTCGCGCTGTCTGCGAGTGGTCCGGCGTCCCATTAAGTAACGATCTACCGAGGCGCGCGCGCGATCTTGCCGCCATGGTCGATTCATTCGGAGCCGTCGGCCCGCGTTTCTGGCGAGGTACGCGCGCTCGGCGACATACCGAAGCCTGGATTCGCCGTGTAATCCGTGGAGTAAGAAAAGGCAAAATCGAGGTACCAGCTGACACCGCTGCGCACATCATCGCGACTCATCGCCAGTTAAGCGGCAAACTGCTCGACGAGAAAGTAGGCGCCGTCGAGCTGATCAACGTCCTCAGGCCGACCGTTGCAGTCTCCTATTTCGTAGTCTTCTGCGCGCTCGCTCTGCATCAATATCCTGAAGAGAAGCGCACGCTCCAAGGCGGCGATCCTCGCCGCTTCGAATATTTCGTTCACGAAGTTCGGCGCTTCTATCCCTTCGCACCCGTCATGGGAGCGATTGCCAAGCGAGACTTCGAATGGCACGGCTATCGCATTCGACGCGGCATGCTAGTCGTCCTCGACCTCTACGGCACAAATCACGACCCGCGAATCTGGGGAGATCCTGACGAGTTCAGGCCTGGTAGGTTCGAACACTGGAACGGAAGTGCCTTTAATTTCGTTCCGCAAGGTGGTGGTGACCACGCTTCGGGTCACCGCTGTGCCGGAGAATGGATGACCATCAACCTGCTCAAAATCGCGTTGGAGTTCTTGACTACTCGCATCGACTACGAAGTGTTGCCACAGGATTTATCCGTCTCTCTGCGAAGAATTCCCACCAAGCCTCGCGACGGCTTCCTCATCAAGGTCAAAAAAAGCTAGGCAGCGCAATCTCAATCCAATGATCCGCTCCCATCGCCCGAGCGCAGTGATCCTGAGCTAATCGAGAGGAGATAAGCCAAGAAACTCAACGTAAGCGTCATCGTCTGAATCAACAAACCGCATCGGCCGGCACCAGTCCACCATTTCTCTTTACCTCGCCACGAACCTTTCCGCACCACAATTCATCCTTAACACTTGATGGAGAAAACACCGAAAGCCATCGCTGCCGCGATCATCGCTAATCTCGTGATCGCCGGCTCGAAGCTTCTCGCCGCGTTCTTTAGCGGCAGCTCCGCCATGCTGTCCGAAGGCATTCACTCGCTCGTCGACACCGGCAACGGTGCACTCCTTCTGTTCGGAGTTCGCCGCAGCCAGCGTCCCGCCGACGAAACCCATCCCTTCGGTCACGGCAAGGAGCTATATTTCTGGGCTTTCGTGGTCGCCATGTTGATCTTCGTCGGCGGCGGTTTTGTTTCCATCTACGAAGGCATCCACCATCTCCGCAATCCTCGCCCTCTCGATCATCTCGTTTGGAACTACGCTATTCTCGGCATCGCCGCGGTCTGCGAAGGCTATTCTCTGACCGTAGCCTATCGCGAATTCCGTCGCGTGCCTGGAAACGATGACGATGACCTTTGGCCCGCGATTCAGGGCAGCAAGGATCCCAGCAGCTTTGCAATTCTGTTCGAAGACACCGCGGCGCTGTTGGGCATCCTAGTTGCGTTCTCCGGCATATTCTTCGGTCATCTGCTGCACCAGCCTCGATTGGATGGTGCCGCCTCCATTGTTATCGGGCTCATCCTGATTGTCGCCGCCATATTGATGGCTAACGAGGTCAAAGGATTGCTGGTAGGGGAAGGCGTCCGCAGCTCAACTCTGAACAAGATTTGCGAAATTGTTCAAGCGGACTCCGCCGTCGAACGCGCTCGTCGTCCATTGACTATGTATCTGGGGCCTGAGACCGTCTTGCTTGCTCTTGATGTGCAGTTTCGAAAAACGTTATCCGCCGCGGAAGTCACCGACGCCATCGACCGAATCGAAAGAGCCGTGCGTTCACGCTACCCAAGAATTCGCCACATTTATCTGGAAGCGGAATCCATCACCTCACCTTCGCGCTCGGCGCCTCCCGCGACGGATCTGGAGCCGCAGAACTCCGTTCCCTTGCAGTAGTATCGCTACGCCGGATCTGTATAGTGTTTCCGGATGGCTTCCACGATCCGCGTACGGCTATCCGCGGCACTCAATCCCTTTTCTCTCTCGATTGCCTCAACTTCATCCGCAATGCTTTGATCCTTCACCGATTCTCGCAACCATCTTGAATAGTCCGCCGCTACAAGATGGTGCTTCCACGTTTCGTCATCAATTCCTTCCGCCAATTGCGTGAAGATATTCATGTTCTGCGCTCGCAGGTTCAGCTTGCGTTGCGGTCCACGGAAGTAAAAGCTCTTGTCCTCTCCCAGTTCTCCCGCCGCATATTTCCGTTTATGCCGGCGCAGTTCCTGCTTCGCCGGCTTGATGCTGATTCGTTGCGGTGTTGGTGCCTCTGCAAACAACCAGACCACAACCTTCTCGCCTTCACCGCGATCCAGCCCCGGCTGATTGACCTTCAGTCGCGTGCCCGCTCCAGTATTAAATTGCGCCACAACTCCGCGCGGGTCCGGCCCAACCGCCACGATTCCATTGATCGTTTTCAGAATCGCCTGCGAAACGTGATCTGGATGCACGGTCACCAGTGCCGCGCTTCCCAGTTCCTGAGGCATCGTCAGCGCCGCCGAATCCAGCGCCGCTGGCAGCAAGTGGTGTACTTCATCCAGAATGATCCAATGCGGTCGCCCAGTCTTCGACCGCAACTCCTGTATGCGCGAGAGCAGTCCCTGGAAAAATGTCGGCCGGTCTGCCAACGGCACTCCAAGCAAGTTGACGCTCAACGACTTGCTGTGTGTATTCAGAACTTCCAGAATCTCCGATACACCCGGAATCCGGCTTGGTCCGCCTAATGTGACCAATGCCTCGAATTCGTCGTAATCGCCTTCAGGGTCGATGATGCAGATCTGATATTCGTGCTCTATCAGTCGTTCCACGAGTGCGGTGACAAACGTGGACTTGCCGCTCCCCGAGGGTCCTGCCACCACCAAGCGTGTTCCGTATGGTTCCACCCAGAAATCTTCGCCACTTTCGTCGCTGCCCAGCACAATGCGATGCCGCTTCAAATAAGGTTGCCGATCCGCCAGATCGTTGCTAAGCAGTTCGTCGATCAGTTCTTCAACGCCTGTTCCGCGCGCGGACTCGGTCACAAAGTCAGCACGCTCCTTCAACGCGGGCAGCGCGTTCGCAACCGCCACTCCACATTCGCAAATCGCTAAAAACGCGTGATCATTCTCCGCATCCCCAACGCCAACGACGTTATGTCGCGACAATTGCAACTCGTCCAGCGCCGCTTGCAGCCCGCTCTTCTTGTTGATGCCCGGTGGCAAGATCATTACCGCGCCTTTGTTAAACACAATCTGAAGCTCCAGCCCCAGTTTGTGAATAACCTCCAGCACCTTGCTCTCATTGGGATGCCAGGTGGCCACAATGCATTCGCCCACCGATAGTGGCCAAATCCCCAATCCATCCAGCGCTTCAATAAATTCTTTTGGGGGCGGATCCGCCAGCAACTTCTTTTCCTTGCTCGCCGGCCGGTACAGCAGTCCGCCATTTTCCGCCACGATCCTGTCGAACATCGTCGCTTCCGGGAATACTCTCAGCAGATCCGGCAATTCTCGCCCCGTTGCCAGAACCAGCTTGCGTCCCGACGCGCTGACCCGCTTCAGCGCCTCAATAGTGCTAGACGCCACCCGGCCATCGTGCGCAATCGTCCCGTCATAGTCACACGTCAGGCAAAAATATCGCACCGTTGCAGTTCCTCCGCAGCCGATTCGATCAACTGTACTTGGCTGTTTTCATGTTCTTGCGTGCCTCGGACTGGCGTTTTGCGTTGCTACGAATGGTCAGGTGCTGGAAGGGAGGAATGGCATACGGAATTTGGTGCAGCTACATCCGGATAATCTGGTACAGGGCGCAATGCCTGCACAGGTTGGAACTTTCGGAGCGCGCGCGGGACATTACCCGGCGACGCGACGTTCGATTCAATGTCCAATGATGTTTGTCTCAAGGAATCAGTGCGACGCCCGGTAAAGCACGCATCCGTGCGCGGGCAAGGTCACGTCCAGCGACTCCAGTCCCTCAGCATCCGCGTGTTCCCACAGGTTGCGTAGCGTGTACTTACGTGCTTCCAATCCTAAATCTTTCCACGTGTGCCGAATCTTTTGCGGAGCGTCCTGCAAATTGAACACCGCCACATTCCACTTCGTGCCGCCGTCCGTCTTTGCGACCCAGATCACATTAGCCTCTGTCACTATTATCTTCGGCTTTTCGCTTGGACGCTGGTCCACACCAATTACTTCCGGATTCGTCAGCAACGAAGTTGTCCACGCGTCGTTCTTCGTCAGGTTCGCCCCGACCATCAGCGGCGATCTCATGACCGACCACAACGTCAGCAGCGTCCGCTGCTCGTCGTGCGTTAACCGAGTTTGCCGCGGCTTGCCCCATCCCGGCGCCGGACCCAAATAACCCACGGCCAGCATGTCGGCATCCGGCCAATGTCCCTGCTCCACCAATGGCGCCCACTTCACGACTCGTGGAAATTGGTCTCCGAGTCCCTGGGGGTAGGCCACTGTGCTGTGCCACAGATCCCAAACATCATCCGATATCCGCCACAATTCCGAATGTTGCCGCAGATCTGCAAGCTTTTCGACCGGCGCCTCTCCTGGCGACAAGCTCAGCACCATCGCACGTCCGGTCTTTCGACGTGCTTCGTCCAGCATGCGGATATCATCACCGTTGTATGGCCGGCTCGCCACGCAATCTGCCTTGATGAAATCTACTCCCCATTGCGCATACAACTTCATAATCGAATCGTAGTATCCCTCGCGCGGCAGGTTTCGTCATATCTAACGCGTAATTGTCGGGATTCCACGGGCACGCCTCTTCCTTATGACTTACATCTCCTGCGCGCGCCGCCGTTCCTTCGATCGGCAAATTCTTGGCCACCGCTTCTTTCGGAATTCCGCGCAAGATGTGAATGCCAAACTTCAGGCCCAGCGAATGAACGTACTCAGCTAAAGGCTTGAATCCCGCGCCATTTGCCGCGGAAGGGAATCGGTTCACCGCCGGAATGTATCGTCCGTATTCGTCGATGCTGAACTGCGATGTCTTCGAGTTGCCCTCCGGAACAGGATTGGTCACATACCATTCCATATCCACGACCACGTACTGCCACCCGAAGGGTTTCAAATATCTCGCGAACCACGCCGCATTGGCCTTGAAGTCCGCTTCATCGATTGTCGTTCCATAAGCATCCCAGCTGTTCCACCCCATCGGGGGAGTCGCCGCGAGCGCCTGTGCCTCAGTAGATTGCGCTTCCACCCGCCAGTGCCCGCAAAACGAACTCACAGCCGCTGCCACGATTACGCTCACCCACGCCACTGCAGCCACAACCTTCTGTGACGAAGCTTTTTTCGGCCGTAGTCTCAAACGAGTCCTCCCCTCGACAACACTTTGTTCCGATTTAGCGCGGCCACTCTATACCCAGCCCAGCGGAATCGCGGCCCGCTTTGGGAGTTCGGGAGCGCGCTCCGCTTTGTACGAACGAAGCGCCACCACAAAAGCGGAGCGAAGCTCCGAACCAAGCACCCAGTGCGCCGTCCTCATCTAATTCGAGGCGCCCACGCCTATTCCAACGTCAACTCCAGCTTCGTAACCGACGCCGCCGGGAAAGTGTGCTGTACCAACTTACCCGACCCACTCAGCGAACTCGTCTGCGGCTTCACCATCACGCTGCTCAAACGAATTGTGCGCATGAATATCCGCATTCGTCAGGTGGTCACACTGCCCGACTTAACCGCCGCACCGCGAACCGCAATCTCCGCTTCTCGCGCTTCGCTTACATGCGGATTCACTACCGTCAACACCAGCCGCTTGTCATGCAGCGACGCGGACCCCTTAAGTCCCCAGAAAGTCGCCGGCTTTCCATCTCGCTCATAACTCGTTACCGGCGCAGAGAAGATCGTCCGCAATCCCTCGCCGCCCTGATGCGCCGCATACATTCCAAACACATGCCCCACCGGCGTCACGCAGAATCGATTCTCGTGCGCCAGATACAAGCTGTTCAGGCAATTAATCAGCTGCGCGCAGTTCGCCATCGTAACCTTCTCTGGATGGCGGTTGAAAATATCCAGTGTCATCCCGCTGAACACCCCATCCCGCAGCGTCGGCGTCTGCTCCAGAATATCTCCCGGAGTCATCTCACTCCCCGGCCGATACCACGGCCCCACTCATCCACCACCAGCTTGATGTGCCGCTCCGTATCGATTTCCCCCATGATCTGCCAGTGTCCGTTGATCAGTCCTTCCATCCGCTCGCCTTCGCGAAGCAGTTCGTACCAATCCACCGCATCAAATTTCAGCGCGTCGCCCTTGCCCGCTTCCCAGTTGTTCGTCTTGCCACGGCTCAGATTCCACGCGTAATGATGCAGCGCCATGCCCCACACCGAATGCAACCGGTTCTTGCCTTTGCGCACCACTTCTTCCAGAAATCCGCGCGTCCATTCCCAATCATCCACGTTCGGCCCCGACGCGATAAACGAAATCTCCTGACCATATCTCGGGACCCATTCGGTATACCGACGAAATTCCACCGCATATTCCTGTGCAGTGAAACTTCCGCCGCAACCCCACGATTCGTTTCCGACGCCCCAATATTCCACGCCAAACGGCTCCGAGAATCCCGCCGCCGCTCGCTCATCCGCCAGCGTTGTGCTTCCCGCGGGAGAATTGCAGTACTCCACCCACTGATAAAATTGTTCCGCTTTCAAACTTCGCACATTCGCCGCGAGGTATGGCTTAGCTCCCACTAATTTGCAGAACCGGTTGAACTCGTTTGTCCCAAATTGATTCGGCTCATACTTGTGATTCGCCGGTGCATTCGCGCCTTCTGCACCCGCCCAGAAGTTCGTTCGACGCGGTCGCTTGTTCACCGGGCCGACCCCGTCCCGCCAGTCATAGCTGTCCGCAAAGCATCCACCCGGATAGCGCACCACCGCCGGACGAATCTTCTGCATCTCGTCAATAAGCTCCTTGCGAATCCCATTCACGTTCGCAATCTTCGACGCCTCGCCGACCCACACACCGTCATAAACCAGCCCACCCAGGTGTTCGCAGAAATGCCCGTAAATGTTCGGCGAAATCGTTCCCAGCGGTTCGCCCGCCAGCACCTCGATCCGCGAATCCACACCACCGGATTCCGCCGTCCACGCGAGCGGCGACTTCGTGACAAAGCACAACGCCCCCGCGGAAGCCGCAGCCGAAGCTCGCAAAAACCCTCGTCGTCCAACCATCGCCGCACCTCACACAAAAACCGCGCCTATAGTAAACGCTTACCGAACTTTCTCCACTAGGTTTCCTTCGCCGAGCTCTCAGTCTTCTAGTCTCCCCGTAAGCGGACCTACACTTACGAGCGGACAAGCTAAATCCAATGGAATCCGCACTTGCGTATGATGCTGAAAACAAAAGACTTTAAGTCCTGTATAATCCGCACATCCGCAAAAAGAGGGGGGCAAGTGTACGAAATGCTGCAGCCGACAAGGCGCGAGCCACTGCCACAGCGGAGTTGGCGTACAATCTCCGAACGCGCCAGTTTCAGCGCTTCGTCCGAGTCACGAGAACAACACCATGTCTGAAGACGTCCTTCGAAACACGAATCCAACCGGAACACGCCGCGACGAGACGCGTCTCCACTTAGGCCACCGAGCAGCGGCTGTCAAACTCGGCGACAGGGAGCTTCTGCCGCAACCGTGGCATCCCTCTGAACCTCGATTGGATCGAAAACGCCCGCGTCAACACCAGCGCCGTCGAGCGCCGCGCGCAAACGCTGGTCACCCGCCGCACCGTGAAAAAGGACTGGCAGATCGCCTGGCTTCTCCGCGCCATCACGTGCATGGACCTGACCACCCTCTCCGGCGACGACACCGACCAGCGCGTCCGCAGGCTCTGCGCCAAAGGCCGGCAGCCCGTGCAACAGGAATTACTCCAGCAGCTTGGCATCGAATCGCTGCAAATCAAGGTCGCCGCCATCTGCGTTTATCACACTTTTGTGGAGACCGCGGTAAAAGCTCTGCAAGGCAGCGGCATCCATGTCGCCTCGGTTTCTACAGGTTTCCCCGCAGGACTTTCCCCGCTCGACGAACGTGTAGCCGAAATTCGCCGCTCCGTCGAAGCCGGCGCCGACGAAATCGATGTGGTCATTACCCGCGCTCACGTTTTCGGCGGCCAGTGGCAAGCATTGTTCGACGAGATCGCTACTTTCAAAGCGGCGTGCGGCTCCGCGCACATGAAAGTGATCCTCGGCACGGGTGACCTGCTCACGCTCCGCAACGTAGCACGCGCCAGCATGGTCGCCATGATGGCCGGCGCGGATTTCATCAAGACGTCCACGGGAAAAGAGGCTACGAACGCCACGTTGCCGGTCGGCTTAGTGATGACCCGCGCGATTCGCGAGTATGCGCAAAAAACCAGAATGTCCGTCGGGTTCAAACCTGCAGGTGGTATCCGCACCGCCAAGCAGTCGCTCGAATGGCTCGCGCTGATGAAGGAAGAACTAGGCGACTCCTGGCTCAACGCCGACATGTTCCGCTTCGGCGCCAGCGGCATGCTCGCCGACATCGAGCGCCAACTCGAATTCCACGCCACCGGCCGCTACTCTGCAGAGCATCGTCATCCGATCGCCTGATCGCGACCGGCAAAGGAAATCTCGCGAATGAGCGTCGTCGAAAAATTCATGTCCATGGAATATGGCCCGGCGCCGGAGGATCCGCGCGAAGCGCTGCTGTGGCTCGACGCCCACAAACGGAAGCTCGGTCACTTCATCAACGGCAAGTGGCACGCGCCTTCGGACAATCAATATTTCGAAACCACCGATCCATCCACCGGTGAACCGCTTGCCGCAGTGGCGCAAGGTTCATCCACCGATATCGACGCTGCGGTAAGAGCCGCTCGCGCCGCACTTCCTGCCTGGCAATTGCTGACCGATCACGCCCGCTCGCGCTATCTCTACGCGCTTGCCCGCCTGGTGCAAAAACATTCGCGTCGGCTGGCCGTGCTGGAAACCATGGACAATGGGAAACCAATTCGCGAAAGCCGCGACCTGGACATTCCATTGGTGGCCCGCCACTTCTACCATCACGCGGGTTGGGCGCAACTGCTGAAGCAGGAATTTCCCGGCTACACCGCGTGCGGCGTCGTCGGTCAGATCATTCCCTGGAATTTTCCCCTGCTGATGCTGGCGTGGAAGATCGCTCCCGCGCTTGCTGCCGGCAACACACTCGTTTTGAAACCTGCGGAGTTCACTCCACTCACAGCACTGGCGTTCGCCGAACTTTGCCAAGAGGCAGGTCTGCCCGCCGGAGTCGTCAACATCGTGACCGGCGATGGCGCCACTGGCGAAGCTCTGGTCAAGCATCCTGACGTAGACAAGATTGCATTCACAGGATCCACCGAAGTCGGCCGCGCCATCCGCAAAGCCACAGCGCAAAGTCGAAAGCGGCTTTCGCTCGAGCTGGGCGGGAAATCTCCATTCATTATTTTCGAGGATGCCGACCTCGACAGCGCCGTCGAAGGTCTTGTTGATGGGATCTGGCTGAATCAGGGGCAGGTTTGCTGTGCGGGTTCGCGGTTGTTAATGCAGGAGAGCATTGCCGACAAACTGATCGCCAAGATTCAAGATCGCATGAACAGTCTACGGGTAGGTCCGCCGCTGGACAAAAGCATCGACATCGGCGCCATTGTTGCGCGTGTGCAACTGGAGCGCATCCAGAAATTAGTAGCGCAAGGCGTTGCCGAAGGCGCAACGTGCTGGCAACCGCAGCTCGAGATACCGTCGCGTGGCCTCTATTTTCCGCCAACGTTGTTGAGTAACGTGCATCCTGCTTCGGTGGTAGCGCAGCAGGAAATTTTCGGCCCGGTGCTTGCCGCAATGACGTTCCGCACGCCGCGGGAAGCCGTCGAGTTGGCCAACAACACCGTCTACGGCCTTGCCGCCAGCGTGTGGAGCGAAAGTGTCAACGTAGCGCTCCATGTTTCCGCGCAACTGAAAGCCGGAGTCGTGTGGGTCAACAGCACGAATCTGTTCGACGCGGCCTGCGGTTTCGGTGGATATCGCCAAAGCGGATTTGGCCGAGAAGGCGGCAAAGAAGGCATGTTCGAATACCTTGAACCCGTGTGGTTCAAGGAAGCGCCAAAAGTAAAATCAGCGCCTGCAGCAATCGACATTCCCGCTGAGGAACAACAAGACGAAGCCGCTCCTGCGATCGATCGCACCGTGAAACTGTACATCGGCGGAAAGCAAGCTCGCCCTGATTCCGGGTATAGCATCGAAGTGCGCGGAACGGACGGCCGTCTACTAGGCGAAGCGCCGCTGGGGAATCGCAAAGACATTCGCAACGCTGTGGAAGCGGCGCGAAAAGCGGAATCGTGGAGCAAGGCCACAGCCCACAATCGTGCGCAAGTGCTGTACTACATCGCGGAAAATCTGTCACAGCGCAGCGCCGAAATCATCGATCGGCTGGCACGTGTGGTAGGGAAGGGCGACGCCGAAATCGAAGTCGCTTGGGGCATCGAGCGCATTTTTTCATATGCCGCGTGGGCGGACAAATTCGACGGCGCAGTCCACAATCCGCCGCTCCGCAACGTCTCCATCGCCATGAATGAAGCCATCGGCACGGTCGGCATCATCTGTCCGCGCGAAATGCCCCTGCTGGGATTTTTGTCGACGGTCATGCCCGCCATCGCCATGGGTAACACGGTTGTTGCCGTCCCTTCCGAAATTTATCCGCTGATCACCGCGGACCTGTATCAGGTTTTCGAAACCAGCGATCTTCCCGGCGGTGTGGTGAATATCGTCAGCGGCCGATCGGCTGAGCTACTGAAGGTGGTTGCCGAGCACAACGACGTGGACGCCATCTGGTGTTTCGGCGACGAAGCCGCGGCTGACGCTGCCAAGGCGGCATCCGTCGGGAATCTGAAGCAGGTGTTCACGAACGAAGGCCGCGCCATTGATTGGCTGGACGCGGCGCAAGGCGAGGGCCGCTGGTTCCTCCAGCACGCCGTGCAGGTCAAGAATATCTGGGTGCCGTACGGCGAGTGAGGTTGCGACCGGACCGGTGGAAGCGTTAAGCAGATTTGATTGTGACGGCTTAAATCGCGGCGAGATTCTTATGAATGCGAGAGCGAAGCTCTCGCTTTTACGCCGCGGCGCGCGCTTTAAATGCAAACCGCGGCGGCGCGCCGCCGCAGGCTTGATTCGCGCGGCATCTCACAGCCCAAAGCGGGAGCCGCCTCCCACTCCAAATCGATCGGTGCCATTGATCCATCTCAGAAAAAGCTAGCACTCCGGTTGGCTGGGGCCTGTAGCCATCCTACCCCTCCCTCCCGAAGAAGCAGAACAGCGCCGGAGTGCCGGTGACCGCGACCTTTGTAGCTAACTGAACAGTACATGTCAAGACAAATTAACATTTAGAACTACGTTAATTTGGCTGCACCCTAGGGTAAATCCTCTAAGCGCCAGACCAATAAATCGCCTGATTTCGCCCAGCCTCTGTGCTTCATTACGACTCGCTTGGCACCATTGCTTGTTTGGACAAATTCGCCTTACAAGCCAATGCTTACTTGACAGTACCGGCCTACTATCAACCCGAGATTTCGCCTCCCGAAAGAAGGTCGATGCTCGAAGAACGCAGACAACATCCGCGATTGGTTCCTGTCGCGCCAATGTTCGTGTCGCTGGATGCATCAAAAAGCGGCCTGTTGCTGGATGTCTGTGCCGGCGGAATTGCCGTGGCCAGCTTGCTACCCCGACATCTGGACGATGTGATCGCTCTGGAGTTTGAATTGCCAGAAGGATGCGGCCGTGTTTCCGCCAACGCCGAGATTGCATGGACCCGCGACGACGGTCATTTGAGCGGCGCACGGTTTTTGGATCTGGATGAAGGTTCGCGCGCGCAGTTGAGCCGCTGGATGGGAGGGAGCGCGAACTTCGAAGCGATGGCATCGGGGATATCGGAGCCCGCAAATGCGCTATCCGAAGTGGCGGAAGCCGCAGTTGAGGAGCCAGAGATTCCTGAATCCGAAGTTGCAGCGTTGCAGTTTGTAGACCCAGAATTCGTCGAGCCCGAACCTGAAAAGACCGACGAACAGGCTTCGTTATTTCACGCTGAACCGCTCGCGAAGCGTTCAGAACCTCGGGTTGAGACGCATCCTGTTGATTCCTATTTTCTGGAACCACCGAAGAAAGAAGATGCGCTGCAAGAACCCTCTGTTACCAGCGAAGCCGTGGAAGCGTCGTGCTGCGAAGAGCCGACATTGAGTGTGGCAACAGACACGAACGAGCAGGATGACGAACAGCTTAACTTAGCGGATGCAGAGGACATCGATTCATTGGCCAGCGCGGTCGAAACTGGAAATTCCTCGGCTGAACATCTGGAAGCCCATCACGACAGCTCGAATGAACTGGCAACAGAGATCGATCCCGAGCCCGTGCATGGGAGTGTAGAGTCGGCCGATGAGCTGGCCATGGACACAGTAACGGCACACCCGGCAGCAATCGAGACAGATCTGTCGGAGGCAGGAAGATCTGGTATTCGTAACGCGATCGACCTATGTGCAGCCGGCTAAATCTGCGATCCATGAGGATGAGGCGCAGATGCATTTACAACGCGCCGCGGTTTTTCATCTACCCGCTGGTGTCGAAGGATACGGTACCGAGCAGACGACAGAGCTGGCCGTACAACCCTGGCAAATGCCGCGGCCCGCAGGATCACAGTTTCCGAGCGAATCCAGGAGCACCGGCGACTTCGGAGAAGTCACGGCACACTATCGAGCTGATCTTAGCGGTGGTGGTGCTGTCATGGGCGCTGGTGTTTCTCGGATATCAAATGGGCAGCAGCGGAGTGAGTCGTGAGAATTCGAAGGAAGCGGATGCGACGAGCGCCGCTGCGATAAGCACTGATGCCCCGTCTAAAGGCTTGGTTCCGTCGGTAGAAGCGGCGGCGGCATTAACGGAGACGCGATCCGCTAGCAACGGAGTAGTGAAGCGCGAAACTGCAACGCGTCAGGTCGCAAAGGGAGAAATGGAGCAGGCTTCCACGCTTGGCGACCCTGGAATGGTGCTACAGGTCGGCGCTATGAGGCGTGAAGACAACGCCGATATCTTGGCACGGCAACTGCAGAAAAAGAATTTGCCCGCATTTGTGTTCCGGCATGGTCCGGATTATCTGTATCGCGTCGCCGTGGGACCTTTTAGTAATGAACAAGCGACGGACAAGGCGAAGAGCAGCCTGGAGAAGCAAGGTCTGAAACCTATTTTGCGGCGCTGGCTCCCGCAATAGGACCACGTCACGATCTACATCAATGCGATATCTAAATTGAATGTTTTCCCCTAGGCGTTTTTTCGGTCATTCACCCATATATAATTGAGGACATCAATCGGAACCTGCCTCCCAACCGCAGGAAGATCAGACATCATTGAGTTCAGTTGTGCGTAGTGCAGTTGCGCTTTTGTGGAGGGCAACTTGAACGCCCCGACAACCGTGATTCGAGAGGCTGTGCAGTCGCTGCGCCGCGTGGTGATTGAAGGCGTGCAGCCGCAGGTTGACGCCGGAAGATTTCCAATTAAGCGAACAGTCGGCGACAAAGTGCAGGTTCGCGCAGATATTTATGCCGACGGACACGATTTGCTGCGCGCGGTGCTGTTGTACAAGCGGGAACAGGAGAAAACCTGGACCGAGCGAGAGATGCGGCTGATCAACAACGATCGCTGGGGAGCCGAGTTCGCGGTTGAAGAGCTGGGCCGGTACATTTACAGCTTGGCGGCCTGGGTAGATGAATGGGGAAGCTGGAGCGCCGGATTACGAAAAAAAGTAGACGCGGCGCAGGACGTTTCGATTGATGTACTGGTCGGTGTTGAATTGCTGCAGGCCGCAGCGCGGCGCGCGCACGGCGCGGACGCGAAGAAATTGACGGATGCCGCGGCGCGCTTGAAGGACGTTGCGGCGCGAGACAAGGTCGCCGCAGTGAAACTCGTGGGAGATACCGAACTGGCGGCGATGGTCAACCGGAATCGCGGTCGAGACGCGGACACGCGTTACGAGCAGGAGTTGGCCGTCGTTGTGGACCCGGTGAGAGCCAGATTCAGCACCTGGTATGAGATGTTTCCGCGATCGGTGACCACGGATCCCAAGCGGCACGGCACCTTTCGCGATTGCATTGACCGGCTCGGATACATCGCTGGAATGGGATTTGACGTTTTGTACTTGCCGCCGGTCCATCCAATCGGAATGACGGAGCGCAAAGGGAAAAACAATTCCACGACTCCGGCACCGAGCGATATTGGAAGTCCGTGGGCGATTGGCGGAAAAGAGGGTGGACATAAGGCGATTCACCCGCAACTCGGCACGCTGGAGGATTTAAAAGCGCTGCAGAAGGCCGCGCGAGAATTGGGTATCGAGATTGCTTTGGACATCGCCTTTCAGAGTTCGCCGGATCATCCGTATGTAAAGGAACATCGAGAATGGTTCAAGATGCGGCCGGACGGCACGGTGCAATACGCGGAAAATCCGCCCAAGAAATATCAGGATATTTACCCCTTCCATTTTGAGAGCGAACACGCCCGGGAGTTGTGGGAAGAGTTGAAAAGTGTGTTTGTCTATTGGGCGGAGCAGGGAATTCGAATTTTTCGCGTGGATAATCCGCACACGAAACCCTTTGCGTTTTGGGAATGGGCCATCGCAGAAGTGAAACGTGCGTATCCCGATGCGATCTTTTTGTCAGAAGCGTTTACGCGGCCAAAGGTTATGTATCAGCTGGCGAAGCTGGGCTTCACGCAGTCTTACACGTATTTTGCATGGAAAAACTCCAGCTACGAGTTGCAGGAATATTTCACGGAGATTAGTGAGAGCGGCGTGCTGGAGTTTTTCCGGCCGAATCTATGGCCGAATACTCCGGATATTTTGAATGAGTACCTGCAGAAAGGCGGTCGGCCGGCGTTTGTGACGCGGCTGATTCTGGCGGCGACGCTCGGAGCGAGCTATGGAATCTACGGTCCCGCGTTCGAGCTTTGCGAGTCTCGGCCGGTGCGCGAAGGTAGCGAGGAATACCTGGACTCAGAGAAATACCAGATTCGAATCTGGGATATCAACAATCCGAACAGCTTGCGAGATCTGATCACGCACGTGAACGGAATCCGGCAAAGCAGTCCCGCACTACAACAGAATCTCGGACTGACATTTCATCCGGTGGACAACGATCAATTGGTTGCATATAGCAAAGTAACCGAAGACGGAACGGACCAAATCCTTGTGGTGGCGAACGTTGATCCTCGAAACGTGCAGGCTGGATTTGTCAGCGTAGATGTGGAGGAACTCGGCATGGGCGTGGATGAGTCCTACCAGGTCCACGATTTGCTCACGGATGTGCGTTACGTTTGGCACGGGTCGCGGAACTATGTTCAACTGAATCCCACGGTTTTGCCGGCGCATATTTTTCGAGTACGCGCGATCGGCTGACGCTTGTTGCGGTTGAAGGCTTTGTTCAGGTTTAGGCTGGCCGGGTTGAAGTTTAATTAAGCGGCGCAGATCAGCGATTGGGCCAGGTGAGGGAATCGGAAGCGATCGAATCAGGAGAGTCGACAGTTGGCGCCGCAGGACGGAAACCTCTGGTACAAAGACGCAGTTATCTATCAGCTTCATGTCCGCACGTTCTGCGATAGCGACGGGAACGGTAGCGGCGATTTTCGCGGACTTACCAACAAACTGGATTATTTGAAGGAGCTGGGCGTAAACGCCTTGTGGCTGCTGCCGTTCTATCCCTCTCCGCTGCGTGACGACGGGTACGACATCGCCGACTACACATCGGTGAATCCGAGCTACGGAACAATCGAGGACTTCAAGACGTTTTTGGATGCGGCGCATAGCCGGGGAATCCGCGTTATCACCGAAGTAGTTGTGAATCACACGTCGGATCAGCATCCATGGTTTCAGGAGTCGCGCAGCTCGCGGGACAATCCCAAGCGCGACTGGTACGTCTGGAGCGATACGGACACCCGTTATCAGGGCGTGCGGATTATTTTTGTGGACACCGAGATGTCCAACTGGGCCTGGGATCCGATTTCGAAATCGTATTACTGGCACCGATTCTTCAGTCACCAGCCGGATCTTAATTTTGACAATCCCGCGGTCCGCGAAGCGGTGTGGGATGTGATGAGGTTCTGGCTGGATATGGGCGTCGATGGTTTTCGGCTGGACGCCGTGCCTTATCTTGTGGAGCGCGACGGCACGTCTTGCGAGAACTTGCCTGAAACGCATGGAGTCATCAGAGAGCTGCGGCAGCGGCTTGATCAGCACTACCCAGGGAAGATGCTGCTGGCCGAAGCAAACCAGTGGCCAGCCGACGTGCGCGCATATTTCGGCGAAGGCGACGAATTTCACATGGCGTTTCATTTTCCGCTGATGCCGCGCATGTTCATGGCCGTGAAGCTGGAAGATCGCAAACCGATCATCGAGATTCTGGAGCAGACGCCGCAGATTCCCGAAAACTGCCAGTGGTGCATATTTTTGCGGAATCACGACGAGTTGACGCTGGAGATGGTGACCGACATCGAGCGCGATTACATGTACGACTCATTCGCAAACGACAAGGCCATGCGCATCAATCTCGGCATCCGCCGCCGGCTGGCCCCGATGATGGAGAACGATCGCCGCCGCATCGAGCTGCTGAACGGCTTGCTGCTCTCGATGCCCGGGACGCCGATCATTTATTATGGCGATGAGATCGGCATGGGCGACAACATATATTTGGGCGATCGTAATGGCGTGCGAACACCGATGCAGTGGAACGGCGGCTGGAACGCGGGATTTTCGTCGTCCGATCCGGAGCGGCTTTATTCGCCGCTGATTTCGAATCCGGTGTATGGCTATCAAGCGGTAAACGTGGATTCGCAACGGCGATCCGAGCATTCACTGTTATCGTGGACCAAGTCGGTGATTCGAACGCGCAACTCGTCGAAGGTGTTCAGTCGCGGATCGATCGAGTTTCTGAACCCGCTGAATCATCGCGTCCTGGCGTACGTGCGGCAGCTTGGCGAAGAAAAAGTGCTGGTGGTGAACAATCTGGCGAGCTCCGCGCAAGCGGTCGAGCTCAATCTCCAGGCCTATAAGGGTTACATTCCCATCGAGATGTTCGGGCGAAATTTGTTTCCGCGCATTGGAGACTTGCCGTATCTGCTGACTTTGGGTCCGTATCAGTTTTATTGGTTCCGCCTCCGCAGGATCTGAACGCGGCTGGCCTCGATTGCGGCTGTGTTCGATGTAAAAGTTTTGCACCCAAAAGGGGAGCGTCTGCAAATTGCCTGAAGAAAGCCTTCTCGGAGAGCGGTATCCCGAACTAGGACGCCAGCTGATGTCCGTCGGGTTGACCGACCTGCTGGTGGCGGTGCCATCGTTCAACAACGAGGCGACCATCGAGCGAACCGTGCAGGCCATCGAGGAGAGCTATCAGCGCAATTTCGTGCGTGACCGCGTTGTGATTTTGAATCTGGACGCCGGCTCGACCGATCGCACCACGGAAATCGTTTTGAACATGAATGGCCGCCGCAGCGGAGGACAGCGCGGCATCATGTCGCTGCGAACGGTACACTGCGTAACGACGCAGTATGCGAAGGTGCCGTCGCAATCCGAAGCGCTGCAACTGATTCTGACCTCAGCGGATCTGCTGGAAGCGAAAGCCTGCGCGGTGGTTTCCGCGACCACCACGAATGTGGATGCGAACTGGATCGCGAACCTGCTTCGGCCCGCGTACAAGCAGGAATTTCAGTTTGTCGCCCCGCTATACACGCGCGGAAAATACCAAGGCTTGCTGGCGCGCACATTGTTGTACCCGATGAGCCGCGCCGTTTTCGGGTGCCGAATCCGCGAAATGTACTCGGACGAATGGGGATTCTCGCGGCAATTGGCGCTGGATTGCGAATCGCAAAACGTCTGGAAAAATGAGGAGATACGCGCCCGCCCCGAAGCATGGATGGCGATCACCGCGATGGCTTCGGGCTACAAGTGCTGCCAGTCGTTTATGGGACCAAAGGTTGCGCCGTCGGGCCCGGCGCCGGACCTGGTGGAAGCCATTCGGCAAACGGTGGGAAACTTGTTTTGGTGTCTCGAGAAATTCGAGAGTTTTTGGGTGGCGCGAAGCGGATCGGATGCGATTACCACGTTCGGATCGGAACACGACCTGATCGAAGAAGAGCCGCCCGCGAACTCCGAAAAAATCTTCGACCTGTTCCGAACTGGCGTACAGGAACTGGAAAGCATCCTGGCTTCGATTCTGACGCCCGAGACGCACGCTCGAATCAAGGAGATTGCCGCCCTGGATGCTGCGAAATTCAGGTTCGGGCCGGCGCTATGGGTTCGAACGCTGTACGAATTCGCTGCCGCTTATCACCGTGGAGTCATGGCTCGCAATCATGTGATACAGGCGCTCGTGCCCCTCTATCGCGGACAACTGTATTCCTTTCTGCTAGAACAGGCAAATTCTTCCCCCGACGAGATTGAAGCAGACACCGAGTCGCTGTGCCGCGAGTTCGAAAATCAGAAACCCTATCTGGTGGAACAATGGAAGGCAAAAAGCTGAGGTGAACGGATGAGAGTGATGATCGTACAAGGGCTGCAACAAGCCTACCAAAACCTCTTTCACATGTTCGCCGAATTCCTGCCGCGCTTCGTGGTGATGCTGGTCATCATCCTGTCCGGCTTGCTCGTGGCGTACGCGTTGAGATATCTGGTGCGCACCACGTTGCGCCTCACCAAATTGGATCGCTTGTCCGACGAAGCCGGCGCGTCGCGAGTCCTGCGCATGGCCGCGCTGCCATCCATGACCGAGCTTCTGAGCCGCTCGATTTTCTGGATCTCACTGGCGGGCTTCATTCTGGTGGGCCTGAGTGTCTTGAACATCGCCGGTTTGCAAGAGCAAGTGTCGCGCTTCCTGCATTTGTTGCCGGAAATCGTAATCGCGATGTTGATTCTGTTCTTCGGTCTGATCATCGCGAATTTCCTTTCTCGCGCAGCGCTGCTGGCGGCCGTGAATGCCGGCTACACCTCGCCGAAGACTTTGAGCTGGTCCATTCGTTTTGTGATCTGGATTCTGGCGATCACCATGGCGCTGGAGGAGCTGAGTGTCGCGCGCGAGACCGTCATCGCGGCGTTTTCGATTGTGTTTGGCGCGCTGATGCTTGGCCTCGCAATCGCCTTTGGGCTGGGAGGCCAGCAGCTCGCACGCGACTTCCTTGAGCGCAACCTCGGGGATCGCAAAAAAGAAAAAACCGAAGAACCCCAGCCGCTCTAAAACGTTCTACTCACATCCAATAGTCATTCAGACCACGATGGTCGCGCACCGAGGAGAAGCCATGGCTGATGCAGCTCCAGGCAGGGAAAAGTTTTCCGACCTCCGGCGATCTTTGCCGGCGCAGCTACCAGCCTACCTGGCGCGGCAGCGTTGGTTTGGCGGCAAGGCGCGAACGATCCGCAGCGTAGAGGTGACTGACATTCTGCCGATGCCGGTGCAAGGTGACGAGCAGGGCGCGCTTCTTTTGATTGTCTCCGTGGCATACAGCCAAGGAGACGGCGAAAGCTACGCGCTGCCGATGCTGCGAAGCGCGTCTAGTAGGACGTCTGCAGTTGAAGATGAAGGTCTGAAAGTGGATGCTTCCTCATCTGCTGGCTCGGTCGTGCTACTGGACGCGCTGAAGAACGAGGCATTCCTGACAGCGTTGTTGAACCTAATCCAGCAGGAAACTTCCATCCCGGGCGAAACAGGCGAATTACGTGGTTCGAAAACCTCTGCGTACGAACACTCCGGCCATCCGACGAGTGCTGGCCTAAAACCGAAGCCTGTCGGCGCGGAACAAAGCAATACTTCCATCATCTACGGTGATCGTTTCATCCTGAAATTCTTCCGAAAAGTAGAGGAGGGCCTGAATCCAGATCTGGAGATTGGGGCATTTCTGACCGAGAAGGCGCATTACGCGAACACTCCTCAGGTTGCTGGCGCACTGAAATATGTGCGACGCGACGGAAAAGAAAGCGCGCAGGGGATTCTGCAGAGTTTCGTGCCGAATCAGGGCGATGCGTGGAGCTACACGCTGAAATCGCTGGAGGGATTTTACGGTGCGGTGAGCAGGGCGCCCATAAACGGCGCCGCACGGAATGAGGTTAAGCGCACGACATTTGTGGCCAGCAATGCGGAAGACTTTCTGAAATCGGCGGCATTGCTGGGGCAGAGAACCGCGGAAATGCACGTGGCGTTGGCTTCCGACCCAAACGATTCTTCGTTCGCGCCCGAACCGTTCACGATGCAGTTTCAGAATGCGTTGGAGCAGTCGATGCGCGCGCTGAGCAGCCGGGTGTTCGCACAACTGCGGGAGAAAATCTCAGGCCTGCCGTTGAACCAGCAGGACAAGGCCAAGCGCGTTTCCACTCAGGAAGCGGAAGTCACGCGGAGATTTCAGGAGGCGCTGAAAGATCCGATCGAAGCGACTCGCACGCGCATTCATGGCGACTATCATCTGGGACAGGTGCTGTATACCGGATCAGATTTCGTGATCATCGATTTTGAAGGTGAGCCGGCTCGGACCTTAGCCGAGCGGCGGATTAAGCGGTCGCCGCTACAGGACGTCGCGGGAATGCTGCGATCCTTTCATTACGCGGCATTTGCCCCGCTGTTGACCGCGGGCGAACGCGATTCCAGCGGTGGGAAAGACATCGAGACCTTCGGAGCGTGGGCTGAGTCGTGGAATGCCTCTGTTGCTGATCGCTTTCTGGCGAGCTATTTTCAGACTGCTGGATCGGCTCCGTATCTGCCGCAGAGTCGCGAGCAAGTCCGGAATTTGCTGGAACTGCACTTGCTGGAAAAGGCCGTTTATGAGCTGGGATACGAACTGAACAATCGGCCCACGTGGGTGGGAATTCCGTTGGAGGGGATTGCGAGACTACTTTCTATCTAGTTCTGCGCTGCGCGCCCTTGCCTTACTGATTCACCCCTTGCGTGCCGATCCAGGTTTTTTCTTTCGAGGGCTTTCTTGGATGGAAGAAAGCAGGGCCACCGGGAAGCACTGAAACACCTGCGATGCGCGCAATAACTGCTTCCTTTTATTGCCGGTGACAGTCAGAGTTTCACCCGTCAAAATATTGAGCCACTTGCCCGAAAAACCTGAGGGTATCGAAATCTCCGTGTTACCCCAAAACTTCGGGTCGCGGACCGAGAAATTCTGGGCGCCGGCACGATTCAGCCATCGCGGAACGATGGCGATCACCGCCGTTCGCTCGAAGTTGCGGCCGAAAGCCGCTACGTGTTCCGCGCGGCGCCCATTCGTCGGCAACGCGACGAATTCTCCCTCAGAAAACAGTGCACCATTGTCGCGGCGAAAAGCCAAAGCCTTCCAGATCAGATACAGTTTGATACGGGCGTCACGCCAATTGTTGATGAGTTGGGTCAGGAATTCCGGCGAGGGACTAGCGCCGGATGTTTTTAGCTCGGCGAGCAGTGCTTTACGACGATCGAAGTCAACCGGCCTGCGGTTGTCGGGATCGACGAGCCGGAGATCCCACAATTCAGATCCCTGGTAAAAATCGGGGAATCCAGGTGACACAATTTTCAGCAGCGTCTGCGAGAGCCCGTCCAGCATGCCATGGTAGGCAATTGCGGATTCGAATTCGCGGAAGTCGCCCAGGAACAAATTGTTCTTGCCCGGCTTTAGGATTGCGCCGATGAAGTTCTGTAGTGCGTTCTCGTGCGCTTCATTGGGCTTGGTCCAGCGCGTGTGGACCATCGCTTCGCGGGTTGCCTTAATCGCGTAGCTCTGCAGGCGTTCTGTCAAAGAGGACATGCCGCTCTCGTCCTGCGGCCACATGCCTGACAACGTCTGATAAAGAAATATCTCTTCATTGCGATCGGGAACGAGCTGATTGGATATCGTCTTGCGATGCGGAGCATTCCATTTGGACCAGCGCATCACCCGCTTTTCCCATTCTTCCGGAATCTGAGAAAGGATATTAATCCGGGCCCGGACGTCTTCGGATCGTTTCGTATCGTGTGTAGTCGTTGCGTTCATCGTATGCGGCCAGAAACCCGACCGATTTTTAACAAACTGAAAGAAATCCGATGCTGGCGCAGTAGAAGGACGTGGGTCGCCGCCCACTTCATTTAGCGACACGAGCGGGTTATATACGTACAGGAACGTGTCTTCGAAAGCCTTGGCCATGATAGGGCCGGTGAATTGCTGCCAACGCATGACGAACGCGAGACATGCTTCGCGCTGGTCCGCAAACAGGTGCGGGCGATTTTTCACCAGCAAGACATCCCGCAGGAAGTCGAACGCTTGTGAATTGAGTTGCGGGCGCTGCTTTCGTGCATCCTCAATGGCGCGTTCAATGCGCGCGTCGTCGGCAGCGGAGACTTCCAGGTTGCGCAGATAAGTGCGATAGACATGGAGATGCGCCGTGGTTTCTAGCAGCGCCTGCGTCAATTCACCGACTGCCAGATCGCGCGCATATCGATTGTTGCTGGCGAGCATCTCGAGATGGTGTGCGAGAGCACGCATCTCTACGCCAAGCAGGCTGGACATCACCAGCCGCTTTTTCTGATACAGGATGTCCTGAAATACCGGCTCCTGACCGATGAATTTCGCGTAGATCTGTTCCATTCGTGTCGCGCCGCGTGGATCGACGAAAAAACGATTGAGCGCGTTCACAAAGTCATAGCCGGTCGTTCCGCTCGCTGCCCAATCGGGCGGCAGGTCCTCTGAGCGTCCGAGAATTTTCTCGACGAAGATCGGAACGCGAGCAGGTTCGCAAGTACCCGAAGATGCCAGCCGCTCATTCAGTCGATTCAAGTACCCAACCGGGTCGCGGAGTCCATCGATATGATCGATGCGCAGCGCGTTGACGGCGCCTTGTTCGACCATCCGCACAGTTAAATTGTGCACCGCGTCAAACACCATGGGATCCTGGATACGGATCCCGACCAGATCATTAATTGTAAAAAATCGCCGGTAATTGATTTCGAGATTGACGTTTTGCCAGTACGCCAGCACATAGTGCTGTTCATCCAACAGGCGTTCCAGCGACAAAAAGCTCGCTGGATTTCCTTTTTCTCCGTTCAAGTCGTTGAGATTCTGCTGTAGAAACGTGTCTACGTAGGCGCTGCTGGCTATCAATTGACGTAACCGCTCTCTCGCAGCTTCAAATTGCGGCCGCCTGTTGCTCGCCGCATCGGCCTTGTCGCCCTCGCGCTCAGCCAGAGCGGAAAACGCCGCGACCACGCCGGAATATTCCTGATACACCGGCGAATCTTCTCCGAGAAGCGCCTTAAGCTGATCGATTCGGTGCTTCAGAATCCGCCGGTAGCTGCCCGGGGCGATTGGGAAAAGAGACTCGAAATATTGGATGAAGAATTTCCCGTCCGTCAAAATCAGCTTGAGTTCCTGGCGCTCCAGCACTTCTCCGAAACACCCGCCGAGGATCGGCAGCAGAACTTTCCCTTCCAGTGTTCGCAGAGGAGGGTGCCAATCAATGTCGAAGTATGCAGCGTAGGCGGACTCCGGTCCGTTCTCCAGCACATCCATCCACCAGACATTCTCGCTGCTAGCGGACATGTGGTTGGGCACAATGTCTAGAACCATGCCCATTCCCAGCGAGTGCAACTTTTCCTGCATCGCGTAGAAATCGGCTTCCGTTCCGAGTTCGGGATTCAGGCGCGTCGGATCGATGACATCGTAGCCATGCATGCTGCCGCGGCGAGCGGCCAGGATTGGAGAAGCGTAAATGTGAGTGATTCCCAGCTCGGAGAAGTACTCGAGCAGATTCGTCGCAGCTCGAAAAGTGAAGTCTTTGTTGAATTGCAGCCGGTATGTTGCGGAGATGCGATTGGCACTAAGCCCTGACGGCATAATTATCCGCCTGACGGTTGCGTGAAGCTTTCAAGAACGATAAACGAGCGTGGCTGCAAAGTCACTTCCGTCACGCTCGCGCTGTCGAAGGATCCTTCCGGGAGAGCGGAACCTTTGCCGCGCCATTCAGGATCGGCGGAATCTACGGCTACCCTCCACCGTGCAATGGGCAGGGCTAAAGGAACCTTTGCAGGCGCATCTCCGAAATGGAAGAGTGCTGCAAGGGACACGCCGCCGCATTCGGAGCGAACGTAAATACTTCGTTGCGCCGGAAACTCGGTAACGCTTCGATCCCTCGCACGTGCAAGCTTTCGTTCGCGGCGATAACGGAGCAGCCGTTGATAGAACTTGTGAAGCGTGTGATGTGGCTCTCGTTCTGCTAACGAATGATCTAGTCGAGATGCGTTAAAAGTCGACTCTGCCTGCGGGTCGGGTATACCGCCTTGCCATCCGAACGAAGAAAATTCCGCCTCCCGCCCGCGGCGGACAGCTTCACCCAGGTCCTTGTCACCGTGACTCGTGAAATATAAAAATGGAGCGATCTCACCATACTCCTCGCCCATGAAGAGCATAGGTACGAAAGGGGAGAGCAGTGTGATTCCGGCGGCGAGCTTCAGCCCTTCGAAATCAACCAGCGCGCTCAATCGCTCCCCAGTCGCGCGGTTCCCGACCTGATCGTGATTCTGATTGCAGACTACAAATCTATCAGGAGCGAGACCCTGCGAACAATTACCATGTCGCCGCTCCCGATGCTTCGAATATTGCCCCGAGTAGTACCAGCCGTTCTCCAGCGTTTTCTTTAACGCGTGCGTGCCGCCAAAATCCGCATAGTAGCCAGAATTTTCGCCCGTCAGTAAAGTGTGAACGGAATGGTGGAAGTCATCGCTCCATTCCGAATGCATTCCGAACCCACCATCTTTGACCGGCCGAAGAACACGCACGTCGTTCAGGTCGCTCTCCGCGATCACATGAATCTGCCTCCCGAGTTGGGAGGAAAGTGCGGCAACTTGCGTCGAAAGCTCCGCGAGAAACGGGTAAGCGCTCGCGTCAAAGATGCTGTGCACCGCATCCAGCCGCAAGGCATCGAAGTGGAATTCACGCAGCCAGTACAATGCGTTCTGAATGAAGAAAAAGCGCACCTCATCACTGTGAGCGCGATCGTAATTCAACGCCGAGCCCCACGGCGTGCGATAGTGATCCGTGAAGTACGGCGCATATTCGCCGAGATAGTTGCCCTCGGGTCCGAGATGGTTGTACACCACGTCGAGCGCTACTGCTAATCCCTGCGCATGAGCTGCATTGACCAGCTCCTGCAGTTCGCGGGGCGTGCCGTAAGTATTCTGCGGCGCAAATGGATAGACGCCGTCATATCCCCAGTTTCGGCCTCCCGGAAACTGCGCGATCGGCATCAGCTCAATCGTGGTGATGCCTAACTCCTGCAACTGCCCGAGGCGAGGAATCAGCGCGCTGAATGTTCCTTCACGCGTGTACGTGCCGACGTGCAGCTCGTAGAACACGCTGTCTTCCAGCGTGCGGCCTTTCCATTCATTGTCGGTCCACGCGAATGATGACAGATCCACGACCGCTGACGGCCCGTGTACGCCATCAGGTTGATAGCGCGAGGCCGGGTCGGGCCGCTCGTCAGCGCCATCCAGCCGATACATATATTTCGTTCCAGGTGCGATGTTGTCGACGGCGGCGCGATAGTAGCCCAGCTCGCCGCGCGTCATCGGCACTTCGCGCACGTTGCCGGGTTGCTTCAGCAGCAGCTCCACGCTATCCCGGCTCGGCGCCCAGACCACGAATTCGCAGCCTCCTCCAGCGACAGGAATTGCGCCGATAGAACACGGTCGTGTGGGTTGATTTTTATTCATCGGTGAAAGGACACCATGGCGATTCGCAGACACAGACGAATCTATTATCTCCTCAATCCTGCCCGCGTCGCGTACACGCTCAGATTATTCGCTGGTTTGTCATGCTGCAGAAGAAGGTGAACCACTAGCAGTAGAGCCAGCCGGGTAGCGCTTCTTGGACCATGATCGTAAGTTTCTGGTCCTTCAGCGCAGCGCTGGCCGTCGACGGATCGATTTCTGCACTGAGATCCGACTTTAAGAAAAAATCTTGCTGCGAAATCGTCCGCGTTTCAGCTGATGTGTCTTGTTGTTGCGATGCTTTGTGGCCATGAACGATCGCGCGATTGGCCTCGAGATAGATGTCCAGCTTTCCGCCCGAAGCATCCGGAACCGAAGCACTGATGGATAGCCAGCTTCCGGATTCGCGGATCTCCATTCCATGTTGCAGGATTTCGGACTCTGCCTGCAGCCAATGTTCCTGATCTTTACCGTGCGCTGCGTTCGATTCCTCGAACAAGCGGTAGGCGCGCTCTGCCACATGTCGCTGCAACATCTGGTCGAAAGCTTCTCTCTCATCCGCTTCGGAAATTATCTTAGGCGCAATCGCGGGCGTAGTCTTGCTGGACAGGGCGGGTTTGGAAGTCGCCATAATTCACCTTGCAGTGGGCTTGAATTGCGAGAAGCGCGCAAGCATCTTGCGGTAATCACGTTTAGCATGCGCCGCCGCCTCTTCATCCATTAGAGAGGTCATCACGGATCGACAGCAATACTGTGGATTGTGTAGGGAGTGCGTCCGTTAAGTGGAACGTAAGCGCAACGCAGCACTCACCCGGCTCAGCGAGCCGCGCCACAGAGGTTGCTTTACGCGAGGGAGTGAGGCGTCGTTGCTGCTCGCCCGCGCTAGTCCTTCCCCTTAGTCCACCGTTGGTCCTCTCCGCAGTCCATCTTTGAACCTCCGTTCCATTGCGCTTCCACGAATACTTGTCAACGCATTCCAGGAGTCAGCAGATGGACAAGCCCATCCGCATTCTCGTCGCCAACCGTCCGCGGTTGATGCGCGAACTGCTGCTCGCGACTTTAGCGGATCGTCCGGACATCGAGATTGTCGGCGAAGTGGGCAGCGATGCGGAAATTCCCGCGACCGTGAAACGCACCGCGCCCGACGTGCTGGTGATTTCGCTGGACGAGCTGGGCAAGCGGCCGCGCATCTGCGACACCGTGCTGCGCGCCAATCCTGATTTGCGAATTGTGGCGGTGGCCACCGAGCACAATCGCAGCGTCTGCTACTGGGCATCGCTGCAACTCGACATTCACAGCAGCGACATCGAGCCGTCCGAAGAAGGGCTCCTCGGCGTGATGCGTCAGCTCGATCACGGTATCGGAGGTCCAGCGTGATGCGGGCGTTTCGAATCACGGTTTCGCGCCACCACCGTTACGGCGCGATTTTGTCGCGAGACGCTAACCGACGCACGCGGAGCAAGTCATGAGTGGATCGATAGAACGCGTGAGTTCGCCGCTGCCAACTGTTTCGCGCTACGCGTCAACGCCGGTGCGCCGTGATCCGCGCGCACGCGAAAAACGCATTGCGCGCACCCGCATTCTCTGGGAGCACCGCCGCACGCTCCTTTACGCATTAATCCTCGGCGGATTGCTCAGCGGACTAATCGCCTTCCTGCTGCCGAAATCCTATGAGGCGACCGCAAAATTAATGCCCCCCGAACAATCTTCCAACAGCGCGGCACTGCTGGCAGCGATGTCCGCCAGAGGCGCGGGCATGCTCGGCGGCCTAGCCGGCGATTTGCTGGGAGTCAAAGGCAGCGGCGCGGTCTTCGTTGAAATTCTCCAGAGCCGCACCGTCGCGGATCGCCTGATCGACCAATTTCGATTGGCGCACGATTATCGGACCAGCAAAATCGAGTACACCCGCAAAGAATTGGAACGCCATACCAAAATCATCGAGGACCGCAAGAGCGGCGTCCTCACCATCACCGTCACCGACAGAAATCCCGATCAGGCTGCGGCCATGGCCCAGGCATACGTCGCTGAACTCGATCGCCTGGTTTCCCAGCTCAGCACTTCATCGGCACGGCGCGAACGGATCTTCCTTGAAGAGCGCCTCAAGACTGTGAAATCCGAGCTCGACAACGCCGCCATGCAATTCAGCGAATTCGCCAGCAAAAACACGGCGATCGATATCCCCGCGCAAGGCAAAGCGATGGTCGAAGCTGCTGCCGTTCTTCAAGGCCAGCTGATTGCCGCCGAAGCGCAAGCCAGCGGCATGGAAAAAATCTATACGCAGAACAATGTTCGCATGCAGGCCATGAATGCACGGATCGCCGAGCTTCGCGCACAACTGCAGAAACTCGGTGGTGGAAACACCGCGGATGAAATTAAAAATGAGAATGGGCTGTATCCCTCAATCCGCAAGCTGCCGATGCTGGGCGTGACGTACGCCGATCTCTTTCGCCGCACGAAAATCGAGGAAACAGTTTTTGAGCTGCTCACGCAACAGTATGAATTGGCCAAGGTGCAGGAGGCCAAGGAAATTCCCAGCGTGAAAGTTCTCGATGCCGCGGTGGTGCCCACGGTGAAAACGTCCCCTCATCGCGTTCTGCTGACTCAACTCGGCGCACTGCTCATTACCCTGCTTACCGCCGGTTGGATTTTGTTCCGCAAACATTGGGGAGAAATTGATCCCACCGATGCGGGCAAGATTCTTGCCGAAGAGATGGCGCATTCGGTGGTGGACACCGCGCGGCGACTCGCACCGGCTACCGCATCCGCGGCGGTGCGCAATGCGGTCGCACGCACACGAACGCGGCGTGATGCGAAATCTTCGTCGGCTGCATCAGCCGAGAAGTCCGATGTCGCCGGCATCCCGCACGCCTCGTCATGAGCAGAACAGCAAAATGCGCCACTCCGATCGTGTTGCATAAAAATGCGATCGTCTCCTATAGAGAGATGTTGCTTGCAGCCGAGCACGCGCGAGCGATGGGACGAGTCGCGCCTGCCGCAGCGCAGGATCACGCCGTGAACGGAACAGCAGCACGCCAAGCGCCTTCGTCAGCGGGATCTTCCGCATCGACGAGAAATGCGCACTGGGCCACGCCTGCTGTGGAATGTCCGAACGCCTGGTCCTCCGGCGCCGACCATCTCGCAGTGCGCGCGAACTCCGGTCGCCTTCGTATCGGGCTGCTTCGCCAATTCGCCTATGTCGCCATCGATCTCGCCATGGTCATGGCCAGTGGCGCGATCCTCGATCTGACATTTGCACGGCTGCACATTTTGGCCGTGTGGGTTCCGAATGTTGCGCAACTCCTTGCGAAATCCTCCACGCTATCGCCCAGCTTTTTGCTGCTCTACGCCGCGCTTATCGTCTTGGCCTGCAAGAGCCAGCACCTCTATCGCACGCCGAAAGAGCTGACCGCCACGGAAGAAACCTTCATCGTCGCCAAAGCGGTAGGCCTCGCTACCGCGCTGCTGGTCCTTTTTATTTTCACCTCCGACGATCGGGAAATTTCTCGCGCCGCGGTCGCCTGCGCCGGCGCTCTCAATATTTTCACGCTCGCGGGCTGGCGCTATGCCAAGCGGCGCTACGTTTTGCACCGCGCGCTGCAAGACGCGTCCGCTTGCCGCGTGCTGATCATCGGCAACGGTAAGTCCGCTCAGGCCTTTTCTTCCTGGCTCACAGCCAACCGGCACCTCGGCTATTCCGTTCGTGGGCTGCTACAAACATCGCAAGCCGAGGCCAGCGACGGCCACGTTTCATCCTCGCAGACAGACTCCAGCTGCGTCATCGGCTCCGTAGAAGATCTCCGCCGTATCGCGCTCGAAGAATTCATCGACCAGCTCTTCATCGCGCTGCCCGCCGACCGGGAGATCGTCAAGCAAGTATTTCTTGAGGCGCAGCGCCTGCGTTTGGACCTCAACGTCGTGCCGGACATTTACGACGGCCTCGGATGGCACGCGCCGGTCCACAGCATCGGCGGCTTCCCGGTGCTCGAACTTCACGGCCAGCCCATTCCCGCGTTTGGCCTCGCAACCAAACGCGCCGTCGATTTCGCTCTTGGTTCGCTGCTGTTCGTGTTCGCGGCTCCGATCCTCGCCATCGCCGCTCTGGCAATTTCTTGCGATTCCGCTGGACCGATCTTTTACGCCGCGCAACGCATGGGCAAAAAGGGCAAGAAATTCCGCTGTTACAAGCTGCGCACCATGGTCCACGACGCCGATGACCGCAAACCGAATTTGCGTAATACCGCCAATCAGCGCAACGGCCCCTTCTTCAAAATCGAAAATGATCCGCGAATCACCCGGGTCGGTTCATGGCTGCGGCGTTTCAGCATCGATGAGCTTCCGCAACTCATGAATGTGATCCGCGGCGACATGAGCCTGGTCGGCCCGCGCCCGCATCCGCTCGACGACGTGGAGCGCTATGGGGCCGAAGATCTTCGCCGCCTCGACGTAAAGCCCGGCCTCACCGGTCTGTGGCAAGTCGCCGCACGCCGCGATCCTTCTTTCGAGACCAACATGCATTGCGATCTCCAGTACATCGAAAACTGGAGTCTGTATCTCGACGTAAAAATCCTGCTTCAAACGGTTCCCGCGGTGCTGCGCGGAGAAGGGAACTGAGCGCGATGACTTCCGTTCCAGTTTCCGCGTCCGCAACGGTGTCCGAGGTTCGCGCCGCCGCCGCGCCGCCACAAACGCAGCGCGCGCCCCTTTCCGTTGCGACGGATTTCCTCCGTCCATCGAAGCTCCGCATCTGGGGCCAAAAATCGATTTACTCCGTTACCGATCAGGGCCTCACCTCGCTCACTGGCTTCTCCGTCAGCTTTCTGCTGGCGCGCTGGCTCGTCCCGGAACTCTACGGAGCCTACGCCATCGCCTTTGCCGCCTATCTCGTTGTCTGCGGCTTTCACAACGCGATCGTACTCGAGCCCATGAGTGTTTTCGGTGGCGCGAGCCATGCGGGCGATCTCCGTTCCTACTTTCGCGCGCAAATTCTGGTGCACGCCGTAATCGTCACGGCGCTCTCGGTCATTGCCGCAACAGTCTCGGGTATCACCTGGCTGCTCGCGCCCCATAGTCCGCTGGTCGGCGCAATTTTTGGCAGCGCGGTGGCCGTTCCATTTCTGCTGCTGCTATGGCTGGCCAGGCGCATGTGTTACGTCCTGCAACGCCCGCGAATCGCGGCGCTAGGCTCCGCCATGTGCCTGACTTTAGTTTTGTTTGGTCTGTACACACTGCGATATCTAAATCACGTCACGCCGTTCGCCGCTTTCATGTTGGTCGCTGGCGCTAGCCTGCTCGGCGCGTTTGCGATCCTCTTTCAAATCGCCAACTTATTGCCCGGATCCGGCACTCTTCACGGAGTTTCTACTACGCCCTCTGCTTCGATCACCTGGCGAGCTACTCTGCGCGAAAATTGGTCCTACGGCCGCTGGCTGTTTGGCACCGCGATCCTTTATCCGATCTGCGGTCAGGTGCAGATGTTCTTTGTCGCGGCGTTCCTGGGTCTCGGCTCGGCTGGCGCTTTGCGAGCGATGATGATTCCGGCCGCGGTGATGACGCAGTCGGTCTCCGCCATCGATCTCCTCATTCTTCCAGGATTTTCGCGCGACTTTAGTCACGGCCGCATCGCGCATATGCGCCAGAAAGCGTTGCTCATCAGTTGTGTCCTCGGCGGAGCGGGCCTTTGCTTCGCCGTGCTGCTGCGATTTGTAGCTGCTCCGGCGGAGCACCTGCTGTTCGGCGGAAAATTTGCTGCTTACATTTGGCTCATGCCTTTGCTCGCCTTAGTGCCCGCGATCAATGGCTTCAACAGCGGCTTCTCTGCAACTTTGCGCGGCTCGCAGAAGCCATACTTTGATTTGCTCGGCAACGCGCTTGCGGCCCCAGTCGCCGCGCTCTCCGCATTCTTGTTCATTCGCTGGTGGGGACTCGCAGGAGCGGCCATCAGCCTGGTTGCAGGTTGTGGAACGTTGGCCTTGGCGAATGTTTGTTCCTATTGGCACCTCGGCCGATCGAAACGCGCCTCTGAATCCCGCTCTCAATCTATGTACCCATCTCCGCAGACCGCGGTTGATACAGACTCATGAACAATCCGATTGCGCGGCAGTACTACGAAAAATATTGGCAGGACGGCCTCGCGGATTGGTCTCCTGTTGGAATCAAGATCACCGCTTTCGAGCAGGAATTATTAACTCACTTTGTGCCGCGCAGCGCCAAAGTTCTGGATTTTGGATGTGGCGACGGTGCGCATGCCGCGCCGTTTGTGTTGTCGCGGCAGTGCTCCTACACCGGCGTCGATCTTTCCGATCATGCGGTGGCGCTGTGCCGCGCCAAGGGTCTGGACGCAGTCGCGTATGACGCTCAAGAAGCTCTCCCGTTTGCATCGGAATCGTTTGACAACGTGCTTAGCTTCGAAGTGTTTGAACATCTGTTCGATCCCGAAACGGCGCTTCAGCAAATTCTGCGTGTCCTTCGGCCTCAAGGGCGTTTAGTCGGATCGGTTCCCAATTCCGTGTGGTTCGCCAATCGCCTGTTGATGGCGTCCGGCCGATTTTCGCCTGGCGGATCGCCCGCCACTTCTCTGAAAGCGCCTTGGAGAGATCCGCATATTCGATTTTTCAGCAGGTCGACGTTGTCATCGTTCTTTGCGCAGGCGGGGTTTCGCCACTGCCGCATCCTGGGCAGCAAGTTTTCATTTCTTGATTTTCCCGTGCTCTATAAATCGAGCGGATTTTACCGGCGAGCGCTCTCGGCCGCCAGTTGGTCCTTTTCACCGCTCGGCAAATGGTGGCCGAGCTTGT
The DNA here is from genome assembly GCA_963788725.1 of uncultured Acidobacteriota bacterium. Classification (GTDB taxonomy): domain Bacteria; phylum Acidobacteriota; class Terriglobia; order Acidiferrales; family UBA7541; genus Acidiferrum. The sequence goes on along the minus strand of CAWBHT010000006.1, from coordinate 201,763 downwards.
TCAGTCCCAGACTTTATTTCGTGGCGGAAAAGTGATCGTGAGGACGACGCCAAACCGCGTGAATCAGCCGAGTGGCAACTCGCGGACTTTGCCGTGTCGCCGTTTGCTTGAAACACCAAGATGAAGATAGCGATTTTCGACTATCGGATCACGCGGAACAACGCGGTGGGCGCTTGCCACTTGCGCATGCTGGAGCGCGTCTGTTCGGAGCACGAATTTACGGTCTTTGCTGTGGACTTCGAAAACCCCTGCCCGGAACGCATCACTTGGGTGCGCATTCCCGCGCCGCGCCGGCCCCTCGCGCTGTTATACATTGCGTTTCACGTTCTCGCACCGCTGTACTACGCGGCCCATCACATTTTCCACCGAACGCGTTTCGATCTCGTTCAATTCGTAGAGAGCAATCTGTTGTTCGGCGATGTCGCATACGCGCACTCCTGCCATCACATGTTTCTGCAGCGTCATTGGCGCCAGGCCGGTGCGACCGGATGGCGGGGTGCGCTTCGCTGGCTGGATCATTGGCTGCACTCGCTGTTAGAGCCTCATGCCTACCGCACGGCTCGGCGAATCGTGGTGCCCTCGCGAGGATTTGCTCAAGAGTTCGCGGAAACATATCCGTTTACGAGCGACAAAATCCAGGTATTAGCGAACCCGGTGGACACGCAAGCGATGCGTCGGCCGCAGAGCTTCGATCGCGATGCTTTCCGCCGTGACCTACATCTGCAAGCGGACGATATCGTGCTGGCATTTGTGGCGCAGGGACATTATGAGCTGAAGGGTTTGCCTCTTTTGCTTGCGGCGTTGACCGAAATTCCCAGTCCGCATTTGAAGTTGCTGGTCGTCGGTGGCTCAAATGGTCTTGCCTCATCGTACCGCCGGCGCGTTGCTGGGATGGGTCTCGATTCTCGTGTAACGATCCTTGGCGATCAAAAGGATGTGCGTCCTTACCTTTGGGCCGCGGATGCGCTTGTTCATCCCTCACGCCACGAAGTGTTTCCACTTGCGCCCCTCGAAGGGGCGGCCGCGGGCTTACCTCTATTGGTCACGCAGCTAAACGGGGTTGAAGAGTTTTTTCGCGAGGGCGAAAACGGTCTGTTGCTGCAACGCGATGTGCCTTCGCTTTCCGCTTGCCTCCGGCGCTTCGCGCAAATTCCGGTCGGGGTCCGCCACGCGATGGGCGATTGCGCGCAAGCCGCGGTGCAACGCTATAACAGCGCCGACTTCGCGTTGCAGTGGTCGAAATTCTACGCGGAGGTCCAGGCGCATGTCTGACGAGGCACTGCTCGTCGCTCGCGTGCTTTTCTGGGCGCTAACTGCCGGCTTGGCGCTCCTGCCTATGCGCTGGGCCACCGTGTGTTTGATCCTCGCCTCGCACATCGATATCACTTCGCTAACCTTCGCGTCCGCCACCAGCGTGGGTTTTGAGAATACCGTTCGCATCGCGGTTTTGCCTTTGTTGTTTTTGGCGCGGTCGCATTTTCTGCCGCTGCAAACTTTACAGTGGAGGCTTCCAGAGAAGTTGTGGGTGGCCCTCACGATCTATGCGGCCATCGCCGGCTTCTGGGGCGGGTTCCCCTTGTCTGCGGCAAAGCTCGTCGCATATCTCGCGGCCTACTTCGTGCTTTACCTGGCATTTTGCAGCGCGTGGACTGAGGGTTGGCTGGACATCGGCGTGATGCGGCTGGTCAGTTGGTTCGTCGTTGGGCTGGCGATCCTTCAAACATATGGATTAGGCAACGGCTGGGGCGGACCGGAGCTGCGTTTTACGAGTTTTACTTCGCCGCAATACTTCGCCGCATTCCTCGTCGCCGTCCTGGCCATTCTCGTGTTCTCGGGCAGCCGCGGTCTTTTTCACTATGCGACTTGTGGTGTGATCCTCGGCTCGATTGTAATTTGCGGAAGCCGCTACGTTTTTGTCAGCGCGATTTTATTGCTCATCATCGCCAGTTTCCGTGTTGGTTCTGAAACAGGTGAGTCCATTCAACTTCGGGTCAGCTTCCGAAAAATCCTGCTGGCATTGGGTTTGACGGCAGCTTGCATCGTTGTCCTCATTTCTTATGCTCCGGAAAACCGCATCGATCGGCTGTTTACCGTGGCTTCTGATGAAGACAAAACCGTCGCCGACCTCGACACGTTCGGTTGGCGTTTGACCATCTATTCCGAAATCCTGAATCGTCTGGAGAGCAGAACGCCGCTACAGCTGTTCTTTGGCTCGGGCTCGTGCAGTGGGGCGGCGCTAATGGTTGAATTCGATCCGAAAAATCACAACTTGCAGGACATCGACGGCAATCGCTCGCTGCACAGCGAGTTTCTGCGGGCTTTGTACGAATGGGGGGTTCCGGGATTAGCACTGCTGGTGATGTTTTTGGCGGCGACGATGGTTGGCTTTGTCCGGAAGGTATCGGCGCAGCACGGCGGGCCGGCGCTGGCATTTGTTGGTGTGTTGCCTTCGATCTTGATCGGTCTGGCGATCGAAAATGTGCTGGCTGGAGCCGTTTCGGCTGCTGGCGTGGGAATTCTTTTGGCTATGTCGTTCGCCTGGCAGATGGATCCGGAATATTCCTGCGAATTTGCGGAACAGGAACTGGATCAGCAACCGGAAGGTTTTGCTTCCGACAGCCCGGCGTTCTCACCAAATGTGTCCGGCCAAATGTGTCAGGAATGAGCTGAATCATTTATGCGCGTGCTTGTCGTTCACGAATCGTATCAGCAGCGCGGTGGCGAAGATGCTGTCGCTTTGGCCGAGGCGCAGCAGCTCGAGCTGCATGGGCACACTGTGCTGCGGTATTCGCGGCACAACGATGAACTGAAAAACAATGGACCTTTGAAAATCATCGGCGCGGGCGTGGGAACGATGTGGGCGCGAAAATCCTTTCGCGATCTCGAGAAATTGCTGCGCGACGGGCGGCCGGACGTAGCGCACTTCCACAATACTTTGCCGCTGATTTCTCCGTCGGCTTATTATGCGTGCGCGCAGCACGGTGTTCCCGTAGTGCAGACGCTGCACAACTATCGGTTGGTCTGTCCGGCTGCAACTTTTTTGCGTGAAGGGCGGCTGTGCGAAGACTGTCTCGGCAAAAGTGTCGCCTGGCCGGCGGTTGCTCATGGGTGTTATCGCAAGAGCCGAGCGGCATCCGCGGCGGTGACCGCGATGCTCGCGGCGCATCGCGCGTTCCGCACGTGGCAGACCAAAGTGGATGCCTACGTCGCGCTGTCCGAATTTGCGCGCAAGAAGCATATTGCCGGAGGAATTCCGGCGGGCCGGCTGATGGTGAAGCCAAATTTCGTTCATCCCGATCCAGGGCCCCGCGCTTCTGGCGAGCAGGGAAAGTACGCTTTGTTCGTGGGCCGCTTGTCGGAGGAAAAAGGGCTGCGAGGGTTGCTGTCGGCATGGAAGCGCTTGGCAGAACCGATCCCTTTAGTCCTGCTGGGCGAAGGACCCATGCGTGATGAGATCGCACCGCAATTGCAAGCATGCGGACTGCGGCCTGAATCGCTGCTCGGAAATGTACCGCGGGTAGAGGTCTTGCGCTGGATGCGTGGTGCACGATTTCTGGTTTGCCCAAGTCACTGGTTCGAGGGCTGCCCGCTGGTGATCGTGGAAGCTTTCGCATGTGGCATTCCCGTCATTGCAACCGGGCACGGACCGACGGCCGAAATGGTGGACCATCAACGCACCGGATTGCATGTGCGTCCGGCGGACGATGTGGATCTCGCTCAGAAGGTGGCATGGGCGTGGTCGCATCCTGCCGAAATGCAGTTTATGGGCGAAGCCGCGCGGCGCGAGTTCGAGCGAAAATATTCCGCGGAGGGCAATTACGCGCAACTTATTGCGCTTTACCGGCGGCTCGCGGAGCGAAAAGAGCTGGGTTCAGGAGCGGGAAATCTCGGTTTACAAGCCACAGATTTCGTTTCGCCAGCCGCAGACCTCGATTCGCCGCCGGCTCCGGCGTTCTCCGACTCCGTTCCGAACCGGAGGGCATCGTAATGTCCTCGTCGCACTTTTCAACCGGCGGAGCGGCGGCGGCGCGAGCCAAAGCACAGCCCGATCGCGCTTTGCGCCTTCCCGATGCGGCTGGCAAAACCGCTAGTGAGTGTGCGCAGCGCAGAGGCCGAAGATTCTCCGTGCTCGGAGTGCATGTCGATGCGGTCCAGATCGACGAAGTGATCGCGCGGATGCGTGAGTGGATCGCGAGCGGCGCCCACGGTCGCTACATTGCGGTGACTGGCATGCACGGCATCATGGAGGCCCAGCATGACGCGCGATTCAAGCGCGTGCTCTCGGAGGCTGATCTGGTTGTACCGGACGGCATGCCGCTGGTGTGGATCGGCAAACTGCGCGGGCATGTGTTGCGGCGTCGCGTATATGGACCGGAATTGATGCTGGAGTTTTGTCGGCAAACAGGGAATACCGGTTGCCGGCATTTCCTTTATGGCGGCGCTGTGGGCGTTGCCGAGCAACTTGCGGAGTCGCTGGGGAGATCGTGTCCAGGAATTCACATTGCGGGCACTTACGGTCCGCCATTTCGCCCGCTCACTTCGGAGGAAGATGCTGAAATCGTGAAGGCGATCAATCTCGCAGCGCCGGATGTGCTGTGGGTGGGATTGAGCACGCCGAAGCAGGAGATGTGGATGCGCGAACATCGCGAGCGGCTGCATGTTCCGGTGATGGTGGGAGTCGGCGCGGCGTTTGATTTTCTGTCGGGGCGCAAAAAGCAAGCACCTGCGTGGATGCGAGAGCACGGACTCGAGTGGCTGTTTCGCGTTTTGCAGGAACCGCGGCGTTTGTGGCGTCGCTATCTGGTGCATGGAGCTGAGTTCGTTTTTCTGGTTGCGCTGGATTTGCTGGGATTGCGGCACTTCGAGTGATGGCAGACGGCGAACATATTTCCTTCCTCAATTTTCGGTTCACGCCAGTTCAGTGGGGCGAGTTGCGCGGCGACTAACTCTGACTGTGACGATTAACTGCGGCGAATAATTATGCTACTGGGGCGCCGAAGCCGCCTTCGCAGACGGTTTGCACGGCGGCGTAGCGACTGTCGGCGTTGAGTTGACGCATAATGCGGTGCACGTGATTCTTTACGGTGAACTCGGAGAGATGCAGATTGGCGGCAATCTCTTTGTTGGTCAATCCGCGCGCTAGAAAAGCGAGCAGTTGCTGTTGGCGCGGAGTGAGGCCGAGTTTGGTGCAAACGCGCTGGTTGAGCACGACGGAGCCTTGTTGCGCCTGGGTCGCGACGAACTGGAAAAGATGCTGGCACAGCCGCGGCGGGCACACGGCCTCGCCTTTCGCAACGCGGCGAATTGCGCCCAGAGTTTCTTCGGCAGAAGCGTCGCCAAGCAGATAGCCGCTGACTCCGGAACGCACCGCTTGCAGGAAAATTTCGCGATCCTCTTCCATGCCAAGCAGGACGACTTTCATGTCGGGAGTGAGCGCAAGGGAATTGGAGAGGAATTGCGGCGGAAAGGTGGTTGCCGTGGCATGATCGGCGACGAGAATGTCGCAGCGCGAATCCGCAACAGCTTTTTCCACGGGTGCTGCGTAGCGGTCGGCGCCCACGATGGAAAAGTCCGGCTGTTTGCGCACGATTCCCGCGAGAGCCTCGCGGAGCAGGCGATTCTCGACCAGCAGAAAAAGTTTCAGCGTGTGCGTTGCGGCAGAGTCCTTGCTTAGTTTCATTCCGCGCCAGAATCCGAGATGTTACGTTCGACCAATGGTGAATCGGATGTTTGACGTTACGACCAGAGCGGACGCGGGTCAATCCTAGGGATGTCAACTCGCTGTCATCATTGTGTCCGGTGCGGATAAGTCAGACTGAGCTGCGCAAGTAGTGCGAGGTGCTGCGCGATGCACGTGCCTTGTTACGAGCAAGCAGCGGGTGCGACAGAGAACGGAGCGGAAACGTGGAGCAGGATTCGTCACGAGCGATCACAGATTCGCTGAGAGCGAAGGTGCTTGAGGCGATTGAGCGCACGGAGCACCTGGTTGCGCAGGTTCCACTGGACCGGCTGAACTGGGCGCCGGAATTTTCTGGAGCGGGCCCGGCACCGCGCGACTTTGGGCATTTACTGGGACACCTTCTGGACTGCCTGGCAGGATTCTGCGCGGTGTTTGCAGCAGGATTTCCTGCGGAACTCGCCGAGTTGCGGGAGCTGCGGAGCTATCCGGTGAACCAGTTTTGCTCGCCAGAGGAAGCCCGTAAGGGGTTGCGGATGTTTGCCGGGCACATCGATCGGGGGTTTCAGTGCTGTACGGACGGAGACCTGGCTCGAAGGATCGCGACGGTGTTTGTGCCCGAAGGGGAAACGGTGCTGACCCTGCTGCTGGGGAACTTCGAGCATCTGACGAATCACAAATACCAGCTTTTTTTACAATTGAAATTTTCGGGGGCACTAGTGGGTACTAAGGATCTGTATCATCTGCGAGGCCCAGCGGGTGAATTGCGGTCCGAGTGAGCTTCAGCTGAGGGGTAACCCCCCACCCCGGTCGTTTCGGGAAAAGAGTGCGCATGTGATTAGAGACATGCAACTTAGCTTGCAAAATTCTTCCAAAGAGTGAGTATTTTGCGCAAGGTAATTTCAGGTTAGACCCTACCCCCCTGGCAGTTCGTAACTCTATGAGTCCAAAGGGCTTGAAAATGGGCAATTGGTAACCTGCTGAGGGCGAATGGTTTAGCTTCGGCGATGAGCAGGCGGCTGTGGGCAATAAAAAAGCGCCACAGGAGCGGCGCTTGGCGTTTTGACGCAGCCCAAGTATAGCACAACCACGGAAATTGTCAAGGGCAAAACGCGAATATCCGCAAAAAGAGCAGAGCGGGAGATTTGGCTGGGAAGATTTCGCTGAAATGCCTAGTGAGTTGCGAGGATCGCTCGCCGGTCTTTTGCGAAGGAGTCTTCTTCTACGGAGCAACCTACTCCTCCCGAGGAGTTGGCACCTTGTCAGGCGACGGTGGAGTCGGTGTGGGAGGCGACCGGTTGGGAGGTGCGGGGCAGGGTTACCAGCATGACGGTGCCGGTTTGGGACGTGCTTTCGACGCTGACAGAGCCGCCGTGGTCGTGGACGATCTTGCTGACGATGGCGAGGCCGAGGCCGGTGCCGTTGGATTTGCCGGAGCTGACGAAGGGGTCGAAGACGTGATCGCGGATGGTCGGCGGGACGCCGGGGCCTTGGTCGATGACGCGAATCTCGAAGGAGTCGCGGCGACTTTGCACCTCGACGAGGACGCGGTTATGGCCTTCCGGAGTGGCTTCACAGGCATTCAGGAGCAGATTGAAAAAGACGCGCTCGAGTTTCCTGGGGTCGAACACGCCTTCGACATCGCCATTGGCGACCACGACTATTTGGCGATTGCGGAATTCGGGGCGAACTTTCACGGCGTCGATGGCGCGACGCAATATCTGGTCGAGGCTGGTGGCGACCGGGGAGATGGCGCGCCGCTGGTGGGCGAGTTCGCGCAGGGAATCGATCAGATCGGTCATTTGATTCGAGGCGGTCTGAATTTCCTTGTAGATCTCGCTGCTTGTCGAGCTTGAGCTCGTCGGCCTCGTAGAGGAACTCGGCGTTGGCGACGACGGCGGCGAGGTAGTGGCGCAGGTCGTGGGAAAGGGAACTGGCGGCGCGGCCGATGGCGGCGACGCGCTCGGTTTCGATTTGTTGGCGCTGTGAGGCGAGGAGGTCGCCGCGCATTTTGGCGAAGGCGGAACTGAGTTCGGCGACTTCGGTGGTGCCCTGAGGAACGATGGAGTAGGTGTAATCGCCGGCAGCGAGAGCGCGCACGCCGGCGACGAGATTGTCGAGCGGCCGGGTGATGGTGCGGGACAAAAATCCAAAAAGAAGCGCGCCGAAGAGAACCGCCGAGCCGGCGAGGATGTAAATTGTGCGATTGAGATGTTTGAGGAAGTTGCTCGTGGGCGCAAGGGGCATCAACACGTAACAGCGCACGGGCGACGGGAGCGCGCCGTGGAGAAGAACAGACGCATAGGCATATTGATCGGAGTCCAGAGCGACTTCGTGGCCTTCAGCGATGGCATGTTCGGTGTCCTGCTTGATGCGAGTTTCGAGTGTGGCTTCGTCTTTGGGAGAGAGCGTAGAAGCGATGATGTTGTTGCCGATGGCCAAGGCGATCTGATTCTGGGCCACGAGAGCGAGTTGCTGCGCAAGACTGGCATTGACCTGATAACCGATAGCTAGCCAACCGAGCTCTCGCGATTCGCTGCCGCTGCCTTTGCTGACGCGCCGAAGGAAGACTTGATAGAGGCGGCCGTTGTCGTACCACCAGGAGGCGTCATCGCCCTGCTCGACGGAGCGGCTGAGCTCGCGCTGCGCGGCTTCCGGCGGGCCATCCCGGAGTGTTTATGTGCAGGGCGACGACTTGCCGATCGATTTTGGCGAGAACAAAAAGATCGCTGCCCGCCAGCTTCCAGTAGCGCGTGGAAGCGTCCTGTATGGTCGGCGCGTCATCGGTGGTCATCATGGCTTGCAGCGGCGGAAGATCCGCGATCATGGCGGCGGCGTTGGAAAGCTGACGCTCGCGCTGATGCTGCACGGACTCGAAAGCGCGGACGGAATCTTCGGTGCCATCGCGAACCTGGCGCTGTGTTTCGACGCTGATGGTGTGACGAATGAAAAGTAAGACTCCGCCGGTCAGGCCACAAACAGTGAGCAGTGTGGCGAGAAAAAGCTGAGTTCTGAGGCGGAAATGGATCATGGGCGAGCCCGTTCGCTAGCTAGGCTTTGGCTCCGCTATTTGCAACGGCCGGTATGTTTACAGAGCCAGGCACGAATTTGTAGCCGGCGCCATGGATGGTCAGAAAGAAGCGCGGGTTGGCAGAGTCAGGCTCAAGCTTCTGGCGAAGGCGCAGAATGTGGTTATCGACGGTGCGCGTGGAAGGATAGTTCTGGTAGCCCCAGACTTCGTTGAGCAATTCGTCGCGCGAGAGAACGCGGCCCGGAGAAGAGGCGAAAAATTTCAGGAGCTTGAACTCCTGTGCGGTGAGCGTGACCGATTTGCCGGCCTGGGTGGCTTCCATGCTGGTGAAGTCCACGCGTGCGTCACCGAAGGTAAGCACTTCGTGGCTGACGGTTTTTGCCGGCACGCTGGAAATTTGCTGGGACTTGCCGGCTCCGCGGCGCATGGCGCGGCGAACGCGGGCAAGCAGTTCGCGCGGGCTGAAGGGCTTGGTGACATAGTCGTCGGCGCCGAGTTCGAGCAGGAGAACTTTGTCCTCGACTTCGGCGTTCGCGCTGAGCACCACGATAGGAACGGATGCAGCGATGGACTTGAATTCGCGGCAGAGTTCCTTGCCCGAGAGACCCGGGAGCTTGAGATCGAGGAGCACCGCGCTCGGCGGTTGTTTGCGGAAGGCCTCCAAACCGGCGATGCCATCGGAGGCGATCTGAACCTGAAGCGAGTCGGCCTCCAGGAGCCGCTGGAGTGTTCGCTGCATTGCGCGGGAGTCTTCGACTACGAGAACAGTGTCCATTTAGTTGGTGTCCTTCGCTGTGCGGATATGGTTCAAAAAATTGACTTTTGGTTGCCAGTTATTTTGAGACTGCGACCGGGATGGCGGGCGGAAAGCTGCCCTGAATCGCCTCCCGGAACATCGGGCCCCTTATAGCAAAAGCGCTTGCTCCTAGTAGTCCGGTTTGAGCTCGTCGGGGTCGTAGTCCTGGCCATATTTATTTTTGTGATCGCTGCGAGCTTGGGCCAGCACGGGAACCGAAATTGTTGGAAGAACGCGATTGCCGGCTTCCATGGTGACGCTGCGCTGCAGTTGTTGCAGGGCTTCGGGGCGCGCGTTTTCATACCACACGTGGAGCAGGTATTTGCCTGCAGGAACGTTGGCGATGGCGTAGTGGCCGGCTTTGTCGGAGATGCCGAAATAGTCCGAGTCAAGGGCGAGGACGACGCCCGTCATTTCCGGGTGAATGTTGCAGAACAAATAAGAAGGCCCAGGGCGATCGAAACGCACGGAGCGTTGCGCACCGGCTTGGTAGAGCCCGAGGTCAAAGCGCTTGCCGCGATAGAGAGAAAAGACATTGTGAAACCACGGATCGAGATTGGGGAAGTCGACGACGCTGCCGACGGGAACAACGAGCAGGCTGGGCTCGAAGTGCTTGTTTCTCTGCACCAGGCGATAGTGACCTTTGTCAGGCGGCGAAGGAGCTTTCTGCGGGTCGAGAGGAGTCAGCCAGACGACTACCCGGGAAGCGTCGCCGGGATGGCCAGCTTTGCCCTGGACGAGGTTTACGTCGCCGGTGACTTCGGCGGAGGGCGCGTCGTTGGAACTGGCCGACTGCGCTGGCCCAGGGGCCACGACGAACGCGGCGATAAGAACGGTCAAGATGGAGAGGCGAAATCTCATAAGTGATTTAGAACAAGAATCCCATAGCCAAGCCTAACTGGCCTGCCGTGTTGGGCGCGCCGTTGACCTCGTAGGTGCGGAGCCGCCGGTACTCGGCGGAGAAGAGCAGGTCGGAACGCGGGCGGAAGACGTAATTCACAAACATCATCTGGTTTCGCGCCGGAACGGTGCTGATGAAGTAGTTGTTGGCCGCCAATTGGCGCAGATCGTCGGATTTGCGTCCGCCAGTGCCGGCGGCGATGTTGAACTCATTGCGTGCATTCACTTTGACTTTAAATTGCGACCAGCCGCCGATCACGCCGAGGTTAGCGAGTTCCGGAGCGGTAACAGAAGCATACTGGAAGGCGTCGGCGGGACGAAGAGGGCTGAGCGGAACGCCACCGAATCCGTCGATGCCGCGGCCAGTGAAGAATTCACCATTGAGCTCAGTGTGAGGCAGCAGCGGGAATCGCCAGTCGATCGTGCCTGCCCAGCCCGCGACGGTGTATCCGAAGACGAATCGCTGCGGCGAGTAGACGCCGGAGAAACCGATGGTCGTCGGGCGATCTTCGGACTTGGTGCTGGCAGAAACACGAACGGCGTAGGTGGGCTGGCGCGAATTTTGTGTCGGCGAAACGATGCGCGGATTGGCGTTAGCGCTGTTGTAAATCCCCGACGAAGGATCGAGGAAGCCGGCTTCGACCTTGAACGCCGCGAGCGGGCCGTCGAAGCGGTGTTCAACCCGAATGGTCGGCGTCCAGTTCCAGAGATTACCGGCGGAGGCGAAGCCGGGGACGACTACGGACATGTAAGAGGTCGGAAGATTCGGGGAGAAGAAGGGGTAGTCGAGGCCGGCGACGACGGAGGTGTCTTTCCAGTCGAGGCGAAGGCGAGCAAGGCGGACTTCGGCGAGGCCGGCGCTGGTGGCTCCGTAGGAGTTTGGGGTGCCGCCGAAGAAATCCATCTGCACATCAGCGCTGGTGCGCGCGCCGAAAACTGTTGGACCAATGCCGGTGAGGCCGACGATGGATTGGCGCACCGAGGCGCCCACGTTTCCGCCGGAGTAGCCGTAAAACTTGGGGACGGCGATGCCGGGAAGCTCGACGTTATCGACTTGACCGAATCCCGCGAAGGCGGTGAACAGGGCGAGGCCGGAGAGTTTAAGGCGGAAGCGGGAGCCGCTTTCGACTTTGGTCTGGCGCTGTTCGTCGACGCGGGCGTTGAGGACGTCCCAGTCATCTTGGGAGATTTTGGCGGGGGCCGCGTGGGAGTCGTCGGACTTCGTTTGAGCGGCTGTGATTGTGGATGTGTCGGAAGGAGCTGGCGTATAGGAGTTCTGGGCGGATGCGCTTACGGCCGCAGGAGGCGCGGCGTTTATGCGGTCGAGGACTTGTTGGAGAGTCGTGCGGAGCTGCTGAATTTCGGTGCGGGATTCGGCGAGCTCGACCTGCGTCTGCTCGAGGGACTTGGTGAGGCGGTCGATCTTGCCGGCGAGCTCAGGCTGAGCGTTGGCGTCGGCGGACGGCGAGCCAGTGGACGGCGCGGACGTGGCGGTCGCGGACGAGGCGGTGGATTGACTGTGGGCGAGCGAGGTGAATCCGAGGCACGAGCAAACGAACAAGGCGATGCGCCTGGTTTGAGGTCGATGAGGGAATGGAGATGTCATACAAACTCCTCCTACGTGCGGGCGTCAGTCCGGAGACTGCGCCAAATTGCCAAGAGTATTGCCGGCGGATGTGCCGGAGTTCGCGCGCGTTGAGTCGGATTGCGAGAAAGTGCGGGCACGTTGCCTGTCGAATGCGCGCAGGGCGAGCTTCCACCGGATCGCTTCCACAGGGAAAGACACCATCTCACGAAAATGGAAAAGCACTCGTTGCATGGAATGAAGCCTTTGTAATGCGTTGACTCTGAGTTTAGCGCGTGGAGAGGTGATTGACACCTTCCCAAGCGACGACCGGTGGCCTACAGGAAAGATGCGGCGGAGAGCGTAGCGGTTAAATGCGCGGCGGTCGGCGGCGGTGGCTCCGCGGTCTAGGCTGCTGGCGCGCATGAATTCGCGGTGGACGAAGAGGGAAAGTTTGGAGCCGTTGAGGTCGGCGTGAGCGAATCGGCGGCCGAAATGGTGCATCCAGGCATGGACCGGAGCGGGTAGCGGTTCGATGCACCACTTGTGAAGCGGCAATGGGAGCGGGCGTGAACTTGGGAAGATTTCTTGGGTGAGCGAGAGAATCAGGCCGAAGGCGTTGCGAGTGTGGGCGGTCCCGGCGCTGGATTGGGATGGCGCATTTTGCTGGCGTTCGATGACGGAATGCCAGAGTGAATCGTTTTGATGGTGAGCGTGGAGGAAATTGGAGATTTCGAGCAGCCAGGAGAGGCGCACCCAGGAGCCGAGAAGATGGCTGAAGGAGTGGAGGATTTGGAGGGCGAACATGTCGTCCGCGGCGAGAGCGGGGAAGTTGAGATCGTCGATTGTTTTGGCTGCGCGCGCGGGCGAGTTGGTCGGTGGGGGTGGAGATGGAGACGCCGTGAAAATCCAGATGAAGAGATGGGAGCAGATCGATTTCGCGATGTCGCGGAGGCGCGTAGATGTCGTCGTATGCGGAGGGAACGTGGGTTTGCGGCGTGGAGAAAGTGATCTCGCCGCTGGGTTTTACTTCTTGCTGGACGTAACCGTGAGATTCGAGGGCGCGCGTTGCTTGGGGGATTGAGTGTGGGCTGACGAGGAAATCGAAATCGGCTTGATGGCGAAGATGTTGGGCCGGGCAGAAGTCGGGCGTGAGAGAAAGACCTTTGATGGCGGCGAAGGTGACACCGACGGCTTTGAAAGAGTTGGTGACGCGGCGAAATTCTTCGAACATGTTGGCGGTGCGATGGCGATTTGCGGTGAGACGTGTTTCGAGCGCGTGGCGAAGATTGTTTGGCAATCGGTCGGCGGCGTTGTGTTGTTGCAGGTGGTCGAGGAAATAAAGCGCCAGGCCGCTCTCGTCGAGCCAGCGGAGCAGTTTGCGATGTTGTGCGTCGGTCGCGTCGCGCAGGGTATCGAGGCGTGAGAGGTCCGGCTCTAGCTCGCACGCGAGCCCTGACGTCACCAGCGACTTCAGATGTGCCTCACGCATTGCAGTGGTCTCCGGCGGCTGGGGGCCGGTCCGCGTGTGCGACTTTGGCGACGGCTGAACGGGTGACGAATTCAGTGAGGCGGTAAAGCGTTGGCAGGATCGTGAGTTGATAGGCGCGAGCGTCGACGGATGCGCCGATGAACGCGAGGAGTTCGCGGCGTGTGCGGTCGGCGGCGAGGATGCATGCGGGGCCCATGGAGTAGACGATCAGGTCGTCGGAGATGATGGTCGAGGGCTCGGCGAGGTCTTGGCTCACGTTGACATCTCGGATGATTTTCCAGAGACACGATGCTGGAGGCTGGTTCTGGATGCCTGAGGAGGCGGGAACTTCTGGCGCTCTCTCGGTTGACGGAAAGAAACTGAGGTCGTTCGTTTGCAAGATTACGGTGGCGCAATCGAGTTGGATAGAAGCGTGAGCGGCGTGGGCACGAAACGGTGCAGGAGATCGAGCGGGTCGCGATATGCGGCGATGTCGTGGGTGGGCACGTTAGTTTTTCTCGCAGAAATGGGCGACGGCTTGCGCGGTGGCGCTGGGAGTTTCGCCGGAGCGCACTCGCCAGGCGCGGCAATTTGCGAGTGCATCGATTGTGAGTGAGCGCGCAGCGGTGGTGGCGGGGAGGCAAGCGGGTAGGCGCTCGGCGCCGGTTTCGAAGAACTCGCGAATGTCGGCGGCGCTGACGGAGTGAAAGTCACAGCCGGGGGCTGCGGTGCGCTCCAGAAAAAAGAGCCAATGCGGGTGCGAGACGGTCTTAACAGGAGTGTGCGTGATTTCTTCGGCGCGGAGTTCGAAAGCCAATTCGCCGTTGAACCACATTTTTGGAGTGCGAGCGGAAAGCTCGGGGAAGTGATTTGTGGCGTCGGGTAGAAGCTTGACTGGCGCGGAGAGGCCGTGAGCCGTCAGTCGAGCGGAGCCGCCTTTGGTTGCTGCGCTGGCGCCGGTGCTCGCGTCACCTTCGCGCGTGATGTAGGTCCAATCATCGGAGACTAGCGAAAAGCCGCGGCGGGCGAGCGCGACGGAGAGCGTGGACTTGCCGGCGCCGGAAACTCCCGCGAGGAGGAGACCGCGGCCATCGCGATCGAGGCACGCGCTGTGGAGCGGAATCACGCCGATGGTCGTGCCCATGACGCCGATGGTGATGGGTAGCCAATGAGAGATCCAGAAGTCGCCATCCTGAGCGGTGACAGCGGAAACGGCACCGGTGACACGGCGGCGAGCGAGATCGAACGCGAAAACTTCGTGAGAGCCGATGGTGGCGAAGACGAGATGGTGAAGGCCACGGAAGTGCGTTTGCGTTTTGAAGTCGGTGCTGTGGGAAAGTTCGGCATCGACGAAGACGTCGAGGTCGAAAGTGCGGTCCGATCGCGGAACGCTGCCGAAATTCCACTTTGATAGCGCGTTAACGAGTTGTTGCGAATTGGTTGCGAGCGCACAGTGTGCGCCGGCGACGAGCAGGTCGGCACGCAGCGGGAGCACAGCGCGGTTGATCAGGTGCAGTTTTGTCACGGCAAAGTCACAGGTGAATCAACTCTAGCGCGAAAAAGCTGTGTTGAACGGAGGCAGGGAACAATTGACAGTCCGGAGACACACTCGTGACAAACGACTGGGAGCCCGCTCGTATTTTCAAAAACACCTGAACTGCTGGAGTCGGACTGAGGCGCATGTCGAAGAAGGTTGTATTTTTCTTTCCGTCGTTTGCGAGCACAGACGCGACTGCGCCGCTGGGATTGCTGGCGGTGGCGACACCGTTGCTACGTGCTGGATACTCGATCCGGCTGATCGACTCGACGATTACCCCCAATTATAAAAAGCGCGTGCTGGAAGAAGTGAAGGACGCGCTGTGCCTGGGAATTTCGCTGGTTACCGGGCCGATGATTCGGGAGACGGCGGAAATTGCGCGCGCGGTGAAGGAGTGGAATCCGGATTTCCCCGTAATTCTGGGCGGATGGCATCCGTCGCTGCTGCCAAAGCAGACGCTGGAGGCGGAGTACATCGATATCGTGGTGAAGGGGCAGGGCGAAGATGCGCTGCTGGATGTGGTGCAGCATCTGGAAAATCGCGCGCCGATGGATTTGGTGCCGGGGATCGGCTTCAAGCGTGATGGGCGGCTGATTTTTACTACTGAGCGCCCGCTGCGACCGATTATCGAGTCGCCGCCCAAGGCTTATCACATCGCCGATTTCGACGCGTATCAGCGCATGTGCGGGCGGCGATGGGCGATGTACATCTCAAGCCTGGCGTGTCCGTACAACTGCGCGTACTGCACGAACGCGGGTGTTTATGGCCGCAAATGGAATGCGCTGCCGCCGGAGCAGTTCGTGGAGGAAACGGTCGATCTGACACGGCGGTATGGACTGGAATTGTTGTGGGTGGTGGACGATAACTTTTTGGTCGATCTCGATCGCGCGCGGCTGATCGCGGATGGACTGGTGCGCGCGGGCGCGGATTTCCGCTGGAGCATCCAGGCCACAACGAATTTGACGTCGCGCTTGAGTATCGAAGATCTGAAATTGTTGCGCCGCTCGGGATTGCAGCAGATTTGCCAGGGCGTGGACTCCGGCTCCGAGAAGATTCTGAAGCTGATGAATAAGCGCTTTCAGAACTTCGAGTCCATCCACGAAACGGCGCGCACGGTGCCTGGCGGCAGGGATTCGCCCATCGTTCAATATTATTTTTGCTTATCCGGGTGAGGGGCCAAAAGAGCGGCGGGAAACTATTCGACTTCATGATGGACGTTTGCCGGCGATATCCCGGTGCGGAATTCTGGACAAACATTTTCACGCCGTATCCGGGCGCTCCGATCATGGAGCATGCCGGAAGAGTTCGGAATCGTTGTGCCCGACGTCGTTTGAAGGATGGGCCGATTTTTTCCCGCGCTACACGGTGCTTCCGTGGCTGAGAGGCGGGGAACATCGGCGGCTGCAAGTGATGCGCGATTATTTGCGGCTCGCGTTTGATCGCGTTCCGATCGGCGCGGATACGCGCAGCCGGTCGACGAAGGCTCCTCAGAAATCGTTTCGTTTCCCGCGCGCTGGCGGTTGGATCACGATAGTGTTACGCGGTTCCTGTCGAGTTATGGCTGAACGATAAACTGAAACAAAGGACGCGGCCGCATGCAAGCCGGCGGTAGATGCCAAGCGGCTGGAGCCCGCCACCTCTGGAGCCGCGTGCTGACGAAGCGGCAAAGTCATCTCTGTTTTATCCCGCCATACGATGGTGCGCCGCTAAGCGCGCCACTTTGTCTGCTTCTCGCGGCGCCGCTGCGAGAGCGGGATTTGAAGTCGTCATGTCGACGCTGCGATTGTGCCCGACTATAGGAATCGCGAGTGCTGCGCGAGGTGCACGGCGCGCTCTGTCTCGGAATTTCGGTGCTGACCGGCCCGATGATCTCGCGGGGCGATGCGAGGTATCGACAAGCCGTCAAGGATTCGGTA
Source organism: uncultured Acidobacteriota bacterium (assembly GCA_963788725.1). Taxonomy (GTDB): domain Bacteria; phylum Acidobacteriota; class Terriglobia; order Acidiferrales; family UBA7541; genus Acidiferrum. The sequence continues at coordinate 184,871 of CAWBHT010000006.1, read as the reverse complement.
TCCGAAGTGCCGGTCATCTTGGTGGCTGGCATCCGAGTCTTCTTCCCGGAGAGACGCTCAACGAGCCATTTGTCGACATGGTGGTGCGCGGGCAGGGCGAGATCACGTTGCTGGAAGTGGCTGCAGCGCTCGCCGATGGGAAGTCCCTTCATGGATTGCAAGGCGTTTCGTGGAAGCATTGTGGTTCTGAACAGCATGCGCCGGAGCGTCGGGTGCAGCCACTCGATCACTGCCGATGCCCGCGTTTGACCTGGCCGACTTCGATGCCTACGAGAAGGCTTTGCGGTGGCTGCGGAAATTCGCCTACGCCACCAGCGTCGGATGTCCGTATGCCTGCAACTACTGCACCGACATGGTTTTTTACAAACGGCAGCTTTAACGCTCTCTCGGCGGATCGCGTAGTGGGCGAAGTCACCGGCACTTGTCGACCCGCTATCGGATCGAAGAAGTCGCGCTGCTGGATTCGAATTTTCCTGTCGATTTGCGGCGCGCCGTGGCATTGCCCGAGGATTTCAAAGAAACGGGGTGCGATTTCGCTGGACATTTCAGGCATCGACCGACTTTCTCTGCCGCATGAGCGAAGACGATGTCCGTCTGCTAGGCGAAAGCGGCGTGTCGCACATGGGCTTTGGCACCGAGTCGACCTCCGAGCCGGTGCTGAAGCTGATGAACAAGCGTCATCAGCGTGTGGACGAGATGTTCGAGACTGCGCGCAAGGCGAACATCGCCAGACATTCATGTCACGTTCAATCTGATCTTCGGCTATCCCGGGGAAACCGAAGCGGATCGCGCGATACCTTCCGCACCATGAGCGAGATCGCCGCGGCAATTCAGAATGTCAGTTTCTCGCCCAATATCTTCACGCCCTATCCGGGAATTCCAATCTGGCCGCAACTGCGCGAGCTCGGCGTACGCGAACCGAAGTCGCTGCGCGAATGGATGCAGATGCCACTGGGAGCGAAACATGCTGCCGTGGCTGCAAGGCAGAGGAACTAGAGCGGCTGCAACGCATGCTGGAGTATTTCCTGCTCAACAATCAGCTGCGCAAGGCTACAAATAAATTTCCTGGATTGCGGCAGGGCGTGCGGCGCGCGCTGGGAGCGCCACTGCGGTGGCGTATTCGCGCAAATCAATATTCGTTTCCATGGGAGCTGTGGGTGGCGCGCTCGTTCGAACGCGTGGTGACGCGGCGATCGCTGCTGACGGGGCAGACGTTGAGCACCAAAGTCAGTGAAGTGTGCTGATTTGCGCGCTGTGGTGCGGAAGCGCAGCAAAGAAGAGGAAAGTGGGAAGGGATTCGTGGCCGAAGTTCTGCTAACCCATTCGTATCACTTGCCGTACGACCGCAAGCAAGTACGCAAAATGCAGCCGTACCCGCCACTAGGGACGCTGTATGCCGCGGGCGTGTTGCGGCAACACGGAATTTCGGTGGCTGTTTTTGACGCCATGCTGGACGAGCCGGAGTCAGGTTTTCGCGAGGCGTTACGCAAGCACCAGCCCAAAATCGTCGTTATCTACGAAGACGATTTTAATTTTCTGACCAAAATGTGCCTGACGCGCATGCGCGAAGTAGCGTTCCAGATGATTGCGGACGCACGCGCTGCCGGAGCGCGAGTGATCGCGCATGGGTCGGACGCGACGGATCATGCGGGCGATTATTTGCGGCAGGGCTGCGAATTTGTGCTGATCGGAGAAGCGGAGCACGCACTTCGGCAAGTGGTACAGGCGATGGGTGACGGCACAGATCCCAAGCGCGTGCCGGGAGTGGCGTTTTTACGCAGCTCTGGGAATGGACCCGAGGTGCAGAAGGTGCCTCCGGCGGCGGCGCGGCAGTTCACGGATTATCCGGCGCCCGCACGGGACCTGATCGATCTGAAAAAATATCGCGACGCGTGGATGAACGCGCATGGGACATTCTCGCTCAATTTAATTGCCAGCCGCGGGTGTCCGTTCAGGTGCAATTGGTGCGCGAAACCGATCTTCGGCGACAGTTTCCATATGCGTCCGGCGGATCAGGTGGCCGACGAAATCCGTGAGCTGAAAGAATGCTATGGCGCGACGCATTTGTGGTTTGCAGACGATATTTTCGCGCTGAATCGGAATTGGACGCAGCAATTCGCGCGCGAAGTGGAGAAGCGGCGTTGCCGCGTACCGTTCAAGATTCAGGCGCGGGCCGATTTACTGACGGCGGAGACGGCACGGGCATTGAAACGAGCGGGATGCGCGGAAGTGTGGATGGGAGTGGAATCGGGATCTCAGAAAATTCTCGATGCGATGGACAAAGGGCTGGCGGTGGAAGACGTCGTAGCGGCGCGCGGCGCGTTGCGGCACGCGGGCATTCGCGCGTGCTACTTCCTGCAGTTCGGATACCCCAGCGAGCAGTGGGGGGATATCGAGAGCACGATCGCGCTGGTTCGCGGCACCCGGCCCGATGACATTGGCGTGTCCTTTTCGTATCCGTTGCCGAATACGCGTTTTTACGAGCGCGTGCGACAGCAACTCGGCGCCAAGCAGAATTGGTCCGACAGCGACGACTTGTGCGTGATGTTCAAGGGCGCGTATACCGATACTTTTTATCGTACGGTGCGTGACACGCTGCATGCTGAGGTTGATTCGTGGAATTCCGCGCGTGATGCGCAGACGTTCGATGCGAGCGCCGCTTGGGAGCGCGTAAGACAAATCGAGCCGGCGAGCCGCAATTCAGATGCGACAGAGCTGCCGGACTTGCGCCGCGAGCCTGACATCTCGCGTTCGCGTTTGCATTCGTCGGTCGTGCCTTTGCACGTGCTGGCAACTTCAGCGGGCGAGGCATGAAATGCCGGACCTCCTGCTGACACACGGATATTTTCTGTACGAAGACCCAAAAGAACTCAAGATCATGAAGCCGTATGTTCCTTTGGGGATTCTGTACATCTGCGCGCATTTGCGTGCGCGAGGTTTTGACGTTGAAGTTTTCGATTCGACATTTTCGACTCTCGAAGACTTGTATCGGCATCTGGAGACCGAGACTCCATCCGTGTTGGGCATTTACGCGAATTTAATGACGCGCAAGCGTGTGGTGGAGATTCTGCGGGTTGCGCGCGCTGCCGGATGGAAGACGATTGTCGGCGGACCCGAGCCGGGCGCGTATGTCCGCGAATATCTGGAAGCTGGGGCGGACGTTGTGGTGATCGGAGAAGGGGAGATCACCATGGAGGAGTTGCTGCCGGCACTGCGTGAAAAATCTCAGATCGCATTGGCGCGAGTAAATGGGATTGCGTTTCTGGATGAGGATGGAAACTTGTGCCAGACATCGCCTCGCGCACAGATTGCCGACCTGGATGCGCAGCCGTGGCCGGCGCGCGATGCGATTGACGTGACGCGCTATGTTCGAACGTGGCGCGAAGCTCACGGAAAAGGATCGCTGTCGTTCATCACCGCGCGGGGATGCCCATATCGCTGCCGCTGGTGCAGTCATCAGGTCTTTGGGATGACGCATCGACGAAGAAAACCGCACGCGGTGGTCGATGAAGTCGAGTGGCTTCTGACAACGTATCAGCCGGACATGATGTGGATCGCGGATGATGTGTTCACGATTCATCATGGCTGGCTGCGGCAGTATGCGGCGGAAATGCGGCGGCGTGGCTTGCACATTCCATTCGAATGCATTTCGCGTGCGGACCGGTTGAACGATGAAGTGATGGACCTGCTGGCGGAACTCGGATGCTTTCGCGTGTGGGTGGGATCGGAAAGCGGCTCCCAACGAATATTGGACGCTATGGATCGTGGAGTGACGCTCGGGCAAGTGCAATCCGCGGTGGCGGGCTGCAAGACGCGCGGGATTCAGACGGGAATGTTTTTGATGTGGGGTTACGAGGGCGAGGAGCTACAGGACATTGAAGCAACGATCGATCATGTGAAGCGATCGGACCCCGATATTTTCTTCACCACGGTGGCATACCCAATTAAGGGAACGCCGTATTACCAGCGGGTGCAGAGTTCTCTGGTGCAGCTGAAAGCATGGGGTGAATCGTCTGATCGCGAGCTGACGTTGCGCGGGAGGCGGTCGGCTCGATTCTATGAATTCGCAGACCATCTGTTGCGCGATGAAGTGGAATTGGCGCGGCTGCAGCGTGGCGGCGGTGAGTCGCCGGCGGAGCACGAACTACGGATGAAGATTCAGTTTTCGCGCGAAGGGCTGTACTCGGCATCGTGTGAGGCAGCGACATGAGCGCTGGTGTGGTGAGCACAGTGCAGCGTTCGAATGTGCGGCCGCCGCTTGCGCCTTCGGAGTGCGCGCACTCGCCCGTTTCGGCATCGGCGGTGTTCGACCGGATTGCTGAACGTTACGATGACATCTTTACGAACACGTTGATCGGCAGGCTTCAGCGCCAAGTGGTTTGGGATGTTCTCGCGAGCACATATGTGAAGGGTCAGCGCGTGTTGGAGCTGAATTGCGGAACGGGCGAGGATGCTCTATTTCTGGGTGCGCGCGGCGTCCTGGTTACGGCTTGCGATGCGTCGGCCGGGATGATTGAAGTGGCGCAAAGGCGAAACTTCCAGAACGAATGGGGCGGGACGGTCGAATTTCGAGTGCTCGCGAATGAAAAGCTGATGGAGTTGCGCGGCGAGGACTTGTTCGATGGAGCACTGTCAAATTTTTCCGGCTTGAACTGCGTCGAGGACGTTGCGCAAATTGCCGAGGCTTTGGGGACTTTACTGCGGCCGGCGGCGCGTCTTGTGATTTGTATATCTACGCGAGTATGCGCGTGGGAAATGGTGTGGCATCTCGCTCGCGGTCGCGCGCGCAGTGCGTTTCGCCGGATTTCCGGATATACGATCGCCAGCGTCGAAGGCAGCGCTGTTCCGGTGTGGTATCCGACGCTGCGGCAGATACGAAAGCGGTTTGCGCCATGGTTTCGCGTTCGATCGGTGCGCGCGGTGGGTTTGTTTGTGCCGCCTTCGTATGCGGAAAGATGGGCGCAGAGGCACAAGGGTGTCGTGAGCGCGTGCGGAAAGCTGGATGGGTTGCTGGGGCGGCTTCCGATTTTGCGCACGCTTGGCGATCACATGCTTTTGGAATTTGACAGGACGCGGTCATGAGCGCTGTCGCACGCACGGTGTTGTCGGCGCGTGGCTTGCACGTGGTGAGTAAGCCTTTGACTCCGCGCGCACCAGGCGATGCGCTGGTGTTGCGCTGCCCAGCATGTGGTGGAGCGACGGACGTGGTGCTTCACAGAGATTTGCGGCGAAATGAAGACACCATATCGTGCGGCGATTGTCATTTCGAAATGCGATGCGAACGCGGGATCTGGGACGCGCTGCCGGCTGCTGGGAGGGCGCACTATGAGCGCTTCATTCGCGAGTATGAATCGGTGCGCACATCAGAAGGACGCGGCGGAAACGGTGCGTTGTACTACGCGGCGCTTCCTTATCATGACTTGAGCGGCCGACATGTGCAGCAGTGGCGCATTCGTTCGCGATCGTTCCGCTACTTCGAATGCGAAATACTTCGTTCGCTAGAACGCGAACGTCAGCGGCCATTGCTCGTGCTCGATTTGGGCGCCGGCAATGGATGGCTGAGCTATCGGCTGGCGCTGCGCGGACATTTCTGCGTGGCGGTGGATTTGCAGGTCAACGAGTTTGATGGCCTCGCAGCGGCTTCGCACTATTCAGCGTTGCTGACGCATCCGCTCACGCGATTTCGGGCCGAGGTCGATCGGCTTCCGTTTGCGGATGAACAGAGCGATTGTGTGATCTTCAATGCATCGCTGCATTATTCGGAAGATTACACACGCACGATCGCAGAGGCGCTGCGTTGCCTGCGAACCGGCGGAACGCTGGCGATTGTGGATTCCCCCTGGTATGGCAGAGAAGAATCGGGTGCGGCGATGGTCGCGGAGCGTCGTAAAGAATTCACGCGAAGTTTCGGATTTCCGTCGGATGCGCTGAATAGTCAGGAATATCTCACCGATGGTCGGCTGTCGGCCTTGGAAGCGGAATTCGGAATCCGCTGGACCGTGCATCGCCCGTGGTACGGGCTGCGCTGGGCGGCGCGACCATGGATCGCAAAGCTGAAGCGCAAGCGAGAGCCATCTTCGTTTCGCATTTACACCGCGGTGAAAACGTCATGATCATTCTGTTTAATCCGCGTTCTACGCGGCCGCGCAATCGGCGCTTGCCGCTGTCCGTGCTTGCGTTGGGCGCCGTGCTGGAGGGTCGCGAAGAATACGAGATCGTCGATGGCAATCTGGATGACAACCCCACCGCGACGATCCTGCGGCTGATTCAGGAAAATCACGTCGAGATGCTGGGCGTGACGGTCATGCCCGGACCGCAGATGGCCGCGGCGGTGGAAAGTTGCCGCGAAATTCGGCGGCTGCATCCGAAGCTGACGATTGTGTGGGGCGGATATTTTGCGTCGATCTATACGGAAGCAGCGCTGAACGCGCGGTATGTAGATTACGCAGTGCGCGGACAGGGTGAAGAGACGCTGCTCGAGCTGCTTGAGGCTCTACGCGGTCACCGCAAATTCGAAACTATCGAGGGATTGTCGTACAAGGATGTGTTCGGGTTGCATCGACACAATCCCGAGCGGCTGATGAAGGGACCGGATGCGTTTCCGTGGACACCATTCCACAAAGTGCCGGTCGAGAAATATCTGCGGCCATCTTTTTTCGGCAAGCGCACCGCGGTTCATCACGCCAGCATCGGCTGTCCATTTCGCTGCAGCTTCTGCGGCGTGCATGCGGCTTACGGCAACCGCGAGCGCATGGAAAATCCCGCGCGCACCGAATGCGATCCTGCGCCATCTGGCGACGCAATATGGCGCGGACTCCGTACAGTTCTACGATATGAATTTCTTCCTGCGCGAAGATCACGCGCGCGAACTGGCGGATCGCATCGCACCGCTTAACATGCAGTGGTGGTGCGAGGCGCGCATCGATATCGTCAACAAATATTCCGACGCGACGCTGGCGGCGATTCGTCGCGCAGGGTGCACGATGATTTTCTTCGGCGCGGAGTCCGGTTCGGACTGGGTGCTCAAGGAGATGGATAAAGACATCACCACCGAAGAGACCATTAATGTTGCGCGGCGCATTCGAGAGTTCGACATTATCCCGGAGTTTTCATTCGTTATTGGCAACCCGCGCGATCCCGAGCGCGATACGCGAGAAACGCTGCAGTTCATTCGCAAAATCAAGCGCCTGAATCCGAAATCGGAAATCATCATGTATCACTACACGCCGGTGCCCCAGCGCACGGCGATGTACGGGAACATCGATGGACAAGTGGCGTTTCCCTCGACGCCGGAAGAGTGGGCCAGCAAGCAATGGATGGATTTTACGCTTCGCATCGATCCAAACTCGCCGTGGTTGGCGAGGAAGACTAAAAAACTGATCGACAACTTTGAAGTGGTGGTGAGTTCACGTTGGCCGACAGTGCAAGACATTCGAGCGCCGCGCTGGAGCCGGGCATTGCTCAAGGGCCTGAGCGCGTGGCGTTACAGTGCGGAGATTTACGCGTATCCGAAGGAACTCCGTTGGGCGCACCAATTCATCAATCTGCGCAAACCGAAGGCGGAAAGCCTGTAGTCGGCAGCGTCGGCAAAACCGCGATGTCGGCGTCTGCCGCTGCAACAGGTGTCGCTGTGGCTGCGCGCGGGGCGTACCGGCAAGTCTCGCAGGCGTACGATAGCGAAGCCAATCCGATGCTGGCGCTGGAGCAGCGATTCTTGCGGGCGCTACTGCCTGAGGTCGCGAATCTCGATGTGTTCGATCTTGGTTGCGGGACGGGACGTTGGCTGGCCGCGCTAGCTCCGCAACGGCCGCGGAGCCTGATTGGTGTCGATGCTTCGCCTGAAATGCTGATGCAGGCCAGGCGGAAAGTGCCCGGCTCCGCGAGCCTGATTCTCGCTGATTGCAATTGTCCGCCGCTTCGCGCCGCGTCGGCGGATCTGATTCTCTGCTCGTTCGTGGCCAGCTATATCGCCGATCTTTCGAAGTTCGCGGATCAGGTCGCAGGGCTTTTGCGGCCTGACGGATCTGTGTTCGTGTCGGATCTCCATCCGGACACGAGTTCGAAATTGCGATGGCGCCGGGGATTTCACGTTTCCGGATCGTTCGTGGAGGTCGAGACATCGCCGCGATCTATTGGCGAAGTTGCCTCTACTTTCGAGAAATGTGGATTTCAGACGAATGCCGTGGTTGAGCCGGAGTTCGGGGATGCCGAGCGCGAGGTTTTTGTGCGGGCAGGGAAGAGCGAGTCATTTCGTGAAGCATCGGGCCATCCCGCGATTTATATCTTGCAGCTGAGTGCGCCGCGCGCGCAGGTGGGGAAAAGAAAGAGGCCAACTCGCGTCCGTGCTCTGACGTGTCTCACGAGCTCACGCGTGGCATTGGGCGCCAATGAATCTGTTCACAGCGATGTACGTGTCGAAAATGGGCGCGTTGGATTCATCGGTCGGCGCAGGGGCGGAGTTGCGAGTCCCAAGGAATCGCGTGCGTGCGGCGCTGTGGATTTGAGCGGCTACCTGTTATTGCCCGGATTGATCAACGCCCACGATCATCTGGAGTTTGCACTGTTCCCGCGGCTCGGCAAGGGTCAGTACCGAAACTTTGTGGAGTGGGCGAACGATATTCACAAGCCGGATGAGGCGCCGGTACGAGAGCATCGTTCGGTGCCGAAGTCGACGCGGCTCTGGTGGGGCGGAATTAGAAACCTATTGGCGGGCGTTACGACTGTCTGCCATCACAATCCTTATGTTCCGGAAGTGTTCGAACGGGGTTTCGCGGTGCGCGTGCAGCGCGACTTCGACGGGGCACACTCATTGCAAATGGGTTCGGCTTCTTTTGACAAGCAAAAACCCGTGAACGGAGATCGGCAAAATATTGACGGCCTACACGGCCATTCAGGGAAGGCCGATCCGCCATTTATCATTCATCTCGGGGAAGGGCTAGATCCTGAAAGTGCCGACGAAATATTTCGCCTTGCTCACGAGCGGACCGTCGACGAGCGCACCGTCATCGTTCACGGATTAGGCTTAAATGATGTGGGATTCGATCTGTTCAACGCCGCGCAGGCTTCGCTGATCTGGTGCCCTAGCTCGAACATTTTTCTGTTTGGCAGAACGCATGACCGGTATCGAATTCAGTCGTTAAAGAAAGTAGCTCTCGGCAGTGACTCGCCGCTCACGGCAGAGGGCGATCTGCTGGACGAGCTTCGTTTCGCGCACGAAGTCGCTGAGGTGCCGGCCGCGGACCTCTACGCAATGATCACCACACGCAGTGCACAAGTGCTGCGGCTGCGCAAATCCGAAGGATCGATCCGCCTTGGAGGAGTCGCCGACTTCATCGCCGTTCGCGATTCGGGGCTATCTCCGGCGCAGACGCTTGCCTCGCTTTCCTATCGCGACATTCACTTGGTCGTGATCGATGGAGACGTGCAGCTGGCTTCTGCGGAGATGATGACCCGCCTTCCGCGCTTTGCAAGTACTGGGTTGCGCCGCTTGTATATCGAAGAAACTGAGCGATGGATTCGTGCGCCGCTCAAGCGGCTATTTGCGGAAACGCGCGCACATTTACCCGGCGACATTCTCCTGGGAGGCAGGAAGATTCAACATGGCTGAAGCGCATGATCTGGTGAATATCGGCTTGAGCGCCGACGATCTGCAGAGTCACCGCATCAGCAATCTTCCGGTGCTGGTTCTGCACGTTCACAGCTCCTGCAACTGCCGCTGCGTAATGTGCGACATCTGGAAGACCAAAGAATCACGCGCCCTGCGCGCATCCGATCTGGAGCCGCAGTTGGAATCGATGCGCCGCCTCGGTGTCCGCTGGGTCGCGTTTTCGGGCGGCGAACCGTTGCTCAATGCGGAATTTCCGCAGCTCTGCGCCATGCTTCGTCGCCAGAACATCCGAGTGACACTCCTGACTACCGGCTTGCTGCTGCAGAAACTCGCCGCACAAGTCGCGGAGTCGTTCGATGATGCGATCGTTTCTCTGGATGGGCCGGAGAGCACGCACAATCTTATTCGCCGGATCGATGGCGCTTTCTCTTTGATTCGTTCGGGAGTTCGCGCGGTTCAAAAGCGACGCGCTGGATTTTCGTTCACCGCGAGAACCACGGTGCAAAAGGCAAATCATCGCCAGCTTCACGAGACCGTGGAGGCCGCGAAGAGTCTCGGCATGAGTGGGATTTCATTTTTGGCAGCGGATCTTACGTCGGAGGCGTTTAATCGTCCAGTTTCGTGGTCGGCGGAACGCCAAGGAGAAGTTGCATTATCGGGAGATGAAGTCACAGCGCTTGAAAATGAAATCGAGCTATTGATCGATGAGGACGCAGATGACATCCGCAGCGGATACATTGCGGAATCACCCGAAAAGCTTCGCCGTATCATCCGACATTTTCGCGCCCATCTCGGTTTGGAGCGCGATGAATCGCCGCAATGCAATGCTCCGTGGACATCCGCGGTGGTGGAAGCCGATGGCGCGGTTCGGCCGTGTTTTTTTCATCGCTCCATCGGGAACATTCATCAAATGAACCTGGAAGACGCGATCAATGGTACGGACGCGCTCGTATTTCGCTCCACGCTCGATATACGGACCAACCTGACCTGCAATCGCTGTGTCTGCTCGCTGAATTATCGCCGCCCGGCGACAGCCTGACCGGATTTATTCTCATCGTCACCGCTAAAAATGGGGGTTCCCCCTGGCTGCCCGCCGCAGGCAGGTGGCGGATGTACAAGACTGCGGACCAGATCTCTTCGTCGGTCAAAATGTTTTTGGAAGCAGGCATGCCGGACGGGAAGAGGCCGTTCTCGATGATCCACTTCAGTTGACCATCGGTATAGGACTGCACCGCCGGCGAAGCGAGCGACGGAACCGGCGGTGACATGGTGGACGCGAACGGCACTCCGGTGTTCTGGCCGTCCAGGCCGTGGCAAGCGACGCAATAGTGGTCGAAGGATTCTTTTCCGTTGTCGATATTTTCTCGAGTGGGCGGTAAAGGATTCTTTTCGCTACGGTCGCGCACGAAGACCCAATGTTTCGCCGTGGTGATCACGGCAGTCTCCAGTTTTCCAGGCGGCGTGGCCTTGCAGCCCGTCTCGACAATCGCGAACACCATCAAAGTAAACAAGAGCGCCGCGCCGCGTGATTGATTCCTTCTCATTCCACCACGTGAACGACCAAAGTCATCGATCCGTGGCCCTTGCCACAGAAATGGGCGCACTTGCCCTCGAATGTCCCAGCCGTCTCTGGCGTTATGTTCAGATCTTCCGATTCGCCTTTTTTCACTTCCGTTCGAATACCCAACTCTTCGACGACCAGGCCGTGGGTCACATCCGTCGAATGGACGCTCAGGACCACGGGTTCGCCCTTCTTTACGGTAATCTCGTGAGGCTCAAACGAAAATCGGCTCGCGGAAATTTCGATGTGCTGCACCGGTTTAGCTTCGCTGCTCACCTTGGTGGCGGTCAGTGTCAGTGCACATCCAGCGATCGCTGTCATGGCAACTTTTATGTTCATTTCTCATACTCCAAGTTCCAGCCATGTGAAGAGGCGCCGCAGTGACCATCGCCGCAACTCCGCTGCTATATCGCAACCGCGCCTCGACTTGGCCTACAAAACATTTCAGCCATTCTCAGCGTAGCGTCAGCGGCAGCGCGAAATGTCATATGGAAGTTAAATGCGGGTCACGAGTGTTGTCGTTTCGCAATCTGACGTAGATGTATTTGCGCGGAGATTGTCTTGCTGTAATGCTTTACAAGCGGCTGACAACTCGTTGACACTCGCAGTAAGCCCTGTTCTTAACTTCAATCGCGCACTAAACCTCGCCTTCATGTCCTACGTTGGCAGGTAAGGTTTCTACAGGATCCTAATTTGCTTTCTCGCGGCGATATTGTTCATGAACTTGAGTTTGCGAAAGAAAAGGAGTCCGGCCGCGCGCAGCAGGCGTTAGGTGTAGGCGTCATTCTCATCGCTGCCGTCTTTCTATATCTTCATCTCTTCATTCCACCATTCACGCCTATTTGGACGGACGGCGATCAGTACATGTTCCTTGAGGACGCCCACAAAATGACCGGCGGCCAGGTGCCGTACCGCGATTTCTTGCAAGTGGCATTTCCTGCTACAGACTATCTTTATCTCGGTATGTTTAAGGTTTTTGGCCTTCGAATGTGGATTTCTGATGCGATGTTGGTGATCGTTGGAACGCTATTAGCATATGTAAGTTATTTTGTTTCACGGCGACTGGGACTGGAATACGCCGCTGCGTTGCCTCCGCTACTATTCCTGTCCGTGGTCTATCGCGAGAGGTTGGACGCGACTCATCACTGGTATAGCGTGCTGGCGTCCATGGCAGCATTGGCGATTCTGCTTGACCGGCGCAGCTTTCCTCGGCTGATAGTCGCTGGCGTCCTATGTGGCATTGCGGCCGCGTTCACGCAGAGTCGCGGCCTTCTCGTGCTCTTCGCGCTGGCTGGATTTGTGTTGTGGGAAGGGCGAAGCGCACGAACTTCTTTTCGAGAGCGCATCTGGAGACTACTCGCACTCGCGGGATCGTTCGCCATCGCCCTCGGGTTGATCGTTGGCCCAGTTGTTCACGCCTCGGGGCTGAAAAGCTTTATTTTTTCGACGCTGACATTTGCCGTTCGCTACTATCCTGCCTGGCCGGTTGCCAATGACTGGCGAGGCTATCTGATTGGCTTGCCAGCTTTCTTGCATTGGCGACAGTTTCCGGCGCTACTCGGATTTATTTTGGTTCACGCACTGCTACCAGCTGCGTATCTGCTGTTTTTCTGGCGTTTTCATCGGCTGCGCCAACACTCAGCGACAGAGTCATGCAATCGTCTCTTACTCCTCGCGCTTGTTGGGTCGGCGTTATTTTTCAGTGTCGCCAGCGCTCCGACGTGGGCGCGCTTGTACTACGTTTCGCTTCCCGCATTGATTCTGTTCGTTTGGTGGCTGCGCTCTCGGAAGGAACTGAACCGGCGCGTAATGCCGCTCCTCGTTCTTTTGGCGGTGATTCTGACCATCGCCTATCCGATTACCGAGCAGCTCCATTCACGTTTTTACCTCGACCTGCCCACTGGGCGTATAGCCTTCCTAAATCAAGACGCATATCGTCGATACGATTGGGTGGCTTCTCACACGCGCCGCGGCGATTACTTTTTTGCTTTGTCGCCTGAGTTTTATTTCCCATTGGACCTGCGCAATCCGGCGCCTGTGCAGTACGTGTCGCCGTATGAATACACTCGCCCCGAGCAAGTGCAAGAAGTCATTTCGGGTCTTGAGAAACACCACGTGACCGTGCTGCTCTGGAGCGAAGATCTCGACGTTAGCAAAGGGATAGCTGGCGATCATCTCAATCCGTTGCGAGCTTATATCAGACGACACTATCGCGTGGTCAACGGATTCCCCTCTTACTTCGAAGCCTGCATCCGAATAAACGAGAATCTGTAAAACATCGTTTTCTCTCTCGTGCACAAACATGACTGGTAGTTGACCTCGACGTGACAACAGTGTCACTTCGAGGGGGCTAGTCTGATTGCCTGTTACCAAGTTTTCACAAGATGGGCTCAATGAATTGCCTTACTAAGTTGCGGCCGTCGACTGTGTCGCGCCGCCTCGGAGGGACGATAGTTCACCGAGGCGCCTTGGCGCTGTTCTTTCTGTTCATGGCTTGCCACACCGTTCGAGCACAGGAGTCAGCGACGCCTATTATTTCCGGCGGCGTGCAGTTCTTAAGTTCCGACCAATGGCGGAGTGACGACGTTTCAGCCCGTAATCGCTCCCGATTGTTGCCATGCCCATCGGCGAGCATTGGTTAGTGGAGTCCAGGGCCACATTCGACGAATTTGTTTTTCGCGAAAATGGAACGAGCGGACCGTGTCATGCACTCAACTTTCTCCAATTTGGATTATTTCAGCTCGATTTTCTCTGCAATCCTCACTCACTATCACCGTGGGCCAATTTCTTACTCCGTTCAGGATCTATAACGAGCGACGTGAGTCCGGTCTGGATTCGCAACATTGCCGATCCACCATTGATTGCCGGCATCGGAACGCGTACTTCCGGGTCGAGCGACGGAGGAATGCTGCGAGGAGTCGCGATCGAGAAGAAAGATTGGCAGCTACAATACACCGCCTACTTTTCGGCTCGTTCCGATACTCGTCAGTTCAACTCGGGACGAACTGCCGGAGCGCGTGTCGGGGTTTTTGTTCCTCGCGGGCCTCGGCTTGAAGTCGGCTTTTCATATCAGCGTTTTCTGCAGGATTTGCATTTGAATTCTTGGGGTACCTACTTGGTTTGGCAGCCATCTGGTGCGCCGCTTGATGTTCGTGCGGAATACGCGCATTCAGCGCGGTGGCCAAGGATACTGGCTGGAGGGCGCATATCGCTTCTCCAGATCTCGCGACGATTCCAGTTGGCTTGGTCGCCTGCAAGCGATTGGGCGCGTGCAACAGTTTTATCTCGGAACTCCTTCTCCCGACGATGTTCTGCCCGGCGCGGACACGCAGCAGGTGGATTTCGGATTGAACTACTACCTTCCCCATGACGTTCGTTTGAATGCCAGCGGTGGGCGCCAGTTCAGTTCGCTGGGCAACGCGAACGTCTGGAATCTACAGATTACCTATCGATTCTTGTTTCCGTTGCATGCCCGGGGAGCGCCAAGTGAACTTCCGATTTCCACTGAGCCTTTTCTTGTCGGCAGCTGTCGTGGTGGCGATCACGCCTGCTGCGCAAAATCCTCCCGCACAACAGAAATCTGGCGTAGCCGCCAAGGTCGGCCGCAAAAAAAGCGCGCCAACGAAAGTGCCGAAGGCGAAAAACGTTTCGAGACGCATTGTGGCCGCTGTCACGTTCCTCCAGAGGCCTTGTCTCCACGCGAAGTTAAAGCTGTCTTGCGTCACATGCGTGTTCGGGCGAATCTGACCGAGGAAGACCAGCGGCTCATCCTGAAGTATCTGGCGCCTTAAACGTCGCATGACCATGCCAGGTCTTAATCTCACCTGATCCCCAGTCGAGGATGCGTGGTGTGGAGCATCTCGGGCAAATCCACAAATCTCAGGAATAGCGTGATCTTTGCTACCATTTCATTTTGCGGCGATGGGAGCCCGATAGAGCGCGGGCAAGCCCGTGCTGCGATCGCAATCGCTGGCGAAAATCACGGCGCTAGAATCCAGTTCCCACGCCGGTGAAGTGTTGTTGCATCGGCTGGACGTTAACTGGCGCACATCACCGCTCGCATTATTCGTCAGCTGGAGCTGCTTCCATCCGCTCTTCGTCGACTCAGAGACAGTCCATTTGCCATCGGGCGATGCGAGCGATCCTGTGGGCGACGCCATCTGTACTCCGAGCGCCGGTGTGGCCACCTGCGTAGCGGGATCAAACTGCATCATCGTGGACTTCTGATGCGCTACCAGTTCGAAGTAAACTGGGCCATCCGGCGACAACACAAAAGGATGAAAGGACTGGCCGTCGAACGACAGCTCTTTAATTCCCGCACTCGTCTCCCACTCCAACACGTACTTTCCGTCTGCCATCGCTTGATAAAAAAGGCCAGCGCGAGCCACTGCAGGTGACGACGAGAAGATGGCACCCGGCTGCAGCGCGGCGACCTCAAAATTCCGGCCGGGCTCCCGTTCATACGCGCGGTAATGAGTCCAAGCGCTCACCGACGCCACTACCGCAGCGCACGCGACGGTAGTCGCAGCCACCTTAAACGACAGCCCTCGCCAGTATTCGCGCCCAACAAAAATAAACAGAGCCAGCAGCACCCAGAGCCTCGGGAAAAATGCGTGCCACGAGAGCTTTAGCGGCAATGTCAGCGCCACAAAGGCAGCGATCAACAGCAATTTTTCCTGGACGGTGGCGTCTCGAAGCAACAACGCGATAGGCAGCAGCAACAAGATGTAGGTGTACGAGGACAAGCTTACCGAGACCAATAGCGCGGCTATCACAAACCAGGCAAAGTCCTGGTGTTCGCGTGTTGCGGGCTTTCGCACCAAACCAACCAGAGTGAATGCCGCGATCAACGCGGTAACGAACGGCAAAAAGAAAAATACCGCGAGCGGAGCGTTCCAGAGAGGCTGGGGATTTAACTCCAGTTCCTGAAAAAATATACGTCGCAACAGTGTCGAATACGTCTGGTTTACGGCGTTATACGGATCAATGATCTCGCCGTCCAACGCGCGCGGCAAAATGTTCGCGACGTAATAGTGGACGTCCGGCCAGCCGAACATGGCGATCGCCGCGGCGGCCATGAATGCCGTGGCGGCCACGAATCCAGCTACCGCATTCCAATTGCGTTTCGCGAGGAAATAGAGAAGAAACGGCCCGCCGTAAAGTTTAAGCCCGAAACTAATGCCACACAGAAAGCCAGCGGCCGCCGGTTGCTTGCCGTTCAGACAATAGAACGCCAGTGTCAGGAGAAATAACAAAAAGACATAATATTGCCCGTACAAGAAATTTGAATAGAGCGCGCCGAATCCCAACATCGTGAGCAGGATCAGCTGCTCGGCGCGAAATCCGGTAATGCGCGCGAGCAGCCAAATGCTCCCGGCAAGAAATCCGAGGCTGAAGACCAGCCAGATCCGTTTTGCGGTATGAAAGGGAAGGCCCGCGAGCGGTACCATTGGCAGCGCCGTGAGCGGAGTATGCGGCGGGAATCCGCCGAGCTGTTGCTCGATGCCGGCGAAATTCATTTGCCGCTGAAACCACGTCCAGTCGTAAAAATTCCGCAGCGGCAATCCTTTGCGGATGCAAACTGCGGCGGTGTAGTAGTTGGGGAAATCGGTTTCGACGCGCCGCCAGCCGGAACGAAAGGCGGTACACAGAAAAAACAGAATCGCCGCTGCCGCTGCCAAGCGCGTGATCATCGAGGGCCGCGACGCAGGCGGACGCAACAATTCGCCCGAGCACACGGCCCCCAAAGTATCGGCGACGTCGCGCTCTTATGTCACGAAAACGTCAAGAACTGGTCACGATCGTAACGGCGTGTCAGGTGAAATCGTCTGCTACGCCGCGGCAGAGTTGTTGCGGCTCCGTATGCCGAATCGCTAAGCGTAAACGTTGACGCGTGTGCCCTTGGTCTCCGCTTCCGATTGCTGGTGGTGCTTCCCTTGTTCCTGGCCGGCGTGATTTTCCGCGTTCGCGGCCGCCTGCGTCTCTTGCGCGTGCTTCGCTTGCGCCTGCGGACTCGCTGCCGTCGTCGTCGCGCTCTTCGAGGCTCCGTTTTGCGCACGATTGGTCGCTGGCGCGGACAGTTTCTCCTGTTGCGTCAAGTGCGTTCGGCTAACTGGACTAACAGCCATGACGTCTCCTTCTTGCCTGAGGCAAGATAGACTACGACTCACCTACTCTATCGGCGAACCGCGACCAGACTTTAGCTGTTGGTCCAAAGTTTTCGAACAGGGCTTCCGTAATAGGAATGCTTTTGGTCAGGAGCATTAGGACAATCTGAGGATCGCCCCGCGCTTCCACATTGGGACACTCGGAACTCAGTCAGCGCCGACGTGG
The DNA here is from genome assembly GCA_963788725.1 of uncultured Acidobacteriota bacterium. Taxonomy (GTDB): domain Bacteria; phylum Acidobacteriota; class Terriglobia; order Acidiferrales; family UBA7541; genus Acidiferrum. Next base: position 167,370 of record CAWBHT010000006.1, on the reverse strand, counting down.
CAAAATCGAGGCGCCCACACTGATCTCAACCCGGTTCGGTCCGCAGGCTTAGTCCGCCGGCTCTGCCGCAGGCTCGCTATGAGTTCGGCCGCTGGGCACGAGGCTACGCACCAGCACATAAAGCACCGGGATAAACAGCAAATTCAAGGTAGTCGCCGCGATCATCCCGCCAAACACAGTCGTGCCCACCGACTGGCGTCCCGCCTTGCCAGCTCCAGACGCAATCACCAGTGGCACGACGCCAAGAATAAACGCCAGCGAGGTCATCAAAATCGGCCGCAGCCGGATCCGCGCTGATTCGATGGCCGCTTCAACGATCGACAATCCCTGTCCGCGCAACTGCTCCGCAAACTCCACGATCAAAATAGCGTTCTTGCTTGACAAGCCGATCAGCATCACCAATCCGATCTGGCAGTACACATCGTTCTGCAATCCACGCAGCGCCTGCGCGCCTACCGCGCCAAGCAATGCCACTGGAACGGCCAGCAACACGATGAATGGCAGCACGAAACTTTCATACTGCGCCGCCAGCGTCAGATAGACGAAAATCAAGCCCAGTCCAAACAACAGCACTGCTTTGCCGCCCGATTCCAATTCCTCCAGCGACAGGCCGCTCCACTCAAACGTCATGCCTGCCGGCAGCGTCTTGCGCGCCTGCGCTTCCATGTCCTCAATCGCCTGACCAGAGCTGCGTCCCGGGCCCGCGTTTCCGTTGATTTCCGCCGAGCGGAACAAATTGAAGTGGCTGATTACCTGCGGATTCGCGGTCTGCTCGACCTGCACCAGATTGTCGAGCGGGATCATTTTTCCCGCGTCCGACCGCAAGTAATACTGCTTGATGTCTTTGGCTTTTGACCGGAACGGCTGATCCGCCTGGATGTACACGCGATAGGATCGATTGTTGAAATCGAAATCGTTCACGTACACCGATCCCATGTACACCTGCAAGGCATCGGTGATCTGGCTGAATGGCACCTGCAAGCTTTTGGCTTTTTCTCGATCGATGCGCACCAGATATTGCGGATCGTTCGCCGTGTAACTGGTGAATAATCCCGCCAATTCCTTGCTGGAGTTGCCTTGCTGCACCAGTTTGTTCGCCGCATTGGCGATGTCCTGCAACGAATTGCGCCCCAGATCTTCCAGCTCAAACTGGAAGCCGCCGAATTGCCCCAAGCCTTGCACCGCCGGAGGATTGAAGGGCACCACAATCGCTCCCGGAATGCTCATCACCTGCCCGCGCACGCGATTGATGACTGCCTGCGCCGAATGCTCATCACCCTTGCGCTCTTCGAAGGGCTTCAACGTTGCGTAAATGATGGCGCGGTTCGGCGCGTTGCCCGCCTGCGTGACGCCCGCCACGCTGAATGCTCCGGTCAGCTCCGGAACCTTCAAAATAATGCCTTCCACCTTTTCGCATATATCGCGCGTGTAGGTGAGCGATGCGCCCTGCGGCGCCTGAATAACGAACATCACATAACCCTGATCGTCCTCAGGAATGAACGATCGTGGCACGCTCTGGTACACGAAAAATGTCAGCGCCAGCACGCCGGCAAACGCCAGCAACGTCGCCCACCGCCAGTTGATCACGCCGTGCAGTGTGGAGCGGTACGCGTTGGTGGTTTTCTCCACCAGGCGATTGAAGAACCGGAAGAATCCGCCCTGCGAGCGTTCCCGGTGATGTCCCAGAAAAATTGCCGACAGCGCGGGCGTCAAAGTGAGTGCATTGAACGCCGAAATTGAAACGGAGAACGCGATCGTCAGCGCGAATTGCCGGAACAAAATTCCGGTGGTGCCCGGGAAGAGCGCTACAGGAACGAACACCGCGACCAACACCAGCGAGGTCGCGATCACCGCTCCCGCGACTTCTTTCATCGCCACAGACGCTGCATTGTGCGGCTCGGTAATTCCTTCAGCGATGTGCCGCTCCACGTTTTCGATCACCACGATGGCGTCGTCCACCACCAATCCGGTCGCCAGCGTGATGCCAAACATCGTCAGCGTATTAATTGAGAATCCGAACGCTTTCACGAAGATAAAGGTCCCAACCAACGACACGGGTATCGTGATCGTGGGAATCAGCGTGCTGCGAATATCCTGCAGGAACAGGTAAATGACGATGATCACCAGGCAGATCGCCTCGATCAGCGTGATCATCACGTCTTTGATGGATTCGCCGACGACGGTGGTCGAGTCAAACGCCACCGCATACTTGATTCCCGGCGGGAAATTCTTGGACAGCTTCAGTAATTCCGCTTTCGCCAGACGATCTACGTCAAGCGCGTTTGCGCCTGGCAATTGCGTCACCGCCAAACCGACCGCGTCGTGCCCGTTGAACCGCAAAATTGAGTCGTAGCTCTCCGCGCCCAGCTCCGCGTGGCCTACGTCCTTCAAGCGCACCAGCGTGCCGTCGGTGCCGGATTTCAGCACGATGTTGTCGAACTCGCTCGGCTCGGTCAGCCGTCCGATGGCGCGCACGCTGATCTGATACGACTGCCCATTATCCGATGGCGGCTGTCCCACTTGACCAGCAGCAACCTGCACGTTCTGCTCGGCCAACGCATTCAGAATTCCGGTTGCGGTCAAGCCGCGCTGCGCCATGCGTCCCGGATCAAGCCATAGCCGCATCGCGTATTTGCGCTCGCCGAACACGATGGCATCGCCCACGCCCGGCACGCGCTTAATGGCGTCCTTCACGTAGATATCGAGATAATTGCTCAGGAAAAGGGAATCGTACTCGCCGTGCTCCGCATACACGCCGGCGCCAAAAATAAATCCGCCAATCTGCTTGGTGATGATGATGCCAGTATTCTTAACCGCGTTGGGCATGCGTCCCAGCGCCTGGTTGACGCGGTTCTGCACGTCTACCGAAGCCAGGTCCACGTCGCGGGTCACATCAAACGTCACGGTAATCTGGCTGGTGCCGTCGTTTCCGCTGTTCGACGTGATGTACTTCATGCCCTGCACGCCGTTGATGGTCTGTTCCAGCGGAATAGTCACCGCAGACTCTACCGTCTGCGCGTTCGCACCTATATAAACGCTGGTGACCACCACCTGCGGCGGCGACAGGTTAGGGAATTGCGCGATCGGGAGCGACGGAATGGAAATCGCGCCGCCCAGCACGATCAGCAAAGCGCACACGGTTGCAAATACCGGCCGCCGAATGAAAAAATCTACAAACACGAATCACCGTTCCAGTTTTTCGTTAATGCCAGCATCTCTATAACTGTTATCAGCGTCTGTACGGACTCTTCGCATGCCGGGAAGATCAACGCGTCGCAGGAACTCCCGCCGCGCCTGCCGGTGCCGCACCTTGCATCTGCTCCGTCACCGGCATTCCATCCTGCAAAAACTGCAATCCGGTAGTGATGATGTGATCTCCGGGCTTGATGCCATCGAGAACCGCGTAGTCATTTCCAACGGTATCGCCAACCTTCAACAATCGTTGCCGCGCCACGGTATTCTTCCCGTCATTCACTGCCAGAAACGCAAAGAATTGCCCATTGATCCGCGTCACAGCCAGAACCGGAATCGTAGTTCCTTCGTGCGAACTCCACACCAGCTGTGTTCGCACCTGCTGCGAAACGCGCAGCGTGCCCGTAGGATTCGGCACCGCAGCCTTGGCCAGCACGGTTTGCGTCTCGTTATCCACCTGCGGCGACACAAACGTAATGCGCGTGTTTCCGATGTCACGTCCCGCCGCATCGACCAGATGCACAGGAACTCCAATGCGCAAATCGCGCGCGCGGTCGGCGGGAACGTAGATATACGCTTCCAGTGCTCCGGGCTCATCCACGGTCGTCAGCTGCGTCGTAAACTGCACGCGATCCCCAGTTCGCACCGGGATATCGCCGACGATTCCATCCATCGGAGCTTTTACCGTGTAGTAGTGCAGCTCCACTTCCTGCTGTCTAACCTGATCCTGTAAAGCTTTGAGCTGCGCCACGGCAGCGTCGTAAGTCGATTGCGCGTTGTCCAGATCTTGTTTCGGCACCACGCCGGCCTCGAAGAGTTTCTTCTGCCGGTCGAGCTGCGTTTTGGCATACGCGGCTGTAGCCTGCTGTGCCGCAACGGCCGCTTCCTGGCTGCTCACGGTGGCTTGCTGTTTCAGCGGATCGATCTGCAGCAGCGGAGTCCCCGCGGCGACGCGATCGCCCGACTTCACAAAAATTTTGGTGATCTGCCCCTCGACCTGAGGATTGATGGTCGCCGAATGCCGCGACTTGAGCACCGACAGGTACTCGGTGGTGTCCGGAATCTTCTGCAGCTTGGCGACGATCACTTGCACGGGCATGGCCTGCGGCGCGCCGCCGGCGGCCCCCTGATTGCCGGCTTCGGTTTTGCCGCAGCCAGCCAACAGCCCCGCTGTTCCAAGCACCGTTATTCCAGCGAATGCAAACACACTAGCGTGGCGCCTCACTTGAGAGGCTGCTCTGGCCACACTGACGTTTCGCGAATTTTCCCGACGTCGATCCAACATGCTCGAACCGCTCCCTGAACGTAACCTTCGATGTTACGCGAACTTACCGAGGCACACCATGCGACATTTACTGTGACTAAATTAGACGCTGGAAAGGGAATTGCGTTACATTTCGCGCGCGGCGGCCGACAACCACCCTAGATTCGTTCCCGACAAGCAGGTGCCGCACCCTTCGAAGTTAAGGGTGCGGGTTTAGATTTCGCGGGTCCCGTGCTGTAGCAACAACCATTCCGTAATCATTCCTGAACCGGCTTTTCCTAACAAGCGCTCCTAATACATATCCGTCGGATCGATCGGTTTGCTCGACAAGCCCAACTGCAAAACCTCAATCTGGTTCTTACGGTCGAAAACCTTCCCAGGAAACAATCTCTTGGTGATGATCCGGACACCGCCGAACGCGATCCCGATAACTACGGTCACCACCATAAACATCCCGGTGGCGATGAAAATTTTCACCAGCGTGCTCGTGATTGGCGGATCGGTGGCCGTGGTGCTCGGCTCGCTCCAGGTGACTTGAGTTTCGTAGTTCACCGCCGATCGCAATTTCTCGGCATACTCCTGCGAAGTCGGCGCCAAAACAATCGACAGCAGCGAGCCTTTGCGCTCGACGCTGGCGCCATTCTTCAAGCCGAGGATCGCCCGCTCCATATGCTTCAAATGCAATTCCGCGAGCTGCGGCGTCGGATACTCGATCAGCAGTAGCGTGGCCTGGTCCCGGCCATTTTTATAGCGGGCAAGCACGGCCTCCGCGCCGGAGTTAAATCCAGCTTGATCCACAAAGCCGGCTAGTTCCGCCTGCCCCAAACTCTTAGCTGACTCCTGAAATCCAACCGGACCTAATGCGTAACGATCCGTGAAAGGCTCCTGCCCTTGTTGCGGGAGATAGGTCGCAACCGGTGGCGACATCACTTTGTCGGACACCGACTGCTCCCACGCCAGCACGTCTTTGAGATCGGCGGAGGATGGATCCGAAACGCCGCCGATCCAGAGCACGACGTTGCTCTTCACGACCACGGCATTATTTGAGTTCATCAAGGCGGCAATGCCACGCAGAAAGGTGTAGTCCTCGTAAGCGCCGCTGGAATCCCGAAATCGAAACAGAGTCAAAGGGAGGGTGCGTGGTCCATTGCGATAAAGGCGCGAGCTGATATCTACAATCCCGGATTCTTTCTCCACCGCGGATGGAGCGCTTTCATGCAGAGGCATTGGAGTGCTGGTGGCGCTCGCCGTCCAATCGCCAATCTGTGCGGGCCATTGAACATCGGTGGCTCGCAGGCTTGGCGCGAGAAGGAAGAACAGGCAACAAACAACGGAAATGAGAAATCTTGGACGCATAAAACCAATTCTATTAGACACCTTCAGGTTACTGCGGGTTCCGTGAGGTTTCAACTGAGGCAGAGGCCATCGATCTGGTCGCTGGTTTGAGGGGCATCTTGGGCACGTTCACCGTCATGCTGTTTAGATTTTGCAAGTAGCTGGCAACGCCCTGGTACAGCCCTTCGGCGACGCGCTGGCGATGCTCGGGCTTCTTCAGTAACTGCTCGTCGGCGGGATTGCTCAGGAACGAAATCTCGGTGAGGATTGAGGGCATATCCGCGCCGATCAGCACCACGAACGGCGCTTTGCGCACGCCGCGATCTTTCACCGGCTTGTAGCTCTTCTGGATGCGCTTGGCCAGCGACTCCTGAATGTCGGACGCAAACTCGCGTGACTCGTCGATCTTCTCGCTGCGGGCGATGCGCTTCACCAGATCTTCGAGATCGTGAATGCTTTCGTTCGCGGTCGCGTTCTCTCGCGACGCCACTTCCATGGCCTCGGCCGAGCCTTTCAAATTCAAATAGTAGGTTTCAATTCCACGTGCCTGATGGTCATGGCTGGAATTCGCGTGAATCGAGATGAACAAATCGGCCTTCTGTTCGTTGGCAATGTGCGTGCGCTCTTCGAGCGGAATAAACGTATCGTCGGAACGCGTGAAGACCACATCCGCTCCCGGCAAACGCTGCTGAATGATCTTGCCGAGCCGCAACGCTACATCCAGGCACAAGTCCTTTTCCATTAATCCGGTGGGGCCGATCGTTCCGGTGTCGTGTCCGCCGTGCCCGGCATCGATCACGATGCGGCCGATCTTTAATCCCAGCGCGCGCGTCAGCGTCGATTGCCCGTCGCGCAAAGGCTGAGCGTTTGTCGATGGCTGAATCAGATCGGGTTTCGCGCTTTTGCCTTTGGAGCGCGTCTTGGCCAGCGGCAACGTTGCTACCGGCGAGGGCAGCGCAGTCGCCATGGTTGCGCTTCCCGCATCGGATGCCGCAGGTCCGCGTACTGCTGTTGCTGTTTTTGTCGCGGAAGCTCGTGACTTGCCCAGCGGTTGCGCTCGATTTCCAGAGTCGCCGCCAGCGGGGGCACCGTCATCTGCAACTCGCGCGGTCTTTTCTGTTGCAGGCTCCGCAACAACCTGCGCGGCACGTACTTGCTCATCTGCTTGCGCCTGCGCGGCTTCTTCCTTATCGCTCGCCGCAGCCTTCGCCGCCTTAGGCGCGATACCGGGATACAAGTCGATCACCAGTCGCGGCGGAGTTCCCGCCAGCGAAGCCACATATTCCTTCACTCCATTCACGGCCAGCACCACGCGAACAATTCCGGGGTGATACTGCGCAACGCGCACGCCGGTCAGCAACGGGCCTTCGACATGCACTGCTTTCCTGGCGGCTTCGGGCGTGAGCTTGGCGAGATGCAAATCGAAAAAGATGCGCTCAGGATTTTGCAGCCGCGCTGAAGAGTACTCGACGCGATCCTCAAGCTGAATAGTCACGCGCGTATATTCCGGCGTAACTGCAGTGCTGACATCCTGAACTCGCGCCGCGTCGCCGCGGATGCGCGAAGCCGCCGGCGCCTCTGAGATAGATGCATCGCCAATGTAGCGGCCGCCTTCCGCCTGCCCTGAGGCGCGAGGAGCTTGCGACGAGTTCTGAAGGGAGGCGGGCGCTTTCTGAATGGCAGACTTCGACTCACGCGAGACCGCCGACTCACGCGAACTCGCCGCCTGCGAAGCACTGGACGCCCCTTCGAGTTCATCCGCTCGCAATGCAGATTTTGCTGTCGCGGCGGTGGGATTCGCCTTCGCTGGCGCAGCGGTGTCGTGATTCTGCAACACTGCCAACTCCGCGCGCGCTTCCTGCGCCTCTCGGCGGTGCGCCGAGCGCGGATACTTTCTCAGAAAATCATCGAATGTCTTCGTTGCGGCAGCGGTATCTCCGAGCTGATCTTTCTGCAACTCCCCAATGCGGAACAATGCCTCTTGCGCGTGCTTGCTGCCGGGGTAGTCATGCAGCAGAAAGCGGTATGAATCGACGGCGGACTGCGAATAGGCCCTTCCAAAGCGATCGCCCATTTCGGTGTACAGCTCACCCAGCGCCATCAGAGACTCGGAAACTTCAGGCGCATGCGGGGTGATCAGCCCAACTCGGCGATAGGTGACCACGACCTGTTTGTAATCGGCCAGCGTGCGCTTGGCAGGCGCCTTCAGGTTCAGCGCTGCACGCTGATCTTCGGCGCGTGCAAACTGGTCCGCGGCGGCCTGGCGCTTAGCATTGGAGGTGGTGGATTTGCCCGAGCCTTCAGCACGCGCTGTGGAAATCGAAGGAAGAAAGCTACAGCCGAGGATGGCAATTACTCCTAAGGTGAAAACAGGCGAAGCGGGGGCGAACCCATTGTGGAAAATTTTTCGCCGCGCAGACATGCTCGCCTTAATACCTCGGCATCGCCGGTTGCACAGTTCTCGCGTGCTGCGGCGAGCGCTGAACTACCGGATGTTGATTATTATTCGTTCGTGAATATGATGCGGCCGGTGGATTCGACGTTTTTGTGGATGGCCCGTGGATTAATCCACAGTCCATCACGACGCCCCGATCCTGGCCGAAAGTAGGCATTCTGTACTTTTTGTACGTAGTCCCGGGTTTCGCGAAATGCCGGAATTCCATGGGCGCGATCAACTGCGCCTTCTCCTGCATTATAGGCCGCAAGGGCCAGATCCAGGTTCCCATCATACCTCTGCAGGAGCACCTTTAGATAACGAACACCGGCGTCCACGTTCTGTTGCGGGCTCCAGGCGTCGTTAACCCCAAATCTCTGCGCCGTGGTAGGAATCAGCTGCATCAGACCGATCGCGCCTTTGCGCGATTTGGCCGCTGGATTCCACCCGGATTCGGTCTCGATCACCGCGCGAACCAGCGCCGGATCGACCCGGTGGCGCTCGGCCGCTTCGCGCACGATCTTCTCAGCGCCATCGCGATCCACGCTTAAGGCGGCACGCCCTCGGCCGGTAAACGACGCCTCCGCAGGCATATAGATCGACGCGCGCGTCTTTACGGCAGCAAGCTTGAACGTGGCAGGCGGCTCGGAGTTGACCCAGAAATGCCGGCCATCATCGTCCACCACCTTGGCGATCTGGGCGTTTGCGGGTTTTCCACAGAACGTCAGGACACCCGCAAAGACACAGGCCGCAAGGCAGACACGTTTAGACATCGCTTGCTGGGGAAGGCACACGATAGCCTCGAATAACCTCGCGGAATGTTACAAATCGCGTCAGTAAAAGGTCGATAGGACGAAGGTACCAATGTGTCCACTGACGGACACGTTCGGGCGCTGCCCGCCAGAGGCGAGCAAGCGGGACTATAGCAAAGGCTCGATGAGGGAGGGAACGCTTTGCAGGGCAGTTTTTAGGCCGGATGTGTCTTTTCCGCCAGCCTCGGCGAGATCGGGACGGCCGCCGCCTTTGCCGCCTACCTGCGGGGCGAGGACCTGGATCAGCTTGCCGGCGTGGACTTTGGCGGTGAGGTCTTTAGTGACGCCGGCGATCAGGACGACTTTGTCGTCTTCGGGCATGCCGAGAACGACGACGCCGGAGCCAAGTTTTTGCCGCAGGGAATCGACGAGTTGGCGAAGGCCTTCGCGATCGACGTTGGCGACTTCTTCCGAGATGAGCTTGGTGCCCTTCACGGTTTGCGCGCGCGCGGCGAGATCGTCGAGATTACCGAGGGCGCCCTTGCGCTTCTGTACTTCCAATTCCTTTTCGAGTTGCTTTACGGTTTGCGAGAGCTTTTCGACTGTGGAGAGAACTGCATCTTCGCCGACGTTTAGTTGGCTGGCGACTTTGGTCAGGATCTGAGCTTGCTGCTGGTAATGTTCTAAAGCACCGATGCCCGTTACGGCTTCGATGCGGCGGACTCCAGCAGCGACGGACTGCTCGCCGACTATTTTGAGCACACCGATGTCGCCGATGCGGTGGACGTGCGTGCCGCCGCACAATTCCTTGGAGTAGAAGCCGCGAGGGGCGCGCTCGTCGGGAATGGTGACTACGCGGACGTTGCTTTCGGGATATTTGTCGCCGAAGAATGCCAGGGCGCCGGAAGCGAGGGCGTTGTCAATGGAGGTGACATCGGTTCTAACTTCGCAGTTGTGGCGAATTTCGTCGTTTACCTGCTGCTCGATGTCGCGCAGCTCTTCGGGATCAACGTGCGCGAAATGCGAGAAGTCGAAGCGCAGACGATCGGGAGCATTGAGCGAGCCGGCTTGCTTCACGTGCGTGCCGAGAATATTGCGCAGCGCCGCGTGGACAAGATGCGTGCCAGAATGATTGCGCATGATGCGGTGACGACGATCGGCATCGGCGACGACAGCGATGCGATCGCCGACGCGCAAAATCTCTTTTGCATTGACCTTGTGGGCGACGAGTCCGGCAGACCGGATAGTAAGCTCCGGTGATTTCAGCAAGGAGTTGCGTGCAGGAGTTGTCGTAGAACGCGCCAGTGTCGGACATCTGGCCACCGGATTCGGCATAGATGGGGGTGCGATCGAGAACCACCTCGCCGGATTCGCTGGCTTTCAGTTCGTTAGCACGCCCAAGTTTTGCTGATGATCGCATCGATCCGAACGTCTTTTGCCGATGTGCACTGGTAGAAATCCTTCTCGGTTTTGAACGTCTCCGCGATTTTGGCAAAGGCAGGGCTGGCCGCTTCTTTGTGCGCGCCTTTCCATGAAGATCGAGCGCGGGTGCGCTGCTCCTCCATGGCCTTCTCAAAGCCCGCCTCGTCAAATTGGACGCCGCGATCGCGCACGGCGTCGCGAATAAAGTCGGCAGGCAGGCCGTAGGTATCGTAGAGGCGGAAAGCTTTGTCGCCCTTCGTATTTGGCGCCCTCACTCAGTTTCTCGAGGTCGGCGTCGAGACGCGGCAGGCCGACTTCGAGAACGCGCGTAAATCGATTCTCTTCGCCTCGAACGGTCTCGATGATTCGTGGCAACGATTCTGCGAGTTCTGGATATGCGTCGTGCATCAGATCGGCGACCGATCGCACCATCTCGAATAGGAATGGACCTTTGGCGCCAAGAACGCGTCCATGATAGATGCCGCGTCGCATAATTTTGCGGAGGACGTAGCCGCGTCCTTCATTGGAAGGCACGACGCCATCGTTGATCAAGAACGTCGTGGCACGCGCGTGATCGGCGATTACGCGAAGAGATGCGGCGCCGCCGCGGCCTTCTTCCAGCTTTTCTTCGCGAGCCAGATCGACGCCGCAGAGTTCGGCGGCGCGCTTCAGCAAAGGGACAAAAAGATCGGTGTCGTAGTTGGAGATGACATCTTCGAGGACGGCCGCAGTGCGCTCCAGGCCCATGCCGGTATCGACGCAGGGCTTCGGGAGCGGTGTAAGCGTTCCGGTGGAATCGCGATTGAACTGCATGAAGACGAGATTCCAGATTTCGACGTAGCGGCCGCACTCGCAGGGAAATTTGCAGTCGGCGTGGTTTTCTTCGGAGGCTTGCGGACCCATGTCGTAGAAGATTTCGCTGCACGGGCCGCAGGGTCCGGTGTCGCCCATCGCCCAAAAATTATCCTTCAGGCCGGGGATAGGCACGACACGATCCGCTGGAACTTTCTGTTCGAGCCAGAAGCCACGCGCCTCTTCATCGACGCCGAGCTTGGTTCCGGGAGCGACTTCGGCGCCGCCGAAAACAGTAGTGTAGAGCTTGGACTTTTCGATGCCGAACCATTCGGGTGAAGTGATCAGCTCCCACGCGTAAGCGATGGCGTCCTTCTTGAAATAATCGCCGAAGGAAAAATTGCCGAGCATCTCGAAGAAGGTGTGGTGGCGCTTGGTGAAGCCGACGTTTTCGAGGTCGTTGTGCTTGCCGCCGGCGCGGACGCATTTCTGGGCTGTGGTGGCCCGGTTGTAGTCGCGCTTTTCCAAGCCGAGGAAGACGTCCTTGAACTGGTTCATGCCGGCGTTGGTGAACAGCAGCGTGGGATCGCCGTGGGGAACGAGGGAGGAACTGCGAACGCGGCGATGGCCTTTGCTCTCAAAGAAGCGGAGGAAGGTTTCGCGGATATCGTTGCCGGTCCAGACTTTTCTGCTACCGGAATTACTGGTCACGTGTGCTCCAAGGTGCGCGTAGGGACGGAAGCATTATCGCAGCGGACAGAGGAAGGGGGCAACGTGCGACGGCATTGACCCGACAACCGGAACGGCCTCGCATGGATCGGAAATTTGGGACGATGGACCGCCGAGACCTCGAGAGGCACCCCCCTTTTTTCGTAAGTGCGGATAATAAAGGGGATAAAGTCCTTTGGAATCCGCAGTTCTGTAAGTGCGGGTTCTAAAAGACTTTATCGGAGGCTGGTTGCGGCCGGAGAAAGGCTCCGTTCTGCATGGCTGGCTGGGACGCGATAGGCCAAATTCCAGTGTCATGTGGCATGGTGACACTCGTTAACAGATGTCAATGGTGTTTACTTACTGAGTATTCGAATGGACCATGAATTTTCGACTAGAGGCGCAGAGGGTGAGCGATGGTCGCCTTACCTCATCGGGGTCGGTGCGGATCGATCCCGCCGAGGTCCCTCCACTTCGCGACCCGGCACACGTCGTTGTCCAAAATCGGGCGCGTGCAAGAAACAGCCGGGTCGCTTCGGTCGGGATGACAGTTTGGTGTTGGTGAGTGGGGCACCGGCAGGAGTGCCTGTGCTACTGGAGTAGCCGGAGGCATTGTGATTGCCGGAAGGTTATTTTTGTGGAAGTTTATTTTTTGAAAGCAGAATCAAACCCTTGTACTCCAGGGTTGCGCGGCAGTTGTGCGGGGAATACGCTAGCGACGAAGTCGCAGTATTGAGTGACCCGACGTCTGACCTGGTGAAGACTCGTAAGATCGACTTGATTATCAACACGCCGTTGGGGTTCGGGTGCAGCGGAGGCAAAGATGCGATTACGAAATATTGCGGTGAGTGGATGGGCGATCATGGGAGTGGTGCTGGCGGGTGCGCGCATGGGCGCGCGGGCAGTCGATGCGGATGCTTCGCTGCGGTCGCCGCGGACCGCGACCGTTGGCAAGCTGAACGTCACGATTCGGGAGTGGACCGTGCCTACCAAGGGGGCGCACCCGCACGATCCGGCGGTGGGGCCAGATGGTTCGCTATGGTTTACCGAGCAGATGGTGAGCAAGTTGGGGCGGCTCGATCCGAAGACGGGAGAGTTTAAGGAGTTTGCGCTGAAGGGCGAGAATGACGGCCCGCATGGGTTGGTGGCCGATCGCGAAGGGAACATCTGGTACACGGGGAATTTTGCGGCGCATATCGGGAAGCTGAATCCGCGCTCGGGAGAGGTGACGCAGTACAAGATGCCTGATGAGAAAGCGGAGGATCCGCACACTGCGGTGTTCGACGCGCAAGGCATACTGTGGTTCACGGTGCAGGTGGGAAATATGGTGGGGCGGCTGGATCCGAAGACGGGAAGGATCGAATTGAAGGAGGTGGCTACGAAAGATGCGCGACCTTACGGAATTCAGGTCAACAGCAAGGGTGTGCCGTACTTTTGTGAATTTGGCACGAACAAGATGGCGAAGATCGATCCGAATACGATGGAGATTACGGAATATCCGCTGGCTGAGGGCGTGCGACCTCGGAGATTGGCGGTCGCGGCCGACGATAAGGTGTACTTCACGGATTACCAGGGCGGGAAACTTGGGCGGCTGGACCCGAGTTCCGGCGGCGTCAAGATGTGGGCATCGCCGGGCGGAAGCGGATCGAATCCGTACGGAATCACGATCACGCCGGATAGAATGGTGTGGTACAGCGAGTCGGGCGTGACGCCGAATACGGTGGTGCGATTTAATCCGAAGACGGAAGAGTTCGCGCGGGCGGAGATTCCTTCCGGGGGCGGCACGGTGCGGAACATGGCGGCAACTTCGGACGGGCGAGTGTACCTGGCGTGTAGTGGCGTGAATAAGGTAGGAGTGGTGGAGGCGAGTCGCTGAAAGCGGCTTCGCAGGACGTAGTGGTCTAACGCCCTTCGGGGTTTCTGAGGGCGGCCCCTGGCGCAGAATCAACTCCGACACCCGCCGGAATTTCTTCGGGCACAAAATCGCTGCGGTGTGCGTCCAAGTAGATTGGGCCCTTCTGATCGGAACCTTCAAATTAGCTGACAGCCGCGGGGTGCGCTCATGCTCCAGCGAATATCTCTGGTCGCCATTGCATCTCTGTTTTTGATGTGTGTGTCGGGCCCGATTCTGCCGCAGGTGGCGATTCCCGATGGGCCGGCGGGCAAGACCCTCAAAGCCTGGTTAGACGCCTTTAACAGCGGAGATCGTGCGCAGATGGAGGCGTACTGCAAGACTTACGACGCGAAACAAACGACGGATGGCATGATGGGTTTCCGGAATATGACCGGAGGATTCGAGTTAGTACAAATTGTCAAAAGCGAACGGCTGCATGTGGAATTTCTCGTCAAGGAGCGCAATAGCGACACTCGGGCGATCGGCACGCTGGACGTGAAGGATGGCGAGCCCGCGGAGGTGATTCAGTCGGGGCTGCGGGCTATTCCGCCAGGCGCATCGGTATCGGATATGACATTCAAGATCGATGCGGCAACGCGAATTCGGGTGATTGAGGGAGCGATTGCGCAGCTGAACGAAAGCTACGTGTTTCCGGATGTCGCAAAGAAGATGGAAGAGGCGGTACGAGCGCGTCAGAAGCGCGGGGAGTACGACCCAATCACGGACGGCAACGCCTTGGCCAGCAAGCTCACGGAGAATTTTCAAGAGGTCAGCCACGACAAGCATCTGCGCGTGAACTACGATCCAATGAAAATCCCGGAGCGGGCGGATGATGCGAAGCCGAGTCCGGAGGACACGGCGCGTTTTCGCGAACAGATGGAAAAGATGAATTGTGGATTTGAAAAGGTGGAGCATCTAGGCGGAAACATTGGATATGTGAAGTTCAACATGTTTGGTGATCCGGAGACCTGCGGGCCCACCGCGATCGCGGCGATGAATTTCCTGGCGAATGTCGATGCGATTATTTTTGATTTGCGCGAGAACGGCGGGGGCGATCCGACGATGGTGGCGTTGATTTCCACGTATCTGTTTGCGGAGCCGACGCATTTGAACGATTTGTGGCAGCGCAAGGACAATTCGACGCATCAGTATTGGACGCTGCCGTATGTGCCAGGAAAGCGATTGGACGGCAAGCCCGCGTACGTTCTGACGTCGAAGCAAACTTTTTCGGGTGCAGAGGAGTTCTGCTACAACCTGAAGAATCTGAAGCGCGCGACGCTGGTGGGAGAAACGACGGGCGGAGGGGCGCATCCGGTGGCGGGTCACCGAATCGACGAGCACTTCATGATTGGAGTGCCGTTTGCGCGGGCGATCAATCCTATCTCGAAGACGAATTGGGAAGGAACGGGCGTGGAACCAGATGTGAAGGTCGCGGCCGCGGATGCGCTGGCGACAGCGGAAAAAATGGCTCGCGAGCGGAAGAGCCCGAAGTAGATTGTTGGGAACTTTCGCCCCTTGCTGACGGATTTTACCCAAGCGCTCCGAGCGTTGTGGGTGCTCGCACTGAAATCTAAACCCTCGGGCCTGAAGGCCCGAGCTACAGGGCATGGGCCTTCGCGTACGCGCGATCAGAGAACAAATGTTACACAGCGGGGAGGGAATGGTGTTCGTGGAGGATGCGCCAGCGGCCGTTGATTTTGCGCAGGCCCATGGTCAGGCGAAAGTCGAGTGGTTCGCGCTTGCCGGTGGGATCGATATTGAAGCAGTGACCGATGGCGGTCGCGAAAGCGACGTCGTTGCCTGTGGTCACCTTCACATCCGTGAAATCAAAGACGACCGGTTTTTTCACATGTGCGAAAAATGTCTCCCACGTGGCCATGTAGGCGTCCAGGCCTTGTGAAAGGAATGGGGGCGGCACATCGAACATGAGGATGTTGTCGTCGTGGTCGGCGCGGATTGCTGGACGATTTTCGTCGCGAACGGCTTGCGCCCATCGGTCGATGAGCGCGCGGATTTCGGCTTTGTTTGTGGATGCGACTGTTTGTGTCGCTGATTCGGACATGGCTTGCTCCTGGCATCGCTATTTGGATAGACGTATGAATTTGGCGGAGGGTTTTCGGGGGTTGTGATTATGGAGCGCCCCACCCTTCGCAAAGGACGCGAAGGATGGGCCACCCAAGAAGGCTTCGAGCGAGCACAGTGCGCGTGCTAGCTGTGCTTATTTTGGCGGCCAGGTGATTTGTCCGCCGTGGTGGTACGCGGCGTTGGCGATATGGCCGGCGCGAGCGGCGGCGACGCCGGTTTCTACCGGAGCGTTCGGCTCTTTGCGGCTGCGGATGCAGTCGAAGAAGTTTTTCATGTGATCGATGGTGCCGTCGCGGAAAGAGTCGGCGTGAACGACCGCGACATCTTTGCCGGGAGCGACGTTGCCCATGCCTTCGCGATAGACGCTGAAGCCGCTGCGATTGATCTTGAGAGTGCCTTCGGTGCCGCGGAAATCGAGCCCGCCGTCGTCGATGGAAGAGGCCATGGAGCCTTCGTAGACGACATCGAAGCCAGGATAACGAACGGCGGCTTGCAGCGTGTCGGGGCAATCCCAGGTGGTGAAGGTGTATTTGTCGGCGAGTATTTGCGCTTGCGTTGGCTGGTCGGACTTCATAGCCCAGTGGACCACGTCGATCCAGTGAGTGAAGAGGTCGGTCATGGCGCCACCGCCGAAATTCCAGAACCAGCGCCAAAGATAAAATTTTTCTTCGCTGAAAGGTTGATCAGGAGCGCCGCCGAGCCACTGCTTCCAGTCGAGAGCCTGGGTGTCCACAGGCTTGTGATTGCTGACCCAGGAGAGATAGTTCTGCCACCAGTAGGTGCGGATTTGTGGGATGCGGCCGAGGCTGCCGCCCTGGATCAGGTCGACGGCGTCGCGGAAGTGGCTCCAACTGCGCTGTTGCATGCCGCATTGGAGAATTTGTTTGCTGGAGCGGACGGCCTTGGTGAGCGTGGCGCCTTCTTCGAGCGTGTGGGTGACCGGTTTTTCAAGGTAGACGTCTTTGCCGGCGGCGATGGCCGCGACGGCCATGCGAACGTGCCAGTGGTCGGGCGAGGCAATGAAGACGGCGTCGAGTTTCTGGTCTAGGAGTTCGCGATAGTCGGCGTGAGTGGTGGCGGCATTGCCGTTGGCGCGCAGCTTCACGGCATCGCGGCGAGGCGCGTAGACGTCGGAGACCGCGGCTATCTGCCAGGTGGCGATTTTGTCGGCGGAGTCCATGAGATTGCCCATGCGACCGCCGGCGCCGATGATGCCGACGCGAAGGGTGTCGTTGGCGCCGAGAACGCGAGTGGATGCGAGTGCGGTGAGGCCGCTGGCGACGATGAAACTGCGACGATCAATGCGAGGTGACATGGCGCGCATCTTAGCGCGTAATGATTTAGGACGGAAGGCGGTTGGGTGGGCTGTGTCTGATGATTTTTGCTCGGCGGCGTGAGGAGGCTTGCGCGAATCCGTCGGCTGCGATAGAACGAACGACTATGAAACGTCCGATAGCGGTGACGATTTTAGGTTGTGTGTTCATTGTGGCGGGCGTGGTGGGACTGGCCTATCACCTTTCCGATCGGCCATTGGAGCCGCACATCGTACTGATTTCGTTGGTTCGAATGCTCGCAATCGTGGGCGGAATTTTCCTGCTTCTGGGACATGGTTGGGCGCGATGGCTACTGCTGGTGTGGCTCGGCTTTCACGTGGCGGTTAGCGCGTTGCACTCGGTGTCGGAAGCGCTGGCGCATGCTGCGCTGTTGATCGTGGTCGGATATTTTTTGCTGCGACCGCCTGGGTCGCGGTATTTTGAGGTTTCGTCGGCGGGCGCGGGTAATTCCACGGCTCGTTGACTCGCGAGTCGCTTGCATCCTTCATTCGAATACTGAGATAGCAGCCGCCAGGCGGATTTTACGGCTCAGGTGCGGCGTCGACATCGGGGAGATCTTCGGCGGTCATGGTTTTGAGCTCGCGGCGGATGGCGTCGGAGGGGAAGCCGGCGCGCAGCAGGGAGCGATAGAGCGAGGCGATCTTGTTGTCTGTAATCTCGCCACGAGTAAATTTCAGTTTGCGTTGAATGCGGTGACGAATGGCGGCACCTTCGGCGGCATCGTCGCGAGCGTCATCGAGCGCGGCATTGATGTGGCGGTCAGGAACGCCGCGGGCGCGGAGATCGCGGGCGATGCGGTACTTGCCTTGACGGCGAATTTCGGTGCGCTGACGCGTGAATTGTTTGGCGTAGCGGTCATCATCGACCATGCCGTTTTCTTTGAGACGAGCCATAACCACTTGGGCGAGGAGCTCGTTGTCGGTGCGGCGGGCGAGGAGTTTTTTCATCTCGGAGACCGAGTGCGAGCGGCGCATCAACGCGCGTTGCGCGACTTCGTACAGCTCCGACTCGGTTTCCAGTTTGCGGGAACGGCCAAACATGGCAGCAGGATAGCACTCATCCGCTGTACGTGATTGCCAGGGGTGAGATTCCGGAAGAGCAAATGAATCGCCACGACCAGCGCCAGTGTGGGGCGTAAGACCTCCTACAGGATGTTGGCGATTGATGGGAGAACCATGTAGTTGTAAGTGTGGGGTGTGGGAGGAAAGCATGGAACGTAAACCTAAAGTTCTTTTCTTTTCTACCGGAGACGCCAGCCGCAGTCAGATGGCGGAGCGTTTTCTTGAGGAGGTGACAAACGGAAAAGTTGTGGCGAAGAGTACAGCCGTCGAATCGGTCGACGTGAACCCCACTGCTGTGGAAGTAATGAATGAAGTCGGGATCGACCTGATGATGGCAGAGGCGAAGCCGGTCGCGGAATCCTTAAGGGAGCATTTCGCGTTTGTGGTGACGCTGTCGGATGACGCGAAGGAGCGCAGCCCGGTGTGGCCGTTTACGCGCAACCTGGAGCATTGGAATCTGCCCGATCCAGCGATGGAGGAAGAGAGTGGGGAGCAGAAGCGCGAAGTATTTCGACACGTGCGCGACGATATTTCGCGAAAGGTGATTGAGTTTTCGCGGCGGCTTGAGCCGCAACTACAGGGCGCGACAGGGGAGAGGTCGCCGTAGGAGGTGGCGAGTTGCAAGTGGCGAGTGAGGATCGGTAGAGACGTGGACGCGTAACAACAATAAAAACGAATAAAGAGGCCGGCTGGCGCTTTGCGTCGCCGGCCTCTTGTCGTTTGTGTCGATCTGCAAAACGACTCGCTGCAGAGAGACGACGGCCGTTGTACGTAAAGTTTGGCTTAATGTTTGACGTTGAGATCCTTCGGCTATCCTCGTCGGGTAGCCTCAGGATGACAGGTCTAGGCGGGTTGAGTCTGATTCTGAATTGAAATCCAAAATCCGCACACACAGGTCCCATGTGCGTGCGTTCTGCTTGGAGTTGCCTCTAAACCCGCACCCGCAACATCGGAGGGTGCGGCACCCGCCGCGCGGAAGTTTATTTGCGGGCGAAGCGTTCGAAGTCGGCCATTTGGCGCTCCATTTCCTCGCGAGCGGAGTCGGATGCGGAGCGGATGCCCTGGATGCGGAGGCGGAATTCGTCGGGGTTGGAGGCGCGGCTGAGAGCTTCTTCGAGGGTGATGAGTTGCTTGGTGTAGAGGTCGAAGAGCGATTGATCGAAGGTCTGCATGCCGTACTGGCTAGTGCCGGCGGCGATGGCGTCGTGGATCAGGCGGGTTTTGTCGGCGTTGATGATGCAATCGCGGACGTAGCCCGTGGCGATCATGATTTCGACGGCGGGAACGCGGCCCTGGTCGTCGGCGCGGCGCACGAGGCGCTGCGAGATGACGGCCTTCAAAGTGGCAGCGAGCTGCAGGCGAATCTGTTTCTGCTCGGGAGGCGGGAAGACCGCGATGATACGTTGGATGGTCTCGGTGGCGTCCAGAGTGTGCAAGGTGGAAAAAACAAGATGGCCGGTTTCCGCGGCGAGCAATGCGGTGGAAATGGTTTCAAGGTCGCGCATTTCGCCGACCAGAATGACGTCGGGATCCTGACGAAGAGCGGCGCGCAAGGCGGTGGAGAAATTGGCGGTGTCGACCTCGACTTCGCGCTGATTGATGAAGCTTTTCTTGTCGCGGTGCAGGAACTCGATCGGATCTTCGATGGTGATCAGATGGTCGGAGCGAGTTGGCATTGATGCGGTCGATCATTGCGGCAAGCGTGGTGGATTTGCCGGAACCGGTAGTGCCAGTGACCAGGACAAGACCGCGCTGCTCTTCGCAGATGCGATTGACGACCGAGGGCAGGTTGAGTTCGTCCGTGGTGCGAATCTTGGTGGGGATGACGCGAAGGACCATGCCGACGTTGCCGCGCTGCTGGAAGACGTTAACGCGGAAGCGGCCGAGGCCGGCAACGCCGTAAGCCATGTCGAGCTCGGCGGTCTCTTTAAATTTTTGTTTCTGGCGGTTGGTCATCATGCTGAACGCCATGGAGAGCATCTCTTCTGGCGTGATGCGGGGGATGTCGGTGAGAGGCGTCAGCAAGCCATCGATGCGGAGATATGGGTGATTGCCGACTTTGAGGTGCAGGTCGGAAGACTTGTTTTCGACGGCGCGTCGAAGAAGATCGTCAATGTTCAGTGGCATGAAATGTGAGCTCCGCGACCTATGACGCTATTTTGCGAAGTTAGCATCCGGTACTAGGAAGGAGCAAGAAATGCGGCTCGGAGAGGTGCGCGCGTAGTTACTGGCGGATTGGTGTTTGTCTGGTAAGCGCGAGGCGATCGTGATTTTGGGCGGTCACGGCCGCTGCGACGGTGACTTGGGGAAGCAAATTTGACGTTGAGATCCTTCGCTCATCCTTATCGGATGAGCTCAGGATGACAGCAATTTCTTACGAGTCCTTACGAGCGACAGACTGAGCTGACGGTCAAGTCGGGCCGATGGGCTTTTTCAGGAAGAAGGAGTCGTAGAGAAGGGCGCCCAGGAAGCCGCCGGCGAGCGGACCTACCCAGTAGACGCCTTGGGACGCCCAATGAGAGGAGGCCAAGGCCGGGGCAAAGGCGCGGGCGGGGTTGAGGGCTCCGCCAGTGAATGGGCTGGCGACCATCATGCCGATGGCGTAGGTCAGGCCGATGCAAAAACCGGCAACGGCTTGCGAGACGCCGCGGATGTCTACCGCGGTGGCGAATACTACCAGAACAAGGAAGAACGTGCCGATGCCTTCGAGGAACATGCCGGCGAGGCGCGAATAATCGCGGACCAGCGTCGGCGTGCCGAGCGCTACCGCGCGCCAGGTGTCCTCGGGGATGAGTGCCTTGAGCAAAAATGCTGCGACGATGGCGCCGGCTAGTTGCGCGATCCAGTAGAGAACGACGTCGAGGGTGCTGGCACGTTTGGTGACCCAGAAGCCGATGGTGATGGCGGGGTTGAAATGTCCGCCGGAGACTTGCGCGAAGGTGGTGTAGAGGATGGCGATGGCGAGTCCGTGAGCGGCTGCGATGCCCAGCAGGCCCATTGCGCCAGCGCCGTGAAGAAACTGGTCAGCGCAGATGGAGCCGGCGCCAAAGAAGACCAGCGCGAAGGTGCCGAGGAACTCGGCGGTGAGCTTTTGAGCGGTGGTGTACACCGGGGGGCCTCCGATGGCGCAGGCGAATTGTAGTTGAAGAAGTGGCGAGTGACGAGTGGCGAGTGGCGAGCGGGAGGCGAAAGCGGAACGTGCGGTGAGTTCGTGCGTGGGAGCCGACGGTTACAAGGGTGCGGGTGACGCTACGTTTCGCTCGTGTTTACGTTGAGATCCTTCGGGCATCCTTGTCGGATGCCCTCAGGATGACAATTTATGCGTCCAGCGCGATTTAGTGGGCTTCAACGCGGCGGTTCCGACCCGTGCTGCTGGATATTAGCGCGAGGCGCTGACTGGGGCGTTTACTGGGGTTAGCCAGTTGTGGATGTCGGGTTTGTTGCCGCTGGTTACGGCGAAGAATTCTTCCTGGAGTTTGCGGGTGATGGGCCCGGCGACGCCTTTGCCGACCTGAATGTGATCGACCGAACGGATTGGCGTGACTTCGACGGCGGTGCCGACGAAGAAAACTTCGTCGACGATGTAGAGCATTTCGCGCGGTATCACCGTTTCTTTCACAGGGATCTTGAGATCTTGCGCCAGCGTCACGATGGCGTCGCGAGTGATGCCGGGAAGAATGCTGGTCGACAGCGGCGGAGTGTAGAGCACGCCATTGTGTACGAGGAAGACGTTCATGCCGGAGCCTTCGCTGACGTGGCCGTCGGTATCGAGCGCGATACCTTCGGCGTAGCCGTTGAAGCTGGCTTCCATGCGAATGAGTTGCGAGTTCATGTAATTTGCGGCGGCCTTGGACATCGCGGGCAGAGTGTTCGGAGCGATACGGGTCCAGGAGCTGACGCCCACGTCCACGCCCTTGGAGAGCGCCTCCGGGCCGAGGTACGCGCCCCACGACCAGCACGCCATGTAGAGCTCGATTGGCGAGCTGAGCGGATTCACGCCGACTTCACCGTAACCGCGCATGGCCATGGGCTTGACATAGCAGGAATTCAACTTGTTGCGGCGTACGAGTTCTGTGGCGACGTTGCCAAACTGCTCCACGGTGTGCGGCAACTCCATACGATAAATCTTCGCGGAATTAATGAGGCGCTGCATGTGCTCGGGAAGGCGGAAGATGGCGGGACCTTGCTTGGTCTCGTAGCAGCGAATGCCTTCGAACACGGCGGAGCCGTAGCTGACCACGTGAGAAAGGACGTGCAGGGTGGCGTCATCCCATTTAATCCAATTTCCGTTGTGCCAGATGGTGTCGGTCTTGGTGATCGGCATGTCCGCTCCCTGAGCATGCGCGTGTGAGTCACGCGAAATTCGAGAATACGGTAGGAGTCGGCGAGCGTCAATGAGAGCGCTTCAGTGTATGGCGGCATTGGAAACCAAATTGGCGGGCTGCGGCGGTACCGGTGACGACTAGTTTGGGCTATCGTTTGGCGCGGATGGAGGTTCTGCCGGGCGTGTCGACTTTGGCGTGGCGCGATAAATCTTCTCCGTTTCGCTGGGTCTTTCGGGTCGATCGGAGTTCTCGATCGAGCGATAGGCGGCGCGCGCATCCATCAGCAGTGATCCACTGCTATGTTCCCAGACTCCGAGAAATAGAAAAGGCAAAGCCGTGGCAGCGGCCCAGAGCTTGGCGTTGCGGGGGATCTTCGATTCCGGTTCCCAGCGAAACAGTTGAGAGGCGACGAAGAAAGTCAAAATCGCCCAGGCAAGTAGCGCACTGACTTCAATCCAGAGCTTCCAAATTGCGAGCGAAGAAAAGATGGAGGCCTGCAAACCCCACACGAGATAAGTTGCCGGAAGAAAGATGCCAAAATTTTGCGCAACCTTCGGCAATGAGCTCAGAGGTATGGTTGCGCCAGACAGGAAAATCAGCGGCAGCCAGATGAGCTGGTTGAGGACCTGAGTCTCCTGCATGGTATTGGTGACGCTGGCGACGACCAAGCCCATGGACGCGAAGGATATGACGCCGATGGTGACAAGAATGGCGAAGGACAAAAGATTGCCGAAGTCGCGCACGTGAAAGATGAAGCGAGCGAGGAGCAATTCGCTGACAACCGTGGGAATGGTCAAGACGTAGTTAGCAACGATGCTGGAGGCCAGCATATCCGCGGCGGTTACAGGGGAAACGTGGAAGCGGCGGAGGATGCCTTGTTCGCGGAAGGTGACGAGAGCGGCGCTCAGTCCCCAAAAGCTGCCCATTACGGCCATAGCAATGACGGGCCCGAGAAGGAATCTAACAATGCGCGGATCGCCTTTGGCGATGATGCCGGCGTACAGGAAAAAAAAGCCGAAGGGCATGATCACGCTGAAAAAGAGAAACATTTTATTGCGTAGCGTGAGGCGAATGCGCATGCGGGTAAGCGTCAGGAAGTGTTTCAATCGCGCAGCCTCCTTCCAGTGAGTTCAATGAATACGTCTTCCAGTGAAGGCGTAGCGATTTCGAGGCCGACCAGTTCGTTTCCGCGAGTTTCCAGATGCTTCACCAGGGAGACGATGGCTTGCGGCGGGCGCTGGCAGTGCAAGACGTAGGTGCCATTGAGGCTACGGCAATCGGTGACGCCGTCGAGTTGGATGAGGTCGCCTTCCGACTCGGGCTTCGCAAGGCGGACCTCGATCCGCGTCTTGTCGCCCGAGCGGGCCTTGAGTTCACGCGGCGTGCCTAGCGCGATGACCTTGCCGTGATCGACGATGGCCACGCGATCGCAAAGACGCTCGGCTTCCTCGATATAGTGCGTGGTCATGACGATGGTCTTTTTCTCACGGCGCAGCTCGTCAATGATGTCGTAAATCTCGCGACGCACCTGGGGGTCGAGCCCGGCGGTAGGCTCGTCAAAAAAGAGAACGCGGGGATTGTTGACCAGCGCCATGGCAAGTGCGAGGCGCTGCTTCTGGCCGCCCGAGAGTTTGCTGTAGAAAGTGTGGCGCTTTTCTTCCAGGCCGAAGCGTTTGAGCAACTCCTCGGGATCGCGGCGGCGGGAGTAAAAGCCAGCGAACAGTTGCAGGGCTTCGAAGGTCTTGAGTTTGTCGGGCAGGGAAGTGGATTGCAACGCCGCACCGATTTCATTTTTTAGGGCGTTGGAGTCGCGCTGGGGATCTAGGCCACAGACGGAAACTTTGCCGCTGTCCAGAGTGCGCAGCCCTTCAAGAATTTCGACAGTTGTGGTTTTGCCGGCGCCGTTGGGTCCGAGCAGGCCGAAGACCTCGCCTTCTTCCACATGAAAGCTGACGCCGCGGACCGCTTCCACGTCGGCGTAGCGCTTTACGAGATTTTCTACCTGGATGACAGGTTCGGCCATTTTAGGGAAGGGATAGGATAGCGTACATTCGCGGAATTGCCGAAGAAGGTGACTGCTAGCGCGGCTGGCGCTTCGTTTTTCGTGGGGATTTTGCTTTGGGCGCGGACTTGGACTTTTTGCGCGGTGGGACCCAGAGATACTGTTTCATTTTGACGCGGGATTCGATTACCTGTACGCCTTCGGATTCGAGGAGCTTTCGTTGCAATGAGCTGTACGGTTCGCGAATGAGGATTTTACCGCTTGCGGCCAAGACACGATGCCACGGAACGCCTTTTCCGGAAGGTGTCGCAGCCATAGCTCGGCCGGCGCTGCGCGCGCCGCCAGGGAGGCGCAGAATTTTGGCAACCGCCCCATAGGATAAAACCCTGCCGCGAGGAATTTGTTTCACCAGCTGATATACCGGATCCCACAGGGACATGTAAAAAAGCCTCGGTCGAGTAGTTTTGTCGGACTGCTCGCGCAGCGTCGTTCGAGTTGCGCCGCTACTTTTCCACGATTGCGCCAGCCGACGCGCACACAAACTAAATGCTCGCTGTGGTGTTTAACGGAATAGGCACGAGCAATGACAAGTGTACTGACAAACGCGCTGACAAAAAAAGTGCAGAGCGGCGACACTCGCGAGCAATGGGTGATGAGTCGCGGTCTGGCGCGGCGGCATCTAATAACCAGGGAACAGTTGTTGCGGCGAATGGCGATGCGTGCAGCGAATGGAACAAAGCGAAAAAACGAATGCGGAGATCTGCAGCCGTGCATGTATTTTTTCGTTGTAACGCATCGGAAACATTCGCGACGATTCGGTGTCAAAGTGCTTGAGGGTGTAGTGGAAGCGCGGTACACTACGCGAATAGAAATGATAGGTCGGATCAAGGACAACTATGGCTTTCGTTCGCCGGAAGGGGAACAGCTTCTACCTGGTGCACAATGTGCGCAAGGGCGACAAGGTGAAACAAATTCACCTGGCGAAGCTGGGCGAGCGAGCGATCATCACCGATCGAGTGGTACGCGAGGTCAACAAGAAGCATCCGTTCGTGGAGTTGAATTGGCGTGCGTTGCGCGAACAAGTGAACAGCGTCAACCAGATCGATCTGGCGGATTCCGATTCGCCGGCGGTACAACGGCTGGTGGGCGAGCTGCGCGAGTTGAATATGGAACTCGCGGACCTGTTTCCGCCGATACTCCGGATTTCCGAATCGCCCGCAGTGGCGCGAGAGTTGCTCTTACAATTGCGACTCCTGCAGTCCACTCTCCAGGTCAAACTATCGCAGTTTGACTATGGACGGGGGCGTGTTGGAACTGCGTCTTCGCAGTTGAGAAGGCGCTAGGAGGCGGCCATGGCTGAATTCATTCTTCCTCTCGATCCCAATCAACGCAGCACGGATACGATGGAGTTTCAAACCGCGCTGCGCTCCAAGATCGTCGGACAAGAAGAGGGCGTGCAGGCGCTGGTGGATTTGTACCAGGTGCTCTGCGCCGGGCTGAATTCGCCTGGGCGGCCGGTGGGGAATCTCCTCTTTCTCGGTCCGACAGGTTCCGGCAAAACACGCATCGTCGAAGCGGCCGCCGAGATTCTGTTCGGTGATCCTCGTTCGTTCATCAAAGTAGATTGCGCGGAGTTTCAGCACTCGCACGAGATTGCGAAATTGATCGGCTCGCCCCCAGGATATCTGGGCCATCGCGAAACGCACCCTTTGATTACCCAGGAAGAGTTGGCCAAGAGCCACAGCGACAAGCTGAAGCTTTCGTTCCTGCTGTTCGACGAAATCGAGAAAGCGTCAGACGCTTTGTGGCAGTTGCTTCTGGGCATGCTGGATAAGGCGACTCTAACGTTGGGCGATAACCGGCGAGTGGATTTGTCGCGCACCGTGATTTTCCTGACCTCCAATCTGGGCAGTGGCGAAATTGCCGACTTGATGCAGGGCGGGATGGGTTTCATCCAGCCGGCAGACAAGCCGATCAGCGGTCTGGACGAAAAAGTGGAACGCACCGCCGTCGAGGCCGCGCGCAAGAAGTTTTCGCCTGAGTTCATGAACCGGCTCGACAAGCTGGTGGTGTTTCATCCACTGAAACGCGATCAGTTGCAAGAAGTCCTGGAGATTGAGTTGGGCCAGGTGCAGCAGCGAGTGCTGGAAACTGCCAAGGGGCAATTTCTATTCCGCGTGACCCCGGCGGGTCGCGATTTCCTGCTGCAGGAAGGTACCGATCAGCGTTACGGTGCGCGGCATTTGAAGCGCGCCATCGAACGATACGTCGTCTATCCGCTGGCGAATTTGCTAGCTACCGAGCAAGTGCATCTGGGTGACCTGGTGCGAATCGATTGGGACGGCGTTCACAAGGAACTTACGTTTGTGCGCGAGGGCGAAGGCGCGCTGGTACAGCCGGACGCTGCCGAGCCCGCGGTGAAGGCTGCCGCAGTAGATGCCAAGGACGGGAAGACTGTGGAAGCTCCCGCGGAAGCCGTGAGCGAAGGGAAGAAACCGCGCGTGGCTTTGCCTGCCACGGCGCCGGCGGCGATGCCGCAAGCGTCGCGGAAGAAGCCGGAGCGCTCGTAACTGACCAGAAGTTCTGACGGCGGATCGCTGTCAGGAATTAAATTTTTCCACCTGAAATTTGAATCGGCTGGCTCGCAGGAGCCAGCCGATTTGTTTTAATCGAGTTTTTTGCGACGGACAGCGCAGCGGCTTGCCCGGCGGTAGTGGGGAGTTTGTGATGCACCATAACTGCGCCGGCTTCGGAAAGCCGCCGCTACATAAAGGCAGCCGATACACAAAGCCGCCGATACTAAAGCGGCTGCTACATAAAGCTGAGATCTCCAGGGTCACCTCGAGGCAACGCTGCGCATCAGCGGGGCTCTGGCGAGAAGCGTATAATTGGAGCAATGGACGTAGAGATCCAGGAGCAAACGCACAGTCTGGATTGGGCGCATCCGCTTGTTCGCGATTGGTTTGTCGCGAAGTTCGGGACGCCTACCGAGCCGCAGGAGCTGGGTTGGCCGCACATCCTTGAGGGTCGAACGACGCTCATTTCGGCGCCTACCGGATCCGGCAAAACGCTGGCGGCGTTTCTGGTGTGCATCGACAGACTGGTGCGCAAAGCTTTGCACGGTGAGCTGCGCGACGCGACGGAAATTCTGTACATCTCGCCACTGAAGGCTCTCGGCAACGACATTCAGAAAAATCTTGAGGGGCCGCTGGCGGAAATTTTGCAATTGGCCGGCGAGCGCGGCATGTTGGTGCCGCCCATCCGCACCGCGGTTCGTACCGGCGACACGCTGGCACACGAGCGCCGAGCGATTCTGGTGCATCCTCCGCACATTCTCGTCACCACACCCGAATCGTTCTACATCCTGCTGACTGCTGCGAAGAGCCGGGAAATTTTGAAGACGGTCGAGACGGTGATCGTCGACGAGATTCACGCAGTGGCCGACGACAAGCGCGGGGCGCATCTGGCGTTGTCGTTGGAGCGGCTGGAGCACCTGACCGGCAAGCCACTAGCGCGCATCGGGTTGTCTGCGACGCAAAAACCGATCGAGATTGTCGCGGAATTCCTGACTGGCGGTGAGCGGCCTGCGCCAGTGATCGTCAACGTGGGGCATCGGCGCGAAATGGACTTGGCTGTCGAGGTGCCCGCCAGCGAACTTGGTCCGGTGGCTTCCAACGAGATGTGGGGCGAGATGTACGACCGCATCGCGGCGTTGGCGCAGCAGCATCGGTCGACACTGATTTTCGTGAACACGAGGCGGTTGGCGGAGCGCGTCTCGCATCACTTGGGCGAGCGGTTGGGTAATGATGCAGTGGCGGCGCATCACGGAAGTTTGTCGCGCAAGCTGCGGCTGGCAGCGGAAAAAAAGCTGAAGAACGGCGAGATTCGCGCGCTGGTCGCGACCGCTTCGCTGGAGCTGGGCATAGACATCGGCAGCGTCGATCTGGTTTGTCAGATTGGCTCGCCGCGTGCCATCGCCGTGGCGTTGCAACGCGTGGGACGCGCCGGGCACTGGCGCGGTGCGATTCCGAAGGGCCGCATTTTTGCGACTACACGCGATGAGCTGGTGGAATGCGCCGCGCTACTTCGTGCCATTCGGCGCGGCGAACTCGACCGTCTGGAAATCCCCCCGGCGCCGATGGATATTTTGGCGCAGCAAATCGTGGCCATGTGCGCCGCCGAAGATTGGAACGAAGCGGAGTTGTTTCGTGCGGTGCGCAGGGCTTACCCGTATCGCGATCTCGATCTGAAGCAGTTTGACGCCGTTGTGGAGATGCTGTCCGAAGGAATTGCTGCGCGGCGCGGCCGCTACGGGGCGTACCTCCACCGCGATCGCGTGAATGGAATGCTGCGCGCTCGCCGCGGAGCGCGGCTGGCGGCGATCACCAGTGGCGGCGCGATCCCGGAGAACGCGCTGTATACGGTGGTCGCCATGCCGGAGGGCACGGTTGTCGGCACGCTTCACGAAGATTTTGCGGTGGAGAGCCTGGCAGGCGATGTCTTTCTGCTTGGCAATACTTCCTGGCGTGTTCGCCGCGTGCAGGCTTCCGGCAGTGTGCTGGTGGAAGATGCGCAGGAGCGGCACCGAGTTTGCCGTTCTGGCTAGGCGAAGCTCCCGCGCGAACAGCGGAGTTGTCGCATGAAGTGGCCGAGCTGCGCGAATCCGTGGATGCGTTAACCGAAGGTGTAGCGCACGGAGCCACTCGGGAGACGTCGTCCGAGATCGTGGCGGCGGTGACTTGGCTGAAGTCAGAATGCTGCGCTGGATGATGCCGGCGCCGAGCAGATTGTGGATTACATCATCGCGGGCCGCACTGTATTGGGCGCGGTGCCGACGCAAGACACCATCATCGCGGAACGCTTCTTCGACGAAGGCGGTGGGATGCAGCTGGTGATTCATGCGCCATTCGGCGGGCGCGTGAACAAGGCCTGGGGGCTCGCGTTACGCAAGCGGTTTTGCCGGTCGTTCAATTTCGAGCTGCAGGCCGCGGCCACTGACAACGGATTGAATATTTCGCTCGCCGAGCAGCACAGCTTTCCGCTCGCCGATGTTTTCCATTTTCTGCACCCGAACTCCGTGAGAGAAGTGCTGGAGCAGGCGGTGCTGGATTCGCCGCTGTTCGGGACGCGTTGGCGCTGGGATGCGGGCCGTGCGCTGGCGTTGCTGCGTTTTCAAGGCGGAAAGAAAGTGGCTCCGCAGATTCAACGCATGCGCGCCGATGATTTGCTGGCTTCGGTCTTCCCCGAAGCGCAAGCATGCCAGGAAAACATCGTCGGCGACATCAAGATTCCGGACCATCCGCTGGTCGCGGAAGTAATGAAAGACACGCTGACCGAGGCCATGGACATCGACCGCCTGGAGCAGCTTCTCAGGGACATCGGCAGCGGCAAGATCAAGTGTGTAGCGGTTGATACGCCGGTGCCGTCGCAGTTCTCGCATGAAATTCTCAACGCGAACCCGTACGCGTATCTGGATGATGCTCCGCTGGAGGAACGCCGGGCGCGGGCGGTGGAGATGCGGCGAATGCTGCCGGAGTCGGTGCTGTCCGAAGTGGGACGCCTGGATCCGGCCGCGATTGAAGAGGTGCGCGAGGACGCCTGGCCGGACATACGAGATGCCGAGGAACTGCACGATATTTTGCTGAGCCTTACGGCTTTGCCGCTGATTGACGAAGCCGCTCCAGTCGCGCCGGACGGCCAGAAATTGCAGCTGAGGTTGGGCGACGCTGGCGCGAGGTGGCAAGCTCATTTCGAGCAACTGGCGGAGCAGCGCCGGGCCACCATCGTGCGGGGCGGAGACAAGAAGTTCTGGGTGGCCGCGGAGCGAGCCAAAAGCTTCGCGCGAATCTTTCAGGACGCGCAATTTGAGATCGCTCTCCCGGATGTGGAGATTGTGGAACCGGCGTCGCGCGAAGATGCCGTGTACGCGATGCTGAGCGGCTGGATGGCGCATGCCGGGCCGACCAGCGCAGGCGAATTGAGCCGCATCCTCGGTGTGCCGATCACAGACATCGACAAAGCTTTACTGCGCCTGGAGGCGAGCGGTGCGGTTTTGCGCGGCAAGTTCACCGATTTTGCCGCTGCCGGCGAAATCGAGTGGTGCGAGCGACGCCTGCTGGCTCGGATTCATCGTCTGACGCTAGGCTCATTGCGCAAACAGGTGGCGTCGGTTACTCCCGCCGAATACATGCGCTGGCTGCTGCGATGGCAACATGTGGCGCCCTCCAGCCAGGTCCTCGGCGAGCGTGGAACGCTGGAAGTGCTGCGGCAGATGCAGGGCTTCGAGGCTCCGGCGAACGCCTGGGAGCGCCAGATCCTGCGCCGCCGCATTGCGGATTATGATCCGAAGGTCCTCGATCAGTTGTGCCTGACCGGCGCGGCAGGTTGGGGCCGGGTATCGCCGCATCCCGCAACTCTGGAAGCGGCCACTATCGACCGGCGTCGCATCGTGCCCACCAGCGTCGCGCCGATCACCTTTTTTGTCCGCGAAGACGCCGAGTGGATGATCCCGCACCGCGAAGCAGGCGAAAACGAGGACGAACTCCGGGGACTCAGCGGCGATGCGCGCGAAGTGCTGCACTATTTGAAGCAGCGGGGCGCCTCGTTCTTCGCGGATATTGCTCGCGGCACAGGGACGCTCAAGTCCGGCGTGGAGTCCGCCCTCTGGGAGCTGGTCGCTGCCGGCCTGCTGACGGCCGATGGCTTCGATAATCTGCGGGCGCTGATCGATCCAAAGCGCCGGTCAGGGCAGGGGCACGGCAAGAGTGCTCGCCCGCGTCATAGCGCCGGACGATGGTCTCTGCTCTATTCGGGCGAGCCCCTGGATCGCAATCGGGCTCTTGAGGCGACCTGCTGGATGCTGCTCCGACGTTACGGCGTGGTGTTTCGGGAAGTTCTCACGCGTGAGACCATCCTCCCGAAATGGCGCGAGATGCTCATGGCTCTTCGGCGCCTTGAAGATCGCGGTGAGATTCGAGGAGGGCGATTCGTGAGCGGCGGCTTTATCGGCGAGCAGTTCGCGTTGCCGGTCGCGGTGGAATCGTTGCGAGCGCAACGCGGTTTGCCGAGCACGGGCGAGGTCGTGACCGTTTCCGCAGCCGATCCGCTCAATCTGGTCGGAATTATCGTCCCCGGAGAGCGCGTCGCCGCGAATTCCGGGCGAGTTGTAGCCTTTCGCGATGGCGCTGCGGTTCCGCCTGAAGAACGCCCCGGCGTTGCAGTGCTCGCGGCGGGATAGCGATCATTAAAGTAGTGCTTTAATTCCCGGATTGGTTTTTGCTGCGTTTGCAGGCCTCTTTTCGTCCTCGCACGACTGACACAAACTGTTCTTGTCGCTCTCACTTTGCGTCCATATGACACGTTGTCTCACGCGATGAGACAGTTTCCATAAGAGCAACTCACGCATATCATTGAATTTATTCGATCTGCTTTGAGGCGAAGGCCCGAAAAGGGAATGGCATTTCCCATGCACTGAATCAGCCCCGCAAGACTTGCTGAGACAAGCTTTGCGATGGGGGAGTCACAATGAGAGCTGCCGTACGCCAGCAACTGGATCCAACGATCCGCAGCAATGACACTCGAGACTTCCACGGCTCATTGCGCGCCAAGATCGTCGGACAAGAAGAGGGCGTGCAGGCGCTGGTAGACATGTACCAGGTGTTCTGCGCAGGATTGAACTCGCCGGGGCGACCGGTCGGCAACCTGCTCTTCCTCGGGCCCACCGGCTCGGGCAAAACCCGCATCGTCGAAGCCGCGGCTGAGATTCTGTTCGGAGATGCGCGCGCCATTATTAAGGTGGACTGCGCGGAATTCCAGCACTCCCACGAAATTGCCAAGCTGATCGGTTCGCCCCCAGGCTACCTCGGTCATCGCGAGACTCATCCGCTGATCACCCAGGAAGAGCTGGCCAAGAGCCACACCGACAAGCTTAAGCTGTCGTTCCTGCTGTTTGACGAAATTGAGAAGGCCTCCGACGCCCTGTGGCAGTTGCTGCTCGGCATGCTGGATAAGGCGACGCTAACGTTGGGCGACAATCGCCGTGTCGACCTGTCGCAGACGGTGATTTTTTTGACTTCCAACCTGGGTGGCGGCGAAATCACTGAGCTGATGAACGGCGGCATGGGTTTCGTGCAGCCGAAAGACAAGCCGACGGCTGGCTTGAATGAAAAGGTTGAGCGCACGGCTGTGGAAGCGGCTCGCCGCAAGTTCTCCCCTGAATTCATGAACCGGCTGGACAAGGTAGTGTGCTTCCACCCGCTGAAGCGAGAGCAGCTTGAGGAAGTTCTCGAGATCGAGCTCGGCCAAGTTCAGCAGCGGGTGTTGGAAACCGCCAAGGGCCAATTCCTGTTCCGCGTCACCGGCCAGGGCAAGGATTTCCTGCTCCAGGAAGGCACCGATCAGCGCTACGGAGCGCGTCACCTGAAGCGCGCTATTGAGCGCCACGTTGTGTATCCTCTGGCAAATTTACTGGCGACCGAGCAAGTGCACCTCGGCGACCTGGTGTGCATCGACTGGGACAAGAGCCAGGATCGGCTGACCTTTATTCGCGAAGGCGAGAATCTGGCGATGCCGGCGCGACGCCTAGAACCGGCGGTCGTTCCCAAGGCAGCACAGGCTCGCAACGGCAAAACGCTGGACGCACCTGCGGCCACGCCAATGCCGGAACCAATGCCGCGCACCGCGCGCTAAATCGAATTTACTCCTCCCTCCTGAAAGCGCCCGGGTGGCAACACCCGGGCGTTTTTCTTTCCCTGAACGCCGGTGTACAGTAAATCCGGGCAGTAAACCTGAGCCGGGATTTTTCATCCAATCCTGTGCAGGGCAGGGAAATCGCTATGATCCGGACAAAATATTCGGCTGTAGGAATGCTCGCGGTGGTCTGGGCACTTACAGGCGCTACGCAGGCGGATGCGCAGAGAACGCAGCTGAAGGCGCCGTGGAATATGTATTCGCCGAATACCGATGTGCAGGTCGGCAAGCAAAATGCCGACGTGATGGCGCAGAAGCTCCCGCTCTGCAACGATCCCCGCGTGGACAAGTACCTCACGACGCTAGGCATGCGGCTGGTCGCGAAGCTGCCGACTAAAGGCGTGGAGTATCCGTGGGAGTTTCATTGCGTGAACGACAAGTCCATCAATGCATTTGCATTGCCCGGCGGATATGTATTCGTGAATCGGGGCGCCATCGAAGCCGCCGACAATGAATCGCAGCTCGCAGCGGTGATGGGACACGAGCTATCCCACGTGGCGCTGAGACACGGGACCGCGCAGGCCTCGAAGGCGCAATTCACGCAGGGCGCGGCCGGGATCCTGGGCAGTTTGCTGGGAGGCAGCGCGAGCGGGCAAGTGTTGGCGCAGGGCGTAGCGCTCGGAGCAGGCGGATTGTTATTGCACTACTCACGCACTGACGAAACGCAAGCGGACGTGATGGGCACGCAGGTCCTTTACGATGCCGGCTACGATCCGCGCGCCATGGCGCAATTCTTCGAGAAGCTACAGGCGGAAACCGCCGGCAAGAATCCGCCGCAGTTTTTATCCGACCATCCAAACCCCGGCAATCGAGTCGAGCGTGTGAACCAGGAGATCGACAAATTGGGCGGACCGCCGCCGAATGGCAAACGGGATTCGGCCGAATTTGAAGCGATCAAACGCGAAGTGCTGGCGTTGCCAACTCCAAAGAAGATTGGACCGATCGTCGCTGCCGCCAACAGCGGACCGCCGCCAGCTCCATCAGGTAAGTTCGCGGAGTACGCGGGAGCTTCGTATTCACTGAAGTACCCTGACAATTGGGGCCAGTCAGACGACAAGAACGGCGCATCGTTCGTGCCGCCGAATGGCGTCCTGCAAGGCAGCGACGGCCAGGCCGCGCTGGCGTATGGAATGATTGTGGACCTCAGCCCCATCCAAGGTGATGCGAGTAATCCTGATAATTTGAGAACCGCGACGCAGGCACTCATTCAGAATCTGCAGCACACCAATCCGAATTTGAAGATTACGCGCGAACCTGGACCGGTAAAACTTAATGGCCAGCCCGGCTTGTCGACCTATCTCAGTAACGATTCGCCTGCCGGCGGTCAGGAAACAGATTGGTTGATTACCGTGGTGCAGCCACAGGGGTTGCTTTCGTTCTTGTGCGTTGCGCCGCAGGCTGCTTACTCGGAGTACGACAAAACGTTCAGCGCGATTCTGGATTCAGTTCGTCTCTCGAAATAGCGCAGCAGCAATCCTGTGAAGCGAATCGAGACAGTACAGGATGCTGTCTCGCTCGTCAGGTTTTCCCAACCAATTGATCCGGAATGCCCGCGGCCGACTTTTCCGCGTGGTGTCTGCGGTATACATCGGCTGCGCGCGTGAGCGCTTCGTTGATGCTGCCGCATATATTTTCCGTGCCGACGTGGCGTTCGAATTCGGCTTGCTTCATGAGCTGCGAAGGTTGTTCTCTCGCGCCACAGAGAAGCAGCGAGCGGCCCGAGTCGTGCACCTGATCGGCGAGATCGCGAATAGCGCCGAGACCGGTGGCATCAATGGCGGTCATATTGCGCAGCCGGAGAATGATGATCGGCGGCAACGTGGGCAGGTGATCCAGAATGTCGGAGAACTTATCCGTGGCGCCGAACAAAAAGGGGCCGTGAATGCGATACACGGTGGCGTACTCCGGAATGTCTCGCCCTTGCAGGATGTGCGCGCGGCCATCCTCGACGTAATCGCGCGTTACGCGACTGATAGTGGTGGTGCGCGAGACCTTGCGGATGAACATCAGCGCCGCCAGAACCATGCCGACCTCGACGGCAAACGTGAGATCCGCGACCACCGTAAGAGTCAGAGTCAGCAGCCACACGGTGATGTCCGCGGCGGTCAGCTTCAAGATTTCGGGAATCTCGCGCCACTCTCCCATGTTGTAGGCCACGATCATCAAAATGGCGGCGAGAGCGGCCAAGGGCACGTCCTTCACCAAGGGAGCGGCAAAGAGCACTATCGCCAGCAGAGTTAGGGCATGGATCATTCCCGCGACGGGAGTTTTCGCGCCGGCACGAACATTTGTAGCGGTGCGCGCAATCGCGCCGGTGGCCGGTAGTCCGCCGAACAGGGGTGAAACGATGTTGGCGACGCCTTGCGCTACGAGTTCCACGTTGGGATTGTGCTTGTCCTTGCTCATGCGGTCCGAGACCACTGCGGACATCAGCGACTCGATGGCGCCTAGCATAGCTACCGTAAACGCCGGAGACAGCAACTGTCGCAGGACGTTGTAATGCAGCCTGGGGATGGCAAGAGTAGGCAGGCCGCTGGGTATGCCGCCGAAGCGCGTTCCGATCGTCTCTACCGAAAGATGCAGCAGGGTCACGGCTGCGGTGGCGCCAAACGTTACGAGGATTGCTCCAGGAATCCGCTTGGCGTACTTGAGGCACAAAATCATGACGGCCAAGGAGGCGAGCGATACGAGCGTGGCGGGAAACGAGATCGTGTGCCACGCCTGTCCAAATGCGCGCATACGATGGAAAAAATCTCCGGGCACGCTTTGCATTCGCAATCCGAAAAAGTCGCGGATCTGTGTGCTGGCGATCAGGATGGCGATGCCGTTGGTGAAGCCGATGATCACCGGACGCGGAAAATATTTGACCGCCGTGCCCATGCCCGTGATTCCGAGCAGCACTAGGAGCACGCCTGCCATCATCGTGCAGGTGAAGAGTCCCTCGATGCCGTACTTCGCGATAATTCCAGAGACGACCACGACAAAGGCGCCGGTCGGTCCGCCGATTTGCGTTTTCGATCCGCCCAATGCGGAGATCAGAAATCCCGTGACGATCGCGCAGTAGATGCCCGCTTGCGGACTGACGCCGGACGCAATGGCGAACGCCATGGCCAGCGGCAAAGCAACGAGACCGACGGTGACGCCGGCTACCAGATCGCTTAGGAATTTGTGCCGGTCATAGTCGCGTAACAGCAGAACAGATTTAGGCAGCCAGGCGGTGAGGGCCGGAGTCACGAGTGATGGAACCAATTAAATGTTGAGGAACACATCCGTGAGGAACAGCTTAGCAGAATGACATGGTAGGGACGGGACGCTGCGATCGACTGTGCCCTGAAATGAATTGTGGCCGTGGGATTACGGATGCAGTTAAGCGGTGGGCGTGACGGGCGTTGGCTCGGTCTGCCTGGCGTGCTTGTGTCGATGCTGGTGATCCTCGCCCGCGGGCTGGCGCGAAGGATCCCAGCGCAGGATCGGCTTACGCGCGGCTCCGACTTCATCGAGGCGCCGAACGCGCGTGCTGTGTGGGGCGGTTTTCACCAGCTCAGGATTTTCAGCGGCTTCTTCGGCGATGGCGCGCATGGCATCGATGAACAGGTCGCATTCCTCTTTCGATTCCGATTCCGTGGGTTCGATCATCAGCGCACCAGGCACGATCAGCGGAAATGCTGTGGTGTACGGATGGAAGCCGTAGTCGATCAGCCGCTTGGCGATATCCATGGTGTTGACGCCATTTTTTTTCTGGAAGGCGTCGCTGAACACCACTTCGTGCATCGAGGGCAGGGAATAAGGCAAATCGTACACGCCTTCTAAGTGCTTGCGGATGTAGTTCGCATTGAGCACCGCGTCCTCGGTGGCCTGACGAATGCCGGGGCCGTAGGCAAGAATGTAAGCGAGCGCTCGTACGAGCACGCCAAAATTCCCGGAAAACGATTTCACGCGGCCGATGGAATCGGGTCGCACAGACTCGAGCGTCAGCTGGCCGCCTTGTTTCTCGACGAGGATGGGTACCGGGCGGAACGGTGCGAGAATTTTCTTCATCGCTACCGGACCGGCGCCCGGGCCTCCGCCACCATGCGGCGTGGAGAAAGTCTTATGAAGATTCAGGTGC
Source organism: uncultured Acidobacteriota bacterium (assembly GCA_963788725.1). Taxonomy (GTDB): domain Bacteria; phylum Acidobacteriota; class Terriglobia; order Acidiferrales; family UBA7541; genus Acidiferrum. The sequence goes on along the minus strand of CAWBHT010000006.1, from coordinate 129,914 downwards.
ATCACGTCCACGCCGAGATCGCCGGGGCGGGCGATACCCGCCAGCGCGTTCATGTTCGCGCCGTCCATGTATAGCAATGCGCCTTTGGCATGCAGGATTTCGGCGATTTCAGGAATGCGCTCCTCAAAAATGCCGAGCGTCGAAGGATTGGTGATCATCAGGGCCGCAACATCTTCGGTGACCAATTCGCTAAGTTTGCCGACATCGATCTGCCCGTGCGATTCGGACTTTATGTTCTGAACTTCGTAGCCTGCGATGACCGCGGTCGCGGGATTAGTTCCGTGCGCGGAGTCGGGAATCAGCACCTTTTTTCGCGCATTGCCTTGCTTTTCGAGATATGCGCGGATCAGCAGTAGGCCGGTGAGTTCACCTTGCGCGCCGGCGGCCGGCTGCAGAGTGATCGAATCCATGCCGGTGATCTCAAGCAGGCAATTTTCGAGCAGACGAAGAATCTTAAGGCAGCCCTGCGAAAGCTCCAGCGGCTGCAGCGGATGCTCGGTGGCGATGCCATCGAGTCGCGCGACAAATTCGTTGACCCGCGGGTTGTATTTCATGGTGCAGGAACCCAGCGGATACATGCCCAGGTCGATTGCGTAATTCCACGTCGATAGGCGCGTGAAGTGGCGAATCACTTCGATTTCGCTGACTTCGGGGAAATGTTCCACGCCGTCGCGGCGGTGATTCGCGCCCAACATTTTTGCGGGATCGACGGACGGCACGTCCAGCGGCGGCAATTCGAATGCGCGCTTGCCCGGTGACGATTTCTCAAAGATCAGTCCTTCGTTCTGATTCGTGTGGCGCGTAGCCTTTTTGATTCGCTTCGACATTTTTCTGTTTTAATCCCGTCTTCACCGCGGGGCGAACTACAGCGCTTGCTCCAAAGCGCGCCGAACTCCTGCGGCGAGCCGTTCGATATCTTCGCGGCTGGTTGTTTCCGTGACGCAAACCAAAGCATTCTTGGTCAACTCGGGGTAGTTCTGCCCCAGCGGCAGTGGCCCAACAATTTTCTCGCGCAACAGATAACCGTTAACGATTCGAGCCGAACGTGGCAGCTCAATCGTGAACTCGTTGAAAAATGGGCCGCTGAAAGTTCTGTGCACGCCGGGAATTTTCGTTAACTCAGCTAACGCGAATTGCGCCTTGGCAAGATTTTGTTCCGCCATCTCGCGCAAGCCTTCTTTTCCCAGCAATGTCAGATGAACCGTCGCGGCCAGCGCGCAAAGCGCCTGATTGGTGCAAATGTTCGAAGTCGCTTTCTCGCGGCGAATGTGCTGCTCGCGTGTCGCGAGAGTGAGCACGAATCCGCGACGCCCTTCGGTGTCGGTCGTTTGACCCGCCAAGCGCCCAGGCATCTGGCGCACAAATTTGTCTTTCGACGCGATCACACCGACAAATGGTCCGCCATAGCTCGGTGGCAAACCGAAACTCTGGCCTTCCATCGCGACGATGTCGGCTTCCGCGGGAGGTCGAACCACTCCGAGCGAAACTGCCTCGGTTATGGCGACCACCAACAGAGCACCCGCAGAGTGGACGATCTCTGCAAGTTCCGGTACGGATTCCAGTACGCCAAGGAAGTTTGGCGATTGCACCACCAGTGCCGCGACATCGTCTCTCAACGCGGCACGCAGGTTCGATTGCGTCAGCATGCCGTCGGCAGAAAAAGGCAGCTCTTCCACCTGCAGTCCGGAATTTTTCGCGTACGTCCTGAGAACGTCGCGATATTCTGGGTGCAAAGAACGCGCCACGAGCACGCGGGTGCGTCCGGTGACTCGCTCGGCCATCAGTACCGCTTCGGTGGTCGCTGTCGAGCCATCCCACATGGACGCGTTCGCCACTTCCTGCCCGGTGAGCTGGCACATCAACGTTTGGAATTCAAAGATCGCCTGTAATGTGCCCTGCGTGATTTCCGCCTGATAGGGCGTGTAGGAAGTAAGAAATTCGCCGCGCTGAATAATTGCGTCGGTTACCACCGATCGCAAATGGTTGTAAACGCCAGCGCCAAGGAAGCTGGTGTAGCCGACGGAATTCTCGGCCGCGCGTTCCTTGAAATACTCGATGATCTCGGCTTCGGAAAACGGTCCGGGTAATTTCAAGGCCTGGCGTAAACGGAAACGTTCCGGAATTGTGGAGAACAGTTCGTCAATGGAGCCCGCGCCGATCGCCGCAAGCATTTCCTGACGCTCGGCCGGACTTTTCGGAAGATAGCGCATCAGGCGGAGGCTTCCTTGCCCTTTTCGGAAGCAATGAACGCTTCATATGCAGTCGCGTCCATTAGCCCGGAAATCTCCGACGTGTTGCTGAGTTTTACCTTCACCAGCCACGCGGCGCCGTGCGGATCGGAATTAATGTTTTCCGGTGTGTTGTGCAGTGTCTCGTTCGCTTCGGTGACTTCGCCGCTGACTGGCGCGTAGATCTCGCTCACCGCTTTCACAGACTCTACCGTTCCGAAAGATTTGCCGGCGGTAAGCTGCGAACCAACTTTAGGCAATTCCACGAATACGACGTCACCCAACTCCTGCTGTGCGTAATCCGTGATCCCGATGCTCGCGACGTCACCTTTCAGATCCACCCATTCGTGTTGTTTGGTGTAGCGAAAATTAGCCGGATACGCCATCTGTACGCTCCTCGTCCATTTCCAAATCGCGCTTAGCAGAAACTTGAGGTGTTACGCCGTCTTTGCAGCCTGCGGAGCTGCAACTTTCCTGGGGCGTTTGTAAAACGGAGTGGCGACCACTTGCGCCTCGCACTTGGTGGCGCGAATCTCCACGAACACCCGGGTGCCAATATCCGCCAGTGCCGGTGGCAAATACGCGAGCGCAATATTCTTGCACAAAGTTGGGGAAGGCGAACCGCTGGTGATCACACCCACTGCTTCACCGGCTTCGTTGCAGACACGATACTCGTCACGGCCGATGCCGCGCCCCACCATCTCCAGCCCCACCAATGTGCGCTTCAGGCCAATGCTTTTCGCACGTTCCAGCGCGGCGCGCCCAATGAAGTCGCCTTTCTCCATCTTGCAATAACGGTCCAAGCCGGCTTCCCAGACGTTGATGGTGTCGCTGATCTCGTGTCCGTAGAGCGCCATCTTCGCTTCCAGTCGCAGCGTATTTCGCGCGCCGAGCCCGCACGGAATAATCCCAAACTCGCGGCCCGCCTCCATCACTTGTGCCCAAACCTTCTCGCTCGTCGCGCAATCCGATGGCACGTAAATCTCAAATCCATCCTCTCCCGTGTAGCCAGTGCGCGCGATCAGAATATCTTTCAAACCGCAAACCGTGCCGTGAGTGAACCAATAATTCTTGATGGCATCCAGATTCGCATCGGTCAGCTTGCGCATCACATCGATCGCGCGCGGACCTTGAATCGCCAGCTGCGTGTACGCGTCGCTCAGTTCCTCGACGATACAATCGAACGCTGTGGTATTTTCGCGAACCCAGTTGATGTCTTTCTCGCGGGTTCCGGCATTGATCACCAGCAGAAAATCGTCCTCGCTCAGCCGGTGCACGATCACATCATCGACAAAGGTGCCTTGGGGATAGAGTAAAGCGGAATAGTGAGCCTGCCCAATCGCGAGCTTCGACGCATCGTTCATGCTGATGTGTTGCACTGCCGCGAGGCCAGCGCCGATCGCTTTTCCGCCAGAGACGCTCGTCTCATCGCCGTAGACGCGAATGTCGCCCATATGGCTGACGTCGAAAACTCCCACGCCGCCACGAACCGCCTTGTGCTCGGCCACCAGTCCGCCATTCGCGGGATACTCAACGGGCATATCCCAGCCACCGAAATTCACCATTTTCGCGCCCAGGCGGCGATGTACGCCGTTGAGGGGCGTCTTTCGAAGTTCCGGGATGGTTGGCAAGTTGACTGATTGCATTCCGCGCGCTCGAGAAGAAATCGATACTAACATGCGCCCAGAAAGCGGTCAAAGAAGCCCTACTTTGAAAGAAAAGACCACTTCAAGAGAAAAGACGCGACCAATGTTCCATTTCGCACTGCAACGAAGGGTTTCTCGCCGCGAACTTCCATCGAAGCGTCGTCTTGCCGCGCGCCATATTGCTCAGGTACAGTTTTCAGCGGAGGCCGTCATGCCGGGTCCAGTTTTGTGTTCTACGTGCGACAAACCGGAAGGCCAGTGCACGTGCGAAAAATACTGCACCATCTGTAAAGGGCAGCACAAAGTTCGTCTGTGCGCCGATGGCCTTTACTATTGTCCCGACTGCCGCGAAGCCTGCGATGTATCACTTGCCAACACTAGTGTCGACTGAACCGAAATCGGTTTGCCTGCAGTTCGATCCGGATCCCCGCTTTGCGGCTGGCGCGGGCGGCGTTGCGAAATTTTTTGCGGAAAGTGCCGGGCTGGAAGGCGACGCCCCGCAGCAATTGCAAGCCGCGGTCGCGGCCGCGAGCCTGGAAGCATTTGAGCAGCACTCCACCGACGTTCCACTGAGCGTGACTTTCACGCGTCACGCCGATCGCATTGAGATCGCCCTTTCACGCGAAGGACAGTCCACACCGGCGGTTGGACTCGACACCATCGCCGCGGGCGCTGCCGCCCTCAGCGGCGTCGATCGCATCCAGTACGAGACGCAAGGCACCCGCAGCGTAACTCGGTTGACGAAATACACCAGTCAAGGCGCCCCGAGACAATAGCCGTCGGCCAGCTTTTCTAGTTGCTCGCTAAAACAGAAAGCCGCGCGAACCACACGCGGCCTCTGAACAATCATTTGAGTCGAATTTACATCTTGAAGGCGAATGTATTTCGCCGGATCAGCGAAGTCATCTGGTCGTCGGTTAAGTTCATACGCACGATGATGCGATCGCCCGATGGGGTTACGCTCGCCTGTGTGAGCAGCTGCGCCATGTCGGGATTTTCTGTTTTCGCCTGATATTGCTTGTACAGCAGCCCCATTTGTAAAAGTTGTCCGAGCGAATTGGCGTCTTCCACAGAGCCGCACACCGCCTGGAACTTGCCGTCCAGCCCGCTGCCAGCATCCACGTTGATCAGCATATTCTGCATGCGCTGCACCAGTTTGGCGGCTTCGGGGAACTGATTGATCTCCGGCGCCAACTGCTTCATCGCCAGCCGTGTGTACGCCGGGTTCAGCACAGCCCAAACGACGCCGCTGCCATTGGCTTCATTCACCAGAGGAAAAAACTTCTCGTTGCGCTGCAGCCCATCCTCGGCCCCGAACCGCACTTCGACCATCTTCTCCAGCAAGGAGCGATGACCGAATGCCGCGGTGCTCGAATCAATAAAGAAAAAGAATAGATCGTTCGCGCCAGATCCGGATCCGAAGGCGTACAGGGTATAGTTCCGCGCCTTGAAAGTAGGCAGCTTCTGCTTTTTGAAATAGGCCTCGGTCGTTTCTGGATTGTAATTTCCCAGCGCAACGCCGACAATGCTTTCGCCCGTGGGAACCGCCGACGATCCCGCGCCATCGGTCTTGTTGTTCACGCCTTCCGCTACCAAGCCCCACGCCAGCTCCTCGACCTGAGAATTGGGGTCGACGCCTGCCGAAGCCAGAAATTTCTCGAATTGCCGGAAGCGCTCCGGCAGCATCTGCTCTTGCAGTTGCGGGAACCACTTCATCGTGCGCGCTTTTTTCAAGTCCGCATACGCAAACTCGCCCACCTCTTTTGGAAAGAGCGCAATTACGTCGGCGCCGAGCTGGCCTGCCCGCGCGGGTTTCGCCGAAAGGAGGAACATCGCAGCCAAGCCGCACGCTGCCGCAATTTTCCCTGTGCGCAGACCGATACGCGCGCGATTCTCTGATCGTTTGCTGTTGCGAATCATGCAGCCTTCTCCTTTTAACCCGCGGAGACCGGCCATCCCTATGCGCTGGAGGTTCGGGATGCTTCGCCCACGCGCTGGCGCAGCGCGGCGACCTTCTCTCGCATCGATGTTACATAAGCGGGGTCGGCGGCCAGGCCCTCGAGATTGATCTCCACATTGGCTAACGCTCCGCGGACGCCGGCCGAAGCCATTAGCCGTGCTACTTCCAAGTCTGACTTCATGGATGCGGCCGCGATAGAACCAAGTTGTCCCAGCCGTTCGAAAAGGGCAACTGTACGCTCTGCCACGTGGAGCGGCACCTCCGCCGCACCACGCGTCGCCGCTTGAATCGCGTTCTCGCGCGTTTTCACTTCGTGCGCATTGCCGTGCGGCAATTTGAACGCCGCCATTACCGCATCGTACGAAGCTGCGTCCAGATCAATGGCATCCGCCAGAGCGTCCGCGTCGTGCCGCATCGCTTCCAACGCGTCAGAGAGCTTGTCGACGTGCGTCGCCTGCGTTTTTTTCTTTCGCGAAAGCCCCGCGACCATCTGCCCCAGCGAAGCCGCCAGCGCTCCCGCGAACGCCGCAACGCTGCCACCTCCAGGAGTTGCGTGAGGGGCGGCAACAGCGTCCAAAAATGGCCGCGCCAATCCCGCCAGCGTGCCATCCTTCGATGTTTCCGCAACCGCCGTGCCGCTCAGTGCTGCTTCCAGCCGGTTCTCAAACACTTGTTCTGGCGAAAAATTTTCCACCTGCAAAAAATAGTCCGCGGCCATCTCAATCGCTTTTTTCGGAATCAGCCCGACGATTTCGCTTCCAACTGGCACCACTCCGTAACGTTCTGCCTCGCGCTTCACCATCTCGTAGACGCGATGCATCGGCGTCTGCTCGAAATCGGTAAGATTGATGGAAACTTGCGCCAGGTTGCGGCCCTTCAGATCCACGCCCATGGACTTTACATAGCGCAGCCCGCCCGACGAAAACCGGATAGCTTTGGCGATCTTGTTCGCAATGCTGACGTCGGAAGTACTCAGGTTCACGTTGTAAGCGATCAGAAATTTTCGAGCGCCTACGACGGTTACGCCCGCGGTCGGATGCAGCTTCGGCTCGCCAATATCCGGTTGCCGCTCGTGATTTTTTTTGAGCTCTTCACGCAGTCCTTCGAATTGGCCCTTACGCACATTCTCCAGATTTACCCGATCGGGCCGCGTCGCCGCCGCCTCGTAGAAAAACACCGGAATGCGATAACGCGTCCAAATTTCTTTCCCGACCCGACGCGCCAAAGCCGCGCAATCCTCAAGCGTCACGCCATGGATGGGAATAAATGGCACGACGTCGGTGGCTCCCACGCGAGGATGCGCCCCCTTGTGAGACGTCAGATCGATCAACTCCAAAGCCTTGCCTACGCCGCGGAGAACGCCTTCTGCTACGGCGTCGGGATCGCCCGCCAGCGTCACCACGCTGCGGTTATGGTCCGCGTCCATCTCCTTGTCCAACACGTACACGCCCGCCACCGCGCTCATAGCCGCGACGATTGCATCCACCTTCGCGGGATCGCGCCCCTCTGAAAAGTTGGGCACGCACTCAATCAGTCGTTTCATCGGATAGTTCCGTCACCCTCACCGCAGAATCGTCCGTCGTCCACAGAATCGTTTTTTCAAACACTGTATCTCCAATCATAGGAGATTTAAGGCCGCCCCACCACTCCGCCCCAAACAACCTCACCACGCTTCACCGTCATGGAGCACTTGTTCACGCCGAAGTAGTACGGAATCTCGCGAAAATCCTCGACTTCAAACACCGCCAAATCCGCCGATTTCCCAACCTCCAGAGAGCCAATCTCCCGCTCGCGCCGCAAAGCATAAGCTCCGTTAATCGTCGCCGCCGTAATCGCCTCCGCAGGAGTCATGCGCAACTGCGTACAAGCCAGGGACAAAATCATGCTCATGCTCAACGTCGGCGAAGTCCCGGGATTGTAATCCGTCGCCAGCGCCACAATCGCTCCGGCATCGATCAAAGCGCGCGCCGGCGCGTACTGCTTCAATCCCAGGTGAAAATCGCAGCCGGGCAGCAACGTAGCTACCGTTTTCGATTTCCCGAGCGCCGCAATATCTGCGCGATTCACCTGCTCCAGGTGATCGCAACTCGCCGCGCCCAGCTTAATTGCTAATTGGGTCGCGCCGGTCCGCGTCAACTGCTCCGCATGGATGCGCGGCGCCAATCCGTGCGACTTGCCGGCCTCCAGAATCTCTCGCGACTGCTCGCGTGTGAACGCTCCGCGCTCGCAAAACACATCGCAGAACTCTGCCAGCCGCTCTTGCGCCACCTCTGGCAATAGACGGTCGATTACCAGCCGCACGTATTCGTCAGCACCGCGTGGCGTTGCGCGAAATTCGGCTGGAACCACATGCGCTGCAAGGAGCGTCGAAATAATTTCCAGCGGTTGCTCCGCCGCCAACTCACGGTGTAACCGCAAAATCTTAAACTCACTCGAGACGTCCAGCCCGTATCCCGATTTCGCCTCGATGGTGGTTGTGCCATGCTCCGCAAACTCCCGCAACGCCGCTCGAGCCCGTCCCTTCAAGGCCTCGGCCGTGGCAGCCCGCAGCTTCTTTACCGAACTGAGAATCCCGCCACCCTTGCGCGCAATTTCCTCGTAGCTGGCGCCGGCAATCTTCAGTTCGTACTCTTCGGCGCGGCTAGCCGCATGGACTAAGTGCGTGTGGGAATCGACGAATCCGGGCAAAACCACGCGTCCGCCGACATCCAGCTTTCGCGCCGCTCGCGCTTCGGGCAATGCCTCAATTTTCGCTCGAGGTCCGACTGCCGCGACGCGCCCATCCCGAACCAAAACCGCGCCATCACGGATCAAGCCAAGATTCGCGAGAGCCGCGCCGCGTCGAGGACCGCGTCCGCGCAAAGTCAGCAGTTGAGAAGCACCAGTGATGAGAAGGGAATCGCCCAAGGCGCCCGTATTATGCCCAAACCAGCGGGCGAAGTCCGCTAACTCTTTCTCTGCGGCTCTGTGGTACGGCGCGAAAAAACTACTGCTCGAATCCGCTGACAGCCCATTGGGTTAACGCGAACCACCACCCAAAAAAGAAGAGGCCGCAACGGCTTGCCCTCGATACGCCGGAACGAAGACTTCCTTGACGAAGGTTTCGAACGATGTTGGGGTAGTGTTCTTCTCCGACCGCGGTTCCAGTCCGACCACACGGCCATCGTTGATGGCGTCGCACATTTCCAGGAACATCTGCGTGAAATTCTGTGAAAAACCGATACTCGCCAGAATTCCGACTACTTGCTCTTTCGGAGCTTGCATGTACCCCAGATCCGGCTTGCCTATAGCGGCTCCAATGATCTTCGCCACTTCTGGGTAGGTCACATCCCGCTGCCCTTGCAGCTCGCGGGTCTGGTGACCCGAAAAATCCAACTTCAGCAACGCGTCTGCCGCAGCTGCTCCAATATCCCTGGTTGCGATCATCGGTAACACCGCATCCGGTTTCAGCGGACTCGCCATTGCGCCGAAATTCTTGATGGCATCCACTTGCGGCAAGGTGTTCTCCATAAAGTAACCGGCACGCAGGAACAGAACATTCAATCCCGCCACGCGCTCCAGTCGACGCTCTACCGAATGCAGAGTTGAAATCGGTCCGCAGCCGGTCGCGTGCTGCGCGCCATAGCTGCTGAGCGCCACCATGTACCGCAACTTAGCTGCTTCCGCCGCGACGCTGGCCGCATCCGCCAGCTGCGCTTGATATGCGGCATAGTCCGGGCTGCTGACATTTGGCGGCGCCATGAAGTACACCGCACGAGCGCCATCAAACGCACGAGTCAAGGCCGCCGAGTCGGTCTGGTCGGCCACGAACGGCTCCGCGCCGAAAGCAGCAATTTTCGCCAGCCGGTCCTTACTCCGCCCCACCGCGCGCACCTTTTCGCCCTTGCTCAACAAAGTTTCCGCAACAACTGATCCAGAATTTCCGGTAGCTCCCAACACAACGTACATAGATTTTCTCCTTTCGTGTGCCACCGATTTCGATGCGGCAGGCATAAATCTCGGCACATTGTTTTAGGGTCGCTAGGAGCAGAGGCCTTGTTAACACTGAGCCTTGAAGCTCCTATGCGCCGATGCTACTGCACTGACGGTGTTCAACACGGAAGCGCATCGTGAGCGGCAATGCTTTCGCTTTTGCCGCACGAAATAGAAGAGAAGAACTACAGCATCGGAATCTTCACGCCAGACTTCTTCGCGAACTCGGTAGCTTCGGCGTAACCCGCATCCACGTGCCGTGCTACTCCCATGCCGGGATCATTCGTCAGCACGCGCTCGATGCGTGCGGCCATTTCCTTGGTGCCGTCGGCTACGGTCACTTGCCCTGAGTGCTGCGAATATCCAATTCCCACGCCGCCGCCGTTGTGAATCGATACCCACGAAGCTCCGCTCGCGGTGTTCACCAGCGCATTCAGTAGCGGCCAATCCGCGATGGCGTCCGAACCATCGAGCATCGATTCGGTCTCGCGGTAGGGCGATGCCACTGACCCACAATCCAGGTGATCGCGACCGATCACGATGGGCGCCTTCAGTTCGCCGCGTGCCACCAGATCGTTCAGCGCCAAGCCGAATTTGTCACGCTCGCCATAGCCAAGCCAGCAGATCCGCGACGGTAGTCCCTGAAATTTCACGCGCTTTTGCGCCAGCTTGATCCAACGCGCTAGGTGCTCGTTTTGGGGAAACATCTCCAATACCAACTGGTCCGCGCGAGCGATGTCCGAAGCTTCGCCCGACAGCGCCGCCCATCGGAACGGCCCTTTGCCTTCGCAAAACAGCGGCCGAATATATGCGGGCACAAACCCTGGGAAATCGTAGGCGTTCTTCACGCCCTGCTCAAACGCAAAGGTTCGGATATTGTTTCCGTAGTCAAACGTGACCGAGCCAAGCTTCTGCAAATCCAGCATGCCCTGAACATGCTCGGCCATCGCCACCATCGACCGTTTCTTGTACTCCTCAGGATTCGCCTTCCGCAGCTCCAGCGCTGCCTCGAGCGTCATCTTGTTCGGGACGTAGCCGCCTATCGGATCGTGGGCGCTGGTCTGATCGGTCAAAATGTCCGGCACGATGCCGCGCTTGGCCATTTCCGGAATCAGGTCAGCGCAATTGCCGACCAATCCAACAGAAGTCGCCTCGCCTTTGCGCACCGCATTCTTCAGAATGCGCAGCGCTTCATCCAGTTGCGTCACCATCACGTCGCAGTAGCCGGTCTTCACGCGCCGCTTGATGCGCTCGGGATCGACATCGATGCCGAGAAATGCGGCACCGTTCATCGTCGCGGCCAGCGGCTGCGCTCCACCCATGCCGCCCATCCCGCCGGTGACCACGAGTTTGCCGCTCAAGCTGCCGCCGAAATGTTTGGCAGCGGCAGCGGCGAATGTTTCAAAGGTTCCCTGCAAGATTCCCTGGGTGCCGATGTAGATCCAGCTGCCGGCGGTCATCTGTCCGTACATCATCAGACCGGCGCGATCGAGCTCGTGAAAGCGATCCCAGTTGTTCCAATGTCCGACGAGGTTGGAATTGCAGATCAAAACACGCGGCGCGTACTCGTGGGTGCGAAAGACGGCGACGGGCTTGCCCGATTGAACCAGCAGCGTTTCGTCGTCGGCCAATTCCTTCAGTGAACGCACGATGGCATGAAACGATTCCCAATTCCGCGCCGCTTTGCCGGTGCCGCCGTACACCACCAGATCCTGCGGACGCTCTGCAACTTCGGGGTCGAGATTGTTCATCAGCATGCGCAACGCGGCTTCCTGCTGCCAGCCTTTGCAGGAAATTTGCGTTCCGCGAGGCGCGCGAAATGGCCCGCGCGAAAGGGAATCGCCGGCCCTCGGTCCGGAAGTTGTCGTGCTTGCACTCATCAAATGGCTCCGCGGCCATCTTAGCGCAGCGATTCTTCATTTGCACGGCAGCGGCGCCAAGACGGCGGCGCTTTCGATGCGTCCGGCACAGCGAATGACGATAATGCCTGGGTGCTGCTCCCAAGGCTTTCGACCAATTGCGGCTACCAGAACGTTAGAGTAAAGTGAGAAAACTTCGATGAGCTACGGCACTCTCCCTTCCCGGTTTCTAAAAGCCATCGATTCACTTCCCAATCCCCGTGCCCAACTGACCCGCCGTTCAAACGTCTGGGAGCCGATTTCTTCCGCTGAATTTCTTCGCCGTGTCGCCGGTCTGTCCATTGCCCTGGTGGAGTTGGGCGTAAAGCCCGGTGATCGCGTGGCATTGTTCGCCACCAACCGGCCGGAATGGCACACCGCTGATTTTGCGATCACGGGCGCAGGCGGCATTACAGTGCCGATCTATTTCAACGAATCGCCTGACCGCATGACGTACATCTTGAATCATTCAGGCGCCAAGGTAATCGTAGTCGCGGGGGCAGCGCAGCTTGAAAAGCTGCTCCAGCGTCGGCCGCAGATTCCGGAACTCGAGCACGTTATCGTCGTCGATGGCGGCGACAATATCCCGACCGAGTGCCTGCATTATGAAACGTTGATTGCGTCCGCAGGCGGCTCCGAAATCGCGTCATACCGTATGCGGGCGTCGCAGGTGCTCCCCGGCCAATTGGCATCCATCATCTACACATCCGGCACGACCGGTGAGCCGAAAGGTGTGATGCTCACGCACACCAACATCTGCTCGAATGCCACGGACTCCTGCGTGATTTTCGACATGAAGCCGGGCGTTGACCTGGCCATATCTTTTCTTCCACTCGCTCACATTTATGGCCGCACGATGGATTACGTATTGCTGTTTGGCGGCATCAGCATCGCCTACGTCGAGGACGTGAATCTGCTTTCCCAGGCGCTTCTGGAACTGCATCCAACGGTAATGGCGGCGGTTCCCCGCGTGTTTGAAAAAATTTACGCGCGCATCATGGAGCAGGGAAGCAAAACGACAGGCGTGAAGCGCAAGCTATTCGATTGGGCCATCGAAACCGCCAAACGCGCGGCGCCGTGGCGCACTGGCCAAAAATCCGCAGACCCGCTGCTGAAGCTGCAATGGAGACTCGCGGACAGGCTGGTGTACTCCAAGATTCGCGTGGGCACCGGCGGTCAGCTGCGCATCGTCTTTTCAGGCGGAGCGCCGCTCTCCAGGGACCTCGCGGAATTTTTTTGGTCGATCGGGGTCTTGATTTATCAGGGCTATGGTTTGACCGAGACATCTCCGGTGCTGACGTCCAACTATCCGAACAATCGCGTTGGCAGCTCCGGAAAGCCGATTCCGAATGTGTCGCTCCGCATTGCCGAGGACGGCGAGATTCTCGCCAAAGGGCCCTGCGTAATGCAGGGTTATTACAAGAGCCCGGACTCGACTCGCGAGGTGATGACCGAGGACGGGTGGTTTCGTACCGGCGATATTGGCTATCTTGATTCTGATAACTATCTGTTTATCACCGACCGGAAAAAAGATCTGCTGAAGACCGCTGCCGGAAAATTTGTCGCGCCGCAGCCAATCGAAAATGCGCTCAAGACGAGTCCTTTTATCCTGAATGCGATGGTCGTGGGCGATCAGCGGAAATTTGTGGTGGCGCTGCTGGTGCCGAACCCGGTGACCGTATCAGCGAAAGCTGCGGAGCAGGGAATTCATTTCACATCGAGCGATGAGTTGGTGGCCCACTCTTGGGTCCGCACCTTGATCGAAGCAGAAGTGAACCGCCTCACCACGCATCTGGCTCAGTGGGAAACGATCAAGCGATTTGCGCTGCTGCCCGAGGATTTTACCTTCGACAATGGCAGCTTGACGTTTACGATGAAGCTGAAACGTCGTGTAGTGGAACAGAAATACCGCGAAAAGATCGACCGCCTCTATGCCGATGTTGCCGAACCTCGGCCTATTCTTCAGAACTAGCGCTGGGAAGAAGTTCGAGAGAAGTGACGACAGATTTGCGTCGATTCTGTGCCTAGAAGGCGGAAAGCAGCTGGCGAATGCCTTCCGCGAATTCCCGTTCCTGCATAATCAGGCTGACGATCAGATAGCCATCGGATTGAAAATCATAAAAATGGCCCGGATGGAGGTAAATCCCCTTGTTCGTGAGTAGATCGACGGCGAGGTCATCGTCCGAGCGCGTTGCAGGAACGCGAAGCACCGCGTACCAGCCGCCTTCGATTTCCAATCGGGTGCACGCCTTTTTTTGCAGCAACTGGCGATCGAGTTCCGCCACATTGCGACGAACCCGCGTCATTACTTGCTTTTGAAAACCGATCCGTTGTTCCAGCAGCTGCGGGAGGGCCAGCTGCACCGGCGAGTTCATCGACAAATAGGTGTCCGCAATAACTTCGAGTCGGTCCAGCGCCTGAGTTTTCAATTCTTGAGGTCCGCTGGTTACCAGCCACGCCACTTTCATTTGCGGCAGCCCTGAAATCTTGGACAAGCCGCTCATCGTGAATGTCAGTGCTTCAGTGTTGACGGCCAGGCTCTGGGGCTTGCGTCCTATCGAGCTGCGGTTGCGCGGATTCTTTACCGGGTCGCGCCTTACGGTGGTATCGGCATAGGCGAAATCCAGGAACACTTCGTCAGCAATCAAGGCCATGCCCCGCAGCGAACAAATTTCATTAAGCGTGGCGATCTCTTCTGGTTTGGTAAAGTGACCCGTCGGATTGTTGGGATTCACCACGATGATTCCGCGTGTTCGTGGTGTGATGCCTTGCTCCAGCGCGTGAAAATCGATCTGCCATCCGTGGTCGTAAATCAAACGGTACTGCACCAGGCGGACGTCGTGGATGTCGGCCAAAAATCCAAACAGGGGATAGCTCGGTGCCGGCACGAGCAGCTCGTCACCAGGATTGCACAGCATGCGAAACACGAAGGAGTACGCTTCACTCGTGCTGGTGGTCAAGATGATGTCGTCCGTCGGGACTTCGTCTTCCCGGCTCTTATAGTAGTTGGCTACAGCTTGTCGCGCGGACAGAAGTCCCTTGGGGTCCGGCGCGTAGGTCAGCGCGGCGTCATTTGCAAGAGCATTGAGCACAGCTTCGCCGGGGCGCTCAAATCCCTCTTCAGTTGGATTCGATGCGCTCAGATCGTAGAGCCGCTTGCCAGCCGCGTGGTACGCCGCGAGAGCTTCGCTCAGGCGGTTTGGGCTGAGGTTCCAATTCGTGCGCTCGGCGAACATTTCTCCGGGGCCAGAAGCGAGCGTCGCGGGAACCCACGCCTCGACCGGCGATTTTTCGGAATACAGTTGCTTCTCCTTGGGTGCAGGCACTGTAACTCGACCAGTGCCGATTGCTCTAACTGCTCAGACGCAACTACTTTCGCCTCGGTTGCATAGCCAGTTGCATCGCCTGTTCCATAGTTGACGCGCGACTGCTGCACTTCCGCGTCCGTGGTCCCCTGCTCCCGGATGTCGCGACAGGCAGAGACGCCGATTATGTCTGAAGTCGATTTGTCGCGCGGCCCCGAGGAGTTTAAACTTTCGATGAGGACACTATGCCAGACGATCTAGTCATAGCGGGTCGCGCGTTCCGTTCCAGACTCATCGTGGGGACAGGGAAGTATCGCACGTTTCAGGAAATGGCGCGTGCACATGCGGCTTCCGGCGCCGATATGGTCACCGTGGCCGTCCGCCGCGTGAACCTCACCGACCGCTCCAAGGAATCGTTGCTGGATTTTATCGATCGCGAAAAAATGTTCATCCTCCCCAACACCGCGGGTTGCTACTCGGCCGACGAAGCCATGCGCACCGCTCGGCTGGCGCGTGAAGTGGGCCTGTCGAACTGGGTGAAGCTGGAAGTGATTGGCGATCAGCAAACGCTATTTCCAGATACGGAGCAGCTCATCGAAGCGACACGCGTGCTCGTCAAGGAAGGCTTCGTGGTGTTGCCGTACACCAATGACGATCTGATTGCCGCGCGGAAATTGATCGATGCAGGTGCTGCGGCGGTGATGCCTCTGGCTGCGCCGATCGGCTCCGGACTCGGCATTCAGAATCCGGCAAACCTGCGGATTTTGCGCGAGCGCATCACGGAGGTACCGATGATCGTAGATGCCGGCGTAGGCACGGCCTCGGACGCCGCGCAGGCCATGGAACTCGGCGCGGATGGCTTGCTGATGAACACGGCAATTGCGGAGGCGCAGGACGCGGCGCTGATGGCCGAAGCCATGCGCGATGCGACTATTGCCGGCCGAAAGGCATATCTCGCAGGCCGCATGCCCAAGCGGCTGTACGCTGCGGCGTCCAGTCCGTTGGCAGGTGTAGTGCGCTAGCGCAAACGATATGTAGGCCCGATCTGCGCACACCGCGCTCCGACTAGGCCCAGTCATTCACTTATTTCGTTGATTGTTAAGCACCGGCCAGTAAGGGCCGGCCACAATTCCCGACCAATTCACGTTAAAATTGAAGCTCCGATGCCGACTCCCTCCGACATCGCCACGGAAGTTCCTGCGGAGCAGGCAGCACCACCAAATCTCCTTACTTTAATTTCGATTGCGGCATTTGCTTCGGCGCTTGTTGGCATCATCCGTCAGGTGGTTGGCCAAGCCATTGCCACGCGCATTCTTTCTGCAGACTGGATCTCTGCCTCCCCGATTTTCGCTCAGGTCAACACACCAACTCGTTTGGCTGGAGCATGCGGAACTTTAGCAACGCTCGTTCTCGGTGGAATCGCCGCCCTTGTGATTCGTGCTGACAATCGCCTCACACGCGGCTGGTATTTTTTATGGGTTTTCGGATGCGTCAGTTTGATGAATTCTGGCCGCCTTCTCTACTCGGCCATCACAGATACGGGTGACTGGTCCGTGGTCATCGAATCATTCCACCCGCCCTGGCTCTGGCGTGTTCTGATTGCTTTCGCGGGAGTAATCATCTATCGCCCAGCGCTCCGCTTCGCGGTCGGCAGCTTGCGGGCGCTCGTGATCAGGGGTGAAGTCGCCTATCGCGAGTTATGGAGCCTCATTCTGGCGACGTACGTGACCGCCAGCAGCGTGCTCACTGCTGGAGCTTTGCTCGACCCGATCAATCCCGGCACGGTAAAACTCGCGGTTGCGGCTGCTTCGTTTGGGCTGAACTGCGGCCTATTTGTCATTCCCGCATTCATTTCGGCGCCGGTCGAGCCAGGATGCACCACGACTCGACCGATTTCGTTTAGCTGGATATGGCTGGTGCTCGGGGCGTCAGCGTCCATTGCATTCTTCGCGGGTGTAGGCCGAGCCGTTCGATTCTAAAGATTCACTTATGGGCGATGATCCAGAAGCCGACGGCAGTGCTGATGCACCAGGCGACCACGGTCCACTTGAACGACACCGCGAAGCCGCGCAGATTGTCGAGCTTGGCCTTGCAAATCTTCGAAAGCTCAAAGACTTGATCGGTGATGTTACGCAACATCTGTTCGGGGCCGGCTGAAGACAGCGCGCGATAATAGGCATCGCTATCCGCATGCCGTAACACGTGCTCGTAATAGAGCAGCTCCGATCCCTTGTGCGGGGTTTGATGGTGTTTCGCGATGCGCGGCGTCATTGCGCGAGAGATCAACGCCAGCGACCAGACAAATCCGACGGTAAGCAGCGCGTAACTCGCAATGTACAGCACAGCCGGAAGCACTCCGGTTGTTGCGCTCCACTTCAGCTTGGGCACGACCTCGGTGCCGAGTGGAATCGTGCTGGCGCCAAAAAACAGCAGAAACGGAACAAGGTAGCCAGCCTTCAGGTCCGCGGCGCGAATGATGGCCTGCTGATCCTCAAAGTTGTGCCACGCGAATTCGATCTGCTCCCCGACGCTCGATGCGCTTTTCCCGGCCGTTTCCATGCCGAGACTTTACCCGAAGCTTTCTCGCTGCGCCACCGCGTAGCTATCACTCGTAACGGAGCGTTTGCATGGGATCGACGCGGGTGGCGCGGCGAGCGGGAATGTAGCACGCGGCCAGCGCCACTGCAGCTAACAGTACGGTCACGCTTGCGAAGGTTGCCGCGTCCGTCGGCGCAACGCCGAACAGCAAGCTGGCTATCAATCGCGTAAGTAAAAATGCAGTAAGCAGTCCTGCCGCTAGTCCGATCACGACCATGCCGGCGCCCTGCTTCATCACCAGACCCAGCACATCGCCGCCTTGCGCTCCCAACACCATGCGCAGGCCGAACTCTTTGGTGCGGCGCGCGACGGAGTAGGACACCACGCCGTAGATGCCGACCGTGGCGATGGCCAGCGCGACAATCGAGAAAAGTGAAAGCAGCAGCGTCAGAAAGCGCGGCCGAGCCTGAGCGCGTTCCAGCACGTCGTCCATGGTGCGTACGTCTGCGATGGGCACGGATGCATCGAGATCACCGAGTTGCTGGCGAACAGCTCCGACCAGCTGTCGAGAATCGCCATTGCGAGCGCGTAAAACCACATACATATCGCTGTAGCCCACCGATTCCGCCTGCGCGAAGGGAAGATAAATTTCAGTGCCGGCCGGGCGGTCGAGGCCAGCGTTTTTTGCGTCATCGACGATGCCGACCACTGTGACCCACGGATCTTCGGGCTTGCCACCGTACGGCTTAATGCGGCGGCCGATAGGATTTTGGTTGGGCCAGAAGGTGTTGGCCATGGACTTGTTCACGATCACGACCGGATTGGCGCCCTTGGCATCGCGGTCGTCGAACAGGCGACCGTCCATCAGGCGGATGCCGAGCGTGGCGAAATAATCCTTGCTGACGGCTTGATAAAAATCGACATTCTCAATCGGGCCACCTTCGCGCTTGACGAAGCCTTCGATGGTCGTGTCGTTCATATTGGGCGGGCGCAAAGGCGGCAGGCCCGAGACGATCGCAGCCGACTGCGCTCCGGGAAGATGCGCAATGCGTTCGTCCAAACGCGCCCAGAAATTCTCGAGTTTAGCGTTATCACTGTAGGTACCGCCGGGCAGGGAAATGCGCATAGTGACCACATTGTCCGCGGCCAATCCAGTGTGGACCCCCTGCAATCTCCAAAAGGCGCGCAGCATTAGTCCGCAGCCGATCAGCAGCACGAGAGCCATCGCGAGTTCGCCCACCACCAGCGTGCGGCGAAAGAGTTGTGCGCCGCCGGTGCCGGTGGTGCTGCCGGCGGTGTCCTTGAGTGAGCCAGAGATGCCGCTGATGAGCAATGGAATCAGCGGAGCGAGGCCGAACAGGGCTCCGGTGACCAAGCTGGTGACCAGCGTGAACATCAGAACGCGTGCGTCCATCACGATTTCGTCGGCGCGCGGGATGCCGCCGGCATTAGTGAGCTGCACGAGTCGCACGCCGCCATAAGCGAGCGCCAGGCCGAGAGCGGCGCCGCACAGCGCGAGCAGGATTCCTTCGGTGATGAATTGCCGGGCGAGGCGCGACAATCCGGCTCCCATGGCGCCGCGGATAGCGATTTCGCGGCGGCGAGCCTCGGCGCGCGCGAGCAGCAGGTTGGCGACATTAACGCTGGCAATGAGGAGCACGAAGGCGACTGCGCCGAGCAACATCAACAGTGCCGGGCGGACGCTGGCGACCACTTCAGATTGTAGCGGGTAGCTGACGAGCGTGTGATTCTTTATAGAAAAGCTGTGCGTTTTTGGCGCGCGATGCTCATCGTAATATTGCACCAGTGATTGCAGCTCGCCCTGCGCCTGTGCCGGCGATACGCCAGGTTTCGTTCGGGCGATCAGGTAATAGTTGTGAGAGCTTCGGCCGCCGGGATTCGCGGGATCAATCTGCAAGGGAGCCCAGACTTGCGCGGGATCCTCTTCACCCGGAGGAAACTGAAAATCTTTGGGCATCACACCGATGATCGTGCATTTTTTGCCGTCGAGTTGTGTCTCCCGGCCGACAATGGCGGGATCGCCACCGAACGCGCTACGCCAAGTGCCGTACGAAATGTCCGCGACCTTCGGCGCACCGGGCTGGTCGTCGGATTCGGAGAGCAGCCGCCCCATGATCGGCGACACGCCGAGCGAGTTCAGCAGACCGCCGCTGACCAGCGCGCCATTGAGCCGCACTGGCTGAGTCTTGCCGCCCATGTTGATGCCGCCAGTGGCCCACGCGTCGAGCGAAGAAAAGGAATGCGTTTCGCGTCGCAGATCGAGAAATTCCGGGCCGGAAGCCCAGAAGCGCGGGAGGCCGCCGTTGGGGAACGTGGGAAATTCCGTATATATGCGAATGAGTTGCTCGGGATGCGCGTAGGGAAGTGGGCGGAGGAGCACTGCGTTTACAACCGTAAAGATGCCGGTTGTGGCGCCGATGCCGAGCATCATGCACAGGACCGCGGCTGCGGTGAAGCCTAAATTCTTGCGCATCATGCGCGCTGCGAACTGCAGATCTTGCCAGAACGTTTCCATCGATAGCTCCCTCGTATAGAGGTACGTGGCGTTAACTCGTGATGTTCCGCATTTTGAAGACGAGATGCAACCCGGCAGGTTTGACGCCGCACACGCTAAATTCGTCTCGCAGTCGTGAAGGTTGTGTCATGGGTTCCGGAAGAAAAAGTGCCAGGTGGCGTCCACCAGGGCGTGCACGATGGCGGAAGCGAAAATGGATCCGCTCTTGCGCCACGTCCAGCCGTAAAACAGTCCCGCAATCGAGGCGAGAATCACGTAGCGCCAATTGGGGAAGCCCATGTTGGTGATGTGAGAGAAGCCGAACAGCATCGAGGCGGTCCACCAGCCGGCGAGTTCGCTTTTGGTCGAACGCGCCAGCATATTTTGCAGCAGTCCCCGGAACAAGAACTCCTCAGGCCACGCCGTGAAGCAGAGAATCGCTAGAGCCAGCAGCGGTTGCGTTTTCCAATCCGACCATCGTGGATCAAAATGGATGAAATGCAGCGCGGTCCCCAGCGGAATGGCGATGGCGCCAAACCCAGCGAAGCTTCCGAAAATATAGATCCACCACCGCGAGCCCCAGCCAATGTTGTAGCCGACGCCGCTGAAGTGCCGCACCAGCAGAAAGGTTGCGACCGCCACATTTACCGACAAAAGCACCGTGAAAACGTACGCCAGACGTCCACCCGGATAGGGCCACAGCCAATGAGAGGGAGAGAATTTCACCGCGGTCCACACAGCGGCGAGCGTCACATAGTCCTGCCACGTTCCGGACGCTTCGCGCTCGGCGGAAGCCGCCAGAGCCAGCGGCACAAAGACCCACGCGACCACCGCCGCGACACGCGCGAACGCAAAAGTGTTTGTGCCGATGGCATAAATCAGGTATCCAAGGATTACCGTCATGCCCAGCAGGTGACCGCTGCTCGCGCCGAAGCGCGACGCGAGAAATTCGGCAATGCCGCGCGCGGCGAACAGCAGCATCACTGCGAAGAGAAACGCAAAGGTCGTCAGCGTAGCCGCGAATTCGCGGCCGCCATACCCATGCCACAAAGCGTACAAGCCGCCGATGAAGCACAGCACGGCCCACAGGCCGAGCGTCTGGAGTGCGCCGAGTTGTCGTGTCGCGGACAAGTCAGAATTGTAACGCAGCACATATATGCGGAATTCGGCGGAGAACGATGACGGAGCAACGGCAAAACGTCACGCGACTCGCTTATATCGACTGGATGCGCGGGTTAGCTTGCGTGCTCATGTTCCAGTGGCACTGCTACAACTCGTGGCTCGCTCCCGGAGAACGCAAATCGTCGTTGTACTTCTGGTCCGAGTTGGGTGGCACTCTGCCTGCGCCGCTGTTTATTTTTCTGTCGGGAATTTCCTTTGCGCTGGTGACTGAGAAATTGCGCGAGAAGGGCGCCGACCGAGGCGCGATCGCGCGGACAACCATTTGTCGTGGGGCGGAGATCTATGGGCTAGGCTTGCTCTTCCGCGTCCAGGAATTTGTTCTGGGACTTCCCCATTCGCCGTGGACGGATCTGCTACGCGTCGATGTGCTTAACATCCTGGGCCTGTGCATGATGATCATGGGGCTAGTTTGTTGGCTTACCGCTGTAACGTCCGGGCCGAATGAACGGGCGAATGCGGAAACAGGCACCCGATCCGATACAGTTTCGCTTTCGCGAAAACACGCTGTAATAGGTGCGCTCGTGGTCGCCGCTTTTATCGCGCTCGCGACTCCGCTGCTTTGGACTACGCTGCGTCCCTGTTGGCTGCCGTGGCCGCTAGAGTCCTACATCAACGGCGTGCACACATTCAATCAGCCTCAGCCCTGGCTCTTCCCGGTATTTCCGTGGATGGCGTTCGCATTCGCTGGGCTTGCCGTCGGCTTTTTCCTGTTTTCCGACATTGCCAAACGGAAACAGGGTTTGGCTTTCGCCAGTCTCGGAGCAGCTGGGCTGGGGGCGTGCGGGCTGTCGGTTCTGTTCGATCGAACTCCGATCCGCCTTTACTCCTCAGCAATTTATGACTACTGGCACACCAGTCCGAACTTTTTCCTAATGCGCTGCGGCATCCTGCTCCTGATTCTGTTCCTGGTTTATGTGTGGTGCCGGTGGGGATTTGCGCAGCGTAGCTTTAGCCCCGTCATTCAACTGGGCCAGACGTCTCTGCTGGTGTATTGGGTGCACATCGAATTCGTTTACGGGCGGCTATCAATCCTGCCGAAAGGGCGGTGCACTATCCCGAAAGCGACCGCCGGCTTGCTGACGATCTTCCTGGCGATGCTGGTGCTTTCTATTTTCCGCACGCGATGGAAGAAACGCGAAGCTAAGGTTTTGCAGCCGACTCCGCAGCGGGTTGCTGCGATTGTGGAATCCGGATAATGACTTCGCCGGGTTTGGCGTGTTGCAATTCTTCGCGCGCGATTTTTTCGATCAGGTGAGGATCGCTCTTCAACGCTTTAACCTGCTGACCCAGTTCGTGGTTTTCTGAATTCAGCCGGTCAATATCTTTTTTAACGCGGTCGATCTCAGTCTGCGTCCGGCGCATGGCAATGAAGCCGTGAGCGCCAAACACGTCGTGCACGACCAGAATCAAAACAAAAAGCCCGAGAATGGCGCGACTATGCTCCTTGAGAAATTCAGAAATAGATTCCGCAAAATCCGCCTTCACTGGCTCAGCACCCACGCAGTCGCCTCTTTCACCAACTTCGCCGAAGCTTTCGGGCTGTCGGCTTCGACGTACAGTCGCAGCAACGGCTCCGTGCCTGAGAGCCGCAGCAGCATCCAGCTTCCGTCATCGAAAACGAATTTTGCGCCGTCAGTGCGATCCACGGAAACTACTTTTCTGCCGAGGAGTGTCGAAGCATCCACGGCAACTTTCTTGATCGCGTTTGCCTTTTGTTCGTCGCTGAGGTGCAAATTCTCGCGCACCGGCCAGAATTCGCGACCCACTTTCTTGAAGAGTTCCTTCACTTGGGCCGCGATCGACTCGCCGCGTGCCGCGAGCATTTCCGCCACCAGCAAGCATGCCAGGATGCCGTCTTTTTCGGGTACGTGCCCGCGAATCGTGAGGCCGGCGCTTTCTTCGCCGCCCAGCGCAATCTTGTCCTCGCGAATTAACTGGCCGATATACTTGAATCCCACGGGAGTCTGATGCGTTGACCGGCCATGAGCTTTTGCGGCGGCGTCGATCAGCTGCGACGTTGCCACGCTGCGGGCGGCGTCCATATTCCATTTGCGCGATTCGACCAGATAATCGTAAACAAGCGCGAGAATGTGGTTGGGTGAAACCCAGGTGCCGTCGCGATCGATAATACCGAAGCGATCGGCGTCTCCGTCTGTCGCCAGGCCGGCCGCGGCTTTGGAATCGAGCACTGCTTTGCGCAGCGGCGCAAGATTTTCTTCCGACACGTCGGGGCCGGTACCATCGAACAGACAGTCGCGATTCGTGCGCATAGCCTGCATTGGAATTTTGTGTTCGGCGAGCGCACCGTCCAGGTAACCAGCGCCAGCGCCATGCAAGACATCAACGACAAAGTTCGCTTTACCTTTGCGCAAGGTGTCGAAGCGCACCAGCTCTTCAAGTCGCTTCAGATAGGTGTTCCGAAGATTTACCGTTTCGGATTTCTTCTTGTCATCGTGATGCACCGATGATTTAGGCACTCCGCCATTGGCAGCGAGCTTCGCGGCGCGCGAGCCTCGATATCCTTGGTGACCTCGGGAAGCGCAGGCCCAGCATCTGCTGAAGAAAATTTCAGGCCGTGATACTGCGCGGGATTGTGGCTGGCGGTGAAATTGACGGCGCCATCGAGCTTGCGGCGCATGATTTCGTAAGCCACAGCGGGGGTGGGCGTAAATGTCTCGCACAGCAGCGTCTTGATGTGATGCTGCTGCAAGATGTCCACCGCGAGCTGCGAAAATTCCTCGGAATAAAAGCGCGTGTCGTAGCCGACCAAAATCGTCGCATTTTTCTTTTTGCTGTTGACGTGTTCGGCGATCGCCGTGACCGCCAGGCGCACGTTCGCAAATGTAAAATCGTCGGCGATAAGGCCGCGCCAGCCGGACGTGCCGAACTTGATGGGGGAAGTGGCCATAGCGCGCTATTCTAGCCCGGACTTTGCGCAGAAAAGAAGCGCGGAAGCCGATGTATTTTGTGGAGGGCGGAATGGTAGCGGCGAAGGACGGCCGAATCGTGCTGGTGACTTGCGAATCGATGCCCCAGGCGCGGCAGATTGCGAATACCGTAGTGGAGAAGCGGTTGGCAGCATGCGTGAATATTCTTGGCGGGGCGATGCAGTCCATCTATCGCTGGAAAGGAAGTGTGGAGACCGCGAAAGAACTCCTGATAGTGATTAAAACCACGACCAGACGCCTAAACGAATTAGAGAAGGAAGTGAAGCGATTGCACAGTTATGATGTGCCCGAGTTCGTGGTGCTCCCGATCGTGGCCGGCTCGAAGGAATATCTCAGATGGCTGCAAGAAAGTGTAAAGGCGTAATTGAGAGGCGATGATGCAAGGAGGACTCTTGTTCGCGAAACGAATCTTACTGGCAGCTCTTTTCTTTTGTGCGGCGTTCGCACCTGCGCCGCGCAACGCTGATGCGCAACAGAACTACGACGTAATCGTGCAAAATGGCGTCGCCATGAAGACGCGCGATGGCGTAAGCCTCTTCGCTGACATCTACCGCCCGCGAGCCGAAGGCAAGTTCCCGGTAATCCTGATGCGCACGCCCTATGACAAAGCCGCGAATTGGGCTGTTGGCCCTGCGTATCAAATGGTGCCGCATGGATACGTCGTCGTGGTGCAGGACGTTCGCGGGCGTTACACCTCCGAAGGCGAGTGGTATCCGTTCCGGCATGAATCGGAAGACGGCTACGACACCATCGAATGGGTTGCAGCGTTGCCGTATTCGAACGGCAAAGTCGGAATGATGGGCGGCTCCTACGTCGGCGCAACGCAGATGCTTGCCGCGATCGCGCATCCTCCGCATCTCGCCGGAATTTGCCCGGTGGTAACCGCCAGCAATTATCACGATGGATGGACCTATCAAGGCGGGGCGTTCGAGCAGTGGTTCGATCAAAACTGGACGACGCAACTCGCGACAAATACGCTGTGGCGACTTATCGCAAAGAACACCAATGCGCTGGTGGGCGCGCCTACGCTTCCGCTCACGCAATATCCTTCGTTCAACTATGCGGCACTGCCTGCCGGTGCGGAATCGACCCAGGAACTCGCGCCCTACTATCTCGATTGGCTCGCGCATCCCGACTACGACAGTTATTGGAAGCAATGGTCCATCGAGGAACATTTTGCGGATATCCAGGTTCCCGCGCTGCATATCGGCGGCTGGTACGACATTTTTCTCACCGGCACGCTGCGCAATTATCAGGGAATCAAGGCGCACGGCGGATCGGAAGCCGCGCGAAACGGGCAGCGATTGCTGGTTCAGATCGGCGGCCACGCAGGGTTTGGGCGGCGCATCGGCGACGTGGAATTTGGCGAGGAGGCCCTGAAATTCCCGTCCACCACGACGATCCTGGCCTGGTACGACTTTCTATTTAAA
Organism: uncultured Acidobacteriota bacterium; assembly: GCA_963788725.1. Classification (GTDB taxonomy): domain Bacteria; phylum Acidobacteriota; class Terriglobia; order Acidiferrales; family UBA7541; genus Acidiferrum. Next base: position 104,292 of record CAWBHT010000006.1, on the reverse strand, counting down.
GGTGTGCAGAACGAATTCGGAAGCGAAGGTGCTGCGGCAGGCAAGCCCGTGCATGTTTTTGTGATGGGCGAAAATAAATATCACCAGGAGTCGGATTGGCCTCCGCCTGAAGGCAAACTGACGCGCTATTTTCTGCACGCCACCGCAAGCGCCAATTCCTTGCGCGGCGACGGCAACCTGTCCACGACCGCGCCGAAAAAAGAAATAGCGGATAAATTCACCTTCGATCCTGCCAATCCAGTTCCCACGATCGGCGGCTCGCTCTGCTGCGATGCCGAACACTACGAGCCGGGCCCGCGCGATCAGCGTTCCGCAGAAAACCGCAATGATGTGCTGGTGTACTCGACCAAGCCCATGACCGAGGACATGGAAGTCACCGGCCCTGTCACCCTGGAACTTTGGGCCAAATCTTCCGCGGTCGACACTGACTTCACCGCCAAACTCGTGGACGTGTCACCCGACGGCTTCGCAACTAACCTGGCCGATGGAATCCTGCGCATGCGCTACCGCGATTCGCAGGAAAAGCCCGGACTGATGAATCCCGAGCAGATTTACAAGATCACCGTGGACCTGTCGGCCACCAGCAACGTCTTCAAGAAGGGGCATCTGTTGCGGCTGGACGTCTCCAGTAGCAATTTTCCACGCTACGATCGCAATCTGAACACCGGAGCGGTGCAGTCCACCAGCAAGGATTTCGTCTCGGCCACCAATACCATCCTGCACGATGCGGAGCATCCCTCCGCGCTGCTCGTGACCGTGATGCCCGCAAAAGCCGCACAGTAAACAATGGAGAGTTAATGGAAGGGAAGACGGCGATGGTAACGGTTGCAATCGTCAATCAAAGATCGGAATTTCGAAGCGAAGCCGCTAGACGTGCAGCAACGCCTGATCCAGATCGTTGATGATGTCTTCGACGTCCTCGATGCCCACGGACAGCCGCACCAGACCTTCGGTGATGCCTACACGCTCTCGCACATCGGCGGGCATCGACGCGTGGGTCATCAGTGCGGGCAGCGAAATCAGCGTTTCGACGCCACCCAGACTCTCCGCCAGTGAGCAAATCTTTACCTGATTCAGGAAACGCCGCGCCGCTTCCAGGCTCTGCAGATCGAAAGAGAGCATCGCACCGGGCCCCCGCTGCTGTTTGCGCGCAATTTCGTGCTGCGGGTGCGACGTCAATCCTGGATAGTAAACCTTTTTAACTTTTGGATGCGCGTCCAGGTGTCGTGCCACGGCAATCCCGTTGGCATTGTGCTGCAACATGCGCACCGCCAGCGTCTTGATCCCGCGTGAAACCAGAAAGCAGTCCATCGGCGCCAGCCCAGTGCCCGCCGATCGCTGAATGAAATAGATTTTCTCGGCATCTTCCGGTCGAGTGAGCACCACCGCGCCGCCGGTCGAGTCGCTGTGGCCGTTGAGGTACTTGGTCATCGAATGGACCACGATGTGTGCGCCAAGCTCAATCGGCCGTTGCAGATAAGGACTCAGGAAGGTGTTGTCCACGACGAGCGTTACATTTCGCTCGGTGGCGATTGCCGCGATCGCCGCGATATCCGAGACGCGCATCGTCGGATTTGTCGGCGTTTCCACGTATAACATTTTCGTGTTCGGACGTAGCGCCGCCTTCACCGCATCCTGCGAAGCCGTGTCCACAAAGCTGAATTCCATACCGAAGTGCACCAGCAGTTGCGTCGATAACCGAAACACTCCGCCGTACACCGCTTCGGAGATGATGGCGTGGTCTCCAGGCCGTAGCAGCCGAAACACCGCGTCGATCGCAGCCATTCCCGAAGAAAATACGTACGCGCTCTGCCCGCCTTCCAGCTTCGCTACCGTGCGTTCCAGCGCCTGGCGGTTTGGATGCTTGGTGCGCGCGTAGTCGAAACCCTTGTCCTTGCCCAGTTCGATCTGCACGTATGTAGAAGTTTGGTAGATCGGCGCTACGATGGCGCCCGTGGCCGGATCCGGCTCCTGGCCGACATGTATCGCGTTGGTTGCAAAGCCCATTGAGTCTCCTGCTCGATCGTCGGTATCTATCGTAGCGGTTTGTGATCTGATTTTCGGCTGATTGGGTCCGCTGAGAGCAACACGTCACGCCGCGAAGCGGGCGTCGTGAGTTCCACTTGCTAGTTTGACGGAATCTCAGGCTCTTTGAACAGCGGAACTGCCGAGCGGCCGCACAAGAAGGTACCGTAGCAAACCCACTGCGTCAAACGCGCTGGTTGCTGTGATTTCCGCAGCGTGCATGCGCACGACACCACGTATGGTTGCGATCATGTAGCGGCCGCTTTCCGAAGCGGGCGCCTTTCGATGTCGTGCGGATCCAAGCTTCATGAAATTCACGAAGGTACAAGACTTCGTCACCTCAGTCGCGCCACCTCCCTCCGCCGCATCTAACGATGCAATCAGGCACTTGACCAAACGCAGTCGCTTTGTGGAGGATTAAAGCGTGGCCCACATGAGATCCCGACGGATTTTCCCAATCTGTTCCGCTTTGCTGCTCTTCGCAGTCGTAGGCGCGGTCAGCGCACAAGCTCCTGCGGACAATAGCAAGGACAAAACGCCGCCCAAGACCGATCAGACCTCGCGCGTGACTATCGAAGTCGGCGGCGGCGAAAAGGATATTCCCGTTGAGAACGCCAGCATCTACGTGAAATACATCGAAGAGCGCAAGCTCATGAAAGATAAGAAGCTGGAGCTGAACGTGAAGACGAATCGTGATGGCACGGCGCACATTCCGGCCGCGCCCATGGGTCGCGTGCTCATTCAGGTGGTCGCCGACGGTTGGAAAACGTACGGGCGATGGTACGACATCAGCGATCTGAAGCAAACGTTCAAAATACATTTGGAAAAGCCGCCGAAATGGTACTGAAGATATTCATGCAAGGCGTTGCTGCACACAAATGGTGCAAAGAGCTTCAGGATACTGAGAATCGTGTACTTAGCGTCCTGCGACCTGCCCTTTTCCACAAACTTATCAACACTTGTGTTGAAAACTTTACGCGGCTGAAATATTTCTCACGCGATTCGGCATCGCTCGTGCTCACTGAAAAGTTTTTGAACGTTTACAGTTCGCAATGATAGAGTCTGCCGCGGATTTTCTTTCATGACCGAAAGCATCGACGTCGATCTCGATCCCCCATTTTCTTTAGTACGAATGTTTTGGGGCAACATCACCGCGCGTCCGCTGCGTTGTGCTCTCAGCGTGATTGCCATCGCCATTCAAGTGATCCTCGTACTGATGATCGTAGGTCTCACGTCTGGCGTGATTTCCGAATGGGGCAAGCGTGTGGAAGGAGTGGGCGCGGACATTATGGTTCAGCCGCCCAATGCCTCCATTTTCATCGCCTTCTCCAGCGCCGTGATGCCGGAAAATCTGCGCGACCAGATCGAAGCGCTGCCCGGCGTCGACGAGGTCGCCCCGGTCGTCATCCTAACCGAGCCCAAAAATCTGATCATGATCTATGGCATCGACTACAAACGATTTAATGCCCTGAGCCGCGGCTTTCTCTACCGTGCCGGCCGTCCTTTTCAGGGCCCGAACGAAGTTCTCGCCGACGACATCATCGCCCAGCAGAAACACCTTAAGGTCGGTGACCACGTTACGCTCCTGAATCGCGATTTCACCGTGAGCGGCATCGTCGCGCACGGCAAAGGTGCGCGCTACTTCATTCCGATCAAGACCGCGCAAGAAGCCGCCGGCGTCGAAAGTCGCGTGTCCATGTTTTATGTCCGCAGTAAAGGCAACACCGAAGCGACTCGCGCCGAAATCCTGAAGCTTACGCCGCAGAATCGCGTCCGCTCGATGTCCGAATATGTCAGTTTGATGAGCTCCTCAAATCTGCCCGAGCTGAAACCCTTCGTCCGCTGCATGGTCGGTCTCGGCATCGTCATCAGCTTCCTGGTTATCCTCCTGAACATGCACACTATGGTGATGGAGCGCACTCGTGAGGTCGGCATCCTCAAGGCGCTCGGTTTCTCGAAATTAGACATCGTGCGCATGTTGCTCGGCGAGACGCTGGTGCTGACGTTGCTTGGGGCCGCCCTGGGGATTCTGCTGACATTCGTAACTCAGGCCGTCCTCAAAGAGGTGAATCCCGGCCTCATGATTCTCATCACACCGCGGTGGATCTTTTCCTCGGTCATGCTCGCGCTTATTGGTGCAGCGGCGGGAGTCGCTTACCCCGCCTTGCGCGCCGCAAGTTACGATCCTATCGTCGCCCTGGCGTACGAGTAGAGAATTCGGCGAACAGTTGCAGTACGTTTGTCCTAAGCTCAGAGCCAAGCGTTTTTACTCTGCGGTGATTTCCTCGTAAACTCCAAATCCAAATTGCTGGTCTGATCGTATAATCCCACCAGCTTTCAACCCCCGGGGAACAAGGAGAGAATCACATGAAGCGCACTCGAATTGCTCTGCTCGCGGTCGCCGGATGTTTGACCTTAGCCACCACCTTGGCCGCGCAGATGAATCTTAATCCGTTCAAGAAGCCGAATATCACCGACATTTTTCATCCAGTCGTCGGCAGTGGTGCCGCCTACGAAATCCAACACACCGACAAGTCCGGCGAACCCATGCATATGGAAATGGTGGTTGTTGGCTCTGAAATGGTAGGCACACAACAGGGCTACTGGGTGGAAATGGGACACCAGGATCGCAGGAGTGGTGAGATGAATTACATAAAGATGCTGGTCACTCCAGACTTCGAACCGCAAAAGATTGTGATTCAGGCGCCGGGAAAAGGCGCGATGGAGATGCCCTTCAATGCTATGGCTGGTGACCGAAAGAACCGCACGCAAGAAGAACTCGATAAGTGGCACAAGGTGGGCATGGAACCTGTGACCGTTCCAGCAGGCACTTTCCTCTGCCAGCATTGGAAGAAAGACTCAGGTGTCGGGGATGTATGGGCCAGCGACAAAGTTACGCCGCTCAGCATGGTCAAGTCTGTGCAGGAGCACGAGAGCATGACACTGCAAAAGACGATTTCCGGCGCCACCGATCACATTACGGGTCCGGTCACTAAGTTCGATCCGCAACAGATGAGGCGAGATCGGCAGAAGCCGCAGTAGTGTTGCCTAGGCTCCCGGCGTCCGGTATGCCAGCTCGCTGGTGACGTCTTCAATCATCGCCAGCGGGCAGGCCACGTGCACCCGCTCCTCTGTATTCTTCACGTCCACGATGATTTTGCCGTTATGCACGCTGACGCGCACGTGATCCTTGCCGTCCCGCACATCCACAAACTCAGCATCCGGGTACTTCTTCAATTCTTTCGTCAACGTTCGAATCGTGGGCATGAACTCCGCCAACTTTTCGTGCGCGTCGCCCAGTTTTTGGTCCGGGACGAAATGCAATACCATCGGCACGATGGCCGCCGGCGCCCACACGTGCACGTTTGTTCCATCGGCTCCGTGCTGCTCCACTTCCACATTCACGACTCCGTCGCGCAACGTGTACACTGTCGCCATCGCCAAAGTCCCGGTAAATCCCAACGCCAGCTTCGCCAACAGCACCATATCGTTTCCTCCTGCTGGATAGATACGCCAGCTCTGCTTTTCAGGCCGCCGCGCACTCCGCTATGTATGTCCACCCATTAGCGTTAATCGCTTGAATTCTTCGAATCCAGCCAAACCCGAACGTTATTCTCGTCATCCTTCACCGAAACCAGCTCGGTGTCCCCATTGGCCGCCAATGCTCGCAAACCGGCCACCAGGTCCAGCTCATCCTTGCCGGCCGAAAACAGCGCATCCACCACCTTCATCGGGACTTTCACTTCTACGCGGGAGTTCTTCGGATGATTCTTCTCCGTCACATGAACGAGGAAATAATTATTCTGCTTGGCCACGCGTACATCATTGTCTTTGTTCTGCACGGTCACGAACTCGCCGTCCTTGGCTTCACGCACCGCCGCCATCAACGCACGGATATCCACTCCTTTGGAGTCGAACTTGTCGATCGTCACCTTGCCGTTGTGCAGCCGGTCCTTATCGATCGTGGGCAAAACCTTCTCCGCCAGCTCCAGCGGCACATTCACCCGCACGGTTTCGTCCTTGGTCTGCTGATTATCCACGCGCACATGCAGCCAGCGATCCTTCGACGATGAGGCGTTCGAATCCGAGGACTTACTCGCCAGATTCTGAGCAATGCCCATTGCGGGCGTCAAAGCCACCGCAATCGCAACTATGGACGCAAAACCGGAAATCTTTCGATTGAGAATAGACATGCAACTGCCTCCTTCGCGGACCGTCGTAGCAAGTCCCCGGCCGGATCGGCAGCCTTGGGAACGCCCGCCATCCGGTTCATGGCCAGATATACGAGCACCCCAATCAAAATGTTTCGTGGAAAAAGAGGAAGTTGCGGCAACGACGCGAAGCGGCCCAAAGTAGCAAAGCTATTCCTGTTTACCCTGAGCTACGAAGGGCCCATGGATGGTGCTGCCCACATCAAAACTTGGGTCCCTCAGCCCAAGAAACCGGGACCCTAAACCACCATTCCAAAGCACGGGGAACGGCTATCCCAGCCGCACTAAGCCGGCATCCACTTCAAAAACACGACCGCCAAAGGCGGCAAAGTCAGCGGTATCGAATGCTCCCGCCCCGTTTGCGGCACTGGATCCGAATGCAAACCACCCTGATTCCCGACGTTCGAGCCGCCATAGATTGCCGCGTCCGTGTTCAGCACTTCCTTGTAGAATCCCGGCTGCGGCACGCCAATCCGATAGCCGCGCCGCACCACCGGAGTCGCGTTCATCACCACCACCATGGTGTCCTCCGGCTTTTTGCCTCGCCGGATAAACGAAAAGATGCTGTTGTCCGCATCGTTGCAATCGATCCATTCGAATCCATGCCAGTCGAAGTCCACCTCATGTAGCGCCGCCTCGCTCGCATTGAGCTTGTTCAGGTCCGAAACCAAGTTCTGCAGGCCCGCGGTGCGGTTCGTACTGCAACAAATGCCAATCCAGGCTGCGCGCCTCGCTGAACTCCTGCCGCTGCCCGAATTCCTGCCCCATGAACAGCAGCTTCTTGCCCGGATGCCCGTACATGTACCCGTACAGCAGCCGCAAATTCGCGAACTGTTGCCACATATCGCCTGGCATCTTGTGCAGTAGCGAATTTTTCCCGTGGACCACTTCATCGTGCGAGAAGGGCAGCACAAAATTTTCGCTGAACGCATACAGCATCGAAAAAGTCAGCTTGTTCTGTTCGTACTTCCGGTGCACCGGATCCGACGAGAAATAGTGCAGCGTGTCGTTCATCCAGCCCATGTTCCATTTCAAGCTGAAGCCCAGCCCTCCGAGATAGGTCGGCCGCGACACCGCCGGCCACGACGTCGACTCCTCCGCGATGGTCAAAATCCCTGGGAATCGTTCGAACGCCACCTCGTTCAGCCGCTTGATGAACGCAATCGCCGGAAGATTTTCGCGCCCGCCAAACTCATTCGGGACCCACTCGCCTGCCTTGCGCGAATAGTCTAGGTACAGCATCGACGCCACGGCATCCACGCGCAGCCCGTCAATGTGATACTTGTCGAGCCAGAACAGCGCATTCGAAATCAGATAGTTCCGCACCTCATTGCGCGCGTAGTTGTAAACCAGCGTGCCCCAGTCCGGGTGCGATCCCTGCCGCGGATCGGAATGCTCGTACAGGTGCGTGCCATCGAATTCCGCCAGGCCATGTACATCGCGCGGAAAATGCGCCGGCGTCCAATCCAGAATTACGCCTAATCCCGCCTGATGGCAGCGATCCACAAACTCCATGAACTCCGATGGCGTCCCGTACCGGCTGGTCACCGAGTAGTATCCAATGGTCTGGTATCCCCACGACCCGTCGAACGGATGCTCCATAATCGGCAGCAATTCGATATGCGTGTATCCCAGATCCTTTACGTATGGAATCATCTGATCCGCGAGCTCGCGGTATGTGAGCCAACGATTCCCATCCTCCGGCACGCGCCGCCACGCCCCTAAATGCACTTCATAGATCGTCAGCGGCGACTCAAACCAGTTTTTCTTCTGGCGTTCCGCGATCCACTGCCCATCATTCCACTTGTGATTGTCGAGACTCGCGACGACCGATCCCGTCTGCGGCCGCAGCTCGGTGCGAAACGCATACGGATCGGCCTTCAGCGGCAGCATCTCCCCGCGCGGCCCGATAATTTCAAATTTGTAGACCGCGCCTTCGTTCAACTCCGGCAGAAATAGTTCCCACACACCGGACGACCCACGGCTACGCATCGGATTCGCGCGTCCGTCCCAGTGGTTGAAATCGCCTACAACGCTGACACGCCGCGCGCTCGGCGCCCACACCGCAAAATTCACGCCGCGCACTCCCGCCACCACTTCCTGATGCGCGCCCAATTTCGTGTACGTGTCGTAGTGCCGCCCTTCGCCCATCAAATACAGATCGAACTCGCTCAGCAAATAGGGAAATGCGTACGTGTCATAGGTTTCCCATGTATGGCCGTTGTCGCTCGCAAATCGAATCCGGTAATTTGCTGGATCGGGCCGGTCCTTGTAGGTTTCCGGCAACGCCGCTTCGAACAATCCTTCCGCACGCAGCTTTTTCGCTTCAATTGCGCCGGGCACTCCCACAACCGTTACCTTCGCTGACGCCGCATTCGGATTGTAAAAACGAATTACCCAGCGCCGCCCCGTCGCCATTTCCACCGGCTGTGGTCCGAGTATCGCGAATGGGTCCGAGTTGCGTCCGCTCAACAGCGCATCGATCTGTCCTTCCAGGTGCGTCTGCGCCGCACTGCTCGCTGCAGTCGTTGTTCCGGTCCCCTGGCTCCCGCTGGATGTTCCGCCGCGTTGTTCAGGCACGATAAAATTCCCCCAAACCAATTAAATAATTCTCACACCAAAAAATTCAGATCAAAATATTCTCAGATCAAAAAAATCTCTGTCGACCTATCTTTGTTGCCTAAATCTCAGTGAACCAAATCTCAGTCGATCGAATCTCGGTTGAAACAAATCTCAGATCGAGCAACCCAGGCACATCGCACAAAATCCCAGCCGATTCCGGCCAAGGTGCACTTTAGATGCCCACACGCACGGATTCGATTCTAGGTCCATCCCACCCAAATCTCTACGCCAACCTCACAAACAAGGTCGATCACGATCCTCCCAAGCAACACGACATTTGTAGGGCGCAGCATCGCTGCGCCCCATCTCGGTAACACATACAAGTTCAATCGCCACCGGCTGCCGCACCCTCCGATGTTGAGGGTGCGGGTTTGGATTTAACTATGCCAAACAACTAAATCTACGCAGCGACCTCTTAACATTTCCACACTCATCACAGTCCCCGCAAAATCGATCTCCCAAATACTTGCCACCCACCCAACCTCGCGCTAAAGTGCCGCCCTCATGACCCGCTCTCTATTCACGATCGTCGCGCTTACCATTCTTGCGCTCCCAATCCTCGCGCAAGACCGCTCACAATCACGCTCCATGGTCGTCTCGCGCAACGGCATCGTCGCCTCGGAATCCCCACTCGCCTCCCAAGCGGGCGTCCGCATCCTCGAATCCGGAGGCAACGCCGTCGACGGCGCCATCGCCACCAACGCCATGATGGGCGTCGTCGAGCCCATGATGAACGGCATCGGCGGCGACCTCTTCGCTATCGTCTATGACGCCAAAGCAAACAAACTTTACGGCCTCAACGCCAGCGGCTGGGCGCCCAAAGAACTCACCATCGAGTTCCTCCGCAAGCAAGGCCTCAGCGCCATGCCCCAAAAGGGAATCAATGCTGTCACCGTACCCGGTGCTGTCGACGGGTGGCAGAAACTCTCCGAAAAATTCGCGCGCAAGAAGCTGGCCGAAGATCTCGCGCCCGCCATTCGCACTGCGCAACAAGGTTTTCCCGTGCCCGAATGGGACGCTCTCTACTGGGCCGACGAAGTCGACTACCTTCGCGGCGACGAGGACGCCACCAAAACCTATCTTCCCAACGATCGCCCGCCAAAACTCGGCGAAATCTTCCGCAATCCCGATCTCGCCACGTCGCTGCAAGCCATCGCGTCCGAAGGCCGCAACGCTTTCTACAAAGATTACATAGCCGTAAAAATTCTCGACGCCGAAAAACGTCACGGCGGCGTGATGACCGCCCAGGATCTCGCCGAGTATTCCGCCGAGTGGGTCGAGCCCATCTCGACCACTTATCGCGACTGGACCGTCTACGAAATGCCGCCCAACGGCCAGGGCTTAGCCGCTCTCGAAATGCTCAACATCATGGAGAAATTTCCCCTCGGCGAAAAGGAGTACGGCTTCGGCTCACCCAAAGCTCTCCACGCCATGATTGAAGCCAAGAAACTCGCCTACACCGACCTCGTGAAATACATTGGCGACCCGCGCCATCAGAAATTGCCCACCGCCACGCTGCTCTCGAAGGAATGGGCCGCCGATCGCGCCAAGCTCATCGATCCCAATCACGCCAAGTGCGACGTGACCGCCGGCACTCTGCCGCCCGGCGGCGACACTACCTATCTCACCGTTGTCGATCGCGACGGCAACATGGTTTCGCTTATCCAGAGCAATTACTCCGGATTTGGCTCCGGCATCGTCCCCGCAGGCGCCGGCTTCGTACTCCACAATCGCGGCGGCCTGTTCAATCTCGATCCCAACTCTCCTGATGCGCTAGCTGGACACAAGCGCCCGCTGCACACCATCATTCCCGCCTTCGCGCAGAAGGGCGACATCCGCATGGCGTTCGGCATCATGGGCGGATGGAATCAGTCCCAGGCCCACGCGCAATTTATGGCCAACATCGCCGATTTCAAAATGAACATCCAAGCCGCGGTGGAAGCCCCGCGCTTCGTCAAATACGCCTTCACCAATTGCGAGGTCGAAATGGAAAGCCGCTTCTCCCAAGCCGCCCGCAACGAGCTAACCGCCAAAGGCCACAAAATCCAGCTGAAGGGCGTATTCACGAGCGACGTAGGCGGGGGCCAAGCCGTTCTCCGCGACTTCGGCACTGGCGTAAACTACGGCGCCTCCGACCCCCGCAAAGACGGCCAAGCCGTAGCCGAACTCCCCCTCGAGTAGCAGAGCGAACCGCAACTCAGCATCTATTCACTCGCAACCCAGCGTTACCCTGTACGGGAGGGGCTCGCCCCTTCCCGGGCGTAACCTTCAAACACTCTCAGTCGCGTAAGCCACGCTGTAGCTTACCCCTTCAGGGGTGAGGCCTCTCTGATCGCACCGACCAATCCTACGGCCAACCGACAATTGCTCTGTCGATCTAACCGCCCGCGCAACTCTGCAAACTTTTTCCCTCGAAATATCGCCAAGGGCCCACCCTGTCCATTAGGCCAGTCCCGCTCCCCAGTAACTCCAATGTTTTCAACAATCTCGTCTCGACAAGCGTGGCTTCCGACGTGCTCCACCACCCACGTCCGATCCACGGCGTTCCGCCAGACCCGTCTCCGGGCAGCGGAGGACTGCATGAGGACCGACCCAGCCCTTATGATCTCTTGTGCCAGAAACGTACTTCGGTTCGCCGCGGCTCTGACATTCAGCCTGCTTGGTCTCTCCGTCACCGACGCCCAGACCGTCAACCTCTCCGGCCGATACCAGTGCGCCGAAGCCAAGGTCAGCGGCAAGAGCATCCCGTGCAATGCGGCCCCGCTGATCCTTAAAAGCGACGGCAAATTCGAGCTTCGCGGCTGGGAAGGCAGCTACAGCATCACCGGCGAATTCGTCGAGCTTTCCGACTCCGTCGTGCGCTCCCGCGCCAAAATCGAGCCCGGCCACAAAATCCGCTTCCGCTATCGCGGCAAACACGGCTGGTGCGAAATGATCTACGAACGCCGCGTCGCCGAATTAGGGAAAACCTTCCTCAGCTGAGCGTTGATTTCCCTCGCAGCCGACTGAATTGTCGCCACATTGAAGTTCCTACTCCTGCCGCAGCGCACGCATCGGATCGACTCGGCTCGCGCGGCGCGCAGGCACAAAACTCGCCAGCAGCGCTGCGATCATCAAGACCGGAATCATGATGGCAAAGGTCGATGCCTCAGCCGGCCGCATTCCTTCCACCAGACTCACTAACAGACGCCCTGCCGCCACGGCGGCGATCGCGCCAATTGCAATGCCCGCGAAAATCATGCCAAGACTTTGTCGTAGCACCAGCCAAACGACTTCGCTCCTCTTTGCTCCCAATGCGATGCGTACTCCAATTTCCGGTACCCGCTGACTCGTCAAGTAAGCCAGCACGCCGTAAATCCCAATGCACGACAGCAGCAAAGCCAAGCCGGCGAATATTCCGAACAACACCAAAAGGAACCGCTGCCGATCAAGCGAGCCGTGTGAAAGCTGCTCCATCGTCCGGACCTCATACAAAACCTGATCGTTGGCAGCACCGCGCAACTCCCGGCTCAGCGGTTCTACGACATTCAGCGGCGGCATATCGGTCCGGACTGCAATCGACATAATCGACGCAAAAAAATGCATCAAGGAATCTGGCACCTGCGCTAGCGGATAGTAGACCTGATCGCGAACCCTCGATTGGTCATCGCCGGCGAGTCCCCAGTGCCGTACGTGCCCCACGACACCTACAATCAGGACCGGACGCGAACTTAAGGCCGGAATCCAAAGAGACTTTCCAACGGCGTCACTGCTGCCGAACGCATGCTGTGCCAGGTTGTCATCGATTACCACCACCGGCGCAGTTCCCACGCGATCGTCGTCGGTGAAAAAGCGGCCGTGGTGCAGCGGGATACCCATCACCTTCAGATAGTCCGGTGTCACACTCGATTGCAACGCGAAGGGCGCTTGGTTCGGAGGCGGGGGCTCCGGTGTCGCCCAGTACTCTAGTAAGTTTTCTCCTTCACGCATGGGGACGATGTCGGTCAGGGCCACGTCGCGAACTCCCGGCAAACTGCGTGTCCGCGCTAACAGGTCCTGCCATGCGGCACGTATCTGCGCAGGGTTTTCAAGCACGCCGGGTGAAATCGCCACGCGAGCCGCTAATACATTCCGGACATCAATTCCTGGATCGAGCGCCGACAGCCGCAGAAGTGTCCGACCCAGCATTCCAGCAGCGACCAGCAGCATGCATGCCAGTGCGATCTCGCAAATCACGAAGCCGCCATGCAAATGACGTGAGCTTCCCACGACAGTTCGCGACCCGGCACGCAGCGTTTCTTCAAGTTTGTGACGCGGCGCTCGGAAGGCTGGCGCGAGTCCAAAAAGTACGCCGCTCAACAACGATGCGGCGGTGGCAAATAGCAGAACACGCCAGTCGAGATGAATCTCCTCGGAGCGCGGCAAGCTGCCCGGCCAGAACGCCACAAAGGGGCGTATGCCAAGCGCCGCCAGGAGAATACCCAGAACTCCTCCGCCAAGCCCCAGCACTGCGCCTTCAGTCAGGCATTGCCGCACCAATCGCCCTCTTCCCGCTCCCAGCACGACGCGCATAGCCAGTTCGCGCTCGCGCGATACGGCGCGCGCCAACAACAAGCTGGCCACATTCACGCACGCAATCAGCAGCACCAGGCTGACCGCGCCTAGCAGCATCCACAGGGTAGAGCGCACATCCTTTACGACCTCCTGACGCAGCGGAAGCACTACAATCGCGCGGCCTTCATTGAATTTCGGAAATTCTTTCGCTCGATCCCGACTGATCAGCGCCATTTCCGCTTGCGCCTCAGCCAGCCTCACGCCCGGCTGGAGCCTGCCCAGCACTCGAATAAAATGCGCCCCGCGGTTCTGCATTCTAGGGTCGGTGTCTTGACCGAGTGGGGTAAAAACGTCCGTTTCGATGTTCGATGGGAGCATCCAGGCTTCTGACAGCTGGAAGCCCGCCGGGGCGATGCCCACAATCGTATAAGACTTTCCGTCGAGCACCAGCGGCTTCCCAATCGCATCGAGGCCCCCGCCAAAACGCCGCTGCCACAAACCGTAACTAATGATGACCACAGGTGCGGCACCCGGACGGTCTTCTTCTGGCAGGAAATTGCGGCCATGTGCGAGCGTAATCCCCAGAACCGGAAGCAATTCGGCCGAGATCTTGCGTCCGTCAACGTACTCAGCCTCGCCCGGCCCGCTGATCGTGCCGCCACCGTCGTAGCTCCATGCGGCCAATGACAGAGAGCGGCTCTCGTTTTTGCTATCGAGAAAGCTGAGATAAGCAAAGCCCCACGTATCTCCGTACTTTTCGATACGTTCGTTCAATGTGATCAGTCTCTCCGATCCCGGATACGGCAACGGCTTAAGCAGCACGCCGTTGATCACCGTAAACATCACCGTCGTTGCTCCGCTGCCCAGAGCAAGGGTCAACAGCGCGACTGCCGCAAATCCTGGTTTTTGCCTCAGTGTCCGCAACGCATAGCGACAGTCCTGCCACAAATCTTCCAACCACCGTGTGCCACGTGCGTCCCGGCACCCTTCTTTCACCTGTTCGGGACCACCGAGTTCGACCCGCGCACGGCGTCGTGCTTCATCCGGCGTGTGACCCTGCTCGATCAGTTCCTTGGTGTGCTGCTCCAAATGGAAGAGCAGCTCCTTCTCGAGTTGTTGTTCCATCTTTTGTCGCTGCCAAAGGCGATGCCACCAACTCATTTCGCACCTTCCGCGGACATCTTGAGAATTAACGAAATTGCTTCTGTCAGCCGCTCCCAGCTCGCGGCCTCGGCTTCGAGTTGCGCGCGCCCTTTCCGGGTCAAGCGATAAAATTTAGCTTCTCGCCCGGTCTCCGTCTCCTGCCACTCGGCGGTCAGCAATCCACGGTTTTCCAATCGGTGCAGCGCTGGGTAGAGCGAGCCTTGCGGCACCTGCACCACATCGCGCGACACCTGCTGCAGCCGCTGCGCCACCGCATATCCATGCACCGGTCCAAGCGCCACAATCTTCAGAATCAACAAATCCAGCGTGCCTTGGGGCAAATCGGATTTTGCAGACATTCACCATGCCTCCAGCTTCTACACGTCAAGCCTAATTCCATAACATGTAGAAGGTCAAGGCATCCGCCTTTGTAGCGGCCGCCTTCCGAGGCGGGCGATGTTGGCAGTCCTACGTCTTGGAGCGGAAGCGTAGTGGCGCCGCAGTGAGGGTCAGTAGGCAGCGGCGATTGGTTTGCGGTTTTTTAATTCCCATTGGCATTTGCATTGAATGGCGCGTCATACGCAGCGCCCGCAATCTCGCCTAATGCCTGCCCCGCTATCGCTTGAGGCGCATCGGGTCAGCTGGCAGCGAAACATGATTCACGTAAGCCGCGAACGCCAGCTTTTCGCCCTTGGCAGTTATCACGTAGCCTGCCAGGCCTTTTCCGTTCAACATTACCTTCCCATTGACGCGATCTTCCGACCCGAACGTGCCGGTCTTTGCGAACACGTGACCCGCGCCGGGATTGTTCGTCTGGATTTTCGCGAGCGTTCCGTCACGGCCCAGAATCGGTAGCGACTTGAACAAAATCGGATACTCAGGACGCGTCGTCCAATATTTCAGGTACTGCACCATAAACTCAGGGCTGAATAAATCTGCCCAGTCCCCACCCTCGCCGTCGCCTTGCGAAATTCCGGACATGTCCAGTTTCGCTTCCTGCAAAAATTGTTGCTCTATCCCAAATCCCGCCTGGCGCAAATCATGAGCGTTCTTGGCAGCCAACGCGCCCAGCAAATATGGTCCCATCCCTGCATGCAGATTCTGGCTCACCTTCAGCGTAATTTTTACCTCTTCGGAGAGCGGCAGAGAAGTGTGCTCAGCCACAAGATTGTCGGGCACATAAAATTTCAGATACGTCGGAAAAATCGGTGGATCTGACTTCTTCGGCGATCTGATGGAAATTCCGTTTGCGATCAGAGCTTCCCGCAATACAGTCTGTGCGAAGTTCGTCGGCGACAACACGCCCACTGCCAGCGTCTGAGCCGGTGCACTCGCGGGAATCGTGCCGGTAATCAGCACGCTGGTTGTGCCATCGGAATTCACGATGGGGTCGGAAGTGTCCAGGGAAGTTTTTCCCGATGCTGGTGACGTAAGCACCTGGCCACTGAACTTCACGTAAGAAGTTTGCGGCGACGTTGCAATCGAGGCGACGTCGCCCGCCTTCGCACCCGGCGTAACCATCACATCGATCACGTTATCGTTGACCATGATCGACGACATCACCACGTTCGTGCCGCCCTCGCGCGCTCCGTCCGGCACCAGGCTCGCATCCACCAGCACGCGTCCGTCGATTCGGCGCACTCCTTTGGTTGCAACGTCCTTGGCCAATTTCTTGATCGCCGTGAGCGGATCGCCGGAAAGCGCCGGCCCGTTGTACGAGTGATCTTCATCGACGAAACCCAACGTACCATCAGGCTGAATGCGATTCGAGAGGTTCGGATCGCCGCTCGCTACCAGGACGAGATCGCCCTTCAATCTACCCTTGGAATCGAGAGGACCGGTGCGATAGATCCGCGTGTGGAAGCGGTAGTCGGCGCCGAGCTTTGCCAACAGCGTGCCTTCGGTCAGCAATTTGGTCGTCGATGCCGGCACGAACATCTTGTCAGCGTTCAATGCGTAAACCACTTTTCCGGTGTCCAGCGAGTAGAACTCGATGCCGAAGTTGGCGTGCCGGAACTCCGGCCGGCTCATCACTTTGTCGATGCGCGCGGAGAGCGAATCGGGTGTCTGTGCGCACGCAATTCCCGCGCAAAGCACACTCAGTAGCGCAGTGCGGGCGACGAACAGCAAAAAACGCGATGCAAAATGTGTGGTCAAAGGAAGAATCCTCGAACGCCGGCAAAGATCATAACCGAGTTCAACGATCTCAGAATGCGGAGAGCCGTAAGTTTGCTACAGACGCAAACCAATATCCCTTACGGGTTGTACCAGCGGAATCCCTTGCGCTGCTCTTCAGCGATTTCGCGGGCTACCGACAGCGTAAACGCGCGGCGATGCTGGCCACAGGCGGCGATGACTGCATCCAGCAGCGCGAGCGGCGCGGCCAGAGAAATTCCGAAGGAAGTCGCCTCCACCGAGGCCAGAAACACTTCGTGGCATTCGCGCGCCAGCGGCGAAATATACGTGTCGGAAATGCCGACGCAGTATGCGCCATGTGCGCGAGCCTGCTGCGCGCCTTCAATCGTCTGCCGCAAGCCACGGCGGAAGCTGATGGCGATCACCAGATCACGCTTGCTCACCGCGCGCGCCAGATGCGTGATCGCGCCGGCCGAAGTGGCCGCAAAGATCGGAAGCCCCAATACGTTAATCTGGTATTCGAGGTATTCCGCCAATACTCCGGCGGCGTCGCCGGCAAAAACCACGATTCGCCGCGCGTTGTAGAAACGCTTGGCCAATCCGGCGAGCCGCGCTCCATCGAGGCTGTTCTTCAGCCCTTGCAGGTTCTTCAGGTTCTGAGCCAGCGCATTACGGACGAACGTCTGCATGTCCGAAGTGCCTGCGCTCGTCTGCATGGTATCCACCGGAGAGGCAAACGCCAGTGATAACTCATGCAGGTGATGCTGGAACTCGCGATAGCTGGCAAAGCCCAGACCGCGCACAATGCGCACGATCGTTGCCGGGTCCGTCTTCAGGCGCTGCGCCATCGAGCGAACGCTCAGCAACACATATTCTTTAGGATGCTCAAGAATCGGCCGGATAATTTCCTGCCGTTTGACGCTGAGCCGCTCGATGCGCTCGGGCAGATTGGGCGTCGGCACCGGAGCGCGATGCGTCTTCATTTTCATGGCGCGAGAGAATTGCGCAATTCGGGGCCGGATGTCAACTACGTCGATCAGCAGTTTGACAATTTCCCTTGACAGGAAATCCGGGCTGTCCGTCTTGTCCACTGATTTCACTTCTTGGCGGCGGCGGCTTCGCTCGCCAACCCCGGCGCGGTAACCGGCTGCAGGAAGGGCATCATGGCGCGAAGCTTTGGCCCGAGTTGCTCGATGAGATGGGACTGTTCGCGATGGCGCGTGGCCAGAAAATTCGGGCAGCCCTTTTCGTTTTCTTCCACCCATTTCCTGGCGAAGCTGCCGTCCTTGATTTCGGCAAGAATCTTCTTCATCTCCGCGCGCGTTTGTGCGGTGATGATGCGCGGTCCGGCGGAGTAGTCGCCTTGCTCGGCGGTATCGCTGACCGAGTAGCGCATGTAGCTGAGCCCGCCACGATAAATCAGGTCGACGATGAGTTTCAGTTCGTGCATGCACTCGAAGTACGCAACTTCCGGCTGATAGCCGGCTTCCACTAACGTGTCGAAGCCCGCTTTGATCAGTTCGCTGACGCCGCCACACAGCACGGATTGCTCGCCGAACAGATCGGTCTCCGTTTCTTCGGTGAAAGTTGTTTCCAGAACCCCGGCGCGTGTGCAGCCGAGTCCCTTGGCGTAGGAAAGCGCAAGCGCCTTGGCGTTACCGCTGGCGTCCTGCTCGATGGCGATCAGCGCGGGCGTGCCGCCGCCTTCGGTGAAGACTTCGCGAACGCGATGGCCCGGAGCTTTAGGCGCAATCATGGAGACATCCACATCGGCTGGCGGCTTGATGGTGCCGAAGCGGATGTTAAAGCCGTGCGCGAACATCAGCGTCTTGCCTTTGTGCAGATGCGGCGCGATGGAATCTCGATAGAGCTTGGGCTGCTTGGTGTCGGGCGCGAGAATCATGATCACGTCGGCCCATTCGGCGGCTTCGGCGGGCGTGCTGACGGTGAGCCCTTCCTTTTGCGCTTTGGCGAGTGAGGCGCTGCCGGGTTGCAGGCCCACGCGAACTTGCACGCCGGAGTCGCGCAGGTTCAGCGAGTGCG
Source organism: uncultured Acidobacteriota bacterium (assembly GCA_963788725.1). Taxonomy (GTDB): domain Bacteria; phylum Acidobacteriota; class Terriglobia; order Acidiferrales; family UBA7541; genus Acidiferrum. The sequence continues at coordinate 85,579 of CAWBHT010000006.1, read as the reverse complement.
CGTGTCCTTGCGAGCCGTAGCCGATGATCGCGACCTTTTTGCCCTGAATCAGGGCGAGGTCCGCGGAATTGTCGTAATAGAGATTTGCCATTCGTGTCCTCTGTTTTCCTTTGTGTGTAGCCTTTAAAATCTATTGGCCCGGGCGTTTCCTCAGAGCTAAGCCTTGCAGCGGCTCCTGTTACGATCGGAAAAACAGTCTGAGCGGGTTCAGCATGGCCTTACTGATTGACATCGCCGGACTCGACTCTAAACCCTCAGGCCTGTAGGCCTGAGCTACAAAATCACGGCCAGAGCAAAACTTAGGGCTCGGCAAGCACTTCGTATGTTGCCGAGATGGGGCGCAGCATCCTGCCGCCCCTACGAGGCGATCTGCGCCGGAATCGATGGCTGGGCGGCGGGCGGCTGCAGCAGGTCGGCGCCACGGGTCATGCTGATACGGCCGGAGCGAGCCATTTCCAGCACGCCGAAGGGTCGCAGAACCTCGAGGAGGCCATCGATCTTGTCTACCGTGCCGGAGACTTCGAGGATCAAGGATTCTGGCGCGACATCAATGACGCGAGCGCGGAACACTTTGATCAGCTCCATCAGGTGCGGGCGTGATTTCTGGTCGGCGGAGACCTTGATCAGCGCGAGGTCGCGCTCGAGCAGGGAACGCTCGGAGACATTTTCAGCCAGCAGGACATCGACGAGTTTCTCCAGGCTGGCCTCCAGGCGGTGGGCGCCGCGCTCGTCCGTGTGGGCGACGATGGTCATGCGGGCGACCTCTTCATTTTCGGTGGGGCCAACAGTCAGTGAGTCGATGTTGATGGCCAAGCGGCGCGCGAGTGAAGAGACGCGATTCAGGACTCCCGGCTTGTTTTCGACGTAAGCGATCAGCGTTTGCATGACGTTCCTTTCAGCGTTTGAAAACCGGTGATGATGACAGAGGTACCCTCCCCTTTTTTTGCGTAAGAGTATCAATCCATTCGAGATATGTTGAGGGTCGGCGCAAGAGTATCAATCTGTGGGACTTAGGCTCCCTGTGGGCGCCGGGTGCGTCGTGTAAGTCGCTTGTTTGTTGATGCTTACATGCATGTCGTTGTGAGATGGGTTTTGTTGGATCTAAACCCTCACGCCTGAAGGCGTGAGCTACAGGGAGCGCCATCTCGGCGAAACTGATCATGCTCACGGGCTTCATGGCTCGGTGGCCGTTTCTACCAGCGGGTTGTTGGGGCGACGGATCATTTCGTGGAGCGAGCCGCCTGCTGGCACCATGGGATAAACCGAATCTTCCTGCTCGACACGGAAATCGATCAGAACAGGGTCTTTGCTTTCGCGAGCGGAGCGAATTGTGGGCAGCACATCGGTGCGGCTGGTGATGCGCTCGCCACGGATGCCGAAAGCATTGGCCAAAGCGGCGAAATCGGGAGCGACGAGCGGGGTGGCGACGTAACGCTTGTCGTAAAAGAACTCCTGCCACTGGCGAACCATCCCGAGGTAGCCGTTATTAATGATGGCGATGTTGACCTTGATCTTCTCTTGAGCAATGGTGGCCAGCTCGCACATGGTCATCTGGAAGCCGCCGTCGCCAACCACGACCCAGACATCGGACTCAGGCTTGGCGAATTTGGCGCCGATTGCGGCCGGCAGGGCAAAGCCCATCGTGCCGAGTCCGCCGGAAGTGATCAGTGAGCGTGGCTTGTTGTGGTGGTAATACTGCGCCTCCCACATCTGATGCTGACCGACGTCGCTGACAATGATGGCTTCGCCGCGGGTTTCCTTCCAAAGATCGTTAATCACGTGAGCGGCGTAGAGATGGCCGTTGTCGGGTAGGCCCTGAATATCGCGAACGGCAGAATCGCCTTTGAGTTCGCGAATGTGCGCGAGCCAGTCGGGGCGGTCACGCTTTTCGATGTGCGGCAGCAACTGCTCGAGCACTTCGCCGGCGTCGCCGATGAGGGCGGAGTCGACCTTAACGTTCTTGTTGATTTCGGAGCGATCGATTTCGATGTGAATCTTCTTGGCGTCGCGCGCGTAGGTGCGGAGATCGCCGGTGACGCGATCGTCGAAGCGCATGCCGACAGCGATCAGCAGGTCGGCTTCCTGAATGGCGTGGTTAACCCAGGCTTCGCCGTGCATGCCCATCATGCCAAGATTCAAAGGTTCGCCGGCAGGGAAGCACCCAATGCCGAGCAGGGTCATGGCGACGGGGAAGTGACCGGCGCGGACGAACTGCTCGAAAGTCTTCATCGCACCGGAAACCATGATGCCGTGCCCGGCGAGAATCAGCGGGCGCTTAGCGGAATTGAGCAACTGAACGGCGCGCTCGAACTCGGCTTTGTCGTAGTTGATGCGCTGGCGCTTGGGTGGCAGTTTGGGCTTGGCGGCGTCGAAATCGAAATCGCAGGAAGCCTGCTGGGCGTCCTTGGTGATGTCGACCAGAACCGGACCGGGGCGGCCGGAATTGGCGATTACGAACGCTTCGCGGACGGTGCGGGCGATGTCGTCGGCGCGCGAGACCACTACGTTGTGCTTGGTGATCGGCATGGTGATGCCGGTGATGTCCACTTCCTGGAAGGCGTCGGAGCCGAGCAGCTTGCTGCTGACCTGTCCGGTGATGCAGACGACCGGGGAAGAGTCGAGCATGGCGGTGGCGATGCCGGTGACCATGTTGGTGGCTCCGGGACCGCTGGTGGCCATGGCAACACCCACGCCGCCGCTGGCGCGCGCATAGCCGTCGGCCATGTGTGTGGCACCCTGTTCGTGGCGCACCAGAATGTGGTGGAGCTTGGATTTTCCGATCGCGTCGTAGACGGGCAGGATCGCGCCGCCGGGATAGCCGAATACATGCTTGACGTTGAGGTGCGTGAGTGTCTCGCAGAGTATTTCGGCGCCAGTGAGTTTCATAGTGTCCTCGCGTGCACAGCTTCAGATCTTGAACCGCTTGCGGGTACGGGCGGGGTAGTGACCGCGCCTTGAGCCGCGGATGAAACCATCAGCGCGTATTTGGCCATGACGCCGGTGCTGAATCGCGGCGCGGGTGGTTTCCAAGTGGACATGCGGCGCTGAATTTCGGCATCGGTGATGTCGACGTTCAAGGAGCGCTTGGGCAAATCGAATTCGATGATGTCGCCATCGGCAACGGCCGCGATCGGGCCGCCGTTGACGGCTTCGGGTGCTACATGACCGGCCATGAAGCCGTGGGTGGCGCCGGAGAAGCGACCATCAGTCAGCAGGGCGACGGACTCACCCAGGCCTGCGCCGACGAGTGCGCCAGTAACTGCAAGCATTTCGCGCATCCCAGGTCCGCCGCGGGGGCCTTCGTAACGAATGACGATGACATCACCAGCCTTGATAGTGCCATCGCCGACCGCGTTGAATGCCGCCTCTTCGGTGTCGAACACGCGCGCCGGACCGCGGAAGGTGACGAAATTATGGCCGGCGACTTTGATGACGCAGCCTTCAGGAGCGAGATTGCCCTTGAGAATGACCAGGCCGCCGGTGGGCTTGAGCGGAGCGGCGACAGTCTTCACCACTTCCTGCTTCGGCGCTTCCTTGGCTTGGGCGGCTTCTTCGGCGATGGTGCGACCGGTGACGGTGATGCAGTCGCCGTGCATGAGCTTGGCACCCAGCAGGCGCTGGGCGACGAGAGCAGTGCCTCCGGCATTGAAGAGGTCGGTGGCGACGAAACGTCCACTGGGTTTCAGATCCGCGAGCACCGGCGTGCGCGCGCTGATGCGATCGAAATCGTCGATGGAGAGAGGAATGTGCATTTCGTTGGCGATGGCGAGCAGATGCAGCACGGCATTGGTGGAACCCCCAGTGGCGGCGACACCTGCGATAGCGTTTTCTATCGCGGCCTTGGTGATGATCTTGGAAGGCGTTACATCGCGGCGGAGAAGATCCATCACGAGTTCGCCGGCACGGTGACCCGCATTGTGCTTGGCGGCGTTGGTGGCCGGAACACTGGAAAGCTGCATCGGCGCTATGCCGAGAAATTCGGAGACTAGAGCCATGGTGTTGGCGGTGAATTGGCCGCCGCAAGCTCCGGCGCCGGGGCAGGCTACTTTTTCAAGTTCGTTGAGCCTGGCGTCAGACATTTTGCCGCGCGCGTGCGAGCCGATGGCTTCGTAGACGTCTTGCAACGTGACGGAGTGACCCTCGAACTGGCCGGCGGCGATGGAGCCGCCATACAGAACGAGCGATGGGATGTTGAGGCGAGCGACAGCCATGATTCCACCCGGAATGGTTTTGTCGCAACCGACGAGAACAATCAGCGCGTCGAAAAGATTGCCGCGGGTGACGAGTTCGATGGAATCGGTGATGACTTCGCGGCTGACCAGGGAAGTGCGCATGCCCTCGGTGCCCATGGTGATGCCGTCGGAGATCGAGACGGTGTTGAATTCCAGAGGCGTGCCGCCCGCCGCGCGGATGCCGGCTTTTACATCGACGGCGAGTTCGCGCAGGTGATAGTTGCAGGGGCCGATTTCGATCCAGGTGTTGGCGACGCCGACGAGGGGCTTGGAGAAATCATCGTCTTTCAGGCCACAGGCGCGCAGCATGGCGCGGGCGCCGGCGCGATGCGCGCCATCGACGAGGGCGCGGCTGCGGGGCATGGGTAGCGGTTGTGTCACCGATTTATTCCTCTCGAAATCTTTGCGTCGTGCTTGCGTTGCAAAATCAGGGCGACGGCCTTCACGCTTAGAACCGGAAGCTCGCGGCGGGGCTTTCGCCAAGACGCGGTGGCCCGGGAGGGGACTAGCCCCTCCCGTACAGAGTCAAAGGCGCAACGCGCGCCTAGTGGCTCTCGTCGCGCCCAAGACGCGGGCGGAAAGACCTCGGCCCTGAAGGGCCAAGCTACAAAATGCGAACCGAATGCCCGCTGGACGACGAAAAAACTTAAGGGCCATCATCCTGGTCTGGATGATGGCCCTTAAGCTTGTGGTGCTTGGCTAGGCCGCCATCATCCGGAAGCGTTTCTTCGTACGTAAATGATTCGTACGATCGCACGGGAGAGCGTCCCTTTGCAGACGGGAATTTCTTGTCCGTGCGAGATGGCGGTGCGGAGCATACCGCAATCAAAGTATAGGATCGGCGGCGGGAAGTCAATCAGTCAAATTAATAGTTGTGGGAGACTGGATAAGATTTGCTTATCGGGGACTTGGCGTTCGTTATTGCGATTTTAAGCGTGACGCACGATTGCACCAGGGTCTCTCTTTCCACTGCGCAGCCGGCGCGCAACGAATGCGCGCAGAGAAAAACCGAGTTGCTCCGCTGCCTACCCGCAGACGATGGGTATCACGACGCCGTGATTTCTGCAGTGAGGCGCCCGCCTCGGAAGGCGGCCGCTACATGAGATGGCAAAGTTTAGGACATTCATTTGACAGTCTAATGATAGACGCTGGCCTTATCCTTGCGGCACTTCCCGCATCTGAGTTAACAGCGCATTCGAATGGGTTTGGGTTCACAGAAGCCTGCATGCAGAGCGGCGCAACTCCGGCATCTGCAACGGCAGGAATTTCTGCTACAGGGGACAGGATGGTCGAGGAGACGGACGTGTTTGAGACAGATGTGTTCATTGTTGGCGGCGGACCCGCTGGTTTGGCTGCGGCCATCGCCGCGCGCAGAAAAGGATTTCGCGTCACGGTGGCGGATGGCGCGGAACCCCCCATCGACAAGGCTTGTGGAGAAGGATTGCTGCCTGACAGCGCCGCGGCGTTGCGAGAGTTGGGCGTGGTCATTCGCGACGATGATGGATTTAGGCTGCGTGGAATCCGTTTTGTGGGCGCGCAGAGTTCGGTAGCCGCGGCGTTCCCGGATGAACTCACGGGCGTAGGCGTGAAGCGGCCAGTGCTGCATCAGCGGCTTGTAGATCGTGCGCAATCGTTAGGAGTGTCGCTGCGCTGGCGGACGCCGGTGACTGGTATTCGCAAAGGCGGTGTAGTCGCTGGCGGTGCGTTGGTGCGAGCGCGATGGATTGTCGGCGCGGATGGCATCGGCTCACGGGTGCGGAAGTGGAGCGGACTGGATGATGAGACTGCGACGGGAAAGCGATTCGCACAGCGGCGGCACTATTGCGTGCGTCCGTGGTCGGACTCGGTGGAGATTTACTGGGGCGAGCACGCGCAGGCGTACGTGACGCCGGTGGCCGACGATGAAGTCGGCATCGTGATCGTTTCGCGCGATGTGGGCATGGGATTTTGCGTGATGGACGAGGAGTTTCCACTATTGGCTCAGCGTTTGCGCGCGGCGGAAGGAATGACTGGAGCGGAACGCGGTGCGGTCACGATGATGAGGCAATTGCCGCGCGTGTTCGAAGGAAATGTGGTGTTGATCGGCGATGCGTCCGGGAGCGTGGATGCAATCACGGGCGAAGGCTTGTGCCTGGGTTTCCGGCAAGCGCTGGCGCTGGGAGATGCGCTGGAAGCCGGCGATTTGCGGCAATATGCTGCGGCGCACCGGCAATTGGGGAGGCAGCCTGCGATGGTGGCCAGGCTGATGCTGCTGCTGGATGGTCGAACGCGATTGCGCGAACGAGCGATCCGTGCGTTGGCTTCGGATGCGGATTTATTCGCGCGGCTGCTGGCTATTCACGTGGGGGCGAGTTCGAGCACGCAACAGTTGGCTTCGGCAGGAGCGATGCTGGGGTGGAGATTCATGGCGGCATAGGCACCGATCGCGCCGGTCCCTGGGTCAGAAGAGGATTCGAATGAAGATTCGTGGGTGTCAACGAGGGATCTGTGCCGCGCTGGTGGTGTTTGCCTGTGGCGCTTTTTTGTCCGCAGGAAAGGCGCAGGAGGTGGCGCGCTGCATTCGCAAATCCTCGCCGAGCTAACGGCCATCACGTTTGCTGTGGCTCCGGAACGGAGCAAAGTTCATTGGACGCTCGGGAGTACGCTGCATACGGTGCATGGAACGTTTGCTGTGACGAAGAGGAAAAATCGTCGTCAATCCCTCAACGGGAAAGGCTTCGGGCGAAATTATCGTCGATGCGGCCAGCGGGGAGAGCGGGAACGATAGCCGCGACAAGAAAATGCACAGAGAAATTATTGAGAGCGGAAGATATAAGGTACATCGCGTTTCGTCCCGACCATCTTGAAGGAAATTTGCCGACGCCAGGCGCCGTTAGTGCCCAGATCCACGGAGTCTTTTCATTACATGGAAGCGGAACACGAGATGGCGGTGCCGTTCAAGCTGGATTTTACGTGGGAGCAGTGGAAGGGAACTGCGAAATTCAGAGTGCCTTATATCGCGTGGGGGCTGAAGAGTCCGAGCAATTTCTTTCCTGAAAGCCGATCCTGCGTTGACGTGGATTTGGAGTTGGCAGGCACTGCGGAGGGAACTGAAGTCGTTCATGTAAGTTGTTACTCGTCTTCGGGTTCCTGCGTGACGATGTGAACGTCTACGGCTGGCGATTCCCTTAAAAATCGATGCACGGCGGAGAGGTAGAGATACTTGCGCCAATCGCGCACGGCCGCGCGACCGAAGATGACTTGGGTGACGTGCTTGGAACGAACGAACTCGGCGACGGTGTCGGCGACACTGCGGCCTTTCAGGCGCACCACTTTAGCGCCGAGATTTTCGGCGAAACGGAGATTGGCGGCCAGTGCGTCTTGATTCGGCTCTCGTGGGCCGATTTCGCGATCCACATGAATGACGTATAGCTCCGCATCCATGCGGCGCGCCATGCGGGCACTGCGTGCAATCAGATATTGTCCCGTGGGATTGGCGGAGACGCACACGGCCATGCGTTCGCGCACGCCCCAATTTTTGCGGATGTCCTGAGCCTCCATGTAGCTTTCCAGGCTGCGATCCACTTGCTCGGCGACCTGGCGAAGCGCGAGCTCGCGAAGAGCGATCAGATTGCCACGACGGAAGAAATTCTTTAGCGAGCGCTCGACTTTATCGGTGCTGTAGACGTCGCCGCGCTTCATGCGATTCTGCAAGGCTTCGGGCGTGAGATCGACCATCACGGTTTCCGATGCGGTGAGCGGAACCCAGTCGGGCACAGTTTCGCGAACGATGATGCCGGTGATGGAGCGCACGACGGGCGCGAGACTTTCGATGTGCTGGATGTTGAGCGTGGTGACCACGTCGATTTTGGCGGCGAGAATTTCCTGCACGTCTTCATAACGCTTGCGATGTTTGCTGCCGGGAATGTTGGTGTGCGCTAGCTCATCGACGAGCACGACTTCGGGGCGGCGCGCGATGATGGCATCGACGTCCATCTCTTCGAATGTGGTGCCTTTGTATTCGAGCTTTTTGCGTGGAATGATTTCGAGCTGGGTCAGCAGTTCCTCAATGCCTTTGCGGCCGTGAGATTCCACCACGCCAATGACTACGTCTTCGCCGCGGCTGTGACGCCGAATGGCTTCGCTGAGCATGCTGAAGGTTTTGCCGACGCCGGGCGCGTAGCCGAGAAAGAGTTTGAAGGTGCCGCGAGCTTTGGCCGCCGGCGAAGCGACTTCCAGCCAGTCTTCTGGCTTTTTGGGCACGCGTGTCTCCGAATTCGCGAATGAAATTAAACGCTCGGCGCGACGAACTGAAACCGCTTCGCTTGGTGAGTCACCGCAAGCAGAAGTGGCCGTTACATGGGTTATGCGACGCTTACGATTTCCTTACCCATGGCGCGCTAGAATAACGGGATGCAACGATTCCTTGCCGGCCGCGCGATGGGCGTTGGCGTGGCGCTCGCGCTGATTGCCGGCATTACGTTCTTGTATCGCGACGTTCTGCGTGTCAACCAGACCACCGTCGCGTTATCGTTCTTGCTCGCGATTTTAGCAGTTTCAGCGGTGTGGGGCATCGCTGTTTCGGTGTTCATGTCCCTGGCAGCGATGGTGGTGTTCAACTACCTGTTCCTGCCGCCGGTCGGGACGCTGACGATTGCCGATCCGCAGAATTGGGTGGCGCTGTTTGCGTTCCTGGTGACCTCGATCGTGGGCAGCCAGCTTTCCTCGCGCATTCGCAAGGAAGCGGACGAAGCTCACCGGCGACGGCGCGAGGTCGAGAGGTTGTATCGCTTCAGCCGAAAATTGCTGGGCGAAGGCAACGTCATCCAGCTGATGAACGCGATTCCCGACTACATCGTGGAGAGTTTCGAGGCCGGCGCCGCGGAGTTATTCTTGCCGCAGAAGGACAAGTTTTACCGTTCGGGATTTGGCGCCGCGCATCTCGAGGACGAGCGGATGCGTGCGGCGTTCCTGCATGACGAAGTGACGATCGACGCGGAGCGCGGAGTTTACTTCCTGCCGATTCGGATGGGTGTGCGGCCGATCGCCAGCCTGGGGATTTCGGGTTCGCAATTGTCACGCCAATCGGTGGAGGCGGTGAGCACGCTGGTAGCGATTGCCATCGAACGCGCCCGGGCCGTGGAGCAACTGAGCCAGACGGAAGCGGAACGCCAAGGCGAGCGGCTGAAATCTGCGCTGATCGATTCGATCACCCACGATTTTCGGACGCCGCTGACGTCGATGAAGGCTGCGGTCACCAGTCTGTTGAGTTCGCAACAGTCGGATGTGGCGCAAGTTCACGAATTGCTGACCATTGTGAATGAGGAATGCGATCGCCTAAATCGGCTGGTGGAAGAGGCCGGCGAAATGGCGAAATTGGAAGCCGGCGAGTTCGAGCTGCAGCTCGAAGCCGTACCGGTTGACGAGATCGTGCAGGCGTCGCTCGCGCATTGCAGGAGCGCGTTGTCCGGGCGTCCGGTGAAATTGCAGATCAGTTCGGAGTTGCCTGCAGTACGCGCGGATCTGGAACGCGCGAAAGAAGCGATGGTGCAATTGATCGACAATGCGAATCTGTATTCGCCAAAAGATCGGCCGATCACGATCACTGCCGATTTGACCGGCGATCAAGTGACGATCAGCGTCGCGGATCAAGGCCCGGGCATTGATGATTTTGACCAGACGATGATTTTCGAGAAGTTTTATCGCGGCAAGGGGCAGAGGTATCTGGTGCGCGGCACCGGTATGGGCCTGCCGATTGCCAAGGCGCTGGTGGCGGCGCAAGGCGGAAGCATGAGCGTGACCAGTCAGCTCGGGCACGGCTCGGTGTTTTCGTTCACGCTGCCTGTGGATCGTTCGACCGGCGGGCGCGCTGTGGACCGTGTGCAGGCCCGAGCCACGGGTGGCGCGGAGCAGTTTCGCGAGGAGATGTCGTGAGTGGCGCGCCGACCATTCTGGTGGTGGACGACGAGCCGCAAATCCGGCGCGTGATGCGCTCCACGCTGTCCTCCAGCGGCTACGTCATCACCGAGGCCGCCAATGGCGAAGACGCTGTCGAGTCGGTACGCAAGAGCAAGCCCGATCTCATATTGCTGGATGTGAATATGCCGGGCATCGGTGGCATCGAGGCGTGCCGCGAGATTCGGCGCGCGACCGATGCGCCGATCATCATGCTTACGGTGCGCAATGCCGAGCGGGATAAAGTTGCGGCGCTGGATGCCGGAGCTGACGACTACGTAGTGAAGCCGTTCGGAATTCAGGAGCTGCTGGCGCGGGTGCGCGCGGCGCTGCGACGCTATGCGCCCGATGAGGTGGTGCCGCCGTTCGTATCGAAAGATCTGGCGATCGATTTCGACAGCCGCGCCGTCACGGTCCGCGGCCACGAAGTACATTTGACGCCAAAGGAATACGATGTGCTGAAGCATCTGGTTGCCAATCAGGGCAAACCTTTGACTCACCGCCGGCTATTGCAGTCGGTCTGGGGCCCGGACTATGGAGAAGAGACTGAGAATTTGCGCGTGGTGATCAATCAGTTGCGCAAAAAGATTGAAGCGGATCCCGCAAAGCCGAAGTACATATTGACGGAGCCATGGATTGGATACCGATTCCAGCCTGGCCGCGTCGGAGCCTCGAAAGTCTCGTCGCGCAGATCTTAGCTTGTCGAATGCAGGTCGCATTCCGTAACAGCGGCGCTTGCAGATTAGACCCTGTAACCCAAGCGATCAAAGCCGGAGGTACAGGATTGCTACGACTAAAAATGTGATCGCCAGAAGAGCGAAAATTATATTTGTTACCAGCTTCTCTCTTCGCAAGCGAGCGAGCGGGCGAAGCGTTGATTCGCGATGGCGAAGTCGTTTGTTGCCGTGGGAATGATGCCGGTCAGCGAGCACTTTGAATCCAGCCGCGTCACGCGAGGATACAAGGTAGATGCGTGCAGAGTGGACCGGGGTTTCGAGGATTTTGAAACAGCAAGAATCGAGAGTTAAAAACTGGTGGTGAGGCGCATTGCGTAGCTGCGCGGCGGCGCGATGGCATTGCCGGAGAACAAGCCCCCGAAATCGATTACATTGAGGCGGTTGTTCAGATTCTGGCCGTCCACTTGAAGGCGAACGTTCAATTTTTCGCTTTTGTGGATGGTGACGGCAGCCGAGGCGTTGATGGCGAAATTAGGACGTACCCGCCCCTTGTCGAAATTCACGCGGTCGAGGACCTGCTGGCTGTAAGTCGCCGCGGCATCGGCTTCGGTGCCGGTGAATTCGAACGGCAGGCCGCTGCCGTAATCGGCGCCGGCTCCCGCCCAAAAACGGCTTGCGAATTGGTAGCGGAAACGCGTGCGTACGGTGTTGCGCTGATCCTGGGAAACCCTGAAGCGGCCGGTGAGATTGCTGAGCGCGTTCGCAGCATCGTCGCCGAGAAAAAGACCGCCGGTAACCGGTAGATAAGCAGATCCGACCATATAGGAATAACTCACAAAGCCATCAACCTTGCCCCAATGTGGAATTTCAACTTTGCTTTCGATTCCATAGATAGAAGCTTTGTCGAAAGCGATCGGGAAACTCACGGCCGTGCTCAACAGCTGATCGTCGTCGGCAAAATTGTTGACGTGGCGATCGTAGAAATTCAGATCGAAGCGCAGCTGCTTGAACAGAGCTTTGCTCACACCGACCTCAAAGTAATTACCGTGCGAAGGCTTCACCGGCAAGCGCAGAACTTGATCGCTCAGGGAAACAATCTGCGGTGAGCTCGAAATCAGCAGGTTCTTGGCTTCCGGAGTTTGAAAGATGCGGTCGTAGGAAGCGTGCAGCACCAGCTCCAGACTGGGAAAGTATCGCGCCACCGCCAAACGTGGGCTTACGGCGTTTTCATTGACCAGCAGCTGATAGTGATCCCAACGCAGACCGGCGCTCACCGTCCACTTGCCGAGCCTGATCTGATCCTGCACGAACGCGGATTGCTCAAGGTCCGGCCGGCTGTCGATGAAGCTGAACGTTGGCGGGGTGTCCGGATCGAAGCGGTTGAAATCGGTAATGTCGCTGTTGAAGCGCTCGTGCAGCACCGATGCATCGGATTCGACGCCAACCTTCCACTCATGCCGGCCGCGATGGATGGAAACCGCTCCCTTGAAGTAGCCTTCGCGAAAATAATTGTGCTGGAAAGCAATCACCGGTATCGCAGACGGATTGGAAGAAAGATCGTTGGAAGTATCGCGCACCATGCCACGCAGGTCGCCTACCATGTTGGGCGAAAAAATGTGCTGGTACGAAACTGTTCCCATCGTTTCAAAGTTATCGCCATTCTGCAGCTGCCCAGCAGCCTGCTGAATCTGCTCGTTGGGCAGTTCGAAGCGCGAAAATTCATGCCGCAGCGACAGACTTAGCCGATCGCGATCCGTCAAATCGCGCTCGAAGCTGGTGGAGTAGCCGCCGGTGGTGGCGGTATTGGTAAAATTTTGCGGCACGACCGGACTGAGGTAGCGATCGGTTGTATCTCCGCTGGCGCTCACACCGAGCGTGTTTTTCCCCCACTGATACTGTGCCTGCGCGAAAGCACCGGCGGTGTCAAAGCTTCCGCCAGAGAGCACTACCTGCCCGTGCAGGCCTTGACGCGGATCGCGCGTCGTGTTGACCTCGATCACTCCGCCCATCTTGCGCCCGTATTCCGCCGGGAACGTCGCGGTATAAATGCTGAGCGACTGAATATCGTCGGCTTCAATCTCCGGGCCGAAGCTGGGCGAACGATTGTCGGTCAACGGCAGGCCATCAACCACTACTTGCGTCTGATATTCCGATCCGCGCGGGTGCAGCACCGCGTTGCCCTCGTAGAGCCAGCCGGGTTGCGAGTTGGCAAGATCCTGAAGCGAACGCCCGGGCAGGGAACTCTGGCGATTGGCGATCGCGTCGGAGCCGAGATGTTTGGCATCACCGATGCGATGCGGATCGATGAGCGTGTCCGAATCGTTGACGACCACCGACGTGTTTGGCGCGGCGATCGTCAATCGCGCTATGTATTCGAACGGTACCGCGGAGCGCACCTCCACCGAATCGGTGAATTCGGTGAACCCAGAGCGCGTAATTTTCACGTGATACACGCCGAAGGGCAGCCGCTTAATCGTCAGGTCCCCTGAATCATCGGTGGAAAGCGTCTTGCGAAGTTCGCTGGCTTCGGATACCAGCACGACTTCGCTGCGCACGCCCAGGCCGGAGGGATCGGTCACCTTCAGCCGTAATTCGCCGGTATTACTTTGGGCCACGAGCGGAGCTGTAGCGGCGACTGGGTAAAGTAGTAGGAAGGCGACGAATGGCCGCAGAAATCGCATAAAAAGATTCAAATTCGAGTCGGCCGGGCGGGGCGCCGTAGCGTCTATTATGGCATGTGCCTCGGTTCCGATGCGGTGAGGCGGCCTTTCCCGGCTCGTTCTAATCAATCGTCCCCTGTAACACACCCGTGCTTTGCATACGTCTAAGCTAGGAGTATGTCTGCGCTCTCTTTTTGGAGCGGGAACTGCCGGGAATTTTGTTGGGAATCCACGTAGACAGGAGTGTTGTGAGTCAGACGCGCAATTCAAACTCTAATCGAAATCTGCGATTAGCGAGATCGGGCGCATTGCTTGCTTTCTTTGCGTTGAGCGGAAGTGGCCTGTCCGCTCGTGCCCAAGAAGGTACGGCAACTATCGCGGCAGGACAGTCGGCATCTGCCGCGAAATCGGTGGGCACCGTGAAATCGGTGGCCGGCAGGAACATCACGTTAGCGCCAGAGTCCGGCGGCGAGTTGTCTGTGACGGTACAGGATGGGGCGCGACTAGTGCGCGTCGAGCCGGGTTCAACCGACCTGAGGTCTGCGGCGCCTTTGGCGCTCGAAGATTTGCAGCCGGGCGACCGGATCCTCGTTCGCGGCAAGACCGCAGATGACGGCAAATCGTTGCTTGCTGTCTCCGTCATTGCCATGAAAAAGGCGGACCTTGCCGAGAAGCATGTGCACGAACGTGCCGAGTGGCAGAAAAATGGCATTGGCGGGCTCGTCACCGCGGTTGACGCTTCTGGTGGCACAGTGCAGATCGATACGTCCGCTCTTGGCGCCAACAAGCATGTCACCGTCACAACCAGCAAGAACACAGTGTTGCGCCGCTACGCGCCCGGCTCGATCAATTTCGATGAAGCAACCGCCGCGCCTCTCAATCAGATCAAGGTTGGCGATCAGTTGCGCGCCCGCGGTTCGCGCAGCGCCGACGGCAGTTCATTGGCCGCCGACGAAATCGTTTCGGGCTCGTTCCGCAATATTGCGGGCACGGTCACTGCGGTTGATGCGAACGCAAAATCGATCACGGTAAATGATCTAGCCACGAAAAAACCGGTGGTGGTCAGCGTCACCGCAATTTCGCAACTGAAGAAACTTCCGCAGCCAATGGCGCAGCGTATAGCAGCACGGCTGAAAGGGAATTCGGGCGAGGGGCAGAGCGGAATTGGTGAGCAAAACGCCCGCGGCACTGCTGCCGCTGCGGCGTCGAGTTCGTCTTCCGGCGGCACGGCGCCACCATCGTCCACGCCAAACACACCGAACGCGGCTGATCCGCGTCCTGGCGGACGGCAAACCGCAGGCACGCCTTCCGCAAATGGCAGCAGCGGCGCGGGTGGCGCGAGGCAAGCCGGCGCCGGTGCCGACCTTCAGCAAGCGCTGAGCCGTGTTCCCGCAGCCACACTGACAGATCTGCAGAAGGGCGACGCGGTCATGATCGTCGCAACTTCAAATCCGCAGAGCGCGGGGAATCCGCAAAGCGCGGGCGTTACGGCAATTACTTTGCTGGCGGGAGTCGAGCCGATTCTGGAAGCTTCACCCAACAGTGGCCAATCCATCCTTACCCCGTGGAGCTTGAACGGCGCTCCCGGCGGCGATGCGGCCGTGCAGTGAACCTCCCAAGCCGCGACTTCGTCCAGTGAGATTTCAGGAGACTCGATGATCTGTGGGCCAGTACAAAAATATCTTTTCGCAGCCACACTCGCGCTGCTTGCCGTGATTTTTCCGTTCAGGGTGTCTGCGCAGGGCTCGGCCGCGACCGGCTCGCTGCGCGGTCAGGTGACCGATCCGTCCGGCAGCGCCGTGGGAACTGCGACGGTCATCGTGACCACTCCTGGAGGCGATGCGATCACTGCAAATACCAATCGTGACGGCGTCTACGAACTCAAAAATCTCGCGCCCGGAAAATACAGCGTAAAGATTGTCGCGCAGGGCTTCACGGAATTTGACAGTCCCGCGGTGGACGTCGCCGGCGGACAAATGCAGAAACTGGACGCGCGGCTGAGCATTGAAACGCAAGCGGAGAAAGTCACGGTGACCGATGAAGTGGGCACCGCGCTAGACGTGAATGCCGCGAGCAACGCTGGCGCCGTCGTGCTGCAAGGCAAGGATCTTGAGGCGCTTTCGGACGATCCCGACGAGCTGCAATCGGATTTGCAGGCGCTCGCTGGGCCTTCCGCGGGTCCAAACGGCGGGCAGATCTATATTGATGGCTTCACCGCCGGTCAGTTGCCGCCGAAAGCGTCCATTCGAGAAATTCGCATCAACCAGAACCCGTTCTCGGCGGAGTACGACAAGCTCGGCTACGGCAGAATCGAAATTTTGACCAAGCCCGGCACCGATCAGTGGCACGGCCAGCTTTTCCTGACCGGCACAACCGCGGGATTTAATGCGCGCAACCCGTTTGAACGCTTGCCCGCCAGTGAAGAGCCGCCTGGCTACGAGTCCACGCAATTCAGCGGCAACATCGGCGGGCCGCTCAGCAAGAAAGCCTCGATGTTTTTCAATTACGAGCAGCGCAACATCAACAACCTGAACGTGGTCAGCGCGCAAATTGTCGATCCCACCACATTTGCGATCACGCCGTTCAGCCAGGCGGTGCCCAATCCTGATACGCGCATTAATTTGAGTCCACGCCTCGACTATCAGGTCAGCGGCACCAACACGCTCTCTGTGCGATACCAGCACTATCAACAGGAGCAGGACAACGAGAGCGTCGGCGCTTTCAATCTTCCGTCGCTCGGCACGAACCAGTTCGATTCGGAAAACACGCTGCAAGTCAGCGATACGCAAACGCTCAGCCCGCGTCTGATCAACGAGACCCGTTTTCAATATATTCATGAAGTCGCCAATCAGAAACCGGTGAGCGCGCTGCCAGAAGTAAAGGTAACGGGTGCATTCTCCACCGGCGGCAACACCACTGGCATCAATGACGACACTCAGAATCGCTACGAGTTGCAAGACGAAATGTATTGGACGCTGGGTGCTCATGCACTGAAGATCGGCGGCCGCGTGCGCGCTACGCGCGACAATAATTCCACCAATCAAACCTTCAACGGCGGATATTCATTCGGCAAGCGCTTATTGCCGGGATGTACGCCGACTGCGACGGATAATTGCCAAATTACACCGCTGGAGGCGTACCAAATTACTTTGCAAGGTCAGGCTGCGGGTCTGCCGTTCACCTCGATTCAAGCCATGGGTGGAGGGCCCAGTTTTTATTCACTGGCGTTCAACACTGCGGGTCGCGCGGCGACAGAAGTCAGCTACGTTGATGGCGCATTGTTCGTTCAGGACGACTGGCGCTTCCGCCCCAACGTATCGTTCAGTTATGGCGTGCGCTACGAGACGCAGAACAATATCGGCGATCACGCGGACTTTGCGCCGCGCGTCGGGGTCGCCTGGGGCATCGGCGCAAAAGGGAAGAGCGCGCCAAAGATGGTGCTGCGCGCGGGATTCGGCATCTTCTACGACCGCTTCAAGAGTGACGACATTCTGGTGCAGCAGCTGCAAAATGGCACGATACAGCAGCAATTCCTGGTACAGAATCCGACGTTCTTCGATCCCATACGTACGGTGCTGCCGTCTGAATTTGCCGGCGCGATCGCTTCGCCGCAGACCATTTATGTTCCGAACAACAATCTGCGCACCCCTTACACCATGCAAACCGGGGTAAGCGTGGAGCGGCAGCTGACCAAAGTTGCGAACGTCGCGGTGACCTATTTGAATTCGCGGGGCGTCCACGCCTTCTACACAAATTTCCTCAACGCCAACGATCCGGGTGCGCCGCCGCCCAGCGAGATTTTCTATCAATATCAGTCTGGCGGGGTCTTCAAACAGAATCAGCTCATCGTGAATGGCAGCGTGCGAATGGGAACGAAACTGTCGATGTTCGGCTATTACGTTCTGAACTATGCGAACAGCGATACCTCCGGCGCGTCGTTTATGCCTTCCGATCCGCACAATGTTTCCCTGGACTATGGCCGAGCAGCATTTGATTATCGCGAGCGATTATTTATGGGCGGCACCGTCGGTTTGCCAAAAGGTTTTCGCCTCAGCCCTTTTCTGATTGCCAGCTCTGGAGCGCCTTTCAACATCACCACCGGTGAAGATTTGTTTGGCGACGCGCAATTCAACTCGCGCCCCGCTGCGGCGAGTTGCGGCACACGCGCCGCCGGCGTGGTGCAAACGAAATTCGGCTGCTTTAATCTGACTCCCGCTGCAGGTGAAGGCGTAATCCCTGTATATGACGCGACCGGACCGGCGCGCTTCGTCTTGAACTTGCGACTTAGCAAAACGCTTGGTTTCGGCAAAAAGAAAGAAACCGTGAACACAGGCGACGGTCCAGGCGGACCTGGAAGCGGTGGAACTTTTGGACGTGGTCCGGGTGATCGCGGAGGGCGCGGCGGCGGGTTCGGAGGGCATGGCGGTCCCCGCGGCTTCGACGCGCCATCGAATCGGCGCTACTCCTTGACATTTGCGGTGTCCGCGCGAAACGTGTTGAACAATGTGAACGAAGCGACGCCCATAGGAAACTTAAGCTCGCCGCTGTTCGGCGAATCTAACGGACTCGCGGGGGGCCCGTATTCTTCGAATACTGCGAACCGCCGCATCGACCTTCAAGTCACCTTCGGCTTTTAGGCCCTGGGCGAGTGGTTCTCGCCGGCTGGTGCTCGCCGGATTACCGGCTGCCCAGCACAAACTGATTTCCGTCAGGATCCTTGAAGATCGCGCTCGTGCCCCAGGACTCCGCCTTTGGTTCGGCCGCGAACGTCACGCCCTTCGCTTTTAGCGTCTTGGCCGTGGCGAACACGTCGTCGCACCAAAACGAAATCGACTGAAACTGGCCAATGCGATCTTCGTGTCCTTTCGGCGTGAACAGCGCCAGTCCCGACTCCGCGCCGGGAATGAGCAGCTCGATCCAGCGCTGACCTTCGCCGAACGGCTGGTCGGTAACCACTTTGAATCCAAGCTGGTCGGTGTAAAATTTCAGCGAATTGTCCTGATCGCGAACTGGAATTCCTACAAATTTGATGCCGCGAATCATGCACCGCCTCCTGTATTGTTGCGTCTGTTGGTTTAAGACGCCGCGCAGAATACCGCTGAGGGAACGCGCACTGCAATCACCCAGTAGATGCTATATTGATGGCCGGTATAGCGATGCCCGCGCTTGACGATTACATTACCGACGTATTGATGCGCGATCTGGTCGGCCACGATCGGCGGCCCGTCGCATTTCTGGTGTATCTCTGGCTTGCTGTCGAACAAAAGCGCCACAGTAACAATGTCCAGATCAGCTATCAGGAACTCGCGGAATCCATCGGCGTCTCGAAAAGTTCCGCGCAAGCTGCGGTGAGCTGGTTGTGCCGCCGCAAACTGCTGGCTTCGAACAAGCAAAACGCAACCGCAGTGCCGCGCTACTCGGTGCTGACACCGTGGAAACGTAGTGCCGGCAGCTCCACGCGTTAAGGAAGCGAAATGAGGCGATACACAGCTCTTCTCCACCGACGCTTCCTCAGATAAGCTGTCCGGCGTCCCTCTGGCTCAATCATCTAGTGGCTTTATCCAGTGCCCTCGGAGATGTTCATCCGCGGGAAAAAATCCAGGAGCGAGTAGTGAGCGACGCAAAGCACGATGACGCGTTAGGAATGAGGCAGCGGATCACGCGGCGAGATTTCTTGAACGGTGCAAGTATCGCTGTGGGCGCTTCCGTTGCGTTGCCTCACGGCGCTTGGGCTGAGGCGTTCGGACTTCTTGGTGCGAGAAGCGAGCCGCCGCAGGTCGGCGACTATTACCCACCCGCAAAAACGGGCTTGCGCGGAAGCCACGACGGATCGTGGGAAGTCGCGCACTCGCTGCGCGATGGTAAGCATTGGGACAATCCCTACGCCCGATTCCGAGTCCTACGATTTGATCGTGGTAGGCGGCGGCATCAGCGGACTCGCTGCCGCATATTTCTATCGTCAGCAGGCCGGCCCAAAATCGCGCGTGCTGATCCTCGAAAATCACGATGACTTTGGCGGTCATGCCAAGCGCAACGAATTCCACTCTGGCAATCGTTTGCTGATCGGCTATGGCGGAACGCAGTCCATCGCCGGGCCTCGGCTTTACAGCGCCGAAGCCAAAGGCCTGTTCAAGGATTTGGGCATTGAGGTCCAGCGCTTCGAGAAATATTTCGATCAACTCTTTTTCTCTTCGCGTGGCTTGCGCCACGGATATTTCTTCGATAAAGAAACGTTTGGCCAGGATCGCACCGTCGTCGGCGTGGGCCAGCCTTCCTGGTCGGAGTTTCTCGCCAAGACGCCATTGTCGTCTGCCGCGCAGAAAGATCTGGCGCGTCTCTACACTGAAAAAGTGGATTATTTGCCCGGCAAGAGTCCCGCCGAAAAGAAAGTTTACCTCGCACGCACCAGTTACAAAGATTTTCTGCTCCGCGACGTTAAAGTGGATGCGGGCGTCATCGCTTATTTTCAATCCTCCACTTATGGCTTGTACGGAGTAGGTCCCGACGCTGTTCCGGCTGCAGATTTGGCGGGCTTGGGCAGCCATCCGGGCTTTGCGGGAATGGATTTGTCCGGGCCTCCGGGGCCGGGACTTGGCCTGGAGATCACCAGGCAGGACGATTCGCATTACATCTATCACTTTCCGGATGGCAACGCGTCCATCGCACGCCTGCTGGTCAGAAAATTGGTTCCCGGCTCGGCGCCCGGCAGCACTATGGAAGATATCGTGCTCTCGAAAATGAACTACTCCGCGCTCGATGACTCCGCTTCGCCCGTGCGTATCCGCTTGAACTCCACAGTAGTTCACGCAGCAAATATCACCGATGCGAACTCGCCTGGCGGAGTGCTGATCACCTACGTCCGTGATGGCAAAGCACGTTCCGTGCGCGCATCGACGTGCGTTCTGGCGTGCTGGAACATGATCATTCCGTATTTGTGTCCCGAGATGGACGCCAAGCAAAAAGAGGCGCTTGCTTACGGCGTGAAAGTTCCTCTCGTGTACACCAACGTGCAGATCCGCAATCGAGATGCATTTGAGAAACTGAAAATGAGCGGAGCAACTTGCCCAGGAGGCTATTTCTCCAGTATCGACCTCGATTTTCCCGTCAGCATGGGCGGTTACGAGTATCCCAAAGATGCTGACCAGCCATGCGTGCTGCACATGCAACACGTACCGTGCTCGCCCGGACTACCCGCTCGCGATCAGCAGCGTGCCGGTCGCACCAAGCTGTTCACCACTACTTTCGAAATGTTCGAACGCAATATTCGTGATCAGTTGGGACGCGCGCTCGGCCCCGGCGGATTCGATCCCGCGCGGGACATCCAGGCCATCACCGTAAATCGCTGGCCACATGGCTACGCGTACGAATACAACTCGCTGTACGATCCCGAGTGGCCCGCCGGGCAATCTCCGTGCGAAATCGGACGCGCCGCATTCGGCAAAATTCACATTGCGAATTCCGATGCCGGAGCGTTTGCGTACACCAACGAAGCGATCGATCAAGCCTGGCGTGCAGTGGGCGAAATCACTCGAAAGACCGGCTGAAATGAAAAAGCGGAAAAAGAAAGTTCTCGACGTGGGAAAAGAGGCGCGGCGCGCAGCTCGAAATTCAGGTCTCGCGCCGGCGGCTACGCGTGTGGTGCCCGATAAGCGAAAGCGTCCGCCCAAGCACAAGAACACGATGCTCGACGAAGATGCTGCCGTTTGAAAGAGCGCTCTTTCGAATATCTTAGCTGCTTCGAATGCGCTGAGGTCCGACCGGACCTAGTTTTTTGACCCTCAGCCGGGTTTCTGTTCCGGAATGCGTTCGTTCGGCCGGAACAATATCCCTGATGGCATGCTTTCGCGCGCGGCGAGTTCCTTCGCGATACTCTCCAGATCTTTTTTCACGAAACCCATGCTGCTGACGCGCGTCGTTCCGTCCGCATCGATCAGGAAAATCGTAGGCACCATACTCAATCCGTAGGCATTCGACGCCGGATAGCCTTCTTCATCCAGTGCGACCGGGAATGTCACCCCGAAGGTGTCGGTGAACTTCTTCGTAGCCTTGGTGTCGTCCTGCGAAATCCCAAGGAAAGTTACATCCCCTCCGCCATAACTTTTGAACAGCCGCTCCAGGAATGGAAACGTGAACTGGCAGACCGGGCAGGACACTTTGAAAAACGCCGCGACCACCGGACCCTTTTGCAGCAGTGACGAAAGGGAATAGCTCTTCCCATCCAAGCCTTTCACCGAAAACGAAGGAGCACGATTCCCAGCATTAACTTCGGTCATTTCACCTTCCGTTCGAAGCATTCGCGAGATTCGGCGCAGTATAGACACGGCAAATTAATGGATCTGTTTCGTCTTCCGGGACATGTAATCCATCAGCAGGTACTGTCCCAGCGTGTAAGGTGTGGTGAAATAGGCCTTGCCCCGGCACATCTCGGTGATTTTCTGCACGAAGTGCACGAGGCTGTAATCGCTCGCCAGCATAAACGTGTTGATCAGGATTCCAGCTCGCTTGCATTTGTTTACTTCTTCCAGCGTCTGTCCGACGACGAATGGATCCAGTCCGAACGCATTCTTGTAGATGCGACCATCTTCCAGCGTCAGCGCCGACGGTTTGCCGTCAGTGATCATTACGATCTGCCGCATGTCTTTGCGCTGCCTTAACAGAATGCGTTGCGCCACGCGCAAACCTTCGCGAGTGTTTGTGTAGTACGGACCAACCTGCACGCGCGCCAGTTCACCCAGCGGCACTTCTTCGGCGCTGTCATGGAAGAGCACGAGGCTCAGTGTATCGCCCGGATATTGCGTGCGAATCAGATGCGACAATGCCATGGCCACGCGTTTCGCGGGAGTGAAGCGATCTTCGCCGTAAAGAATCATGCTGTGACTGCAATCGAGCAGCACCACGGTCGCGCAAGAACTCTGATACTCGCACTGGTGCACCATCAGATCCGAATAGTTGATTTCGATGGGCACTTTCGCGCCGTCGCGCCGCACCGCGTTGAACAGCGTCTCGCTCACATCGAGGTTTAACGTGTCGCCAAATTCATAGTGGCGTGAAACCCCGCTGGCCTCCACGCCAGTAGCCATATCGCGAGTGTCGTGGCGTCCAAAACTGCTGCGCCCCAGCGAACCAAGAAGATCCTGCAGCGTCTTGAAACCCAGAAAATCGATGGTCTTGTCCGTGATTTCGAATCGCGCCTCGGTCTGGCGCTCCTGCGCCTGCCCCAGTTGCCCGCGTGCGCTGCTTTGCGGCGGCGGCGTGATTTGCGGCGGCTGTTGCGGATTGATGTAGCCTTCCTGCGACATGCGCTCCATCAATTGGTCCAGCAGATCTTTGACCGCCTGGCTGTCCCGCGCCTGCGGATTTTGCAGCATCTCGCGGAGCTCGTCGCTCATCGCGTCTTGCGGGAGCAAATCGCCGTCTTGCAGCGCTTTCAAGATCGCTTCGCGCAACGCCTCCATGGATTTTTCCGGATCCATTTCGGAGACGCCGTAGAATTGCGATTCGAAACCGCTCTGCAAGAAAAAATCACCGAGGCGGCGGACGAGTTCTTCCAGGTCCACGGCGTCTGCCGGCTCACCAACATATTTTCCGTAGCGAATTAGTTTCACGGAACCTCTTATTGCGAACAACGCCTGCTTTGGAACGCGGCCGCTATACTTGCTGCTATGACCTCGCTTCTGGTCGCTAGACTTTGCCCTTGATCCCTCGTCGCGATGCTCCTCGGGAGGACGACCCTTTGTGGGGCATCAATTGAACTGCCGCCTCGGGCGCCCGGGGGGCGGCTCGCGCTGTTCCTGCGGCCGCGGTTTCTCGGCGAAGTAGCCGCGCTCCTCGCTGCGACTAACACGACGATGTGCCCACAAGCCTTCAAGGATCATTTCGGCGGCAGCTCCCGCAGGCCCGGCATCCTTGCGATCGTTCACACCGAGACGTCCAACGTGCTCCAGCAATCCCTGAATCTTCGAAAGTTGCTCGTAACGTTCACCGGTCGTAGCCAGTTCGGGTAGCTTCAACTCTCCGCCGAGTTCGAACCATTGCGTCACCGGCTGAAAATTCACTTCCGCGAATCGCTTGCTGAACACTCGCCCGACTGCCGCACGAATCAATTCCCGCGCGATGGTGTCCGCGCCTTTCAGTTCACCTTCATATTCCAGCTCCAGCTTGCCGGTGATCGCGGGCAGCGCCGCGTAGATATCGCCAACTCGCGCAATCCCGCACTTTTCACCGTTGCGGGCGGAGCGCTGCTCGGCGTTGCTGATCACGCTTTCCAACGTGGTGATCGGCAGCCGCTGGCTTACTCCAGAGCGTTTATCGACGCGCTTGTCCTCGCGCGCCTGAAACGCGATCTCTTCCACCACTTCGCGCAGATAATCCGGCACGTCCACGCGCGCGCGGCGTCACGGCCGATCCACGCTTCCTGCTTCGTGACGGTCATGCCTTCCGCGATGCTCGATGGATAGTGCGTGCGAATCTCCGCTCCGATTCGATCTTTTAGCGGCGTAATAATTTTACCGCGCGCGGTGTAGTCTTCCGGATTCGCCGTGAACACGATCAGCACGTCAAGCGGCAATCGCAGCGGATATCCCTTAATCTGGATATCGCCTTCCTGCATGATGTTGAACAACCCCACCTGAATCTTTCCCGCAAGGTCGGGCAGCTCGTTGATCGCGAAGATGCCGCGATTGGCGCGCGGCAGCAATCCATAGTGGATCGTGAGCTCGTCGGAAAGATCGCGTCCGCCCCGCGCCGCGCGAATTGGATCGACGTCGCCGATGATGTCGGCCATGGTTACGTCCGGCGTCGCCAGTTTCTCCACGTAGCGTTGATCGCGGGGGATCCAGGCAATCGGAGTGTTGTCGCCTTCGCCCGCGATTCTCTCCCTGCAAGCGCGGCAGATAGGGTGCAGCGGATCGTCGTTGATTTCGCAGCCCAGCACCACGGGAATTTCCGGATCGAGCAATTGCGCGAGACCTCGAAGAATTCGGCTCTTGGCCTGCCCGCGCAGACCCAGCAGAATAAAATTGTGTCGTGAGAGCAGCGCATTGACGATCTGCGGAATCACCGTGTCTTCGTAACCATGTACGCCGGGAAACAGCGGCTCGTTTTTCTCGATAGCGCGCAGCAAATTTCGCCGCAGTTCGTTCTTCACGGAAATTGAAACCGTGCGCGCGTCGAAATCCGGAATGCTGCGCAGCTCTCCCAGTGTGCGGGGCTTGGGCGCTCCCGCTCGATATTGCGTTGATGTGCTTGCCGTCATGTGGCACCATTCCGCGCGGGGGAGGGGCCGCGCAAAGTTCTAATTCAATTCTTGAGCTGTTCCTTCGCGCTTTTTGTCGCAAGCTCTCTTCTTTGTGTAGATGCGGCGCCCACTCGCGCAGGTACGTCACCAGCCGTTCCTGGCGATCCGCTTCCGATCGCAGTTCCAGCACCTGCTGCTTCCACATCAAATCCATCGGCAACGTGCCCGCCACTGATATAGGACAGATCCTCTGGCACTTCATCTTGGATGCTTCGCGGATAGTCATCGAAAATGATCGTGTGGCACACCTCGTACAGCTCGATCAGGCTGCGGCGCGTCTTCTGACAAACCGGACGATCCTCCGATCGTCCAGATAATCGATGTGTCCCTGCAGCAGCGTTTCTTCTTCGAACGCCTGGGGATTCAAAAGCTCCACGAGGCGAAATGGCGCGCGCCCCACGGTCACGATGTCCATGCGTCCATCATCGTAGCGTTTCACCACGTCCATCACTTCAGCGGTGCAACCCACGCGCACGATGCCTTTGGGAAGAGACAGCAGCAGGCCGAACTCGGTTTTACTTTCGACGCATTCGTGAACCATTTCGCGATATCGTGGCTCGAAAATATGCAGGGGAAGTGCAGCGCCGGGCAGAAGGACGACGTTCAGAGGAAAAAGCGGAATTCGTTCGGGCCGCGTCGATCCCATAAAGCTCATGATACCAGACCGCAAAGATTTGCGTTGAGAGCCACGATACCGACGGTCCCGTCACGACAATTGACTCGCAGAAAGCAGACTAGGAGATCTCAGCCAGCAGTGTTTCCATCTCCGATCGCGCATGCTGGTCGCCTTTGCGATCCGCCGCGCTGATCCCGCTGGTGAGCACCGTGCGCGCCTCATCGTTACGCGACTCTCGCGAGAGCATTTGCGCGTACATCAAATATGCGGGCACGTAGTCGGCATTGCGATCTAGAAGCGCACGAAAATGTTCGTTCGCGGCTGCAGCATCGCCGGAATTCATGCACTCCATCGCCAGGCCATAGCGCGAAAACGCGTCATCCGGCTTCCTGGCTACGAACTCTTCAAGCATCTCGCGGCGCGATTTTTTTGGTGCGGTCATAAGGCGCTCCTATTATAGGAGCAGCACGCCGAAGGGCGAAATGACGCGATAGGAGGCGGCCGAGCGCCGCAAACATGGCTTGTTAGCTGACTCCGCCGACCCACATCGGCGTGCTCGTTGGTTGCAAGCTTCCGCCCATCGGCTCTTCCGTCACCGCCAGCGCTTTCGTGTCCGCCATCACCTCGGGCGGATCATCGACCATCAAATCCACCTTCCCCTTCGAATCCGGCCAAAATGTGCGCGAAGGCATGGGCTTGCCATTCTTCGAAATCAGCCACAGTTGCAGCACGCGATTTTTGCCCGGCATCGGCACCTTCTGTCCGGTGACATAAATTCCCATGTCTGGGTGCCATGCGGCCTCCAGGTTGGGCATCTGCTTGTCGTTCGGCCAGATCATGAACTTCTTCGATTCCGGAGCGGTCAGGATCACCGCTTCATGCTTCGTCGCCGTGAGTTCCTGACGCAACTGCTCGCGTTCTTTCACCGCATTGCTGACCTGCACATTCAGCGTCGCGACTTTGTCGCTCATGTGCTTTGCGTTCCACGTCGAATACGCAGTCACCAGCAGCAGCGCCGCGACGCCCGCCCACATCCACAAGGGAATCGCGCTTTTCGCCGGAACTCGCGCCGCATTTGCCGCCGAAGACGCTCCACTCTCTCCGCGCACCGTTCGCAGCAATCGCGCGCGCAGCATTTCCGATGGCTCGGCCGCCGGCGCCAGATATACCAGTTGCGTCACCAGCCAGCGCGCCTCCGCCAGCTCCGCGGCACATTCGGCGCAGCCTGACGCCAAATGCGTCTCAAGCTCCGCACGTTCGGCCTGATCAAGCGCACCGAGGGCGTACCCCTCGATCAGCTCCCGAAATTGGTCGTGTTCGCTCACGATGCTGCCTGCGCTCGCAATCCTTCCTTCAGTCGTATCAATCCATTCCGGATCCAGCTCTTCACCGTTCCCAGCGGCTCGTGCAGCGCCTCCGCGATTTCCGTGTGGCTCAAGCCTTCGAAGTACGCCAGCTCGATCGCCTTCTTCTGCGGCGCGCTGAGCGAACTCATCAGCGAGCGCACCACTTCCGCGCGGCGCTTTTCGTCCAGCGCCTGCTCGTATTGCGGTACTTGCGCGATCTGCGGGAGCTCTTCGGTTTGATCTTCGCGGCGCCGCTGGCGCTCGCTCTTCAGGCGCAAAGTATCCAGCGCGCGATTGCGTGCCAGGGTCAGCAGCCAGGGCACAAACGGGCCGCGGCTCGCCTGGTATTGGCTGGCGTTCCTCCACAGCTGCAGAAAGACATCCTGCACCACTTCTTCCGCCGTGGACCCCTGCTGCAAAATGCGCAGCACCAGCCCGTAAACAATTCGCGAGTGCCGATCGTAGAGCTGTTCGAAAGCTCGCACGTCTCTCAGAAGAAGCTGCTGCACCAGTGCCGTGTCGGACGACACGTCGTCGTTCTGCTTGGGTGTCAGGACCGCCAGGAACACGGGTTAGGCTTCTTCTCTCCCTGCGTAGGTATACGTCCAAAACACGAAACCGGATGACTTTACAGCACTAAGGCTCCAGCCGCGAAGCCACTTCTTGCGCCACAGTCTCGCGACTTCGAATCAATCTGAAACTTGAACTCTCAAGCCGGCTTCTGCGCGATTAGCTGATGCATGCGGCAGTGGGCGACTAGCGTGTTGGGCGCGGTATCGGCCTGGGTCATTCCTGCGACCAGCTCTTCGAGCTTCGCGGCGGTCAAACTTCCTTCTTTCACCATGCCGAGAGCGACCGCGCGCAACGTCCAGTTCCAAAACCCTTTGTGTTCACCGGTCACGTAGTGCGGGTGATAGGCGTCTACATGGACGATCTCGAAGCCGGCCTCCTTTGCCCACAGATGGACGCGGCGTCCGCCTGAATAATCCGCTCCGCGCTGGCGGGCGCCTTCCAGGCAAATGTCACGCAGTTCGTTGTAAGCGGCTGATGCTGGTTCAGCGTACACCGCGCTCACATCCGCTTCCTCGCAAACCATAACTCCGCCCGGCTTCAGTGCCGTATGGATGGCGCGCATCGCATCGACGGGCCTGTTCAGATGCACCATGAGCCAGCGTGAGTAAGAAACATCGACGCTTTGTGGCTCGAGCATCGGCTCGTAAATATTGGCGGAGCGAAACTGCGCGGTCTTCAGTCCGGCTTCGCGCGCCAATTCCGTAGCTACTACCAGGTGATCCTCGTTCAGGTCGATACCGGTGGCCTGCGCTCCTTCGCTCGCAGCCCACCGGGTGACGTAGCCCAGCCCACAGCCAAACTCCACGAAACGGTGGCCTGACATGAACCCCGCTTTGCGCAGCAATTCGCGAGTGCGGCCATCGTGGATTGCGCTGATGACGTGCAGCCGGTCGTGGTCAGTTCGCCCGGATCCTAAAAGGTATTTGTCCCCGATTGTTGGCATGGTGGCGAAGTATAACTGGCTGAAATCTGGTTGGATAGGGAGCAGCGCTGTTCCCCAAAATGTCTCTGCGGACAGTGTGAGGTTGGCGCCCGGCTCTATTCTCTGTCTCGGCGGGGAGTACGCGGCCTGCTGCCTCCAGCACTGCCAGCTCTGCTGGCGCCCTCAAATAGGAAGTGGTCGATGGACAGCAATCCCGCTCCTACAGCGGCGAGCACAAAGTTGGCGGTCGCGAGCGCGAGCGGAAACTCATATTCATGTACCGCCAGGTAACTTCGGCTATGCACTTTCCAGATCGCCACGCACATCTCCAGTGCCAGCAACAGAGCTGCCGGCCTTGCGAACAGGCCGGCGATCAGCAAGCCGCCGCCAAACGTTTCGATGATTCCGGCCACCTGTACGAAGTAGCTGGGCAATCCATGCTCGACGAATGCGCCATGCATCTGCGCAGTGGGATGCGCCAGCTTCGGGTACCCGTGATACAGAAAAATGATCCCCAGCGCGATCCGCAAAGACAGCAAAGCTACTGGCTGCAACTGGTTAAGGAATTTCAATGAGGTCTCCGCGAATCCGTCATCCGCCGTAACGGCACGATCTTAGCAGAAGCCCTGTCAGCGGTTAGGCGGCGTAAATACCGTATCAACCGGACTTGTCATTTATTGGATTCGATAAAATCATCCAGGGTGGTGGCAATCTCGGCCGGCGACCATGGCATCATAGGTAAGGGCTCACGAGGACTACCGGTACTCGATGGCAAACCAACCTCACCTTCTTCAATCGTTTCGGAAAACGGCAGTCGCTATTCTGTTGGTGGGCCTGGCAGCGGGCGCAGCTGGTTCTCCGGCCTTAGCGCAAGGTCCCGGCGAGCAAAGCGGCTCAGCCGCGCCGCAAGCGCAGTCGACCGGCAGCGTCAGCGGTCGAGTGGTGGATCAAAGCGGATCTCCGTTAGCCGGCGCACACGTAAGGCTAAAGCAAACAGCACCTTCGGTGGTTCCCAGCGCGGAAACGGTTACCAACGACGATGGACTCTTCGCCTTTACTGACATACCAGTGGGCGCCTTTCAAGTGGAAATTGCGCAACAAGGCTTTGCGACGCAGACGGCATCGGGCGTTCTTCACATTGGGGAATCGTTCCGAGTGCCGCAGACGACTCTGGCCGTCGCCGAAGCCACAACGGAAGTAGTCGTCACGCCGAATCAGTTTCAGATTGCAGAAGAGCAAATCAAAGAGCAGGAGAAGCAGCGCGTCCTCGGCGTCATTCCAAATTTCTACGTGACCTATGTGCGAGACGCCGCGCCGCTCTCACCGAAACAGAAATTCGAGCTCGCGTGGAAATCCACGATCGATCCAGTGAACTTCGCTATTACCGGTGTGATTGCCGGAGTGCAGCACGCGCAAAACGATTTCAGCGGCTATGGTCAGGGTGTGGAAGGATACGCAAAGCGTTACGGCGCAGAGTATGGGAGCACCGTTACGAGCACTTTCATTGGCGGCGCAGTCCTGCCGACCGTGTTCAAGCAGGACCCGCGCTATTTCTACAAAGGCACTGGCACCAGGCGATCTCGCGTTCTCTATGCGCTCGCGAACTCCGTTATCTGCAAGGGCGATAACGGGCACTGGCAGGCAAATTACTCCAGCATTCTTGGGAGTCTGGCCGCGGGCGGTATCGCCAATCTTTATTATCCCGCCGAGGACCGCAACGGCTTTGGGCTGACGGTGGAAACCACGCTGATCGGCATTGGCGCCACCGCTGCGACAAATCTCCTGCAGGAATTTGTCATTCGAAAGTTCACGCCCGCCGCGTCAAATCCAAATTCCGATCCAGCGGCCAAGCCTCCGAAAGTACAAAATCTGATCAGCAAACTGTTCCCGAAGCCTCTCCGCGAAGGCAACTAAGCAAACTGTCTTCCTTCGTCAACTTGCAGCAGTTTCCTGGGCTCCTTCTGCCTCGACCTGGGCGGCAGAGGAACCACCAAAGAATCGGTTACAATTAGTGGCGAAGATTCATTGCCCATCGGGATTCAATCCAACCGATGAATTCGTTGATCGCGGATGTGCAGTTGTGCACGGTCCGCGTTCAAAAGGGGAAGTCACGCTGTGCAGGCAGTTTGTGCCAGGCCCATCTTGTGTAGCGGCCACGTTCTGAGGCCGGCGCCTGTTGCCGAGCTCTCGGCATGAAGCGCAAGCTGCTGGTCGCGGTGCCGCTGCTTTGCGTGGTCGGATTGCTGGCGTGGGTACTGCGGCCAAA
The DNA here is from genome assembly GCA_963788725.1 of uncultured Acidobacteriota bacterium. Lineage (GTDB taxonomy): Bacteria > Acidobacteriota > Terriglobia > Acidiferrales > UBA7541 > Acidiferrum. The sequence continues at coordinate 55,057 of CAWBHT010000006.1, read as the reverse complement.
GCACGAATCTTTAGGCGCCGAATACGTCAGCGAGCGCAGTGTGACACTGTGGAGCAGCGTGGCACAGGTGCGCGAGCCGTTGGACACGTTGCACTATGGTGATTTCGTCGAAATCCTTGCGCGCCGCAACGATAACGTGAAAGTACGCACCGTCTCCGGTGAAATCGGCTGGATCGACGGTCGCCAGCTCCTCGATCCCACGATGTGGCAACGCAGCACTAAGCTGCTGGCGCAAGCCGCCGCGATCCCCACCCAAGCACGTGGGCGCACCAAAGTGCAAACCAATCTGCGCGTCGAACCCGGCCGAACGGCGCAGCGGCTTTATCAATTCGGCCGCGGCGTGCCGGTCGAAATCGTGGCCCGCTCCGTTGCCGACTGGGTGCAGGTCGCCGACGACAAAGACAACTCTGGCGATCCGCAAGGTGCGAAGAAAGAAGATTGGTACTTGATTCGCGGTGTCGCGACGCGCCCTCCTGGTGAAGCCGCGGGGCGCGCCGCGGAAACAAATGCCACGACACAACCGGGCGACCAAAGCGTACCTATAGCCGGCTGGGTTGTAGCTCGCTTCGTGGAACTCGATCTGCCCGATCCTGTGCGAGAAGGACTGGCGTCGGCGAATGTACGACCGATCGCGTGGTTTGAGCTGAATCGTGTCGCCAGCCCGGATGGCGACAAGCCGCAGTATCTGGTCACAGGCACGCGCGGGCCGGAAGGCCAGCCCTGTGATTTCACGATTTTGCGCGTATACACCTGGAATGCCAAGCGCTCGCGCTACGAAACCGCGTTCATCGACAACACTGCTTGCGGCCAGCTTCCCGTTCGGATCGGCAAAGGACCCAACGGCGAACCTGAATTTCGCTTCCACGCGATTGGTGGCGGCAAAGAAGATCGCGTCTACCGGCTTGTTCAGACTGTCGTCCGCCGCATCCCGCAAGGCAATGAATCCACGAAGAAGCCGTCCGCCCGCAGCGCAGTAAAAGCCGCGTCCAGAGGTGGCAAGCGATGACGCTGCACATCAGCGAAGCCGAAGTGCGCGCCCTGCTCACCATGCCGATGGCGGTCGATGCCGTCGAGGATATTTCCCGCAAACAAGCGAATGGAGAAGTTGTGGTGCACCCGCGCCGCCGCTTCGAGCTTCCGGGCGGACGTTTCTTCCACTACATGGCCGCAGCCGACTACTCCGCCGGATTCCTCGCGCTGAAGCAGTACACTTTCGTTCGCGGCGTGCTCCGCTTTCTCGTGCCGCTGTACGAAATGGGCTCCGGCGAACTCCTCGCGCTGATCGAAGCCGACTACATGGGCCAGCTGCGAACTGGCGCCGCTTCCGGCGTGGCCACGAAGTATCTCGCGCGCCGCGATGCCAGCGTTGCCGCGATCGTTGGCACCGGTGGTCAGGCTCGCACGCAACTCGAAGCCATCTCCGTCGTTCGCAAGCTTGCATTCGCTAATGTATATGGACGCGATCCGCAAAAGCGCGAAAGCTTCGCGCGCGAAATGTCCGAGCGCCTTGGCATTCCGGTACGACCGGCCGCGAGCCCGGCGGAAGCCACTCGTGAGGCCCACATCGTTTGCACCGCTACGACTGCCACGAATCCGGTGGTACACGGCGCTGATCTCGCGCACGGTCTGCACATCAACGCCATCGGCGCAAATCACGCACACAAACGCGAACTCGATGATGAAGCCGTCGCCAGCGCGGACGTCATTGTGGTGGACTCGATCGAGCAATCGCGCCAGGAAGCCGGCGATCTGATCCTGGCGTTTCACGGCGACGAATCCTGCTGGACCGGCGTCAAACGCCTGTCTGACATCGTTGCCGGAAAAGCTGCCGGTCGCAGCAGCGATAGCGAAGTCACGTTGTTCAAATCAAATGGCATCGCGTCCTGGGATCTCGCCGCAGCGATGAAAGTGTTTTCGCTGGCTCGCGCAGCCGGCGTGGGACGCGAGCTTCCGCTTTGGGCCAACAACCCAGGCTGATTATCACGAAGCAATCCCTTCCCTCCATCGTCACTCCATTTCCCATCGCGTGATAGGATGAAAGCCACAATGTGGGACGCTTCCGAACGTGCGGCTGAGGCTGTGATAACACAGCAATCCGCCGCGCTGCGGCATACCCGGACGCACCACGCATCCAAGCTCTGCGAGTAACCTGACTGCATGCGCACTCTGCCCGACCATCTTCGCAAAGGTATGAAACTCGTTATCGTCGGCTGCAATCCGACCGACTCGTCCGTGCGTGTCGGCCACTATTACGCCGGCCGCGACAATCCTTTCTGGCCTATGTTGTTCGACAGCGGCGTCATTCCTGAGCCCTTCGATTATCACGACGACAAGCGCGTCATCGAGTTCGCGATCGGGCTCACCGATCTCGTCAAAAAACCTTCGAAGACGCCGGACCTGCTCTCGCGGGCAGATTTTGCCGAAGGCCGCATCGTTTTGTCGCAGAAGCTCGAAGAGTTTGCGCCGCGTGTGGTGGCCTTCAACGGCAAGCTGACCTACGAACAATTCGCTCAACGCAAATGCAAATGCGGTCTGCAAAAAGAGCGCCTGTACGGCGCGCGCGTTTTCGTTCTTCCCGCTACGTCTGCGGCGCAGCCGCAAAGCGCCAAAGATAAGAAAGACGCGATGCTGCACTTTCGGAAGCTCGCGCAGCTCGTGAAGCGTGTCGAGAAAGAGCACGACGCGGGACCTCTGCAGGGCAACCGCTTCGCCAACACCCGGACGTCGAGTCATCCCGCGAATTTCGAGCATGAAGATGATGCCGATCGCGATGACTCCAGCGATCCAGATCGCGCATGAGCACGCCACCGCACGCGTCGCCCGCAGCTTCTCTGGTTCTCGAGCAGCGGGAAAAGGGTGTCGCCCTTCTCACTCTCAATCGCCCCGATCGCCTGAACGCCTTGAACAAAGATCTGGCCGTCGCGCTGAACGCGGCGCTGGGTTCCATCGCGACGGATAAACACATCAGTGTTGTGGTGCTGACCGGCGCAGGCCGCGCATTTTGCGCAGGCGGCGATCTCGCGGTGATCGGCAAGGGTCATCAGGACAATGATATGGCCGATCTGGAGCCGCTCCTTCGATCCGGCATGCAGTCGGTGCTCAAGATGCGCACCATGCGCCAGCCGGTGATCGCCGCGGTCAACGGACCGGCCGCCGGCGCTGGCATGAACATCGCTCTTGCCGCCGATTTGCGCATCGCCTCCGAAGCCGCCACCTTTGGGCAGAACTTCGTCAATGTCGGCTTGTTTCCGGATTTCGGCGGCACATATTTCCTGCCGGAAATTGTGGGACCCGCGAAAGCCGCCGAGATGTTTTATACCGGAGAAATGATCGACGCCAAAACTGCGCTCGATCTCGGCATCGCGAATCGAGTAGTCCCCGCTGCGGAACTCGATGCCACAGCCATGGCTCTAGCGCGAAAACTTGCTGATGGTCCGCACATCGCTATCCAATCGGTGAAGCAGGTCCTCTACGGCAACAAGCGCGACGAACTCGTCGAAGCGCTTGAACACGAAGTTGAGCAGCAACTTAAGTGCTTCGCATCCAAGGACTGCGGCGAAGGCATCCGCGCATTCCTCGAAAAGCGCAAACCCAAATTCGAAGCTCCGCATGAAGGCGCCCAGTAAACCGGGCAACAAATACGCACGCAAACTTAATCTGCGGGAACCGATGGCCGCTGGCCTCCAGTGGGCGTCCATGCGAGAATTCCTTTTGGAGTGCGGCGGCGCGCCGCCGCTTATAGTGTGATCCGCACCGAAAGCGCAGCGCATGTTCTGTTGGCTGCTCAAGTCAACGCGAACACAAGCCATGAGCGATCTCGAACTAAGCCCGACTGATCTCAAACAACGCTTCGATCGCGGCGACAAACTCCTACTCATCGACGTTCGCGAACCGTGGGAATTCGACGTCTGCCACATAGAGGGCGCAAAGCTGATTCCGATGGGCCAGATTCCGGCAAACATCCAATCGCTCGACATCGACGAGGACGTAGTCTGCTATTGCCATCACGGCATGCGCAGCCTCGACGTAGCCGTGTGGCTCCGCAATCAAGGCGTTGCCAACGCAAAATCCCTGTCCGGCGGCATCGAACGCTGGTCCGTGGAAATTGATCCCAAGGTCCCACGCTACTAATAAGCGGATTCAGCATGAAGATCATAGTGAGTGTAAGGGTGCTGCGCCCTGCGCCTCTATGGGTGCGGGTTTAGATCAATGTCAATCGAGACGATCGCGATCATCGGTGCGGGAGCGCAAGGGCGAGCTATTGCGCAGATCACACTGCAAGCCGGCTACCGCGTAGTGCTCGAGGATTTTTCCATTCGAACGCTGGAGGAAGCAGAAGCTTCCATAAGCATAGTTCTTGCAAAACAAGAAGGCTTAAGCGTGCAGCTGCGCCCACAAACGAGCGACGCCACGAAGCAGACGAGCACCGAAACCCTCGCCTATGACATGCTCTCGAGTCTCTCTACTTGTGTCGGGATCGAAGACGCCATTCGCAACGCCCATCTAATCATCGAGACTGCTGCCGACGAACTGGAAACCAAGCTGGAGCTCTTCACCATCTTCGACAAATTCGCCCGACCCGATGCAATCTTTGTCACCACCAGTGACGCGCACGCGATCGCCGAAATCGCCGACATCACCGTCTGCCCCGAGCGCTGCGTCACTCTGCGATTTACTCCCTCGGATAACCCGACTCGTGTCGCATTGATTCCAGGACGACAAACGTCGGCGCACGCTCTCGCTCGGTGCTCCGAGTTCGCGCAACGGCTCAAACTCGAAGCCACCCTGGCGCCACCAAGCTGTTCCGAAGAATAAAATTCAGCGCGAAAATGTCTGCGCGCGTGGCTTCTGTAGGGAAGGAAGGAATTAACCGCCCGCCACCGACCAGCCAGGCGAACCCGGCAGCGGTGGCGCGATCGGATCCGGATCAGGATCCGGCGGCGGCAACCGCGGCTCCTCTGGTCCGATCGGCGGAATGTCCGGCTTAGGAGGCTGCGGCACCGGCTCTTCCGGTCCCGGAAGCCGCGGACCCGGTCCTTCCGGCAGCGGATTCCTGGACAAAGGACTCCTGGACAGCGGATCACGCAAGTTCAGAGCTTCCATATTTGCTCGCTCAAGAAATGTAGCTGGGCAAATAGGGTTCTAGATCGCGCAGGTCCACACAATCAGGTGAATGCGGTACAGCAGGACAACTACGGACGATACCCTCACGCGAGTTAAATCGCGCAGGGTCCCGATCTCGACCGGCGGCCCAGTATGGACGTCGCCGCTGCTTTCCGGCAGCGATTACTGCAAGCCGGAAAACATCACCACGTCATTGCCGTTGTGCCGCGCCCGCGTCACCGCAAATTTCTTCGCGTCTCGCGACCAGGCATACGCCGCGATCACCGAGGGTTCGTTGTCAAAATGAGTCAACTGCAGCGGCGCCCCGCCGGACAGCGGCAGCATAAATATATTCTGAGCGCGGCCCGTGCCCGTGGCTGCGAATGTCAGCGCGCTGCCGTCCGGAGTCCAGTTCAATAGGTGCCAATCGGAAAACGAAGCCGGCAGCTCGATTTCCTTCAGCTTGGAACCTTCGTCCAGTTTTTGCACCACAATCTTGTATTTTGCGCTCGCTCCCTGACCGGAATTCGTTTTGTAGGCGATGAGCTTTCCGTCGCTGGAAATGGGAGGATTAAAAGACGTGCCGCTAGCGAGCATTATTGGCGACCCCTCTTCGATAGGCATCTTGAAGATGCGCCCGGTGGCGGCCTCATCGCCTTCCGCCGCATCGTTGTAGACCACCCATTTGCCGTCCGGTGTGCATGAACCCTTTTCCACGTCCTTGCCGAAGGTGAGTTGCTTCAGTTCGCCGGTCGCGGCGTTCACATGCCACAAGTTGGGATGGTTATCTTCGCGAACGCGAGCGACCACAAAATCATCGCCGGGCCCACACGCCACCGGATCAAACAATACGTCATCCTTTTCCAGCAGGCGAATGCGATTGCTGCCATCGGCTTCCGTGGAATACACGTGGAAGACGAGGTCGCGCTGCAACAGCTTTCCTGACGCTGTCCACGACAAGGCGTAGCCCGTGGCTTGCTCGGTAGAGATGGGATTGAGTTTCCAGTCGATCTTGTCCGTGAGTGTGGCGGGAGAGTCGCCCACGTAGATCGTAGCTTGTGGGCGCGTCTGAATCGTGACGAAAGACTTGCCATCGGCAGCAACGCTCAGCGACTGGTAATCGCTTAGATCGTTTGTGATTTTGACCGGCTGGACGTCCCTGTAGCCCTGGAAAAAAATCTGCGAGCGCAAGCCCGTGGACTTTTCGCCCGCGATGAAAAAAAGACCCAAGGAGTCTCGCGTCCAAGCGATCGAGCGCAAGATGCTCGGCAGGCCGAATGTCTTTACGAGCTTGCCTTCGGGCGTGAAAACCAGGATAGAAGTTATCGTGTCCTTCCCGGTATCGAAGCTTCCCACCGCGATGAGGCCGCCGTCTTTAGACCATGCAGGGTCGGTGAACAAGGCCTGCTGCACACTCCCGCGAAAAATGACTCGTTGAGAAGAACCGTCCGCGTCGGCGACCACGATCTGATGCTCGCCGGCATCATGGATTTCACGCCGAAATACGATGTGCTTGCCGTCAGGTGAGCAGGATGCCGCGCTTGCCACGTCATTAACAATCAACTTCGACCGTCCTCCCAAAGCGGGGACGCTGTACAGATTCATATTGTTGGGATTCGATGGATCGCTATGGGTGTAATACAGATAGTTGCCGTCCGGCGTCATTTCGCCGCCACCAAACGCTCCGACCTGGCTAATCGGGATAGTGACTTCGCTGCCGGTGGCCACTTGCTTGACTCGCAACCCGGGTTCGGCCGCGCGGCTGGCGTACGCAATTAGCCTGCCGTCAGAGCTGATGGTTGCAAAGCTGACCGCTTGCCCGTTGTCCGTCAGCGGCTGGATCGTCATGTTGCTCGTGTCGATCGCGGGTGTTTTTCTTTTGAGAGCTCTAAACACTCCAAAAGCCGCAACGCCGACCAACGCGAGAATCAGACTGACCACAACGAAGAGTTTCCCGCGATGGCGGCGAGCCTCGGTCAGCAGAATGGAGCTGGATGAAGCTGCCTGGTTGGCGCTCGAAGGGATTTCCTTCGATCCGGAGTCGGCGCGAATAGTTTGGGCGGACAACGGCGGTCCGCTGGAAGCCGGTTGTTCTGTGGAAACTCTCCCGGAATCGGTATCGCGCTTCAGGCGCTTGAGATCGGCGCGAATCTCGGAGGCGTGTTGGTACCGCAGTTCCCGATCTTTCTCCAGCGCTTTGTGAATGATGCGCTCAAGTTCGGCGGGGACTTCGGGATTGAGGCGAACGGGTGCTGGCGGAGCGTTATGGAGTATGGCATCGAAAATGTCGCCGGTGCCCTCACCGCGAAAAGGCGTTTGCGCCGTGACCATTTCATAGAGGACGGCGCCGAATGAGAACAAGTCCGTTCGGGCATCCAGCTGACGCCCGCGGACTTGCTCGGGCGACATGTATGCGACCGTGCCCATCATTGCCCCGGGAGTCGTCAGATGCTCTTCGTCGATGCTGGCGCCAAGAGGCGAGGTCGCTCCTTCGGTCACGCCGCTGGAGTTGCTGCGCAAGATGACCTTCGCCAACCCGAAATCAAGAATCTTGGCGTGCCCGCGTCGGGTGACGAACAGGTTCGCTGGCTTGATGTCTCGGTGAACGATGCTCTCGCCGTGCGCGGCGTCCAGACCCTCAGCAATCTCAATTGCCAGGGAAAGTGCCGAGTCAATCTCCAGGGGTTGTCCGTTGATGTGATGCTTCAGCGTCTTGCCATCCAGGAACTCCATCGCAATAAACGGTTTCCCATTCCGATCGTCGATTTCGTAAATGGTGCAGATGTTTGGATGGTTCAACGCCGATGCGGCTTTGGCTTCGCGTTCAAAACGCGCCAAAGCTTGAGTGTCTTTGACTACATCATCCGGGAGAAATTTGAGCGCCACGAAGCGGCCGAGCTTGATGTCTTCGGCTTTGTAAACAACGCCCATCCCACCGCCGCCGAGTTTATCGACGATGCGGTAGTGAGAAATGGTTTGACCGTTCACTGGGAGAGGCCCGACTTTCGAGCCGTTCGATGATACGAAGGGCGAACATAGCAGTCAACGGAAGTGCCGTAATACCAACACTGCTTGCGGAGCGCGTAAAGAGTGGCTAACGGCGCTTGAGCGATTCCAACTCATCCAGCGTGCGCGGCCAATCCGCGCCCAGAAGCCGCGACAATCCGCGATCGGCCAGCAACTTGCCACCTGTCTGGCAACGCGCGCAGTAATTCGTCTCGTTGTCCGCATACCGGATGCGCTGAATTTTCTCGCCGCAACGCGGGCAGGGTTGACCGTATCGTCCATGAGCGGCCATCCCTTCGCGAAACGCCGTTACGTTCTCCGGGAACTTCTCGCGCGCCTCGGCGTTGAACTGGTCGATCCAAATTTGCAGCGTGTTGCGGGTCGCGGCGTACAGCCGATCCCACTCGTCTGCTTTTAATTTGTGAGTGAGTGCGATCGGCGACAACTGCGCGGCGTGCAGGATCTCGTCCGAGTATGCATTGCCGATGCCGCTCAGGATGCGCGGATCGGTAAGCGCTCGCTTGAGCGTGCGGTTTTCGGCGGTAAGCGCCGCACGAAACTCTGAAAGATCCGCGGAAAAAACGTCGATGCCGCCAGGATCAACGGATCGCAGCCCTTCCTCGCCCGCCAGCACGTGCAGAGAAGCACGGCGCTTCGCTCCCGCTTCGGTAAGGACCAGCGAACCGCAAGGGAAGTCAAATGCCGCAAGCGCGTTGCGGCCGGAAAGCTTCGCCTGTGCTGGCCGCCAATGCAGTCGCCCCGCAATCATCAGGTGAATCACGAGCCACAGATCGTTGTCGAGCCCAATCGCGATGCGCTTGCCGATGCGTCGAAGTTCGCGCAATACACGGCCTTCGACGTCGGCAAGGGGTGGCTGCACCGTCCGCAAAAGAAACGCGCTAGCCAATCGCACGCGAACCAGTTGCTGGCCGACAACGCGCGATTCGAGCGCCGTCAGATATGCAGAGATGTCCGGGAGCTCAGGCATGGAAGTGGAAGCAAAGGGAGAATAGCAAATCGTCAGACCAACTACTGGGCTCGTGTGGGCTACACGTCTCAACTCGCGCTTGATCCGACGGAAGCAGCATCACCGCAGCGTTCAAAACATACGAGAGCGATCTCATCCCGAATCCCCGCGCTTCGCGACGGTGGATCTGCTGTTTGCAGTTGCTTTGACGCCGTGCAGCGGCGAATGCAACGAAAGAGCCAAAGTGGAACCAGGCGCTGCCTTCCACCCAGCTAGCAGAATTCGACGGCGCCAACTAACGTTGCACACGGAGGTGCTCGATGAAAACAAAACGCATGCTTTTCGCCACAGGAATTCTTGCCCTGGGTCTGGCGGCACTCGGCTGGACCGCCACTCCTCGCGCGAAGCCACAAAACGGCGACACAGAACTCCTGCAAGTACGCGAACAGGTGTGGCGCGCATGGTTCGCCGGCGACATTAAGACTCTCGAGCGCCTCGTACCATCAGACACCGTCGTAATGAGCGGCGGGGAAGAACAGTGGAAGCACCAAGCTGAAGTGCTGCGGACCTCAGTGGAATTTCATGCCCATGGCGGAAAATTATTACGACTCGAATTTCCGCGCACTGAAGTACAGCACTACGGAGACGTCGCGATCGTATGGAGTAGCTACACCCTGGAACTAGAAGTCGGCGGCAAAAAATCAGGCGGCTCCAGCCGTATCACCGAAATCTTCGTAGAGAAAAACGGCCAATGGACCAATCCAGGCTGGCACACCGACGAAGAGAAGTAAGCTCGCACCAGAATCGCGGACTACGCGCGCCTTCAACAACTCACGGCGAGTCCGGCCGCCGCTTCAGCACCGGCCGATTGTCCGGCTGAGCTGTGGGCGCGTGATCGCCAGCAGGGCCAGTTCCGCCAGGAACGGCTGCTGATACCGCGCCTTCCGAGTACGGCTTCTTGAGCAAATTTTCCGCGGTCAGTTGTGCGCCGCCGGTATCGTCATTGGTCTGTTTAGCCTTACTGTACTCGTTCACCGCGCGCTCGCGCTGCCCCAGCAAATCGAAGATCTTGCCGAGATAGATGTGTCCCCACACCTCAGTCCATTTTTCCGCCGGTTCCGGCACCGTTTGCAGCGATTCGCGGAACGCATTCGCCGCGGCCTGATAATTTTTTTGATAGAAAAATGCTTCGCCCATCCGGAAGTTCGCCAGCGGCCGATTCGGCTGCATCGACAACGCACGCTGATATTGCCCAATGGCGTCGTAGTAGCGCCCTTGCTCGGCAAGCTCTTCTCCCCGCGCGATAGCTGCTCGCGAGCGCAATGACGTGCTGCCCTTCAGCACGACATTGTTCGGATCGATCTTGATCCCGCCGGGCTTGGGCCGCCCGAAAGTCTCGACGGTAAAGGGAGAGTCGGTGCCAACCACCTCCACTGTCTTCGTCTCCGGATTTCCCTCCGTATCGATGCGCAGATCAACGGGCATACTGAACGTGTCCAGCGGCTGCTTGATCTTGCCCACCACGCGGAAACCTTGCTTGGTGCGGTACACCACATACTCCAGGGTGAAATCAGGAACTCCCGTGGAATTGAGCCATTGCGCGAAAAATCCACGCATGTTCGGGACTGGCTCATTTTTCTTCGCTGTTTTTTCCACTTGCTGCTGGGCCAGCGCCTCAAAGTCTTCGATGCGCGCGGGCTTTTCTGCAAAGCGGAAGTAAAAATCGTGCAGCAGCGCCTTAAACGCTGCATCACCCATCTGCGCGCGGACCATGTGGAAGATCATCGCGCCCTTGTTCATTACTACCGAGCGATAGTCCGAAGAATATGGCGTGAGCCGCGCCGCTTGCGCTATCGGTGCCGCATCTTCGCCCATCAGCGCGCCTACGGCGAATTCGTCCACGGCCTTCAGCTCCGCCTCGCGCCCGGCATTCTGCTCGGCATACAGCGCTTCCGAGTACCGCGACAGCCCGTCGCTCAGCCAAACGTCCGCTGGCGACGCCGGCAAAACCGCATTGCCCCACCATTGCGAGGCCACCAGCCGCGCAATCGTTCGGTCCGCACCCTTGGGATCCCAAATCCGTTTGCTCAGCAGCAGCACGCCAGGTCCCGAAAAATCGCGCAGCGTCCCGTCGGGAATCTGGATCACCGAAAATTCCGGCTTCGGCAGCGGCCCGAACATGTCCGAGAACACCGTCACCGAGCGCGCCACGTCCGCCGCAAAATCCGCTGCATTGTTCGGCGCCGAAGGCGGTGCGTACACCGCGACGTTGACGCCTTCCGCCTGTTGCGGGTTGAACTTCAGCTCGCCCGCCACAAACGTGCCGTGCGGCGCGGGCGAATCACATACAAAGGTGTACAACAGGCGATTCCCCTCGACCGTCGTCTTGCCAGCCATCGGCGTCGGGCTGCCCGCCTTTCCCGTTCCGGCCACTGCAAACGAATCGGGAACGTTCAGGCGGAACGTTCCGGTATAGCGATTCGACGGATAGTTGGTCAGCGGGAACCAGCGCCCCGGCAGCAGCAGGTAAGCTCCATCTTTGTTGACGACCGCGGCCTTAACTCCAGGAATAGGGCTATTTTGTTCGTTCGCCAGCAAGCCCGCGTACGTAAACGTGAGCGTTACCTTCGCCCCTACGGCCACTGGAGTATTCAGATTAACGGTGCCGTAGAGGGAGTTCTGATTATCGCGCTCGAAGCTCAGCGCTTTGCCATCCGCCCCGGTGACGGACTTCACGTCCAGATTGGGATGCAATTCGACGCGCACCGCACCCGATACTTCCGCCGCCTTGAATTCCACTTTGGCGACTGCGGAGAGTGATTGACTGATGGTGTCCAGGTTGGCGGTCACATCATAGTGCTCCGCCAGAAATGCGGGCGCCGCCACCTGCGCGCGCGTCGGGGCCGTCGAGCAAATCAGCAAAAGCATGGCCGCGAAAAGGCCTATGCACGAAATTCGGTTGTTACGGGTAACGCGGGTCATCGGACCCCTTTCAGGCACTCTGCAGGGCACCCCATATAGGATAGCAGAGACGGCACTTCGCGTTGCCAGCGCCGAAAACGCGGCCGTCGGAGCTGCGCCCAGCGATCGGCAGGCTCGCTCAGGATTCGTCGGCGAATTGCTCTGTCCTGCCATCGCCCATCCATGCGAGGATGCCTGCGGTCTTTTCCTGGATTTTGCCGGGCGCCATCTCTGGTACGCGAATGGGCACCAGGGAAGCTCAACTTTCGCGAAGCCTCAAATGTATAGATGGGATCTCACGCGCCAAAGATGCGGCACCCGAGCGGACGGAAAGCAGCCGGTAAAGTAGGTCGCGAAGTATCCGTAAAGTTGAAGGAGGCCCGAAATGAGCAGATGCCCCCATCTCGACAAGATCCTCGGCCTGCACGAACCTATCTCTCGCCGCGATTTTCTCGACGGCACGCTGATGGCCTCGGCAGGCATGCTCGCGGCCAGCGCCTGTCCTCTGTCGCTAGGTGGGCAAGCCAATCCGGAAAGCACCGCTGCCTGGGCCGGCTACACCGGCGAGGGCGACTATAAGAATTCGGCGGGAAACACCGAGCGCGTCATGCAAAACGCGCATGCCGTACGAGATGGGAAGTTCGAGCAACCTCCGGCTGACGTCACCGAGACTGGCGAAATCTACGATTGCGTGGTGGTTGGCGGCGGCATGTCCGGTCTCTCGGCTGGATTGTTCTTCCAAAAACAAGCCGCCTCGAATCGCAACTGCCTGATCCTGGACAACGCACAAATCTTCGGCGGTGTGGCCAAGCGCAACGAATTTGTCGTGGACGGCCATCGCCTGTATGCGCCGCAAGCCTCTGTCCACTTTCAGCCGCCGTATCCCAACAGCTTTCTGAAAAGCGTTTACGACGCCATGGGCCTCGACTGGGATGCCTTCAAGTCCTACCAGAAGTGGCAGGGCCCTTCGCCGGAAATTTCTTTGCCGCCAAGTCCATATGGACAAGGATCCATCAACGGCAAGCCTGCCGCTGGATTTTTCTTTGGCGCCAAGTACGGCCACAAACCCGGCATCTGGATCACCGATCCATTCGGCAAAAAGCTCGAAGGCACGCCATTTTCCGAAACCACGCGCCAGGAAATCATTCGCCTCAATGATGAGCAAGCCGTCGTGCCACCCCTCGTCTACGACTATCCCGGCGACGCGATTTCTCGCCAGCTCGACAGCATGACCCTCGAGGACTACCTCGTTCGCACCTACGGCGTCAGCCGCGAAACCATTCGTTTCTTCGTGGCCGGCGAAATGAGCGGCGGTTTCGGTCTCGGCCCCGATGTGCTGTCGGGTTTTCTGCAATATGAATGGTCAAAGACCCTGCCAACTGTCGACGACTCCATGAAAACCGGTATCGCCATGTTCCCCGGCGGCAATTCCGGTATGACGCGTTTGATGGTCAAGACGCTGATCCCAGACGCGATCGAAGGCCCGCGAACGATGGAAGCCGTCTGGAAGAACCCCGTCAATTTTGCCGCGCTCGATCACCCCGATCAGCGCTTCCGCTTGCGTCTCGACTCCACCGCAGTTCGCGTAGAGCATATCGGCGAGCCGAGTAAAGCGGACTTCGTATCCGTAACGTATTCGAGTAACGGCCGCCTGTATCGCGTGAAAGCGAAGACCGTTGTGATGGCCGGCGGCGGCTGGATCACCAAGCATGTCGTCCGCGATCTCGACGAAACCCGTCGCAACACTTACGACCAGTTCAACTATTCGCCGTACATGACTGCCAACGTCGCCGTTCGCAACTGGCGCTTTCTGTACAAGCTCGGGATTTCCAGCGCCACCTGGTTCGAAGGCTTCGGTCGCTACGTAAACGTTCGCAAAAGCGCGACGTTCGGAGTGGACACGCCCGAAGTCGGCCCTGACTTGCCCGCGGTCCTCACTCTATTCATTGATTTTTGCAAGCCCGGCCTGCCCGCGCGCACGCAAGGCCAGCTCGGCCGCGCCGAGATCTTGTCCACTTCCTTCGCCGACTACGAGCGCCGCATTCGCGAGCAGCTCACCGACATGTTTGCCGCGTCAGGTTTCGACGCGAAGCGCGATATCGCCGGCATCGTTCTCAACCGCTTCGGGCACGCCTTCATCAATCCGCAACCTGGATTTTTCTTCGGCCTCGACGGCAATCCCGCCGCGCGCGAAACGTTGCGCGGCGGCCCTTTCGGCCGTATCGCCTTCTCCCATTCCGACCTCGCCGGAGCCATGGACCACCGCAACGCCTTCATGGAATCGCACCGCGCCGTAAGCCAACTGCTCGATCGCGTCCTCATATAGCAGCAATGAAAACATCCTGCGAGTCCCGAGTCGCTGCGGCACTCTGACGAATCGTCGCGATTGACATCGTGGCGATCACTTCGAACTGCTTATCATTTTGGCAGGCAATCGGTCGCCTCAAGGGCGGGTACGTTTCACTAATTCGAGCAGTGCGTCGGCGGCGCGATCTGCGGCGCCTGGGGGACCCATGCGCGCCCGCACTTCGGCCAGCCCGGCACGCATCGCGCGCCGGGCGTTCGTGTCCCGGAGCAGGCGAATCGTTTCGCCGGCGACCTTGTCCGGCGTGAAGTCGGACTGAATCAGTTCCGGCACGACGCGTTTTTCGGCAATCAGATTGACCATGCTGAAAAACTTTGTGCGCACCAGCGGCTTGGCCAGCGCCGCCGTCAACGGAGTCACGCGATAAACCACCACCATCGGCGCGTCGAGCAGCGCGGCCTCGACTGTAGCGGTGCCGCTGGAAACGATGGCGGCATCCGCCGCAGCCAATGCGTCGTAGGTGCGGCCTTCGAGGACACGCAGCGGCAGCTGCGGGTCCCATCCTTCGCGGAGGGCGGAGCGCTCGGCGTCTGCGGCGTGGTGGCTGCCGCTGTGGGCGGCAGCCACCACGAACTGCGCTTGCGGCACCGCGGCCACGATGTAGCGGCACGCTTCGCGCAGCACCGGCAGGTGCTGCCGGAGTTCCGCGCTGCGGCTGCCCGGCAGAACCGCGACCAGCGGTTCTGCCGGATCGAGTCGCGCCTCGGCGCAAAGCGCGATGCGGTCCCGCGTCGCGCGCACTTCGCCCACCAGCGGATGCCCGATAAATTTCACCGGCACGCCCGCGTCACCGTAAAACTTCTCCTCAAACGGGAAAATGCACAGCGCTTCCGCAAATCGCCGTCGCACTACGCGCACACGCCACGGTCGCCAGGCCCAGAATTGCGGACAAATGTAATAAGCGTTACGGATCCCGCGGCCCTTCAGCTTGCGCGCCAGCCGCAAATGAAAGCCCGGGAAGTCGGTGAGAATGGCCAACGCTGGGCGCCGCCGCTCGGCTTCCGCAACCAACTTACGCATCGCGCGCACCAGCGAAGGCAGATGACTCACGATCTCCGTGATGCCGACAACGGAAACTTCTGAGTAGTCGGTGACCACGTCCACTCCGGCAGCCCGCATCTGCGGCCCACCCATGCCGAATATTTCTACGTCGGCGCGCGCTCGCAGCGCCGTCGCCAGCCGCGCGGCATACATGTCGCCGGAGGCTTCGCCGGCAGAAAGCAAAAGGGGAATGGGCGGCATGATAAGGTTCAGCGCGACGCATTATCTCGCATCTGGCCAATTCGTTAGCAACAGTTTGCGCCCAACACGCAGAAGTCAATTGCCGCTTGGCAAAAGGATCTGGCCGCTGCGAGTTTTTGTGGCACAGCCATTGCTGGCTGTGCTCTCAGGTGAGTTTGATCCGGCCGCGGCGTTGTCAAATCGCCGCCTTTTAAAATGTGGTCCGCTGAACAAGCTCCGCTGGAGCGCGTCGCGTGAAGTTCGTTGAATGCATCGTTTCTGATGTCCAGTTTCCACGTTGATCAGACACTAAGTTCAACCGGGCCGCTCGGCGCGCTCGTGAGTCGATACAAAGCTGCTCCGTCATTCAGAAAAGAAGAACCAGTGGGGCGCAACCCGCGTGTATCCCGACTTTGGATAGTCTCGGTTTAGAGCCATGGAACTGTCATCCGAACGGTACATATAACCACTGTGGCCCAATGCGCTTGAGTCTCGATTGAAGTAACGGACGGTGTTATTTCCATCGGTAGAACGAATTTGAGCTTTGTCAAGGACGTTAAGATTTGAATAGCCGACGGGCAGTGGCACCACTAACGTCGAAAAAGGCTGGCCATCAACTTTGGCCTTTGTACTCTCGATCAAAAGATCCGTTGCTTGTTGGAATTTGGGAAGTCGCATCAGGAATACCCGGTTTCTCATAAAACTACCGAGGTCAACCGTGGGGAAGAAGAGAAGGAGGACTATGGCATTGATCGCGACACGATAGAAAGATTCACGCGACCTCTGCTTTATTGCGACGATTATGCTCACGGTCGTGCTGATCACAAAAGTCGAGAAGAATAATAGAACGAGAAAGAAACCGGCGAATGCTCGAGAGGCTATGGCTGACCAGAGCAGTGAGCCGAGAAAAAGGACTCCGAGAAGGCAGGTCCATTGGTACGTGAACAGTTTAGCCCTCATAATACGGTTAACCGATTCTATCTCACTTTGATTCTTAACTCCCGATTGCTTGCATAACCCGATAACTTACTTCTAGCAGTCAAAGATGTAAAACGTCATCTTTTGTCAATCTAAGGCACACGATCACCAACAATCGTGATATTCATTTCAGCGCGAAGTTTCGTTTCTACCAAAACGGAGGACTGCACAACATGCGCGAGACGGCGGCAGTCATTGCATTCGAGAGAATGCTCCTTTGCTCGTTGGTGACGCACTCGCACTCTTTTGGTCTGCAACCTCTCGATGCTTCAAGGTTCGCTTCCCGCAACCGCGGACAGCGTTCGAGGAATTAGCGCCGCAATTGAAGTGCGGAAATTAAAGCACAGAATATAACGCCAGAAAATTGAAGGAGGAATTGTGGAATCGATCAGCCGTAGAAAACTCCTGCGAAACGGGAGCCAAGCGATCGCAGGTGGCGTTTGCATCTCCAGCGTGCTCCCAGCGGACGCTTCAGCAAGGGTTGCAGCGCCGCCGGTCGTTGGCGTCGACTATTACGAAAAACTTGGCGTGCGGCCGTTTATCAACGCCGCCGGCACCTACACGATTCTCTCTGCCTCAACGCTGCCGGATGAAGTGCAAGCAGCGGTCGCGCTGGCGGCGCAAAAGCCTGTTCACCTGATGGAATTGCACAAAGCGGCCGGCGAGTACCTTGCCAAGCGCCTGCGCTGTGAGGCTGCACTGGTCACCTCAGGCGCTGCCGCTGGAATCAAGTTGGCCACCGCGGCGTGCATCACTCGCGGCAATCAATCCGCAATTGCGAATATTCCTGCCGACATGCACGGATTGAAGAACGAAATTATCGTCCAAAAAGCGCATCGCTATGACTACGACCATTCATTCCGGGATTGTGGCGCACGCTTGGTCGATGTGGAGACGCTTGAGGAATACGAGCGCGCCTTCACAGATCGCACGGTGATGACGCAGTTCTTCAATGCCGCTGAAGGCGGGCGCATCAGCCGCGAGGATTGGGTGCGCGTGGCTCACAAACATGGCGTTCCGTGCTTCAACGACGCTGCTGCCGATGTCCCACCCATTTCCAACCTTTGGAACTACACCGGAATGGGTTTCGACCTCGTGGCGTTTTCCGGTGGCAAAGGTCTTCGTGGGCCGCAATGTACCGGATTGCTGTTAGGCAAGAAGGATTTGATCGATGCGGCGGCGCTCAATAATTCGCCTTACTCGGACACCGTCGGTCGAGGAATGAAAGTCGCGAAAGAAGAAATCATTGGGCTGGTTGCGGCCGTGGATTGGTTTCTTAAACAGGACGACGCTGCGATGGAAGCGGAGTTTCGGAAGCGGGCCGGCACAATTGCGGAGGGCGTTCAAAGCGTTCCCACCGTGCAAGCACGGGTTTTCATTCCAGAGGTCGCGAACCACGTCCCCCATTTGTTGATTACCTACGACATGAATCGAGTAAAGCTTTCGGCACACGACGTGATGCAAAAGATGCGTGAAGGAAATCCGCGGATTGAGCTGAACCCGGCCACGGGTGGAGGCCCAGCAAGCGCAGGTCTGCCAGGAGGCAACAACGTGATCATCGTCGGCGTTTGGATGTTGCAGCCAGGCGAAGATCAGATCGTGGCACGTCGACTTCAGGAGGTCTTAGCAGAAGCAGCGAAGTAAGCCCAGCATGGCCGAGCGCCTTGGAGAGACCAGCCTGTCGCTGGTATGTCTCCAGGAAGGACTTTGTTGTTTCACACGGTGTGCGCATTTCTGTATTTCTCAACTTCTCCGGCCGCATGTACAAATTCGTCGCCGAACCACCTCAAGACCATTTTCTGCGATCGCAACCAACATGCGCCAATGATTGCAGCATGCCGGGTCAATAGCTTCGGAGCCTTGCGCCAGAAGCCGCGGGTTGTGCACATCCACTAAGCGTTGTAGTGTGATTTATCTCGCAGCAACGGAGGCGAAAGGGGTCCGGTGACCTTCCCGGCCTTCAAAGCCGGCGATCCGACTCTTCGCGAGCCGAATGGTGGATTCGACTTCCACACGCCTCCGCCAACTCTTGTAGACTCAGCTATTTAGAAGCATTTCTACCTGCATAATCATGAACGTAATGGTTGGACGCGCCGCATTTTCCATGGCGATTGCATTGAGATTCCAGTATAGCGTGCGCGTATACCTTGAACGTGGTCTTCACATCTGCTTACCGCAATTGCCTCTGCAACACGGATATCGGTACTGATTGATCTGCCAGTGTGGTGGCGAGTCCGTCCCTGAACGCCTGGAGTCCGGTACCTCGATCGAGATGCCGAGGTTTCGCAATACATAGCCGCCAGAGCCATTCAGCATTCGTACTACTCCGGTACTACTCCCGCTGCGGAGTACGTTTGTACCTTTTTTCAGGGACGCGTGGTCCATTGGCCGAGCGGACAGGAGAGCGCAATCTACTGTCCGAATGAACAGGGTCTTAAATATGCCCCTTCTCTCGTTGGATGCGGGCGAAGTAAACCACCTCGGGGCCCCGAGACTTTTATGCAAAGCCGCCGTCGCATGCGGGCAGTTTAGAGAAATTCTCATGCCGCAGAGCTTGCGTCTCGATGGCACAGGATTCGCTTGCGGCGGTGAATATCTTCAAGAAGGACTTGGAGGGCTTAGCCGGATGAGTACAAATTCCCGACCGAGCAAACAATGAATCCCGCCCTCAAGCCCTTAGCATTACTTATCACCCTAGTTCTGTATATTTCCGGCTGCGCGTCTGCACCATCAAAACCATTTGCGCCCTCAGACCAGCCAGCTCCGGCGGTTCTCACATCTCTCCGCATCGCCTTAGCGTCGGCCTCCCCGATGATAGGCCAGAGCGATCAAATCACGGTCACAGGCCTGGACCAAAAAGGCCACAATATACCGATTGCAGTTACCTTAGCGTATTACTCCAGCAACACGACGGTTGCGACCGTTTCGTCGGCGGGTTTGATTCAGGCCCTCGCTGCGGGCTCGTCCACCATCACGGTGTCAGCCCCCGGCTTGCCTCCCGCAACGGTAACGGTTACGGTTGTTCCCGAGGCTCCCGCGCTCAAGAACATCACGATTTCTCCGATAACCGCAACCGTGCAGGTCGGTCAGATTCAGGCCTATACGGCGCAGGGATACGACCAATACGGCAATCCAATCGCCGAGAATTTCACTTACACTTCCCAGGGAACCGCAATTCTGCACGGCAGTGTCCTACAGGCTTTGTCCGTCGGCACCGCGACGATCTTCGCCTCGGCCGGAGGCGTCAACAGCCCTAGCGCCACGCTCACCATCGTGCAGGTCCCTCCAACGCTGCAAAGCATCAATTTGTCCGCCTCGCAAACGTCGTTCAATATCGGCGGCACTGCGACACTGACGGCGGCTGGCGTCGATCAATACGGGAACCCGTTCAGCATCACACCCACGTTCAATGTCAGCGGCACGGCTGTCACAGTCACCGGCAACACGGTTACGGGCGCATCGCAAGGCAGCGCATCAATCACAGCATCATCCGGTGGCATGACAAGCAACAGCATTTCATTTTCCGTCGCTCTCAATACCCAGACGGTTATGTTCCCGAATCCACGCGCGCAAGCTGCATTGACAAGCGAAGGCCTTACGGCAAGCGCATCCTCGGGACTGCCCGTTGCATATTCGAGTTCTACGCCGACGATCTGCTCTGTTAGTGGCTCGACCGTTTACCTGCTCATCGCAGGCACGTGCACGCTGACGGCGACGCAATCCGGCAACGCTGGATACGGCGCGGCGTCCGCCACGGCAAGCTTCAGCGTCGGATTGGTCAGCCAGACAATCACCGTATCAGCTGTCCCTAACGCCGTTGCGCTCAGCAGTTTCATCTTCACGGGCATGGCGACTTCCGGTTTGCCCGTGACACTGGCTTCGCTGACGCCATCCGTGTGCTCCACGACTAAGGCGCTCACCACCGGGACTTGCACGATTCAGGCGATTCAAGACGGCAATCATATTTACGCCGCGGCTCCCGCCGTGTCGGGAACCTTCACGGTCGTTCTCGCCCCGCAGACAATTACGTTCCCCGCCCCGACGCCGGGTGAGACGTTCACCGTCAGTGCGACGTCGGACTCGGGTCTTCCGGTCAGTTTCATGTCAGAAACGCCAACGATTTGCTCGGTGACTGGCACGCTCGTGACAGAGCATTCGTCCGGCGATTGCACGATTGAAGCAGACCAAGCTGGCAACAATGTCTATGCGGATGCGAGTCCAGTCACACAGACCATCACCATCGGTCAGGTGATGACCACGATTTCCGTCACTCCCGCGAACACCACGGTTGATCCCGGAAGCTCCGCAACGTTCTCGGCGACAGGCTACGATCAGTTCAATCACCCGATGCTCACGAGCCCGACATTCGCGTGGGCAACAGACAATACGGCGGTGGCGAACATCAGCAGCACGGGCCTGGCAACAGGCGCGGTGCTTCCGACAACTGCTACAGCTAACATCAGCGCGAGCGCCCTCGGCGTAACCTCCGCGCCGGCGCAAATGACAGTGAATGGTCAGGTCCTGACCACTGTGACGCTGAGCCCCGATGGTCAGACCATTTCCGCTCCGTCCGGCGTTCTTCAATACTCGGTGACGGAACTGGATCAGTCTGGTCTGCCCATGAGTTCGTTCGTAAGCTGCGCGTACACTTCATCCGATACAGCGGCAGCGTCCATCGATATCAACGGACTCGCGACATCGCAGAACGCCACGCCGCAGGTCCTGACCACGACTTTCTCGGCGTTATGTGGCGGCTTGAGCACCAATTCGGTTACGCTGACTGTTAACCCTCAGGTGCGCTTTGCCGCTACGCTTGTGGCTACGCCGAATCCGACGTCAGTCATGCAATCGCAATACACCTCCGTCACCATCACCGCATATGACGAATACGGTCAGATCTTTTCGACTCCGCAGATCGACATCGATAGCTTCGACGGCACCGTGATCTCGGCTTCGGCTTTGAATTCGGCGGAGGGCAATCAGATCCTCATCACCGGTCTGGCAATCACTTCCAGGCCCACGACAGTCAGGGTCCACATCGACACGGACGACAGCGTTAGCACATCGTTCACCGTCGACGTCACGGCTTGCTTGCCAGTCGTCTGCTACACCCCCGCGCTCACAACCATCGCCGTCAAGGGCGAATCGACGAACGTGGAGTATCAGGGCACGCAGACCTTTACCGCTCAAGCCTTCGACCAGAAGGGCGGCGGATATGCAACAACGTTTACTTGGGCGTCCAGCAACACGGGCGTTCTGACCGTGGACGCGAACGGCAACGCAACGGCGGTGGGTCCCGGCACCGCATCGATTACAGCAGCTAGCGGTAGCGTCACCGGAACATCAGCAATGATCACCGTCGTTCCGGTCGTGCCCGCTCCCATCAGCATCGCCACAACTTTTCCGACAATGGCGGTCACTCGGCAACTCGCGGTTCCTGCGCCTACAACGCAAAACCCGACATCTTCACGAGCCCAAGTTATCGTCATCAAGGGAACGGGCTTTGTGAGCGGCGCGGTCGTGAGTTTCGGCTCTGACGCCACGCCTGCCAACACGACGTTCAAGTCATCGACGCAACTGCTCGTCACGGTTCCGGCCACCGATCTCAACGTCAACAGCGATACCACCGTAACGATCTTCGTCACTAATCCACTGCAACCCGGCGCGACCACGCAGGCGGTGTCCAATAGTGTTTCGTTCCTCATCACCACTCAAGGTATGGTGAGCATCACGTTTGACGACGGCTACCAATCTGCGTACGACAACGGTATTCCCCTGTTCACGTCTCGCGGCCTTAAGGTTACCGCGTACGTCATCACCGGAACTTACAGTGGCTTGACACGCTCTGACGGGTATCCGTTTGGCTGGAACAACAGCAATTGCCCCACGGCGTCAAATCCCCTTCCGCTATCCTCGACACAGTTGTCGCCCACGTATGGCTGCCTTGTCGGCGTCGGTCAGTCGGGCTTTATGTCATGGTCCGAGGTCCAATCTCTGTCCGCGACTGCGGGCGTCGAGATTGGCGCTCACACCCGCTCGCACAACCCTTTGAGCGTGCTGAGTCCAGCCGACCAAGTGGGGGAAATTCAGGGAGCCAAGACTGACTTGGATGCCGCGCTGTCGACCGTAACCGCCCGCACCATGGCGTATCCGTATGGCGATTACGGTTGCCTCACGCAAAACACAACGTCCACTACTTGTGCCAACGTAGCCGGCAACGGGAGCGGAAGCACAGCACCGCAAGTCGGATCGCTGGTTGTCGCCGCTGGATTCAAAGGAGCCCGCTCCTCGGACAATGGGTTCGAGGGCGACACGTCGGGCAATCCTTCGGCTAACTTGCCCATCTATCTCGCCAGCTTCGCCGGCGACTCCACCGCGGGCGACGCGGAAACGGCGGCTCAGCTTGAGGCCATCGTGAACACCGCGGTCACCAAGCATGCTTGGTTAATCTTCCTCTTCCATCGAGTAGATGATCCGTGCTCCGTGCAAGCCGGACCATACAACAACCCTGCTACGGTGCAATGCTCAGGAACGCAAGTACCCAACGCTATTAGTATCGACAGCGTTGCGCTCCAAGACTTCGCTAGCTACTTGACCAGTAACAATATTCTTACGGTGACAATCAGCGAGGGTCTGGCTATTGAGGGCTTGAACGCACAGCGCCAACCCTTTGTCTTTCCTACGGAATAGGCCAGCTTCGGCGCATCATGATCCCATCGAGACCATCAACTGTGTTGCAGTGGCCAGAATTTGTCCGACGTGACTCGGAATCAGCGATTGTTACGTAAAACGTAACCTGTTCTATCAATCTCGATCGTTCATAGCTAGAATCCGTTCAAAAAGTCACCGCCGGGTCAGTAAAGGTGGCATCGTGACTAAGAGGGCGCAATACGTAAGAGGCGCTTCGCTGACGCGGCCTGGTTAAAATCGTTCAAGCCTGGCATTAACCGGTAAATCCTTTGTAATTGCGCGCGCGGGGCGTACAATTTCCGCACCATCTTCCATTTTGGGGGCTCCTCAACATGATCAAGGCCATGGTTTTGCTGGGCTTAAGTCTAGGTCTCGCATCCGTTTCTCTCGCGCAGGAAGTCGTTAAGCCTAAACCCAAACCCCGCGTCATCGTTATCGGCGTCAATGGCATGGAGATGGATATCATTCGGCCGCTGATGATTAAGGGCGAATTGCCGAACCTGTCCAGCGTCGTGAGCCGCGGGGCGTACGGCAAACTCCGAACCGTTCCTGCTCCCAACTGCCCACGCGTTTACAGCACGATTTTTACCAGCACCAAACCCGAAGAACATGGCGTAACAGGCTTTCTTGTGGGTGGGATTACCGCCAACACGAACATGCTGAAGGAAGAGCCGATCTGGTCGGTTCTATCGCGCAATAACGTCACCGTGGGGATGGCCAACGTTCCCGCGACGTTCCCGGTGATGCCCGTTAATGGTTATATGATCAGCGGGATGCTGACGCGCGGCAAGAATTGTGAAGATGGTGTGCTCTGCGCTCCGAAGTTGACCGAGGTCATGGGCGGGGATGCGGTTTATCCGAAATCCATGCAGCCCGAATTGTTAAAGAGCGTGGGGGACTTCTACATCGATTGCGAGCGTATGCCGGCAGCAGCCGATCTGAAGGGGCACGAAACGGAAGTGATCGGCAAATGGCTCGACAAGGTGCAGACAATCCGCGAACAGCAGACCAAGCTGTTCGATTATCTGCTGACAAATCATCCGACGGAATTCACGATGGTGGTGCAATCTTGCGAAGACCGCACCGGGCACTGGCTGTACCCGATCACACCATTCAACGTTGGATACAACGCAGCAATTAACAACGTCCGCCTGGAAGCATTCCCCAGCCAGTATGTCGCCTTTGACAAAGTTCTCGGCTCTATACTCAAGCACGCTGATGAAAATACCTATGTGTTTATCGTTTCCGATCACGGAATTAAGCCACTGCGCGAATTTGAAGAAAAAGACGCGCACGCGCACTCGGATCACGAAAAGACCACTCCAGTGATCGCCAAGCACGATTTCGCCGATGGGGACGATGTTCCTGGGTCTTTTTTCGCGATGGGGCCCGGAATTAAGCACGACCAACGCCTAATGGGTTTCGAAGCCAGCGTCTATGATGTCGCGCCGACTATCTTGCATTTATATGGGATCGACCAACCAAAGCAGATGCGAGGTCGCGTCCTGACGGAAATTTTTGACAACGCCGGCAGCACTACTGCGGTCCAGAACTAGCAGACGATCACCGCCGCATTTCCGAGAACTATTAGGGATTAGGTCCGACAGACTGGGTTAAGAGTTCAAGTTGCTGCAGGGCTAGCGAAGATTTTCTTTGCTCCAAAAATGAAGCCGCGGTCTGCAATCTAGCGTCGGAAGGATTCAGCAACAAAGCGGCTTCCAATTGATCCTTTGCAGCGCCTTGATCCTGCAAGCGCAGGAAAACGGCAGCCAGCAACAGCCGTGGGCGGTATTGCCGTGCATCAAGTTGTAAACTGGCTTGCAACGCTTGGGACGAGGCCCGCAAATCCCCGGTGCCGGCAAGTGCCTCGCCAAGCTGGGCGTCCAGGGCGGCATCGTTCGGGCGTGATTGCCGCGCACGCAAAAACAACTCCGCCGCCTGCTTGTAATTCTGTGCGGCCAGATCGAATTCTGCCAGTTGCGAAAGGGCCGGACCAGAATTGGGGTTGAGCTGTAAGAGTTTTTCGAGCGCAGCCCGCGCTTTGGAGTTTTCATGGCTCTCTTCAGCGAGCATCGCCCGGTGCAGAAGATTCTGTTCTTCAATCTTGTCTTTGGGATCCGGCAGCAGCGACGGTTCTGAGACGGTAGACGAACTGTCGACATCAGCAGGACCAAGATAACCGAGCGCCTTGAGCTCGTCGGTAGTTTGCGCGGTGACTGCTGCCGGGGATTTTGCGCCCTGCTCTTGTGCCGGGAATTTTCCTCGCAGCGCGGCGCGAAGCTTTTGTACCGCCGCATTCCAAGGCTCGTAGGTGCTGTGTAGTTCGTCGGGATCGGAGCGCAAATCATAGAATTCCGGACGCGGCGCTTCGATAAATTTGGTTCCAGCGTCGCGAATTGAGCGTAGCGGCGCCCATCCAAAGCTGAGCGGATAGTTGGTCTCGCCGAACGCAACGCGATCCGCCGACTCTTTGCCGGCCATCAGCGGCAGCAGTGATTCACCGTCACTTCGTTCCGGAAGTGACACGGCAAGCGCATCAAGGATTGTAGGAACGATGTCGGTCGAGCGAACCTGCGCATTGATGCGCTTTCCCGGGGTACCCTGCGCCGCCGCCGGCGGTAGTTTTACGATCAGTGGAACATGTGTCGTGGAATCGTAAAGAAATATTCCGTGGGTATCTTCCTGGTGTTCGCCCAGACCTTCGCCATGATCACCAACGACGATGACGATAGAATTCTCGTACCAGTTTTGCTTTTTCAGATAGGCGATAAATGCTGCTACGGCGGAATCGGCGTAAGCGATCTCACCGTCGTACAAGTTCTGCTTGTATGTATCCGAAAAGGGTGGAGGCGGTTCGTAGGGATCATGCGGGTCGTACAAGTGAAGCCAGACGAAATGCGAACCACCGCCCTGTGAGTTCAGCCAGAGTTCGGCATGCTCCACTACATCCTTCCCACGGCGTTCGATGCGGCCCCAGCGCGACTTTTTTGTGGAGCTGCCAGAGTCAGTATCGGCGGGAAAATTATCGTAAAAATCGAAGCCGCGGTTGAGACCGGGCGCTACTTCCCTGCTGTCGAGCACGATCGAGCCAATAAACGCGCCAGTGCGATAGCCGCTCGATTGCAAGATGGCGGCGAGAGTGGGGTGACGAGCAAGCGGCGTTCCGAAATCCGTCACTCCATGTGAAACGGGAAGCAGACCCGTGAGGATAGTTGTGTGCGAGGTTTGCGTAATCGGGCTTGGCGTGAATGCCTGGCTGAACAGTGCGCCGTCTTTCGCGAGCGCATCGAGGGCGGGTGTTTGCACATTGTTATAACCGTAGCAATGGACATGATCGGCGCGAAGCGTGTCGATGGTGATGAGGTACACGTTCGGTTTGCTGGAGACTGCCGACCTGGATTGCGCAGGGCTTTGTGGAACGAGTGCAAGCATGTAGAACGCGATGACAAGACTCAGGCGGCAGAGACGCAGTGGGAATAACTTTTTATTGGCACGGGTAGGAATGTCTAACCGCAGTCCGTGAAACCCGAACGATTGGGCGGCCGACTCCGTTGGTGTTCCTATTCTGGTCGCGATATCTGTCATTGGCGCTGCGACTGTGTAGATCTGAGTCTCATGGCCGTGGCGCGCTCGCGGCTCGCGGCTTCCAGATTCCCGGATCGCGCATAGGCCTCGGCCAAGAAGCTGTGAGCCTCGACTGAATGTGTTTCGGATTTTGCGGTTGCTCAAGATTAGGGATGGCCCTACGGCGTCGCCTTGCAAATAGAGAATGCGGCCACGGAGCAGGTTGGCGCGGTAGTGATCGGGAACGATATCGAGCGTGATCTTCAGGTGATCCAACGCTTCTGGGACGCGATCGATGCGCGCGTAGACTGCGGCCAGCGAGAAGTGCGCGTCCCGCCCAGCGCGGAGCGCGAGCCACGGCGGCCTCGAATTCGGGCGCGGCACTCTGCCATTCGCCCGTTTCGTAGTAGGGCGAGCCCAAGTTCATAGTGACCCATGCCCGAGTCAGGCAGGAATTCGACGGCCCTGACGCAGCGGCGGCAGCGCTTCTTTGTAATCTTTCAGACGGGCATAGGCGGTGCCGAGCTGCATCTGCGCAGCTGCCATGTTGGGATCGCGAATAAGGACTTGTTGCAGGCCGGGAATGGCACTCTCGTATCGCTGCTCGTCAACATCAAGCAAGGCGTCGTGAAGAATGTTGGCGAGTTCGATCCGGTCCTTTGGGTCGGGGCGCGGTTTTTCCGCGATGCTCGCAGTACTCGATTCAGTGGGAGCACTGACGTCAGATGCGAGGTAGCCAAGGGAGCTGAGCTTTTGTGCCTGCTCAGGGGTCAGGCCTGAGGAGATCGCCTCTTTCAGAGCGGGATTCGCGAATTTTCTTCGAAGGTCCTCGGCCTGCGCAGCAAGCGTGTCGCGAACGGCAGGAGATGTGGCACATATATTCTTTATTGCCGAAGAATCGGTGGACTGGTCGTAAAGCTCAGATCGTGGCGATTTGATGAACAGATATTTGCCGGCGCGAAGCGAACGCAGGGAACTCCAGCCAAACGCACGGCGTGGGTAGTCGGTTTCCGCATAAACGGGACGATCGGCCACAGCGACCGAAGTCCCCGCTGCTCCCGGTCGCGGCGAGGCTTGCTTGATAATTTCCAGGAGCGATTCGCCCTGCATATCCTTTGGAGCTGCGATTCCCGCGGCTTGAAGAATCGTGGGCGCTACATCCACGAGGCCGGCGCGGGTGGAGATTCTCTTTCCGGGAGCCTGCTGGGCGGGCATTTTCAGAATCAGCGGTACGTGAATGGTTTCATCGTACAGAAAGATTCCGTGGCTGCGTTCGCCGTGCTCCCCGAAGGCTTCGCCATGATCAGCCATGGCCACAACGAGCGAGTTTTCGGAGAGGTTTTTATTGCGAGGTCGGCAAGGAGTCTGCCGATTGATGCGTCCACATAGGCAATTTCACCGTTGTAAGGAGCCTTCGGATATTTCGAGGCATAAGGTGGCGGTGGATCGTACGGATCGTGTGCGTCATACACGTGGACCCACAAGAAGAAGGGTTTGCTCGAATGGCGACTCGCGAGCCACTTCGTGGCCCGGGTGACGACCTCGCCGGCACGGCGCTCAAGCGTGGCGTAGCGATCTTCCCCCTGACGGCGACTTCGAAAACCCGCGTCATAGACGTCAAACCCACGATCAAAGCCAGGGGCCGTGCCGCCAACGGGATCAAGCACCAGTGAGCCTACGAACGCGGCGGTCTGATACCCGTGCGAGCGGAGGATATCCGGAAGGTACGGAATCTTGGCCAGGAGAGGCTTGCCAAAATCGTTGACGCCGCTGAATTGGGGATATGTGCCCGTGAGGATCGTCGCATGAGAGGCGGTGGTGAGAGGAACGTGAGAGTAAGCACGCGTGAATATTGTGCTTTGGGAAGCAAGGGCGTCGAGGTTCGGTGTGAGGTTGAGTTTGGAGCCCAGGAAGCCCATTCGGTCGGCGCGGTGGTGTCCAGAGTGATGAGAATGATGTTAGGCGGAGCCGCGAGCGGCGGCGCTTCGGAGGTGGGTCGCGCAATGAGGAGAAAGGAACCGAGCAAGATGGCGCCAGTTGCTCGTCTCCTCACTGAATTGCGACGCCTGGAGATCACACTGCTCTCCTCGCAGTGCGCAGTCGCAGTGCAAACCATTCATGCTGGAGAAAACAGGCTTGATGACAGTAGGTATAGAGGCCCGAGAACGCGTCGTCCGGGCGGTTCTGGAGGTTACCTGGTGCGACATAGATGAATGAGCGGGATTCGTTGAGGAACCTCGCTCGCTAAGGATGAACTGAACTCCGTGTAAAGACAAATTCGCTAGAAGACGAATTTGATGGCGAAGTTCATGTTCCGGGGGCCACCCTGGGCGACCACCGGGTTACCCGCAGCGACGTCGGAGGTTTCCTTGATTTGTCCGAAGCCTCCGCTGGAGTCCAGCATGTTGTTCGGGAAGTAGTAGAAGTTGCCGCGGTTGAAGACGTTGTAGACCTCCCAGCGGAACTGCATCGCTAGTTTCTCGGTGATGCGAGTGTTCTTGATCACCGACATGTCGAGCTGCGCCAAGCCCGGGCCGATCAGCTGGTTGCGCTGGGAGTTGCCGACAGTGCCGGCGCACGGGATATAGAAAGGCGAAAGAGGCGTGCCGGCGTCGGAGATTCCACAAGGATCGGCTTGTGTGCCGTCGCTATACGTTTCCTGAACGTAGTTGTTCGGGTCGCGGGTGTTGTAGTGGATCTTCGTGCCGTCCCAGGCGGCGCGGATGCTGGAGCCGCGCAAGCCCTGACCGGAAAGATCATCGCCGCCGAGCAACGCGGTGAACGGGCGCCCGCTGATCGCGGTCATGATACCGCTGACTTGCCAGCCGTTGAGGTACTTGCCAAGGGCGGCGATGTGCGGAAGGGTGTAGACGGCGCCAATGTTGAAATTAAAGCGGACGTCGTGGTCGCACAAGCCGTAGGAATCCTTGGGATGTAGGGATTGTTGAGCTGGGGATAATCGCCAGCTCCGCCGCGGTTAACGGAGTTGTAGTCGAAGCACTTGCTCCACGTGAAGTTGGCCTGATTGTTGAAGCCGTGGAAGTTGCGCTGGTTGTAGGTCATCTGGAGAGAGTCGTAGTGCGACTGGCCATCGTTGTTGAGCTGGATGATGTGGTTGTATTCGGGGAACTGGGTCGCGAAAGGACGGTCTCCAAAGTTACCGGCGCTGCCGAGCGGACTAGCGTTCAGATCGCGATAGAGAGCCAAGTCGCGCCCCAACTGGCCGGAGTAGCCGACGGTGATGACGTTGTCTTTGGCCAACTCATACTGGACGCTGAAGTTGTAGTTGTGGGCCATCGGCGTCTGGAAGTTTTTGACGATGGAGAAAATGTTGAAGGGAGGGGTACCGTTGGGGCTGGTGCCGAAAACGGGACCTCCGCCCAGGCAGATGTAGTCGCCAGATCGGGCGGCAGGATCGTAGCAGGTACCAGTTTCCGGATCGGTGGAGAAATCACTGGTGAGTCCGACGGAGAAGTTGGCGGCGGCCCCGAGGTTCGGCTGAGTGAACGCCCCGGCGCGAGCGGAGCCGGCGAACGTATAAGGAGCCGCTATGGCGGCGAAATTTGGAAGTCATACGTGAGCGAGTAACCGCCGCGTATTGCCAGCTTGCCTCGACCGAAGACGTCCCAGGCAAAGCCAGCCCGGGGCCCCCAATTGTTCTTGTCGAGATTGTAGAGGCGGCTTGATTCCCTGGCCAAGCTGAACGAGGCCGGTAGCGGGAAAGAAATTGGACCCGAGATTGTGATCTTCCTCGAGAGCACCGGCGAGGTCGTAGCGCATGCCCAAGGTAAGGGTTAGCCGGTTGGTGACCTTCCAGTCGTCGCTAAAGTAGAAGCCAACGGACTTGCTATAAATATGACGGTGTGTGTCACCGAAGTTGCGGGTAGCAAAATCGGCTCTGCCGAGCAGAAGCTCCTCAAGCACGGCGCAATTCTGAGCAAAGTCCCCGCCTCCGTAGGCGGCGCAGTCCGCGCTGGGGACGTAGCCGCTCTCGGTGAAGCCGGAACGCGCGCGGTTACGCAAGCTGTTGGTGTAAGCGTCCTGGAAGTTGCCTCCAATTTTCATGGTGTGGTTGCCCTTGATCCAGGTGAAGTGCTCCGACCAGTCCTTGGTTTGGTCAGGCGCCGTGGTAATCGGATACGTAAGGACGCCACCAATATAGGTATTGAAGCCGTACAGGTAGGTGTAGGGCACGCCAAAGTCCGCAGTGGAGAGTGGCCCAGTATCGATGCCCAGGCTTTTGGGATCGATCTTGTTATTCACCTTGATGATTTGAGAGAAGCGGGTCCAACCGAGGCGGCTTTCGAGAACTTTGTTGGGGCTGAGATTCCAAGTCAGGCTGAGGCCGGCCATCTGCGCGCGGCTGGGAGCGACGGAGTTGAACAAATCGGCCTGGCCGACGGCAGGAACCGAACCTGATGGGGCAGACTGCAAGGAGTCGCCGAAAATGTACCGGCCGGAAAGCTGAAGATTGTTGGTGATCTTCTGATCGATCTTAAAGCCGAAGGTGTCCATCTTTGCGGTGGTCGGGGTGTTGAAAGCGACCAGGTTGTCCCCAGGAGTGGTGCTGGGGCTCTGTGGAAAATAGCTGAGCAAGGCTTCGCCTATAGGGCTGGTGGTCAAGCCCGCGTCGGCAATAGCAGTGCGCGCGGCGGCGAGGTCGGCGGCGTTCGGTACGTTGAAGCGCTTGGTGGCGAATGAAGCGTACCGCTGGCCCTCGTAATAGACAAAAAAGAAGGTTTTGTCCTTGATGATCGGGCCGCCCAGCGTGCCACCAAATTGCATGTTGCGCAGAGGCGTGGCGCCAGTGCCGTCGGCAAAGAAGTTTGCGGCGTCGAACGCGGCGGTGTGACGAACCCAGCGCGCATCACCATGCCACGCGTTCGACCCGCTTTTCATGACCAAGTTGATGGGAGCGCCACCTTTTACCCCGAATTCGGCAGACGGCGTTTCCTGAACACCAAGTTCCTGGATAGCCTCGGGGGGAACAACGTAGCGGGAATGCCTACGACGCCAGTCTGATTGATGGCAGAGTCGCCGTAATAACGGTCGTTGTTATACAGACCGTCGATCAAATAGTTGTTCGAAGTGGTACGGGAACCGTTGATGCTGATGGCTAGGAAGCCGCCGCCTGGAGCGCGTTGCACGCCCGGGGTAATCGCTAGAAGCGAATTAAAGTCGCGGCCGTTGAGCGGAACTTCTACAATTTTTTCGGCGTCCACGTAGTTATTGTTGTTGCTGGAAAGTTCAACGAGTGGGGCGGTGCCTTCCACCATGACGGTCTCAGCGCGTTGGCCTACTTCAAGAGCGTAACTTGGTTTCGGTGACACCGGCGGCCGAAACGGAGACGTTCGATACCGTGGTCTTGAAGCCTGCAGCTGCAACTGAAACCGATAGTGCCGATGGGAAGTTCGGGAATTCGAAAATTGCCGCTGTCATTCGTGGTCGTGGTGCGCGTGAGACCAGTGCCGGTATTTTCAACCGTTACAGTCGCGCCAGCAACCACTCCGCCGGATTTATCAGTTACGTCACCACTGATATCGCCGGTAATTTTCTGTGCGGATAGAGGGAAGGCAGAAGCCAGCACCAAAAGGAATAGACAACAAATGGATACAGTGCGACCTGTACGCATGAGGGCAACCCCTTTTTGGACAGCTTCTCCACCACTAGAGAAACGTCGGCCAACCACTAATGAGGGGCATCTTAGTACGGACCGAGGCTTTGTCAACAGGAAAGGCAGTCATTTAAATAAATTGAGAAAAGTATGGGCGGAATTCGTGGAAGGGCATAGTGGCGGATACGTGCCTTTGTCAACAAAGGAGAGCATCCGTCTGGTCAGAGCAAGCGCTTCTGCCGATTTCAGAGATTCACGCTAATGGGAGTCAAAAAGAGCAGTTCAACGTAGCCTTGATGCAGAGGCATCGCAGAAATCTCGCTTACTCATTTAGGAATCGGCCGCTATACAACGTAATGCGAAGCAACCCGAAGTAACCGAATGTGATTCCGCTGAGGGCCCCCCATTTAGGGTATCGGAGCCAGCATCGGAACTATCGTAATTGCTGGTAACGATTAGCCAGAAGCCCGGGCTTCGCAGGGCCCTCAACTACGCGGCTTCTAAAAAGGTATTGTAGTTTCGACTACCACTCGCCTCCGCCATTCAATGACTCATTCCTTGGAGCGCCCGCGCGTGGCGATGGAAAGGCGTTGCTTCTGCGACTAGCGACGCAGGGGCTTCTCTCCCGAAGAAGAAGCGGTGATGGTCGCTAGGAATACCAAAACAGCGGCAATTAAACAGCCTTCGTCAATTACGCGGGCCAACAATATGGGCATCGAGTTTTCCAGTATGTATAACTATAGAGTAAACAAGACAGAAAACACTGTAGGACATGTCTACTACTTCCTTGTTCCCGAAGGTTTAGTTCCGCAAAGCGTCTAGAGGGTCTATTTAGCAGAGTTGCCGGTTACGATTGGCTCTTCGCAGCTGCTATTGATACCGCCATAGTATACAAAAAAAGTGGAACAGCAGGGCCGTAAGAAGAAAAAAGCCTACGCGTGAACGATGAGCAGTGCTCGTGTGTAATAGGGAGCCGGGTATGAACCTCTCAGGACTCATAGACACTTTACGGTAGTGCGGGTGGGCCTTTTTGCGCGTCAAATGCTGTAGTGTGTTGACGGCGAAATGAGCTTGCAGATGAGTTTGCCTGAGCGCATCAATATCCGGCATGGGGCGAATCGCACCTTCATGCTGAGTTGTGTCTTGAAGGAAGTGAATTTGGGATTGCGGTTTTGTCAGATCATGCGATCGGGATTGGCTGCGCCTGACGTGTTCGTCGAAGGAGAGCAGCGCGCGCTGATGGCATTGCAGTGGGCGGAAGAGTACATGTGGAAGATGCCGATTGCGCATCCCAAATTCGACCAGCTGACCTCGCAGGTCGAGCGATTGCGATTTGAATTGAACGACTTGGAAAGAAAAAAAACCGTGATCCCTGGTTCTGATAAAAATTTATAAGCGCAATTTTATAAACGCACGTTTAATGCGGCACATTCATCGCGCTCACCTATAACCGCTCTACTTAAACCAGGCATTGTTCGATTGATCTTCTCTGGATGGTCGGCTCCTTCGGGATTGGCTCGGCAGTCTTGACGGGAGCGCTGCGTGAGACTATATCTAACGACACGATGATCAAACGTGTTATCACCGGTGGATTTGGATTGCTCGCGGTTTTTCTTTTCGCTTCGTCCGCGCGCGGTCAGGGTGGCACGGCTTTGACGTTTGCGCCAGGCGTTCATAGCGGACCTGTGGCTTTGCATCCTGGCGCTGGGCACCCCGGCGTTGGCGGCCGCACTGGTGGCGTCGCGAATTTTGGACACGGCCGGCGATTCGGCGGCCGCCGGCGGGCGTTTGTGGGTGGCTATGGGTACGATCCCTACTACTATTCTGATTCGGAAACCGAAGATGCTGAGGCTCCGCCTCCGCAAGTAGTTTTTGTACCTCCCGCTCCTGCAGTGCCTCCAGCGACACCCGCCAAACCAGCGGAATCGTTGCTTTTGGAGCGTCACGGCGACACATGGATGCGCATCAGCGCGTCGGGAGATGCGCATGCGGTAAGCGGCGATCGCTTCGACCGCTCTACAATGCCGGCGAGCGGCGCTTCGACGAATTCCGTGAAAGGCGCGGCTGGCAGCAGCGGTGCCGGTCCGGTGGTCGAAATTCCTCCGGCCGTGCTGGTCTTCCGCGACGGCCACACCGAAGAAATTCGCAAGTACGTCATCTCAGGTACCACATTGTTCACCTCCGGCGATTATTGGAGCACCGGCTCGTGGACGCGGAAGATTTCGATCGCCGACTTGAACGTTCGGGAGACGCTCCGGCGCAACCAAGAGCGAGGCGCTGGATTCAGCCTGCCTTCGCGCGCGGGCGAAGTCATGATGCGGCCTTGATTGCAGCATAGGCTTTCAGTTCGCGTCTCCAAATCCATCTCTCCGAGTTGCGTTTTCCCTTAGCCTCAGAACAAGAACAAGAAGCAGGGCGAGTGGGCGTTTACCCCCGAAATGCCTTCCTTTGGCCAAGCAAACAGCAGACCCCTCACCCCCAAACCGAGCTGTACTAAGGGACAGTTACAAGGCTGCCGTGCGAAAACTGGACCAAATTGGGCCTGGAGGATTTTGGCTGGCGCTTAGGATACGCCTCGGGGGCATCCTAATGGTCGAACCTGCCGCAGAGCGTCGCAGATATCCTCGTTTGGCCTCGCCGCGGGGTGTGGTGGTGGCGTGGCGCAGCAGTAGTAAGGGCATGGTTTCGTTGGTGGAGAATTTCGGATTGGGCGGGTTATTCATTCGCACGACCGATCCGCCGGCTGCTGGAACGTTGCTGCAGTTGTTGATGGACGCGCCCACGGGAGAGATACGGGCGCGCGCGGTGGTGCAGAGGACGAGTCCGCAAGCGGGGATGGGCGTGAAGTTTGTGGCCATGGAGCAGGAGCATCGGGCGAGGTTTGCGGGTTGGTTGAGGAGTTTGCCGGCTTGAGGCAGGGTTAATCATGGCAGGGCTAAGTTAGGTATCGTCGTCGAAAAAAATTCCAGAACTTAAGATGTTTCCTCAGCGGCTGAAGCCGGTTGTCGCCGCTTGTAATGTCGGCCCTAAAGGGCCGACGCCCGGTGCCAAGATCAGGTGAGCGTCCTAACTAGGCAAGCCTTCTTCCGGGGCTAAAGGCCCACTTTTCGAGGGCTTCTTTTTCGCGGTCTAAAGGCCGCTATCCCCGGACTAAAAGTCCGGGGCTTCCACCGAAATGCCGGGCTTCCACCGAAGTCGCTGCCGTTATTTGCGGGCGGGCTGAAGCTCGCACCCCCCTTTAGAAACATAGCTATTTACTTGCTGCGAGCTGAAGCTTGCGCCTCCTAAGGAAACACTCTTCCTAGCGGGCGAGTTTTTCGGCTAGGGTGGCGGCGCGGTCGAAGGCTGCTTGTGTGGAGGCGAAGACCTGGGGGAATTTGCGGGTCGCGGATTCGGCGATTTCGCGGAGGGGCGTGGTGCCGGTCATGGATTGCAGAAGGAAGAGATCGGCTTGGCCTTCGGGGGAGAGTTCGGGAGTGAAGTCGGCGGAGCGGGAACGGAGGAAGCGCGGCGAGAGATGGCTGCCGTGGAAGGTGGACTGGCGGTAGTGGATTGCTTGGCGGTCTTTGCTTGCGGCGATGGAAGTGTTCCATTGCCACACATAGGTTGAGCCGATGAGGTCGGCGCGGAGTTGAACGTGAACTTGTTCGCCTTGTTCCAGCGTGATTGGGGAGAGCCACGGCAGAAAAATCTGGGAATAGACGGAGTCGATGGCGCCTGGTCCGGTGGAATAACCGATGTCGGCGAAGAGGCGAGTTTCGAACCAGAGGCAGATTCCGTGGGCGGTGCCTGCGCGAGTGGTGGTGAAGGTGAGTTCGGCACTGCCGCGTTCGGAGGCGCCTGAGGCGTAGTCGAGAACACAGAAGTTTTGTGGGTCGCTGAGGAGTTGCTCGGGCTTGAAGTGGCTGCCATATGAATCATTGAGAAGTTGCGGTAAGGAGGCGGAGAGATCGAGATTGCCGGCTGTGTTTTGCCAGGGATTGACGATGCGAGAATAGAAGTCTGCGGCATCGATGAGCGCGGCTTTCACCGTGTCGGGTTGGGGGATCATGGTGCCGCCGGGAGCGAGGAGGCGGGTTCTGGCGTCATTGATGGCCGCGATGGCGTGTCCGTGGAAGGGGAGAGCGCCGCGAATGTCGGAGACGATGACGTTGGCGGGCTCGGGGAGCTCGAGCTTGCGCGAGTCAATCTGGAAGAATTCGACTCGGTCGGCAAGGCCGTTGTCGGCGGCGAGTTTGCGAGCGAAGTCCACGATGTCGGCGGTGTCGATGGCGAAGACGCGGCGAGCGCCAGCGCGGCACGCGAGGAGAGCGAAGACGGCGGGGCCACATCCGATTTCCAGGACGACATCGCCGGGGCGGACGGCGCTCGTGATTGCCCGGGAGTAGGCATCGAAGCGCCCACGGTCCGCGATCATGGATCCGAAGGCGTGGAGCGAGTAAGTGTCACCCATTAGGCTGGCTGCGAAACTGAAGCGCGGTAGGCTTTATTGGATGTGAGGGTCGTGGCGTCTTCGATGATGAGATCACAGAGGGCGGGCAATCGGGCTGGATCCGCATGAGGAATTAGACGGCGTATGGGAATTTGATTGACGATTTTGCTGAGAACGTCGAATTCGGCGGCGCGCTGTTCACGATTGAGGAGCCAATTCATGTACGTGTTCTGTACTAGAGCCAAGAGGGCGTCCCGCGGTGCGATTTCTTCGACGCGAGGGGCGCGCGAATCACTCATACGTGGGGCCAGGAGATAAATCGCGCCAAGCGGTTTCGGCTCAGATTGAAAAGTGGCGCGCACACCGTCTAGCGGAAGGTAACGCTTGTCCCAGTTGGGGGTTAGGAGCGGGAGAGCATCGGGAGAACCGAGAAGTTCCTTGACCGAGTCCGGCCATAAGCAGATACGCGGATATCCGGGTTCGACGATAAACGTTTCGTCTAAAATTTTGATCGGTGTGACATCTTCGGTAAGGACGGAGATGCCGCGAAGAGCGAGGGCGGCAGCGGTCGTCGACTTGCCGGCTTGGCTTACACCGCACAGGGCAATGCTTTGGTCCTGTATGCTGATGAGCTGGAGTGGAGACAATATACCCTCGAAGTCTGAGAATGAACCCCATCACCGGACCCGACGAGGTAAGTGCAAACGTCTTCGAGCGTTAAGAACGGCGGGCGACTCCCCATATAAGGCGGTTTCCTAGCGGTTCAATCACGAACCGAGTACTGTCGTCATAGGTAATCTCAAACATTAGTTTGGGCGCATCTGCGAATGACGTCGAGTGAGTAGTCGCGTGGATCCGCTGGATCTTTGCACCGGAGCGATATGGAATCGCCACGCGCAGGGCCAAGCTGGAGCGCTTCGGTACGAGCGCCACTGTCGAGTCGTTATCCGTGCTGAGTGGAAGGCGCAATCGCCGCTTGCCAGGATGGTTTATTGCGGCAGACATGGATCCGAACTTGATAGGCGAACGTTATTCCGTAGAGAGTATGAAAGGCAGTCGCAAAATGAAGGGAAACCAACGACTTACGTTTTCGCCATGCCAGTTGGATTTCCATCGATAATTTGCCCGAGATTCCGCCGGCACGGTCATTTCATCGACAGATCGCCATAAAATACAACTTGGGTTTCCGTATGGCCTTTTTTTCGTCGTACCGTCAGCAAGTTTGCTCATCGAAATGTACGATTTCGACTCTACTGGATTATTAGGCCAAGCTAATCGCTCGCAACCAGTACTCAAAGCAACTGGCCTGAGTCACCCACCGATTAGACCGGCGGAATAGCGCGTCAAGGTTGCGGCAAGTTCGCCCAGTTCACGAAACTTTCAATCTCGGTGTGCCAGAAGTGAAGTGGGTTAATGGATTCCACTTGAAGCGACTCTGCCCATGCAGCCAAGGGATCCGTTCGAACGGGGTTTTTGAGCGCAAACGGATCTGCTCTGGGAAGCGAGCCTTTGACGGCTCGACGGAGTAACTCTTTCTCTGCGCACCAAGGCACTGGCGGCACCGTAATGAGTAGTGAAGCACTCGCTGGTCTAAGAGCGGACTCCGTATTTGTAAAGCAACGCGCCGTCCAGCCCGGCTTCTTCGCTCTCGAGTATTGAAGACCAGAGCCCACTGCCCATTGCCCTGTGGCCGCGCGGATGTAAGGGATGCTCGAATAGGCGCGGTTCTGTTGCATACGTTCCATCGCTGGCTCAGGTCTTGTTCCTCGCGCAAACTCGGCTGTATCCATCGTGGGTAGTTGGGAGGGGGGGCAGTCCGTCCCTCCAGCGCCTGAAGCTCGAGCACGAAAACCGCCACGTAAGCGGCGGCATGCCGTCCGTGCCTCAGAAAATATCCGCCGAACGACATAGCGATCGAGCCAACGCGAGCTCTGCGAAAAAGATAAACCAAGTAGGGCCACGCTTGCCCCATCAGTACATCATCGCCGCCATAACCTCTCAAACGACCCTACCGCGGGTTCCGCAACGCTACGGTTTAGTTGGCGCCCCGATACCAGTAAGGATCGCTCTGTGGCTCGGGCGTCTGGAGTTCCGGATCGCCCCAACCTCCGCACGGCCGGAACAGGGTTCCGGAGATAAGTTCATATGGGAATTTCGAGACTGCGTGCGGCCTGAGACGCGAGTGCCGGTTCAGGATCTTGGAAGAGCTCACGGCGAATCGATTGTATAAGCTCGAAGATCCAAAGGCGCGCGGCGTTTCTTCGCGTTCACGACAGCAATTGCGGCGACGCTGGTGGAGTCGAGGCCGCCGCTCATAAAGATGGAGACTGGCCCTTGCGGAAGACGATCGGCAACGGCTTGGTCGAGTAGAGTGCGAAAACGCTCGACGTATTCTTCTTCACGTTTGAGGATCAACGGCTCTTCGATGGGGAAGGAAGTGAAACGGCGGATGCTTACCGCTCCTTCGGAGTAGGACATCAGGTGACCCGGTGGAAGGCGGGCGATGTCGCGGAAGGCGGAGCGGGCGAGGTCGGGGCACCAGCCTTCGAGGAGGAAGTCGCCGATGAAGTGGCGGTCGAGTTCGGCCGAGATTTGGGGACCCAGGCGGATGACATTGAGGGTGTTGCTGAAGATGAGTTGGCCGGCTTTGTGGGCGTAGAAGAAGGGGCGCGAGCCGATGAGGTCGCGGAGACAGAGGAGGCGGCGGGCGGTGGAGTCCCAGAGGGCGAAGGCGTAGTCGCCGATGAGGTCGGGGAAGGATTGCTCGCCCCATTTCTGGTAGGCGTGGAGAATGAGTTCTTCGTCAGTGGCGTTGGATGGGAGTGAGGCGCCATGTTGTTCTAGTTTGCGGCGGAGGTCGTCGCGGCCGTCGAGGCGGACATCGCCGATGAGCCAGACGCGGCCGTCGAGGGAGCATGGTTGCTGTGGAGATTGCGGAGCGGGGCCGGTTTTGAGAAAGGTGAAGACGAAGCCGGCGCCGGGTTGTGTGGTGATGTGGGTGGCATCCGGGCCGCGGAAGGCGAGGGCGGCGGCCATGCGTTCGAGGAGAGCGCGGTCGGGCGGGGCCTTGTCGGAGCGAGATGATGGCTGCGTAGCCGCTCATGGGAGTGGATTAGTTTAGCGGCGGAGCTTGGGATTTAGAAGGTGTGCGCACGTGGTAAATCGCGACGATCTCACTTTGGGATGGCGCGGCGGACTAGGGTGTTTTCTAGGAAGAGGAATTCGATGCCGGTGCTTAGGAACGTGTCGATGGCTTCGCGTGGAGTGTTGACGATCGGTTGACCCTTTACGTTGAAGCTGGTGTTGAGGACCATTTCGCGGCCGGTGACTTTTCCGACGGCCTGGACGAGCGCGTGGAATTCGGGATTGTCTTTTTTGTTGATGGTCTGAACGCGGGCGGAGCCGTTGACGTGGGTGATCGCGGGGAAGGCGGCGCGATGTTGGGGGCGAACGTCGGCGGTCATGATCATGTAGGGAAGCTCGAGACCGCGCGGGACTTCGAACCAGTCCTGAACTTGCTCGAGGCTGACGGCGGGCGCGAATGGGCGGAAGGCTTCGCGCATTTTGACCATCGCGTTGATGCGGTCGCGCATTTCGGGGTGGCCGGGATCGGCGAGGATGCTGCGATGGCCGAGGGCGCGAGGGCCGAACTCCATGCGGCCGCGGTACCAGCCGAGGACGCGGCCCGCTTTGATGAGCTTGGCGGCTTCGGCGCAGGTTTCGGCGAGAGATGCGAAGCGCGTGACTTCGATGCGGCTGCCGGTGTCGGCTAGGGCTTTGTCGATTTCGGGTTGCGTGGCTTCGGGGCCGAGGAACGGGACGGGCATGCGAACGTTTTGTACGCCGCCGTTGCGCGAGGCGCGACCAGAGCGCGGCGCCGAGCGCGGAGCCGTCATCGCCGGCGGCGGGCTGGACATAGATGTCGTCGAAGAGGCCGGATTGCAAGAGGCGGCCGTTGGCGGTGCAGTTGAGGGCGACGCCGCCGGCCATGGCGAGCTTGCGGAGGCCGGTCTTGCGGCCGAAGTGACCGCAGATGTGGAGCATGACTTTGTCGAGGCATTCCTGGAGAGCGGCGGCGACGTCACGATGATCGTCGGTGGTGTCGCTGTCCGGGATGCGGGCGGGGATCAGGTGCTCTTCGAGGTAGCGGCGGGTGGCGCCGTAGGTTTCGCGGTCGAGGCGCTCATTGTTGAGGCGAAGGATGGGAATTTTGATCAGGCCGTTGTCGAGGAGCTCGACGGCTTGCTCGAAAAAGTGACGATAGCGGGCGGGATTGCCGTAGGGCGCGAGGCCCATGATCTTGTATTCGTCAGAGTTGAAGTCGAAGCCAAGGTGCAGTGTGATGATGGAATAGAGGATGCCGATCGAGTCCTTTGCGGAGATTTCGGCGAGCTTGTCGATTTTGTTGTCGTGCGCGTGGTAAGCGGTGACCGCGTGAGCTTCGCCCATGCCATCGAGGATGACGACGAGGGCTTCGTCCCAGCCGGAGGTGTAGTAGGCGCTGGCGGCGTGGGAGAGATGATGATTGACGTGGTGGACCTTGTCGGCGGGAAAGCCGGGAAGATGCTGGTTCACTTGGCAGAGCAGCTTTTCGCGCGAGAAGACCTCTTTGTATTGCTCAGCGGAAGTGGGGTCGAGCATGAAAGCAGCTTTGAAGGGCGAGTAGTCGAAGGCATGGGAGAGTTCGTCGACGTCACTGGGCTGGAGGCCGGCGGTTTTGAGGCAGTAGTGGATCGCGTTTATGGGGAAGTCACCGGTGTGCTTTTTGCGGCTGAAGCGTTCTTCGGCGGCGCCGGCGATGATTTTGCCGTCGATCATGAGGACGGCGGCGGAGTCGTGGCCCTGGGAAATGCGATATTCGCGTTCTTCGAGACCAGGCCAGCACTTTTTCTTAAAAGGGATGGAGTTCTCGAATCCGCTGATGCCTACTACTTTCGCCATGGTAAAACATCTTCCTTACGTATACGCACACAGTCAAGGCGCGTAGCGGCGTGAGAGTCCCCAATTCTCTGATCGACCCCGGCCTGATTCAGTTCAGGAGCAATCCCGATACCCAACTATTGTGTGACATTTTGGGGAATTTGCAGCCGCTTGTGAATTGACGTGTATTGTTTCCGTGTCGTTGCAGAAGGAGACCGCAGCAGGGAAGGGGTATTGTTAACATTGTCCAGGCTCAATACGACGCTTTACGCTGGAAACTATGAGATGACGTCCCAAACTACATAGGGGGTTCTACATAGATGCCTGTATTGCTGGGGCTTAGGAGCGCCCGGAAAATTAAATAATCCGAGGAGCGTATGAGCGCGGAGGAGTTTTAGGAGCCATAAGCTATCTGCAAAGCGGGTCACCCGGCCGGCTGAACGTAGTGAGTTGCGAATTTATGGATTGCCAGGTGATGCGAATGTCGGAGCAACCGCAATTGCACATTTCGGGAAGCAGACCGTCCTCAACTGGATACCTCCGAGGGGCGAGGGCTCGGAGTTCGGCTGTCCGCTTTTGTAACCGGCTGAGTTTAAGAGTATTTAGCGATGCGAGTTTGTCATGCCAATGTGGTACTAAAGCTGCTCTATTCCTAAAGGTCGTAGTGCGAGTTCCGGGTAGGCATGTTCGCACGTCCCCAGAAAACAGCCTCCGGAGTCGACGATATGGTGTACTGAGGCCCTCTCGATGAGCGATTTACCTCAGACCTCGAGTCCGCGCACCGCGGAACGAACAAGCCTGTTGATCTCAGAGGCCAGCAAGATGTATTGCGACTTGCTGACGAAGGCGTTTCTGACGGTTCCGGAGCGATTCGAGGTCGTTGCGTGTGCTTCCAAGACAACTGAACTTTTGGCGTTGGTACAAGAACACCGGCCGAAAGTGGCGATTGTCAGCGATACGCTGGAAGACGGGCCGCTGACGGGCTTACGGATTTTGTCCGACATCAAGCGCACGAACGCGGATACGCGAATCTTGGTGGCGATGGGTTCGATGGATCGGGAACTGGTGACGGAGGCATTTCGATCCGGTGCTGATGGTGTTTTCTGGCGAAACAGTGCGTTCGAGCTGTTGTGCAAATCGGTTGATGCCTTGGCGCAAGGGCAGATCTGGGCGAATGCCACCGAACTGCGGTATGTGTTGGAAGAATTCACGCGCGCGCCGAAGCAACGCAAGGTCGATCCTGCGGTCGAAAACCGAATGACAAAACGGGAAACCGACGTGGTCAAGCTGGCTGTGGAAGGCCTATCGAACCGAGAAATTGCGCGCGAGCTCGGACTAACCGAGCACACGGTAAAGAATTATCTGTTCCGAGTCTTCGATAAACTCGGCGTGTCGAATCGAGTGGAACTTGTGCTGTCCTGCCTGCGGCAAGAGGAAAGCGCGCGCGAGGAAGCCACGGTTGAGTCGTAGATACCGGGTTCCAGAAACTTGGTACCGACGTACCAGCCCCCCAGCAGAATTTTTTGAGCAAAATAACTAAGACGCGGGTAAACTGCCGCCAACTGCGGGGAAGTACGGGCTCATGACTCAAGAGCAATTTCTGGATTTGCTGACAGAGTGGCTCCAAACGAATAAGCAAAGTGGCGAAGCGCCGAAGATGTCGATGGACACGGAACTATTGGGGTCCGGGCTGTTGGATTCTTTCGATTTTCTGGATCTGATCGTATATATCGAGACGAAGAGTGGGCATAAGATCGATTTGGCGATCGCGGATCCGAACGAATTTTCAGTAGTACGCGGACTGTGGAACCTGACATTGCAGGCGGAGAAGCCGGGGCACAATGGAGACCACAAGAGCACATTTTCTGGCAGCGCGGGGCTTACG
The DNA here is from genome assembly GCA_963788725.1 of uncultured Acidobacteriota bacterium. GTDB lineage: Bacteria > Acidobacteriota > Terriglobia > Acidiferrales > UBA7541 > Acidiferrum. Next base: position 11,351 of record CAWBHT010000006.1, on the reverse strand, counting down.
GGTTAAGGTCGGGTAAAGTACGTCCGCGGCTGTTTGCGGATAATCCAGGCTGAACGATATAGCGATACAGTCGCTGAGACTTACAGACAACTGATCCAACGATTGAGAGGTTTTGAAGCGGCAGCGAATTGCTGGCCGCTTTTTTGTTTTAGTCGGAGGCGCGGCAAACGGCGCGGACCAGGTTGAGATCCGCATTCAGATCAGGATTCTTGATTTCATCGATTCGCAAGGTGGCTTGGACCACCGCCTCGGCTAGCGCATAACGGAACGCCTCTGCGAGAAGATCGCGGTTAAGGCGGACGTCCGCGGTGGGCGTACCACGAAGCAGCGAGGCGTAGCCCCACGACGGTGGGGAGTCCGCGAGCAACTCGAAACTGTGTCCCCAAGGTTCGTCGTCAGATTTGCGCTCCGACCACTCAAAGAACCAATGGCCTTCCTGGTCATAACGGAGGGCATGAAACAACGCCATCGGGTAACCGTCTTTTCCGAGGTTCTTGATGCGTATGGCGTCTAAGCCAACGGGTTGTAGGGTTTCCTGCAGAATCTGGGAAACGGTGCGGAAATCGGAGCAAGTAGCCAGAGCTTCCACGGCACGGCGAATGCCTGCTTCGTCGGCGACAATCTGGCGGCGTCCAGCGACCGGATGGAAAAATTCGGAAAATTCGGTGTAGTGGAGTTGCTGGACGCCAAGGCAAACGGCGATGCCGAGTACGAAGAACACCGGGAGAAGAAGATCAGCATCGGCGAGTAGAACGAGGCTGCCCAAAACAAAGAGTGCCGAGGCGAAGTACAGGACATTGACAGCTTCGGCGTGAGAAAAGCCGCGCTTCAAAAGCTTGTGATGGATGTGATCGGTATCGCCGCGGAACAGCGGTCGACGCCGTACAGCGCGCCGCAGGAGGGCGAGAGAGACGTCAAGAATGGGCAGGCCGAAAGCGAGTAGCGGGATGGCGACGCCGGCGATTGTGGTGGCGCGATGCGCGACCGCGATGGACAGGGCACTCAACAAGAAACCGATGAAGAGGCTGCCGGAATCGCCCATGAAGATGCTGGCAGGATGGCGATTAAAAGGTAGAAATCCAATGATGGAGCCGATGAAGGCAACGACAAGGAAGGTGACCAGGCTGTTGTGGCCGACCACCGCTGCGATCAGGATGGTGATCGCGGAAACCAGCGCTGCGCCGGCGGCGAGGCCGTCCAAGCCGTCGATAAGGTTGAAGGCGTTGGTGATCAGCAGAATCCACAGAATGGTGATGGGTAAATCGATTGCTTTTCCGAGGATGACCATCAGTAAGAGAATAAAAGTAATGGATGCCGAATCCACCCGCATAAAGAATGATAGCGGCGAGCGCTTCGATGGCGACCTTGACCTTGGGTTGCAAAGGTTTGAGGTCGTCGTAAACGCCCATGGCGAAGATGAGGAGCACGGGCACGACGATGCCAAAGTAATTGCGAAGCGAGAACCCCACATGGAAGACGGGAGAGAGAGGAATGTAGGCCACAGCGGCCAGCAGAAAAGTCATGCAAATGGCCACACCGCCGAGCCGAGGAACTGGCTTGGTGTGGGTGTGGCGCCCGTAGACTGGAGTAGCCTTAAGGCCACGGGCGATCGCAATATTCCGGACCGCATAGGTCAGGAAAGCGGAGGTGGCGACCGCTGCCAGAAGTATGTAAACAAGAAGATACATAATTGAACAGTTCAGCTAAAAAGGCGTCACCGAACTTCACTCTCCGACACTTAGTTTGATGCTTTCCGGCAACCGTGCGGGTTCATTAAATTTCAGAAAAGGCGCTGGGGTCGATTATACCTCTGAAAGTAGAACATGATTCCAAGCGCTCGAGGGTTACACGCTCTTTCTCTATTTAGCGGGAGCAGATGGAGGTCCAGAGTGAGCCTGCTCCTCGCTGACGAATTTCGCCTTCAGTAGCGGCCGGTCGATCTTTCCATTGGCATTTTTAGGTAGGGCTTGGTAGGCCGTCCAGCGAACAGGGAGCATATAGGCAGGTACGAATCTTTTAAGGTGTTCGCGCAGGCCGTTGGGCAGGACTTGCGTACTGGTTCGCGGGACATACGCACAGCAGATCATCCAGCCGCCGAAATTCTCGTTCGCCACAGCCACTACGGCGCATTCCTGGAGCGTTCCGACGGAGTTCAAGGCGGCCTCAATTTCTCCCAATTCGATGCGGTAACCCCGGACCTTGATCTGGGTGTCCGCCCGGCCAACGAAGTAGACGAGGCCGTTTTCGTCCTGCCACCCGAGATCGCCGGTTCGATAGATGCGCTTCTCAGGATTTCGAGGGTCGGGAAGAAATGCAGCGGCAGTTTTCGCCGGGTCACGCCAATAACCTGGGCTGAGCCCGGCACCCGCGATGTAAAGGTCCCCGATTTCGCGAGGTGAAATCGGTTGGAATCTCTCATTGAGGACAAGAAGCTCTTCACCGTCGCATGCGGTGCCAATGGGAATTGCGGACTTGGGGTCAGATGGGCAAGAGGGAACGTCGTAATAGCTGCTGGCGATGGTGGCTTCGGTGGGACCGTAAAGATTGGTGAACGGGATTTTGGGCAGATGCTGCATCCAGTAGATCAGTGAGGGAGTGGGAAGAACTTCGCCGCACCACAGGACACGTCGCAGAGACGGGAAAGTGACGCTTTTGAGGGCATCAAACTTCGCCAGATAATTGAGAACGGAAGGGACGGAGAACCATTGGGTGAGTTCGGAGGTGCGGATAAATTCGACGAGCTTGGGGGGCAGCAAGGAAGCTTCGTGAGGAACTAGATGCAGCTGGGCGCCGGCGGTGAGGGTGCCAAAAATGTCGAAGGTGGAAAGATCGAAGTGAAATGGAGTGTGACCAGAGAAGCGGTCGGTATGGTCAATGCGGAAATGCTTGATCGCCCAGGCGACGAAGGTGATCACGTTGGAGTGGGTGATGACCACACCTTTGGGCACCCCGGTCGATCCGGAGGTGAAGAGGATATGCGAACCGTCATCGGCATTGCCTCGCTGAGGCAATACGGTATTGGGCGCGGCATCCAAATCGGCCTTGGTAAAAGCCGGCTGAAAGTTTGTGGAGACTGCGGGTTTGGCTTCGAGCCAGCCAATAGAGATGCGGCTTCGTAATTGCTCCTCGGCGAGGAGTTCGTCCAGCAGTGGTGCGACGGAGCCCGCCGCGAGGATCCAACGATTTTCGCACGAGTCAAGGATCGAACGAACGCGGGCAGCCGGACTGGAAGCGTCGACGGGAACGTGCATGCAGCCGGCTTTGAGAATACCGATCATGCTGAGAACGGCGGCGGGTGATTTGGGCATCAGGATGACGACCCGGTCGCCTTTGTTGCATCCGGCGCTCTGAAGAAGCTGAGCAAGCTGGTTACTGGAGCGCTCAAGCTGCCCGTACGTGAAAGTTTGAGTGCGGTCAACGATGGCGGGTGAGTCCGGTCGTATTTCGGCTTGCTGGGTGACCCAACTCTGTAACTGGCGGCTCATTAACGGATCCTCTGGATGTCAGGAATATTGTAATTGGTAGAGCGCGCCTTGTTTAGGCGAGGCACGATTGGATATGTCCAAAGAATTTTTCTTACGCGCCTAAATGGGATCTTTGAGGGAAGCGTTCCTCTGGCAGCACCAAATGTTGCCCTCGCCGCCGCGGTAAATGTTGTGCACTGGCTTGCTACGCGACGGCACGGATGGCGTGATCGAACACCGCTTGGGTGTGGACCAACTCTTCGTGGCTCGGGGGAATATCGAGAATAAAGGATTTGAAGCCGCTGCGGATGTAACGCGAGACTTCTTCAGCGACTTCCTCGTAACTGCCGACTAGATAAGGACAGAAAGTCTGATAGTTCTGGAAGGGCCACATCCAATAAACGCCCTGTGTTTCACCGACATCCTTGATCATTTGTGAGAATCGCTGGTGCCAAGAGCGGAATCGGAAGTTTTCATGGCGAGCTGATGGGCCAACTGGCCTCTACGGTCGCCAGGGAACCGCTCGTTGGCGATTTTCCAGGCGTCCGCCCTGTTTTCGCGAGCTACGATACCGACACGAACGCCAGATTTTCCGCCATCGTTGGGAGCGCCCTCGAACTCCTTGGCAGGTTTCGGATATTGCACGGCAGTAGCGCCGACCGCGCGCGCAGCGGCGAAACCGGCATCCGAAGATCCGGACATGAGGATCCCAGGGAACAAAGAGGGGTCCAGCGGCGGCGTCATGCGTAGCTTGTCAACCTTGTAGAACTTGCCCTCGAAGCTGACAGGATCGGGGGTGGATAGCAGCAACTTGATGACGGTGGTGTATTCGACCAGCCGACTATAGCGATCGTCGTGCGGAGTGGTGTCGTTCAGAGCGATCAAATCGTTCTTGAATCCTCCGGCAACCATGTTCAAAAAAATGCGACGTTTATAAAGGTGGCCGAAGCTGGCGACCATCTTTGCAACGGAATACGGGTGCATGTAAACAGGCTGTATTGCGACCAAAGGGCAAAGGGTCTTGGTGTTCTGCAGGATCAGATTGGCGACTAGCCAGGGGTCAACGATGGAATTGTCGGTGTAAACGAGAATTGCGGTGCAGCCGGCTTGCTCACTCCAATTGGCAACATCGATGACGCGTTGGACATACGTGTCCTGCGGGAAATCCTTGGATTGCGGGCTGGTAGAAAAAATTTCGATTTGCGATCGATCGAAGATGCCCATGATGGGATGCGACCTCCTGAAGACTTAACTACAAACTGAATGTAGCTTTCAGCGCCGCAGTGCTGCGTTTTGCGATTGTCCGTCAAGAATTTCCCCAAGCATCGCACATTTCCGTCTGCGTTGCTGTGCCGTCCATCACGTCACGTATCCGGCTTATATCTTTGTTGATGCTCCCCCACCGCTAGCAAACCCCACGCAAAATGTAATCGGCGAGATACGCAAATGCAGCGTAAGTCCACAGCTGTGGAGCAGCGCCCGCGGTAGGAAACAGGGACTAGGCCTTCGGTACAGCATTCGGACAGTAGAGTACCAGTACCGTCGGGTTATCCCGCAAGAGTAAACCCCCCCGGCCCGAATTTGGCCGTTACGCCAGTAGTCGCGCATAGATCCCCTTCTTAGGATGCCAACAGCTTGGCACCCCATCCACCAAGCTAGTGGGGCCGGTCGGTAATTCATTAGAAAAGTTGAACTTGGGATCTACGGGGAGAACGAAAGAAATGAATCTGCGCCAACAGTACCAAGTTCTAGTACTTCTAGTATCTAGCGTTGCGATTTCATGGGTGGGTGGCTGCGCCGGAGTGGCTGAACCGCTACCGTCGCTTTCGGTGACCCCGACAGTGCTCTCGGTGAGCGCGAAGGTCGGCTCATCGAGTGCTCAGACGGTCGGCGTCACAAACATCGGAACCACAAGCGTAAGCATTAGCCAAGCTATGGTGACGGGAACAGGATTCAGCATCTCTGGCTTGACGACGCCGATGACCTTGGCGCCGAATCAGACGCAGAGCTTCTCGGTAAAGTTTTCGGCGCAAGCTGCGGGAAGTGTCAACGGCAGCCTTGCCGTCATGACCGATGCAGCGCACCGGCCAGTCGTGGCGTCGCTGAAGGGCAATGGCTCCAATGCAAGCCCGAGCGTAGCCTCCGTGTCGGTGACCCCGTCAGCCGCGACGGCGGCTCCTAGCGCCAAGGTGCAATTCAGCGCAGCGGTGCAGGGTACAACCACGAATGATGCAGTGCAGTGGACGGCGACGATGGGAACGGTCTCCTCGACGGGCGTTTATACGGCGCCAGCGTCGGCTGGAACCGGAACGGTGACGGCCATCAGCGTTGCGGACCCGACCAAGTCGGCATCCGCGGTTGTGACGGTCAGCGCCCCCAGCAATCCGCCAACCGGTTCGGGCGTCACTGCGGTTTCAGTTTCGCCGGCGACCGCAACCGTGGCAAGCGGAGCAACACTATCGCTGACCCCGGTGGTGAGCGGCACGACAACGAATCGCGCGGTAACGTGGCATGCGTCGACCGGGAGCGTATCGGCGGCGGGGGTATATACGGCGCCACTATCCGCAGGCACATCGGTTGTGACAGCAACCAGCGTTGCGGATCCTACTAAGGTGGGAATGGCGACAATTACGGTAACGGCGGCACCCACGAACAATCCATCTCCAAGTCCGACGGTGACGGGAGTTGGCGTGTCACCGGCAACGGCTTCGTCTGTAACGGGCGGAACGTTGCCGTTCACCGCGAGCGTAACTGGGACGACGACCAATAAGGCAGTGACCTGGAAGGCGACGCTCGGAACAGTCAGCGCGGCAGGCCTTTATACGGCACCAGCGAAAGCAGGAACCGATACGGTTACAGCGACGAGCGTTGCGGATGGCAGCAAGGCTGGAGCAGCGGTTGTAACGGTAACCGCGGCGCCGACGAACCCTGCGCCGACGCCGACAGTTTCTTCGGTGACGATGTCTCCAACAAGCGCAACCTCTTTGACCGGCGGTACGCTCCAGTTCTCGGCTAGCGTGCAGGGTACGGCAACAGACAAGTCGGTGGCCTGGACAGCGGCGCTTGGCAAGATCACATCGACGGGACTCTATACCGCGCCCGCCGAATGCCGGGACCGATACGGTTACTGCAACGAGCGACGCGGATGCCAGCAAGTCGGCGTCAGCACAGGTAAAGGTCAACGCAGTGAGCTTGAAACCCGGCGCAATCGCCGCGTTCCCAACCGCCGAAGGTGGCGGAGCGGGAGCAGTGGGCGGCCGCGGTGGAGTTATCATGGAAGTGACCAATCGCAACGACTCAGGGACGGGTAGCTTCCGAGCGTGTGTCGAAGGAACGGGGCCGCGGACCTGCATATTCCGCGTGGCGGGACTTATTACGCCGCTGAGCCGTGTGCAGGCGAGCAATCCATATCTGACGATCGCGTGCCAGACTGCACCTGGCGAGGTGATCATTGGCGGGCCGAATCAGACGAACGAAGGCCTGTTCATCTCAACGCATGACGTGATCGTGCGTTATTGCACCTTTAGCGCCGATAACAAGAATGTGCTGTCAGGCCCGAGCACCGGGACGATGAATATTGAAATCGCGAACGGTGACACGCACGACATCGTTTTCGATCACGTGACCTCACGATGGGCAGGAAACAAAGAGTTCGCCATCGTGAATAACTACGTGGGACCAACCAACGATATCACCGTCCAGTGGAGCTTGTTTTACGAGCCATCTGCTGGCCATCCGGTAGGACCCGGCAACGCCGGGCCCTTCAGTTTCGCCAGCCACGGGCAACGACTTCCATCACAACATGTTCGTGAACTTCTCGCATCGCTTGCCGGAGAGCACGTTCGTCGGACACTGGACAAACAACATTACGTACAACTGGATGTTCTATGCCTTCTCACGCACGGGTACAGTCGATCTCGTTGGCAATAAATGGGTAACGGGTAACCTAAACGCCAGCGCACAGCCTCACCCCATTCACGCGGATAACGTAGACGATCAGTATCCCGGCAATCCGTCCTACTACCTGTCCGGCAACACGGCGATGGGTGATTCGTCGCCGGCTTCGGATCAGTGGAAGTATGCCGCGCAGGTCACCGGCGAGAACGGTAGCGAAATGGGCGCGATGCCAACGAACTGGCGCAGATCTTCACCGCTGGCGGATGGAACGTACCCAATTTCCGAGGACGCGGTTGCGAATCTCGACAGTGTGATGCTCCCAACGATCGGGAACTCGCAACATCTGGACTGCCAAGGCAACTGGGTGAGCCATCGCGATGCCGCCGACACGCGCATCGTGAACCAATACAAGAACAAATCAGCGGGCGGCTTCTGGCCAAATGGCTTGACGACGCCGATCACCAACCAAACGTCAGCATCGCAGCTCCCGACGCCACTGTCAGACTGGACCGATCAGCCGGTTACGAACTTCACGGCGTGCACGGAGTCGCTGCATGACGGAATTCCGGACCAGTGGAAGGCTCTGAAGGGACTCAGCACGACGAATCCGAGCCTCTACAAGGAGACGGCACCGAACGGCTACACCTGGCTGGATAACTATCTAGACGGGCAGTAGTAGTAGTTGGACAGGGAACTGAGGGAAGTAGCGACGCGGGAGTACGAGTCCCGCGTCGTTACTTTTATCTGACCAGAAGATGAGCGTGCATGCATCGGTCACTGTGCGACCGGTGTGGCGTTTCAGCTCCTCTGGTCTGTTCTGCGTTAGTTCTGTGATTTGTTACCGTTCAGGTAGTGCTCGAGCGCGGTGTAGCCGTCTGCACCGAGCCTGCTGGCATCAGCGGGATTTTTGGGATTTAGCTTATGGCTGATCTCCCAGCCATCGGGGATACCGTCGTGATCGGAGTCAGCGCAAGGCTGACCAGGATCCATTTTGGCGAAGCCCCCAACGACTTCTTCGGACCTCGGTAGAATTCCTTTTCCATTTCTATACTCAGCGATCAGACGTACGTCAACAGAGTCACGTTTGTTGACCCAATTGCCATTGCAATCAAGACGTTGCGCATCACCGACCGTGGGGAACAGGACATCCTCAAGATGGTTAGCGTCGTCAGCGGTGATGGGGAATTCTTCCGCCGGAAGGGGTACCGCGCGACGCCAATTCTGCGGAACTGGACCCACTTCCTTTCCATTTTCACCGGTGATTTTGTTCGCCATCAGCCATTGATCTCCGGAGGGATTGGGCTGATTTGGCCCTTTGTTACCGAGGAGGTAGACGCTTGGCGCGCCACTATCCCAGGCATTGCTGATATCGGAGAAATGAAGCTCATACTTCTGAGCTTCGTGATTCAGTGGGCCGGCCTTGTAAATATTGCCGATGAAGTCCGAGACTTGCGCGCCCAGCGTCGCCGAGGCATAGAAACTCCAGTTGTAAACGATGTTGTTGACCCATCGCATGGATCTCTGTGACGTTTCAGGGAGGCGGTGGCTGGCATTGGACAAAAAGTTATGGTGAAAATCGTCGTCGAGAAAATTGGCAGTGGAACCGTTGGAGTTACCGACTCCAGGGCCGACGGCATGGCCGAGGATACTTTCGTTGATCATGCTCCATTGAACAGTCACGTTGTGAACGCCCGGTCCGTAGTTTGCCCACAGGCCAACGGGCTTGTTATCAGACCAGCTGACCGAGACGTGATCGAGGATTACGTTAAAGACGTCCGCATTCCCGATATAGAAGGCGACGCAACCCGTACCGGGGCCGGGGGAGTGGCCGGGGCCATTGCCAACTCGGACGTGGATGTTACGCACGACGACATCATGGGTGTATATGAAAATAAGAGAGTCGTTGTTCATCTCTTTGCCGGCAAATTCGATCCCGCTTCCTGGAGCGGTCTGACCGGCGATGGTTAGATACGGATCGTTAATGCGGATGCCAGAACGCAGGTTGATTCGGCCGGCAATGCGAAAGACAACGGTGCGGGGATTGCGGCGGGTGAAACAGTCACGAGCGCTGTTGGGGCCCGAGTCGTTGAGGTTTGTGACTTCGCAGACTTCGCCGCCACGGCCGCCACGAGAGGCAGCGCCCCCGCCTTGTGCGCCAGTGAAAGCGGAAGTGGAACTGGATTTGGGAGTTCCGAACGAGACCGAGAGACAGAGGGCGCTGCCAAGCACGGCTGCGGGGATGAGCGCGCGAGAAGCGACGCGGATCCTGGCAGCTCTGGGCTGAGCAGAGGTCATCCTAAAACGCTTTGTCAATTGGCGATTAGAGTGCATCCCTGAAGTTTACCGGAAGGCTGCCTGGAGTTTTAGATTTAAGGCTGGCCTTGAATTGGTGCAAAAGATTACCAGTCTCGACTCAGCCTTAACAAAGGAGGGTTGAACAGGCGCTGTAACGATACAATTTAAGAGATCGGAATAGTTACCTCGCGGAGTGGACCTGCTTTTGGAATAGGCAGGAAATGAAAGATTGGGACGCGAAAAAAAGAGCAGCGGTAACAGCGAATATGAGTGCGAATGTTGAATTCAAAAACGCCCAAGTACAGCAATCCAAGCCGCCGGATGGTGCGACGAACAAACATGTTGGCAGGAAAAAGACTGGTTCGCGGCATGTCGGGATTGGCTTCCTGGCAGGCTGTTTGCTCTCTGTCGCTCTGATGGAATTGGCGCTGCACAACTTCTCCGGGAAATCCGAAAACAGCGCCGGATTCGAGGAGCGCGATTATCGGGAAGGAGTCGCCAAGGCGCATTTTTCCGCTGATGGTTTGAGGCTTACGGGAAATCCGCAGATCGCAGGCGCTCCGCCGGTATTGATCATAGGTGATTCACACGTCGAGGGTCGTATTCGGTCAACGAATTACCATCAGTACCATGGGCTCGATTCTGGAGCGACGGTTACGCTCGGAAGGCAAATGCTGGAATGTGTTGCAGTACGGATGGCGCGGCGCCGACGGTCCAGATTACGTGTATCAGGCGAAATTGATCTTGGAGCGATACCATCCGATTCGGATATTCCTGTTCACGAGCAAGGGCGAACTTTCCGTAAGAACCTCCACAGAATACGCACGCTTGGTCGATCACGATGGCGAAGTGACCGCGGAACCGCGAAGCCGGGAATAGAACCGGGACGGCCACCGTCCTACGGTGGAGCGCTAGCCAAAAAAATAAAAGAATCCGGACTCTTGTATGCTGCGGTGGTGCGGCTGCGATTGGAGATTCTGCCTAACGTCTTACCGGGTTGCGATTCAAAATTCTTAGACAGTGCTGACGCGAGACAGATGTCTGCGCACTCAACGCAGGAGACGGTAAACGAAATCGTTCGAGGATTGAAAAACAGGGATATGGCGACAAACTGCTGATGCTATATGCTCCCGATCAGCCGTATTCCGAATCAGCGCCTTCAGAGCCACAAGAGAGCGCGATGTTATCGGCCTGCCGGGAGTATGGAATTTCCTGCCGAAGTCTCCACGCTCGAATCATTGAAGACTTGCTAGTAAATCACGTGCTGGACCGCGGAGAGGCGAATACGGCGCCGGGCTGGGGCCATTTCAATGCACACGGGCATGAATTGGCGGCGGAGGAGATGGACCGATGGTTGAAAACGTTGCAGTAATGGTGCTTCCAGGGTTCATCGAGGCCGCGCTAGCCCCGAAAATTTGCTGGCTAAGCTTTGCGCCGTTCTCTTAAAAGCATCGCATATCCCAGCGGCAGCGACAGTGTGACGAGGAAACGAGCAAAGCTGCTGCGAAGTTCCTTTAATTGCGCGCTGGCGCTACGCCCCATGCCGAAAGAATAACGGCTGAAGTTTATGGCTGAACGAAACAGCTTCCAAGGCGTACGCCAGAACCAATAGTTCGCAGCTCGTCCAGAATGTATTGATGGTACAGCGCTGGACCGGTCATAGTGACCGGATCAAGATTAGAGAGCTGATCGCCG
>CAWBHT010000005.1:0-231204 GCA_963788725.1 uncultured Acidobacteriota bacterium | reverse complement strand
TGCGGTTGTAGAAGTGCCGTCCCGTAACACGGTCGAATCGAATAGATAGCGAGCAAGCTGATCAAGTGCTTAGACTCAAAGACGACCTGATCGACCGTGAGACAGCCCCCTTAAAACTCTTGACCTGGAATAATCATGGTGCCTCGCGTTTATTTGGAGTAACGGCCGAGGAGTTGCCGGAACCGCGGGTCGTTTCGGAGTGAAGCGAATGCAGGGTGGCGTTGATGGCAGGGAAATCGCGAAAGCCAAGTTCAAAGCCTTTTTGCAGAGCGGCCAGCGATTTTTCGTCTTCGCCATTCCCGCGTAGAAAGAACTCAACCAGTAACGGTCATTCGATGCGTACAACGTCCTTCCGTTCAGCATGATGAGAAGTGCCTCTGCGTACCGCTTTTGAGCGCCGAGCGCTTGTGCTCTGCCGAGGTTAGCCACATCAGACTTGCCGGTTAGTTCATCACAACGATCGAAGGCGGCCATGGCTTCCGGAAAACGGCCTTGCATATAAAGGGCGCGGCCCAGGTGATACTGCGCATAGCCGAGAAATGGATTGAATTTAATCGCCTCCCGAGCAGCCTTTTCTGCCTCGATCGGGTCTGGAGGGGTTTGATAGGCCAAAGCCCAAGACAATATGTCCCAGGCCAATGCGCTATCCGGCTCCGTCTGAACAGCTAACCTGAGCTCACGCACGGCATCCGCGTACTGGTAGCGCAAACCGAAAACGCGACCCAGGGCAATATGCGCTTCAGGAAGCTGCGGATCGATGGACAAAGCTTGGTGGGCGAGTTGCTCCGCACGCTGGAGATGAGCGGGAGCGGAATTGATGTCGCGGTAATAGTAACCCTCGACGTGTGAAAGCCCGGCCAGCGCGGGGGCGTAATTTGGATCGAGTTTGAGCGCGGCTTCAAAGTGCTTCCTCGCTGCTTCAAGAGCCTCGCGTTGATCCTATGCACGAGCAGAGAACGGCCTATCAGGAATTCTTCGTACGCGTGTGCATTTTGGGTATAACGCCTCATAACCTCCCGTTGTTCTTGTGGACTTAGGTGGACGTTAAGAGCCTGCGCGATCTTGAGTGCGGCTTGTTCTTGGAGGGAAAAGACATTTTGCATGTCGCCTGTGAAATCGTCAGCCCAGGTCTGAAAGCCGGTGCTGGAGTCGACCAATTGAACGTTGACGCGGACCTGCGTGCCCACTTTGCGGACGCTGCCTTCAAGAAGGTAGCGCACGCCGAGTTGATGACCTATGTCGGCAGGAGTCTTGTCGGAGACTTTAGAGAGGTCACTACCGAGCGAGATACCACATCCACACCTTGGATTTTAGAGAGCTTTGTAGAGATTTCATCGGCCATGCCATCGCTGAAATAGTTGCTGTCCGGTTCGGTGCTGAGATTCTGCAGGGCCAGGACGGCGATGGACGGGCGAGCAGCTGAAACGGCAGTGTGGTTAGAAGAACCCTTGCGATACCAGAGCACGCCAACTGTGGCAAGGAGCGCGGCGAGGATGAGACCGGCGGCTGCGTAAAGGAAGCGTCGAGAGGTTTGGGTTGGAGTAGGAGCTGGAGTCTCCGCCGACTGGTCGAGTTTCTGGCCGCCACTCGATATTCTCGATGACGGCGATCGAAATTCAATGGTATCGGCAGGGGGCTGAACGGCGGACCGGCCCGAGGACTCCCGCTTGAGTCGCTTGAGGTCAGCGCGGAGTTCTGCAGCGGATTGGCAACGGAGATGCGATCTTTTTCCAGGGCTTTATTGATGATCGTTCAAGTTCGGGGGGAGCTTGGGGATTAAAACGTACAGAAGAAACAGGAGCACGGCGGAGAATGCCGTCGAAAATGGCGGCGGACGTGTCGCCCGGGAATGGAAGAACGCCGGTGGTCATTTCGTAAAGGACGATGCCAAATGAGAAAAGATCGCTGCGGGCATCGAGGGATTTGCCGAGAGCTTGTTCGGGAGACATGTACGCGACCGTGCCGACCGCGCTGCCTGGGCTGGTGAGGAATTCGGAAGCCACGGTTTCGCCGGCATCGGTGGTATTGGTTCCCACACGAAAATTGGAAGGGCCATCGAGCTTGGCCAGACCGAAATCGAGAATTTTAGCGTGGCCGCGTGACGTAACGAAAATATTGGCAGGCTTGATGTCGCGATGAAGGATGCCCTTGGTGTGTGCGGCGTCGAGACCGTCGGAGACATCGATGCCGATGTCGAGAATGCGGTCGGTTTCGAGAGGGGAACCATCGATGAGATGTTTGAGCGTGCAGCCCTCCATGAACTCCATAATGAGGAAGGCACGGTCGTTCTCTTCACCGACGTCGTAAACGGTGCAGATGTTGGGATGATTGAGGGCAGAAGCGGCGCTGGCTTCGCGGCGAAAACGCTCGAGCGTGGACGGATCGTTGGCGAGGTCTTCAGGAAGAAACTTGATGGCAACGAAGCGGTGTAACCGTGCGTCTTCGGCTTTGTACACCACGCCCATGCCGCCCCCGCCGAGGCGTTCGAGGATTTGGTAGTGGGAAAAAGTTCTGCCGATGAACGAATCGGGGCCAAGCATCTGCTGGACATATTAGGTTGCTGAGCAAAGGCAAGTCAACGAACCCACACGATTGGAACCGAATGGAATCCCGTTAACTCCCGGTAAGGCGCGCATTCACTTGTCTAGAGTTTTGGTTAATTGCATTGCCGGCACATTCCGGTCGGATGGCGGGCAAATCGGCATCGTGCGTGAAACTCTTCAGTACGCTGCTGCTTAGTTTTCTGCTCCCGCTGAGCACGAGTGCGCAGGGAGCAAACGCTTAGCTGCGGGGGCATAAGTCCGTGCCAGAACGAGAGAGTAGCCCCTCAGTGAAAATTTTTCACCACCACGATCGCTTGGTTGTCTCGGGTTCCAAAGAAGACGCTCGATATATCGCCACGCAGGTTTCTGCTCAAGCGCAGTGGCGGATGACTCGCAATCTCACCTGGTTCACGGAGTACGGGCACTTCTTTTCAGGCGAGTTCTTAATGCAGTCCACGCCCGGTAAGAACATCAATTATTGGACCGGGTGGCTCGACATCAGGTTCTAAGGACCGAAAAACGGATTTCAAATACCACTACAGGTAAAGGTGTCAGCGCGGCCGGCAAAACTAACCGCACTACCAACCCCTCCGAACAGCAGGTTTAGAGTGCGGGGTATTGCGGGTATTCTAAGCGCCAAAACTCTATGAAAAAACTGACCGATTCCACGAGTTTAGACTCTCTCCTATCCCGCGATACCCGCAACTTACTGGTTCTATGTCGGGCTTTTTCGGCGGTTGCTGCTCGGGCCTGTTGATTTCAGAATGAACTGCGATGAAGCGGTAAAACTGATGATTTAGCGTTTTCTACTCATAAGGATTGAATATGAGCAAGACCGTCTGCGTTGTCGCCATTTGGGCGGCCATATATTTCCACTTCTTAACAGCTGCGACCGCGGATTCAGCGAGGATGGGATTTCCTCCGAGCACTTTTGCGCTTTCGACGGTTCCTTGGGGCGTGATTGTCACTTCCAAGCGCACGGTTCCCCCGATCTGCCGCATCCTCAAGACGGGTGGATAATCAGGCTCTACCCGGGTAGCAACTTTTCGATCGCTCTTGGAATCCTGCTGACTATGCGATGGTGGTGCGAAGGAAAGGCACACGATCGAGAAGCAAACTAGAAGCCGCAAAAAAGGATTTTTCATGCTCACGCGTCTCCCTGCGCGTATGGCGTTCGCTGGTGCTGCGTTGAAGTCCCGCTTTGCCATCGTGCGCTCGTCGCAGCGGAATTACTCTTCTTTCGGTCCCCTTGCCCACAGCCTCAGCTACGGCAAGTCAACTCGGAGTTCGTAAATTTCGCGTGTACTGGCTTCTTGAACAAACAGTACCGAGCCGTCAGGCGCGCGGCCGGACCAAGGCCCAAATGGCCCAAGGTATCGCTCGATGCCGGTCTGGAGAAATACTTGTTCGTAGTGATTCTCTCCGACTCTGGCACGGCAGTAAGCCCCTTCTCCGCTCACAAGATCATCGAAGTAGATCGATTTGCTATCGGAGGACCATACTGGGTAATTTACCGCTCCAGACTCCAATGTCTGCCACTCCGACCACTTTTTTGCTTGAGTATCATACAAATTCAATTTGGTGAGGTCTCCGGAGATTGCCGCAATGTAGCGCCCGTCTGGCGATACCCGCGGACTGAAGAGGCCCTGAGAGCCAGGAATGGTGGAAAGTTCGTGCGTCTTCAGATCGTAAGCCACGATGCTGAGACCTTCTGCAGTGTGCTGCGTGATGCGTCCAAAAATGATCTTGTTGCCGTCGTTTGACCAGTTCACGTCTATCTGCGTGAGGTTTTCTGATACCAGACGTCGAGACTCGCCACCTTCCGCGGGCACAATAAAGATCGCCCAAGGTTGCCCGGATTGTACATTCACATACGCAATCTGCTTTCCATCAGGCGACCATCGGGGGAGAGCGGCCCTTCCGGGCGAAAAAGTTACCTGCTGCTGTTGCGAGCCATCAATACGGCAACGCCAAAGCTTGCCTTCAGGAATAGAAACATACGTGACCCATTGACCGTCAGCGGAAAAATCCAGATCACTGGCAGAAACGCCAGATAGAAATGGCACATATTTATCGGACGTAGGTTCATACTTCACCACTGCTCCACGAATATTTAGCCCGAGAGTCCAAAGTTTTTTGCTATCTGCGGCAGGCACTGGACTCGAGAATGAGATCGCGCCCTCGGTGAGTCTCACTGGTTTCTCATATTTCTTGCTCTCGAATTGGTCGGTAGACTCCGCGAGCGCAAAAAGGTTCCCGCTGCTGCCCATCGCGTTCTCTGTGGCTTGAAATATGTAATAGCGGCCATCGACAGTCCAAGTACCGCAACATTTGGATGAAACATCGTTCCAGTCCGGCAGCAACGCATGCAAACCTGAGCCGTCACTGTTCACTTCCCAGATCGACGATGTGTTCTGAGTGATATCCCCGACGCTGAAACGGACGCGTTGCCCATTGGGTGAAAATCGCGGGAAGTAGGGCGTTCCCTCCACGTTAACAAGCTGTTTAGCCGGCGCGCCATTCGCTGTGGTGATATATAGACCAGAACCTTTCGCCAACAGTACGTGCTGCCCATCGGGAGACCAGACGGCTTCCCGGCCGGTTAGATCGCCGAAGCGTTTAGCGGGGCCGCCTTGCAGCGGATATACCCAGAAGGGCTTCTCTGAAGAGGGCCCCACCCTGTTTTCAGCTGCCAGCAAAGAAGAATGGGTCGTAGAGATATCGAGTAACTGGACACTCGGAAAAGTGCTGAGAAATTTGGAAACATCGCCACCGGTGACAGCAACTTTTGAAATAATTGAACTGTCTCCGGATATTTCAGTGAAATACAGATTCGAGCCATCGGAAGCCAAATTAGTTTTCACTAGTCCATCGTGCGTGAGTTGGCGGTGGCCGGAAACGCTGGGTGGATGAGGCGGACGATTCAGCCACAGAAGCAAGGAACCGACAGAAAGAATTAGAATTAAAATAGTCAAAACTGCGAAACCGTTTTTTCGTGGCATGGGTGAGCTCCGCTATCTATATTTCGACTCTCCTCCGGTCCACTGTCAATCGAAGTTCCCAATCGTTAATAACGAGACAGCATCATCTGCCATTGCCGAATGATGTGAAGCAGTAGCGAGGTGCGCGGCAAACACTGGGTGGATTATTTCTGCCATGGCTTCAAGATGTAGTCTGCCCTCGACGAGACAGCAGCAAGCCTCAGATTCGGGCATTTCTTAGCACGGTCCCATAACATCGGATGCTGCGACAGTGGAAATGCTCCAAGATGCTATTCGGACCAATCGTTTCTGAGGTTCCGCGAAACAGGGAAGTAGCAACACTGGAAGCAGGAGTAAATTTTCGTCGAATACCTATCGGCGATGGGCGAATTTCCGAGTCTTTCGAGTTTTGGTAGCCTGCTCAGCCACAATTTCTTCAATACTCTTCAACAGCTGCAAGCTGTCGGTTTTTGAAACTATACGTGTAATGCCTGCATTTCGGGCGGGTCCATCAAGTCCCCACGGATCAAGCAACGTGAACAATACGAGCGGAACAGAGGAGTCGATCGCAGATATTTGCCGAGCGACTTCAATGCCGTCCAAGTCCGGCATGGCTAAATCCAATACGACCGAGTCCGGCTTCAGTTCACGAAATCGTTTCACTCCTGACCGGCCATTCTCAGCTTCCCCGCACACCGTCCATCTAGAACCAATCATCGCGGAAATCACACGCCGCGTTGTCTCGGAATCATCGACAACTAGGATTCGAAAGGGTTCCATGGGCCTAGACTCCCTCTATTCAGTTCGAGCGAGGTGCGAGGTTCGGTGTCCTTTGTTTTATCCGCTCTGCGCCCGTCGCCGGACATACAGGTTTTGCCCTATTTGTGGCTAGGGGTTACTTTTTTCGCTTCTCGTCAAATCGGCGTGAGAAATGCTCGCCGTGTTAGCCACACTGGCTTCGAATCAGGCAAACCTTTTGCTTCCTATGGCAGTCTGAGCTTTGTAGTTGAATTCAGGTCATAAAGCACAAATGTCCAAACATATCCTGCTCGTTGATGATAGCGATACAACGCGAAAGGTCACGCGGCTCTTAATAGAAAGCCAATTAGACCTTGAAATTTGCGGCGAAGCTATTGATGGGGTGGAAGCAATTGGTAAGGCTGAGGCTTTGAAGCCCGATTTGATAATTTTGGACTTGGCAATGCCTCGCCTGAATGGGATTGAAACAGCAGCTCAGCTGAGGAGGCTGCTACCTAATGTGCCGATAGTGCTGTTTACGATGTATGACGAGGCTGTAGGGCATGCTCTAGCTTCCGACATGGGTGTGAACACTAGTTTCTAAACCGCATGGCGGATGGAAGCTACTTGACTGCATTCACGGTCTTCTCCGACCCGTTTAACTCTGTTCTCACTTTTCCGTGTAGTTCGTGGCCGAATTTATGCGAGGGCCGAATTCCCTTCTGTCTACGCCTTGCAAGCCCAATAAATCGGCGGCTTGCATTTGTGCCGGTTCTGAAACGAAATATTTTGGAACACTGCTTCATTGTTCGGGGTGGCAACGGCAACCGAGGGGTAACGGGTCGGATCGGCGATTACATCGTAAGGACGGCACGGAAGCGGGTCTTGCCCTCCGCAACGCGCTCATAGGCCTTCGCAGCTTCGGCCAAGGGGTAGGTTTCGATTATCGATTCGCCCCAGGATGATTTCGGCCATTTCTTCTCTTATAGTAGGACGCTAGCAAAGGCTCGACTTCTTTGAAGCGGCTTGCTCGAATGTATTCTTCAAACTGTTAAGCACCCATTGCTCGCGGATAGAATTCGCTTGCGGTGTTCGATAACGTATTGATTCGCCGCTCCACCGAGGTCGTTCACGTGCGTTCACAGATCCGACTACGCCGCCGGATTGAGTTTCAGTGCTGTGGGGGTGGTCGGCGGGCCGCACGCATATGCAATTTCATTCCGGTAACGCCTGGATGGCGCCGCGGCTGTCACCGTGTTTTTGCAGGACCAATGCCAGATAATGTTGCGCATCGGCGGAGTCGGGCTGAAGTTTCAGCGCATGCTCAAATTTAGCGGCAGCCTGGTCCGTCTCGCCCCGCTCCAAAGCGGCGCGCCCTTCTGAAAGATCAAGATTCACGTTTTCCGTGCGCGCGTCCGCGGACGCCAAGTCATGCCCTGTCTGAACTTCCGCAGCCGCTTCTTACTTGCGCCCTGCTCGCGCCAAAGCCAGGCCCAATTGATAGTGTGCGTCTCCACCCTGAGGATCGAGTCGCGTCGACGCTGAGTCCACTGAGTGAACGCAATGCGGCTGAGTGGATGGCGCCGAGTGAACGCTGCGATAGCTATTCGGACGGCGTTTTCATTTGCTCGATGTCGCGGTCTTCGATCTGGCGCATGAGTTTGGAGCGATGCAAAAGGTAATTTTCAAGTTTGGCGGAAATCTGGCGAGGTACGACCGTAAATTGATTGCCGATCATTCCGCGCCAGGAAATGGGGCCGCGAGCGGGAACCAGGTGGGTTCCCCACTGAAATATGAAGGCCAGGTTCCACAGGATAAAACAAGCGAGTACCGCGGAAATGATCGCCGTCGGAGTTCGCGGGGAGTGAAAGCGCACGGCTTGAAAGCTTTTTGCGATGCGATCCAGGAAAACAGC
Source organism: uncultured Acidobacteriota bacterium (assembly GCA_963788725.1). Classification (GTDB taxonomy): domain Bacteria; phylum Acidobacteriota; class Terriglobia; order Acidiferrales; family UBA7541; genus Acidiferrum. Next base: position 223,027 of record CAWBHT010000005.1, on the reverse strand, counting down.
CAAGCCGATAACGAAAAGCGGCGTGAGCGAGACGAAAAAGCGATTGCCGTAGGAAGAAATTCCGGCCCAATCGGGATAGCAGGCGATCAGTAGATAAAAAGCCAGCATCGCGGCGAGGAAGGCGGAGCCCACCTGGGGATTTCGACGCCAAAAAATAAAAATGCCAACAACGGAAAACAACAAAAGTGGCGTCCAGATCAAAAGGCCATGATTTGCCGAGAACAGTACCTGAAGGAAATAGGGAGAAGTCCAAAGCCAATCGCGAAGAGGAATATAGCCGGATGCAAAGGGCTTGCCGTAGATGATGTAGCGGGTGATCAGTGTGGGCAGAAGGCAAACGAAGACAACACATGCGAAGAGGATGTGACGAAGCAGCAGAGCTTGCGCTGATTGCGAAGTTGATGGATGACGCAGTGCCGCGCGGTACTGCGCGGCCGCTTCGACCAGCAATAGGACAAGAATCGTAACGTTGGCGTAGTAGACGTTGAGCATCAAGCCGGCGATGGCCGCGAGAAAGATCCACTGCAGGATGCTGCGATTTGGACGCGTCTGGTGCCAATACCAAAGGAAGAGAGCGACCGTGAACGCGGAGTGGGCGTGCGACCACGACGGATTGAAGTACATGTAGACGGGAAGAGAGCTGGCCCACCAAACGGAAATTGCGGCGAACGTTGCCCAGCGCGCGTCGACATATTGACGGGCAATGCGAGCGGCGAGAACTATGCCGAGAAAGCCGTACAGCGCGGTCCCGAAAGCCATAGCAACGCGGTACGGCGCTGAAAATCCGTCGGCAGCAGCATGAGATCCAAATGCGTGCGCCAGCAGCACTCCCGTGTGGGCAATCAGCAGGAAAGGCGACCACAGAATCGCGGGCCCTACGGTGAAATGATTATCGAGATGGCCGGTGCTAGTGCGAAACTCCGCTTTGGGCAAGCCGGTTTCGTCGAGGCGCGCATCGCGGAAATTGGAGTTGGCGTACTGGTAGTCGCGCTGGAAATCGAGGCTGTGCTCGATGAGAGGAGCGCGAGCGAAAGCGTAGTAGCCGACCCCGTCGCCATGAACCCACGGGTTCAGCAAGGGAAGGGAGAAAAGAAAGAGCACCAGCAGCCAGCGCTCGTTTTGGTAGGCAGAGGAAGGATGGATACCCGGCTCGCGGGAGCTGTTCACTTGCTGATCTTGCACCAATGCAACCTCGTTTAATGGAAACAGGTGGACAGCGAGTAGATTTTTACGCGTCCGCTAACAAATGTCCCGAGAGCAGTGTCCGCGACTGCGCAGAGGACGGTTCCGGCAAGGAGCCATTGTCTCATCATGAGTTGAAATGGGGAAAGGAGCGCATTCGCCGTATACGCTGAGAGTTGATTTCGACGACGCAGTTCTTGCACGAGAAAGAGAGGGTCGTCCAGCGAGTTAACTGCTTTGCCAGCGCCCCTCTACACTGTCATCCACCCCGTTGGCCACATCAGGGAGGATGTATTGCCGTCATTGGTGAATCGGCTCTGCTTTCACGTAATATCAGAGATGCTTCGTTTTCAGTCGACGTGGGAGATGTGGACTTGACGACATTGAATGTCGTTATCGCATGAAAGCAATGTCCATACGATTCAAAGTGAGGCATGGCGAGTGGCAAGAGCGTAGGCGCCGGTCCTGGTGGAAGAGGAATTCCGTCTGGATCGCCATTTCGTTGCTACTCGTAATTGTTGTGGCTTGGGCCATTCTGCACACGTCTCGATGAAGCGACGGGCCGCGCTCCCAAGTTCGACGGCATCCGCAGCCGGCCATCGCCGCCGGTGGCGGCCTCGCTCCTGGCACCTACTGCCTTCCTGCCGACCCCTGAACTGGAATGTCTTACCGTTGCGCTCATTGCTTGGGCGTCAGCCTGCGGCCGCTCCACCACTCGGATGCCGCTCAGTCATCTGGTGCTTTGGACAATCCACCTGTGGTGAGCAATCTGTGGCGTTATTAAATGGCAGTTCTGATCGTCGCAGCCATCGCATTCAAACGGACATGGCCCGAGGGACAGCGCACGCCGCGATCGCCAGAACCTCGTATTGTGGATCGCAAGGCGGTCGACAGTACGCTTCTTAAAGCAACCTATATTGCTGCGGGCAAGCCCGGCCCAGGTGTGCTGCTACTGCATCAGGTCCATCGCATGCGTAAATACTGGGGACATAATTAGCTGCTATTGGAATGCCGAAAAGTTGCGCCGCACCTAGTCGGTGATCATGTGCAGAGCAACGATGCTGAGGATAGCGCCGGCGACGAGGGTGGCTGCGGCAATGAGGAGTGACCACAGGTGGACGCGGGAAGCGGCGAGGGTGGCAGATGTGACTTGGCGAAGCTGCGGGTCCCTGCACCAGATGTGCAGCACAGTTGTGGTGCCAATAACTAGGGCCGCAAAGGGAAGCGCGATGACGAAAAGATCAAGGCCGACGTGCGGGCGAGCGGCAAACCAGTCCACCACACGGCGTGCCGTCTGCGCCGGCTCGTAGGGAGCGGGCTGAACGTTGCGGACGAAGAGGGCAATCATAAAAAGGGTTCCGGGAAAGATGAGAAGGACTTCGACGGCCGCAATGGAGCGTCTAAGCATCATCTCTCTTTATAGAATAAAGTGCTATGTCACGTCAAGCGGCCGGGGGCACGGCATTTCTCCCAACTATTTGTACGTACTCTGATTCGACATAAGTCCCTGCGACCTATCTATGGTGCCAGCTTGCACATGAATCCCCAGCCGCCGAAGAACTCGGTCGTGCAGCCATGGCTCTGACGGGCCCGTAGATTAAATTCGAGTGTCAGTCAACTGAAACACAGATGAAGTGCAGGGCCGCGCCATCAAAACTATTGGACATGGCTAAGCCGGCAGGCCTTTGGGTGGAAAAAAAACTTTTAGAGCCGAGAAGCCTGCCGCCGCCGGAAAATTCAAATCCGCGGGTATTCGCCCACCTTCCATCAGCCAACGACGGAAAGATAAGGCTCCCAGCCGGATAAACGGACCTAAGCGGCCGGAGGTTTGTTTGGAAACTCTTTAATAGATTCGCCGATGAATTCGAGATAATTTCGAACATGGCCTTCCAGCTGACCGGTGAAATGGCTGGAAATCTCGGCAGCTCTCTCTTCCAGGTTCTTATTTCCTTCGTCGGTAGCCGACGCGATCATGTTCTGTGCGCTATCTCGCGCAATCTTCTCAAACGCTTGCGAAAGCTCAAGCATCTTTTCGTTGCACTCGTTCACAACGGAAGTGGAATTTTTCTCCAACTGCTCGTGACTCTGAACTAATCGTGCATTCGCGTCACTTTCCAGTTGGTCCGTGACTCGCCTGTAAATTGCCTGCGATTCTTGCTTGAAAACCGCCTGAGATGCCACCAGTTTGTGAAAGTCCGCTCTGGCTTCTTCCATCACAGGCGCAACTTGCTCTCGCAGCCGCAGTACGAAGCGCTCCGTTGATTTGGTGCGTGAGGTTTCGAGGTTGCGCTCCACGCGCTCAACCGTGCCAGTCGCCATGCTGTCGAGGTTCTGCTGGGCATTTTCAAGGTGTCGCTCGATAGCCCCGACTAAGCTGCCTTGGCTATTTTTGACTATGGCCTGCGCGCCCTCGCTCAATACTTTCAGCCCGCGCCGGGCCAATTCATCTTTCGAGGCCGCGATCACATGCTCAATCGTTCCGCTGGCCTCGTTCTGAATCTGGAAACGAAATTCGTCCAACAGACGCTTCCTTTCATCGGCTAGCGTCACTGCCGCAATTTCACAGACCGCGACTTGAACCTGATTGCTCAGGGCGTTCATGAGGTTGGCAAACCAAGGTGACAGTACAGCGGCCGCCTCATTTTTCTTGAAGACGGGAACCGGTGCAGCAGCTTCGGTCCGCGCCAGAGCGCGTTGCGGTTCGGTCCGCGCAATGAGCCGAGATTCTTGTGCTTGACTGGCGGACGCTCCCAGATTGCCCGATTGCCGGGGAAACCAATCTGCTGGCGGAGAGGAAATCCCCCAGATATTGCCAGCGATTTCGAATTCCACGCCGACGTTGTACGTTGGATCGTTGGAGGTGTTTAATTTCTGTATCGATTTCACGCGGGCCATACTGGGGAATCCAGAGTGGCCTGGCGAGCCGAGTCCGGTATCCAGGACGACCATGTCACCGGGACGAGGCTCATGTCTCATCTTGTAGGTGCAACCGTGACAACTAATCGAGCTGGTCGTAACTTCCTCACGATAAGGTGCACGGGAGGCATCTACGCTCTTCACTGCCAGCATTATTGTTTTGGAAATGCGCGAGCTGCGACGTGTTGGTGCGGGTGCGACCTGACTAGATGACACTAGACCCTCCTGCTCCCTCATCCGCATGGGATAAAGGGCGTTGAAGTCATCCCTCGATTTCTAGAGAACCGCCGGAATAGTCTCTCAGCGTTCGTGGAACTTCAACTGGTCGAAGAGCCAGATACGACGGGTATTTGGCCTGTCCATGTGTCCCATGGGCCTGGAGTACCAGTCGCCTTTCGACTGTCGTTTATCTGAAATCCTTGCGGATAAAGGAACGCCGTCCAATTTTTCCGAACTGTTCCCTTGACCAGTAGACCCGCTTTGGGCGCGGGCGTAAATTGCGTCGAGTTATTGCGCTCCGGCGAAGGACACCAAAATGACTGAAACCTCCACTGCCGAGCACACGGGTCCCCGCGTGAAGGGCCGGACTAATGCCCAACTTCCTTTATTCATCTACGGCTCTCTGCCAGGTGGCGATCCGTTTCACGAGGAGACCTTTACGATCTCCATCAATGAAACTGGCGGATTGATCTGGATGGCGAGTCGTGTCGACGCTGGTCAGCGAATAATGGTAACGAACCAAGCAAACGATCAGTCGCAAGAGTGCGTCGTCGTATCTATTGTGGCGCAGCCTGCGGGCAGTTATGTTGCGTTTCGATTCTCCACGCCGACGCCGCAATTCTGGCATGGAATGGAAATTGGCAAGGGTACGCTGCGTAGCTGGATCGAATACTTCATTGAGGCCCTTATTGTGCAGATCCACGGCGATCGCACACCCGAGAGGCCAGTTCCTGATAAGTTCTATAAAATTGGAAGTCAGGAGAAATCCCAGCTGCATCGACCGGAGCTTTTCTTGCTTCCCAGCCCACGTGAACGAGCTTGATGCTTGCGCGCCAAACGTGATTCCAGGCTCTGCGCTTGAATTATTGGAATGGTTCGCGGCGCGATCACCAAACAGGCACCATTGCCGGATTGCCGACCATTTGCCAAGTGACCTGGGTATCCGTTTTGCCGAGTACTACCGTCCCAATAAATTGACGAGCAGCCGACTAGCCTGGTGTTCACTCACTCAGCAGAAAAACCGACCTCTTTGACGGCGAGAGGCGTAACTTTTCTCCTTCCCGGCAGTTATTATTCACAGAGCGATGAAGGCCACTCGACCACCGGCACGGAACGCTGCGCTGTCTGAATCAGACGAGCGAGTACTCGTCGAGGCAGCAAAAAAGGATCCGGCGAAGTTTGACGCGCTGTATGAGATGCAATTCGAGCGGGTGTATGCGTTTATAGCCAACCGAGTGCGCGACCGGGCGACCGCGGAAGACCTGACTTCCGAAGTGTTCCACAAGGCGCTGGCCAATTTAACGAAGTATGAGTGGCGCAATGTGCCGTTCGCGGCATGGTTACTCCGCATCGCAGCGAATGCCGTGATCGATCACGGAAAACGCGCGGCACGCGCACTGCCGGCTGTGGATGACCTGGTGCCCGCGAAGGCCGAACCGCGGCTGGTGGAGGATCAGGCGCGATTGTTTCGATTGGTCCAGCAGCTTCCGGAAGTACAACGGCAAGTGGTGCACCAACGGTTTGTGGAGCAACTGAGCATTAAGGAGGTCGCAAAGCGGTTGGGGAAAACCGAGGGCGCGGTCAAGCAACTACAGTTGAGAGCGCTGCAGCACCTGCGGGCTCAAATGGGGGGTGGCGATGCCTAAGCACTTCCTCGCCGAACAACTCGATCAAGCTATCACCGCCATGCTGGCCTCGCCGGAAGACTCCAGCAAGTCTCAGCGAGCAAGCGCGAGCGGGAATATCTCCGAACTCGTGTCGCTGGTACGCCAGCTTCGCGCCCTGCCGCGCCCGGAATTCAAAGCCGCCTTAAAATCCGATTTGCAAAGGAGCATTTCTATGAACGAAGCAACTGCTGCATCAAAATCTGTGCAATTCCGTCGCGCCAACTTCCCCAACATCGCGCCCTACTTCCTTGTCCACGGCGCGCCCGCGTTCATCGACTTCCTTGTCACCGCATTCGAAGGCACCGAGCGCATCCGTGTCCCCGGACCCGACGGCTCCATCATGCACGCCGAAGTCGGCGTCGGCAATTCCGTCATCGAGATCGGCGATGCCAACGAACAATACCCACAGCGTTCCATGACCACGCATCTCTACGTCTCTGACGCTCACGACACCTATGCTCGCGCCCTCCAAGCCGGCGCAACACCCATCTTCGCGCCAACCGACGAACATCCTTCCGGCGATCTTTGGGGTGCTGCGAAAGACAAATTTGGGAACACCTGGTACATCGCTACCCCCAAAGGGTGGGGTCCCGGTCCCGAACACGCTCTCACTGTTCAGCCATATCTTCATGTGCGGGACGCGCACAAAATGATTCCGTTTATCGAAGCCGCCTTTGGCGCTCACACGACGGGTCTCCATAGGTCACCAGACGGCATCGTCCAACACGCTACGATCGAAATCGCCGGCGCCACTTTCGAGGTTGACGAAGCTCAAGGCGACGTCCAGCCGACCGTGTCCTACCTCCACGCCTACGTCCCGGACACCGATGCGGTTTTCGCTCAAGCCGTCGCTGCTGGTGCTAAGGCCATTGAGGCGCCCTTCACCGCCCCCTACGGCGACCGCACCGCGACGATTGCCGACCCGTTCGGTAACACCTGGTTCCTAGCGACATATCTGGGAATGAAATGATGAAGGTCCTGTTCGTGCGGTTGGGCTTTGGAGTTCAGTGCGAGATCGGTGTGCTGTTACGTTGAGAATTCCCTGCGGATCACCTGGATCGCTATCGAGGCGTTCGAGGCGCAGGTGGGATGAACTTCCCCCAGCTATAGATAAATCGGACGCACTGCATCGGTCTCTAAAGAGAAAATTGGCCCCATCGACGTCTATTGGGAAATCTTCGACTCCAGGGGAAGCAGGAACCTGTCCACGGCAGTCTTGCGGGAGACATCTCAGAAATTTATTTCGATTTAAAGCAAGGCCTTCGGCTCGAAGAAACCGGCATCTCAAAATCTGATTTGTTGTTTGATTGGCGTTTAGATTTTCGCTTCCACTGGCGCCGACACCTGCTCGCAGCTTTGATCGCAATCCATCACTGCTACGTTGCATGAAACGAGCCAGCTCCCGATAAGTCGGGTTACCGGCCCGGATTACGGTAAGTTGGGTAGCCCTTCTGGCCGGTATCCCTTGGGGCACGGCTGCCGGCTCCAAACAGTGACACCACACACCCCGGCAACTAGATTGGGAGTCCCAGTCAGGAGTCGGACCCTTGATATCCATACGCCAACGCATCCTGGTGCTTGCTGGCTTTCTCGCTATTTTCAGCCCCGCCCTTCGAGCTGAGCAGCCACAAAAAGCTTCGCGCGCCAGCCAGGAAGAGCGCCTCAAGAAGCTCGAGGAGCGCGCCGATGCGGCCGAAAAAGCTGCAAGCGCCGCAGTGATGGAACAGGACTACCTCGCGCGTACGCAGAAGCAGTACGAGTCCTACTACCAAAAAGTCCTCAACACACAAATGTGGTCACTGGCAATCATGGGAGTGATCCTAACGGGCGTCTTTGTCCTTGTTGCCCGATTCAGTCTGAAAATGATCGACCACCAGACAAAAAACGCCACGGGCGAAGCGCTGATTCAAATGCGCAACGAATACGCACGGGCTTTAGCCAAGGACGTTCAGAAACTGTGGGATTCCAATGCGTCAGATGTCAAGAAGTTGAGAGAAACACTGACAGCGCAGTTCGCGGAACTCGAGCAGGCGCTCAAGGATCGATCAAATCTTCAAATGCAGTTTGTACAGGCACTTGCTGAAGGCCTGGACGAGCGTCAAGGCGATGCACTGCGCACGTTTCGCGCCGCGCTCAGGTATTACAAGTCCGGCAAACCCAAAAAACTTATGGAAGCGAAGGTGGGCGCAACAGTCGCACGGTCCATCTTTGAGTCAGTCCGAAAAACGCATGGCGAGAACTACATGGACAAAGCACGAGAGGAGTTGGCTGATGCGCTCTACAGCGATCTCAATGAAGAGCTTGCCTTAGCCGCACTGCAGAGCCCCTGGCTTACGCCCCTGGTCATCGAACGAAGTCCGACGCTCCCGGAGCCAGCAGCACCGGAGCCAGCCGCGGAGGGGCGCCCCATGGCAACGACTCCTGAAATCCATCCCGTAGAAGGCGATCTGTCTTTCGACGAAGAGACTGACTCCTGCCGCCTGATAAACAGCTGAGGTCAGGACGCGCGTCCGCTCAAACGTGAGAAACAGGCCAAAGACACCAGCGGCGTTTTAAGCGCCTGATCAGTCGAGTTATTCTTCTCGTAGTGTGTTGGCGGGATCGATTCTGGCGATTTTCAGGGTCGGCAGGGTTGCGGCCAGCAGGGTGACCAGGATCAGCGTCGCGACGACGATGGCGACGGTTGGCGGATCGTAAACTCCGACGCCGTAAAGGGCGCGCCGCATCACTTGCAGCGCTCCCGCTGCAAGGATGAGGCCGAGAAAAACGCCGATCAGCGAGGCGACGACGCCAGACCGGCCGATCTGCAACATTGCCTGCGCGACCGTGGAGCCCAGCGCCATGCGGATGCCGATCTCGCGCCGCTTCTGGGCCACGATGTTCGCCACTAAGGCGAAGATGCCAACGGCACTGAGCAACAGAGCGAGCGATGCCATGGCGGTGAGCAACGCGACTTCCAGCCTCTGGGTCGCCAGAGTAGCGGCCATCAAATCCTTCATCCCGTAAAAGCCGGAAAAGGGCAGGTTGGGATCCACGCTGCCTAGAGCCTGCTGCATTTGCGCGGGCAAACCTTCCACGGGGCCGGCGGTCCGAACAATCCAGCTTGGCTGGAACCAGACGTGCGCAACGGCAAGGGATTGGGAATCCATCGATTGTGCTGCGGGCCGGTAGATGGTCTGCTGGCTAGTGAGTGGCGCCGCATCGTCGGTGAGACCGCCCGCGGAGGAACCCACCGTGGTCGCAACGATTCCGACGATCAACATTTTCTGCTTGTTCCAAGTAGTCAGATACCGTCCGACTGGATCCGCGGAATGCAAAAACTGGCGAGCAAAGGCCTGATTGATGACGACAACCTGCTGCGCGTCGGGACCGTCCGCATCGATAAACGTGCGACCTGCCAGCACGGGAATCTGCAAGGTTTCGAAGTATCCGGGCGTTACATAGACTTCGTCAGTGGAGATACCTTGTCCGGCCTCCTTACCGTCGCTGAGCGTGACCCCATTGATCAGCGCGCGCTCGTACGGGAGCGTTAAACCGATGCGGCATTCTGCACGCCAGGAATCTGGCGCATCGCGGCGACGCTCTGAGCGAGCAACTTTCGGAAAGCCGCAGGATCGTGGTATCGAACGTCATCCAGGGACGCCTTCGCGGTAAGTATTCCGTTTGGGTTAAAGCCGGGGCTCATTGTCTCCAAATGGATGAGGGTTCGGATCAGAAGACCTGCGGCAGCGAGCAGCACCACCGTGAGCGCAACCTCTCCGGCAATCAGCGCTTGGCGGAGGCGGACGGTGCCTCCACCGATAACGCCGCGGCTGGTGATCGCCGAGCGCAGGTCAATCCTTCTGGTGGTCAATGCAGGCAACATGCCGAAGAACACGCTGGTCAACAGAGAAAGCAAAAAAGTGAAACTGAGGACGCGGCCATCGAGAGGCACGTTTGGGACGGGAAGAAAGTGTTCAGGGACGAGCAGCAACAAAGAGCGCAAGGCAAGGAAACCGAGACCGATACCCGCGGCTCCTCCAACCAGGGAGAGGACAAGATTTTCGACCCAAAGTTGCCTTTGAACTTGCCAACGGGATGCGCCCAGGCTGATGCGAGTTGCGATTTCGCCAGTTCGGCGGAGCATGCGCACGAGCGAAAGACCGGCGAGATTGGCACACGCGATCAAGAGAATGAATCCCGCAGCCAACATCAGAGCGAGGACAGGAGGCTGTAGCGACTCGGTCTGGCCCTTTTGCAGGGGCACCAAGTAGTAGGTGATCTGCGCGCCGGGAGCTTTGAGGAAATTAAGTACGCGGCCGCTGTGAGACCACGCGCGATTCGTCTCCGCATCTGCCTGCTGCCAGGTTGCAGTATCGCGAAGGCGCATGATGGCTTGAAAATTCGTTCCCCTACCTTCGCCGTCGCGGGTCGGTTGGAGTGAGATGTAAACGTCAGCGTTTAAGGGAGTGGTTGCGCCCTCAGGGAGAACCCCGATGATGGTGTACGGCTCGCTCTTCAACAACATGGCTTGGCCCACCACCTTTGGATTGGCATCAAAAGCGGCGCGCCAAAGCGAGTAGCTCAGGATGGCCGATTTGGGGCCGTGCGGTCGGTCTTCGTCTTCGGAGAAATTGCGTCCGAGAGCAGGATGAAGACCCAAGACATCAAAATAGTGGGCGGAGACGCGCCCCGCGTGGAGATATTGCACATGAGAGCCGGCCGTGGAGGTTTACCCCCGAAGTTCGTCCACCCGCTACGGCGGAGAGCAGAGAAGGCACGTTGTCCCGCAGGAGTTCCCACTGCTCGCCATCTATATTTCGCCGCATGTTGTAGGCGTCCGGTCCGGTGGTTCGAGCATAGAGCGCGGCCAAGCGATCTGGATGAGGGTACGGAAGATTTTTGAGCAGAAGGGCGTTCACGATTGAAAAGATGGCGGTGTTGGCCCCGATGGAAAGGGCGAGGGTAAGGATGACGGTAAAGGTGAAGCCGGGATTGCGCGCGAGCATACGCGAGCCAATGCGAACGTCCTGGCGAAAACGATCCCACCAGAGCCAGCGGCCCGATTCGTAAAAGCGTTCCTCGGCTTGGAGCATGTTGCCGAAGGTGCGGCGCGCCGCGGCTTGCGCCTCTTCCCTGCTCAGGCCTTGATCTTGCAGGCGCTCGCGCTCCAGGTCGAGGTGAGCTTCGATCTCAGCCCGGAAGTCATTGGGTTTCCGCTTGCGCCTGAACATGGATTCACCTCTTCGTCCGTTCACCGCTCCGTAGCTTGAGCCCCGAGGACCCTCGCGATGGCGGCGGACAGGCGCTTCCATTTGGTGGTTTCTTTTACTAGTTGGGAGCGGCCTGCGGCAGTCAGCGAGTAGAAGCGGGCTTTCCTGTTATTCGTGGAAGTTCCCCACTTTGCGGAGAGCCAGCCACGCTCCTCGAGCCGTTGGAGAGCGGGATAAAGGGCGCCGTGTTCCACCAGGAGTTCGTGTTCCGAGGTCTGCTGAATGGCCCGGGCAATGCCCTGGCCATGCTGAGAACCAAAGATGAGGGTGCGAAGGATGAGCAGATCGAGGGTGCCTTGGAGGAGATCGAGGGGTTCTTTTGGATTTTCCTTGGATGGTTGGGTTGACATTTGACCCAAGTATTCAACCGCACGGGTAAGATGTCAACCCAGAAATGTGAGCCGCGGTAGATGTGGAGATCGACGAGCGCCAAAATCAGGACGCGACGGACGGAAGCTGCTCGTCGTCCATTCTGATTCCAGCCCAAAACCGTCATCCAACCTAGAAACACTTGACACGCGGCGCTGTCTTGAAATTATCAGCACCAAGGTCAGAACCTCTAGTTAGTCAGAACTCCGTGCTCTAGCGCGCGTAATCCGAATTGGCTGCAGAAACAGGCGCAACAGTGTTGGTTGGCCAACTGACTTCTAGGGCGGTTTCGTGCTTTACAAATAATTTCGACCGCCGCGAAATGTGTACTTGCATGCTATTTGAAGTACCAACTCGAAGGTCACTGCCGTTTTGTTTCTCCATCAAAACGGTCTGGTTTCCGCGATAAAGCACCACCCGAATAGAATGCTCCCCCGCTTCAATTGGGCAGTTATATCGCATCGTGTCGCCGACGTGTTCTGGTTCTAACGGGGTGATCAGCAACTGGCGATTACCGAGGAAAACCGCCACGGCTCCTTCCCCTACCGCGGAAACGATAGCCACGTTAAGCACCGTTTCCTGAGCGGCGGTCGCCTCCTCCCGCCTTTCAAGCGGCTCAGAGGTTAGAGGCTCATCCGATCTAGCAACTGGGCTATTCGAAGCTTCAAGTTCCGCTCGCGTACTTTTAGGTGTGAAGCTCTTCGGCGGCAAAGCTTTGTGAATTACGGAGTGCTTCACCGTCAAACGCAGGTCCGCTTCATCAGAAGGATAGACGGCATGGGCTTTGACAGGTTCGGATACAGTGTTTGGATTCATTTCAGCGAGGTTGATAACGGACTCATGGGCGACATTTACCGCGCCAACGGACGCAGGCGAAGGTATTCGATCGACATCGGCGGACCAAACGACAGGGCTAGCAACATTTTCCTTCACCAACTGCATTTGTGAGTGGCTCAGTACGGCCCGACAAATGGGAAACAATAAAACTGCGATGAAGATCGCAAGCGCCGCCATCTTTGAATCTCTGCGATGCACCGCCCGCGTGCACAATGCCGTAATTTGCGTCGCTGCGCAGTCAAAATGCCTTGTAACCGAGGTACGCAGGTTCCTGCCCGTATCTATCACGCCCCAAATAGAGCGCTTTGTTTCGTTCTTTGATTTCGCAGTCGCACTTCGTGCAAATGGGTAGAGTGAAGCGCTAAGCGCCTCCGCTGTGCCATACCGATCGACAGGGTCCTTTGAGAGACAACGCATCACAACGTGATCAAATTCGGGTGGCAGTTCAGGATTGTGATGCGAAGGCGGCAGAGGAACAAAAGAGAGAATCTGTCCGCCTATCTCAAGGACGGAATCGCCTTGGAATGGGCGAACGCCGGTTGCCATTTCATACAAAACAATACCCAGTGAAAAGAGGTCTGACCGCGTGTCTTGAGTTTGCCCAAGAATCTGTTCCGGAGAAAGGTACGCCGGCGTGCCCATGACGTTGCCCGAAGCAGACGCCTGGGTAGCGAAGCGGGCCACCCCAAAGTCGCCAAGCTTTACCTTACCCTCGTTCGTGATCAGGACGTTGGCGGGTTTCACATCGCCGTGAATGATTCCGGCTTGATGTGCCTGTCCCAGCGCGGTTGCGAGGTCGGCGGCCCATACCGCTGCCTTTTTTAGCGACACTGGGCCCCCCTGCAGGGCCTGTTCAAGAGTTTTCCCTTCCACATACTCCATGACCAAACATGGCATGCCGTTGGCGGCAAAACCGACGTCATAAAGACTAACGATGTGAGGATGTGCCAGGCTTCCGACAATCTGAGCTTCTCGAAGAAACTGCTTCTCTATATCAGCGGATCCAAGGCCGTAGCGGAGGGTTTTCAGAGCGACGACGCGCCCGATCAATGTGTCTCGAGCCTTGTCCACGCGGCTTGTGGCACCGGCTCCGAGTGTCTCGCTTATTTGATAACGGTCTTGATCGCTAGACATTGTGATTTTGCATTATGTGTCTCGTCTGGGTTGCCGCGAATGGTTCGAAGGTCCTAGTGAGGGAAACCTCCGTACCTTCGTCTGGCAGTCTTTTTGGCTATTGTCGCGCGTTGGTAAGAAGCGAAAATCGACAAAACTGTCCGCGGGCTGTTGAACTCGACCTCCCTTGGGCATGAATGCCTTGATGCTGTAGGCGCTGGGCCGCTCGGCTTCTAATTGTGTGGAGAGTCATTCGAACTGTTGCACAAAACATGCGGTTAATTGGGCTGGTCATGAGCGCTGGTAATGAGCGAATGAGACCGGCGGAGTTACCAAATTCGGACGCGCACTTCGCGAGGTGGGTATGTCGCGTCGAGCACAATGTAAGTGAACTGCACGCCAGCTGCGTGGCAAGGGGGAGCGCAGGCTTCGGGCGCCAGATACGTCTACCTCCGAACGCAATCGTTGCGTCCCGTATCTGAGATACTAGCAATAACCCATTCACCATCCACACGAACAAGATTGAACAAGTCGGTCCCGCAGTGGTCCACTTTGCCATCGACCAAAAACTCGAAAGGAGCCCATACCAACGCGAGATCGTGATCGATCCGCACTAGCGGATTATAAATTCGCTCCTGAATGTGCGTGGTGCCAGGTTTCCCTACGCGATCCGCAAAATCTTCGAAAGTCATCTGACTCGGCTTGCCGTCCCTCATCAGCACCAATGAGCCGCCGCTCAGCAACGGTTTCTTAATCATCGCGGCATCGCGTTTCTCCATGCCATCAAACAATTGCGTTATAGGGGAAAGGACCGCCTGTTGCTCCGCGCTATCAACCGAGGGAACCTCGCGATTGAGGGCTGAGCGGTTGATTGCTTTAGCTTTTGCCGCATGCAACGAAATAATCAAAAAAACGGCAGAGGCTGTTGCAACGGTAATAGAAAATAACGAGAGCGGTGAACGGAACGTGATTTTCATGAGAGACCAATTCTAACCTGCGTTATGCGCGGTTCCAAAATTTTGCACCCCCAGTTTCCCTCGTGACCTGAGATATGCCAGAACCTGATACACAGCAGTATTTGGCTCAACGTGGTTAGCCCACTGAGAGTGGTAGACTCTGGGCGCGTACGCTTGCGACTTTTCAATGGGTTTGCAGATGCGATTTGTGATAAAGCGACTCCTTTTGGGTGTTCTCCTAATTGCATCGGCTTCCGCTGCGCTGCTGTTGTCTGATCTGGGACAGCGCACCAGCGGTTCGAAAGGCATCATGCACATTGGGCTGCTGCAACATGCTTCGACCATGCTATTGGATGAGGGCACTCGCGGCTCCATCGACGCCCTGGCCAGCAACGGATTTGTGGAAGGCAAAACCATCGTCATCGATCAGTTCAACGCTCACGGCGATATTTCTGTCGGCAACTCCATAGCCAAGGAAATGGTCAACGCTCGCTACGACCTGCTTCTCACCATGAGCACTCTTTCGCTCCAAGCAGTCGCAAACGCGAATCGTGGCCGCAAGACCGTGCATGTTTTCGGTCTTGTTGCCGATCCGGTCGTTGCAGGCGTGGGGATCAGTCGAAGCAACCCGCTCGACCACCCGCGCAATCTGGTAGGCATTGGCAGTCTGCTTCCTGTAGGTGATGCCTTCAAAATCGCCCGCCAGATGTTCCCGGGTCTCACGAGAGTGGGAGTGGCCTGGAATCCGGCAGAGGCCAATTCGCGTGCCTTTGTCGAAAAAGCGCGCGAGGTCTGCCGAACGCTGAAAATCGAATTACTCGAGGCCAATGTGGAAAATTCGAATTCCGTCCTCGAGGCCGAAGACTCATTAGTGGCCCGAGGAGCGGAAGCGTTATGGATAGGCGGCGATGTGACCGTCAGCGTGGCGGCCGATTCCGTCGTTTCCGTCGGTCGCAGAGCTCACATCCCGGTGTTCAGCATTACGCCTGGTAAACCGGACCGCGGCACGCTGTTTGATTACGGCGCTGACTTCTACCAGATCGGTATAAAAACAGGTGAGCTGGCAGCGAAAATTCTGCGTGGCGCCGATCCAGTTCAAATACCCATCATGAATGAGGTTCCCATTTCGTTCGTGGTGAATACAACCGCGCTCGAACACCTCAACAATTCGTGGCACATTTCAGATGACATTCTTCGCCGCGCGAACATCGTCGTAAATCATGAGGGGATTCACGACAGGACCGTTGGGGCGATGAACACGAAGGCTGCCGCCACCAACTGACCCCATGCAGATCACCAAACGATTTATTGGCAAAACGATTGAGCTTAGGGTCGAAGGGCGCCTGGACGTCTACTGGGCCGACCACCTTGCTGCCGCGGTGGACCAGGAAATTCGCCAGGGATCGCACCACATTCGGCTGGATCTTTCACCTGTACCCTTCATGAGCTCGGCAGGCGTCGGTGTGCTCGTAAGGTTTTATCGGGAGTTGAACAGCATTCAGGGTTCTTTTGGAGTTTCGAAATGCTCGCCGGGTGTCCTGAAAATTCTCGAGATTTCGAAGCTGCACGCGTTGCTTATTACCACGCCGGAGGAAGAATCTTCGCTGCAAGATGGGGCTGCACAAGATTCTACATTGCAGACCCGAGCAACAACGATGCAGCAGATCGAGCGTTCGGGAGTCATCTACGACGTGCATCCGCTAGCGGGGGAGTCCACTCTCGAATGTCGCGCTTTCGGAAATGCCACCTTATTCGAACACGCTATGCTTGGCAAGGAACACTGCCGTGCCATGCAGTTCCCCGACTCCGCTTTCGCAATAGGACTGGGAGCGCTTGGGGAGAATTTTGAAGACTGCCAGGGACGCTTCGGAGAATTCATCGCCGTGGGGGGCGCGGTCGCCTATTTGCCTACCGACGGAACGAACGTTCCAGACTTTCTGCTAGGTGGTAGAACAACTCCAGAGGTGCAGGTCTGTTACGGCATCGCTTGCGATGGGCGCAGGCCTCATCCGTTTAACAGCTTGATTCGCTTCGAAGCGAAAAAAAATGGCGCGCCCGTGCCTTTGACTCATTTGCTGGAGTCCTGCCTGGAACTTGCCGGCAGCGAACAAGTCGGCATCGTCGCCATCGCCGAGTCCGCTGGCTTGGTCGGAGCTGCTTTGCGCCGCTCCCCCGTGCTTGCCGGTATTGAAGCCGAAGCATTCGAACTCCCGCGCATTCGCGACTGGCTCACCTTCACGGCCGAACGTGCATACACGAAAAGCGTCGTGCTGTTAGCGGGAGTCGCCGTACGCAGAGGTTCGACCAGTTTGGCGCAGGTTACTCGGCCATTTCCAAACCCCGCAAGCTCGGCTCCCACTATTTTCGGTCACTTCCATGCCGCCGCATTTTCCTATCGTCCGGTGCAGAAAGGACAAATTGATCTGAACGGCTCCGTCAAGACTCTCTTCGAAGGGCAAGCGCTTGAGGGCGTCCTTCACTTGCTGCATGATGACCGAACCATATCCGCCGCTGGCCAGAGCGAATTTATTCGTGGCGCTTGCTGGATTGCGCCGATTTCCAAAATCTCGGTCGAAGGTGCCGCGGCATGAGTTTGCTACTGGGAGCGTTGACCCTCGGATTTATCTTTTCCCTGATCGCGCTCGGCGTCTTGATTAGCTTTCGAATTTTTGCATTCCCTGACATCACCGCCGATGGCTCAAGCACACTTGGTGCGGCATTGGCAGCAATGTTGGTCGTTAACCATGTGAATCCCGTGCTCGCCACCGCCGCTGGCTTTGCCGGCGGCTTTGTTGCTGGCGCAATAACGGGAATTCTGGCGACAAAATTCAAAATTAACGGATTGCTCGCCGGCATTCTGGTGATGACCGGCCTGTATTCCATAAACCTCCACATCATGGGCCGAAGCAACATCTCTCTGCTGGGTTCTTCCACGTTAGCGACGTACGCCGAGCGCATGGGAACCGCATTAACGCACGGCCGCAATTTCAACGTGTTGAGATGGGAAATCACTCCCGTCGAGGCTTCACTTGTGCTGGCATCGTGCCTGTTAGTTGTCATCGCCGGTGCGACCATGTACGTCTTCTTTCACACCAACCTGGGCACCGCCATGCGCGCCACCGGGGATAACAGTGAAATGGTCCGGGCGCTCGGCGTCGACGACGAAAACATGATCATCCTTGGGCTTGCCGTTTCCAACGGGTTCATAGGCTTGGGTGGAGCTTGCCTCGCGCAGTATCAAGGTTTTGCCGACGTGCAGATGGGTATTGGCATGGTGGTCTGGGGATTGGCCAGCGTCATTATCGGAGAGGCCTTGGTGGGTACCCATCAGCTCGGGCTCATAATCACCGGCGCGGTAATGGGATCAGTTCTGTTTCGACTGATGGTGGCGATCGCATTACGGATCGGGTTGAATCCCAATGACCTGAAACTTGTCACCGCTGTATTTGTGTTTCTGGCCCTCGTCGCGCCGAAGCTGCTCAAGCGCGCGAATCTTCTTAATCCGCGGCCCTCCCATGCTTGAAGTCCGCACCGTCAGCAAAACATTCAACCCAGGTACGCCGAACGAACTCCGCGCACTGCAGTCGGTCAGCGTCAAAGTGGAAGATGGCTCGTTCATAGTTATTATCGGCACCAATGGTTCCGGCAAATCCACTTTGCTGAACGCTGTAGCCGGTTCATTTCGCCTCGATTCTGGGCTAATTTCTGTCGCCGGCGAAGAGATCACCAGCTGGCCTGAACACCGGCGCGCCAAGCTCATTGGTCGTGTTTTTCAGAATCCATTCAGTGGTACAGCCGCGAATATGTCGATCGCCGAAAACTTAGCGCTGGCCGCATTTCGTGGCAGGCCCCGACGGCTAGGTTGGTCTCTGGGGCGCAATTTGCTCGAGGCGTTACGTGATCGCGTAGCTGAATTGAACATGGGTCTTGAGGATCGCCTCAAAAATCCCATTGGTTCGCTTTCGGGCGGCCAGCGGCAGGCACTCACATTGCTCATGGCAACCTGGCTACGACCCGATGTCCTGCTTCTCGACGAGCACACCGCTGCGCTCGATCCCAGAAGCGCCGACCAGGTGATTGCGTTGACCGATACGATCATCAAGCGCGACAAATTGACCACCCTGATGGTCACTCACTCCATGCAGCAGGCTGCTAACCTTGGGGACCGTCTGCTCATGATGCACCGCGGCCGCATCATTCAGGACTTTCACGGAGCGGAAAAGAAGCGCATTCGAGTGAATGATTTACTGGCGCGATTCGAAGAGGTTCGGCGAGCTGAATTGCTCGACCAGAGCGCCGCCGATATGCTGCGCCGCGCCTACATCTGATCAGCCCAACTCAGGTCATCACTGCTCCGTCGGCACGAGAGGATCGGTGGTCGATACAAATTGCGCTGCTTGGTGGGTACGATAGAATGACCGACGATTCTCTGTTGAGGCATGGCCACGCTTGCCGCTCCATGGCACAGCACGGTAAACGCCCCGAATCCACCTACGCGCTCCAGCTCGAAGAGCCGGATCCGAATGGCGACGCAGATATCCCAAAGAGCCGTTTTAGCTCTCCGCACGATTTTCCTACGGCGGTTGCCCTAGCTTCAAACCCGTTTAAAATTAGAGTATCCTCCGCCAATCCGACCCCGAGTTTTGGCACGCGCCTACTGAGGCTTGCGATGTTCACAAATCAATTTCGACCTGCCCGTTCTGGTCTCTACCGAGATAGCTCTCTCAAAAAGCTAACCACCAAAGAAATCGGCATCCGCTTCTCGGATTGGCTCGTCTGCCAACGATATTCGATCACTACTCTCGGCAACTACAACCGCGTCATGAGAAAGTTTTTTGAATTTTGGGGAAACAAAACACTTTCCTCTGTGACCCACTTGGACATCCGCGCCTTCCTCATTGAGGTCTCTAAACGCGATCTGTCAGCTGACGTAATGCACCGCTACCTTTGGGCTTTGAGATGTTTTTTCGACTTTCTATGCCGTGGAGGCATTGTCGACGAAGTAGCACCAAGGTTCGTGCGCCCTCGCCCCAATCATCGATGTCTTCCAAAAACTCTCTCGGAAGCTAATGTAAAGAGATTGATAAGGGCGGCAAAGAATGCGCGAGACCGTGCGATTTTTGAACTCTTCTATGCCACCGGATGTCGCGTCAGCGAATTGGTGGAAATACGAATGAGCGATATTGACTTCAGTAAGAGAACGATACGGATATTTGGAAAGGGACACGAGCGCCGGGTACTTTTTGGAGGCACGGCCAAAGGCACAATGCTCAAATACCTTCAAGGGCGAACAACCGGCTTTCTTTTTGAAAGCCAACCTCTGATTCAAAAAGGCTCAATCTCGCGTTGTGATGGCTGCTGGGCCGGATATTGGGTCGATTACGCGGACAAGGGTGGGCAGCCAAGACGGCGAAGAGTGCGCCTTGGCCCTAAGCAAATGACCGAGACGCAGGCGTGGCAGCAGTTCAAAATTTTGGTCCCGACTCCCGATTGCGGCCACGCACGCCGTCCGCAGAAGCTAACGCGCTCGGGAATAGCTGCGATTTTTCGACTTGCAGCATTCAAAGCAGGCTTAGGCCGCGTAACCTCCCACCAATTGAGGCACTCGTTCGCCACGCACATGGTTGACGGCGGGGCAGACATCCGTCACGTGCAACGCTTGCTGGGTCACTCCTCGTTGGATACCACGATGAATTATACAAACGTGATTTCCACGCCTGTGACGAAGGTTTACCGCGCCGCTCACCCGAGGAGTTGACATGCGATCAGCAAAAGTAAAAGTCGGCAGCCCGGAAGATGAGCTTTTCTTACAGCCATGGTTCGTGCCGAAAGCGGTTTACGCCGAGATTCGCAAAATTCTCCCACCTAGCCAAATGCTTAAGATGCGCTACTGCTTCGACGACTATGGCTGCCTCAAGTGCGGCAAGCTGAATGCATTGTATGGGAGTAACGGTTTTTGCCGGCCTTGCAGCATCCTCATACGAGCGAGAGTGGTGCTTGCACTGAAACGTCGCTTCAAAAGGCTGGGCGTGCAGGTATCGAACGAGCCGTTTGAAGCCTACTTGAGAACACTTTTCGGTCGCAAACCAAACGCCAAGCTGACCTCCGCTACTTTGTTAAGACGCCCTAGATGACGGCCCGCAGTCTGCACCATGCCGGTATTCGCACGATTGCTTGGCTGATTGCCGAATTGGTCTCTTCTCCTAGAATCGAGAACTGGCTGAAGTCTTAGCATGCGGGATTTCGATCTCTTGGAGTCTAGCTGCAAGGCAGCGTGGTAGGAGAGAACTATCAGGTAGTAAGACGAAGATATCGTATCTCCTTTGCTCAAGTGCGGTACGTAAACCCTAGGGTGAATACCTTAATGAATACAACTAGTTGTAGCAGGCACATTTTTTGTGAATACTTGCGACGTGGACCAAAACAGTATTCGCCATTGCAAAGCACAACTGCTCGCCCATCAGTGCGGCGTTCGTGCCGTCAAGTCAAGGCAGCCAGTCTCACCCGATAACGTGGGCTACTTCAAATTAGTCGATAATGATTCCAATCGCGCGATCGCTGGGTATAAGTTTGACTGGACAGACGACGACGTAATCGATTACTGCCTCGATTATCTACAGAAGCCAACTACCGGGCATGGCCTCACTACTTGTTCTCTTGAATCCGGCTTGGGAACATCATTGAAATAGCTGTAGTCGCCAGAACCGCGGTCACACCACCTGCGAAACCATCGCGCTCTTACCGCTGCGTTTCACCTCGTACATCAATTTCCTCAGCTCTTAACGATTGAAAACAGTTTGTGCGGACCTAATAAAAATTATCTACATGTCCGACTATCATAGAGGCAGTCGAGCTTTTCTCAAAGTGGGTACTTCCTACGGAAGCCTTTTTCAGGCGATACCTTGATGAGGAAAATCAGTAAGACTCTCGGGCCCATAAAAGCCGCGAAGCCACTGGTGTGAACACTCCTTAACAATCGACGATCTTCTGAAATCAATACGGTTTTCCAGCGATCCAGCTCCACAGTAGTGCAAGTGAAGCTGCGAAGATGACCAGAGTCGTGAACCAACCCAACAGATTGATCAGCAGAGAATTTCTTTTGTCTCCCATGATGAAGGGGCTGTTGGTCATCAACATGATCAGCAGCATGAGCGGTGGAGTTGAGAATCCCTGAACGATGCCGGCGAATACCAATGCCCTCATGGGATTTACGCCGATGAAATTAAGGCCCACGGCGGCGATCATCACTCCCACGATCGTTCCGTAAAACATTTTCCCTTCGTTCCATTTCAGGTGCAGGCCATTCTTGCGTTCGAAGGTTTGACATACGTCGTAGGCTGCTCCAGTGGTCATAACCGGTATGGCAAGAAACCCAACTCCGACGATGCCGAGTGTAAATAGCAGGCTAGCGGCGTTGCCAGCGACCGGGGTTAGCGCTTTGGCCGCGACGGCGGCGGATTCCACCTGGTGCACTCCGGTTCGAAAGAGTGTTGAAGCGGTTGCAACAATAATGGAGTACATGACCAGCGCCGAGAAAAACATTCCGATCATGACGTCAATGAAGGTCTTGCGAAGCTGGCGCTCGGTTGTTCCGCGCCGGTCCAGCAAGCGGACTTTGCCAGCGGCGACTTTTTCTTCGACCTCCTCATTGGATTGCCAGGTAAACAGATAGGCGGAAAGCGCGGTGCCGATCATGGCAACAAGGATGGCGAGCGACTCACGGTCAAACTTGAGCTGTGGATGAATGATGGCCGTGAGGATTTCCTGCACCTGTGGATGCGCCAGAAATGCGGAGATGACGTATGCCAGCATGAACAGAGATAAAAATCGGAACAGGTTGGAAATGAGCCGATACGATCCCCAGATCTGAAGCGCCAGAGAGATAGCAGCAACGAGCACGACAACGATCGCCTGCGGAACGGGAATTATGAGGCGCAGCGCTGCGGCGATGCCGCCGATGTCGGCACCGGCTTCGATGGTGTTTCCAACGACCACGCAAATCAGAACGGCCTGAAGGAAGCGGCGCGAGTAGTGAGTGCGAATTGCGGAGAAGAGGCCTTGGCCCGTGACCTGGCCGAGTTTTGAGGACAGATAAACAACCGTCACCATCATTGGTAACAGAAAGGGGGAGGTCCAAAGAAGGCTGTAGCCGAACTGGGCGCCCGCTTGCGAGTAGGTGCCAACAGCGGAGCAATCGTCGTCCGCCGCTCCGGTTATGATGCCGAGGCCGAACGAGCGGAGAATGCCTGCAGGTTTGCCTGCCACGCAGGGTGCCCTCTCTCAACCTGTCGAATGTTTCAGTGATGATCGCAGGCTGTGCAAAGCAGTTCAGTTTCCTGCTCGCGGAACCCGTTTCCATATCCACGAATGCACGCATGCGTGAAGCGGCGTTACCTTACGGGTGGTGAGGTGAACTGGCAGGCGCAGCGGTATTCAAGGTGCGGAACATCAACGAATATCGAAGGGACGACAAAGGAGGAACGCTGTGCTCCCATACTTGTCGGGCAGGACCGGATAGAAGGTAGACGGAGCGAGGCTGAACAATGTGAGTGGCCCTGATCCAGGAAGTCCCTTGACGGCGGCGGAAGCGCAGTTTGGTGGGAGCGAGGAGCGAAATACCGACTACATCGCCAAATTGAGGTTTGTCGCGGTGCCATCCCACGCCGGCGCCGGCGCGATACTCGTTTATACCGATCTGCCGAAAATCCTGCGGTGGGCGCCGCGTAAATTCGGCGACTTTTTGGCGGACAAAGTCGAGGAAAGCGGGCGGAGCGCTGGCACTTTCAACCTCGCGTCGATCGTAATTGTAGCGGAGCCCAAAAGAAACGACGCGGCGATTACCTTCAAAGCCGTGAAAAGCGAAGGGCTTCCAATCGAGCTCTTGCAACTGTTCAACTAGTTCGGCTTCTTCCTGCTCTGTAATTATTTCAGGCTGATAACGGAAGCCTTCGGGCACTGCGGGAGTTCTTTCGGAGGCGGACGAGGCGAACAATCCCATTTGCTTGACAACCATCGAGCCTCACAAGCTGGTTGCTTTTCTCGAAGCATTGAGTGGCAAGACGACGATCGATTCAGCGCGTGTGTTTGGGAGGCGAAACAACCTAGCCCTTTCTTGCGGCCTCTGCACGCGAGACGGCTTGGAGAGGACTTGTTGCCGGTCCGTGGAGGACTTTGCCGTGGGCATCAAATCGCGATCCGTGACAAGGACAATCCCAACTGGACTCGGTGGGATTCCAGGCAACGATGCACCCGAGATGCGGACACACGGCTGAGTACTCGTGGAGAGCGCCAGCTTCATCTCTGTACACGGCGATCTTGGAGAGGCCATCGCGCAGAATGGCACCTGAGCCGGGCTTGATGCCGGATCGATCGGTGACATCGCCTGAGGTGACCCAATCGCCGTATTGCGCGGCAGTATTCAGATTTTCGCGAACGAATTCCCCAGCGGCTCGAACCATTTTTCGGGAAGGGTCATATAGCGATGTCCAGGGATTCTCGCGGCCCAGAATCAGATCTGTGATCAGCAGGCCCGCGATGGTTCCGTGGGTGAGACCCACGCCGGAGTCTCCGGTGACGACGTACACGTTCGAATCGCCGGGGTTCTTGCCGATAAAAGCCAAGCCGTCGGCGCTGTCCATAATTTGTCCGGACCAGCGGAATTCCGGTTCTCCCAAGTCTCCAAAATGATTGCGGGCCCACGTGAGCAAGCGAATAAAGCGGTTTTCGAGATCTTCCGCTTGCCCGGTCTTATGGTCTTCGCCACCGATGATAAGAATTTCCTGTGGACGGCTTACGTCGGAGTTTTCGACCACACGAACATAGTGAAATGGATCGGCGGTATCCCAGTAGAGAGCGTGTTGGATACTGCCGGGCGGAATTGGAACTCCGATCATGTAAGTTCGATACGCGCCTTGCTTGGTGTGCATCGTGACGCGGTCATTGAACGGAGTATTCGTGGCAACGACGGCGGATTGCGCTGAAATCGTGTGGCCCTCACGCGTCTTGATCTCGACGGGTTCTCCGTCTGTGACAGCAGTGACCTCGGTGCCAGTGTAGATTTTCACGCCGGCGTTTTTCGCCGCTTTGGCAAGGCCAGCCATGTACCTGCCGGCGTGAAACTGCGCTTGGCGTGGGAAGCGCAAGCATGGCCCCTTGGCGACCGAGGAAGGAACGGTTGGCTCCCAAACCACATCCAGTCCAGCATTGCGCGCAGCCTCAAGCTCTTGTTCGAGTTCCTTCGAGGAGCCCTGTGCATCGGAAAAAAGGTAGCCGTCGACACGTTTGAAATCGCAATCGATTGCTTCTTCCTTCGTGATGCGTTCGATCGTTGCAATTGCCTGTGTGTGGCTCTCTCCGGCGAGTTTGGCACCACCGCTTCCGTGATGGCGCTGGATCTCACGGTACCCGCTGTCGATCGCGTTGCTGAGATGAGCGCTGGTATTGAGAGTCTCACCGCAACCGATGCAATTTTTCTCCAGCACGACGATGGATTTGCCTTGGCGGGCCAAGAAATAGGCGGTGGTCAGTCCGGCAATTCCAGCGCCTACGATACACACGTCACAATGAATGTCACTTTTTAGAGGATTGATTTCCGGAGACGGAAGATCGGCAGAAACCCAGACGGAACGATTGCTATGACGCTGAAAGAGGTCCTTTGATTGCATAGGCGCTCACCTAGCGCAGAATACGCAGCCTCATCCGAGGGGCAATACGCGGAAAACCCTAGATGCATTTGCTTACGAACGGAGTTGTTCGACGGAAGGTACGGCAATTCCGCAGTCGAAGATGCATGGATCTCCGCGGCTGACGAATGACAAGGCTCCGACCTCATCGGGATATCGGCGTCGCATTCAGTCGGTAAGTTGGTAGGTGGTGGGATGACTTTCTTTATTCCCTTTGCAATCTTCGGCGATCATCTTCGCGAGGCGCTTGAGATGTTGGGGATTATCAGCGGAGTCCTTTATGTGAAAAACGGTTATGAAGTGTGCATCGCATTTTGGGCACCTCGCCTCAATGGAACATGCAAAGAGCCAGCCGGGATCGGGTTCAAAGATATTCTCGATTTTCTCGGCCGCAACTTGATCTCGAAATGCCACTGCCAATAAGGCCATTTCACCCTCCTGCTGCAATGATTAGCCATGTGGTGGCCCAGGGGAAAGAACTCAAACGTTGTACAAAGCTGGGGTAAGTCCCTTTAGGCCGCGCAATCCTGCGGCAACACTTTCAGGGCAGCGGTACAGTCATCAGTCGCCGGGGTGACGGCGGTGGGGTTCGGGTGGCCAATCAGATAAGTGATAGTGACAGGCGAAAAGCGATGGCGAATTGTGCCCACGCTCCAGCGATGACTGCACAGATCGGGTGTGTCACAAAGCTGGCGCAACTCGTCCGGAGTATACGAACGAAGGCAAGACAACAAACCATCGATCCAGAGGACGATAGGAACGACGGGAATCAGATAGGTACAAACCAGCAACCGCCAATCAAAGCGACACGTAAAAGGGGTTACGAAGAGCGCGCCTAACGCCATCAACGGAGTGGCGCAAATGGCAGCAAAAGCACGCCGGGGCACCTCGAAAATCCCGACACCCTGACCGCGTTCGACAGCGTCTTGCAGGATCGCTCGTGCACGACTTGGCTCGAAGTGATGAAAAGAATTGAAGAGGGTGCGAAAACCGGAGAATTCAACGGGCAAGGATTCGGCGTCCACGGGCCCGATGGCGGCTTTGATTTGGCCGCGAGACGAACACAAGATGCGGCGGAATGTCTCGACGTTCGGGAACTTGTCGGTGAGGCATACGCCGATATTTCTCTCTTTGCTGAGAAGTTGGACGAGATTAGGCCAAGGGCCGCCGCCTCCGGAACATAGATCGACGACGCGGGAAGCTTGCGCGCGATCCAAGGCGTCGCGGAGCACAGGCGCAACTGTTTGCTCGTAGCCCGTCCAATTCAGGAGAAATTGCAGTACGTCGGTGACCGCATCGCGCAGCGTGGAAGGAAACCAGGACTGTTCATGGATTTCGGCGAGATCGAGGCGAGGCATCACCGTTGCAGTGTCGGGGAAATACTTCGGCAGGGAAATAATTGGAATGCTGCATTCCGGGGCGGCGAAGGCTTGATGGGGTTGGAGGTGGTGACTCGTTTTGGCAGTGCAGGTGAGTATTGGGATTTGGATGTTTGCGGAGATTACTTTGTCGAATAAAACCGTCGTCGATTGTCTGAACTTTGCTTGAAGTGTACGCCCGGGAGGGGTCAAGCCCCTCCCGTACGGGAACGGAGAGGATCGGTCTCGCTTTATTGGAGTTTACGCCGGCGGGGGATTACAACTGATTCGAAGGACGCAGTGGATCCGCGAATCGCGGGTGGATTTTGCTAGGCGCTAAAAGGGGTAGCCCCGTTCGGTGTGTGACGAACGGGGCTATTGCGGGCAACCAGCTGAGACTGAGACTAGAAGTAGAGTTTCGCTCCCAGCTGGAACACACGCGGGTCAAAAGCGGATGTGACTTGGCCGAAGTTGGAGGAGCCGAGGCCATTGCTGACCTGGTTGAATTGAGTGTGATTCCAAGTGTTGAAGCTTTCCACTCTCAACTCGAAGCGGCTGCCACGGGCTTCGCTGATCACGAAGCTCTTGAAGAGGGAGAGATTCCAATTGTCGCGGCCGGGACCACGGAGCGAATTGTGTCCCGCGTCTCCGAAGGCGCCATTGGCCGGAGCAACGAAGGCGGATCTGCTGAACCACTGATCGACCGTGTGCGGGTAGGAGACGTGGCCCACCTGGTCGGGACGGTTGGTGGCGTTGGGGAGACCGTTGCCGCTCTGTCCGCCGGTGAGTTGCGGATTGATCGGCAATCCCGAAGTCAGCGTGACGATTCCGGAAATTTCCCAACCACCGATGGTGGACTTGAGGAAGCGGCTCGCGGAGTTCCGCAGGAACGGGATGTCGTAGATGAAGTTGACCGCGGCGTTGTGCGTGCGGTCGAAGCCACCCGGACCCTGGTCGTACTTCCAGCCGAGGTACGGATTGGAAATGTTGCCGAGATCACCGCCGCCATTGCCTGCGGTGGTCGGATCGATGGTGCGCGAGAGTGTGTAATACGCGCGCAGGGATAGGTCGCGGCCCACTTGTGAGTTCAGATCGATCTGCAGACCGTTGTAGTGAGAGTTCGCTTCATTGGTCGAAAGATTGATCGAACGATAGCCGAGGTACGGCAAGCCCGGCGCGGTGGTGTAGTTGGCGCCGGCAATGAGTTGAGGCAGATAACTCTCGTCCGGAAGATTGATCTGCCGATAGTCGTTCTGATAGCGATTCTGATTTCCAACGTAGGAAATCGACAGAACGGAACGGGCATTCAGCTGCCGCTGAACACCGATGCTGTATTGGTAGCTGGCGGGCTGCTTGTACTCATTGATGGCCAGGCCAGTGATGCTGGCTGGATTGATGGGAAGAGCGGCAGCTGTGCCGGTAGCCAGCGAGAGCGTCGGATTGCTGAATTCAACGGCGCCCGGAGTGGTGACTTGGAGGCTGAAGGGAATGTTGGGACCGGCGTTGTACATGTCGTTGCCCTGAATGCGCTCGTACATGATGCCGAATCCGCCGCGCACGACAGTTTTGCCCCGGCCGGTGAGGTCATAGGCGAAGCCAAGGCGCGGCCCGAAGTTTGCCCAGTGATTGTTGACCAAGCCCTTGGGCACACCGTTCTGACCGGGGATGCCGATGCCGTTGAGATATAGAGGAATGCCGGCGAGAATCGGATTGGGGCTGAAGCCCAGTCCCGGACTTGCAGGATTGATCGTGCCGTCTAGGTTGAGCAGCGCCGCTTGCGAGGGATCATAGAGATTCGGATAGAAATTGCCCATGCGGTTGTTGGCTTCGTAAGTGTGCGGAACGCCATCCCAGCGAACGCCGAGATTTAACGTGAGCTTGCGGTTCACGCGCCAGTTGTCCTGGATATAAGCAGCCCACGAAACATTGTTCCACAGGCCCTTGTCCTGGTCGGCAAGTTCCTGGTAGCTCTTCGCATCGCCGAGGAGGAAGTCGGCAAAATCATTGCCGGTGAAGGTACCGTCGAAATTAAATCCACCTTGCGTTTGACCGAAGAGATCCTGCACTTTTTTGTAAAGCGCCCAGCTTGCACCAAATTTGAACTGGTGAGCGCCTTTGGTCCAGGACACATCGTCGCGAAGCTGGTAGTCGTCGGCCTTATTGCGCCACGGCCAGCTGGAGACTTCAAACTTTGTGCCAGTCGAGCCGTTGAGATCGATGTTGGGGATGCGATTGTCGTTGTTTGTGCCAGTGAATAATCGCGAGGCGCTGCCGTCATAGCCAGCAGGAAGTGACAAGCTGCTCAAGCCGGTACTTGCGTAGGGAATGATGTTGATGCGATTGCCGTTGTAGTTGAAGGCGGTCTCGTTAAGCAGGCTCGGGCTGATGGTGTACGTGGTATGGACCACGGCGCTGTAGGACGGGTTGCCGAAGGTATCGCCAACGGTGGGCACGTTTGCATTGCTCCACTGGCTGATCGCGAAGCCTTGGCTGACCTGCTCGGCGATGAAATGGCCGAAGACGGAGAATTTGCTGGTGAAGTTGTGATCGATGCGAACGACTTCTTCCTTCAGATTCGTGGGAGCGTTTGCTGATCCAAAGAATTGATTGCCGCTCGTGGGCGCCGGGAAAATGCCAGCGTTCAGCAGCGCGGTGGCGTTCGGGTCGATCATGCATGTGGGAATCGTGTTGCCTGGAAATGGTGAGCCCTGGACGATGCCAGCGGGCAAAACGCCGCCGGGGCAATTCTTGCCCAGAACAGAGGCGGAAACTTGCGCTGCGCTGGGCACGTTGACGAGCGTGCTGCCGAAGTCGCCGCCGTAAGTGGAGGGCAGAGGTACGGGTTGCTTGTTGTTGACGCTGCCCTGAATCAGACGGCGCCATTCCATGTTGTAGAAGAAGAAGGTTTTCTTGCGGTCGCGATTATAGAGTTTGCCCAACGTGACGGGCCCACCGACGTTGAAGCCGAAAACATTCAAGCGCAATTTCGCGATCGGCTGGGGAGTGGTGTTGAAGAAATTGCGAGCGTCGAGCGCATCGTTGCGATTGAACTCCCATGCAGACGCATGCAGCGTGCTCGAGCCGGACTTGAGCACCATGGTCATGGTGCCGCCTGAAGAAAGGCCGTAGTCGGCGCTGTAATTGGACGTCAGCGCGCGAAATTCGGCGATGGCGTCGCTCGAGGGAGCGATGCTCATGCCGCCGGCGCCGCCACGGTCATCGTCTTCGCCACCGTCGAGCAGATAGATGTTGTGATTCTGGCGCATGCCGTTGAACTCGACGCTGGCATCGCCACCGACCGGCGTGTTCACGACGCCGGCGCTCATGCCATTGCCGCCAATCTGGCTCGAGGCACCGGGGGTCAAAGCCGCAAGCTGATAAATGCTTCGCCCGCTTACGGCGAGCTGCGACATTTGCTGTCCGGTGATCACATTGCTTTGCTCGCCGGAGTCGGTTTGAACGCGAACGGCATTCGCCTCGACAGTGACTGTTTCCGCGGCGCCGCCGAGTTGAAGCTGGAAGTCGAGGCGCGTGCGGTCACCAACTTGGAGGACGACGTTTTTCTGCTCGGCAACCTTGAAACCTGGCGACTCAGCTTTGACGGTGTAGTGGCCGATGTGAAGATCCGCGAGGACGTATTGACCGGATTCATTCGTCGGGATCGTGCGTGTCAGGCCGGTGTCGAGATTGGTGATGGTGATTTGCACGCCGGCGACTACCGAGCCGGTGGGATCGGTGACGGTGCCAACGATGCTGGCGTCCTGAGCGGCGGCCGGGCGCGGCAGCCAACACAGAAATGCAGAAAAGATCAAGAAAAGACGCGCTGTGCGTGCACTGATGCGTAAAGATAGTTTCAGAGAATTGACAGCTTTAAACGGAACCATAAGGACAGCCTCCACCCTCGACATCTTTCCTCGGCTAATTTCAGTTAAAGCTATACGTGCGGGTGGTAGGCGGCAATATCCACTTGAGGTGTTTCTGATATGACCACTATAATAACGGTATGAAACGCGTTTCGAGCGGCATCTCTCCGATTATCGCGGTGAATCGAAAAGCGAAGGCGCCGCTGCACAAACAAATTTACGACAGCTATCGCGCGATGATCGTGAGCCGCAACTTGCGGGTGGGGCAGCAAATTCCTTCGAGTCGAGCACTTGCCGTAGAGCTAGGAATTTCTCGCATTCCGGTGCTCACAGCATATGCGCAACTTCTTGCCGAGGGATATTTCGAATCTCGAACTGGCGCAGGCACGTTTGTGTGCAGCACTCTGCCGGATGAAGCGACACCTCATCATGGGCGTGCGAGTGAGAAGAGGCCGCTTCCTACGGCGAAGCGCATCATCGCGCGACGTGCTTTGCGTCTGCCGCCCTACGAAAGAGCTCCGTGGTTACGCGGACTCGGGGCTTTCAGTGTCAGTCAACCAGCGTACGAGCAGTTTCCGTTCCAGATTTGGTCAAGCCTGGTCATGCGCCATTGCCGCAATCCACATATCAGCGAGCTTCACTATGGCGGCCCCATGGGATTCGCGCCATTGCGCCAAGCGATTTCCAGCTATCTGCGAACCGCGCGCGCGGTGCAATGCGATGCGGAACAGGTGATGATCGTTTCCGGTTCACAACAGGCGCTGGAGATCTCCGCGCGTGTTCTGCTCGACACAGAAGATCCCGTGTGGGTGGAGGAGCCAGGTTACTGGCTGACTCGGCATGTGCTGACGTTGGCGGGCTGCCGAATGGTACCGGTGCCCGTAGATGCGGAAGGTTTGAACGTCGGCGCCGGGATCGAGCGGTGTCGCAACGCACGTGCAGTTTTTGTCGCGCCCTCACATCAATATCCGTTAGGCGCAAGCATGAGCGCGTCACGTCGGCTTCAACTGCTGCAATGGGCGGAACGTTATGGTGGATGGATTGTGGAGGATGACTATGACAGCGAGTATCGTTACGGGAGCATGCCGATCGCGTCGCTGCAGGGTCTCGACGACAGTTCTCGCGTCATCTATACCGGCACGTTCAGCAAGACGCTCTTCCCTGCACTGCGCTTGGGCTACGTGGTCATTCCGCGGGACCTGATTCCACGCTTTGCTGCCGTGCGGCACGCCATGGACATCGGATCTCCCTTTCTGTATCAGGCGGTGCTCACCGATTTCATGAATGAAGGACACTTTGCGCGACACATTCGAAGGATGCGGTTGTTATACAACGATCGACGCACGGCGCTCGTAAACAGTCTGCTCAATGAATTCGGGTCGGCAGTGAAAGTACAAGGAGCAGAAGCCGGCATGCATTGCCTGGTCACGCTTCCAGAAGGTTTTCGCGACGTGGAGATAGCGGAACATGCAGCGCGAGAGAAACTCTGGCTCGCTCCGCTTTCGCCGGCTTATCTTGGACGGGCCGTACGGCAGGGATTCATCCTGGGTTTCAGCAGCACGCCTGCCAATGAAATGCCGCGAGGTGTCAGGCACCTTAAGAACGTCCTGATGTCGCACGGAAAGCTGCCCGTGCAGAACCAGAAAAGGAGCTTGGCTCAAGCGGTGTAAAACGCTTGGGCGAAGGATGGATCTGCCGTTTGCCGACCGAACCTTTATCGGATGCCGGAGTGGTCATGTCGAGATCTCTGAAAGTGGATATTGTGTTAAGCCTGGTGGCGTGGGAAATTCGCGCTTTAAAATTGACTACCAGGTTTCTCTAGCCTGCCGGTTGAGAGAACAATTCATATGAACATTTCCTTTCTTTTCCTGTTTGTGTTTCGAAAAGCGTTAATTGCCATGCCCGGCCCGGTATTCTGGCCTTATTTCGCGGGCATAACGGTGTTGGCGCTCGGGTTGGCCATGCTGGGAAGGAACAGTGGCGAACGCCGAGGTCCTGGCATCGAGAGCGCTGTGCGGTTTGGGCCGGTATTTTTCGTAGCACCTTTGGCGGTATTCGGAGGGGACCACTTCATCGCGCCGGCGATTGTCGCAGCGATGATCCCGTCGTGGATTCCGGGCCACCTGTTCTGGACCTATTTTGTCGGCACTGCCCTATTCGCCGCGGCATTGAGTATCGTCGTTGATAAGTACTCGACGTTGGCGGCGACATTAGTGGGCTTGATGATTTTCTCTTTCGTGCTGATCTTGCACGTACCCAATGTAGTCGGAAATCCGAGAGACCGAATCCTGATTGCAGTGCTTTTGCGAGATTTGTCGTTCAGTGCCGGCGCTCTAGCTCTTGCGCTTACGCGTGTACACAAGTTACCGAATGAGAGCACGCGTATAATGAGGGCCGCCCTACGTTTCGCTGTCGGGATTCCTATTCTTTTTTTCGGCGTGGAACACTTTCTTCATCCTCAGTTCGTTCCCGTCGTGCCGCTGCAACAGCCAATGCCCACGTGGGTCCCAGCGCCTCTCTTCGTCTCTTATGTAACTGGAATTGTGATGATCGCTTGCGCTGGTGCGATCATCAGCAATTGGGAGGCGCGCCGCTCTGCTATATGGCTGGGAGTTTTCGTTTTCGCGATGGTCTTGTTTGTATATTTGCCTTTGGTGATCGCCAAGCCTCTGGATATCGGAAATGGCCTGAATTACTTTGCGGATACGCTGGCCGTAAGCGGTACTCTTCTTCTGCTCGGAGGAGCGCTGCCAGCGCGCAGAGAAACTGCCAGCGAACACAGCAACGAAACGGTGACGGTGGCACAATCAAGAGCAGAGGTCGTCGGCTAGTCGTTTATGCGTAGAACAATTGAAAGCACGCCATGGTTCGTTGCTGCGACACTCATTCTGCTTGCGGTTCCCACTTCACGCGTGAACTCAACCCCATCGGCTCAGGCAACGAATGCATCCGGCGACAGAGTTCCCGTTCTTGTGGAGCTGTTTACCTCAGAGGGCTGTTCGAGTTGTCCGCCAGCGGACGAGCTTTTGAGCCAGATCCAACGGGAACAGCCTATTGCAGGCGTTCAAATCATCGGATTCGAAGAACACGTCGACTATTGGAATCATGATGGCTGGATGGATCCGTACTCCGCCGTAGAATGGACCATTCGCCAACAGGATTACACCGCGAGGTTGAAGAGCGATAGCCCGTACACTCCGCAAATGATCGTCGATGGGCGAAGAGAATTTGTGGGCAACAATGCCGGCAGCGCTCTGGAAGTAATCCGGCAGTCCGCGCAACAGCAGAAGACCTCGGTGGCTATCGGACCTGCGACCACAACCAAGGGAGATGTGCAGCGCTTTGAGATCCGCGTCGGAAATATACCGGCCTCCGGTGGTGCAGATAAGGCCGATGTCTGGCTGGCTGTTTGCGAAGAGGGTCTGCGCGGTGACGCTAAGGCCGGCGAAAATGGTGGCAAAACCTGGCAACATGCCGCGATTGTCCGCTCGATGCAAAAGATTGGAGCAGCGTCGGCGAATAGCACTGAGCCGTTGGTGATCGCGCAGCAGATCAAGCTCAAATCAAATTGGAAAAGAGACAATCTGCGAGTGGTCGTTTTCGTTCAAGAGAGAAAGACCTGGCGCATTCTTGGCGTCGGCTCCGGCAAGATCGTTAATTAGTGCACTGAATCGCTCCCTTGATTCACTTTTTAGAAGTGGGCCTAACCATACAGGAAACTGCTGGCCTTCCCTGATGTAATTTCCGCATGATCCCCGCCATGTTGTTCTTCATCGAAATTAGACGGGTGGCAGGGAGGCGACAATGCTGGAGACGAAAAAGTGCCATCAGTGCGGTGAAGACATCGAGATCGGTCAAAATGCGACACGTATGAAAGATCCAGCGGTCGGAGAGATTGGCTATATCTACTTTCACCAGCGGGAACGTGGCGATTGTTACTGGCAATTTCTGCGCGACACCGTCGCTAAGGCACAGAGAGCTGCCGAAGCCGAAAGATACCAGTTCACCTAAGCAGGCGCTGCTGATCCCGCGCAATCTGTGAACTGAGTGACACGCGTTTGCCAAGCGCTGCTAATCGACGATTACGCCGGCGACCCCCGCACTCCACATTTTGTTGTTGTTTACAGCTGAGATTTTGTTGATTCGAATCGTTCCTCATCAAATTGATTGATGATGCTTGTCCATTCTTTACGTTGGACGAGAATGCGTGCGTCTGCGAGATTGATGATGCAGATGGTGTGAAGCAGATGGAGAGACGAACCGCGAAGTTCCTTCCGTAACCGCTTCGAATTGGTCGATTGCGGTTCTCCGATCTGAAGTTTCAAAAAGCAGAAACGAACACGCATGGGCGAAGCCTGTCCAATTGCGAAAACGATCTAAAGGGGGAATGTTGCAATGAAAAACAAAAAGTCTGTATACGGTGCGGGAATTCTGGCGACGCTGGCGCTGGCATTAATCGGCGCAGCGGCGGCCGGACGCGTGGCGGCGCAGGACCTGGTGAAAGCGAAGTTCATGTTGACGTCGGAGACACGGTTCGGCGCGACGGTTCTTCCCCCAGGGCAATACACGCTGTTCGTCGAGCCTATCAACTCGATTCGAGCGGTAGGCAGTCCAGTGGCGGTGACCGTGCGTTCTGAAAGCGGAAGCGGTCCGTACGTGTCGGTACTGGCGACCGCGTCACAGCAAGGTTGCGGCAAGGATGAACTGAAACTGAATGCGAGCGGAACCGGGCTTGTGGCGCAGTCGATGTGCCTGGGAACGCAGCAACTGATGTTGCATTTTGACGGTTCGCGTTCGGGCAATTTGCTGTAGGGCTGCAGCATTTTTGT
Source organism: uncultured Acidobacteriota bacterium (assembly GCA_963788725.1). Lineage (GTDB taxonomy): Bacteria > Acidobacteriota > Terriglobia > Acidiferrales > UBA7541 > Acidiferrum. Next base: position 187,784 of record CAWBHT010000005.1, on the reverse strand, counting down.
AAGTCGAGGAGAGGGCGCGACGCGAGTCGTGCCCTTTTTTTATGCTGCGAGTTTTCGGTCGTTTACGCTCGCGACATTTGACCAGTCGAGGTGCGGGCGTCGCCCGGGAGGGGACTAGCCGCTCCCGTACATAGGGCTCTAGTCGAACAACCCGATCGAATTGAAATTGCGAGATTGAGAGAATTGGGATGTGTTCGGCGGTGCCAACAGGACGCGGCTAGAGATCGCGGGGAGCAGAGTTGGGAGCTGATTCGTCTCGACTACGTTTTTAGGGCGCGAGGAACCAGCGGAAGGCTACGAAGGCGCGTGCCGGTGGCGTTGAAGATGGCATTGCCGATAGCGGGAGCGACAGCCATGATCGGAGTTTCGCCGGCTCCCGCGGAAGGAATGTCCTTTCGGTTGAGCAGGACTACTTCGATTTCCGGAACGTCAGCGAAACGCGGAACGCGATAGCGAGAGAACCGCGCATTGGTGATGCGTCCGTTTTCGAACTCGATGGATTCGAAGAGCGCGCCACCGAGGCCCTGGATCATCGCGCCGACGACTTGATTGCGAAGACCATCGGGATTCACGATCGCGCCACATTCGAAAGCTTCGACAAGCCGCACGACTTTCACAGAACCCGAGGAACGATCTACCGCGACTTCGGCGCAGGTGGCAACGTAGCTGCCCTTCTCGTTTGCTACGGCGAGACCAAAGCCCCGACCTGCTTGTGATTTTTGGGCCGGCCAACCAAACGATTTGGCCGCGGCTTCCAGCACGTTGCGCAGCCGCGGCTCCTTCAGGTTTTTCATGCGGAATTCGAAAGGATCGACGCCGGCAGCGTGCGCCAGATCGTCCATGTGAGATTCGCGCGCGAAATGATTGGCAGTGGCCGCGAGGCCGCGATACGAGCCGCTGCGTAGAATCGGCGGATCCACGGAATGGAATTCGGTCCGCTGGTTGGGGACAACGTAGGGTGTGTCGATACCAGAGGCGCCGGAGTGATAGTTGTGGAATTCCCATGCAGTGAGCGTTGCGTTCGGCGCCATGGCGCTCTTAATTTCGATCACGCCTGCCGGGCGGAAATAGGCCCACGTAAATTCTTCTTCGCGAGTCCAAACGATTTTTACAGGATGGCCAGCAGCACGAGCGAGACGCGCCGCTTCCAATGCAGCGTCGCCCGTGTGTTTGCCGCCGTATGCAGAGCCAGTGTCGGGAACAATGACGCGGACCGAGCTTTCGGGAACGCGGAAGGTGGCGGCGAGTTCGTCGCGAACAGCGAAAGGACGTTGCGTGCCAGTCCAAACGGTGAGCTTCTCTCCGTTGGTGTCGCGAGTCCACTCGGCGAGCGCGGCACGAGGCTCAAGCGGCGCATGGGCAATGAAAGCAACGGTATAAGTGGCATCGAGTCGATGCTGTGCGGCGGTGAGAGCGCTTTCGACCGAGCCCTGTTCCTCGCGATGGCGCTCATCGGATTTTGCGGAAGCCTTTTCCTTGATTTGCGCGAAAAGATTGGCGTTCGAAACTTTTGCGGGTGATTCGTTCCATTGCGCACGAATCGCAGCCAGGGCTTGTGCGGCCTGATGTTCGGTAGGCGCGGCGACGGCGACGAAATTCCCATCGCGAACAGTGACTACGCCAGGCAATGATTTGGCGGCAGAGTCGTCATAAGAAGCGAGCGTGGCGCCGAACGAGGGCGGCCGCAGCACTTTGCCGCAGAGCATGCCGGGACGTGTCATATCCGGCGTGTATTGATGCGCGCCGGTGACGAAAGCGCGAGCGTCAACTTTGGGGATCGATTTTCCTGCGACCGTCCACTCGCTTGGGGCAGTGACTGGATCTTCGGCGGGCAAATTTCGCGCGAGGGCCTTGCCGCGCGCGAGTTCGGCGTAGGTCAGCGACGCACCATTTGCGGGATTCGTGACTTTTGCGTTGGCACACCGCAATGTGTCGGGCGAGACGCTCCATTCTTTTGCGGCGACGCCGACGAGAATGTCGCGCGCGGCGTTGGCGACGCGGCGAAGTTGTGGCGTCATGGTAGGCGTGGTGCGACTTCCGAAGGTCCCCGCATCGAACGGCGTGAGCGCGGTGTCGGCCATGACCATGCGGACGGAGGCGAACGGAACGCGCAGCTCGTCGGCAACAGTTTGCGCGAGCTCGGTGCGAATATTCTGGCCGATCTCCGCTTTGCCAGTGAATGCGGTGACTGTGCCATCTTCACCGACATGGAGCCAGGCAGTGATGTCGTTGGGAAGATTTTCGTTGTGGAAGCCGTGGGAGGAGGCCGGTGTTTCCTGCTCGGACGCGACCGCGGATTTTGCGGAAGCGAAGACGGCAACGCCGGCGCCGAGAAGTTTGAAGAAATCGCGGCGAGCGAGATGGAAATGATGGGCGGGCGGCGCGAAAAATTCGTAGCGTTCCGGCTCGATCGGAGCCTGAGCAGGGGCCACATGGTGATCGAAACGATGGTGCGCGCTGCTCATCAGCTGCGCTCCTTGCCAAGCGCAGTGGCCGCGTGGCTGACGGCTTCGATTACGCGCGGGTGAGTGCCGCAGCGGCAGATGTTGCCTTGCAGGGATTTCGCGATCTCGGTTGGCGAAGGACTTGGAGTTTGGCGCAGCAGCGCCACACTGCTCATGATCATGCCGGAGGTGCAGTAGGCGCACTGAAATGCGCCAGCGTCGATAAAGGCTTGCTGCACGGGATGCAGAATGCCGTTTTGTTCGAGCCCCTCGATGGTGGTGATGGGCTGAGAGGCCGCTGCGCTTACGGGAATCTGGCAGGAGCGACGCGGTGAGTTGCCGATCAGCACGGTGCATGCGCCGCACTGGCCTTCGCCGCAGCCATATTTGGTGCCCGTCAAACCGAGTTCATCGCGGAGGACCGAAAGTAGAGGTGTGTCGGCAGGGTAGAGGACTGTGTGTCGCTTGCCGTTTACTGTGACTTCGATGGACATCTTGGCTTTACGGCTGGAATGACCAGTTTACTCGCGTTGTAAGTCGGAGCCAAGACCCTATGGTAGGGAAGGGGCTAGCACCAAGCACGTGAGCGCCGAAATCACTTAGACCGCGGAGGTGGCGGCGGCTCGGGGTTGCGGCGTTGCTGAAGCCGAGTTTGCAGCCGCTGCGGTGGTCGTGCGATCGCGGAAGAAAGTGGCTACGCGATCAATGATTTCGTTCAGAGATGTTTGCGGACGGAAACCGGTGATGGACTGGAGTTTGTCGACGCTCGGGACGCGGCGCATCATGTCTTCGAAACCAGGCTCGTAAGCTTTGTCGTAGGGAATGAACTCGATGGCCGAATTGCTGTTGGTGCGCTGCTTGACGCGCTGTGCAAGGCCCTCGATGGAGATCTCTTCCGTATTGCCGATGTTCACCACCTCGCCGATGGAGCGTGGTGTGTCGATCAGGCGGAGGAGCGATTCGACCGTGTCGCGTACGTCGCAGAAGCAGCGCGACTGCTTTCCATCGCCATAAATGCTGATCGGGGTGTTGTCCAGCGCGGACTTCACAAAATTCGGCAGGACCATGCCGTAACGCCCGGTCTGGCGCGGACCAACGGTGTTGAAGAAGCGTACGACAATTACGGGCAGCTTCTTTTCTTTCCAGTACGACAGCGCAAGAAATTCGTCTAGCGCCTTGGAGGCGGCATAACTCCAACGGCCTTTGGTGGTGGCTCCCAAAACGAGATCAGAATCTTCGCGAAATGGGATGTTGGTGCTTTTTCCGTAGACCTCGGAAGTGGAGGCGGTGACAACAAGTTTGCGCTTTTTCGCGGCGGCTTCGAGGATCATCTGCGTGCCGTTCACGTTGGTCTCGATGGTTCGGACCGGGCTTTCGACAATCAGTTTTACGCCGACGGCGGCGGCGAGATGGACTATTGCGTCAGCATCGTCAACAAGTTCGGCGACGAGCTGGCGATTCTCGATGCCGTCAAGATGATATTGCAGCTGGGCATGGGCTTTCAGATGGCGAATATTATCCATGCTGCCGGTGGAAAGATTATCGAGGAGCACGACGCGATCGCCGCGGTCGAGCAGGCGCTCGGCGAGATGAGATCCGATGAAGCCGGCGCCGCCGGTGATTAGAAAACGCAAGATGCCTCCCTTACCGCAATAGCGACTGTTACGTGCATCCCAAACATTCCCGCGGATCAAGCCATGCCTGACATTTCCAAGCCCAAGCAGAAACTGAATACTGCGAACGGGGCTGGGAGACCAGAGACTACAACTGCTCCTGCAAATCGTCGTCAGAACTCGATTCATGCCGCTTTCTGCGGCGTTCTCTGGCTGAAGAACCGAAAATGGATGCGTGCTCTTGGGGATCCGCGTCGGAGGAGTCGCCGTTGTGGGCGTCATCGGAGGAATCAGGGGTCTCCTGCGGCCCGTAGCCATACGAATACGGATAGTAGCGGTAAGAATAGTAATAGTCAGGCGCGCTGGAATCGACCGCGTTTAGAACGACACCAAGCAGGCGAGACTTTACGCTTATCAATAGATCGCGGGTGCGCGTGAAAGCTTCCTTGGGTGTTTCGCCGCTGCGAACAACCAGCAGAACGCCGTCGGTTTGCACCGACAAAATCACCGCATCCGTGGCGGCCATGATGGGCGGCGAGTCGATGACGATGAACTTAAATTTAGTGCGGAGCTCGGCGATGGCTTCACCCAGTTTGTGCGAGGAGAGCAGGTCCGCGGGATTTGGAGGCAGGGGTCCAGTCGGAATCGCGGACAGATTGGGAATGGCGGGATGCTGGATAGTCACCAGGTCGAGCCCGGAAACGCCGGCGAGATAGGAACTCAGGCCAGCGTACTTGCCACTTCCGAGATTCAAAAGCCGGCCAATGCCGGGCTTGCGGAGGTCAGCATCGATCAGCAACGTCTTGTCCCCCAGCTGAGCGAGCGTGACGGCAAGATTTGCGGCCGAAGTGGTTTTGCCCTCGCGAGGCAGCGCACTGGTCACCAGAATCACTTGTGGCGGATGCTCGGCCTGCGAAAGAAGGAGCGCAGTGCGCAAAGCGCGGAACGCTTCCGACATTTGCGACTTCGGCAGATGCTGGGCAACCAGCTCAACTTGCTTCTCGTGACCGTTGCGGCCCAGGCTGGGAATGAGTTTGTTACGCCCGCTTTCGCCATTGCTATTGTCACTAAACGCCGGGACGACGGCCAAGGACGGAAGGCGCGCGAGGGTTTCGACATCGTCCGGCGTCTTCACGGTGTTGTCCATGTATTCGCGCAACAGGGCCAGACCAATGCCACCAACCAGACCAACCAGAAAAGCGAGCGCCACGTTGCGCGTTTTCGCGGGGCGCGAGGGATATGACGGAACCATCGCTGGGTCGACCACTCGAATATTGGAGGACTGGAGAGCTGACGATATGCCCGCTTCCTTTAATTTAGTCAGCAAGCCATCGTAAAGAGTCTTGTTGGCCTCGGCATCGCGCTTCAGAATGTTGTACTGCACCATGCGCTCAGACATGGAGTTGGCTTCAACTTTTTGCTGATCGAGGGTGCGCCCTAGCAGTTCTTCCCGCTGCTGCGCTTCGTGGTAATCGCTCTCCAGGCGAGCGACGACTGATTTTTTCTCACGCTCGAGGCTCTGGTCCAGATCCTTGAGCTGGGCTTGCAAACGCAATACCTTCGGATAATTGGGGCCATACTGATTGGCCGCATCCGTATATTGCCCGCTGGTGTCGGAGCGCTTGCGAATCAATTCCTGGACGGTGGGACTGTCACGAATTTGTGGCACCACGTCGGCATCGCCGGCGCGCGCGAATTCGAACAGCGCTTGCTTTTTCATGCGCTCGCCCTGCGCGTCGATCAGTTGGCGGCTGACCTCGGCTAGGCGCTGCGTGGTGATGTTCTGCTTGTCGTCGAGTTCCCAGATCTGATTCTTGCGCTCGTAATCCAACCGGGCATCTTCGGAGTTCTTCATCTTGATGCGCAGTTCATCGAGCTGATCGGTCAACCACGTGGTCGCTGCAGTGGTGGCCTCATACCGGCTCCTGCGACTCTGATCGATGAAATTTTTGATGTGAGCATTAACGATCTGCGCCGCGAGCTCCGGATTGGTGGCCTCGAAGGTGACATCCATCAACCGGCTGTTGGGAACTCGCCGCACGCTGAGGCTGCCCAGAAAAGCACCGAGTTCGGGAGGACGCTTCTGATTCGCAAGATTGCCGGTAGCAATGGCCTCGGAGGAATCATCGCTGCCAAGCGAACTGTTGCGTATGGTCTGAAGCGCAAGCGTTTCGCTGGTCAAAATCTTTGCCTGCGTCTCGATGCTGTTCTCCATGTCCATCATGTAGTCGTAAGAATCGGCGGCTTGAAACGGCAGCACGCTGGTGTTCTCGCGACCCAACTCGATGCGCGCACTTGCTACATAAACCGGCTGCATGCGAAAGGTGGCAATGGAAACGATGGTGACCACCGCGAGCATGAAGGAAAGCACGAGCCACTGATGCTTGCGAAGAATCAGCAGGTAATCGTAAAGGTGCGGCTCTCGCGGCGACAGATCCCACGACGGATGCGGGCGCGTGGGCACAATCTCCACGTTCCCATTACCGTTGCCTTCACGAACGACTTTGTATTCGTCAGCCATGCTCTAGCGATACGCAACGCGATACAACAAAAGTCCGGTACCCACGGTGGCCGCCAATGCAGCCGCGCGAATGAGCGTGACTTTCGCACCGCTGGTGGGCACATACAGAACATCCGAAGGCCGAAGCTGTATGTCTTCGGTCTCGAATTTCATCACTTTTTTGAGGTCTACTGGAACTTCGCTCTGTCTTCCAGACGCATCCTTGCGAACGATGACCGCTTGCGTCGATTTCGCGGTGTTATTCAAGCCTCCCGCAAGCGAAAGAACTTTTAAGGTTGAGAGCTGCGCCCGATCATTGGAAACGGTGTAACCACCTGGCCTGCTGACAGCGCCCAGGACATACACGATTCCTGCGTGCGGCACGGTGACCACATCCCCAGGCAGCAACACGATATTGTTCGACAAATCCCCCGACTCCAGAATTTGACTCAGATTAACGGTGATCGTATTGGTCGGGCCATACGGGGAGATCTGTGGAGGTTCGGCTTGCGCTTCGCCATTCGAAGCGTTTGCAGCAGTGGCACTGGGAAAAACGGGAGCAACGGAAGCCGACGGCCTGCTGCCCTCAGGTGAACTCGCATTTTGCTCCTGCTGGGCTCCGGCCTCGTTCGGACCAATCGCAGGCGGCTCAGAAGAATCAGAAGGCCCTTGGGCGTGTTCGGGACGCGTGATGATCACGTGATCGCTGGCATCAGCACCGATCCCGCCGGCTTCGGCCAAAACTTCAACTAAAGTCACCTGGCGATCCGCGGAATAAACCATCGGATGGCCCACTGCCCCAACTACCGTGATTGGCCTGCTCTTTTTCTCGCGGACGGTTACGCTGACCTCGGGATGCGACACCAGGCCGTTGGCTTCCAGTACTTCCTCGATTTTATGTTCAGCCTGCAACTCCGTCAGCCCGGCAACGTGAAGGCGCACGGGAATCAGCGGGACACCGATGGTGCCGGTCTGGCTGACGCGCAGATCGCGGCTGAGTTCCGGAATATCGAAAACCTGGACGGCCACGAGATCACCGGTACCGATGACGTAATCTGTGGGCGCGGGTACGCGAGATGCGGCAGCAAGCGAGCGAATGCGCTCGTTGGTTTGCTGCGATGTTTCGACGGTCTGTGCTCGGCTGGGAGGAGCCTGAACCAGTACAAAAAACAGTGTGGAGGCGGAGATACACTTACCCGCCAGCCTCAGTCTGGACGGCTGCATGAAAATAGATGACCCCCGGGGTCGATTATACAGGTCCGTGGGAGAAAACAAGGGGGGATTTCAAGTTTGCAAATTCGGAGGCAATTTTTCTCGTGTTGCGGGAACGATCTCGCCAGTGGCGAGGTGCGCCATCAACAAGAAAAGAAGGGCGTTAGACGGTATATGAAGGTTGAAATCGACGAAGCTGTGTACTAAGAATCCAACACACGCTACCAGCCCGGAAATGTGCAATGCGGCGGCGAACGGCTTGTCGATCTGCAAAAGCTGACGCAGCGAGAAGAACAGCAGCATGCCGATAAAAGTGGCGCAGAAAGCGCCGCCGACTACACCCGTATCGGCAAGCGTTTCGAGATAATCATTGTGCGCATGATTGACAAATTTCGCGTCGTAGAGAGTTTCGTACGCGGGGAAAACCGTCGGCAATGTTCCAAGTCCGGTGCCAGTCCATGGATGATCGAGAAAAACGCGCCAGGTATCGTGACGCATGGATGCGCGCTTGCCCGTGGTGACTTCAAGCGATTGCAATGAAGAGAAGCGATCCAGCACCTGGCGAACGCCGAGCCAGGAAACCAAAAGAAATGCGAGTAGCAATACCAATCCTCCGGCCAGCACATGCTTCCCGCCGGTGCGGCGAAGGATCATGATCAAGATCAACACGGCAAGCTGAACGCTGAAACTGATTACGCCACCGCGCGAAGCGGAAAGAAACAGCGCGCCGATCGGCAGAAGCCCGAAAAGGCCCACTACAATCCAGCGCTCTTTTCGGACCTTGCCGAGCACCAACGGCACCAGCGCCACTGGAAACACCAGTTCCACGAATCCCGCAAAGTGATTGCGATTCACGTAGGGGCCAAATGGGATCCCTCCGTATCGCATCTCGCGAAACCAGTAGAGTTTGCCATTAAAGGTCAATTGCTGCAGGATGCCGAAAATCGAGACCAGAAAGCCCAGGCTCATGATGAACCAAACGAACGTGCGCCATTCGTTGGCGGCCCGGAAAACTTGCGCTGCGAGAAACAGCACGACGCAGTCGGCGATCAGGAGATTCAACTCCATGCGCGTGTCGTAAGTGGATGCGGTGGTGCGAAACAGAAGCTGCCCCAATGCCAGAAGTGCCAGCGCGATGAGTGGAACCAGGAGAGGCGTGACGACGACTTTCTTTTCCTCATCGTGATTGTAAAAACAAAAACGTGCTGCCCAGAAAATGAGGAGGACCCCAGCCCCAGTCTCCAGCACCGCGCGCGCCCAATCTTCCACGCCACCATGCGCGGCGACGCTGAACGCTACAAGCGCGCAAATCCCAACTCGCAAAAATCTCATCGCTTGCGTCTCGAAGGAGAAGCCGCGGGCGGAGCAAGTGTGACGGGTTCCGGGGTCAGCGTGACATCGTCAATCCACGCAGCTCCCTTGATGCGGCTGGCGTACACGTCGCTCGGCTTGCGCGCTACACAAACGCGAACCTGGCGTACTTCGGAGGGCGCGGTCCAGGGCTGCTCGACATTGGTCCAATCCTGGGTGCCGTGAAATTCTGGTGTATCGAGCGAATTCGTGTGTGCGTTCTCCGTCCATTCCAGGCGTAGCCGCACACCTTGCTCGGAGGTCAGCGCCTGCGTGCGAATCCAAGCGGAAAGTCGATACGTTGTAGCGGGCTGCACAAGCGCCAGGTGGCAGACGTCGGCAAAATTCACGTTGTACTTGCCGTCGAAACCCAGTTCCAGCGAGCGCTTTCCCGAGTGCTTCTCTTTTGTGTCGATGCTCACTTGTACGCCGCTAGGGACCGGCGGAAAGTTCCACGCAAATCCACCACCGGTTATTCCAGTTTCAAATCCGCCATCCCACAAAACGGAATTTGGTGGATCACCTGTTGCGGGTATGCCCGCGAGCGACACCGCATCCATCCACACGCGGCGCGCGTCGTCTGGGCGTCGCGAAAACAGCAGGATATCGGTCAACGGACTCGCGTCGAGCAAGTGGATCTTAGGTTTCATGGCTACGAGGCGATCCCAGACGGCCAGCGCCGGATTCACCTGTGCATCCGCTATGAGTTCGCGAATCGCATCGAGATAAACGGAGGGGGTTGGTGGCAGCACCTGATCCAGGATCGCCTGGATGTCGGGATCGACGCGCCAGCAGCGAGAAAACGCTTCTGACGCGCGTTTGGGATCGACACTGACGGCGTGGCGAATCTCGGCAAAGGCCTGCGGAACTTCACCGGCGCGCAATAGAAAATTTCCGTAGCGCCACGAAACTTCCGCAGACATGGGATACACGCGCTTGGCCTGCAGAAACGCATCGCGAGCGGCTGCCGAATCCCCTTGCAATTCGTAAGCTGTGGCCAAGTCCAGCCAGGTGGTCGCGGACCGAGGATCGAGAGAAAGCGAAGTTCGATATGCCGCTATCGCGCGAGGCGTGTCGGGCTCTTCGAGATTGTATTGCCAATAGTGGCCGAGCAGCAGCCAGTTCAACGGATTGCCGCGCTCCAGGCGCGTAGCCCGTTCGAGCGTTGGGCGTGTGTTCAACTCTGCGTAGTGAACAGCGACGGCGTTGCGAATGCTGGAATAGGCGAGAGCTGCGGCCAGGGCGAGTCCGACGAAGAAAAACGCCAAGCGGGCCGTGGAATTGGAGATTGGGACAATCATCTGCGTCGTTGTCGCCAAAATACTGTGCCTATACTGATTTGACTATGCAAGACGAAAGTAATTGAAGAGGCAATTCTGCAGCATCAATGCGATTCGAGAATCTTCAAAACGAAAGTGAGTCCGCGATAGTGGCTAACGCTTGTTAGTTGCGGATCGTCATTTACCGATCGTGGCGGTGAAGGTTTCGTCTGCGCGGCCGCGACGGCGCACATCAATCCCCAGGCGCTTGATCTTTTGATTGAGGGTGGAAAGCGGGATCAGGAAGCGTTCGGCGGCCTCAGTCTGATTCCAGCTGGTGCGCTCCAGCATATCGATGATGATGCGGCGCTCGATCTCGTCCATGATCTGGAAGAGTGACGGCTGCGATTGATCGGCGCCCGAACGCGATCCCGGCTCGCCAGGCAGGGGCGGCAAAAACTCCGAAAGCTGCAGCCGGACGCCACGCACGATTTCCTTGCTGCGAATGCTTTCGGGGAGCAGATCGACGTCCACGCGCTCGGTGGTGGAAAGGACCACCGCGCGCTCGACCACATTTTCCAGCTCGCGAACGTTGCCGGGCCAATCGTAATCCATCAGAAGTTTCAGCGCGCCCGGCGTGAACTGCCGCATGGTCTTTTCATTTTCCTTGCAGTAGCGGTCAAGGAAATGTTGCAGCAGCGAGGGAATATCTTCGCGGCGATCGCGCAGCGGCGGCAACGTCAGGTGAATGACATTCAAGCGATGATACAGATCTTCGCGGAAGCGGCCTTCACGCACCAGCGTGAGCAATTCGATGTTGGAAGCGGCGACGATGCGCACGTCAACTTTAATTTGCTCCGTGCCGCCCAGGCGCATGAATTCGCGCTCCTGGATCACGCGCAACAACTTGGCCTGCGTTTCTGGACTGATGGTGGCGATCTCGTCAAAGAAAATCGTACCCTGATCGGCGACCTCGAACAGGCCCTTTTTGGAGGCGACCGCGCTGGTGAACGCGCCTTTCACATGCCCGAACAGTTGAGACTCCAGCAAATCCACGGGAATCGACCCGGTGTTCACCGGGACGAAAGCTTTGTCAGCGCGAGTGGAAGCGGAGTGAATGGCCTTGGCGATCAGTTCTTTACCCGTGCCGCTCTCGCCACTGATCAAAACCGTGGATCGCGATGGCGCCACCTGCGTGACTAGATCGAGCAGCGTCAGCATCTTCTCGCTCTTGCCGATGATGCTGGGGAAATTGAAGCGCTGTTTTAGCGCGCGCTTAAGCTGTACATTTTCTTCGCGCAGCCGGCGCGATTCCACCGCTTGCGCCACTTGCGCCAGCAGTTCGTCGTTCGACCACGGCTTGGTGATGTAATCCAGAGCGCCGCTCTTGAACGCCTGCCGCGCCATGTCGATCGATCCGTATGCAGTAATCAGCACGATCGAAAGATGCGGATCGCGCGAGCGAATCTCGCGCAACAGGTCCAGCCCATTGCGATCGGGCAGACTTACATCCAACAACAGCAAATCGAATGGCCGCTCTTCAAGTTTCGCGAGCCCTGACGCCCCGGTGCCTGCGCTGGACACACCATAGCCTTCGCTGGCAAGCAGCAGTTCCAATCCTTCTCTGATTTCTGATTCGTCGTCTACTACAAGAATGGAGCCCTTAGACATGGACCGCTTTCCGGACTGCGGGGAATTCTACGTGGAAGGACGTGCCTTTGCCGGGAGTCGAGCGAACGTCAATTTTTCCAGCGTGCTCTTTAATTATACCGTAGCTCACGGAAAGGCCCAGTCCGGTCCCGCGCCCGCTCGCTTTGGTGGTGAAGAATGGATCGAAGATGCGGTGAATGTGATCTCGTGGAATGCCAGCGCCGGTGTCGGCAACCTCGATTTCCACGCTGCCATTGTGTGCAGCGGTCCGCACTTCCAGCATGCCGCCGCTGGGCATAGCGTCGCGCGCGTTCAAAAACAGATTCAGAAATACCTGCTGGAGCTTGTTTGCAGAGCCACGCACGGCAGGCAGCGTTTCGCCCAACTGCTTGACCACTTGGATTTGCGAGGTCTTCAGCGGATGCGCCACCAGTGACAGGGTTTCTTCGACCACGCGATTGACGTCGATGTCCGCAGTCTCCGTGGCGCTGGTGCGCGAAAAATTCAGCAGATTGTTGACGATCTCGCTGGCTCGGAACGTCTGCTTCACGATTTTCTCGATGATCCCCTGACGCGGATCGCCTTCCGGCATCTGTTTCGCCAACATCTGAATGTAGTTCGAGATCACCGCAAGCGGAGTGTTAACCTCGTGCGCCACGCCGGCCGCCAACAACCCCAGCGACGTAAGCTTTTCCGTCTGCGACATCTGCTCTTCCATGCGCTCGCGCTGCGTCACATCGTCAAACAGCAGCAGGCGACCGATACGATCGCCGGATTTGCTGACCAGCGGCGTGATGGAAACGTTCAGCGTCAAATATTTGCCCTGATGATGCAGGCGCTGCTTGTAGATGCCGGTGATCTGTTCTTCGTCGCGGCGGGAAGCAATCTCCGAAGCGAGTTCCTCTGGAAGCAGCGCGCGAAGCTGGTGGCCTACCGCGTCGTGCCGCTGCACGCCGAATAATTGCTCCATGCGTGTGTTCCACGATTCCACGATGCCGCCAAGATCGACCGCCAGCACCCCAACGTTCAGCGATTCCACGATGTTCTCGCTGAAATCCTTCAAACGCGCGATCTCCAGCGCCTTCTGCTCCAGCGAGGAGTACAACTGCGCATTGTCCAACGCAATGGCGACGTAGCCGGCGATCGTTTGCACGAGTTCCACGTCATCGCTCGAAAGGAAATCGCCGTCCACCGTCTTGCCAAGTCCCAGCACCGCGACGGTGTGCTCCCGAATGCGGCAGGGAATGAAATAGTTCAAATCCAACTGTTCAAGAGTGCGGCGCACCGAGTCGCTGACCTCTCTTGCCGCGCGGGGCGACTCAAAAAACAGCGCCCCCCGGGCAAACTCGGGCCGGGCCGGCTCGAGGAAACTGAAATCCATGGGTTCAGCCAGACGCACGCCCATCGACCGCGCGATGCGCATCTGCCCAGGATGAACTGGATCCTCCATGAAAATTGCCAGTCGATCCACGAGCAAAGTCTGCGAGACGCGATCCATCACCGAACCAAGCATGGGATCGAAGCGCACCTCATTGGTTAGGGTGCGGCCAAACTCGATCAGCGTCCGTCGGTAGTCCAGGCGATCGCGATAGAAGAAGCGATCGAGGTGCCCCTGGATCCATTCGCGGAACGGCTGAAACATGAATGCGGCGATGACGATGGCGATCATGCCGCCGACCGGGCCGGTGGTCTGCGCGTGCGAAATCTCAGCAATCAACGCGATTAGCGCGAAATAGACGGAAGCGACGGCGGCAGTGGCGGCGGTATAGGCCAAGCCGCGCTTGAAGATGATGTCCACGTCCATCAGGCGGTAGCGAATGATGGCGTAGCCGAAGCACAGCGGGATCAGCACCAGGCTCAGCGAGGAAAATTTCATCCACGCCTGCGGCACCGCATCAATCACGAACGGGACGATATACAGCAGTGCGAAAGGCAAGCTGCCCGCCAGCGTTCCACCGGTGAGCCACTTCAACTGCTGGCGCAAGACGCCGGATCGCGCTTCACGAAAACTCTTGTAGAAGACGACTGACGCTGCGAGGAAGTAAATGCCGAGATAGCTGAGCTCGATCTTGTCGAGCATCACGCGCGAGCCGAGCCAGGGCACGAAACCCAGCGCATTCAACGCCGTGCTGATGTGGAACAGCAACAGCAGCAGCGGCGGCCCATACACCAGCCCTAGCTTTGAGGCCGACCGTGCAGCAGCTTCGGCACGTTCCGGGAAAACCAGCGCGAAGTGCAGCAACAGCGCCGGCGCCAGCATCAGCGAGGCAATCTTCGCCCAGTACACTTCGTAATCGAAAGCGTCCAGCTTCCCGCTGTAGTGGAACGAATACAGAACGAACGAGACGAGGCAGAAAACGAAGAAATGAACGGCCCGGGGCGCGTTCCATCGCTTGACGAAGATGAACAGACCTATAAACAGGTACAGCAAGCCGACAACGCGCTCGTAATTCTCGATGGAGGCAGGTTTTTCTGCCGGCGCAGTAACCAGCTGGGTCTCAAAACTCTCGCCATTCCGAACCAGTTCGTATCGAACCTTGGTCCATAGGCCGGCGCGCCATAGCCGCTTGGTGACCTGCACCTGGGTATCGACCCGAGTGCCATTGATGCTGATCAGAATGTCGCCCGGTCGCACGCCAGCGCGAGCCGCCGGAGAATTGGGCGCCAGCTTCCAGGCTTCGGTACCGTGGGAGGTATCAAGCCAAGCCACGCCGTCATCAGGGATCTCGTAGGTCTCGCGCTGCCTGAAGTTGATCCAGGCAAAGATGACCGCCGCCAGCGTTGCCAACGCCAGTACGACCGCCCCGAGACTTACTCTGAGGTTCTGCTTCATTGCACCTTACAATCGAGCTGGACCAGGCACACCCGCCGTTGACTGAAACAGGTGCAAGCCGATTTCCAATCTATTGTAGGCTGCGTGCAGTGGAACCCTAATGAGCCCAAGGGGTTAGCGGCATAGCCTGCACTTCGGCACACAGCCATCCATTTAATGGAAGGAAACATACAGCTTTCTAAAGCCCGATTTGCCTAGAACTGGACGCTCAAACCACCCCGGAACGTGCGGAATGACGGCACCAGTACGGTGCGGCCATCCTGCGTATTCAAGGAGACGTAGCCCTGTGCAAGCACATTGTCGCAATTCGCGCTAGCTTGCCACCGGCCGGGGCCGAACTTGGGGAGGGTCTGTCGTACACCGATGTGGAGGTAAGGATCCATTTGGTAGAGCGAGTCGCCGAAGGCATCCACGCGAGACACCGCCGTCCCACTCACCCATTGATAGCCGACATTCACGTTTGTGCGTGTTCGGCGAAGCTTGGCATTCATATTGACGCCGACGGAGCTATGCATTGAGGTGCGCAGCATGTCGCGCAACGCGCCGTCCGTCAGTTCCGAAGGCGACAGCGCCCCTGCAAAGGCGTAAGCGGCGGCGATTTCCAGGTCATCCGTCAGCTTCTCGCGCAGTGCTGCTCGGGCACCCCAGGCATTCAGAGAGCCGCCATCGTATGCGAAGGAGTTCGAGATCGCGTCTGGCAGATAGTCGGCGCTTGGCAGGTCGTTGCCACGTCCGTATACCGCCACGTGCCGGTTGTCGTCGTGGAAGGCTGCGACCTGCAGTTCGCCGCGTCCCAACTTGCGTTCGGCGGCAACTTCTTCGTGCCAGCCACCTTCGAGTTCGGGATGGCCACCGCGCCACAGCAGCGCCGGGAACGAATCAAGCTCACTTACGCTGGCGGCCAGCGCGCCTCCGGAGTCCAAATCGTCGAAGTCCGTCGGAAGAGCCGCGCCAGGCTGCTCGGCAAAAATCACCGCTGCGCGCCAAGCTTCGGAAAGCTGGGTATCGAATTCAAAACGCGGACGCAGCGAAGAGGCTGCAGTGCCTAAGCCAACCATCACAAATTCGCCGCTGTAGAGCAGTTTGGAGCGCTCGCCCAGTCCGATCGATCCGCCTTGTTCGAGTCGCACGCCGCGGAACGTTTGTCCGCCCGCGCCCACCTTTGCCTCGCGCATCACCAATGTTGTGTGCGCGCCAGAGCCCAGCGATCCGCTCGGCAGCCACACGGTAGCGAATCCGCCGCCCGGAGCCGAATCGAGATAATTCATCTGGCCGGCGACAAGCAGGCGAGCGCTGCTGCCCACTTTCTGATCGTAGGCAAATGCCGTTGCAGGAGCCGCGGGAAGGTTGGAGGCCGAACCGGGCCGTCGCGCGCCGTCGGTAAATTCCAGGCGTGCTTTAGGTCGGTAGGCTTGCACATCCAGCTTGGCTTGCTGAGCGTCGTCGGTTTCCATCCACTGCAGCACCGGGCGCGTTGCCGAAGCCGAACGCAACACCCACTTCCAGTCGTCAGCTTCGACGGAACTCATGGACGGAGCGCGGCGCAATTGATCCAGCGACGCGAACATCGATTCCAGTTGAATGCGAACGACCGTGGTGAGGTGCGCGGTGACGCGAACGTGTTGCTGCAACGTCGGAAGAAAGCCCGCCAGCGTCACACGCACGGTATAGAGACCCGGAGCGAGTTTTTCGCCGCGGAAAACGCCTTGTGTATTGGTCAGGAAGTCGAGCGGGGCCGTGGCCGAAACTTCAGGGACGAGTTCCACCGTCGCGCCGAGCTGAGGAATTCCGGAAGTATCATTAACCACGCCGGCGATCTTTCCGGCTGCAGACTTCACCTGCGCGTCAGCCGGAGACGCCGTCACAACACACAGACACATTCCGGCCAGGACCCAGGAGCCCAGGATTCGGAGCGGCGTGTGTTTCACTTGCTGCTACCTCCCGCCAGCTTTGCCGGTGTTGGCCGCGGTTTTAGTCTCGGCCGGGGGTTTTACCACGAATTCAGCGGATTTGGTGACCGTCTTATTGGAAAGGCCGTCGGTGGCCACTACTTCGAGCGAATATTTTCCGGGTGTCAGTGTTCCCAGCGGCAGCAGGCGCTCGATGGTGACCTGTTCGCCGGTCTGCTTCATGGACTCGCCGGTTTCCTTGAACTGCATCACCTGCTGGTCGCCCTTCTTCACGGTATACACGAAGCTGGAAGTGGACTTGTGCGTCTTCTCGTCGGGCTTGAGGTTGTACACCTGCATGTAGATGCCGAGCTTTTCGTTGCCGTTGAACTCGCCATCCAGCCGTGGCACGACTTTGGTCGAGCCCAATACGAACTGGCCGCTGCCAATCTGCTTGGAGGGCACGTGCTCGAGTTTGGCGCCATCAGCGACGATCAGTGAGCTGGTCTCCAGCTTGTCGTCCTCAAATCGCGGAACCTGCAAGCGCGTGTTCACCACGCCGACGTTGCCGCTCTTCACGTCTTTGATCACGATGTCCAGCCGGTACAGACCTGGTCGCAGCGGAATAGCTTTCTGATAGATGGACTGCAATTTCACCGATTGCTGGAACAGGCTATCGGGGAAGTCGCGGCTGACTGGATCCTCGAACGTTTGCACCACGCGCCCGGTCAACGAACTGACGCGGCCAAAAACGTTCAGCGTCGCGGAGTGCACGCCTTCCTTGTTCTCAAATGAAAGCTGATTGTTGGGCACTTGCACGGTCACCGGCACCAGCACGGTGTCATTTGTGACCTTCATATAATCCGTGCGCCAGGTGAAGTGCACCTGATCCCGCACGATGCGCGCGGTGACAATCGCTTCTAGATCCTTGTACTTGACTTCAGGTGGTCGGAACGCCTTGGAGTACTGCTCCAGGCGGTTGAACTCGTTCATGCTCGACGGCGTTCCGCCCATGGCCGATGGAGTGGTCATGCCGTCCGCGCGCGTGAAGCGGTCGGCCTTCGAGCTCATGCCCATCGATTCCATCAAGCTCAAGCCGGCGCCCGGAACGTGTAGCAGCGCGTCTTTTTCGCCCGGATCCATGGTCAAGTGATATTCGCCCGAGCCCGATGGATCGACGAACTCCCAGATCACGTTCTCGCCGATGCCTTCCATGTAGCGATAGCGCCAGGTTTCCCAAGGATACGTTGTGGTTGAACCGCCGCCTTCATCCATGGGGCGGTCGTAAGTTCCGCCCGTGGGATGCGATTCCACTTCGTCCGCGGGGCCCCACATGATGTACATGCGGCCACGATCGGTGCGCCAGCCCGGAATACCCGACGCGAAATGCTCGTTGGCGTAGGCGATGCGGCGATAGTGCTCTTCCTTGAAATCGTTGTCGGGCAGATCGGGATTGTTGCTGCGGCGCAGCCAGAACTGCTCGATGAACTGTTCGCGCTCTTCGTTGGTTTCCAGTTGCAGGAAGGAAGTGCGCTCTTCCGGAGAAATGATGTAAACAACGTCTTCGTTCAGCCACTGCTTGTATGGAGTGTCGAGCTCTTTAAGCGTCTTCTTCATCTTACGCTTTTGCTCTTTATCCATCTTTTGCGGAACTGGCGGCGCGTTGGACTCCTGCGCTTGCGTCCCTATAGGTGGGAAAATAAGAGTCAGCGAAAACAAGGACGCAACTACGGTGTGGACAACCCGTGACATAGAGACACCTCAACGTCTGGGACTTGGTAAGTCTACTCCGCGCATAATGCGCGGTCAATTGGCAAAATGTCGTGCATTTTGTGACACTTGCCCCCGATATTCCTTAGAATCCGCGAGCGTCAAACGGGTTGCCTAAAGTTTTTCCGTACTGTTCCCAGGTACAGGAAATCAGGCGAGTAAATGACTTCGAGGAAGTCCAACCGCAATGATTTAATTTATTGAATGCGTTGCTTCTGGGTGTCCCAGCCTACCAGGGAGTCGAAGATAGCAAGCACATGGCGGCGATACTCGACAATGCGATGCAGGATATCGCGCAAGCTGGGGTCTTTTTCGGCTTCCCGATGCCACTTGGCCAGGACAGCGGTAGGAACCTCAATGTCTCGTCGGAGCTGTTCAGGGGAGTGGCCACGCAGAAAGAGACCATAAAAGAACGCGGCCTCCCGCTGGGGGAACGCGAAGTCGGTGGCGACTTCGGCTGTTCCCGGTATGAATTGTGCCGTTGTGGCCATAAGAGAAAGGGCAGTTTACCGAAAAGCGTCACCGCGTCAAGTAGTACAGGGAAACAATTGTCACCTGCCGGACAACTGCATTTTCGTCACCAATACGGCGGTGTCAGGTAAGTCCCCCACGCAACCCTGCGTCGCGCAACATGCGCCGCGCAACCCTGGGGTTGCTCCGGGATTCTAACCGCCGTAGGATGCTTACAGGGATGACAAGGTTACGCAAAGCCGACAAAGCTTCGATGAGCAGGCGCCTGCTGCGGTTTGGTGTGCGCAAGGGATTGCGCTCCGTCGAAGTGAACCCTGAAGACTTTCGGAAGCAGCTGGTGGATAAACATGGCCTCTGGGTGCCGAATTTTGAGCGCATGCACGATGTGCCGCTCGAACGACTGGACGCGATCGCTAACGCGTTGATCCGCGATGCAGGAAGGCTGGCGCTTGCGGAAGGCGCGGGGTTCGGGCTCGGCGGAATGATCACCGTAATTCCTGACGCCGGCTTGCTGACGGCAATCACGCTGCGGCTGATTCAGCGATTGTGCTTGCTGTATGGATTCGAAACGCACGGGCATGACGAGCGGCTGGAATTATGGATGGCCGCAGCCGCGGCTTCCGGCGTGGACTACGGCAAGGATTTGGCAGAGAAGCAACTGTTCGAGAAGCTGGCGCCGAAAGTTGCCAAGCGCCTGGCGATCAAAGTGGGACAGGAAGCCGCCGAGAAGTGGGTGGCTCGGATTATTCCGCTGGCGAGTTCGGCGATCGGCGGAGCGATGAATTTTTCTTTCGTACGCGGATGGGGTCGGCGTGTGCAGAAGACTTTGCGGGCCAGGTACGTTGCAAACCGGATGCACGCGGCGTGATGGAGTATCCATCCGGTTAAGGATAAGAAGAAAGTATACTAGGTCGGTAGTTTCCACTTCGAAATCGAGCGCGAGGTCCCAGCTATGTCGAAGTTCCGAACGGCGGTTTGTGTTGGCGGCGCTGTGATCGCTTTAGGGTTGGTGTTGATGGCGATACCGGAGCGTGCTGCATCGCCGGCCGCGCAAGACAGCAATTCTGAGCCGGTTCCGGCCTTTCACAGCGAAGTGCCGAAAGGCCCGCTGCCCGCTACGCTAGATCCCGCGCAATTCGATGGCGTGCTGGTGCAAAACGCTTACGCCCTTGCGGCGCGTGTGAAACGCGTGCTTTATCAGCAGCCGTGCTATTGCCACTGCGATCGCAGCCAGGGACACGGCAGCTTGCTGGATTGTTTTGCCGGGAAGCATGCCGCGGAGTGCGGCGTTTGCATTCGCGAAGCGCTGTATTCCTACGAGCAGACCAAAAAGGGTAAAACCGCGGCACAGGTTCGCGACGGAATTGAAAAAGGCGAATGGCAGCAGGTCGACATTTCCAAGTATCAGACTCCGGTAGCGGCGGCGAAGTAGCCTGCACGTCAGGCTTCATGTTTTCTGCCCCCAAGTTCACTGAGTCTCGTTCCTAAATGCTCTTAGCCGTTTCATCTACCACAATTCCTTTGCCGGAGAGGGCCGGCGACACTTCCGATCGACATCAGTGATCTGCGCCGCCTTTTCTCTTCTTCGTACCGTCTAATTCTCGAATCTTGCGGAATTTCTTCGCTCCGAATGCTGGAGAGTCCCAAGAGTTCACACTCGCCCTCGGAGGAATTTTTATGCGGATCAAAAACTATTTCTGGGCTCTGGGAACCGCGGCACTGTTGCTAGCCGGCATCGCCGGGCGCACATCAGCACAGAATCGCGACACGCAAGCGCAGCACGTCGTTTCGCCGGACGAGTTGAGCCAGGATGCGGCGCGCCCTGCGCAGAGTCGTCAGGCTGACGAAGACTCCGTGCGCGAATTGCTGAAGACTGGCGAAGGGCGGGAAGCGCTGCAGCGCGCGAAAGTGGACTACCAGCGGGTCGATAAGGCCATGGCGCAAATGAGCGACGAGGATTTGGCCAAGATCGGTTCGCGAGCACGCGAGGCCAAGGCGGATTTCGCCGCTGGAGCCATTGGACGAACGCTGCTGATCGTCATCATCTTGATCGTCATTCTGGCCATCGTGCTCTCCGTCGTGTTTTGAGCGGCCGGTTACATGGAGTCTCATCGCTCGCGCTGTTTGATATCGCGGCACACGTTCGGTCGAAACCGTTTTGTAGCCTCTCCGAGACGTTCGTAAACTCAATAGACCGGCCCACGAACGATACCTGAGGAGGATGTGCAATGCGCCTGACCTGGCTGATGCGGGCCTTGGCAATACTGTTTCTGACTTCCGCGATTTGCAGCATTTCGAACGCACAAGCTCCGGATAACCGACACGTTGTGACCGTCACCGAGTTGAGCAAGGATGCGGCCGCGCCAGCCGAAGCACGGCAGGCCAATGAGACCGCAATACGTCACCTGATGTCTTCCGAGCCGGGGCAGAAGGCCCTGGGGTCTGCAAAAATCGATTACGCCAAAGTCGACAAAGCTGTCGCTCAGTTAAGCGATGAAGATGTGGCCAAGCTCGCCACTCGCTCGCGCGAGGTTGAACATGACTTTGCGGCCGGAAGTTTGTCGGATCGCGATCTGCTGGTGATTGTGATCATCGCGGTTCTGGTGATCGCGCTGGTGGCGGCATTACACTAGAAGCTTCGTAGCTGAAGATTTCCTGACGTTCGAACATTTGGATTCGCCATGCGCTGCCTGTTTCGCTGCTGTTTGTGGATGAGTTTCTCGGCGGCGCTGGCGATTCCACTATGCCTTTCCGCTAATCAGGAGCCTGCCGCTCCTGCGCCTTCTCAGCAGCCTGATGGTCCGGCGACAGAAAATAAGGCCGGCGTTTGGCTGGACGTTCCGTACATAAAACAGACCGAAGAAGGTTGCGGGTCGGCGTCGCTGGCGATGCTTCTTCAATACTGGGCTGCACACGGAGCGGACATTCCCGCAGAACGTTCGGATGCGGATGCGATTCAGAAAAAACTCTACAACGAGAAGGCCCACGGCATTTACGCGTCGGACATGGAACGCTACATGAAGGAATCGGACTTCCGCGCGTTTACCGTACGCGGAGAGTGGAAGGATTTTCGCGAGAACCTGCCACTGGGCCGGCCCCTGATCGTCAGTCTGCAGCCCGAGAAGAACAAAGGGCCGTACCACTATGTGGTTGTTACCGGAATGGACTGGGAGCACGACGCGGTGTTCGTGAACGATCCAGCGCGTGGCAAACTGATGCGCATCGAACGTGGGGATTTCGAAAAAGAATGGCAGGCGGTAGGAAACTGGATGCTTCTGGCAGTGCCTTCGCAGGTCGAGTGATCTTTCTCCTTTTAATTCTGACTTTGTGCGTACCAACTTCGGCGCAGGAGTTCGCTTCCGACTCGGTGCGTTTGGCAGCGGCGCAGAAATCGTTCGAAGCGGGAAGATGGCAGGAAGCAGCGAGCTTCGCGCGCGGACCTGCGGATCAGCCTGCCGATCTGGATTTCATTGAAGGGCTGGCGCTTGCGAAGTTGCTGAAGTGGGAGGAAGCGCGAGCGGCTTTCGCGGCCGGGCATGTGAAGGCGCCCGGGCAGGCACGGTTTCTGGTGGAACTCGCGGGTGTCGATTACAAGCGCAAGGACTTTTCATCGGCCAAACGCGAGCTACGCGCTGCGTTGAAGTTGGATGCGAAGGACAACTACACGCACGAGTTTCTTGGCACGCTGTACTTTCTGGACGGCAATCTGGAAGCAGCACTGAAATATTGGAACGCGATCGACAAGCCGCGATTGCGTAGCGTTATCGTGCGGCCTGAGCCGCAGCTGGATGAAGGGCTGCTGCACCGTGCAATCGGATTTAACGCGCCGCAAGTGCTGACGGTGGATGCGTTGCTGGGCGCGAATGCGCGGCTCGACAATCTCGGAATTTATCCGCATCGCCGATTGGAACTGGTTCCGGCTCCCGGTGGCGGGACTTACGATGCCACATTGCACATGCCGGAACGCGAGCCCTGGAGCACGCCGGCGTGGGAGGGCGCGGTTTCGCTGCTGAGCGGTTTGCCTTACGCGACCGTGTATCCGGAGTTTTACAACTTCGGTCATCGTGCGGTGAATGTGACTTCGCTGTTGCGCTGGGATTCCGAAAAGCGGCGAGCTTTTGCGGAAGTCTCCACGCCGCTGCTGGATGAGCCGAAACTTCGCGTGCGATTTTATTTCGACGCGCGCAACGAAAACTGGAACCTGACGAATACTTTCTTCGGCGGCGGAGCGCCGTTGAACGATTTGAATATGCGCCGCGTGGCGGGCGGCGCGGAGTTGCGTTCGGTGGTGAGCGGACGATGGAGCTGGAGCACGGGCATCGAGATCGCCAGTCGCTCGTTTCGACATCTGGCCGGGCATACTGCGGCGGCGGAATCGCCCTTTTTTACGGGCGGCAAGTCGCTGGTGTACTGGGCGCACGCCGATCGTTCGTTGTGGCGCGTTCCGGAACGCCGTTTCACCGTGGATGGCTCAGCAGAAGCCCGCATCGGGCGGGAGTTTGCCGGCGATCTGGGCTCGTTCGGCGGAGCGCGCGGATCGTTGAAGGCGCACTGGTTTCCTGAAGCCAAGGGCGACGACTACGAAATCCTGACGCAAGTCCGCGCAGGCGATATGCACGGCAATGTGCCTTTCGACGAATTGTTTCAGCTGGGAATCGAACGCGACAACGATCTTTGGCTTCGGGGGCATGCCGGAACAGATCACGGACGGAAAGGGGCGGCTCCGCTGGGGCGCCGCTATTTCCTGGCCAATTGGGAAGTGGACAAAAATGTGTACAGCAATGGCCTATTTACGGTGAAGCTGGGTCCGTTTGTGGATACCGGAGCCGTGTCGGATTCGTCCGGCTTGTTCGGCTCTGAAAAGTGGCTATGGGACATGGGCGGACAATGCAAAATTCGGGTGCTGGGCACCATGACGGTGGTCCTGTCATATGGTCGCGACCTGCGCGGCGGCCGCGGAACCTTTTACGGCACGGTGCTCCATTAGCGGAGCCACTTGGGTCACCCCGTTTTCGCGTAAGTGTTCATTCTAAAGCTGTTTAAGTTATTGGTTTCAATACATTGTCGCAGCAGTTCCGTTCTCATATCGTATGCACCCAGGCTGGCGTCAATGATGCCTATTAGCCAATTTCCTCAACCAGGTCTCGTGCTGAGATTCGAGCTTTTGGTTAACGGAAAGCGCCGCAGCATCTGCAGGATCATCACCGTAAATGTCCCCATACCTTGGCAATTTGCGGTAGTCTTCGCCGCTCAACATTCGGTTGAGGAGTTCCGTGCCCCTCTGCACCCACTGGTCATACATCTTATGCCCGAGTTCAGCAGACGCCAGTGAAGGCGCTCCGAAATAGCCGGGCCAACCTTTCCGTGTAGCGATTTGCTCCAGTTCCTCGATGGATTTTCCTCCATACGGTGGGGCAGTTTTATAATCTGCTGCTACAGCCTCGGGTTTCAGTGCCAGTATCCAGCTTGTTTCGGTCATGGTGGCGTGCTCGGCAAGTCCATCCTGCTTCTGCTGTTCGGGAGTGCGAAAGTCTTTCAGGTCCATTGCCCACAAATACCCAAAGAGATTGATCATCTCGCCGCCATATGTCTCATGAAAGTAGTCGCTCGCTTGATCCAGCATTCGGTTGTGAGCTGGGTCTCCGTGTCCATGGACTACAACGATCCATCGGAACCCTTGTTGTCCGAGTTGGTCAGCCAAATCCATGAAGAGCGTGCGGAGGGTGTTTGGAAGAATTGTGCAGCTTCCTGGAAATGAATACTTTTGACCCATCTCGTTTGCCGCGCCAGCTCCCAAAGGAATTGGAGGTATTAAAAGTGCCGTCCAGCCGGGCCGGCCTGCTATGGAGCGCCCAAGATCCTCAGCGAGCCTCGTGTTGAAGATGCCATCGGTGCCGGAGGGCAGATAAGGCCCGTGCTCTTCGAGAATGCCTCCGGGCACGATGACAACTACCTTGCTCTTGTCCAACTTGGCGAAATCCCGCGTGTTGAGATCAGCGAACTGAAGGACTTGGGCGGAAAGTGGCCCCGCGATTGCCAACGCTCCAATGAAGAGGATGAGTTTTCGCATCAGAAATTATGCTCCATGATCCGAGAGACGGAAAATGAGTCTTTAACCTATGAAGCGTCAATCTTCCACACTTTTCCACCAATTAAAATGGTTGACGCCAACGGAACTTAAACGTGTAACGGGTTTTAGGGGTAACGGTTCAGCCTCTAACTGCACGTTAGCGGCAGCCGGAAGCACGGCAAGCGCATTCTAAAGTACTTACGGTGCTATTGATTGGGCTCGGATTGGCTGGAAATGGCTGAAAGACGCCAAAATGAGTAAGCATTTCAGGGTTCGCGGGTGATTGCCAGGTTGGAGAAGTAAGCGTCGGTGGCGACAAAAGCCCAGAGGCCGACTTGGCCGCTAGCGGTTGGGAGCTTCAGGTCATTCACGATGAGGCAGGGCTGGGTGGCTCCGTTGACGTAGAGTTTCGCCTTGTCGCCGTGCACCTCGATCTTCATTTTGGTCCAGGCACCGGCATCCAGATCGGTGTAGGACTCGTAGACACCAGGTTGCTCTTTTCTGAGGCGCTCCCATGGGAAGTCCGGGATGGATTCGTACTGCACGGAGTGGTTTCGCCTGAGCTGGTCATCGGCGCGTCCGTTCGTGGGGCGGATGTAGATGTTCTCGGCTGTGGCGCCGTGGGGTTGGGCGCGAAAGACAATGCCGACAAAGCCGCGTGCGGTGGGATCCATCGTGGTGATGGGAACGCCGGCGACATCGGCCTCAATGGTTCCATTCTTGAAGTCGGTGCCGGTGACGAGCGCGATCATCGAGCCTCGGCCGGATTTATTTTGCGGTGAGGATAGATGAAGAGCACGTCTGCCGCGATAGTCGACAACCTGCGCGGTGGTGTTGATCAGTTCGAGGCCCTCGGTGGAGTCGAGGCGATAGTTGTGGGTGGGAGTGCTGGGCTTGCCTGCGCCGAAAACTGTTGCAGCGATAAGGATGAGCGCGAGGGTCAAGCCGAAGAAGGCTATCAAACGGCGATCCAGGCTCCTATTCCACATGGGGCACACTCCCTGCGGTTAGACGACAAACGCAGATATACGTTTCCGGAACTTAGCGCGCGTTTGCGTTCGTAAGTGAAGCTCGGCTCAGGTTTCGGAAATAGGCGGAACTTCAAATGTCGAAAGTCGATCACCGAACTAAGCGTCAGCGGGTGAGAGATGTCGTGAGGGCTTTTGTGACTTCACCGGCGATGTCGTCCTGCACCATGACGATATCGCTCCACGGCCGGTCGTAGGTTTCCGACCAGATTACGTAGGCGGTGTCGGCACGCATCAGTCGGGCGGCAACGCGCACACGGCCGCCCGATTTGCGCACGCTGCCGTCTAGCACATAAACCACTCCGAGCGTTTTGGCGAAGTCGGCGACCGATACCTTTTTGTTCTTGAAATAAAACGAAGATGTGGGCGGCGGTACGCGCAGACCGGGAATCTTGCTGAACTTGTCGATGAGTTCCTCGGTCATGCCGTCGGCAAATTCTTCTTCTTTCATTCCTTCGGTCAGATCGAGAAATGGGAGCACCGCGATGGACTTCGGCGGTTGAGAAGTGGCTGCGGACGCGATGGACGGGCGATTGCTCGCGAGCTTGGCGCCGCGCCATAAAAGTCCGGTGACGACCGCAATGACCGCGATTGCAGTCGCAGCGAGTAGCAGCGCGAGCCTTGCGCGAGTGCCAGAGGTTGGCACCGGAACTTGAGCAAGATTTCCCGCGGGCGAACTTGTTTGTGCCGCTTCGCGGTGATTGCTTGAATCATCCAGCCATGGAGAGACGGCGGCCACCATGCGATAGCCGAGGCGCGGCACGGTGGCGATGTATCTCGGCTCCTTGGGATCGTCGCCCAGGACGCGGCGCAGAGATGTGACGGCCTGATAGACGGAATCTTGAGAGACGGTAACACCTGACCAGACCTGGTCGAGGAGATCGTCGATGCTGACAACCTCGCCAGCACGATCCGCAAGGCAGACCAGAAGGCGCATGGCTCTAGCGTCCAACCGAGAGGTCTGGCCATCACGTGAAATTTCGCCACACCCCGGATTTACGAACCAATCGCCGACGCGAAGCTTCGTGTTCGCCGTGCGTTCCAAGCAAATCTCCCGCTAGCTATTTTGGACGCAGAGAGGCGCGGATTATACCAAGGCGGCGCGGGGAATTGTCTGCGCCGGAGGGAGCGAGCTTACTCACCCGTTAGTGCCGCCGGCCGAGCATTCCACGTGATTTCAGAACTATTCAGAGTATTTCAGGAGCGGCTCAGGACTTCGATGGAGGTCTGCGGGTAACGTGCGCGTGCATCGTGAACTGCGAGCCGAATGAGCGAAAGTGAGGACTCGGATGACATCGGAATCTGTAGCTTTGCCATTGCAAAAGAACGGCGCACTGCCGGCGATCGTGGTGGGCGGTTTGATTGCCGGGACGTTGGACCTTTTGCAAGCGTGCATCCTGTTTGGATGGAACATCCCGCTGGTGATTGCCGCCGGACTGCTGGGACGCGGGGCGATACATGGAGGCGCGAGCACGTACATTCTGGGAGTGCTGCTGCATTTCTTCATCGCTTGCTCGGCCGCAGCGATTTACTACGGAGCGAGCCGCAAATTGCGCTTTATGATCGAGCATCCGCTGGTGTGCGGGTTGTTTTTCGGCGCGGCAGTGGAAGAGGTGATGAGCCTGGTCGTTTTGCCGCTATCGGCGCTGCACTCGACGGGACCGTATACGCTGAGTGATCGGCTTTTGGGACTCGGGGTGCACATGGTGGTGATCGGATTGCCGATTGCGTTCAGCGTTCGAAAGTTTGGGAAGTAAGGCGCCGGAAGTCTCGACCGGCTGTGCGGCAAATCGCTTTGATTAGTCCATCGTAGAAAGCGGAACCCTTCTCGCAACGCTCGGAAGCTGGTCTCCGAGGTGTCAGCTTCCACTTCGTCAGCCAAATTCTGCAGTCAGCCAAATTCTCAGTCAGCCAAATTGAAGATGCGGGCTGCGGCTCCTCGGGTCGGAGTTTGTTCGAAGTGGCGATGTGCGTAATCGGGGAGTAGGATTTATTGCGTGTCTGCATCGACAAAACCACTAGTGAGCAGATGAAGCGACGAAATTCAAGGGGTGAGCCGTGATTTTGCGCCGAGTCTTTGCGGTAACTGGGCTGATTGTATCGATCTTTGGAGCAGCGGGAATGGCGCTGGCAGGTGCAGATACGCCTGGATATTGGGGATTCGATACGGCGAATCTGGATAAGAGCTGCAAGCCTTGCGAGGACTTCTACCGGTTCGCAATGGGCGGGTGGATGAAATCGCATCCGATTCCGCCAGAGTATTCGACCTGGGGATCGTTCACGGTGCTGCTGGACAAGAACCAGCAGAATCTGCGCGGGATTCTGGAGACTGCAACGAAAGCCGATGGAGCGGCGGGTTCGAATGAACGGAAGATCGGCGACTTTTACGCCAGCTGCATGGATACGGGGGCAATCGATGCGGCGGGTGTGAAGCCGATCGAGGAGGAGCTACTGCGCATCGCGCAGATGAAGGGCGGCGTCGATTTGCAGGCGGAGATTGCGCATCTGCAGTCGATCGGGGTGGATGCGATGTTCCGCTTCGGATCGCGGCAGGACGCGAAGGACAGCACGCAGGTAATCGCCAGCGTGGGGCAGGGTGGATTGGGACTGCCCGACCGCGATTACTACACGCGGGACGACGAGAAATCGAAGAAGCTGCGCGACGATTATGCAAAGCATGTGGCGAAGATGTTCGAACTGGCTGGGGATGCGGCGGAGAAGTCGACGGCAGAAGCGGCAACGGTGCTGACGATCGAGACGACGCTGGCCAAGGCTTCCATGTCCAATGTGGACCGGCGCGATCCGAACAAAACGTATCACCGGATGAAGCTGGCGGAGCTGCGTACGCTGACACCGGATTTTTCGTGGGACAAATACTTCGCCGCTACCGGACATTCCCAGTTTACGGAGACTAATGTCGGGCAGCCAGATTTCTTCAAGGCGCTGGACGCGCAGTTGACGGCGACGCCGCTTGAGGATTGGAAGACATATTTGCGCTGGCAGTTGCTGGACACCACGGCCCAAGGACTATCTGAACCGTTCGTGGCGGAAGATTTCGAGTTTCATGGAAAGCTGCTGCGCGGGACGAAAGAAATCCAGCCGCGATGGAAGCGGTGCGTGACCGCAACGGATCGCAACCTGGGCGAGGCGCTGGGCCAGCTATACGTAGAAAAATATTTCCCGCCGGAGGCGAAGGCCAAGGCGCTGGAAATGGTGCACAACCTGATTGCGGCGTTACATGACGATTTGCAGACACTGCCGTGGATGAGCCCGGAGACGCGAGCGCAGGCGACTGCGAAGCTGACTGCGTTCGGCGTGAAGATCGGATATCCGGACAAGTGGCGGGATTATTCGGGGCTGAAGATCGATCGGACGTCGTACATGCAGAACGAATTGCGCGGAGCGGCGTTCGAATTTCAGCGGCAGCTAAATCAGGTCGGCAAGCCGGTCGATCGCACGGAGTGGGGGATGACTCCGCCGACGGTGAATGCCTACAACCGGAGTTCGATGAATGAAATTGTGTTCCCGGCGGGAATTTTGCAGCCGCCATTTTATGACCCGAAGGCAGATGATGCGGTGAATTATGGCGGGATGGGTGCGGTGATCGGCCACGAGATCACGCATGGGTTCGACGATCAGGGATCGAAGTTTGACGCGAAAGGGAATCTGAAGGATTGGTGGACGCCCGACGACGCCAAGAATTTCAAGGAGCGGGCGACTTGCGTGTCAGATCAATTCGACGGATACGAAGTTGAGCCGGGACTGCATCAGAACGGGAAGTTGGTTTTGGGAGAGAGCATTGCGGATCTCGGGGGCTTGACGATCTCGTATGCGGCGTACGAGAAGTCGCTGGTAGGGAAAGCGCGACCTGCGGATAAGGATGGGTTTACGCCGGAACAGCGATTCTTTCTGGGGTGGGCCCAGGTTTGGGGCGCGAATACGCGGCCGGAGTACGCGCGATTGTTGACGAATACAAATCCACATCCGTTGCCGCAGTTTCGAGGAAATGGGCCGCTTTCGAACATGGCGGAGTTTGCGAAGGCGTTTGGTTGTAAGAAGGGCGACGCGATGGTGCGGGAGAAGGTTTGCAAGATTTGGTGATGAAGGTGGAACGAAAGACCGCGGCTAGGTCGCGCAATGGTCTCGATTGGGTTTGAATTCCAACCCTTCGTGTGCTCCGCTGACCTGGTTTGGATGCGGCTGCATCTAAACGCGCACCCTTTGACACCGAAGGGTGCGGCACCCAGACGAGGCTTTAGCTCGCTTTTTTGATCTTGGCTCGTCCAAACAGCAAAGGATCTCAGCGAGCGGCATTCGACGATTGCGCTATGTTCCTCAGATAAAATTCATGAAATTTAGAAAAGTATTGGCGAGGTGGACTGTGAACGTACGGCGAGCGACGGGCATTTCGTGGTGCGTGAGCACGATTGTCATGGCGGGACTGATTGTGGGCAGCAGCTGGAATTTGCGCGCGGCTGCCGCTGAGGGAAATCCCGACAGCCTGGGATTCGACGTGTCGCACCTGGATAAGACGTGCAAGCCTTGCGATGACTTTTTCCAGTACGTTAACGGGAACTGGATCAAGAACAATCCGATTCCGCCGGAGTACGCTTCATGGGGCAGTGGATCCATGCTGCATGACAACAACCAGAAGCAGTTGCGCACGCTCCTGGATGAGGCGGCGGCAAATAATTCGGCGGCCGGCGGCTCGAGCGAACGCAAGGTTGGCGATTTTTACGCGAGCTGCATGAACACGGCGGCGATCAATGCGCAAGGAGCAAAGCCGCTGGATGCGGAGTTTGCACGGATCGACAGCTTCACCAATAAGAGCGAAATCGCGCCGTTGATTGCGCATTTGCATTCGCAGACGGTTGGCTCGTTATTCGCGTTTGCGTCCACGCAGGATCTGAAAGACAGTTCGAAGGTGATTGCCGAGGCCGATCAGGGCGGCATTGGCCTGCCGGACCGCGACTACTACACGCGAACGGACGAGGATTCGAAGAAATTGCGCGAGAAGTATGTGGCGCACATGACGAAGATGTTGACGTTGCTGGGCGATTCGCAGGAGAAGGCCGCTGCCGAAGCGAAGACCGTGCTGGAGATCGAGACCGCGCTGGCGAATGCGTCTTTTACGAACGTGCAGCTTCGCCAGCCAGAGACGCAGTATCACATTTTGGGATTGGCACAGCTAGCAGAGCTGACGCCGCATTTTTCCTGGCCGCAATATTTTCGGCAGTCCGGTCATCCGGAGTTGAAGGAAATCAATGTCGGGCAGCCGGACTTCTTCAAGGAGATGGACCGGCAGATCGCTACGCGTTCGGCAGAGGAGTGGCAGGCGTACTTGCGATATCACTTAATCGCGCGGACGGCGAGCACGCTTTCTGATCCGTTCGTCGAAGAGAATTTCGACTTTAACGCGCGGACCCTCGCAGGTTCGAAGGAGCAACAGCCACGATGGAAGCGCTGCGCAGGGGCTACCGATACATACCTGGGCGAGGCGCTCGGGCAGCTTTACGTGGCGAAATATTTTCCGCCGGAGGCCAAGGCGCAGGTTTTGGAATTGGTCGGAAATTTGCGGGCTGCGCTGAGCGAAGATATTCCAACCCTCTCATGGATGAGCCCGGAGACGAAGAAAGCGGCGCTGGAAAAGCTGCGAGCATTCAACGTGAAGATGGGATATCCGGAGAAGTGGCGCGATTATTCGGCACTGAAGATCGATCGCGGCTCGTATGCAGAGAACATGCTGCGGGCATCGCAGTTTGAGGAAGCGCGCGATCTGAACAAGATCGGCAAGCCGGTAGATCGCGCCGAATGGGGCATCACACCGCCGACCGTGGATGCGTACAACAACGCACAATTGAATGAGATCGTGTTCCCGGCAGGGATTTTGCAGTTGCCGTTTTTCGATCCGAAGCGCGACGCGGCGTTTAACTATGGCGCCATGGGCGCGATCATCGGACATGAAATCACGCATGGATTCGACGATCAGGGAGCGAAGTTCGATCTGCACGGAAATATGCAGAATTGGTGGTCGGACAAGGACCTGCAGGAATTCCAGTCGCGCGGAAACTGCATCGCCAAACAGTTCGACGGCTACGTGGTGGAAGGCGACTTACACATGAACGGCAAACTGGTGGAGGGTGAGAGCATCGCAGACCTGGGTGGGCTGACGATTTCCTACGTGGCATATCAGAAGTTTTTGCAAACGCATCCCGCCGGGAAAGATACGAATGGATTCACGCCCGAACAGCGTTTTTTCATTGGCTACGCGGACGCATGGAAAAACCATATGCGGCCGGAGATGGCCAAGCTGCAGGCCAATACGAATCCACATCCGTTGCCGAAGTTTCGTGCCAACGGGCCGCTGTCAAATATGGCGGAGTTTGCAAAGGCGTTTGGATGCAAGCGCGGGGAGGCTATGGTTCGAGCGGAAGCGTGCAAGATCTGGTGAAACAAGCGCGTAACAACCATGCATGGGACACGAGAATGCAGCCGGCGAGTACCGGAGATTTAGAAGTGAACTACGGCGGCGGCGATGGCCTGGAAGCTGTTCTGCCACTGACTGAACAGGCGGGAACGCACGTAATCACCTTCCAGTCGGATGGACAAACGGGGATTCAGTCCGTAATCAGCGCCTAAACCACTGGTTACCTGAAAGCCATTTTGCCCGCCCAAAGCCGTTTGCGGAAGCGCGTGAATGCCTCCGCCGAGCACATGAACCCACGGCTCAATGCGGCTGTGGCCCAGCGAAATTTTTGGACCCGCCCCGTAGGTCACGATTTTAATGTGCTCGTTCGAATAAATTGTGGGCGCGAAACCCGTGCTGACGGCTCCTTCAATCGCCAGCCAATCCTTAACGAAAAATGCAGCGGCGGAATGAAGGCCGACGCCGGTGGCTTCGTACACCGACGAACGAAACCGAACGATGGAGACGCCGAGCGTGATCTCGAGATTGTATTCGCGTTCGTTGTATCCGTAGGGCGGCGTTGGCGCTGCTGGCGAGGCCTCCGCAGAGGTCGCGAGCGATGGCGGTGACGAATTCCGCGAATGGCCAAAGCTGGCCGATGGCGGAGGGATTGCGAAGGAGAGCGCAGCCAAGCTGCGTGGCGGTGCCGCGAGGGCGATGAGTGGGGGATCTTGCGCGCGCATCGGCGCGACTTCTTGCGCTTGCGCACCACTGACTTCGTTCGCATCGAGCGCGGGTGGCGCGGCGGTGCTCGCTAACGATATAGATGAGGATGCAGCTGCACGATCTGGCGCCGCATTCTGCGCTAATGCCGTCGTCGTGCTTCCCAGCAGGATCAAAGTTAATGCCAAGACGCTTTTCATCGCATGCCTCGAGAGATGGACATCCCGGCTCTGGGAGAAGCCGCCTTATTACGGTAAACAACAGATAGTACTTTTGTCTACGTTCTTCGTTGCTGCGCCGCACTGGGAGGTTGGCCACCATCCAGCCGCCGCGGGGCCGACGCTACCAGCGCGCGCGCTATCGGCCGTGGCGCAGGTATTCGTCGGTCTTGTTCAGCCAGTCTTCGCGCGGGGGATTGAAGACGTCGAGGTCCACGGTATCTTCCAGCGCCCAGGCCTCATGAGGCATGTTTGACGGAATGCACAGAACTTCCCCAGCGCGCACCACGATCTCCTTGCCGTCGATCGCGAACTTCAGCGCGCCTTCCAAAATGTAGGTGACCTGTTCGTTGTGATGATGATGCAGCGGAACGTGGCCGTCCTTTTGGATGTAGACGCGGGCGAGCATGATCTTATCGCCGACGATCATTTCGCGATCGATCAAGGCGTTGAGATGCTCGCGCTCAGTTTTGTTCCATGCGGTGTATTTCAGGCCTTGGCCACTGCTCATCGGGACGCTCCGTAAAGTTTCGCTGCGTTGTCGTGCAAATACATGCGTGCAAGTTCGAGGGCTTTGGTTTCGGTGAAAGCGCCTTCGGAGACCAGCTCAGCGAGCGCTGCTGCAACCGCGGTGCGCGCGGAACGCGCCGCGAGCCAGAAAGTTTCCTCGGCGCCGACGGCTTCACCAAATGGGAAAGCATCGGAGCCGAACATCATGCGCTCCGGAAACAGCGAAATCCATTGCTTGAGAATGTTCTTCAGCTCGGAAGGGTAAACGTAGTAGCCCATCAGCGAAGAGTCGGTGTAGACGTTTTTCGCGGCGGTCATCCAGATCATGTCCAGCGTGTAGGGATAGCCGCCGTGGATCAGGACGAATTTGGTTTTTGCGTAGCGCGGATCTCGCAGAACATTCTCCAGGTTGAGCGGATTGCCGTTGCGCAGACTGAAGTAGTCGCCGATGCCTACGGCGCTGTGAAAGTGCACGGGCAGATTGAGCTTGCCGGCTTGATCGATCAGCACGCGAAAAACGTAATCCTGGAAGGTGCGGTATTCGTCTTCGCTGGGTACGCCGTCAGCGTGATATTTCGTGTAGATGGCTTCGGCGGCTTCACGCGGCGGATCGCGGAAGTACAGCGAACGGAAATACGCGGCTTCGAACTTCATGGCCACGCCACCCTTTTTCTGATTGTCGGTAAGCGTCTGGCGGACGAAAGCTTCGTAGCCGGCAAGATCGGCGGGCATGCCGGCGACACTTTCCTGCTTCATGTACCGCTGCAGAACTTTTTCCTGTAACGGGATATAGACGGCCATGTCGCCGTTCTTGGCGACTTGCGCGTGATTGTCGAACGGAAACAGGAAGGAGTCGACGAAGAAAACCCAGTGGAAACGTTTAGGGTCGAGATAGGGCGCGAGGGCAACACGATTGGCGAGGCAGGTCTCGATATTGAGCTTGTCGAGAATGCCATCCCAATATGCCGTGCCGCCAGCAGCTTCGGCGGCTTTCTTTTTGTCTACCAGCCACTTTGCGTGTTCGGGTGTGAAGTCGTTGTAGGGGTAGCCAAACAGCGCTTTGGCACCGACTGCGAATTCCGGATTGGTGTCGCGCAGGCGGAGGACCGAGCTTTCGTCCGGAGGGCCGGTCATGGCATCCATGTCGGCATCGTCCGGGAAGGTAGCGTGAGAATGGTTGTCGTAGATGGGGATCTGGTCGATCTGTTTCAGCAAGCGTTCGTAGATTTTGGGGACGTCAGGTCCGGGAAGCGGCCGAGCTTGGGCGCCAGCGCTCGCTGCGAGCAGAAGGGCGGCCACAAACGCGACGGCAGCGTGAATCAAATGTTTCATTTTCGCGTTATCTCCGGAAATTCTTTGCAACTTATCGCGCAACCGCGGCGCGCCAGCGGGTCGAGACTCGTTCGATGCGCGCCAGAGCCTCTTCCAACAAATTGCGTGCGCCGACTAATGAGAAGCGCAGGTAGTTCTTGCCAGCTGGACCGAATGCCGCGCCCGCGATTCCCGCGACACCCGCTTCTTCGAGCAGCAAGGTCGCAAGCTCTTCGGCGGACATTCCGGTGTCCTCGATATTGACCCAGGCATAGAACGCCCCGTCCGGCGACTGGCAGCGAAAACCCGGAATGGCGTTCAGTTTCTCTACGAAGAGATCGCGACGCTTGCGGTATTCGGCGACCATGGCGTCGACGGCGTGAGTGGAGTCGTTCAGCGCTTCGATTGCGGCTACCTGAGTGAATTCGGCGGCGCAGGTGTAAGTGTTGAGTACCAGCAAGTCCATGGCTTCAATGATTTCTTTCGGCGCGACGGCGTAGCCGAGGCGCCAGCCGGTCATTGCGAAGGATTTAGAGAATCCGTCGATGATGATCGTGCGTTCGGGCATACCGGGTAGCGACCAGATCGATTTGTAGTCGCCCGAAAATAGAATGCGTGCATAGATTTCGTCGGCAATTACCCACAAATCGTGCTTTCTGGCGAGCTCGGCAATACTTTCCAGCGTGGCGTTGCTGAAAACGGTGCCGGTGGGATTATTTGGCGAGTTGAAGATGAGCGTGCGCGTCCGCGGCGTAATTTTCTTGGCGATTTCCGCGATGTCCGGCTGAAAGCGATTCTTTTCCTCCAGGAAAAAAGGAACGGCGGTTGCGCCCAGGCCCCGGGTAAACGACGGATAGATTGGAAAGCTCGGATCGGGATAGAGGATTTCATCACCGGGTTCGATCAGCGCCATCATGGCCAGCGAGAGCGCCATTTTGCAGCCCGGCGCGACGAGCACCTGCTCGGCTGCACAATCCACGCGGCGCGTGCGTTTCAAATAGGCGGGAATCGCTTCGCGTAATGCCGGGATACCGCGAGGCGAGACATAGCGATCACGGCCATCGGCAACCGCGGCACGCAGCGCGTCCACAATCGGCGCTGCGGGATGAAAATCGGGCTCGCCTAATTCGAGGTGAATGATCGAGCGGCCCAGCTTTTCGAGTTCCTTGGCGCGAGAGAAAACCGCCAGCGCACCTTCACCATTCAGTTGTGAAACGCGGGATGCAATTCGTGTCATGGTCGTGGTTTAGCGATCGCGTCGCGCAGAGAATCCTATCATTTTGCGGCCGGAAGCGGAGTCACCGGAATGCGCAGGCCATCGATGAAGCGAGGGAACATCTCGAAAGCCGCCGCAGTAAGGAATAGCTCGACGAGTTCCTTATCGTTGAATGCAGATTTCAGCTCGGTGTAGAAGTCATCGTCGACGTGCTGTGGGCCCCGATGCAGGCGGTCGGCAAGGCGGAAGCCAAGTTTTTCTTTCGCGCTGAACGCGGCGTTTTCGAAATCGGCGACGCCCGCAATGTGCGGCTCGCTGGCGCCCTTTTTCCGCGCAGAGGCTTGGTGCGCGGTGATGGCGTACTCCGAATTCATCAGGTGTGAAATGCGCACGGCAACTAATTCTTTGTACCAGCCGGTTAGCGCCCCATCGCTGAGCAGTGGCTTCAAAAATCCGGCCACACCTTGGGCGATGGACGGAGAGTACGCCAAAATTTTGAACATGTTCGGTACGACACCGCGCTGCGCCAGCAAAGCATCGTAAATGGCGGCTGCTTCCTGGCCAATCGCGTCTCGCTCCAGCAGTGGAATTCTTGATTTCGCGGACATCCTTGCTCCTGTAATTTCAAATCAGAAGATTCGCGCCCTTGTGATTACAAAAAAAGAAGGGGCGCATTATTCTGCGCCCCTGTCGGCCGAAAAAGAAGCGGTTCGCCCGGAAATTAGAAGGCGTACCGCAACGAGAATTGAATCAGCCGCGGTGTCCCGACGGTCGAGAAGATTCTGCCGAAAGCGGCGGGATTTTCGACGTCAGTCACGGCAGGATTCGCGAAGTTGGCGTGGTTCCAGATGTTGAAGAAGTCGGTTGTGAATCGCAGGCTCTGGCGCTCACCAAACTTGAAGTTCTTGATCAGTGAGAAATCCCAGTTCTGCTGGAAGGGTCCACGATAGATGTTGCGGCCAAGATTGCCCCACGCAGTGAGGCAAGCGTTCGAATCGAGCGCGCAGCCCGCGGGATCCGCCAGTGGCGCGGTGGTGAAGTTGGCCGGATTCAGATAGCCATTGTTAACGCGATCGTGAATGTTTCCGCTGGTCAGGCCGGCGCTGATAGATGGGCCGGCGAGTTGCGCGCCAGCCGTGCCGGCCTGCAAACCGCCACCTATGTAGGCGGTGCCCGCGGAGCTGTCCAGGATCGAAAACGGCGTGCCCGATTGAAAGATAGTGATACCGCTGACGGACCAATCGGCCAGCGCGGCGCGCCGGAATCCGGTGTCGCCCTTGGCAAACGGCAGATCGTAACGATAGCTCACGACGAATCGGTGTGTGCGATCGAAGTCCGAGAGCCCGCGAGAATTCGCGAGGCTGCTCTCATCGTTGAATGCTGTATTCAGCGCGGTGTTGCCGCTGGAGGTTGCGTCGGTTGCGCGCGAGAAGGTGTAAGCCGCCTGGAAGTAGCCCGCATTCCAGCGCCGCGACAGCGTCGACTGGAGTGAGTGGTAGTGGGAGTAAGCATCGTCGGCGAAAATCTGCATGCCGTTGTAGCCGTTGATACCTGCATTGTTCGAGCGCGCCTGGCCATTGGCCGCAGTGCTCTCGGTGATGGTGTAAACGGTGCCGTCGGTGGCAGTGATCGAGACGGGAGTCGCCGCAGTGACGAGCTTCGCTTCGATATCCGTGCGCGTTTCGCGCAAATGCACGGTGTGCGTCCCGACATAACCTAGTTCCAGCACCCAATTCTTACCGAGCGCATGTTGCAGCGTCAGGTTCCACTGTTGCGTATTCGGCGAAATGAAATGACGAGGAACAACCAGGCCAAAAATATTCTGCGACGGCAACACGCCGGGGCTGCCTGCAGCGCAGCCATACGTCGGGAACCCAGTGGTGTCTCCACCCGCGAAGCCCTGGAAGGCGCCGAGGCATGGAATGAAGTTGGGATCGAGCGTTCCCGCGGTTGGCAACGCGTTCGGATTCGGGTTGGTGCAACCCGGCCCAGGAGTGGCTGAGAAGAACGTGCCGAGACAACCGGGCGTTCCCGCACCGAAAGCGACGGGAAGGAAGGGCGCCTGGAAGGACAACTGATCCGCCGTGCCGACGTCTTCGCGTACGTAGTAGATTCCGTAACCGGCGCGAATCGTGGTGGTGTGATGGCCGAAAAGGTCGTACGCCATCCCAATGCGCGGACCAATTCCGGTGGAGTACTTGTTGTTGTAGGTGTTGTCACTGCCAGTGCTGTCGAGACCTGTCAGATTCAGGCCCTTCACGCAGGGCCCGTAAATGAATGGGTAGCTCCCGGCGTTCGCCAGTTGCTCATCGAGATTTCCGATGTGGCACTTGTTGTCATGAAATGCGCCGAACTCTTCAACGCGCAGTCCCAGGTTCAGGGTCAAATTCTGGTGAATCTTCCAATCGTCTTGAGCGAATACGGCGAAATCGTTCGCGCGGTATGCGTGATTGAAAACGCCGCCGCCGCCAAAGCTGCCGTCCGGCGCTCCTTCCAGGAATTTCTGGAAGTCCGTTAGACCTCCGGCGCCGAGTGGGCCCGGTGTGCCTTGACTGTTGAAGAAAAAGAGCTGGCCGTTGAAAACCTGCGGAAACAATTTGTCGAGGTTGACGCGCGTGTATTCGCCGCCGAAGCGGACCACATGTGCTCCACGAACCCAGCTTACAGTGTCCACGAAGTTGTAGTTGTTCTGGGTCTGCTGCTGGTCCGAAGGAGGCGTCGGGCCGAGTTGGAAGCCGGAGCCGAACAGACTGAACTTGTAGATTGAGTTGGTGACGCTGTTGGTCGGACGATCGATGCCCAAATCACTGGCGGTGACCGGCGCAGTATTCAGCAAGCTGTTGTTAATGCGTACGTAGCCGAAGCGGAAGTCGTTCACCAAGGTTGGCGAAAAAAGGTGCGTCTCACCCAGGCTGAAAAAGCGTGCGTTCACCGGCAAGTCATAGGGGAAATTCAGATCGGTTGCCGCAATGCTGCTGGCCAACGTTCCTCCCAAAGACGCCTGCAATCCACCGGCGCCAAAGGGCAACACCGATTCCGCATCGGAGAAGAAGAAGCGCGCGGAGATCTTGTCCTGGCCCCCGCGAAATTCGCGATCGTAGTTGGTCGTGAACTGGTCGTCGGTGTATTTGCCAGGTCGGCTGGCGATGAACGGAGCGGTGTTCAAGCTTACGAAGCAGGTGTCGGGATCAACGGTGACTCCGGGCGTGCCAGC
Organism: uncultured Acidobacteriota bacterium; assembly: GCA_963788725.1. GTDB lineage: Bacteria > Acidobacteriota > Terriglobia > Acidiferrales > UBA7541 > Acidiferrum. The sequence goes on along the minus strand of CAWBHT010000005.1, from coordinate 148,097 downwards.
CAACGAGGGATAAAGAAAACCACTGGGGGTGTTGCCGAATTGATTGCTCTTGAAATTGACGAGCGCCGCGGTGACCGGATCGATGGTGATCGGCGCAGCCAAGCAGCCCGCCGGATTCGCGGCTGTGGGCGCTGTGGCTGGGGTGCTGAAAATTGCCGCCAGATTCGCCGCGGAACGATCGTCGGGCAAAATTGGCAGCCCTGGATTGTTAATTTCCGTTCCGGGTGAAAGCGCGCTGCGCTGCCGCGTACCCTGATAATTGAGGAAGAAGAATCCAATCTTCTCCTTCACCACAGGCCCGCCGATACTGCCACCGAAAATGTTCTGCTTTACCGGCGGACGCTGCTGGCCGCTGGCGTTCAGGAAGAACTCGTTGGCGTTGAGCACGTCATTGCGGAAGTACTCGTAGACGTCTCCGTGGAACGACCGCGTGCCCGACTTCAGGATCGCATTGACGTTGCCACCACCGTTGCGTCCCTGGCTGGCGTCGTAGAGCGACGTTTGCACCTTGAATTCCTGGATGGTGTCTGGATTCGGCAAGGGCACGTTCGTAGCTTGCGCCACGTTGTAATCGGTAGCGCTAATACCTTCGATCAGGTAGTTGTTGTTGTCTTCACGCTGGCCGTTGACGATTACGCGCACGTTGCCGCGTCCGAGTTGCGCCGAGGCGTTCAATTCGCTCTGCGCGCCGCTCGAAAGCGTCAGCAATTGCTGATAGTTCTGCGTTGCGAGAGGCAGTTCGCGAACGGTGGAAGTATCGATCGATTGCCCGGTGGCCGCGGTGGTGGTTTCGACGCTGGTTACCTGCGCGGAGATTTCTACCTTTTCGCTGACCGCGCCGGGCTTCAGTCCGATGGTGACGCGCACCGTCTCCGTGACGTGAACATCGACGCTGTCGGTCTTGGCTTCGGCAAAGCCGGATTTATTCACCACCACGCTGTAGGTGGAGGGTGGCAGCAGCGGCACCACGAATGCGCCTTCTGTGTTTGTGGTCGCTTTTCGTGCAACCTGCTGCGTGCGGACATCGATAATCTGGACTTCGGCGTCGGCGATTGCGCCGCCGCTGCTGTCGGTAACCAAGCCGCTGATGGCACCGGTGGCGCCACCCTGACCGTAAACACGAACCCCGGCCAGCAATGCGGCCAAAAACACAATGGCCAAAGCAAACCTGAATGCACTTCTCATTGTTTCCCCCAGAATGCGGACCGCCCCCTGGCGTCGCAGTTTTATCGGAATCATCGCGTCAAACGGCGCCACGAACAATCCTGTCTGACGTATCTAGAACCGCTGCGGAGAGGATGTACCTCAGGACACGCCAGCAGAAGCAGTAAGACCCACCCATTGTGAAACTAGCGTTTCAACCGGCGAGTGTCAAGCAAACCGGCATGCAAATTTCCGAGCGGTCACATCACCGAAAGCGATCTCCTGGTTGGCGCTGTGGCAGTCCCGAGCACCCTGCCCGGCACCGTTGTAAACAATTTGTCGGACGCGCCCGGCGCGGTCCGGCAAGCTTGACGCGCACATCCCCGAAGGCCATGATGAAACGGGTGACAGCTGTAACGCCTACCGATTCTGCGGCGTCCCACTAGTGTTCGGCGTGTCCCATCAGGGGTGGCAAATGAACTTTCCTACGCTTCTTCGCTCTTTGTTCTTGAGCGCTCTTTCGCTGACCTTACTTGGGGCCGTTGCCGTACGCCCGTCGCTAGCCGACTCCGGCCACGCTCGGATCATTCGTCTGAGCTTGACGCAGGGGGATGTGCGCATCGCGCGTGAAACTCACGGCGACGATCCCTTCTCTGACAAAGTGAACTGGGAAGCGGCCGAACTTAACCTTCCGATTCGGCAGGGTTACGCCCTGGCCACCGACCGGGGTCGCGCTGAAGTGGAATTCGAGAACGGCACCATGATGTTCCTCGCGAACGATACCGTCGTCGAGTTCTACGATTTGTCCTTGAATGAAGGCGAGAAGACTACCCGGCTGGTTCTGCGCCGTGGCACTGCGTCCTTCTCTGTGAATCCGGGCAGCGGCGACTATTTTAGTGTTACTGGCGGAGATTTCACGGTTGCAGCCGAGGAGCGCGCCACATTCCGTCTGGATAACGCCGATGACGGCAGCATGGTAAACGTATCCAAGGGGCGCGTATCTGTACTGCGCAAGAATAAGACGCTGACGGTCTCCAAGGGCGAATCTCTGTCCATGCGCGCCAACGAAGAAAATTCCGCAGCCGTTGGCCGGCTACCTGGCAGCGATGACTTTGATAGGTGGGTTTCGGGTCGCATCGATGCCGTCTCCAATGCGACTGCGTCCGCGCAACAATATGTCAGCGGGCCTTACGTTTCCGGGTTGGCCGACCTATACACCTACGGCTCGTGGCTTCCAGTTTCCGGGTACGGCTATGGATGGCGGCCTTATGGAATGGGCTTTGGGTGGTCGCCGTTCAGCAGTGGCGGTTGGTACAACGATCCTTTCTCTGGTCTCTCATTTATAGGCAATCAACCGTGGGGTTGGCTGCCCTATCACTATGGCGGTTGGCTATTCGATCCGAGCATCGGTTGGCTGTGGGCACCCGGCGCTTTTGGGCGTACCGGATTTTCATACGTAGGTGTGACCGGTGTTTTCGTGCGCAACCGACCCGGTTTGCTGGGTATCGTTCCGGCGCACCCGCTGGATGCGCGCGGTAAAACACCGATGAATCTCACCCGCGGAGTTTTCCCGGTGCAGGGGAATACCATCGCTGCCTCGCGAATTCCGGTTGCTGCCAACGATCAGTGGAAGGCGCTGAAGAGCGCGCCGAAGGAGACGGCGGCGAGCTTCGCGGCATCATCAACGGTGGCACGTGCGGTTCGCGCTCCGGCAGTGGTGAGCAGCACGTCTCGTGGCCTGACCATCGGCCACAATTCAGCGATGGCTTACGACCCGCGGCAGGGCCGGTTCGTCAATAACAACGTCAACGTTGCGGGAGGCGCACGAACGTCGACTGGCGCGACAGCAACTACGCAGCGCGGTAATAACACTGCGCGCACGGTGGGAATGCCTGCTCAGCGCGGCAGCGCGCCGATGGCGTCTGCTCCGGCGCGCACGTCAGCCGCGTCCGTTCCGCGATCTTCTGTGCCGCCGCCATCCGCCCGAACCTCGGGCTCTGCGGCAGCGTCTCGTGGTGGATGGAGCGGAGGTGGTGGTAGCGCAGCAAGTTCGCGCGGCACGTACAGTCCTTCCGCGAACTCCTCAGGAGCGTCACGCGGCTCGGGAGGATCGGCGCCCGCAAGTACAGGCGCGCGTCCGCACTGAAGTCGGGTCAGGTAGCGACTTTTTGTGGTGCTGCCTTCGGCCGATTCGGCAGCTTAAGGATCTAGCTTAACGACGCCGGAAAAACACGACGCCCGTAGCTCCTTTGCTGCGCAGGCATCTCACTCAAAAATCATTCCTGCATATCCAACAACAGTGCTCGTATCTCCGGACACGTCGCCGGACGTCGCGTAGCGCAGCAGCTCGGCACGTTTGGCACCCAGTGTTCGAAGCGCTGTAAGCATGGCCACTCCTGGTCCAAGTCCGCACATCGAGATCTGCTCCTTGCGGCAAGTGTCGTACAAACCGCGCGCATCCAGCGCCAACAATTGCTCGATCGCTTTGTGATCCTTCACGCGCGTCGTCGCGTCATCCTCATAGTGATTCAGATCCGAAGTTGCGAGCAGCAGAATCGGTTCCGGAGAGGCTGTCAGCACTCGCGCAACCGCTTGGCCGACCTCCACCAGCTCTTCAAATCGCACGGTGCCCAGAGCTACAGGCACGAATGCGAATCCAGGCGCCAACACTTGTAGAAATGGCAACTGTACTTCAAGGGAGTGTTCGGTGGCATGCGCCACGCTGTCTTCAAGCAGCAGTGGACAGGCCGCGGCCAGATCCTTAGCCAGTCCTTCATCGATCGGCGCATCCCCCAGCGGCGTTCGCCATGCTCCGCTGGAAAGGATGGACAGCGGCTGTCCACGCGGAAAGTGCCGCACTCCAAGGATCAGAATCTTTCGCGGCAGAAGGATTCGCGAAAAGACCGCACCAGCGACGTGGCCCGAATAAACGTAACCGGCGTGCGGTACGAGGCAGGCTTTCACACGCAGAAGTTCTTTGTCTGGCCGAACGGTCGCGTATTCACGCACTACAGCCGCAAGTTCATTTGGATCGGAAGGATAAAATCGGCCGGCAACAGCAGGCGGGCGGAGCACACGAGCCTCCGTGAGTTACAGCGGTCGGGAAGGCTTTCCTTTGACTTTCACGGCTCTCAGCGAATTGGGATCGTAGAGAATGGTTACTTTATCGCCCCACTGGTAGCCGCCCTTGTCGATGGTCTGCTGCATCTTCGTGGCCGCTTGTTCGGACAGCGTAAAAGTGAGAATGGACATGTCGTTGCCCTTCGCGCGAACGGTAATCTGAGCGGTGTTGGAGTTCTGCACGAATCCCTCAAATTTCGCCAACCCAGAAGGCTTCGGCTTCACCGCCGCCACGATAATGGGCACAGCAACATCTGCAACGATCGGCGCAGTCACCAGCGGATCTTGCGCGCGGGCAGGCGCACAGCTCAACACCGCCAGCAAAACCCCTGGTACGCACAACGCCACGATGTTGCAGCGCAGCTTCATTCGATGTCGTCCGTCGCAATTCGTAGTGACTTCAGAAAACGCACGTCCTGCGGCGTCATGGTTAAGCGCGCCACCGGTTTGCGGTCGTCCTGATCAAAGCTTTCCTGGTCCACCTGGATGCGTAGAGACTCAAGAAATCGCTTGTCCTGAGTCGTCAAAGCCGTGGTTTCGCCGGACGCAGCATCGCGCCTGGCCAGCCCAATGGTCGCGTCGAGTTTTAGTACAATGTCATATCCGTGCGCACGCACCCCGGCGATTGCGCCGGTGATACGCTCGGACTCCGACACCGTGTCATTGATTGCGTGACCCAATTCACGCAGCAAGTTTTTGAGGTTATCGTCGAGTTGCAAGGTCGGATCTCCCCTACTCAAATATTATTTTAGGCTTCCGTTTCGTTGCTTACAAGCGGGGGTCAAGGGTATGTCTCCAAAGCGTTCACATCTCCCGCGTTTATAAATTCAATGGATCGGCCTGATTTCGGCCCGCCACCATCTGCGCTAAACTGTCCTTGTGGCCACTTCCATACGCAGCGCCGCAGCGCAACCGACGCAACGCGGATTTAGCCGGCTCTGGCGCGCACTTAAACAGCTTTTCCACGAGGCTGTAGGCGCATTATTCGCAGTGCTGGCCATTGCATGGCTTAACTCCATTTTGCGCGCGTGGACGCGCGATGTCGCACCCTGGATAATCGTTCTGGCCGCCACAGTGGTGGGCCTCTTTGCCTTTTTCGCGGTCACCTCCTTTCGTCGCGCACGGAAAATATGATGCGCTCTCACCATGTTCTAGCCGTTGTAGCGGCCGCCTTCCGAGGCGGGCGGTGATTCCTTGGTGTGGGGCACCAATCGATCCTGTATTACTCAGCTGCGGTCTGAGCCGTTAGCCAATGACCACACCTAAATCGCGCGATTCGCAACGCAAAGAACGCAAGTCAACCTTCGCCACGCTCTCTGGCCTGCCCATCGACCGCCTCTACACGGAGGAAAATCTCTCCGGCACAAATCCCGAAGACACCATCGGCTACCCGGGTGAATTTCCCTACACTCGCGGCATCTATCCTTCGATGTATAGAGGGCGCCTTTGGACCATGCGCCAGTACGCGGGGTTCGGCTCCGCCGCCGAATCCAATCAGCGATATCGTTATTTGTTGAGCCGGGGCCAGACCGGCCTTTCCGTCGCCTTTGACCTCCCCACACAGATCGGCATGGACTCGGATCATCCGCTTGCGCTCGGTGAAGTCGGCAAAGTCGGCGTGGCGATTGATTCACTCGAAGACATGGAACTGCTTTTCGACGGCATTCCGCTGGAAAAAGTCTCCACGTCGATGACGATCAACGCGACTGCGTCGATCCTTCTTTGCCTTTACGTTGCGGTCGCAAAAAAACAGGGCGCCGATCTCGCGAAACTATCCGGCACCGTGCAGAACGATATCCTCAAGGAATACATCGCGCGCGGAACGTACATCTATCCAGTGCGCCCCGCGATGCGCATTGTGACGGACGTTTTCGCGTGGTGCCGCACCGATCTGCCCAAGTGGAACACGATTTCCATCTCTGGTTATCACATTCGCGAGGCTGGATCGACTGCGATCCAGGAAGTGGCATTTACTTTGGGGAATGCGATCGCGTATGTGCAGTCCGCCCTTGATGCGGGCCTCAGCGTCGATGATTTCGCGCCGCAACTATCATTTTTTTTCAACGCGCACAACGACCTGCTGGAAGAAATCGCGAAATATCGCGCCGCACGAAGGTTGTGGGCACGCATCATGCGCGAGCGCTTCAAAGCGCACGATCCCCGTTCCCTGTTGCTACGCTTTCACGCGCAAACCGCCGGATCTTCGCTGACTGCGCAACAACCGGAAAACAACATTGTGCGCGTCGCGATTCAGGCGCTTGCGGCCGTTCTCGGCGGCTGCCAATCGCTGCACACCAATTCCCTGGATGAAGCGCTCGCGCTGCCCACTGAAGACGCCGCTCTGATCGCGCTGCGCACCCAGCAGATCATCGCTCACGAAACCGGCGTCGCGAACACCATCGACCCTGTCGCGGGCTCCTACGCCATCGAATCGCTTACCAACGAAATCGAAGCCGGCGCTCTCACGTACATCGAAAGGATCGATGCCGCTGGAGGGATGCTCAAAGCCATCGAGTCCGGGTTCGTGCAGTCCGAAATACAGAAAGCCGCTTACGATTTCCAACGCGCTGTTGAGAAGAAAGAGCAAATCGTGGTCGGCGTCAACGATTTCGTGGCGGAAGAGCGCCGCCAAATTCCCACGCTCCAGGTTGACCCGCAAATTGAGCGTGACCAGATCGCGCGCCTTCAGGCTGTGCGTACCAAGCGCGATAGCGCAAAGGCGCTGTCGGCCCTCGCCGAACTTGGGCGCCGCGCCACTAGTGGAGAAAATCTGCTCCCCGCCATTCTCACTGCGGTGGAATGCTACGCTACAGTAGGGGAAATCTCTGACATCCTGCGGCGGCAATTTGGCGAGTACCGCGAATCTGTCGTCATCTAAACTGTTGTCGAACCGAAACCTGTCGGTTACCGCCAAAAGCCCCGCCTCCGCTGCGCCAGGCCTGTAGTATTCTCTCCCTTCTGTGCCGCCGACGAAGCTCATCCTCGCTTCCGCATCGACGCGTCGCGCGGAAATTCTCCGCGACGCCGGCATCGCGTTCACGGTGATGTCTTCTGCCGTTGACGAAACGCCGATCCCAAGTGAAACCGGACCCGCACTGGTGCAGCGTCTCGCGGATGCGAAGGCAGAACTGGTTGCCGCGCGCGCGGTCGGACCTGCGATCGTTATCGCCGCCGATACGGAGGTGGTCCTCGAAGGCAGCGTTCTAGGCAAGCCGCGCACTAGCGAAGATGCTCGCAATATGTTGGAGAAACTTTCCGGACGGACTCACTCTGTTGTGACTGGCGTGACTCTGATTCGCCTGCCGGACGCGGAACGGCGGAGCTTCGTTGAGATCACCCAGGTCCACTTCGGCGCCCTCTCGGATGAAGAACTGACCCGCTATCTCGCCACGGAGGAGCCCTTCGACAAAGCTGGCTCCTACGCGATCCAAGGCCGCGCGGGCCGCTATATCCCGCGAATCGAAGGCTGCTACTTTAATGTGGTTGGCCTGCCGCTCGCTCGGCTGTGCCAGACGCTCGCTGAGCTTGGCTGGTCCGAAGACTGAACGGCAAATCTTGCGCAGGCAAGGTCACCCTTACCGAGGTAGGCTCGAAAATGAAAAAGGCGCCCGATAAGAGCGCCTCCACAAAACTACTCATTCGAATTAAAATTTATCCAAATCCGGCTAGGCTTTTTTCTCGTCTGCGGTCTTGTCTGCCTGCGGAGCTGCGGGGGGAGGCGGAGTATGCGAAGCCCCCGACATGCCTTCCTTGAAATTCCGAATGCCTTCGCCAAGTCCCTTCATGACTTCCGGGATCTTGCGGCCGCCGAATAGAATCAGCACGATGGCTAGCACCACCAGCCAATGGAAAATACTGAACTCACCCATGAACAACCTCCACGCGCCTGTTTGCGGATAGGTGTTCTTTTACCCTAACGCAGGACGCCTCGCGCGGCAAGCCCCTGCAAGCCGTGCACTTACAGGATAACACGCTCGTCGCCTGCGCGCCGCGTCACCCGCCCGCGGTCGAGGTATTCCAAAAGCGGAATAGCATACTTGCGGGTAATTCCGGTCAGATCCTTGAATGCCGGTACTGAGATTCGATCACCCTTCGTTTTTTTGTACGAAGCCAGTCGCTCTCGCAATTGTGCCAGTGCATCCCGATGAAAAATCAGTTCGAGCGTCACACGCACCAACACCTTCTCCCGCAGCAGGATTTGCAGAATTGTCTCCGCGCGTTTGGCTTCAACCGGCAATCCGCTCAACACTTCTTTCACCGCGGGCACGGCGAGTCCCGCGGTGGCAAACGCGAGCTCGATTTGGCTCTTGGCGCGAGCCTCTTCAGCATCGAGACTTACCGTCGATCCCGCTCGCTTTACAAGTTCGCCTTGCAACTCCAGTTTCTTCTGCGTGACCAGCTCATCGAGCGCCGCGCGAAACGTTTCCGCTCGCACCCGCCGGCCCAGGCTCGTGCGCAAATCTTCTCTCGTGATTCCCGGCAGTAGCGGATTTTGTTTGTGAAAGCTTTCTATCTTCGCCGCAATCTTCTGCCGAGCGTCCTCAAAACTTGTCGCAGAGACGAGTAGCAATGGCTCGGCGGAAACTATCTTCACGCGGCCCGAAGCTGCGAGTTTCTGCGCCACTTCGTGAACTTCGCTTTCGAGCCAGCCAGTTCGTGCGACGATTTCAGAAAAAGGGAGGCCCAACGGGACTCGCTCCGTCATCGCTGCGATCGACTCGGAGGGCTCGCCGCGCTCTAGTGTTTCAAGAAACACGATGCGATCGGTATCGCGCGCCAGCGGGCGCCGCGCGAGTGCATCCAGGACTTCGCCGCCTCCGATGGTCGTCGCGGGCGAAAATTGCCGCACGATGAAGCGATCTCCCGGTAACGCCAGCACTTCATCCTGCAATCGCAGATGCGCGAGTGCGCTCTGGCCCGGCAGCAATTCCGTCCCACCGTGCAAATGAACCTCTGCGATCGTTTCGGAAGAGCCGACATGAAAATGTACGCGGCTGCGATGCTTCAATTTCGGCGCTGATGGCAGCAGGTGGATCCTGGCATCGATTCTTCGCGTGCTGCGGAACTTTCCCGGCGTCGCCAAAACCATGCCGCGCTGAAGGGCGGTGTGCTCAATGCCGGCAAGATTCACTGCGGTGCGTTGCCCTGCGAATGCGCGCTCCACTGATTTTCCGCCGGACTGTACGCCGCGCACGCGCAGCCGTTTGCGTTCTGGAAATAGCTCCACTTCATCACCGGCGCCCACGCTCCCAGAAATCAGCGTGCCGGTTACCACCGCGCCGAATCCTTTGATCGCGAACGCCCGGTCAATGGGCAACCGAAAATGCCGCCCCGCATTTTTGCCGGCGGCTTCGAGCGCGACACGACGCAATTCGCTCTTGAATTCCGCTAAGCCCGCTCGGGTTTTCGCGCTGACCGGAACGATGGGTGCTCCCGCAAGAAATGAATTGTGGAGATACTCCTCGATTTCAAGACGCACTAATTCCAGCGTATCTGCATCCACAAGATCGCTTTTCGTCAGCGCTACGACTCCGCGCTTGATACCGAGCAGGCGGCAGATATCGAAATGCTCTCGTGTTTGCGGTTTGATGGATTCATCGGCGGCGATCACCAGCACAACCAGATCCATGCCGCCAGCTCCCGCAAGCATATTGCTGACGAACCGCTCGTGCCCGGGCACGTCCACGAAACCGAAGCGCACGTCCTGCTCTTCGAGAAACGCAAAGCCGAGATCGATGGTGATGCCGCGCCGTTTTTCTTCTTCCAGCCGATCAGGATGAGTACCCGTCAAGGCTTCAACGAGCGCGGACTTGCCATGGTCGATGTGCCCGGCAGTTCCGACGATGACGTTCTTGGGTTCCGTAGACATGAAGCCGCAACCGGTACCTGAACCGATTGCCGATGCTACGTGGAACAGAATAGAGGGTCAAACGTGAACGCGAATGGAAACAGCTTTGCGGGCGCCAAACTATTTCGCGGATGCGATTTCTTCGACGATAGCCTGCGCGGCGGCACGTGGATCAGCTGCTGCGAGTATCGGGCGGCCTACTACCAGAAAATCGGCGCCAGCTTTAATCGCGTCGGCAGGAGTCGCGGTGCGGGCCTGGTCGTCGCCATTGGGGGAGGGATTGTCTTTCGGCCGGACGCCTGGCGTGACGATCAGAAAATCGCGGCCGCAGGCTTTGCGGATTGCTCGAGCTTCCTGGACCGACGCGACGACGCCATCGACGCCGGCGCTTTTCGCGAGCTTGGCAAGTTTCACCACACGTGTCTTTGGCGGCCCACCGATTCCCACCTCTCGGATTGCTTTTTGATCCATGCTGGTCAGCACTGTGACGGCGAGCAGACGTGGACGATCCGCTCCCATCGGCACGCCTGCGCTGATCGCCTGGGCTGCAGCATGCAGCATCGCGGCGCCTCCAAGCGCGTGCACATTTACCAGCTGAACGCCGGTCATGGCCGCGCACGAAAGCACTGCGCCTGCAACCGTGTTCGGAATATCGTGAAATTTCAGGTCAAGAAATATACCGGGACCAAGCGCCGAGATCTCTTTCACCGCTGTCGGGCCGGCCGCCGTAAAAAGCTGGCTGCCGATTTTGAACATGCCCACTTGATCGGCGAGCAATTTAGCAAATTTGAGCGCAGTATTGAGGGAATCAAAATCGAGCGCGACGATAAGGCTGCTTCGCGGATGGGCGTCGAAGGTTTCCGTCACAGATGCTCCCGGCTCAGATTGCCGGGAGCGGTGGGTTCCGTAGGGTTAGCGCCGCACCGGCAACTGCATCAGTTCGAGTCGAACCTGGCTGACGCCCGAGTGAATCAGGCCGATCTTTCGGGCGACACGGTAGGATACATCAATTTCGCGGCCTTCCTGGTAAGGACCGCGGTCATTAATTCGTACTACTTCAAATTTTCCGCTTCGGGTGTTGACGATCCGTACCAGCGATCCGAACGGAAGGTTCGGGTGGGCAGCGGTCAGGGACTCAGCGTCAAACCGCTCGCCATTCGCGGTCTTCTTACCGTCGAATTCAGGCCCATACCAACTGGCGTTGCCTACCCACGTCTTAATAGGCTTGGGAGGATCGCTCAGGTGGGCCACCAGAGGTGCTTCCATCGCGGGCGCGATGAGGAACATCAGGGGTACCCAACGGATTGCAGCCCAGATAAAGAAGAGTCGATGTCTCATAGTGTGTTCTTTATGCTACGAACATCCAGAAAAGTGTAGCAATAAAACCTCACTCTGTCAACTGTTTTCTGGTGCAAAATTCTTGGCTATCTCACTGACACTAGGTAAGTTAGCTCTAGTTAAAGCCCTCTCCAATTCACCTACGAGATCCTCGGTCGCCTGCGGGTTAGCAAACGAAGCAGTCCCGACCTGTACGGCTGTTGCACCTACGGACAGGTATTCAAGCACGTCTTCCACCTTCTCAATGCCGCCCAACCCAATTATTGGGATTTCCACAGATTTCCTCACCTCCCATACTAGCCTCAATGTAATGGGCTTAATGGCGGGACCAGATAAGCCGCCGGTGAGGTTCCCCAAGCGCGATTTCCCGGAACGGAAGTCGACTGCCATCGCGGGGTAAGTGTTGGCCACCGTAAGGGCGTCCGCCCCCGCTTCCGCAGCTGCCCGAGCTGTAAGACTAATGTCTGCAACAAGAGGCGAAAGTTTGACCCAAAGGGGCCGCTTGGCTGCCGCCTTTCGGGCTGCACTCACGACCTCGGACACCAGCACAGGGTCGCCACCGAACTGCATACCTCCGCGTTTGACGTTAGGGCAGGAGATATTGAGCTCGTAAGCGGCTAAACCGTCGGCGTCTTCGAGGATTTTTAGGACCTCAACGTAGTCATCCAGGCAGGAACCGAAGACGTTGGCAATCACAGCTGTGGCGTATTTTCTTAGTGCGGGTAGTTTTTCCGCAACGAAGGCGCGAACACCGACATTCTGGAGACCAACGGCGTTGAGCATGCCGGAAGGAGTCTCCACCAAGCGAGGCGGCGGCGCACCCTCCATGGGTTCGCGCGACAGGCCTTTGACCACCAGTCCGCCAAGACGGTTGAGATCAACAAGGTGGGCGAATTCGAGACCGTATCCGAAGGTTCCACTGGCGGCAATAATAGGATTGCGTAGGCGCACAGCGCCTATTTGAACGCCCAAGCTAGCTGCCGCTGCGGTGGTCACGGCTCGAAGAGGGTATCACGGACGTCGCGTGTGAGGAGCGAAAAGTAGGCGCGCCGACATCTCGCCTGAGCTTTCATCGTTGCGCTGAGCAGCACTGTTGTAAAAAAGCCGCACTACAGATCCAGCGGACCCGTCGAGAGTGTCGCATCGGCAGGTAATTCCTTCAGAAGGCCGGGCACATCCAGCCTGCGAGTGTACATCGCCAGTGAGCCGTCGGGCGTTCTTGGCCAGAACTCGCGCGGGCGGTCCCAGTAAAGCTCGACGCCGTTATCGTCGGGGTCCCGGAGATAGATCGCTTCGCTCACACCGTGATCAGCAGCTCCTTCCAGCGGAATGCCGGCTTGCAAAACTCGATGAAGCACCTGCGCCAAGGCCGCGCGAGTCGGAAACAGAATGGCAGTATGGTAGAGCCCGGTGCAGCCAGGCGGAGGCGGATCACCGTTCAGGCTTTCCCAGGTGTTCAGGCCGATGTGATGGTGATAGCCACCTGCAGACAGAAAGGCGGCACTGTCCCCCATGCGCTGCATAACAGCAAAGCCAAGAACATCGCAGTAGAAGCCGAGTGCGCGCTCCAAATTCGCAACCTTCAGGTGAACGTGCCCGATCCGAGTAGCTGGATCGGCTGTGAAGGTGTCGTCCGGTTTTCGAGCAGCCATGGAATGTCCGATCAGCGCCCGGGAGTCTTGGCGAGGGCAGGAGCCAGAACATGCCCATCGCGCGAGGATAGCGTGATCCCGCAAAGGGCAGCCAGCGTCGGCGCGATATCCGTTGGAGCAACCTCGCCGTAGTACTCGCCATGCTGTATGCCGCTTCCCATCAGCAAGATAGGGACACGTTGATCGTAGTAGTAAGGCGATCCGTGGCCCGTTCCTGAAGCTCTAGGCGGCTGGCCGACAGGGGAATAGTCGATCAGCCAGTAAGGCCGGGGAACGATAAACACATCGCCGCTGCGGCTGGGGAAATAGCTCGCCGCGAGCGCTCGGCGAATCGGGCTTTGAGTAGCGGGACGGTCTTCCAGAGCTTCCGCTGTATAAACGTTGGCTACCCCGGGATGAGATGTGATGCTGTCCATAACAGCGGCCAAAGCGGCCCCGTCCTGTTCAAGCTTGTCATAGATCCCGGGAGCGAAATAGACCCCACTGTCGGCAATACGCGCGATAGCGGGCTTGGGATAGTTGAAGGGTGCCAGGACCTTTTCGATGTCCGCCTGAACTGCGGTCAGGTTCAAGCGACCGGCATCCACGCCAATTTTCTGCATCTCTTCTGGGATTGGTGTGCCGCCATGATCGGCGCTCAAAGCCACAACATAGTTCCCGCGGCCGACTTTTTGATCGAGATGGGCGAACAGGTCGGATAAGTTTTTGTCTAACCCGATCAGGATTTCCTGAATCTCGCGGCTGCGCGGCCCAAACGAGTGCCCTACGTAATCGACTGAGGAATAGCTGACTCCGAGAAAGTCCGTCGCCCCGCTTTTGCCTAAGCCGAGTGAATCGACCGCAGTTTTTGCCAATTCCGTAAGATAGTTGTCCGCGAACGAGCTTGCAGACCACTGCTCGAAGAAGGCCGCGTCGGGTTCGTTGCCTGCGCCCTTGCCACGCAACGCATGCGGAAACGAGGAGTCCCAGCCATCGGGCGGCTTCGCATTGACGGCTTTGTCGTCGTACCAATATCGGTTTTCGGGGAGGGAAAGTGTCCACGTTTTACCATAGTCGGCCTTCACGGGATGCGCTTTCACATAATCTTCGATAAAAGGCATGGTGCCGTACACGTTGGATGTTACCCAGGAGCCGGAATCGAACCACGTGGCAGCATCGCCTTTGTGACCGGCCATGGTAATAGCCGAACGGGCCTTCAGAGAAAAGGTTACGACGCGGGACGCGCCGCCGGTCTGAAATTTCAATTCCTCGGCAAACGAGGGCACCAACATCCGGACGGCAGAGTCGCCACCGGTCGCTTTACCGCCGGCGTATGCGGAATTCATGGCCTTGGGATCGTTCGTGCAGGTGACCATTTTTTGTGAGGTGCGGTCCCACCAGGAGTTGGCGACCATGCCATGCGTCGCGGGAAGAGCGCCGGTTGAGATGGTGGAATGGCCCACACAAGTTTCGGTGGCCGCGTATGGATAAGCGGCGTCGCGGAACCACGCGCCTTCCTGAACGAGCCGCCGCAGACCTCCGGTCCACTGGTGGAGAAATTTTTCGATGTAGTCGGCGCGCATTTGGTCGACCACCAGGAGGACGACGAGCTTCGGGCGAGAAGGAGCAGCGGGCGCCCCTGCGGCCACAGGGCGTCGCGCCCGAGGAATCGCGGTCTGGGCACTGGAAACTTGAGCGAAATTGAGAAGCAGAGAGACGGCGGTGACGAGGAGTGTTCGGCCATGAAAGGGTGAGAAATTCATACGTGCTCCGAGGAAGATGGCGAGCCGAAAGTCTAGCACGAGCATGTGAACCTGTGATTCGGGCGGCAGTCGCGATCAATAAGCACTTTGTCGAGAGTCACGGCGAGTTGACGGCGTGGCTGGCGATGATAGGATACGGCGCGGCCATGCGCATCGTTGAAAAAGCACAGTTGATGTCGGCGTCAGAAATCGACCGCACGTTGCAGCGTCTGGCGCACGAAATTGTGGAGAAGAGCGGTGGCACCAAACATTTAGCGCTGATCGGAATTCGGCGCCGTGGCGTGCCCCTCGCCCAGCGGATTGCGCAGGCAATGCGCGGCATCGACGGCGTTGACGTGCCGGTTGGCACGCTGGACATTACTTTGTACCGAGACGATTTGTCGAAGGTGGCATCGCACGCCGTGCTGCAGTCATCGCACATCTCGTTCGGCGTCGATGACATGGACCTGGTGATGGTCGACGACGTCCTGTACACCGGGCGCACGATTCGCGCGGCGATGAATGGGTTGTTTGACCTTGGAAGGCCGAAGCGAGTGTCGCTGTGTGTGCTGATTGATCGCGGACACCGCGAAATGCCAATCGAAGCGCAATTTACCGGGCGCGTAGTGCAGACCAGCGCTACCGAAATTATTGAAGTTCGATTGCGCGAGATCGATAACGAGGAGCGCGTCGTACTCGTGGACCGTGTAGAATAGGGCTGGAGTTTGGAGCTGCTTTCCCGAGCAGCGCGTGAAATGTGACCTACCGCTCGCGTGACCTGTTGGCGCTCGAACCGCTTACGGCGGCGGAACTCTCCTTTCTTCTGGATCAAAGTAAATCCTTCCAGGAAATTCAGCGGCATCCACTGAAAAAGCTGGCGACCTTGCGCGGCAAGACCGTGGCATTGGCTTTTTTCGAAAATTCCACTCGCACGCGAATCAGTTTTGGCACAGCGGCATCGCGGCTGGGCGCCGACTCGATGAACCTGCAAGCCGAAGCATCGAGCTTGAAAAAGGGCGAGTCGCTGCTCGATACCGTACACACGCTGGACGCCATGAAACCCGACTGCCTGGTGATGCGGCATGCGGCTTCCGGTGCGCCGGAATTTGTGGCGCGGCATCTGGAAATCCCGGTGATTAACGCCGGCGACGGAACGCACGAACATCCATCGCAAGGACTGCTGGATGCGCTGACAATTCGCGACCGCAAGAGAACGATTGAAAATCTAAATATCACGATCTTGGGTGATATAAAGCACAGCCGAGTGGCGCGGTCGAATATTCATTTGCTGGGGAAATTCGGATGTCGATTCACGTTGTGTGGACCGGCGATGTGGGTTCCGCGCGAGCTCGAAGAACTTGGCGCAAGTGTGGGCACGAGTATTCGCCGCGTATTTAGGATTGAAGAAGCTTTGGAAGATGCAGATGTCGTACTGGCGCTACGAGTGCAATCGGAGCGGCTGCATGAGCCGGCCCTCTCGCTCAATGACTATGTTCTGTTATATCAATTGAGCGCAGAACGACTGAAGCAGGCAAAGGCGGATGCGATTGTGTTGCATCCTGGCCCGCTAAACCGAGGTATCGAGATCACGCCAGAAGTAGCCGACAGCGCGCAATCCTGCATTCTGGAACAAGTGACCAACGGAATTGCGGTGCGCATGGCGCTGCTCTTTCTGTTGATGACCCGCGGAGAGGAAAACGCAATCGCGCCGTCTACCGAGACAGCGCAAGCGCCACGCAACCGGCGCGCGACAGATGCAAAGGGCGAAACAAAATCGGACGCGAATGAGGTAAAGGACCCTACGCATGCTGCTCGTTAAGAACGGTCGCGTTCTCGATCCGGCGACGAAAACCGATGACATTCTGGATGTCTTGCTGGACGGCGAGCGAATCGCCGACGTGGCCGCAGCGGGAAAAATTACAGCGAATGGCGCGGAGATTTTTGACGCGACCGGAATGATCGTCGCGCCAGGGTTCATCGACATTCACGCGCATTTGCGTGAACCCGGCCAGGAAAATTCCGAGACCATCGAAACGGGAACGCGATCGGCGGCTCGCGGGGGCTTCACGGCGGTTTGCTGCATGCCAAATACGAAGCCAGTGAACGACAACGCGAGCGTGACACGATTCATTCTCGATCGCGCAAAGATGGCTGCGAGCACTCGTGTGTGGCCAATTGGCGCGGCGTCTGTGGGCAGCAAAGGCGAGGCTATCGCGGAAATCGCGGCGATGAAGCAGGCGGGCGCCGTCGCGGTCAGCGACGATGGAAAACCGATCGCAACCGCGAAGCTCGCGCGACAAGTGATGGACTATTGCCGGTCGCTAGATATTCCAGTAATTGAGCACGCGGAAGATGTCTCGCTCGCAGTGGGTGCGGTGATGCGCGAAGGCGTGACCTCCACCAAGCTCGGACTAGCGGGCATGCCCGCGGCGGCGGAGTCCGTATGCGTTGCACGAGACGTGCAGTTGGCGGATTTAACCGGCGCGCGCTTGCATATTGCGCATCTATCGGCGAAGGGTTCGCTGGAGCAGGTGCGAGCGGCGAAGCAGCGTGGTTTACACGTGACCTGCGAGGTGACGCCCCATCACTTCACGTTGATCGATGAAGACGTGCAATACGATTCGCGCTACAAGATGAATCCTCCGCTGGCGGCACGCCAGGATCGCGACGCGTTGCTGGAAGGACTCGCGGACGGCACTGTGGATGCAATCGCGACCGATCACGCGCCGCACGAGCCGGCGTTGAAGGATGTGGAGTTCGATCGCGCGCCATTTGGAATTCTGGGATTTGAGACCGCGCTGGCGCTTTCACTGGAACAATTGGTGCACAGCGGGCGCATACCGTTGATGCGGTTGGTGGAACTGTTCACCACAGGACCCGCGCGAGTTTTGGGAATCGAGCGTCAATTGACGAAAGGTCAGCCGGCGGACGTGACGATATTTTCGATGGACCGTTCGTGGACTTATCGCGTTGCAGATTCTCCGAGCAAGTCGAGGAATTCCCCGTTCGACAAACGCACGTTCAAGGGTGCGGTCATGGCGACGATAGTAGGCGGACGAGTCGTCTACCAGCAGTAGTCAAGCACACTACGGCGTCACGTTTCCGTTCAAACAGATTTAAATGTTGCGGTTAAATACTGCGTGCCGCCTCGCTGCAACTCAATGAGCGGCAGGTTCAGCCGCCGGGTGCAAGCCGTGTTGGGGCACTTCGTGAATGCCGCGCGCAGGCGGCTCGATCTTGTGCCGGTAGAAGTGGTCGAGCGGCGCCGGCCCTTTTCCCGTGACATAACTCTTTTCGATTGCTTTGGTGACGTAGGCTTTGGCCAGCATAGCGGCTTCGCTGAGTGGCCGGCCGGTGGCGAGTTGCGCGGCAATCGCGGATGCGAACGCGCAGCCGGTACCATGAAGCGTTTCCTCTTTAACGCGGTCGCCAAGTAATGGAATCACTTCGCTGCCATCAAACAAAAGATCGATGGCGCGTTCCATGTGGCCGCCTTTGACGATCACGGCTCGCGCGCCCATTTCTACAATTTTGCGAGCGGCCGCTTCCATGTCGTTCAAATCTTTAATCGGCATGCCCGCGAGAATTTCAGCTTCCGGCACGTTGGGCGTAATCACACTCGCGCGCTTCAGAAGTTCAGTGGAGACGAATTTCACGCCCGCAGCGTCCAGCAGTTCGAAGCCGCTGGATGATTTCATGACCGGATCGTGCACCACATGAGCGAAGTTGTGCGCATCCAGAAATTCCGCAACAACGGCTGCGTTGCCGCGATTGCCGAGCATGCCAATTTTTACCGCGGCGATCTCTGAATCTTTGCTCAAGACTTCCAACTGGGCGCGCAGCGTGGCTGCAGGCGTGTTCTGCACGTCGTTCACGCCTTGGGTGTTCTGCACGGTTATAGAAGTGATGGCCGCGACACCGTAACAGCCGTGTGCCGCAAACGTTTTCAGGTCCGCCGCTATGCCGGCGCCGCAACTTGGATCGAAACCTGCGATCGTCAGAAGAATTGGCGGCGTATTGCTGTTGTGGTTGTTGTGATTGCCCATGACTCCGTACTTCGTGCCCATACGTGGGGACACTTTCTTGTAACGCTAGTCTTAACTTTTCACTTTTTGCGAATGTAATGCTCTACGCCAAATGCTGGATTCCACCTGAGAAGCGCCGCAAAGCGAAAAGTGCCGGCAGCTCCTGCTCTGGAGCGTGCCGGCACTTGCGAATGTACGCGTCTTTGTTTCTTCAGCGCAAGAAAAACTTTAGTGATAAGGAGGCGCCGATTCAGTACGGCCGTTTTTGAAAAAAGGGTTTTCAGCGCTGCAGCAGATTTTGATCGTCCCTTGGATTGTGTCCCCGGCAGCTTTGGCACAGGCAAGAGTGCCTGTGCTACTCGTTATGGGAAGAGGCCCCGAACCAGCGTCGCTTCCGCTACGCGATTGACCGCCAGAATCATGGCTCCCGCGCGCGGCGGAACATGATGCTTGCGCATGGTGTCCACCATCTCCATGAAAGCGCGGACCATAATCTTCTGCAGTCGCGCATTCACTTCCTCGGCGTCCCACATCAAGCCTTCCTGGTTTTGCACCCATTCGAAATAGCTCACGGTGACGCCGCCAGCGTTCGCCAGGATGTCTGGCAGCACGGTGATGCCGCGACGCGCAAGGATCTCGTCCGCGTGCGGCGTGGTTGGGCCGTTTGCAGCTTCGGCGACGATGCGAGCTTTCACCGCTTCGGCGTTGTGCAGCGTGATGACATTCTCAAGCGCGGCGGGTATCAGGATGTCGCACTTCATGGTCAGAAGTTCGTCGTTGCTGAAGCGAGTTGCACCGGGCATACCGACGACTGTGCCAGAGCGCTCCTTGTAACGAATCGCTTTGATCGGATCGATGCCGCGAGGATTGGCGACCGCACCGCGAGTGTCGCCAAGCGCGATGATCTTGGCTTTTTTCTCGGCGAACAGACGCGCAGCCGTGGCGCCGGCATTACCGAAGCCCTGAATAGCGACGGTCGCGCCGCGCAACGGGATCTTTTTGAGTTTGCACGCTTCCTCGACGACGTAGAGCAGGCCGCGAGCGGTAGCTTCAATGCGTCCGGCAGATCCACCGATGGAAACCGGCTTACCGGTCACCACACCGTGAGCGGAATGGCCGACGGTCATCGCATAAGTGTCCATGATCCACGCCATCGTTTGCGCATCGGTGTAAACGTCAGGCGCGGGAATATCCATGGACGGACCGATGATCGGCAGAATTTCGCTGGCATAGCGGCGAGTCATGCGTTCGAGTTCGCTCTTGGACATGCGCTTGGGATCGCAAATCACGCCACCCTTGGCGCCGCCGAAAGGAACATTCACTGTCGCCGTCTTCCAGGTCATCCACGCGGCGAGCGCTTTCACTTCGTCCAGCGTGACGTTGGGATGGAAACGGATGCCGCCCTTGCCGGGACCTCGCGAGATATTGTGCTGCACGCGAAAACCGGTTAGGACCTTCACCTGGCCGTTGTCCATCTTGGTAGGAATGGAAACTTCCAGCACGCGCTTGGGCGTGCGCAAAATCTGGCGCAGGCCGGGATCGAGCTTCAAAAACTCCGCAGCCATATCGAACTGAATCTGTGCGATGCGAAATGGATTCAGGTCCTCGCGCGGGGCAATGCGCGGGATCAGCGGCGGCACAGCGGGCTTGGCGACTGTGGCCATGCTAGCGGGTCCTTTCTTCTACTCTACGCGACATCATTCGAAGACGATCGAATGGTTGAAGATTGGTTCGTTTACTTGCACTTGGCCCGACCACGAAATCGAAGAACGAAAGTATCGCTGCCGAAAAGCCAGTCGTTTCTGACGGCCTACGGAAACTCTAACCGTTGGCCGCGAGCCTTTCTTGTTGCAGACTGCGCTGCCGCGCATATTGATCGCGGCAATTCACAGAACAAAAGTGCAAAGTGTCGCTGCCGTCGCGGAGAGGAATCGCAAGAACCTCGGCAACGTGCACACCGCAAAATGGATCGCGAACCAACCGCCGTGACAATCCAAGTGCTTCAGAACCGCCGACATCTGCACGCTTTTGCGGCGTTGGCTGACCGGCGCCTCGCACCATCCAAGTCACCAGATGCTTCAGCAGTCTCGCGCCCCAGGACAGCACGACAAGCCAAAACAGCAATCGCAACATGCGGGATAGAAAGGTCATGGCGGAATGATTGCCCTGACAGCCGTACAGGTCACCATGGCTGCCGCAATTTTCCCTGTTCAAGAACGGCAAGTCGAGTGTATGCAACGAGAAAACGATGGTCAAACGAAAAGGGTCCTAAATTGATAGTTGCTGGAGATGAGGAAACAGCGTTTTCGATCCGTCATCGCGCCGCAAAGCCGTAAGCCTATTGTTACCCAACGTTTACGCCCTGGAGGCCGGAGCTAGGCCTAGTACTCGGCTACCCCGCAGGAATCCGATCAGTTCCCATGTAGGGACGTAGAGCTTCCGGGATAACGATCGAACCGTCCGCTTGCTGGTAGTTCTCGACGATCGCAATCCAGGTACGACCGACCGCCAGCCCCGACCCGTTCAGCGTATGCACGAAGTCGCTCTTGCCGGCACCTTTCGGTTTGAAGCGGATGCCCGCGCGACGCGCCTGGAAGGCTTCGCAATTTGAGCACGAAGAGATTTCGCGGAACTCGTTGCCCGAAGGCAGCCATACCTCGAGGTCATACGTTTTAGCGGAAGCGAAACCCATATCCCCGGTGCAGAGCAACATTACGCGATAGTGCAGACCAAGTTTTTGCAGGATGGTTTCTGCGTTGCGCACCAGCGCTTCGTGCTCGTCGTAGCTCTTCTCCGGATGAGTGAACTTGAACATTTCCACTTTTTGAAATTGATGCTGCCGCAGAATCCCGCGCGTATCTTTTCCAGCCGCGCCGGCCTCGGATCGAAAGCAGGCGGTCCACGCCGTTACGTGAATCGGAAGCTTTTCTTCCGGCAGGGTCTCATCGCGATGCAGGTTGTGCAGCTCCACTTCAGAAGTCGGTGTGAGCCAGAAGTCGGTGCCTTCGACCTTGAAAAGATCGGCGGCGAATTTGGGTAACTGTCCAGCGCCCATCAGCGAGGCGGTATTCACCAAAAAGGGCGGAAGAATTTCCGTATAGCCGTGCTCTTTGGTGTGCACGTCGAGAAAAAAGTTCGCCAGCGCTCGTTCCAATCGCGCGCCCCAGCCCTTGTAGATTGCAAATCGCGCACCAGTCACCTTGGTGGCTGCGGCTAGGTCGAGGATCCCGGCACGCTCTCCGACTTCCCAATGCGGTTTAGGGGCGAAATCGAACTTTGGTGGAGCACCCCAGCGACGGACTTCCACATTGTCGTCGGCGCTATGCCCTACCGGAACGCTGGAGTGCGGGAGGTTGGGAATGGTCAGCAGGAATTCGCGCTGTGTAGAGTCAAGTTGACTGATGCGTTCGTCGCCCTGCTTGATGCGCTCCGAAACCTGTTTCATATCCGCGATCAATGCATCGGTGTTTTGCTTTTCTTTTTTCAGGCGCGCGATTTCTTCGCTGGCTTTGTTGCGCTGCGCCTTCAGCTGCTCGGTTGCGGTGATGATTTCCCGCCGCTCCTTATCTAGTGCTCGAAAGGCATCTAGGTCGATTTTCGCGCCGCGCTTCGTCGCCATTTCGGCGAACAAATCCAGATGCTCCCGGAAATAATTAAGGTCATGCATAGGTAAGAGAAGAATACCAGACGCTTAAGGCGGGCGCTTTGCGAGAAGTGGAGCCAACCATCCGCTGCCCGGTGCTACCTTGATTGCGTTTACTTCTATAGTGTTCGAACGCGGCAGGCGACTCGACAGGACTTTTACGCCAATAGGACGCGCCGTAGCGGAACAGTCCGCAGAGATGGAGGAATTCGATATGCCTGATGGTGGCGGAGACGAAGATGGCAGGAGATCCCGGCGAGTAGGGAACCGCGACTTCGAAGAGCGAACCGAGGGCATACGACTTGCGACTACGAAACGACAAGCCCCCTCGGGAGATATTGTCGCACTCGACGATTTGCTCGGTGGCGGCTTGGCGAACGCATGCGGTAAAACTGACCCGAGGGCGAACGTCACGGCGGCGATTCGCTTTGTGAGAGGCAGAAGACGTCGCGGTAGCGGGGAGTGCCGGGTCCGCCAAGGTGGTTGACGCCGCGAATTCATGCCTGAGAGCCGGCGTTTGCATCGTACGCGTTTCGACCAGTTCGGCCACTTCTTCTACATGAATGGAGCGAGGTGTTTGCACATGTTGCGGAGGCGAATAGCGATCTTCCTGCGCATCTCGCCGATTTAAGGGCGAAATTGCAGATTGTCGACCAGCCTTCGCGACCGATGCGATTTCGACGTGCCTACCAGCCCCTCGCCATTCCGTCGAAGTCCCGCAAATCGAGCAAAATCGAAGAACGTATCCCGCCAGCACATATACATCTGCTTCGATCTCGCATTGATCCACAATTTCCGGCGTTTGGCAGACACTGCACTCCAACGCAATATCCACAGGCCACTGTGCCGCCGGAAACTTCAATTCCCAGAAATCAAGCTCGGAGTCCACGAACGCAACGCCATAAACGTAGCCGCGCGCATCTTCGCCCATGTCACCGACCAGACGCACAGCTACCTCTGTGCTACCACCTCGAAAACGAATGGTCAGGTTCTCGTTGGGATCTGGCCGACTCCTGCAAAGAATCCCGGCGCCGTGGCGGCTAAGAACCAAAGTGGTCGTGTTCTCTGAGAAAACCCGGCCGGCCGTGTCCGTGCCCAGAAGGACGATGGGGATCTCTTTTGTGATTCGACCGCTTCGGCGCGCTCCGCCCATAGGTGGCCGCCGAGGCGGCTTAGCAGGTCTATCGGTAACAGCAGGAAAGTCTTTACGAAGAGCAAATGCCGCAGGAGAACGAGGTCATCGGAGGCAGTACGTTGGTACCGCTGAGACTAACGAAATGACGCCTTTCAGTACTGGAAGAATTGAACCTGGCGAGCTATCGACCGCCCAAGAGGCACCGGGCAAAATGATTAAGTGATCGGAAGTTAGTTCGATTCTTGGAGCCATTCGGATGGTTATCGGGTGTTTGCTCCTGTGCGTTGTTCTGCTGCTTGCGAGCGCAGCGGAACGGCCTGCTCCCCGCCCCGTGCGGGATGAAGAAATGAACTGACGTCAGACCACGTTACCCTCCCATTCCCCACGCCCGAGCGGCCGACCCCCCCGTCGGCCGCTCACTTTTTATGATCTCCGCCACTACGGACGCACAACTCGTCCCAACCCACCGACCCGGCTTAAGTCAACTTTGCAGGGAAGCACCCTCGGCGATTGCGGCGTGGAGGCTGCTTACTCCAAACGGTCGCTAAAAAGAGCAAAGGCGCAGGACCGAAGCCCTGCGCCTTTGAAAATTTGACTCCACCCGCGGGAAGCAACTAACCACCGAGAAAATAAAAAAGGGGGCTGGTGCAAGCCCCCTTTTTTGAACTGACCCCCCAAAACCGGAACTCCAGTCGAGGTTGGGTTCCGGCCACCCCGGGAAGCCAATCTTGTTTTGTTGGACAGCAGTAGTGCAAACGGCATGCCAGCATGAGACTACGAAGATCACTGTACATAGGTCGATGAAAGCATAGGAGTTAACGGCATGAGACAAATCGGAGACAAGTGTGAGACGCTTAAAGCCTACAAAATCCCACAGAGAATGACTGCGAGCATCCATTCTTTGGGAGATTCGCGGAACTCCTGCCCTGAATTTCAGGAACGCGATAAGCGCAGGCTTTAGACCGTTAACGTTAACGTCAGAATTCTCACGAAGTCGTTCTACGCTCCGCCGTGACGTTTGGTCACTGGATTCGCACGGCTTGCGGCGTGAACGAAAATTTAAATGCCGATGGAGGCGCGCAGGGCGTTGGCGACAGATTGCGAGAAGCGCTCGACGTCCGCTTGGTGCTCAGCTTCCACCATGACGCGCGCCAGCGGCTCAGTGCCGGAGTAACGCAGCACGATTCGCCCATTCTCGCCGAGCGCGGATTGCGCTTCCGCCAATGCATTGGCTACCGCGGGCAGCGACTCCAGCGGGGGCTTCGATTTCACCTTCACGTTCAAGATCGTCTGTGGATAGTCCTTCAGCCCCTGAACCAAGGATCCGAGTGGCCCATGCATGGACACGAGTGACGCGATCTTCACCGCGGTAAGCAAGCCATCGCCCGCGGGTGAATCGTCGAGAAAGATGATGTGGCCCGACTGCTCGCCGCCAAGAACGTTGCCGCTGTTAAGCATTTCCTCGAGCACGTAGCGATCGCCCACATTGGTGCGGGCCAACGAAATACCATCGCGAGCCAAGACACGTTCGAGGCCAAGATTGGACATCGACGTGGCCACCACGCGTGTCCCTTTAAGTTTTCCCTGAGCCTTTAGGTAGCGTGCGACGGCCAGCAAGATCCCGTCGCCGTTAATGATTTTGCCGGTCTCGCAAACGAAAAGAGCGCGGTCGGCGTCGCCATCGAAGGCCACTCCCAGCGCTGCTTTCTCTGCCATCACGCGCTTTTGCAATCCCTCCAGATGCAAGGAGCCGCATCCGGCGTTGATGTTGCGACCGTCCGGGGAGGTGCCCATGCAAACCAGATCGGCTCCGAGTGAGCGAAAAAGTTCGGGACCAAGCTTGTAGGCAGCACCATTAGCGCAGTCAAGCACCACACGCAAACTGGTCAACTTGGCTCCGGGAATGACGCGGCTGCGAAGAAAAGTCAGATATTCGGCGTCGAGTGAATCGTCGGCGGTCAGCGCCCGCGGATTTTTTGGCGCCGCTTCGCGCTGATGCTGGAAGATATCCTGCTCCAGTTCTTCCTCCGCGGAGTCCGGAAATTTCATCCCAGCGCTGGAGAAAAGCTTCACGCCATTGTCGTGAAATGGGTTGTGCGAAGCAGAAATGACCACTCCTGCCTGAAATCCCTGCTGCCGGACCAGGCAAGCTACGCCCGGAGTTGTAATCACGCCGGCAAATGCAACAGAAGCACCCGCATTATCCAGGCCCGCGGCCAGCAGCGCAGCAATGTGTGCACCCGATTCGCGTGTATCCATGCCAATCAAAACGCGCGCGGCTTTGTGCTGACGCTTGAGAAAAGCGCCGAGAGCGCAGCCGGTAGCGTACAGGGTAGCGTCGTCTAATGGAGGCTTACCCGGTTCGCCGCGAATACCATCGGTACCGAAGAGCTGTTTAGGCATGAGAAAGGCGGTCGAGTTTAGAACTGACCGCGGGACGATCCTTCAGTGAAATGATCGCGATCCTGTGACTGACAGGAATTGACGCTGGGAGCGTGCGACTGAGAAAAGCTTAACACGCATACAGCGGCGAACTTCTACCATCGCGATCAACTGTTGCGTCTCCGAAACGTGCGTTTCTGAGCACATATGAAGTCGCCGTGACGGCACGATACACAGAAACGCACCGCGAACCTGGGCTTCTGCTGGGTGCCGACAACACGTCTCGAGCTAAGCCAGCGGCGGTATCGCAGAAGCCGCTCCGCGCGATTTGATGTTGTAGCAACCAAAGCAATGACATGCGTCCAGCGAAACACCAGCGCTGTGGACTTGGCATGAAGCTTGCTCGTGTGTGTTACCGTGTCTGATACGGAGTACCTAGTGTCGGCGACCGAGACCACCCCGGCGATCATCCGGATCAGCGGGTCGAACTTCAGTATGCGTGTGATCGCTGCGGCGATCATTCTGCTTTTCTGTTATTACGCGCAAGGTGTGGTGATCACGCTCCTGCTTTCAATCCTGCTGGCGTATTTTCTCGATCCCGCCGTGGAAATGCTGGAGCGCGTGGGCGTACCGCGAACCGTGGGTGCCATGGCTATGGTGCTGCTTCTGATTCTGGTCCTGGTTGCCGTCGGCTATGGATTGGGATCGCGCATCGCCAACTTCTCGGAGAATTGGCCCAAGTATGGCAGCGTTCTGCGCGGGGCGGCCGATGCCGTAGAAGGAAAAATTAACGGAATCGAAGGACGCATGGAGCCCACAGGCGCCGTTGCGGGCGGAGCGAGCGTGGCACCAGTGAATCCCGGCTTGGTGCACAACCTGGTGATGCGTGGTATGGGTTCTCTCTACGCCCTGTTTCTGGAAATCACCTTCGTGCCATTTCTGGTGTTTTTTATGCTGGCCGGGAAGCGCGAGGTGTGGCATGGGACCTTGCAGCTATTTCCCGTCGCTAAACGCACACAGGTCAAAGAAACGTTGGAAGACCTCCGTGAAGTTCTCCGCGACTATCTCGCGGGCATGACCATCGTCATGCTGATGGTGATGGCCGCCAGCAGCCTCTTTTTCTGGATCATCGACCTCGACTACCCAATTCTCACCGGCATGGCTTCCGGAATCCTGAATATGGTTCCGTATATCGGAGCGGTCCTGGCCTGGGTGCCCGCGTTCATCATCGCATTGGCAAAGTTCAAGACGCTTAGCGGTTTCCTGCTGATCGCCGGCGTTCTCACCGGCATTCACGTGGTAGCCCTCAACTTTATTGCGCCGCAACTGGTCGGCCGGCGAGTGAGACTGAATGCGGTCGCCATCACCGTGGCGCTATTGTTCTGGGGCTGGGTTTGGGGCGGCATGGGATTATTGCTGGCCATTCCGATCACTGCGGCGCTTCGTGTCATTTGCGACCACAACGATTCCTGGCGACCCATTGGCCGCTGGTTGAGCGCCTAGCCTAACGCGCGACCTTCGGTCGCTCTGTCAAATCAAAACTCTTTTCGCGGCACCATAATCCTCTGGTCACGCGGCACAATTTGCCCGCTTGCACGCAGTCAGACCACTGTTAAGCTAAGCACTCAGGTGCGAGGCTGCTCGCACACTTGGGTTGACCTGCCCGGCTTCCACCTCTTGCCGACGGGAAACAAATAGCTTCATTAACTCGAACGCCCTCTCCGTTCTGAAAGTCACCGGCTTTCAATGCAGGAGCAAATACGGGCCGAGCGATTGCTCGCGGCCATTCTCTCGTCTTCTGACGAGGCGCTGCTGACCTTTGCTCTGGACGGCACCGTTCAGAGCTGGAGTTGCGGTGCGGAAAAACTTTACGGCTACGGCGCCGCGGAGATGAAGGGCCAGCCGCTGGCACAGCTTTTTCGAGCTGGTCATCAGCCTGTTTATGCCGGATTGCTCCAAGCCGCAATCAGCGGGGAATTTCCTCATTGCGAGAACACCGAACGCAGACACAAAGACGGCACAATTCTGCGGCTGAACGTGCGGCGCAACCCAATCCGCAACGACCGAGGCGAGATTGCGGAAATCCTTGAGACCGGCACTCCTTTTTCCTCGCCGCTGTCGAATACTTCCGATGCCGAACAACTCAACCAGCTCGCCGAGCAGCTCCCCCTGATTCTGTGGACCACGGATCTCGACCTGAAGATCATTCATCACTGCGGAGCGGCGCTGCCAGGCGTCAAGTGGAAACCAGGCGAGCTGGCCGGACGCTCCGTGCAGGAATATCTGAAATGTCAGGATCACTACACCACGCCGCTGGCGCAACACTATGAAGCGCTCCAGGGAACCTCGGTGCGCTTTGAGTACAAACGCAACAATCGAGTGCTGGAATTGCACGTGGAACCTTGGCGCTCCCGGTCGGGCGAAATCATCGGATGCATCGGCGCGGGGCTGGACATCACTGAACGCAAAAAGGGCGAAGAGAAGATCCGCCATCAGGCCACCCACGATGCATTAACCGGTCTGGCCAACTACCGCGAATTTGTGGATACGTTGGAACGCGAAGTGCGCCGCAGCGAACGCAGCAATCGGTCTTTTGCGGTGCTACTGCTGGACTTGGATGAGCTCAAGCTCATTAATGATCGGTTCGGCCATCTTGCAGGCAACCGCGCACTGAAACGCCTCTCTGACGTGATGAAGGAACAATGCCGCGCCACCGATCTCGCAGCACGCTATGGCGGTGATGAGTTCGCAGTTCTGTTGATCGACTCCGATCCAGGAATGGCGCGCCATATCGCCAGCCGCGTGCAAACTGCGTTGAAGAACAGCACGGAACAGCCGGCGCTCTCGGTCAGTATCGGCGTCAGCGTGTACCCGGACAATGGCCGGGCCGCACACGAACTGCTGGAAGCCGCGGACCGCGAACTGTATCAGAGCAAACGCAACTCGCGAGCGCGCGGAGTTTCCGTGAGGTAAGTTCGGCGGCACCTGGGGTGATTGCTTGCGCGTTGCGAATTGCTAATTTGTGAGTCTGCGCAGCGCCGCGATGATGGCTGCCGGATCGGCCGCGTCTTGGAACAGGCGGATGGCGGCGATGCCGGCAGCGCCTGCGTGCAGGCATTCGATGAAATTCGCCTCGGTGATGCCTCCGATGGCCAGCACCGGAATGGAAATGGCTCGACAGACCTCGGCGAGGCGTTCAAGGCCCTGAGGCGGACCGAAGGCAGCCTTGGATGGAGTGGCGTAAACCGGACCGAAGAAGATGTAGTCGGCACCTCCGCGTTCTGCGGCTACTGCAGTTTCCACGGCGTGACACGATTTTCCCACGAACAGCCCACGACGAGCATTGTAGGCTTCCAACCTCTCCAGACTCTCCGTCAGAGAGGTGGTTTCGCTGAGTTGGATGCCGAAAGGCCTCGTTGCAAGGACGGTCTCAAGCCTATCGTCGTTCACGAAGATGCCGGTGAACCGCCGACCTTTCCTATAAAAAGCGCCCGCCGAATTTAGAGCACTGCGCGTTAGAGCAGCAAGTTCGTTCGGCGGCAGATCTTTCTCGCGGATGTGAATCCAGTCGATTCCGGTAGCAGCGAGGGCACTAATCTTTCGCGCGACTCCAGCGACGGTGTCGGCATTATGTATGAGCGTTGCGGTCTGCGACTCCGGCAAACTCCTGCGGTCAGTGACATAGCACAGGATCGGGTGCGGAAATATTTGGCGAAGCAAAATCCTAGGGCAAGGATCGGGCGATTTATTGTGGGCGAACACGAGGGATTGCCGCCGGGCCCGGATCGGGGCCGATCATGCGTATCGCCAGAAAAATATCGAGGATGCCTAATCCGCTGACCGCGCCACGAAACGCAGGATGCAGCAGGATGCGAATCAGCGAAGGGAAATGACTCAGAAAATAATTCTGTTCCCAGATTCCGGTCCACGGAAGATAGAAAAGGATCGCTCCCATAATGCAGCAAATCACCACCAGCAAAGCGCTCAAGAGGCGATTCATGCGCGAGAGGCTGCTCCTGGGCTCAATAAGGTTGGAACATCAGCGAGCCGGCTTCTGAAGAGAGGCGATGCGTTCGCCCACATCGCGATAGTCGATGTTATTCGCGTAAACCCTGGTAAAACTCTTCAGCGCCGCTTCCGCTTCGCCCGCCGTTTCTTGAGCCACGCCTAGATCATACCGTAAGGCGAGTTCACCTTCCGGTTCGATGCCCGGAAGATTCAGCGCGCGTTCATACCAGAGCGCCGCGATAGAGGGCTGTCCCTTATCCATGAACGCCAGACCCAGCAAGGTGTAGCACTGCATCGAGTAGCGGAAGGGGCGCCCGCGCTCGCTGGATTTCGCAACCTTCTGAAATTCGCTGATGGCTTCCTCGAGCAAACCCATTTCGCGGAACGCGATACCCAAATTGTAGTGTGTCTCCAAATCCTCGTCTTCCGCGCCCATTTCGCCGAGTTCCGCGCGGAATTCATCGAACACTTCTTTCAGCGGACCTGTTTCTGTCGGAGAAGACGCAGGTTTGCTTTCCGCTTTTGCGCCATTATTTGCCGAGCCGTCTTGCGCGGGCGACTGGGAATATTCCGGCGCGAGGCCTCCTATTCCCAGCGAATCAATCTCATTCGCCAGGTCGGCCAAGAACTGATCGGAAGCCAAGCCATTGCCCGGCACACTCGGCGCCGCATTGTGCGCCACTGGCGCCGGCTCCGGCGCCTTCGGTGCGATGGGAGTCTCGGGTGGCCGCTGGTCGTATGCGGGAACGAGCGGTTCCGGATCGAGAACGAGTTCGTAGTCTTGCTCGACTTCAAATTCCGGTTCCGGCGTCTTCGGAGTGACCGGTGTCGTTGCCGCCTTCGGCGCCTCGACCGGTAAGCCCAAGGTCGGCAACTCCAGCGTCGGCAATTCGGGTGCGGCTTCCTGCAACTCCGCCGCTGGCACGATCGAAGTTGCATGGTCTGCGGAGATCTCGAATACCTGAGTATCTTCGGTTTCCGCCGGCTCCGCCGAAATCTCGAACTCGGCCGCCGCGGGAGTTTCACTGCCCGGCACGGTCTCGGGTTCGTCCGAGATCACAAATTCATCGGCCTGTTCAATGGCTGGAACCTGGAATTCGGCGCTGGCCGGGTGCTTCGCGGCTTCGACCGGTTTGGTGTCTTCCAGCATCGAAGCCCACTCATCCGACAGATCCACTTCGTGTACCGCTTCGGCCGATGCGGCCGCAGGCGGTGCCGTTTCCGGCACAGTAGCCGGCGGCGGCGCGGCAGCTTCGGGCACTTCCGCTGCCGGCTCCTCGATTGTAAATTCGCGAACGTCGGCGACCGCCGAAATTTCCGGCAATGCCTCTTCCGCCGCAGACTCTGCCGCACTCTGGCTAGCCTTTGCCGCTGCGCCAGGTCCGGCCAACTCCTCATCGGTCAGTCCGGCAGCCCGTTGGAAGCGGCGCCGCAACTCGCCAAAGCGTTCGGCGCCGCGGGCATCGCCGCGTTCACCGTGAATCTGCTCCAATTGCGAAGCCAGCTCCGCTGTGCGACGGTCGTCTCCCGCACCCAGCACAAAGTCCAGCAGTTTCTCCAATGTCGGCGTGTGCCGCGGTGCGCGCCGCAAAATCGCTTCCAGCAGGCCGATCGCCTTCTGCGTCAACCCGTAGCTCGCGAACAGATCGACGTCCGTAAGCGACTGAGCGATAAATTTCTGCGTCTCTTCGTCGAGCGGAGTCTCTATCACTACGGGCGCTGCCGGCGTCGACGGAGTCTGCGCCGCAAGCTTGGCGTCTACCTCGGGCGGTGGCGCGGTATCGAGTCCTGGGCGAACTTTTGGCGCCGGCGGTCTTGTCAGCTCCACCGCCGCATGATCTTCCATGACCGGAATCGTTTCTTCAGGTAGCGCGCCTCCCATCCGCCGCAACACGTCGTTGAGCTTGCGCTTCGCGGGTTCACTTTCGGGCTCGCGATCCACTAATTGCTCGAAGACCTGTTTCGCGCGCTCCAACTTGTTCGCGGACACCAGAGCGTCGCCTAAATGAGCCAGCGCGTCGGGCAAACGGAATGAATCACTGGTCCGCCCATATATCTCGACCAGCCATTCCAATGGCTCGATTCGCCCCGGCATTCTTTCTGCTAATTCATTCAGTAGCTTACCGATGACTTCGTGCTCGCCGGCGTCAATCATTGGAATGCGCGTTTTGTCCAGAACGGCCATAGCGCGATCGCCAAGTCCGCCTTCCAGCAGCGATTCGACTATCTTCTGTATAGGACCAAAATTCTTGGGATCCGCATCGAAAACGCGCTGCGCCAACTGCGCTGCTTCATCCCATTTCGCACTCTTCACATACAGGTCCAGCAATAACTCGGTCTGCTCGCCGCCCTTTTCCAGGTCGGGAACCTGCTCCAGCAACTCCGCCGCCTGCGCGAAATTCCCCTGGGTGGAGTGCACCCGCGCTTTGACGATCGATGCGGCAAGATTGTGCGGATCGAGCTTGATGGCTTTGTCCGCCAGCTTTTCGCATTCTGCCTGATCGCCGCGAGCCAGCGCACGTTGCGCCGCGGAAATGTATGCGTCCACCGCTTCTTTCGACTGACCCATCGCTTGGTAAAGGTCCGCCAGGCGAATCTGAATGCGCAGATTGTCCGGCTCGGCGGCCAGCAGCTTCTTCAGCAGCGCCACCGCTTCGGGCTGGCGATTATTTTTCAGGTGAATTTCAGCCAACTGCAGGAACAGAGGCCGCGCCTCGCTCATCACCCCTTGTTGCACGTACAGGTCGGCGAGCTTCTCCAGCGGCCGAATCTCTTCAGGCGCCAGCTTGGCGATGCGTTTGTACACCGCAATCGCTTTGGTCAGGAATCCGTCGCCCACAAACAACTGCGCCAGCCGCTCGAAATAATCGATGGCCTGGAAAGTCTCGCCCTGGCGGATGTACAGCTCGCCGATGGTCATCAACGTGACCTGATCGCGCGGCTCGTGCTTCAAAATCTGCTGGTATTCGGCGATTGCCTGGGCGACTTTGCCCTGGTTCAACAGCTTCTGCGCGGCTTCGACGAACTTGCTCTTGTTATAGGCCATTCGGGTACTCGGACCATACCGCTACCTCGCCGCCGCTACACGCGATTGCTCGCGCTCACACGGCGAAGGCCGGTTAGCTCATGCTCTGTTTACGCTACAGGCGGGCAATATCCAAGTCAACGAACGCGCGACACGGTGTGAGCAGCCAGTCACCCCGTTTCAATCACGAAACTTTCCACCGAATCCATGCAGCTCAGCCCTTCAGGGGTGAGCTTTTCTGCGGGGTCCCCGACACCCACCGCCATCCAAATGGCTTACGCCCCTCAGTTCGGATCTTCGTGGGGCAAAACCGTATCCGGCAACAACTCAATCTGTATCGCCCCAGCCGACCAGGACCCCGCCTGCCGCACCGGCGCAAAGGAATGTCGATGCAGTGGTGACGGCCCGTGCTGCCGCAAAGCCTCCAGGTGATCCGCGGTCGCATACCCTTTGTGCCGCGCCAATCCATACTGCGGGTAAACCGTGTCCCACTCTTCCATGCGCGCGTCGCGATACGTCTTCGCCACAATGGAAGCCGCCGCGATTGAGATGCTCTTGGCATCCCCTTTGATCAAGGATTTCTGCTCGATCATCACATCGAGCTCCATTGCATCGATCAGCAGGTAGTCTGGCACCATGCTCAATTGCTGCAACGCCGCAGTCATAGCCTGGCGACTGGCCTGATAAATGTTCCACGCATCGATCCGCGAAGCGTCAATCTCTGCGACCGCCCACGCCAACGCATGCTCGCGAATTCGTTCCGACAGCACTCCACGTCGCTCGGGCAACAGCGCCTTCGAATCATCAAGCCCGACAATGCGTCGTTTGGGATTCAGAATGACGGCAGCAGCAACCACCGGACCGAACAGCGCTCCGCGCCCGACCTCATCAATTCCTGCAATGCGCGTCCAGCCAAGCTTCCGCGCCGCGCGCTCAAATCGCGAAGAACAAACTCGTGTCATCTTTCGCCGTAGGTCGGCGAAACCATCGCCGACGCCGCGAGTTTAGCATGCTACGCGAAAGCGTAATCTTCGAATTGAAGCCGCAGTCGGAGCGAAAGGCCACACCACCACTTTCATTCGTATCTCAGCGCCACCATTGGATCGACCCGCATCGCCCGCCGCGCCGGGAACCACGTGGCGAGAAATGCTGCAGCTAACAGCACCGCCAGCGATAACGCGAACAGCAGCGGATCGTGAGCCTTCACTTCGAAAAGCAGCGATTCCAGCGCCTTTGTGCAGAACCATGCGCCCGCTAATCCCAGCAAAGCGCCCGCCACCGTCCACCGCGCCACATTCGCAAACACCATTTTCATGACCTTCGCAGGCGTTGCGCCCAGCGCCAGCCGCACTCCTATCTCCTGCGTGCGCTGCACAACCAGGAAGCTCACGACACCGTATATCCCGAGCGCCGCAAGCAGCACCGCAATTCCCGCGAACAGCGACACCAGCATCGCGTTGAACCGCTGGCGCTGCGTCAGCTTGCTGACACGCTCGTTCATGGTCGAGAACTCCACCGGCACCGTTGGATCCAGCGCAGCGATTTCCTCGCGCACCCATGGAATGACGGTCGCCGTGCTTACCTGCGTCCGGAATATCACGTAGCTGCGTCGCACCCATATTTGCGAGTCGTTTTTCCACGGAATATAAAACTCGGGTCCCGATGATTTGAGCAGTCCATCATTTTTCACGTCGCCCGCAATTCCGACGATGGTTCTCGCTGGTCCTTTCCTGTCAAACGCGCTGAACTGCAGGGTTTTCCCCAACGGGTCTTCGTCAGGAAAAAGTTTCCGTGCCAGCGTCGCGCTCAGAATCACCGGATTTTCCGTCGGCGCTCTGTCCTCCTCCGTAAATCCGCGTCCGCGCTCAATGGGAATTCCGAGAGCTTTGAAATAGTTTGGTGTGACCATACGCCAATCGACCATTCCGCCGGTCCCTTTCGCAGGATGCGCATGGCCTGGAACTTCAATCGAGGCAAAAAAGGTCGCTTGCGTTCCTCCCGAGGGCGGCAGCGTGTCGCTGAACGCCAGGCTGTTAATTCCCGGAATCCGGCTTAAACGATTCTCGAGTTCGCTTAGGAATTGCAACTGCCGCGCAACGTCCGGGTACCGGTGTTCCGCGAGAGAAATATGTCCCACCACAATTTGCTGTGTTTCGACTCCCAGCGGAATCGCCTGAATCTTCCACAACGTTCGCAGCAACAAACCCGCGCCGGCCAACAACATGATCGAGGCCGCGATTTGTGCCGCGACAAATACCTGACGAAACATCCCACGCGTGACGCTCTGCGAGTTTCGCCCCGTGAGCGATTCCGGCGAAGAACGCCCAACGGCAGGAGCCAGGCCAAACAAAATTCCGGACAACAGCGAGACCACCGCCGTGAAACCAAGCACACGCAGATCGAGCGAAGCTTGCTGCAGGCGCGCAATCCCATCCGGTGCGATCGCCACAAAAGCTCGCAGGAAAAGATATGCGACCCCAATTCCTGCAATTCCTCCCAACACGCCAACCAACGCACTTTCCGTCAACATCTGTCGCGCTAATCGCATCCTCGTGGCTCCGAGCGCCGCACGCACCGCAAATTCCCGGCGTCTTGCTGCCGACCGCGCGAGCCACAAGTTCGCAACATTCGTGCAGGCCAATAGCAAAACCGCTAGCACCGCTCCGAGCAGCACCCACGCGCCCACGCGCGCATCCTCAATCTGCCGGTCGCGCAGCGAGCGCACCCGCAGCGACACCTCCGCTCGAAATTGCGGCGGCACAAATCGCAATGAGTCTTGAAACCACGGCTGCAAAGCCGCCACCGCCTGCGCAATACCTATCCCGGGCTTGAGCCGCGCAAACGCTCGCAGCAGCACCCGCGGATTATTGCGGTCCAGCGCCGCTTCATCGAGTGCTTGCGGCAACAGGATGTCCGCGCGCGTCAAGGTGGGCATTTCAAAACTGGATGGAAGTACTCCGATGATGGTAATTGGCTTGCCATCCAACGAGATCGTGCGGCCAGCCACGCGCGGATCGCCACCAAATCGCGCTTGCCACAATCCATAAGACAACAGCGCAACGCGCGGCGCCTTGGGCCGGTCATCATCGCGCGTGAAGTCGCGGCCCAGCAACGGCGCAATCCCCAGCGTCGACAAAAATGTAGACTCCACCAGCGCGCACGTCATGCGTGCGGGATTTTGTTCGGTGATGTCACAGTCGGCGCCGCCCGGCGTCAGCGAGGTCATCGATTCGAATGGACCAGGTTGCGTCCGCAACACCGCATACTCGGGCGCGAGCATGAACTCGATGCCTTCGAACGGCGCCTTCACGCCAAACGAAACCAGCCGTTCGTCATGCGGATAAGGAAGACTGCGGAATAGGACGCGATCCACCACGCTAAAAACGGCTGTGGTGGCTCCGATTCCCAGCGCCAGGATCAATATCGTCACAATCGCGAATCCAGGCCGCTGCGTCAGGCCTCGCAGCGCGAATCGCAGATCCTGTTGCAGCGTGTCCAGCAGCGGAAGTCCGCTCAACTCCCGATATGCTTCGCGTGTTTGCTCCACGCCGCCAAATTCCCGCCGCGCTGCTCGCCGCGCCTCGTCCACCGTCATCCCGCGTCGTACATTTTCTTCTGCCAAGGCTTCCAGGTGCGCGCGAAGTTCTTCGTCGAGCTCCGCGTCTCGCGCGCTCTTCGAAAACGAGCCCGCCAATCGCGTGACGGCAACACGAAGCCGATCCCACGTCCCGGGAGCCATCACTCGTACCTCAACGCCACCAACGGATCGACGCGCACCGCTCGCCGCGCCGGCAGATAACACGCCAGCAACCCGACTGTGCCAAGAAATATTCCGCTCCCAGCCAAGGTCAACGGATCGCTCGCGCGCACACCAAACAAAAGCCCGGCAATCAGCGGTGTCAGCGCAAACGAAAGCGCCAGTCCCACCGTAAGCCCCGCCGCCACCGGCCACATTCCCTCGCGCAACACCATCGCGAATATGTCCGACCGCTGCGCACCCAGTGCAATCCGCGTTCCCAATTCATTCGTTCGCCGCTGCACTGAATACGAGGTCACGCCATAAATCCCCGTGCACGCCAGCAGCAATGCGATCAAAGCCAGCGCGCCCGACAGTGTCGTCGTGAATCGCGCTTCACGGCGCGCCTTCTCCACATACGCGCTCATCGGCTGCACGTTGTAGATCGGCAAATCTTTATCGAGCTTGGCTACTTCGGCTTGCAGCAGCGGCACCAGCGTCTCCGGCGCGGCCTTCGACCTCACCGTCAGCGACATATGCGGCCGCACCGCCTGCGGATACGGCAAATACACTTGGCCACGCACGCGATCCGTCAATGAGTGTGACTGCACATGCTTCACCACGCCGATCACTTCCACTCCCCCGCGCCCGGATTCGAACGTGCTGACCTTGTGCTCTATATTTAGTTTTCTTCCCACCGCCAGGCCGTCGGACCACGCTCTCTCCGCAACAACTTCATCCACAATCACGACCTCGCGCCCTTCTTTGATGTCGTAGTCGTCGAAATCCCGTCCGGCCACGAAGCTCGCACCGATGCTCTTGAAATATCCCGGGAACACCGAGCGATGATCGGCCATTACCGTGTTCTGTTCCTGCTTCGGCGCTCCCTCTGCCCAGTAGTAGCTGTACCAGTTCGGCAAACTCTCATCGAACGGTAAATGGGACACCACTCCAACCGACTCCACTTCTGGCACGGCCGCTACATTCTTCTGCAGCTTCCGGAAAAATTCAGTCGCCGCCTCTGGCGTCTCGTATTTCCGCGACGCCGCTGACACATGAAATGTCAGCAGCCCATCTGCCGTAAATCCAGGATTGACGCGCAGTAATCCTGCAAACGTCTGCATCATCAAGCCCGCGCCGATCAGCAGCACAAATCCCAGCGCCACCTCGCACACGATCAGCACGCTTCGCGAATCGCGCCGCGCTCCCGCAACGTTTCTCCCGCCTTCCTTCAGTGACTCCACCAGATTCACTCGCGTCGCTCGCAAAGCCGGCGCTATGCCGCACAAGATCCCGGCGATCACCGAAAGCGCCAGCGTGAATCCAAACGCCGTGAAATCCAGCTCGATCGTCCCGAGCCTCTCCACCTCTTGCGGCCGTAACGCCAGCAGTAATTTCAGCGCCCACGATCCCATCAGCACCGCCGCCGCTCCGCCGATGCACGATAGCAGGACGCTTTCCGTCAGCAGTTGTCGGATCACCCGGCCGCGCGTAGCCCCCATGGCAATACGCAGCGTCACTTCACGCTGCCGCTGACTTGCCCGCGACAACAGCAGGTTCGCCACGTTCGCGCAAGCGATCACCAGCACAAAGCCAACTCCCGAAAAAAGTGCCAGCAACGCCGGCCGTAAATTTCTCACAACATCGCCGTGCAGCGGCACCACCTGCAGCTTCAACTCCTGTTCCGCAAACGCGGGAAACTGCTTTCTCATGTGCGACGCCATTTCATCTGCTTCGCTCTGCGCTTGCTGCGGCGTCACTCCGCGCTTCAATCGTCCGACCACTCGGATATATCCCTGATCCGCAGGCTGCTTCGCCAGATCCGCCGGAAACGGTATGTACACGTCCATCTCCGGCGGCACGCTTGACCCTTCCGGAAAAATAATCCGGAAATCCGCCGGCATCACGCCCACCACCGTGAACGAATTCCCGTTCATTCGCACCGGTTTGCCGATCACCTGCGTATCCCCGCCAAAGCGCCGTCGCCACAATGCATCGCTCAAAATCATCGACCGCGCCGCGCTGAATCCCTGCTCCTCAGCTCGGAAAAATCTCCCGAGCTGCGGCTTCGCGCTCAGCATCGACAGAAAATTCCAGGTCACCTGCCCGACCTTCACCTGTTCCGGTTCGCGCTCACCGGTCAAGGCTCCGCTCTGCGCCCATATGCCGCCAAACTCTTCGAATAATTTGCTGCGTTCCTGCAAATACGCCAGCTCGGGGCCAGCCGCTGGCGCGCGACCCTCGAGCCCATACACCGACCACACGATCGCCAGCCGCTCCGCATTCGGATAAGGAAATGGCGCTAGCAACACCGCATGCACCACGCTGAAAATCGCGGTGTTCGCTCCAATTCCAATTGCCAGCGTCAGGATCGCCACAAACGTAAATCCCCGCGCCTTCCGGAGCATGCGAAATCCATATCGCAGATCGTTCAACAACGTGTCGGCAAACGGTAACCCGCGCTGCTCGCGATATCTTTCCTTTGCCTGCTCCAAGCCCCCAAAGTCGCGTCGCGCCGCCAGCCGTGCCTCCTCCGGAGACATCCCGGCGCGCACCTTCTCCTCCGCCGCCAACGCCAGGTGAGCCCGCAACTCGGCCTCGAGATTTTCCTCCAGCATTCGTCGCCGCCAGAAAAATCCCGCAACGCGCGCGAAGGTTTCACGTAAGCTGCTCATCTCAATTTCCTTCCGCCCCCGCAATCAATCTTCCGATCACCGAAGCCATGCGCTCCCAGCTCTCCGTCTCCGCCACCAACTGTTTCCGTCCCGATTTTGTAAGCGTGTAATACTTCGCCTTGCGATTGTTTTCAGACACTCCCCATTTCGAACTGATCCACCCGCGTTGCTCCAGTCGCAGCAGCGCTGGATACAGCGTCCCCTGATTCAGCTTCATCAAGTCCTCGGACACCTGCTGAATCCGCATCGCGATTCCATACCCGTGCAAAGGCCCCATGGCATCCAACGTTTTCAAGACAATCAGATCCAAAGTTCCCTGCAACACCTCCCCGCGCGGGGGCGTCATTCGGGCACTCCAGCTTCCGACATCTCACGCGCATCCATGAATCATCTCCTGTAGATAATCAACAGAGCCTAGCCCCTCACCTGTTGATTGTCAACAGGTAAGCTCCCCTAGGCGCGCAGCATGCTGCGCCCCATCTCGGCAAAGCGGTAATGACTCGATCGAGGTCCTCTTTGTTTCCTCTGTTGATTTCAACTACCGGCGCTCAACTCCTGCCGTCTCCACACCACAAAACCGATCCCCTACGTAACCCGTCTTCTCATCCCCTCGGTTGACGCGCCTCCGCACGCATGGCAGCATACGCGCACCACAAAACAGCGTGAATTTCCCGCTCGCAAGCCGTCTCAAGGAGACCGCAACCGTATGAAGTTCAAGCCAGTTCGCACAGCTCTGCTCCTCGCCATCATCACCTTTGGCGCAACACTCCGTCTCCGCACAAACCCGCACGCTCCAGCTCGACGACCTAACGAAAATCACCACAGTCTCCGACCCACAAATTTCCCCTGACGGCAAATCCATCGCCTGCGTTGTCTCTCGCATCAATCTCGAGCAGGATCGCTCCGATCGCGAGCTGGTTCTCATCGACATCTCCACCGGCGCCCCGCACGCGCTCACTCACGACCGCAAAGGTGTCGGCTCTCCGCGCTGGTCTCCCGAAGGCGATCGCCTGGCCTTCGAAGCCGTCGACACTTCCTCCAAGGAACAGAAGCTCCAGCTTTTCGTGCTGCCCATGTCCGGCGGTGAAGCGAAAAAAATCACCGATGCTCCCAATGGGGTCGAGCAATTCGCGTGGCGCCCGAACGGCCAGGACTTCGCCTACGTCACTTCCGACGAGCCTGAAAATAAAAAGGAAATTGAGAAGCACAATGACGCCTTCGAAGTTGGCGATAACGACTTCCTCGCGACCGGCCCGGAAATGCCGTCGCATCTTTGGCTCATCGCCGCCGAAGGCGGCAAACCCAAGCGCCTCACCTCCGGTACGTGGAGCCTGGCGAAAAGCGCTCCACCCAGTTCGCCTGCATCGCCGATCAACTGGTCGCCCGACGGCAAACTATTGCTATTCACTCGTCAGGAGCATCCCCAGTTCGGCGACAACGATCTCAGCACCGTACAAGTGCTGACCGTAGACACTGGTGAAATTCGCAAACTCACCGGTCATGAAAAACTCGAAGCCTTTGGCCTCTTCTCTCCCGATGGTTCGCACATTGCCTACTGGTATCCGCGTGAAGGGGACCCCAACCAGGAAAATGAAATTTTTGTTACGCAGACCTCCGGCGGCGACGGCGCCTCCGCCACTCACGCGATCGACCACAACATATCCCGAGCCATCTGGATGCCGGACAACAATTCGTTGCTGGTCGGAGGTCACGACGGCACGCAGACTTCGATGTGGCTTCAGCCGCTCAGTGGCGCGCCGAAAAAGCTCAATCTCGGCGACGTCAATCCCACCTGGCTCTTCTGGATCGATGCCTTTGTTGGGCGCAAAGGCGAGATTGCATTCACCGGCATCAGCTCCACGCAACCTTCCGAGCTTTATTACATGGCTTCCGCGAACGATGCGCCGAAGCGCCTCACCAATTTCAATCGCGACATCGCCGCCTTAAACCTCGCCAAAGCGGAACGCTTCGAATGGCAGGGTCCCGATAATTTCAAGGAAGATGGAGTCGTCTTCTATCCGCCCGACTTTTCGAAAGAAAAGAAATATCCGTTGGTCCTCTATATTCACGGCGGCCCGACGGCTTCTTCGAACACCCAGTTCTCATTCCTTCCGCAACTCCTTGCGGCTAACGGCTATGTAGTCTTCTCACCGAACTACCGCGGCAGCGATAACATCAGCAACGCTTACCAGCGCGCCATCTGGAACGATGCCGGCGACGGGCCTGGCCGAGATGTGATGTCCGGCATCGACGCCCTCAAGCAAGGCAACTTCATTGATGATTCGAAAATTGGCGTAACTGGCTGGTCGTACGGCGGCTACATGACTTCGTGGCTGATCGGCCACTATCAAATCTGGAAGGTCGCTTTAGCCGGCGCGCCGGTCACCGACCTCTATGAGGAATACAATCTCTCCGACGGCAACGTCACTTCGCGTTACAGCTTCAAAGGCTCGCCATTCGTCGGCGACAACCTGAAGGACTATCGCGCGCAATCTCCCATCACCTACGCGCAACAAATCAAAACGCCGACGCTGATCCTCCACGACACCGGCGACGCGCGCGTCACCATCGGCCAGTCCTATCAGCTCTATCACGCGCTGAAAGACAACAACGTCCCCGTAAAGTTCTTCGCCTACCCGGTAGCAGGCCACTTCCCCGGCGATCCCGTCCGCGTCATGGACGTCTTTCGCCGCTGGGTAGCCTGGATGGACCAATACCTGAAGTAACTTTCCGGTTCAACGAATATGCGCGACGTTGTAGCGGCCGCTTTCCGAAGCGGGCGCAGTTTTGAACCAGGATTCTGTCGATGCCGCTCGGCAGCTGTGTCGCCAAAATAAAAAGGCCCCGCAAATTGCGAGGCCTTCCAAATCCAAACCAAATTGTGACGCGACCTACGCCTTCACTTCCGCTCCCGCCGCAGCCGCAACGGGCGCCTCTTCGCGAGCAGCCCGCTTGATGCGCGCAGCTTTGCCGCGCAAATCGCGCAGGTAATACAACCGCGCGCGCCGCACTTTACCTTTGCCCACCACTTCGATCGAGCTGATCGACGGCGAATGCAGTGGAAAAATACGCTCGATGCCCACGCCAAAACTCACGCGACGCACCGTAAAAGTGGCGCCGGAAGCCCGGCCCTTCTTGGAGATCACCACGCCTTCAAAAGCTTGTAGGCGCTCTTTCTCTTTATCGCCCTCGCCTTCTTTCAAGCGGACGTTCACACGCACGGTGTCGCCAGGCCGGAACTCAGGCAGCCCTTTACGCAGCTGCGCTTCATGGATTTTCGCAATTACCGGATTCATGTCAGTATTCCCTGCAGACCCACTCAGGCGGGGCCAGCACATCAGGCACAAACGCCAATTATAGCCAATCTACCACATTTCACCTAGCTTTTTGCTCACCGTGC
The DNA here is from genome assembly GCA_963788725.1 of uncultured Acidobacteriota bacterium. Taxonomy (GTDB): domain Bacteria; phylum Acidobacteriota; class Terriglobia; order Acidiferrales; family UBA7541; genus Acidiferrum. The sequence goes on along the minus strand of CAWBHT010000005.1, from coordinate 105,246 downwards.
AGTTTCCCGTGGGTGCCGCACCCTCCGGTGTTGAGGGTGCGGGTTTAAAGCCAACTCCAATCATTGCGCTACGTCGCACCACAAAACTCTCCACGCCCTCCGTGTTCTCTGTGTTGAGCCCTTCTCTTAAGCCTTCGCTACCACTTTCTTCCCGGAGGCAGCGATGACCGTGCGCCCGAATCGTTCCATCTCTTCCGCTTGCGGGCTGAATTGCAGTAGCACCAGATCAACACCCACGTCCTCAAACGCCGCGATCCGCTCCGCCACCTGCTCGGCGGTACCAACCAAACCAGAACGCAACCCCCGATTCGACACCGAATAATCCTCCAACGAAACTTGCTGCTCGAGCTGCGTGCCTGCCAGCCACTGCTGATAGTTCGCGTAACCCGCGGCGGATTGTTTTACGTCGGTAATGCGGCGAACTTCCTCTTGCGCTTCGCGCTCCGTCTCCCGGACGACCGCATAGCCGGCGACACCAAATTTCATCGGCGGCAAGTCAGGATGCTTCGCGCGCCGGGTGCGCAGGTCCGCAATCTTCTCGCCGACACGTTCCGGCGGATCGCCATGCATCAGGTAGGCGTCACATTTCTCCGCAATCAGATCCTTGGCCGCCGGCGACTCGCCGCCCGCGTAAATGCATGGTCGCGGCTTGGCCATCGGCTTCGGCTCCAGCACATTGTCTTCGACGCGATAATATTTTCCCGAATACGAAAAATGATCGCGCGACCAGACGCCATCCAAGACATCCAGCCACTCGCTGGTCCGCGCGTAGCGATCGTCGTGTTGCTCGAAATGCACGCCGTATTTTTTCGCTTCGTCGGCCCACCAGGACGAGACCACGTTTAAAGTCACCCGCCCCCCACTGATGTGATCAATGTTGGCCGCTTGTTTGGCCAGCAGCGCCGGCAAATGAAAGGTCGGCCGCACCGCGACCATCAATTCGATCCGTTCAGTTACCGCAGCCAGAGCCGCAGCCGTCGACCACGCGTCCAGCGAATTCGCCTCCACGCCTTTGATGTCGTTCAGGTTCAGCTCGGCAATCAACGTCACATCGAAGCCGATCTGTTCGCTGCGCTGCGCCAAGCGCTTCACATACGGCCAGCTCGCTTCCATGTTCTCGTCCGCAACATTTCGCAGCCATCCGCCAAACACCGGAAGCCAATATCCAAATCTCACGCATTCTCTCCACTGGCTACCAGGCGTGGCTCTTTCGTCGACGCCCTGTTCGCTTCCGCGATCAAAAAATCCGCCAATCGCCCGTATGGATTAAACCCGATCACACGTTCTGGATCGGACACGAAGTTCGACAGCGCGTTGATGTCGTAATACATCAGCTTGCCCGTACGCTCATCGACGACGTACTCGATGCCACCGACTTCAATTCCCGCCTCGGCCATAATGCGCTCGCAATTATCGATCACTCGTCGCGGAGCTTCGTACGCCTCCACGGTCATCCCGGTTTTCGGTGCATCCACGGGGCAGGCGATACGCGTCAGCTCTTCGCCCTTGGTGCTCTTGCAGATATCCGCCGGACATAAATCAAATGTTTCGCCGGTAATGTGAATCTGAATGGCGTATAGATACTTGCCGCCGAGCACTTCCACGCGCGTGATGATTCCGTCTTTCGCGGTGAAACATTCCTGCACTAGCGCGACGTTGTCGATGCCGAAGTACAACTCGTTCGCATCAATCGCGCCCTTTAAATCTGAGCGCGACGTAAATTTCTTGATGCCTGCGCCGCTGCCGCCAATGTTTGGCTTCAGGATCAGCGGATATCCTATCTCTTCCGCCGCGCTCAGCGCCTGCGAAGGGTGATTGATCACACGCGCCTTTGGATACGGCAAGCCTAGCCGCTCCATTAATGAAAGCTGCAACGCTTTGGACGTCTCGGTCGTGAATGCTTTGTAGCCATTCACCACGCGCACGCCTTTGTCTTCGAGGTGCTTCAGATAATTCAGCGTGTAGAAAACGCCGTGCCCCACGCCGCGCTGCCACGCCGAAGGACTCATGCGGTTGAACAGCAGTGAATACTCCTGCTCGGCAGACGCCGCGTCGTACTGGTGATAGCGCGCATCGAGTTTCACCCACGGCACACCGCGCTTGTCCATTTCCTTGAACAGCGGCACAAACCAGTTGGGCTGCTCGTAATAAATCGCTATCGGCTTCATATCGCCATTTTCCATTCGAATTCAGACTCGCCGGTTCAACAAGTGTCGCGTCCGTCCGAAAGCAATTCGGGGCGCATGCGTTTCGTTTTTTCCAGCGCGGCGGCGCGACGCCATTTTGCAACTTCCGCGTGATTCCCGCCGATCAGCACTTCCGGGACGCTCCACCCGCGAAATTCAGCCGGACGTGTGTAGTGCGGATAATCGAGCAATCCACTCGCGCCAAATTCTACATTGGACGACGCTGGTGCGCCGGAGGGATCATCTTGAGGCAATCGCTCTGCATTATTTCTGTCACCAGCGCCGATCGAGACGCTGAATGATTCGTTCTGCGAGGAAGCTTCGTTGCCGAGCGCGCCGGGCAGCAGCCGAGTCACCGCGTCCACCATTAGCGCTGCAGCCAGTTCGCCGCCGCTCAGGACGAAGTCGCCAATCGATACTTCTTCAGTTGCCAGATGCTGTGCCACCCGCTCGTCCACTCCTTCGTAACGCCCACAGATAAAGATGATGCGATCGAGTGCGGCGTAACGCCGGGCTGTCGCCTGGGTAAATGGCTTTCCCGCGGCTGACGTGAGGACGATGGCGGTCTTCGGATCCGGCGCAGCGGACGACGCGGCATCACCGATGGCCCGGCCGAGTAGTGACTCGACTGCTTCAAACAACGGCTCGGGCTTCAGCACCATGCCTTCACCCCCGCCAAAAGGGCGATCGTCCACGGTGCGGTGGCGGTCCTTTGTGAATTCGCGCAAGTCCTGTACATGCAAATGGATAAGCCCCGTTTCGCGGGCCCGGCGTACGATGCCGTGGTCGAGAGGCCCGGCGAAGAACTCCGGAAAGATGGTGATCAGGTCGAAACGCATCGCGGCCAGTGTAAGCAAACACAAGAGATCGCGCCATGAAGTTCAGCAGGTCCGCAGCGGTAGCAGGAGCTGAGGACGCGGCATCTGCCTTTGGCACGCTTAGAACTTACCCTTTTTCTCGCAAGTGTAAGAATCTATTACGCTTCAAGTCCTTTAGATTCCGCACTTATGCAACCGTTGATTCCACGAGGCTTACAACGCCGCGACACGAACGAATCTACGATACGAGAATGGCGATACGAGAATGGCGATACGAGATTCGATTGCTGGGACGCACCGGACAGGCTACAATGTTCGGTTGGAGGAACGTATTCTGTGTTGATGATTCGTCTATCCCGGATTGGCAAGAAGAAGAAGCCGTTCTATCGTGTAGTCGTGATCGAGAAAACTCGCCCGCGGAATGGCCGCGTGGTCGAAGCGGTCGGCACGTACGACCCGCTGAAGAAGCCAGCGGAGTTGAAGCTGGACGCCGAGCGCATCAAGCATTGGCTGGGAGTTGGCGCACAGCCGAGCGACACCGTGCGGAGTTTTATTGGCAAGCAAAAGATCGCGTAGTCGTATAGAGCGTAGCAGCACGCCCGCCTATTGATTCCGGTTCTCCGAACGCTTGGGGGCCGGATCCCATGCGATATTTCGTGGATTTTGATAGCCTTGCTTGCCTGGGCGTCTTTTTTCGCTCGCGCCGACTCCAATCGAAGGTGCGCTTGGAGCGCGGCAACGCAGAGGGGCCTAAATGAAAGAGCTAGTGGAATCGATCGCCAAGGCCCTCGTAGATCATCCCAATGATGTGCAGGTGAGGTCTGTCGAGGGCTCGCAAGCTACGATACTGGAGCTGCGAGTGAATCCCGAGGACCTGGGCAAGGTGATCGGGCGGCAAGGCAGGACGGCAAAGGCAGTGCGCACACTATTGGGAGCCGCCGGCATGAAGGTGCGCAAGCGCTTTACGCTGGAGATTCTGGAAGACTAGCCGCGTTATTGATTTAGCGCCGCTGGATAGCGAACTGATGCGTCTCACCATTGAGTCCTGAACCTCAACGCTGGGTTGCGATTGCGCAGATACTGCGGGCCCGCGGAAACAAAGGCGAAGTTGCAGCCGAACTTCTCACCGATTTTCCCGAACGTCTGAAAAACCTGAGCGAAGTGTATCTGGGGGACGCGTCCATTTCGAGCGAGCCCCGGCGCATTGGCTTGTCTTCTTTTTGGATGGACCGCAATCATCCCGGACAGGGCGTCTTTCACTTCACTGGATCCGCAAACATTTCCGATGCGGACAAATTCCGCGGCTTATTTGTCTTTTTGCCCTTCGAGCAGCGCGTGACACTTCCGGCAGGGCAGTACTTCGTGTCAGATTTGATCGGCTGCTCGGTCTTTGAGATTAAACGGGAAGATCCACCGGCGTTCGCTTCGTCCCCTTGTTCTCTGTCTAGCGCGCCGGCGTTCTTGGGCAAGGTGAGCGGCGTGCAGCCCACTGGGGAAGGCACCCGGGGAACGCCGATTCTGGAAGTGGACACCGTGGAAGGAGAGCTGCTGGTACCGCTGGCGCAAGAGATTTGCATCGAAATCAATGTTGACGCTCGCCGCATTGACGTGATCTTGCCGGAAGGCCTGCGCGAACTCAACGAGGAATGAGCCTCCTTCCGGGGATCATACTCCCGGCCAGAGTTCGTAAGCCGCGTGCCCTCAGTCAGTTGACAGTTGACCTAGGGAAGGCCTATGCTTTCCCTAGGGTTCTGCTATGCTTTCCCTAGGAGTTCACATGGCTACCTTATATGTTGAGAATGTGCCCGACGATCTGTACGAGGCGCTCCGAAAGCGCGCGAAAAGCCAGCATCGCTCAATCGCGGCTGAAGTGTTGTGGCTCCTCAAAATGCACATTCCCACGGAGAAGGACCTTGCAGCTCGCGAGGAAGCCTTCCACAAGCTAATGGAATTTCGGTTTACCAGAACAGGCTCCGGAGAACTGCCGGACTCAACTGAAATGATTCGCGAGGATCGGGAGAGGTGACAGGCTTCGTCGTCGACGCCAACGTCGGCGTGAAGTGGCTCGAATTGTTCCGGAAAGAGCCGCTCGTGATTGAGGCTCGTGTGTTTCTGGAACTTAGTGTCCAGCGTAAAGTCGGAATGATGGTGCCAGATCTGTTTTGGCCCGAGGTTGGCAACATCCTCTGGAAGGCCGTTCGTAGAAATCAATGTACGCCTCAGGATGCGACGAAGGGACTTTCACTCCTGGAGAATCTGGAGTTGCAAACCGTTCCTTGCAGCTCAATTGCGCAGGCGGCATTGGAGATCGCACTTCATTATCGTCGTTCCGTATATGACAGCCTGTATGTGGCTCTGGCGCAGGCCTCGCAGTCTGAACTTATTACAGCCGATGAGAAATTGGCGAACGCGTTGGCGGGGCATCTGCCGGTGAAGTGGCTGGGATCGATTTAAGAGTCCGCAGTTGCGGAGTGTTGTAGCGCTTCTCGTGATGACGCCTGCTCGCGAGTACTGTGTTGTGCCTCCTGTGGTGTACCTTCCTTTGTTGCGAAACCTTCTAACATTGCGTATGGTCGCGACCATGATGCGCATGAGGATTGCTGTTGTTGCCGCGTTGTTGCTCGTTCCCGGGGGACTCGCGCAGGTCGCGTTGCCGCCACCGGTGAAGCTTGCGCTTGGCTACGGGACGATTCGCGAAGATACGTTGCGGGCCGATCTGACATTTCTGTCCTCCGATGCTTTGCAGGGACGTATGTCGCTTCAGCCGGGGATGATGCGGCCATTCAATGGATCGTCTCGGAGTTTGCGAAGGCTGGGCTGTCGCCCGCGTCGGAGGGCAGCTTTTTGCAGGCGGTCGATTTGACCGAGTATCGGACCGACCGGGCGCAGAGCTTTGTAGCATTGCGCCGCTCAGGGAGTGAGAAACAATGGAAATATCCAGACATATTGGGCGCGTATCGCGCCGATGTGGATGTCAGTGGCGACGTGGTTTTTGCGGGATACGGCATTACCGCGCCGGAATTGGACTACGACGATTATCAGGGCATCGATGCGCATAACAAGGTTGTGCTGATCTTCGATCACGAACCTCAGGAAAATGATGCGAACTCGATGTTCAATGGCACGGGCAATACGCGGTATGCAACGACGCGCGTTAAGGTTTTGAATGCACAGGCGCACGGCGCAGCCGGCGTGCTGATTGTTGCTGAACCGAACCGCAAGCATCCTTCGAATCAGGAACGGATCGCGCGGATTGGTGGATCAGTGACGCGCGCGGTGCCACTGCCGTCGCAGGCGCTGGCCAACGATGAACTGCACATTCCGGCAGCCGTGATTTCGGATGCGGCGGCGAAAGAGTTTTTAGCGAATGCCGCGGGCTCGGCGTCGGAACTGCAGTCGGCCATCGATCGAACGCTGAAAGCACAGTCGCACGCGCTCCCGGACACCCACGCCACGATTCATTATCACAACACCTCGATCACGACTGGGAAGAGCTACAACGTGGTGGGATTGCTGGAGGGCAGCGATCCCAAGCTGAAGGCGGAGACGATCCTGATCTCCGCCCACCACGATCATGATGGCATGAGCGGCGGCGAGATCTGGCATGGCGCGGACGATAACGGATCGGGATCGGTGGGAGTGGTGGCACTGGCGCATGCTTTTGCGGCCAACGCCGCGGCTAAAACGGGAGCCAGGCCGAAACGATCTATCTTGTTTGTCGTTTTTGCGGCGGAAGAGCGCGGGCTCCTGGGCGCGTTCTACATGGCAGCGCATCCGCTGCGTCCCTTGGATACAACCAGGGCGATGATCAACTTCGACATGATCGGACGCAATGAAACCGAGAGCGAACAGACCAAGGGGCTGTTGGAGATTCCCGCCGATACTTCGAATCGATTGAACCTGATCGGAGCGCTCTATAGCCCGGATTACAACCGAACTGTCGCGGAAGAAAACAAGCACATCGGGCTGGTGCTCGATGACCGGTTTGATCATGAGGCGGCGCTGAACGTCTTCTTTCGCAGCGATCAGTTTCCGTTTGTGCTGCACAACGTGCCGGCGTTCTGGTGGTTCACCGGATTTCATCCGGATTATCACCACACGACGGATACGGCGGAGAAGATTAATTACGTGAAGATGGCCAAGATTTTGCGCTTGGCGTATTTGACAGGGTTTCACTTCGCGGATGAGTCGGTGCCGCCGCGATTTGTGGCGAATCCTGGAGCGGGTGCGAAGTAGTGTCAGTTGTAGCAAGGGTTGTGGTGCGAGTTGTGATGGCGGTCGGGATTTCTGGCAGTTTTTGCGATGACAGGTGTTTCCTTGAGTGTCCGTGCTACTGGAGGCGATTAAGACCGTTGAAGGCGGCGGTTTTGTAGCACTCGGCTAGCGTCGGATAGTTGAAGACGGTGTTTTTGAAATAGGTGATTTTGCCTTTGAGGAGTAGCACGGCCTGGCCGATGTGGAGAAGTTCGGCGGCATTTTCACCAAAGATGTGCACTCCCAACAGGTCCAGCGTTTCGCGATGAAAGAGGAGCTTGAGCCGGCCGTCGGTCTGACCAGTGATCTGGCCGCGCGCGATTTCGCGATAGTAGGCGACGCCAACTTCGTAAGGAACGTCTTCGTCGGTGAGCTGTTCTTCGGTTTTTCCGATGAACGAAATCTGCGGAATCGTGTAAATGCCATATGGATAGCCGGCGGGATCGGTGTGCACGTCGAGATTGAAGGCGCGGCCAGCGGCGATGCGGCCCTGTTCCATGGAAACGGATGCCAGGCTGGGAAAGCCGATGACATCGCCAACCGCGAAGATGTGCGGCTGCGCAGTGCGGTAGTCAACATCCACTTTGATGCGGCCGCGATCGTCGGCCGTGAGCCCTGCGGCGGGAAGGTTTAAGGCATCCACATTACCGCCGCGCCCGACCGCGTAAAGCAGGGCGTCGGCGATGATGCGTTTCTTGCTGACCAGATTTGCCGCAACCTTTCCTTCCGGCAATTCCTCAACACTTTCAACTTCTTCATTGAGACGCATGGTAGCGCGACGATCGCGCATGTGATAACTGAGAGCTTCCACCATTTCGGTGTCGGCGAATTCGAGCAGCCGCGGCCGCTTTTCAACGATGATGACGCGCACGCCTAAAGTGGCGAACATGCAAGCGTATTCGACGCCGATGACACCGCCGCCGACCACAATTAGCGTGCGCGGCAACGTGGGCATGGCCAAGATCTGATCGCTGTTGATGATGTTGCGCCCATTGATGGGAACTTTGGGATTCACTGCGGGCTTCGTGCCGGTAGCCAGGATGATGTATTCGCCTTCCAACTCGCTGAAGCCGTTGTCGTTGGCAACGCGCACCTGGTGAGGCCCCGTGAAAGTGCCCAGGCCGTGAATGAGGTCGACACCGTTTCGCTTCAGCTGATCCTGGATAACGGAAACCTCGCTTTCGATAACCCGCTGAACCCTAAAGCTGAGATCTGCCATGGTGACTTGATCTTTGGCGTGATAGTTGGCGCCGTAGAAGCTTTGCTCGTAGAAGCCGGAAAGATGGAGAACGGCTTCGCGCATGGTTTTGCTGGGGATGGTGCCGGTGTTGGTGCAGACGCCGCCGACGGCAGATTGTTTTTCAACGAGGGCAACGCGTTTGCCAGCTTTTACTGCTTGAATGGCGGCGCGCTGCCCGCCCGGACCGGAACCAATCACAATCAGTTCATACGGCTGCATTCATGGATTCCTGTGTAGCAGATTCGTCCGAGGGATCAGGGGTGTGGGGCTGGACGTCTTTGACAGTATAAGCGAGCAGCGGAGACGTAGGAGTGGGGATGCGCGGAGAGTCACCGTTAAAGGTAGAAGCGACGCGCATCAAGTGTTCCTGCACGGAGAATCCGTGAGCGTTGCGAACGGATCGCGGACGCGAGTAGGTGCCGTCGGAAGAAAGAATGCGGGCCTTGCGAGTGTCGGCCAGATAGGCGGAGAGAATTTCAATGATGCGATTGCAGAGTTGCGGATCTTTTAGTGGAAACAAGACTTCGACGCGTTCATAGAGATTGCGCGGCATCCAATCAGCGCTGCCCAGATAGATTTCGGGATGACCGCCATTTTCAAAATAGAAGATGCGGCTGTGTTCGAGGAAGCGGCCGACGATGCTGCGAACGCGAATGCGGCTGCTGATGCCGCGCACACCGGGGATCAGAACGCATTGGCCACGCACGATGAGATCGATCTCGACACCGGCTTGCGACGCGCGGTAAAGCGCTTTGACGATAGCGGGATCGACAATCGCGTTCATCTTAACGATCATGCGGGCGGGTTTTCCGCGCTTGGCATTGCGCGCTTCACGATCAATCAGAGAAATACAACTTTTGGCGAGATCGCGCGGAGCGACGAGCAGCGGCTTGTAGCTGGGCTGCTCCGCGTAGGCGGTCAGGTAATTGAAAACGTCGTGGACGGAGGAAGTGATGTCCGGATCGCTGGTGAGCAAGCTGAAGTCAGTGTAAAAGCGGGCGGTGGAAGGATTGTAATTTCCGGTACCGAGGTGTGCGTAGCGGCGGATTTTGCCGTCAGGGTCGTTGCGGACGATGAGCGCGAGTTTCGCGTGAGTTTTCAAGCCTGCTACGCCGTGGAAGACCTGGACGCCGGCGTCTTCCAGGCTGCGAGCCCAGCGAATGTTGGAGGCTTCCTCGAAACTAGCTTTTAGTTCGACGACGACCGCTACTTCTTTTTTGCCGGCGGCTTCGAGCAGAGCTTTTGCGACCGGCGAGTCCGTATTGGTGCGGTATAAAGTCTGCTTCATCGAGAGGACGCGCGGATCTTGGCTGGCGGTGCAAAGGAAATTTACAACCGCGTCGTAAGATTCATAGGGATGATGGATTAGAACGTCCTGGTGTCGCACGGTGTCGAACATGGAATCGGCATCGTGGCCGACGCGCACCTGGCGCGAGGTGAAAGGCGGATATTTCAGGTCGGGGCGCTTGGTTTCTTCGTAGATGTGCGAGAGACGCTGCAGATTGACGGGGCCGCGTACGCGGAAGATCAGGGACTCGTCCAGTTCGAACGTAGTGATCAGGCGCTCTACGATTTCTTTATGCGCGCCCTCTTCTATTTCCAGGCGAACGGCTTCGCCTTTGCGGCGAAGCGCAACCTGGGAGTCGATCGTTTCCAACAGATTGCGAGTTTCTTCTTCTTCCAGATACAAATTGCTGTTGCGGGTAATACGGAAGGGCGCGGAAGCAAGAATCTCGTAGCCGCGGTAGAGCTTCGAGGCGTAAGTGGAAACGACATCCTGCAAGAAAACGTAATGAGTGTGGTCGGCGCTTTCGGATGGAACGCGCAGAAGGCGTGGGAGTGCACGAGGAACAGTGACTACGCCGAAATAGGGCTTGCCGTTACCGCCTTTTCGGCGACGTAAAAGAAAAGCGATACAAAGCGCCTTGTTAAGGACGTGCGGAAAAGGATGCGTGGGATCGACGGTGACCGGCGTAAGCATGGGATTCACGCGCCGATCGTAAAAGGTTTTCATGGCCTTGGCAGCTTTGGCGTCGAGTTCGGCGCAGGAAAGAACGCAGACGCTTTGTTTGCGCAGGGCGGGCAGCAGTTCGGTGTTCCAGATTTTGTACTGGTCATTGACCAGCGTGTGCATGGCGGCGGAAATCTTCGCTAGTTCTTCTTCGGAGGTCAGCCCGTCGGGGCTGATGTCGCGTGAACCGTCCTCGATTTGCTGAAGAAAGCTGGAGACTCGCACCTCAACGAACTCGTCGAGATTGTTGGCGGTGATGGCGAGAAATTTGACGCGCTCGAGTAATGGATTGCCGATGTCACGAGCTTCTTCGAGCACCCGGCGATTGAACTCCAGCCACTGGACGTGGCGATTGAAATAGTGGCGCGGGTCGTCGAGAGTGGATCGTTTCGTCATAAGCATGTAGTGGGGACGAAGAGATTTAGCGCACCTGTGTTACGGACAGATGAATGCCAATCCGATGATATGCTGCATTTTCGGAGGACGGAAGGGCTTGCGAATCGCGGGAATAGGCAGAATGGCGCTGGTGATGGCGATTGTAGCCATGCTGTTTGGGGGCGCGAGCGCATTGGGGCGATCAGGCGAGAGCTCGGTGACAGAGAAAATCGATGCGATATTCGCACGATTAATCGAGCGGGACGCACCGGGTGCAGCGGTGCTGGTGCGTAAGAATGGGCAGGTTGTTTTCGAACGCGGATACGGGGTGCGCGATTTGCACTCGATGGCGCGGATTGATGAGCGCACGAATTTTCGATTGGCGTCTTGCACAAAGCAATTCACTGCGATGTCGATCATGTTGCTAGTACACGATGGAAAATTGCGATACGACGAGCCACTGACTGAGGTTTTTCGCGACTTTCCTGCATATGGCAAGGCGATCACGATTCGTCATTTGCTGAATCACACGTCGGGACTTGCGGATTACGAAGCGCTGATGGAGCAGCAGGAGCGGAACGGTGGCACGCGATGGACAGAGGAGAATCAAATTCAGGACGCGGATGTGCTCGCATTGCTGGAGCGCGAAAATAAGACACAATTCGCGCCGGGCACGAAATGGGCATACAGCAATTCTGGGTACGTGCTGCTCGGCTTGGTCGTTGGCAGAGTTTCAGGTAAACCGTTTGGCGACTTTTTGCGGGAACGTATTTTTGCTCCGCTGAAAATGAACGGAACGTTGGCTTACGAGCGCGGGAAGAACGAAGTTTCGAATCGCGCTTACGGGCATTCCCGTGTCAGTGATAAGTGGGAGCAAACGGATCAGAGTTCTACATCGGCGACGCTGGGCGATGGTGGCGTGTACTCGTCGCTGGAAGATCTGGCGAAATGGGATGGGGCCTTGGCTAGTCATGCGTTGCTTAGCGAAAGTGAAATGCGAAGTGCTCTGACGCCGGCGACGCTTGCGAGTGGCGCGGACGCGATGTGGCCTCGCGATTCGGACCGACCCGAAGGTACGCCGGTCTCGTACGGCTTTGGCTGGTTTGTTGATCCGTACCTCGGGCACGCGCGGATGTGGCACTACGGCGATACGCGCGGATTTCATACCTACATCGAGCGCTTCACGGACGAGGACATGACGATTGTCGTGCTTTGCAATCGCACCGATTTAGATCCGGAAGCGCTGGCTGGGAAAATCTCGGCTGTGATTGTGGCGCGGCAGTAACGCGAGGAAAAAGCAGATCCCTCGCTCTGCCCTGCCTGCGGCAGGCAGGCTCGGGATGGCAACTTCCCCCCCGAGATTCAATTGTGCCACTCACGAAGAAGGCAGCATCTGCGGAGTTGGGTTCAGCCCATGCCGGCTAGGCGGCCCAGGCCTTTCATTTTGCTGCGGGCGGCCATGGCGCCGTATTGCTTCATCATCTGGCGCATTTGCATGTATTGCTTCAGGACCTGGTTGACTTCCTGGACGCTGGTGCCGCTGCCTTTGGCGATGCGCTTGCGGCGTTTGCCATCGATAACGTTGTGATCGCTGCGCTCCTGATTGGTCATGGAGTTGATGATGGCTTCGACTTGCTTGAGTTGCTTGTCATCGACTTTGGCATCTTTGGGAATATTCGCTAGCGGGCCGACTTTGGGGAGCATGTCGACGAGCTGCTCGAGCGGCCCCATTTTGCGAATTTGCTTCAGCTGATCGCGGAAATCTTCCAGCGTGAAATCTTCCTTGCGGAGCTTACGCTCCAGCTCCATAGCGGCTTTTCTGTCGACGGTCTGCTCGGCGCGTTCGATGAGCGACATGATGTCGCCCATGCCAAGAACGCGCGAAACGATTCGTTCCGGGTAGAAGCCTTCGAGGGCGTCGTACTTTTCGCCGAGGCCGACGAATTTTACGGGAGCGCCGGAAACTTTGGCGATGCTGAGAGCAGCGCCACCGCGTGCGTCGCCATCAAGCTTGGTGAGAATGACGCCGGTGAGGCCAATGCGCTTATGAAATTCACCGGCGGAGCGAACCGCGTCCTGACCGATCATGGCATCAGCGATGAAAAGAATTTCGCTGGGCTGCAGCTCCTTCTTCAGCATGGTGAGTTCGTTCATGAGCTCGTCATCGATGTGCAGCCGGCCCGCGGTGTCCACGAGAATGACGTCGCTGGCGGAAAGTTTTGCTTCCTTGATGGCGCCGCGAACAATTTCCAGCGGCTTGTCCGTGCCTTTGCCGGGCCAGAGTTGCGTGCCGACTGCTTTTGCGACTTGAGCAAGCTGTTCGCGCGCGGCGGGACGATACACGTCAGTGGAAACAACGAGCGGACGATGGCCATGCTCGGTGAGCCACTTTGAGAGTTTTCCCGTTGTGGTGGTCTTACCAGAGCCTTGCAGCCCTACGATCATCCAAACTGAGGGCGGCTTTGAGGCGAACAAAGGCTTCGCGTGCTTGCCCAGCATGGCCGTGAGTTCGTCGCGGACGGTCTTGACGACTTGTTGATCGGGCGCGAGTTGCAGCATGACTTCGGTGCCGATGGATTTCTGCTTGATGTTCGCGAGGAGTTCGTCGGCGACACCGACGTTGACGTCGCCTTCGAGCAGGGCCTCGCGGATTTCCGCGAGCGCGGCGTCAAGATGCTCTTCGGTGAGCTTTCCCTGTCCGCGAAGGTTTTTAAAGGTGCGTTGCAGCTTTTCTGTCAGGTTCTCAAACATGGATGTGATCCATAGCTTTCGGTCGGTGATTCATGTGAGTAGGACTCGTGTCGGCGAATTACCGCCATCAGTTCTCAGAATAGCAGGTGACGCGACAGGATGCATAAGATGGCTCCGAGAAGTTTCGAATAACAGAGAAAGAGGAGCGTGCAATTGAATCGGAGTCGCACATGCGAACTTGCTACGGCGAGAGAGAAACGCGCGATCTAGCAACTGTACAAAAGCGAAATTTCATTACTGCCGCCGTTGCACATAATATGTGATTCACGTATTATGTGCAGATGAAGCGAAACCTAACATTGGCCATTGACGACCGTATCGTCAAGGAAGCAAGGAAGATAGCGCTGGACAGAGAGACCACCCTGACAAAGCTGGTTCGGGACTACCTCGAGAAATTGGTTGCGGAGAACTCAAGTACAGAGAAGCAACGAGCCGTGGATCAACTGAACGAAAGCTTCAAGCGGTATCAGGTACATGTAGGAAAAAGAACCTGGAACAGAGCCGATCTGCATGAGCGGACCTGACTTTGTCGATAGCAACATTCTCATTTACGCCTACGAACCCAAGGAAATTGGGAAGCAATCTGTCGCGCAAGATCTGATTCGCGCCGGAGTGTTTGGCAAAATGGCCGCATCAACACAGGTGCTTTCGGAATTCGCGTCCATTCTTCTGCATAAGGCGAATCCTCGTACACCGCCCCAGACTGTTTTGGCTATGCTGGAATCTTTAAAGCACATAAAGATAATCACTCTGGACACGGTGATTGTCCGCCGCGCTGTCGAAGCGCATGAACGCTATGGATTGCATTTTTGGGATGGAATGATCGTTGCGGCGGCAGAACGAGGCGGATGTGAACGCATCTGGTCTGAGGATCTGAACGCGGGTCAAAGCTACTTCGGCGTGGTGGTGGAAAATCCATTCGCAGCATAGAGATAAATTGCGGTCAGATAACAAGCTGATTGGTTTCGCAAGCTTCAACATTCTTCAGCGCAGATGGGCGTCGAACCAGGCTTGGGTGCGGGCGGTACGATCGCGATCGTGGGCCGGATTCGAGAAAATGTGGCCCTCATGTTCGTAGACGACGAGAGTGGTTTCGACGCCCAAAGTTTTTAGCGCATGCCAGAATTCGTAGGACTGGGGAGTCGGGCATTCGCCGTCCGAGTCGCCAACGAGGATGAGCGTTGGCGTTTTTGCTTTTTTGATGAAGGTGAGCGGAGCGCTTTTGGCGTACACCTCAGGATCGTCGTAGACCGATTTGCCGAAGAACGGAATCATCCACTGATCAATTTTGTTTTCGCCGTAATAGCTCTGCCAATTGGCAATGCCTGCGCCGGCCATGGCGGCTTTGAAGCGGTTGGTTTGCGTAACGCCCCACATCGTCATGTAGCCACCGTAGCTCCAGCCGGTTAAGCCGAGGCGATTGGGATCGATGGGAGCGACTTTGATGGCTTCGTCGACTCCAGCAAGAATGTCCTTCCAGTCGCCGTAGCCAAAATCTTTGACGTTGGCGCGGGTGAACGCTTCGCCTTGGCCAAAGCTTCCGCGAGGATTCGGTTGGAAAACAAAATAGCCGGCGCCGGTTAGCGGCAGAACGAAATTGTTGGCATTCGCCCAGTTGGAGAGCACGGCGGCTCCGGGGCCGCCATGCACGTCGACGATCATTGGATACTTCTTGTTGGGATCGAAGTCCTTGGGATAAATCAGCCAGCCTTGCACGTCGTAGTGGTCATTTTTCCAGTTGAGGCTCTTTACCTCACCCCACGGCGCAGTCAGCGCTTTATTGCGGTCGGTGACTTGCTTCCATTCGCCGATGGGGCCGGCCCACAGTTCAGGCGGTGCACTGAAAGAATGGCGGATTACCGCGGAAGTTTTGCCGTCCGCGGCAACTGAAAAATTCGGTCCCCAGAGGCCAGCAGTGATGGTTTCGCTGCCGTGCCAGAGATTGCTGAGGCTGGAAGTCGCGGGATCGAGCAGCGAGATCGCGGAGTCGGCAACGGCGTATTCGGTGAAGAGAATTTTGCCGTCATGGGTCCATGCGAGCGCACTTGCCGACGCTTTCCGATCGGGCGTGAGATTGGTAGCTTTACCGCCTTCAGAGCTGATCAGCTGGATGTCACCACCTATGGACGGCTCGTCGCTCATTAAGCCTTCAATAAAGGCAATGTGCTGGCCGTCGGGTGACCAGGCTGGCCGCGCGATTTGGAGAGAGGGCTTGTAGATGGATTTCATGAGCCCGCTGGTGGCGTCGAGAACGTGGAGTTCAGCGATGTACCAGTTGTTGTCGCCATTGCCGAGCGCGGAAGTGACAACAAAGTGTGTGCCGTCCGGTGACCAGTCGTACTCGTAGATGTAAGCATCGGCGGGAGAGATTTGCCGGAGCTTTCCGGTGGCGACGTCGATCAGAGCGAGCCGCTGCTCGTAGAATGAGTCTTTGATTTCGCCGGTCTCGGGAATTTCGGCAACGAGGGGGCCCGCGGAGCGCGAGGCGTTTTGCGTGAAGAGAATGGCGATGGTTTTGCCGTCGGGAGACCATGTGGGAGCGTCGAAATAGCCCTTCGCATCGGTGAGCTTTTTTGGCGCGATCGTCGCGCCACCTTGGCCGATGGTGGCAATGTAGAGTTGCAGCTGGTCTTTCTTGACGGCGTCGGAAAGGAATGCGAGACGCTTGCTGTCGGGCGACCAGGCCAAACCGCCTTCGGAGTGATTGGTGGTGGTGGCGCCGGCGGTGATGCGTTGCGGCGGAGCATCCGTTTTAAGATTTTTCACGTAGATTGCGCCGTTGCCATCGGCGGCGCCGTCTTTGCCGGTGAGGACTTCGGTCCACGCGACCTTTGTGCCGTCAGGCGAAATCGCAGTGGAGTCGAAGCGGTGCGTGGCAAGGAGTGTTTTGGAAGTACTGTCTAGAGCGGCGGCAGCGCGCGGTTTTTCGGCGGCTTTGAGGCGCTTCTCGACGTCTTTCTTTGTGCCAGTGGTGTCCCGCGCTTTGTCATTGGGTTGCTGATCTTGCGCAATTGCGCGGGTGTTTAGCAGCGCAAAGCAAAGAGTGGCAACTGCGGTGATTCGGCGAAAACGCGAAGACATTTGGAGATCCTCTCGGTGAGTGGATTTGCGCGCGTGTAACAGTAATGCCGCAGGTGAGGGATCGCAAGTGGACGGGACGGACGAACCAGCATCGCAGAATGGTTTCGGTTTTCTTGACGGGTATGCGTATATGCACGCGAAAAAGGGACCACCTCCTCTGGAATTCCCGCGCGCCAGCCTCTCGCTTCCTTGACGGGCATGTTTATAGGGCAGGGGAAAGTGATACAGGTCAGCGGACGTTGGATCGTGCTGCGTAAGTCTTAGTTCACAAGACATCGCATCAACTGCCACTCGTTGAGCAAGCAGGTTCCAATGCGACGGTCTGGCAGAAACCCGAGGATTCGGTCTTCGACGCTCACTAGACTTTGATGCAAGCCATCTGTGTTCCACGTGGTGCATCCTAGGAGCAATTGTATTGATCCTGGCATCTTCTTCTTATGGATCGACGGCGATGAAGGAGCAACTCCGAAACCTGCATAGTTCGGCACTGCAGTATGTGTGTTTCAAGGCATCGATTTGTGTTCTCAACAGTGGGTCGCGCCGCTGCTAGCGGTTCACCATTCTCTGGAGGTGTGCGGGATACCGATCTCCTTGGACATCAATGGCAGAAATCGCTTGGTGAATTTCTTTCACGTCGCTCTCCGTTAGAGATAAATCCGCTGCCCCGAGATTTTCCTCAAGACGATGCAGTTTGGTCGTTCCGGGGATGGGTACGATCCACGATTTCTGAGCGAGCAGCCACGCGAGCGCGATTTGCGCCTTCGTCGCCTTCTTGCTCTCTGCGATTCTGCCGAGCGCATCGACCAAGGATTGGTTCGCTTTGCGCGACTCCTCTGAAAAACGCGGAACGACATTGCGGAAATCCGTCTTGTCGAATTCTGTTTTATCGGAGATAGCCCCAGTCAGAAATCCCTTGCCCAGTGGACTGAACGGCACAAAGCCGATACCGAGTTCCTCTAGTGTCGGCAGGATGTCTTTTTCCGGTTCTCGCCACCACAAAGAATATTCACTTTGCAGCGCTGCAACTCGTTGCACGGCGTGGGCGCGGCGAATGCTCTCCGCTCCCGCTTCTGACATCCCGAAATACCTCACCTTGCCCTGCCGGATCAGGTCCTTGACAGCTCCAGCTACGTCCTCGATGGGAACATCGGGATCGATACGGTGTTGGTAAAGGAGGTCGATTACCTCTGTCCGCAGGCGTTTCAACGCTGCTTCGACGTGCTCACGAATTCGTTCGGGTCGGCTGTCCAGTCCCTTCGCAGGGGTGCCTTCTTTGAAGCCAAACTTGGTCGCTATGACTACTTTCTCTCGGAATGGTTCGACGGCTTCTCCGAGCAATTCTTCGTTCGCGTATGGACCGTACGCTTCAGCGGTGTCAAAGAATGTCACCCCTCGTTCAAACGCCGCGCGGATAATCGCAATCGCCTGTTGCTTCTCGGTCGCGGGTCCGTAGCCAAAACTCAGTCCCATGCAGCCCAGGCCGAGGGACGACACTTCAAGTCCGCTCTTTCCTAATTCTCTTTTCTTCATCGCTATATCCTTATTCAGTTATTTGTCATGCCGAACGCTCGTCTTTTGACTAGTTGTTACCAGTCATCTTCACCGGTCTAAGTATCTGTGAGAACGTAAGCTGCGCCATCTTCCACTGGCCATTTTCTTTGACATATACCTCGGTCACCGTAAACGCATGGACGACCTGGTTTCCACCGACGACCGCCTGCAGATCGATGTCACTTAGGACTATGGCGGTGTTGCCGACGATGTTTGCTTGGACAGCGTAAACTTCAGCGTGCTTGTACCAGATTCCGCCGCCCTTGATGGTTTCAAGCTCCTGAGTTTTTCCCCAGGACCCGCCCATGTGCACAAACATCGATTTCTCATCGAATAGATTCTTTAACGAATCCACGTTCTTCTCTGCCATCCAATCCCATTTCTTCTTGGACAGGTTGATGAGGGCTTGCTGTTCGGGTGTAGGATTCACAGCGGTCTTAATTGTTTCCGTCGGCGGCGGTGGCGGCTGCTGTGCGTAGGACGCTTGCACGGTCATTGCGAGTAGGAATAGACCGATGATGGCGTTTTTCATGACTCTCTCCTGTCTGGTGATCTTGTCAATTTCGACCTTATGGGAAGATCGCCTCCACGCGATAGCCCGATTCTGCCTACTTATTGCCTATTCCTCTTAGACCGCGAGGAAATCGTTGGTGTCCATTCCCGGCCGGGACTATTCTGAATTCCTCAACGGGGACCTTGCTATGAATAAACGCAGTAAAGTCATATCTTCTGGCGCCGACGTTGCAGACTTCTTGCGAATTGAACTCGCGCGAAAGATGACGGAGTTCATTGGAAACGCAGAGGATAAGGCAACCGACATTCCGGGAGTGTCGCTCCATCGACGAACGGCTCCTACGCTGCCGTGCAGGACCACATATCACCCTGGCGTCATCGTGATCGCCCAAGGACGCAAACAGGTAAATCTTGGACGGAACAGTTTCATTTATGACGCATCGCGTTTTTTGGTGACCGCAATCGACCTACCCACCGTGGCCCGCGTCGCCGAAGCCACGAAAGAGACACCGTGCCTTGCGCTGACGATCAAGCTGGACATGTCGGTCGTGAGAGAAATACTTGGCCGTGAAGAGATTCACGTTGCCGAAAGTCCGTCAGGTACCCCCGCGATGTCCACTGGCGTAACTACGCCAGAGTTCCTCAGCGCGTGCTGTCGGTTGGTAGACCTACTCACTAGTCCTCAGGACATTCCGTTCTTGGGTGGGCTGATACTGCGCGAAATTATTTACAGGGTTCTATGCGGTCCCGCGGGCGCTCGGTTGCGTGCCATTGCAACGCTTGGTGATCAAAGCCATCGCACCGCGAAGGCAGTCGCATGGATCACCGCGAATTATACAAAGCTATTGCGAGTCGAAGACTTGGCTCAGGTCGCGAGCATGGGAGTTTCTACGCTGCATCATCACTTCCGAATGCTAACGGCGATGAGTCCGCTCCAGTATCAGAAGCAGCTTCGGCTTCAGGCCGCGCGTAGTCTGATGCTTAATAGCGGCATCGACGCGGCCAGCGCTGCGTTTGAGGTTGGTTACGAAAGTCCTACGCAATTCAGCCGCGAATATAGCCGATTCTTCGGCCAACCGCCCATCAGGGACGTCCAATCGCTGCGCGAGGCTGGGGCAGTCCCAATTATCAGCCAGCAGATTGCGTAAGCACTTCCGTGCGCGAATGCACACATGGGAACTCGCGGTCGCGCGATTGGATGAGACTGAGCGCAAAAGTTCTAACGCTCTGGAGCCCAGGGTGGTCCCTTTTTCGCGGGCTTATACGCATACCCTCGGTTTTCTTGACCGTGTGAGCGGCGGTCGAATACACTTACTGATTCGGAATGGGCTGCAAAGGTAGCCTGGTCGAGGGTCGTCTGCTTAAGTAAACGGCGCGACGCGAGCCCAATAGAACGATGAAATCTCGCAGCCGTTTCAAACGTAATTAAAGGGGGAGTACTTTGCCAAAGAGGACTTATCAGCCGCGGAAGCGGCGTCGCGCAAAGACGCATGGCTTTCGCGTGCGCATGAAAACAAAAGGCGGCCGCAAAGTGCTGGCGGCGCGTCGTAAGAAGGGACGTCATCGGCTCACGCCCGAGTAGTGAAGGGCGCCTGGATTTTCCTCGCACGGCCCGATTGGTGCGCAAAGGCGAGTTCGATGCCGTATATCGCACCGGGAAGCGCCGCTCGAGTTCCCACTTCACTGTATTTTTTCGCGCGAACCAACTGCCGGAGAGCCGCTTCGGGTTCAGTATCAAAAAGGCGCTGGGAGGCGCGGTGGTGCGCAATCGCATCCGGCGGCGGCTGCGGGAAATAGTGCGCGGTCACCGGACGGAGATACCTGCAGGATGGGACATCGTCATTCATCCGAAGAGTCGAGCGGAGCGTGCGGAGTTTATTGCGCTGACGGCGGATTTGCTGCGGCTGATCGCGAGCGGGATGCAGCCAGAGAAAATGTCATCGTAGCGAGTGAAATTTCCGTGAAATCAGCTGGCGTTCGCGTGGCGTTATTTGCGCTGCGATTTTACAAAGCATATTTGTCGCTGCTGTTTGCGGGCGCATGCCGGTTTGAGCCGACTTGTTCGCGCTATGCGTATGAAGCGATCGAGCGATTTGGAGTAGCGCGCGGTTCGTGGCTGGCGTTGAAGAGGTTGGCGCGGTGCCAGCCATTCTCTGGGAAATTTGGATTCGATCCGGTGCCAGATGCCGGTGATGGCGCGTCCGCCGATGATCGCGGCGGATGCACGAAGGTCGGAAGTGCGAACTGCAGTAGTCACCCACCATGAGGTCCTTTCGTGAGCGAACCGGGAAAGAAAAGAGATTTCAGCCACGAGATGCGGCTTTTGGCGGCGTCGTTGCTGTCGATGGGAGTGATCTTGTTGTGGGCGCGGTTTTTTGCGCCGAAATCGACGGTGCCGCCGGCCGGGACGAAGAGCACGCAAAGTGGGCCGGCGATCGCGGGATCACCGCAGGCACAAGCAAGTGCACCGGCGAGCGGAGCAACACCTCCGAAGAACACGACGGCGTCTGCGGGAAGCTCCTTCTGCTCCGGTAAATGTGGCGCCAAAAAGCGAGTCACAAGAGCGAACGATCGTTGTTGAGAATAGTTTGTACCGCGTGGAGTTTTCGAATCGCGGCGCGGTGGTCAAGAGTTGGCAGCTGAAAAAATATTATGACGATGCAAAGCCGCCGCACGTGCTGGATGTGGTACATGCTGATGCGGCATCTCAAACGGGCGGGTGGCCGTTTGCGTTGGTGCTGAACGACGCAGAGCTTGGGAATGCCGTGAACGGGGCACTTTACCAAGTTTCTACACCGGCGAGTTCGATTGATGCACCGGCCGATTTGGAATTTGCGTGGAGCGATGGCCACACCGAGGTCACAAAGCGTTTCCATTTCGATCACTCGTATGTAGTCCGCGTCGAAACGTCTGTGAAATCGAATGGCAACCCGGTGACCGCCGGCGTCGCGTGGCTCGGGGGATTCGGCGACCTCACGGTGAAGGATCCGGCGCCTATCGCCACGGTTTCGATTTTTTACAATGAGAACGGCAAGCTGACCAACATCGCCGCGCAAAAGCTGGAAGGCCCGGAGAAGTGGGGCAACGGTATCTGGCAGGGCGGCAAGGAATGGGTCGGAATCGAGGATCGCTATTTTGCGGCGGCGTTTTTGCCACCGGGCGGCACGGCGTCTGGCGCGATGGAAACGCGCTACTGGAAGGTGCCGCGCTCGGTGCAGGGTGCAGATGGCAAGGAGACGGAAGAACCGGTGCCGCAGATTGCAGCAGCCGCGGCGGCACAGCCTCTTGTGCTGCGGGCGTACGTTGGGCCGAAGGACTATGACGATCTGAAGCGGATGAATCCGCCGCTGCATTCGCTGGTGAGTTTCGGCTGGCTGGAATTTATCGCCGAACCTTTGTTCCACGGCTTGAAGTGGTTGAACAAGTACATTCCGAACTGGGGTTGGGCCATCGTCGTGTTGACGCTGGTGATCAACATGTTGCTCTTTCCCCTGCGCATCTCCAGCTACAAAACGACGCTGAAGATGCAGCGCGTCGGGCCGGAGATCAAGCAGATCCAGGAGAAATATAAGAAGTACACGATGCGCGATCCGCGAAAAGCGGAGATGAACAAGGAAGTGATGGCGGTGTACAGCCGCGAAGGCATCAATCCTGTGGGCGGATGCTTCCAGATGTTTCTGCAGATGCCGATCTGGTTTGGGCTGAACACGGTGCTGCGATATTCGATTGAGATGCGACACGCGCGCTGGTTTGGATGGATCACGGATTTGTCAGCGAAAGATCCCTATTACGTGCTGCCCATCGTCATGGGCCTCTCCATGTATCTTGTTTCCAAAATGACGCCGATGACGTCGACCGATCCGCAGCAGCAAATGATGATGAAAATTATGCCGGTGACCATGGCCGGCATTTTTATGATCTCTCCGATATCCAGCGGTCTTGCGGTGTATATTCTGACCAGCAGCCTGGTGGGGATCCTGCAACAGTGGTGGCTGAATCGCTCGCATCCAGTAAGTGTGCCGGCTTCGACGAAAGTGCTGAAAGGCAAGAAGGCGTAAGAAGCGCGGCTCCTACACCCAAGAAAAACTATGGCGCAAGAACTGGTTAAGGACGGGCAACTGGATCGCGAGGCTGCGGTGGTTGCCCTGCAGGAATTTCTCGACACCACAGTGCGAGCTGGTGGGTTTCAACTCAAAGCAACGGTGCGCGCGGTGGCAGGCGACTCACCGAGCGATGCGGAAGTGCTTGCTGACTTGGACGGACGTGACAAGGAATTGCTGCTGGAGCGTGGCGCGGAGTTGTTGAAGGCGTTCGAGCATCTCGCGTTTCGCGCTTTGCGACTCGAGCCGGCTTTCCACGAGAAAATCCACCTGGATTGTGGTGGGTATCGCGCACTACGATTCGAAGAGCTGCGTATGACTGCGCGGGTTGCGGCGGAGCGCGTGCAAAGTTCGAAGCAGCCGTTTCGACTGAACCCGATGTCATCACGTGAGCGACGCATCGTGCACCTCGCGCTGAAAGATATGCCGGGCATTCGCACCGAGAGCGTAGGAGTTGGCGAAGAGCGGCAAGTGGTGATTCACGCGGCGGATTCTGCGGCAAGCAAGCCTGCGAAGTAACAACTCTAATCTCGCTACATTTTCCAAAGTACATTTTCTAAGTTAAATTTCGATTTGCTTACGGCTTATCTTTGGCCCAACCCTGCTCAAGGACGTTGCCAGCGGCATTGAAACGCACACGATAAGTAAACGATGCGGGACGATCGGGACGCAGGTGCGGAAAACGCAAGTCCGAGATTTCGACAATTGCGTCGCCGCCTTCTTTGTGAAAACGGGTGACGGGAAATCGCGCGAACCATAGAACTGTTTGCACCGCAGGCAAACGTTTAGCGGATTCGATGAAGGAATTCGAAGGCGCATCGGGATAGTAGCGATATTCCAATGGAAGCGCGGCACTCGAATTCGCGGCTGCGACGCTTTCTGTGCTGCCGCCGAGATCGATTCGCGTTTCGTAGACCCCGCGTGTCGCGCGAACGAGCCCGTCCCAATGCCACGGTGACGGTGGCATGGGCAGAGCGCCGATCGTTTGCACATCGAGTTGTTGAACGGCGGCGAATTTCTGAATCCGCGCCATCGCGGCCTGATGAAACGAGATCGCCAACGCGATGTATGCGAGAGCTGCAACCAAGCCGGCGAAATTCCAAACCCAGCGCTTCACGCGTAGTCCCCAAAGGCGCACGCCAGGCAGAAAAAAGATGACGGCGAACACAACCGTCATCGTGATAGTGATTCCTATGGCGAAAGGCGCTTCAACAATTCGCGCGATTTCGTAGACGCCGATCGATGCAAGGCTAAATAGGAACCAGCTGGAGATCGCTCGGATCTGCAGCCCGTCTTCTTTTGCGTAAACCCAGGCGAGAACTTGCGGCGCTAGCAAAATTCCAGTGAGTGTGAAATCGATGATGAAGATGATATCCCACGCTGGGCGGGACCATCGCAACGGCGACCAGATCATTGTGCCGAATGAGGTGACCAGGTCGAGCGAGATGTGGCTGAGAATTCCGACAGCATAAATTACGGTCAGCATGGCGAACGATGGCGTGTCCCACTTGCGCCAGCTGGCGATCCATCGCGTGAGCCCGGCGAGCAGCAGCGCGAATATTGGCAAACACAACAAAGAATGCGTATAGCTGCGATGCCAGGTGAGAATCAGCAGATCGTTGTGCGAAACCATGTCGCGGAAAACGTCGGAGTCCGGAAAAATCGCGCCGAGCATCAGCGACCACGTTGCGATCCGCGCGCGGTTCATCGGACGAAGGGCAGACATCTCGTCGCCGCCGAACACTGCTTTGCCGATCAGCGCGCCGGCGATTCCGTGAGTGATGGTGTCCATATTTGGAGTGTCAGTTTACAAGATGAAATGACAGGAGGTGAATCGTGCGCCCAAAAATGTGCCAGGCGGTTATTTAGCGAACGAAAAGCAGTGGTGAACGTTTGGAAACTACATTTCCTACTCGACGTGCCGGCACATGTCGAGCCGTGAGCGCGGCGAGCGCAGCGTCAACAAATTCTGGTGCAATCGCCACCAGCAAGCCGCCCGATGTTTGCGGATCAAAGAGCAGGCTCTGATATTCTGGTGAAACGTTACGATCGAATTCAGCGCAATCACCAATGAACGCGCGGTTATTTTTCAGACCGGCCGAAAGATGTCCTTCTCGAGCGGCTTCCAGCGCGCCCGGAAAATATTCGAACGCTGTGTGATCTATTTCAAATGAAGCCGGCGGAATTCCATGGCCAGGATCGCCGAGGGCCATCTCTCTTGCGTGACCCAGCAGGCTGAATCCAGTTACATCGGTCACAGCATGAATGACTTGGTCTGCTTCCGACTTTTCATCGATCTCGTGCAACGCCTCCGCGGCCGCGCGATTCAGTGTCGTCATTGCCGATGTGACAGCGGCGATCGATTCGGCGATCGCACGATCTTTTTTCAGCGCCGTCGTAATCACGCCAGTGCCTAACGGCTTCGTGAAGAGCAAGGCGTCGCCGTCTTGAGCGCCAACATTGCGCCAGATGCGATGAGGATCGATGACGCCAGTGACCGCGTAGCCGAACAGCATGTCCTCGTTGCGAATGGAATGGCCGCCGATCACCGCGCATTTTGCTTCCATCATTTTCGTCAGTCCGCCGCGCACAATTTCTTCGAGGATAGTGGGATCACCTTGCTCCGGAAAACCTACGACCGACAACGACGAGACGGGGCGACCTCCCATGGCGTAGACATCGCTCAATGCATTGGCTGCCGCGATCTGGCCGAACAAATTTGGATCGTCAACTATCGGCGTAAAAAAATCGATGGTCTGCACCATGGCGAGTCCTTCGCCAAGCAAATAAATTCCAGCGTCATCGTTGGTGTCGAAGCCGACCAGAACATTGGGATCCGATTGCCGCGGGAGTTTGCGCAACACCACATCGAGAATTGCAGGACTCAATTTCGCCGCGCATCCAGCGGCTTTTGCCATCGCTGTCAATTTCATGTGCATCTCTCCCGATCTTGTTCTGGCCTTTTGCGTCAGTCCCGTTGCGGCTGATGGTTATGGATAAGCCATTATAAGGATGCGTTCTGGTTTTGCGCGCGGATCACCAGAGAGAGGTGATCCGAGTTGCGTGCCGAGGGCAAACGTGATTTCATCCCGTCGTGACATGGGCGAGTTCTTGGGATATCTGGCTGATCTTTCTTTTTCTCGGCGTGGTCGTGCCCTGGCGCGGTCGCATTCGGTTGCAGGAATTATTGGCGCGGCCCGAGGTTAGCTCTCGAGAGCGCATTTCGCTTTATCTATCGACAATCGTATATCAGTGGCTGGCCGTCGCGGTCGGCGGATGGCGCGCCTGGTCGCATGGGTTCGGGCTCAAGGAGTTGGGAATCGCTACGCCGGGTTGGCTGATGATCGGCGCGACCTTGGTCGGGTCAGGTGCACTTGGAGTGCTCCAGTGGTTCAACCTCCGGCGAGCTGGCAGGTCCGGTCCCCGGGGAGAAACCTTGCGGCGACTAGGGAGAGTGATTCTCCCTCATTCCAAGCGTGAGTTGATTCCATTCCTGGGCTTGGCTGTGACTGCGGGTATCTGCGAGGAATTTCTCTACCGCGGATTCGCGATGCTGGTGTTTCTGCGGATCGGATGGCCGAGCTGGCTGGTGGTGCTAGCTTCGTCCGCACTGTTTGGCTTTGCTCACCTTTATCAAGGCCGGGCCGGACTAATGGGCACGATGATCCTTGGGCTGGTCTTTGCGATGTTACGAATTGTAACAGGGAACCTATTTCCTGCGGTGCTTTGCCATGCGGCGGTGGACATCGCGGCCGGAGTGGCTGGTGCCCAATTCTTGGCATCTGGTGCTTCGTCATCGATCAATGTAAGTTGCTTGCATTCTGTAAGTTACTGAGGCCTGCACTCAACTATGACCCAATCATTGCCTTCGCCGCCCAGCGTCGATACGATTCGGCGGGTCCTCGCTGAGTTCCAGCTTACGGTTGACGAGCGTCAAGTCTCCCAGATTCAGCAATATATGAAGATGTTGCTGGCGTGGAATGACAAGGTAAACCTGACTGCGATCCGGGATCCGCTCGAGATTCTGTATCGACATTTCTGCGAATCGATGTACGCCGTATCGGCCGTTCCGATTAAAAATGGTCGGCTCGCCGACATTGGATCCGGGGGAGGCTTTCCTGGGCTTCCGATACAGATTATGGTCCCAGATGCTGAAATATTTCTGGTTGAGTCCAATGTTAAAAAGGCGACATTCTTGGCAGAAGTGGTCCGTGAATTGGAACTGAGTAGGTGTCGAGTGATTGTGAGTAGATATGAGGAGTTGGGGGAGGAACTCACGCCGCTCGATTACGTGTGCTCCCGAGCGGTGGGCGAGTTTGTAGCCTTCCTGAGCTGGGCGCACTCGCCCCAGATCCAAGCACCCACGGTTGTCCTGTGGGTTGGGGCACGGGACTTAGAAGAGCTACGAAGGATCGAGGGATGGACGTGGCGCGAACCCATTTTGGTGCCGCATTCACTGTGGCGGCTTCTACTAGTCGGTGACCGCGTGTAGGTGCCGTTTTCGGTTCCACGTGGAACAGAAGCGCGTGCGGCCGAATGCATCCAGCTCCGCAAGTTAATGCTGATACACTGCACCCTGAGAATGTATTGAGTTGGCGATGACGTTCCACGTGAAACAATCTAGCCCTTCCGCATGTCACAGCCATAGTTTTCCACGTCCCCGCCAACGTTCCACGTGAAACACCTTGCATTGGGTTTGAACCTTTGCTAGATTTTCGCCCCACGGGGGGACTTTGGCGCGGATTATTGCGATCGCCAATCAAAAGGGCGGGGTCGGCAAGACTACAACTGCCGTAAATCTCGCTGCCTGTCTGGGAGCCAACGAGCAGTCGACTCTGCTTGTAGACTGCGATTCTCAGGCAAATTCGACCGCAGCGATCGGCTTTCCGAAAGATCCTTCCCGCAGAACCCTCTATCACGCCCTGATCATGAATGAGCCGTTCGACCGGATCGTGCAGAAATCCCAGGTCGAAGGCTTGGACGTGCTGCCGGCCGACAAGAATCTAGCAGGTGCCGCGGTAGAACTCGTCTCTGCCGAAAATCGCGAGTACAAGCTCCGAGCCATCCTCAATGAGATCGGCGATCGGTATAAGTTCATTATATTGGATTGCCCGCCCGCCCTCGATCTGCTCACTCTGAACGCCTTGGTCTCCGCCAACGCAGTCTTGGTTCCGATTCAATGCGAATACCTGGCACTTGAGGGCGTTTCCGAGCTGCTGGATACTTTAATGCGGATTCGGAGAACGTTGAATCCGACCCTTGAAATCGAAGGTATTTTGCTGACGATGTATGACGAGCGGACCACTCTTTCCCGTCAAGTCGCGACCGATTTGCGCAGTTTCTTTGGCGCACAGGTATTTCAGAGCGTCATTCCTCGCAATGTACGCCTTGCGGAAGCGCCCAGTTTTGGCAAGCCTATTATTTTCTATGATATCCATAGCAAAGGGGCCGAGGGCTACACGCAGCTCGCCCAGGAGGTTATTTTAAATGCAGAGAAACGCGCTGGGACGGGGGCTCGGAGCGCTCATTCGGGAGCCTGAGCCACAAATTCCCGCAGCACCGCCGACATCCTTACCTCATGCAGTCGCAGCTTCGGGCATTGCTGTCGCACCCGCCCGGGATCCGGGATCAGCACCGCTGGAGATCGATATCGATTTGATCGATCCCAGCCCTTACCAACCGAGGACACACTTCCGCGAAGAAGCGCTGGCGGAATTGACGCGGTCGATCCAGGCGAGTGGGATCATCCAGCCTCTGGTAGTTCGACCGGTCGGCACGCGATTTCAGCTTATTGCGGGTGAACGGCGATGGCGCGCGGCGCAACGCGCTGGATTGTTGCGCGTTTCCTGCATCGTTCGCCACGTTCCAGACGAACTCGCGGTTGAAATGACCTTGGTCGAGAATATTCAGCGGGAAGATTTGAATGCGTTGGAGGCTGCGCGGGCTTTTGAGCGGCTCATGAGCGAATTCCAGCTTACCCAAGAAGCCATAGCAGATCGCACGGGTAAAGATAGAGCGACCATCGCAAATGCGATACGCCTGCTGAAGCTGGAACCCGGCATTCAGGACTGGATCGAAGAAGGGAAATTGTCAGCCGGCCACGGCCGCGCACTTTTGGCGGTCCCGGATCCACAGTTGCGCATGCGGTATGCCCAACGTGCGTCCCGCGGCGGGCTTACGGTGCGACAAATCGAGCGCCTGGCCGCTCGAAGGGCGCGCAATGCTGCGACTCCAGCCTCTGCGGCGGAGCCCAATGCAGACGCTAACATCCGAGCGGCGTTGGAGGAGTTGCAGCGTCATCTTGGAACGAAGGTGCTTCTCCGAGAGCGGACGAAGCTGCGTCCTGGCCAACTTGTTCTGGAATATTATGATGACGGTCAGTTGATGGGACTGTACGATCGTTTGATGAAGTCAGCCGGGGCTTAATTTATTCAGCTCGAGCCTGGGGAAGTGATCTGGTTCCGGGAGAAGAATAGAAAAGCAGCAGTGAGGCTCAGATAAGTTGACCGTGTCCGTCCGTTCAGTAACCTGATTCGACAACTTGAGCTACGCGATGCGTTGACTTGTCTGCGCATCGAGCTAGAGTGAATGGGGTCGAATGGGGGTTCGTGATGGCTTGGAAGTGGCCCAGCGCTTCAAAAAATGGCAGTAACGGTGAGGAGTGGACAGGCTTCATCGATCAGGGCGTAACCCTGGAAGGCACGCTCCAGCTCAAAGGCACGTTTCGCATCGACGGAAACGTGAGGGGCAACATTATTTCAGAGCAGACCGTGGTGCTGGGTGAGGGCGCCAAGGTCGAGGGCCAGATCGAGGGCAACCGCGTGGTGATTGCGGGCCGATTTGATGGCGTTATTTTTGCGAAAGGTCGAGTCGAGATTGAGGCCAAAGGCGTGGTCACCGGTGAAGTGCATTCGCCCTGTATGGTGATCGATCCCGGCGGGATTTTTGATGGGCGCTGCCATATGCTGGCGTCCTCGGACGCTTCAGCCGGCGTGACGATTCCGATTCGCGCTGCGAGCATCGCGTAACTTCACACTCCTTGCCTCACCTTCCGCTGTTTAGTCGTGAACTACTATTAACTTCTTGGCTAACATTTTACTCCTCGCTAGTCGGCACGAAGCGCATCGCAGCCGCTGCGCAAACATCTTCAGCCTGATCCACGAAGTTGACACACTCCTGTAGGGCGACTATCGTTCGTAAAGTTTACGGCGAGGCTCTTCCATGAAGGTTCTGGTGGTCGGCGGCGGCGGCCGCGAGCACGCTTTAGTGTGGCGACTTGCGCAGAGTCCGCGCGTGAAGAAGATGTGGTGCGCGCCCGGCAACGGCGGAATCGCCGCTGAGGCGGAGTGTATAGCCATCGACGCTGGCGATGTTGCTGGTCTAACCGCATTCGCTGACGAGATGCGACCTGATCTCACGGTCGTTGGACCAGAATTGCCACTCGTTAATGGCATTGGGGATATTTTTCGCGAGCGCGGATGGTCGATCGTAGCGCCCTCAAAACAAGCCGCACAGCTTGAGGGCAGCAAAGTGTTCACCAAGGAGTTCTTGGGGCGGCACCACATTCCGACGGCGAAGATGTATGGCGTGTTTGATTCTGCAGCGGCGGCGAATGCTGCTGTCCGGCACGTCGAATGGCCGCTGGTCATTAAAGCTGATGGGTTGTGTGCCGGCAAAGGCGTATGTGTGGCGGCGGACGCGGTAGCCGCAACTGATTTTATCGAGCGGGCACTGGAAAAAGAAGAATTGGGAGTGGGAGGCAGCCGAATTCTTCTGGAGGAGGCGCTGGAGGGCGAGGAGCTGTCGTTCATCATTCTTACGGATGGAGAGCATTTGCGCCTTTGGTGGCGACGCGGGATCACAAGCGGGCTTTCGACGGCGACGAAGGGCCGAACACTGGTGGGATGGGCGCCTATTCCAGCGACGAACTGCTCCCCACGGCCCTCGAAGATATGATTTTGCGGACTGTCGTCGAGCCGACAATGCGAGGTTTGGCCGCGGACGGCATCCCGTATCAAGGATTTCTCTATTTCGGGCTGATGTTGACGAAGGCTGGGCCGCAAGTACTGGAGTTCAACTGCCGATTAGGAGACCCGGAAGCTCAAGCTATCATCGCCCGGATGGACTTCGATTTGGCCGAAGTATTGGCCGACGCAGCTGCCGCGCGACTAGATGCGTCAAAACTGAAATGGAAATCAGGGAGCAGCGTCTGTGTAGTAGCGGCGTCTGGAGGTTATCCCGGAAAATTCGCGATCGGACGCCGGATCAGCGGACTAACCGATATACCGCCACAAACCGGTGTGACGGTATTTCACGCCGGCACTCGGCTCGAGCACGGCTCGATTGCCTCAAATGGGGGAAGAGTGCTGGGAGTCACGGCCGCTCGGCCATCGGTCGAAGAGGCGCTGGCAGCGGTCTACGGCGCAATCAGCAAGATCCGGTTTGAAGGCATGCAATATCGACGGGATATCGCGGCGCATGCAAGCCGCGTAAAGGCGGCAGGAGATTAGATCGTGGCAAGTGTACGGCACATCTTTCGAGCACCCAAGAAGCGCCTGCCTATGGAGGAGCTCTCGGAAGCGCGTGCGATTGCGAACCGCGGTTTAGAGGGGTGCGCACACGCACGGCCTGGCCAAAGAGAGATCCTGATAGTAGATGGCGAAACGCTCGATGCCATGAACCTGGCGCCCGGAAGCATCCGGGAAAACATCACGACCACAGGGCTGAACGTCAACGGCCTTGAGGTTGGCCGACGGCTTCGTATTGGCGGCGTTTGCCTGGAGGTCAGTGGAGTATGTACGCCCTGCGACCAACTCGAACGTCTGAGACCTGGACTGCGGCGAGAGTTGTGGGGACGCCGGGGCATGCTATGCCGCGTCATTGAGGGCGGGACAATTCGCCGTGGTGACCTGATCGAGAAAATCGCTCTGGTGAAGGAAGCGGCAGGCGCAAAGCAGGCGGCTAGATAGCAGTGCCTGCCTACTTAATTTGAGTTTGGCCGCTTTCGCAGTGTGGGTGCGTCAGGTGGCCGCTCTTTTTCTTCCTTCGCCTTTTGCGCCTTGTCTACCGGCTCTTGCGGCTCGACGAGCCAACTGATGCCGCGTCCCTCTTCCATTTTGCCCAGTGCAAATGAGTTTTTGCCGGCAAGCAATGGCAGCAAAGCTCGCAGGAAGTCAGCCGCGTCATCGGGCGCGGCTTTCTGCGCCTGCCCTTTGCCAACCGACTCCACGACTTTGGCAAATCGTGGCTCACCTCCGCCCAACTTGGCTATCCGCGGGTCATTGCCTTGAATCAGGTCCATAAGCGCGGGCGTCTTGGAGTTGGGCGGATACAGAGCTTCGACAATGGTGCGAGGAGCATGTTTTTCGGGGGGGTATAGCTGCTCAAACCTGGGCCGCAGAATCTGAGTCTGCCAATAGTCCTCGCGAGCGCCGACGGGTTGCTGTTTGATGCGGTATTCGATCGTCCATATCTCTGGTCCGTAATGCCGCGGTGCGTAGCCAATCACGACCACCTCGAACAACGGCTCATCGGAGCCGATATCAAGCTTGTGATGGAGCTGTGAGGTCAGGGGCCGCAGGCGCTCGAGGAACGATATGCCGATTGCCTCCAAGTCTGGCTCCGCATCGCCAATGCCAGGAGTCGACCGGGGATCTCGGCCGCCAATGCGTTGAAAATCGTGGTCGAGTCGGACCGGCTTGGGATCTGCCGGCAGGCGCCATTCCGACGCGCCCATCAGAATGCCGATGTGTCCGCTGTCCAGATCCATTACGCGTGGAGGGATCGAACCGGCTTCCATCGGCTGATTGATCACGCCGAAGACGATTATTTCATCGCGGGCGACGTGGACGATGACACGTCCACCGGCGAGATTGGCGATGATCTCGCTTTCGACGTTCGCGTCCTGAGCCTGGCCATTGCCGAAAGGCCAGACCAATAGAAAGCAGACAGCCACGACGATCGCGAAAGATGGAAAACGCTGCAGCTTGGATGGAGACATCAACTCTATCGTACGACTAGTCAAGCACCAGGTGGGCAGAGAATTATTTCGCTGGCGGAGCCACTGCTGCAGCGGCAGACTTGGCGCCGGCGAGCAGTTTATCCAGATCGGCGCGGTCGAGATATTTTCCATCGCGAATGACAGCTGCGATTCGCTGTGTATTAGCGATATTTTCTAGCGGGCTGGCGTCCAGCAAAACCAGATCGGCAATCTTTCCTGCCTCGACCGTTCCGCAATCGCGCTCGCGTCCAAGGAATTGAGCTGCACCTCGAGTGGCCGCCTGAAGTGCTTCAGCGGGGGTGAGTCCCGCGCGAACCATCTCGACAAGTTCTTTGTGCAGGCTCTCGCCCGGAAATACGAATGGATCAAGGGAGTCCGACCCAACCAGCAGGGATATGCCGGCGCGATGCAACTCACCCGTCAACCTCCAGTCGTTGGACGCCTGCCGTGCAAGCCAAGCCGCACGCTCCTTCATCTGATCGTCGTGAAACGAATCACGCCACTGCTTGGCGAGAGCAGGTGGAACAAATTCCAGGAGTGGATCATCGACGCTCCACTCTTCGGGATGAGAAGCGGTATTCAACGAATTGAGAGTCGGCGTGACCCAGGTGCCGTTCTTCTTCAGCGTCTGGAACAGCGTAGCGGCTTTCTCCGCGTCATAGGTGGCGTCAGACTCGTGCGCAATCTGCTCCCAAGCGACCGAATCGCCTTTTTGCTCCGCAGCGATCAGGCGCTGACGCAACTCGTCTTCTTTAGAGGAAAACGAAAGAGAAAACGCGCTGTACAGCAAATGTTCGATGCTGTGTATCCCCGCGTTAGAAGCTTCGATGGCGCTGACCTGAAATGGTAAGTGACCCACAAAGGTGACGTTCTGCTTTTTGGATTCATCGGCGACCGCAAGAAAGGCTTCTTTTGATGGCAGCGAAATGATTTTGATGAAATCTGCGCCGCGGAGTTTCAGGTCGCGCACTGCGGCACGCGCTTCGTCGGCGTCCTTCACAGGATATTGCTCGGCGGTTTTGCGTCCCCCACCAGCCAGCCACGGGCCGGCGGCAATGATGTGAGGTCCCAGCAACGCACCGCTTTCGATGTCGCGTTTCCACGCCAGCAACGCGTCCAGATCTCCACCCATATCGCGAACGCCAACGATGCCATTCGCCAGAAGCAACGGCAGCAGCACCTGTTTGCTCCAGGCAGGGTCGGCATTCACGCCAGCAAGGTGCACATGCATGTCCCACAAACCGGGAATCAGGATTTTGCCTTTCGCGTCGACGACGCGAGCGCTTTTCGATAGCTTCGCTTTCGCGGCGGGCCCGATGGAGACGATGCGGCCGTTCTCGATTACTACCGTCTGGTCATTTTGCGGAGCGCGCCCCGTCGCATCGATGAGGACCACATGTGCGAGGACCAATTGATGTGGCGCAGCGGTAGTGAGGTTTTGCGCGCAGCACAGCGCTAGACCGAACAGAGCCGTCCGTC
Organism: uncultured Acidobacteriota bacterium; assembly: GCA_963788725.1. Classification (GTDB taxonomy): domain Bacteria; phylum Acidobacteriota; class Terriglobia; order Acidiferrales; family UBA7541; genus Acidiferrum. The sequence continues at coordinate 70,887 of CAWBHT010000005.1, read as the reverse complement.
GAAAGATCTTCATCGTGCCCACCACCAGATACGGAGATGCGATACTGTTACAAGTCTACGAATATACAGGATGTGGCGTGGGAGATGGTTGGAGCGGCGTGCCTTGCGGGGATCTCCTAAGCTGAGTAAAACGCACCCGCAGGCTTTTCGTTTCAGTAAAATAGCGGTGGCAGAATACTTTTGAACAACACAGGCGGTGAGTGACGATGGGATTGCGCAAACTGAAGAGCATTAAACATAACGGCAAGCGGCTGAGTGACATTCTGGAAGCGCACCAGCTTTTTTTCAGCGGAAAAGAGGGTGGAGCTCGAGCGGATTTGAGCGGAGCCGACTTATCGCGCGCCGATCTTAGCGGCGTGAACTTGAGCGGAGCGATTCTTCGTGACGCCAATTTTTCCGAAGCGGACTTGCGGAAGGCGCGGCTTCCTGGTGCCGACCTGTCGGGCGCAAATCTCCACAAGGCTGACCTTCGCAATGCCGACCTGACCGAAGCGATTCTGCCGGGCGCGAATTTGAGCGAAGCGCAGGCCAGTGGGATCGAATTTTTCCGCTGCGATCTGTCGAATGCTAATTTCGAACGCGCCCAGCTGCGCAACGTCAATTTTCGTTTGGCCAATCTTGCCGGAGTCAAGTTGGCTGGCGCTGATCTCGGGGTAGCGATTCTTCGCGAAACCGACCTGCAGGGCGTTGATCTTTCGGGTGTGGACTTGTCAACGACGCTTTTGCCAAAAGGCTTCGTGCCGCCGCAAGGCAGTCAAGCTAAACAAAAAACCGCATAGCGTACCGTTAACACGCGATTCACAAGACTGGCGCAATCTGAGCACAACAGCGCACAGGACATGGCAATGGCTTTCGGCGCGTGATAGCCTCTGGCCGAAGAGCACTGTCTGTCGCTGATCTCCGTGGCAACTACGACTCCACAACTCGACCGGGCCAGCGCTCGCGACCGCGTCCTGGAAGTTGTGCGTGTGTTGCTCGAAGAATTGGGCAGTCAGGGCGTTTTGCCGTCGCTTAGTGCTACGTCGCATCTGGATCGCGATCTTGGACTGGGCAGCCTGGAGCGTGTGGAACTACTCGCGCGTCTTGAAACGGAATTTAACGTACGCCTTCCCGATCAGCTTGCCGCAGAAGCGAATACGCCGGATGACCTTGCCCGTGCGCTGATGGATGCGCCGGGCGGCGATGTAGCAGAGGCAGATTCGTCTTCCGCCCTGCGTGCTTCGGTCACGGCACAGAAGCTGCAGCGTGAAGCTACGGAAGCCGGAGTTTTCTCCTGCGAAACATTGCTCGACGTGTTGCGCTATCGGGCGACGCACGATGCCGAACGCACGCATCTTCTGATCACCGAGGATGTTGAAGGTCAGGAACGAAGCGTGACGCTTACGTTCGGCGAACTCTATGCCGCCGCACAGCGTTGCGCAGCCGAACTGGCGAGGCGCGGCGTGTCCGCAGGCGGGCGTGTTGCGCTGATGTTGCCAACGTCACGCGCATTCTTTATTTCGTACGCTGGAATTTTGCTAGCAGGCGCGATTCCGGTGCCGATCTATCCGCCGTTTCGCGCGGACAGGATTGAGGAATACGCGGCACGGCAGGCTAGCATTCTCAATAACGCGGAAGTGTGCTTGCTGCTCACTTTTCGGCGCGCCGAAGCGGTCGCACATCTGGTGCAGCCGAGGGTGCGATCACTGACGGCAGTGGTCGATGCAGAGAAACTGATCGAAGCGGCCGAAAAAGCGCTGCCGCCCGCGCCGGGAGCATTGCCCGCGCACCTCACAGGACGCCGAACGCGACATTCTGACGACATTGCACTGTTGCAATACACGTCGGGTTCTACCGGCGACCCTAAGGGCGTGACGCTGACTCACGCGAATCTGCTGGCGAACATGCGCGCCATTGGCAATGCGATTCAAATGGGTCCGGGCGACGTGGGAGTGAGCTGGCTTCCGCTTTACCACGACATGGGACTGATCGGAGCGTGGCTTACGCTGCTGCATTTCGGCATGCCGCTGGCGGTGATGTCCCCACTGGCTTTCTTGACGCGACCGGAGCGCTGGCTCTGGGCGTTTCACAAGCATCGCGGCACGATTGCCGCTGCGCCAAATTTTGCGTACGAGCTTTGTGTGCGAAAAGTGGCCGATAAAGATATTGAAGGGCTCGATCTCAGCTCTTGGCGAGTGGCGATGAACGGGGCCGAGCCGGTGAATCCGGAAACGATGGAACGGTTCAGCGCACGATTTGCCCGTTATGGTTTTCGGGCCGAGGCGCATCTTCCGGTCTATGGTCTGGCTGAGTCTTCGCTCGCGGTTACGGTGCCGCCGTTGAATCGAGGGGCGCTGGTGGATCGCGTGGATCGCGACGCATTCACATCGCAGTGTCGCGCTGTACCGGCGATGGCGAATTCTGGAAACACTATTTCTTTCGTTTCGTCTGGGACCTCGCTGCCACTTCATGAAGTTCGCATTGTAGATGCGGCTGGCAATGAAGTACCCGATCGCACGGAAGGATTTTTGTGGTTTCGCGGACCGTCGGCAACCAGCGGCTATTACAAAAATGCCCCGGCCACAGAAAAATTGCTGCCGCTCGGCCCGGCCACCGTACCCGGCGAGTTTGCGTGGGTTGATTCCGGCGACCGCGCGTATCGCGCTGACGGAGAAATCTACGTAACGGGCCGCATGAAAGACATCATCATCAAAAGTGGACGCAATCTTTATCCGCACGAGATCGAAGAGCTGGCCAGCCGCGCCGATGGCATCCGCAAGGGATGCATTGTCGCGTTCGGATTGAAAGACGAAGGCTCCGGAACGGAACGACTGATTGTCGTCGCAGAAGTGCGCGATCGCGATAAAAAACGCCGTGCAGCGATCGGTGCGGCGGTTACCGATCAAATTTCGCGCGGGCTTGGTATTCCGCCGGACCGCGTGGAACTTATTCCAGCGGGTGGAATTCCTAAAACTTCCAGCGGCAAGCTGCGGCGCGAGGAGACTCGAAAGCTCTACGTCGCAGGCACATTGTCGGCGGAACGTGCCCCGGCGTGGATGCAGATCGCGCGCCTTGGTGCAGGTAGCGCTTTGCGAAGCTTCGGGCAAATGATCGTAAAGGCGGTCAAGCGCGGACTAGAAATAATTTATGGCATGTATTTTGCGGTCATTTTCCTCGCATGGATCGTTCCGACGTGGGCGATTGTGTTTTTCTTCAAGGATCATCGAGCGGCGGGCCGCTTCACCTCGTCTGCGTTGAAGGTGTTGTTCACTCTAATTGGCTGCCGCGTTCGCGTTCAGGGTAAGGAATATATGGATACGCCGGGCGCGAAGATGTACGCGTCCAATCACACCAGCTATTTCGATGTGCTCCCGCTGATGCTCGGCCTCGGTGTTCCGTATAGATTTGTGGCGAAACTCGAAGTTCGCGGCATGCCTTTCATCGGCACGTTTCTGCGGCAGATGGGGCACCTGTGGTTCGATCGCACCGATCCGAATTCGCGACTTCGGCAAGCGGAAAAAATGGAAGAGCTGTTGCGCCAAGGTGATTCCATTTTTGTATTTCCTGAGGGCACATTCACTGCGGAAGACGGCGTGCGGCCATTCCAACTTGGTGCGTTCAAGGCAGCGGTGTCTGCCGGCGCGCCGATTATTCCGGTTTCGTTGGCCGGGACTCGGCGTTTCTTGCGTGACGGAACAATTTTGCCGCGGCCAAGTAGCGTGACCATCACATTGTCGCCACCGATTTATCCGCAACAGGTGAGCGCATCGTCACAAAGCACAGAATCTTCAGGTTGGCATGATCTGATCCGCTTGCGTGACGAAACGCGTGAGGCCATCGCGCGCTACAGCGGCGAACCACTGCTGTAAATAGCCATCGACGAAGTAGCTGTCGTTCACCGAGAGATGTTGTAAATCACACTGATAAACGTGTCCACCTCAACAGGGTTGCCATTCAATATGGTCGGCCTGTAGCGCCATTGCCGCACGGCCTCCAGCGCTGATTGAAAAAATCCAGGATCGCCGCTGACAACCTGCAGCGATTGGATCGCGCCGTCGGTGCCGATGATCGCGCGCAACTGAACTTGGCCCGAGCGGCCGATCTGCCTCATCAGCGTTGGATAAATCGGCTCAATTCGCCGCGTCAGCATTGCGGGATCCAGGTGCGTAACGTGCACGATTTTGGGTGTCTCTACACGCGGTGCCTGCGGCCGTTCGGGCGCTCGCGTATCGAGCATGGGAATCTGGCCATTTGTTGCCGGTCCTGAGGGGCCTTCGAAAGTACCCCGAATCGGGTCGGGTTCTGCCGCGGAAGTGGAATTGTGCTCGATTACAACCGGTCGACGGAAAGCGGTGGGATCGAAGATTCGTCGATCGATGGGATGCCGGCGAGTCTGCGTCACAGTTCGGTCGCCGCTGGCTGGAGCACGATGCGCGTAGTAAGGCGGTATCGGGACGACGGTGGCTGCGATTTTGCCCGGCTTGGCAAACAACGGAATCAGCACAATGGCGGCCAGTATTGCGCTTTGCAATCCGATCGAAATCACCAAGCCGCGTCGCCGAACGTGCCGATCGCGCGATCGCTGCTCCGGATCTCCATCTACCAAGCAAATTTGAAACGAACCTAGCTCGGCTGCGGAAACGCGTGGTGTTTCGAGAGACATCGCACACCTCCACTAAAGAAAAATGCTGCGAGTGAATTTTGAATTTGTGGCGCCGACCTTCCGTGTGCTTCTTCACGAAAGGCCGGCGCCACGCTCGCAGGGATGTGAGGGTTGCGCGCGTCCTCACTGCCTTGGACACCGGTGCGAGAGACAAGTTCCCTGGGAGGGGGACTTGCTTACTCTTCGCTGCTGAGCTCTGCGGAACGTCTAAGAAATGCTCCGGTTAGATTTTTGTATCAAAGTGACACTGCGCCGCATCAGATGCTTGTGGACGTGGATCCAAAGGAGGCGAATCCCATGGACGGGCGCAATATTGAAACGGTAGGCGTGCGCCGCACCGGTTGGGCGGCTCTGGACCGCGATCCGCAGGAGGACAAGGTCGAATTCTTGTGTCCGCACTGCGGTACTCGGGGCCAAAAGAACGCACGTCGCGAGCGGACGCAATATCACTTCACTGACGGTTTTTTGCAGGACCTGCAAGGCGAGGTAACGCAGTGCCGCTCGTGCGGGCAGTCCATACGAGTCGTGCCGATTGTTTTGCTGCACGATCAGGACGAAACACGACGCTTTGAAGCAGTATTCTCTGAGGAGCTAATCGTGTCGAACGGCAAGCTTCGTTCCGCAGCCTAGAATGACGCTCTAGTCTTTAGAGTTACAAGCCAGAAACCATACACGGCGCCCGAGCGGCGCCCTGTTCATTTTCTTCGCAATAATTTGACGCTAGCTAGATTGACGCTAGCCAGATTTTAGTAGCGGTGCCAATAACCGAAACGATCGCGCCAGCCGTGTTCGACAAAGACCGGGCGCACATATCCATGCCGATAGTAGAACGGACGTGGACCGTAGAAGCCGGAGCGCACAATGACAACGGGCCGGCGCACCACCACAACGGGGTGAGCCTGCACGCTCGACGCACCACCGAAACACAACAGACCGCCCAGCGTTACGGCCGCCAAAGCGGCTTTCTTCCACATGGATTTCAGATTAGGCATTCGCATAAAGCCTCCTTCGATGACGCTTGTGGTGACCAAGTTCCTCAGCTTTGCGTCCTGCCTAAGAAACACGAAGCTCTGTGGAATGTTGCGCGCGTTCGAACGAGGCGAAAAATGGCGGATTTGCGCATGGCGGAAGCCAATGGTTCGCGGCCTTCACGCTTCACCTAGCGGCCAATTCACAAGCGTGTGGCTGGCAGCTTGGCAAAAAAAGGAGCGCAGTCAAAGTCTGCGCTCCCCCTATTGATTAAGTGTTAATGTCCGAAGACAGCCGCGGGTAAATTTCTCAGTGAGGGCGGCCGTGCTCCTCATCCCAGTCGCGGTCGGTGCGCCACCGATGTTCGTCTTCATCCCACCATCGATGGTTCGTTGTATAGCAATTCTCACGAGCTTCCCGCAGTTCGTGTCGCGCATGTTCCGCTTGCTTGCTATCCCATCCATGATGCTCAACGGCCTCGTGGAGGCGGTGGTCGGCTCTGGCGATCCGGTGCTGGCATGCGGACTCGTCTGCGCGTACGTGTGACGGAGTAGTGAAGAACAACACTCCGCTAAGCGCAGCACCAGTCACCAGCAACTTCCCGAACTCAATGATTCCCGTACGATGGTCTGTTTTCATCGTTCCTCCGGATTTGGGGTCGTTTTCTGGGTAGCGGCAGTATCGGACGTCGGGTAACGGACAGCCATACGGAGACTACTGGATTCCTGTTCAGAAACCCTGTACTAGTAAGTTGCTTAAAGGTCGGAACTTAGAGGCATATGGTACTTTTCGAGCCCGGACCGAATTCGCGAAAAAGCTTCGTCGACGGTGTCGGCAAATTGCAGCATGTCGTATTCATTCTGGTTAATCATGCCCCAACGAACCATGGCACGCAGGTTCATGACTTCATCCCAGTATTTTCGGCCGTAAATCAGGATTAGATTGTGTTTCGGTAATTTTCCGGTCTGCAACAGGGTCATCATCTCCCACATCTCGTCCATAGTGCCAAAGCCGCCTGGAAAAACGACCAGGGCCTTTGCAATTTGCGCGAACCACAACTTACGCATGAAAAAGTAGTGGAAGTTCAGGCTCAGTTCCGGGCTGATATACGCGTTCGCGAACTGTTCGTGGGGCAATTCGATGGACAGCCCAATGGACTTGCCACCGGCCTCCAGGGCGCCGCGATTCGCCGCTTCCATGATTCCAGGGCCTCCGCCGGAGCAAATCACAAATCGGCGCGGCCGTTCGCCGAGTGTCATCGCCCATTTGGTGATGCGCTTCGATAACTCGCGAGCCTCTTCATAGTAGCGGGACATCTCTAACGCGCTTTTCGCATCGCGTATCGTGGCGAGATGCTTTTTCTTCCGTTCGGCTACCAATCTCAAGGACGACTTGCTTTTCAGCCGATTAAGCCGCGCCAGCGCCATCTCTCGGGATTCAATCCGCGCCGAGCCGAACATCACGATGGTGTCTTCAATTCCCTCTTTTTTGAGTTGCACCAGCGGATGCAGATATTCAGACAAGATACGAATCGGTCTAGCCGCGGTGCTCCCCAGAAACTCCGGGTCCTGATAAGGAGATTTAGGGGCATGCATGGGCTTCAACTTAACTTGGGCGGCGCACATTACGGTGTTCTCCAGCAGATCAGATGCAAACATCCATTCTAGAAACTGCAGACATCTCCGGCAACGTCTCTGCCGCTTAAGGCGTCGAATTGGATACACTGCTCGGGAGGCTGCCATGCACCGACGGGCCCCGTTTCGTCTTCTGCTGCTGGCGCTGAGCATGGGCTCGGCTTGTTCTTTAGCCGCCCAATCGCAGTCCGGACCCATTTCGCCCCAACCCGGAACGTCCATCCAGCAAGCGCCGCCGCAACCGAAAATTGGCGTCCGCGTGGCCCTCGTCAACACCCCTGTGACGGTGCGCGATTCCAAGGGGCAGATGGTGCACACTCTCGACGTCAAAGATTTCCACGTCAGCGACAATGGCGTAGATCAGAAAATTACGCACTTTGACATGGGCGGCGATCCTCTCTCGATTGTGATCCTGGTTGAGACCAGCTCGCGCATCGATGCATTCCTGCCGCAAATTCGAAAGTCCGGTATCTTGTTCACGCAGACGGTCATGGGCCCTGACGCTGAGGCCGCCGTCGTCGGCTTCAACGATTCGGTGGATAAACTTCAGGACTTCACCAGAAATGCCGATCAAATTGACAGCACCATCAATCACCTGAAATCTGGCACCTCAGGAAATAAACTTTACGACGCCATGGCGCTGGGAGTTGAGATGCTGAGCGGGCGTCCGCAGCCTTCGGCAGACCAACCGGGACGACGCCGAGTGATGTTGTTGATGTCCGAAGGTACGGACATCGGCAGTGCTTCGAAGTTCGGCGAAGTTTTGCGGCAAGCGCAGCTGTCGAATGTCACGATCTACAGTGTAGGGCTGTCCACGACGCGTGCCGAACTACAAGCACAGCCTCGAGACACTACGCCGCACCCTACTCCGCCTGGCACATATGGGGCGCCTCCCTTTCCCGGAACACCCCAGGGCTTGGAAAGCGACAGCGCGCGTTATGGCAGCGGCGATCTCATGCAAGTGATTGCCTGGGTCGTCAAAAACGCCGCTGACAAAATAAAAGGGAATCCACTTGAACTCGCAGCCGCAGGTACAGGCGGTGCGCACTTGCCGACGTTCAAAGATCGGTCGATAGAGAATGCGATCGATGAAATCGGCGGTGAATTGCACTCACAGTATTCGGTGAGCTATATCCCTACGGGGACCAATGAGACCGGATATCATGAAATTAAAGTCACGGTTGACAGCAAAAAACTGAAGGTACGCGCTCGCCCAGGCTATTATGTGGCCCCGCCATCCAGCTAGCGAGCAGCCGCTATCCGCTTAAAGCACCTGCTTCCAAAATGTGACGTCCCGTGACGCAAGCAGCGCATCTTTTCGTGCGTTCCAGCGGATGAAATGCGGAGTCTGCGTGTGTGCCCGGTGATGTTCTCTGCTTTCCCAGACTTCATGCAGCAGATACCCACTGCCTGCCTCCTCTCCCCGATGCAAATCGTAGGTCACGCAACCTGGTTCGCGCCGAGTGGGACCCACTAAAGCGCGCAATTCTGCTTCGAGGAGTGAATGCTGCCCTTCTTTCGGGCGCAAGATCACTATCAGTGTTACGCCATCCTTCGGCAACTTGCCGTTTTTGATCGAATGCTGCTTCCGTGCTGAAGAACGACGAACTGTGGGTTTTTTCCTGCGTGCCTTTGAGCGTGAACGCTTCGCCATAATGGCGGGATTGTACCCCAACTCGCCGCGCGGTCAATATCACTCAGCCGCTGCATTTCATCCGCCACAAGCCATTGCGAGTAGAAGAAGTTCTAGTTTGATTGCGCGGCCTGACCCTTTATTTTTCCGCCACTTTTCTCCCGGCATCCAGGCTGTCGAAATTCAATATTGTGTTCAAGACCAGCGTGTATGTGCCGCGCGTCTCACCACGATAAATCGGGTTGATGGAAAACAACACAATGTGCCCGGCGCCGGAAGGAACATCGACCACCGCTGGATGCTGCGCGACCTCATCGCCGCCTTCGACCAATCCAGAAATCAAAAAGTCGTCGTTATCGGCGTAGCGCAAAATCTACGCGTGGCCGCTGCGCCGGAGGAATCACGCGGAATCCATTGATCCTCTGCTCATCCAGCACCGGCGGACTCTGCCAAACCTCAGACGTCGGTTCCTCTGGGATTTCCGTCACCGGCCGACCGACTACAAAGTCGGATTCGTCCGCTGTGCCACGACCCGTAGGTCGTTCTTTCGAATGACTACCCAGCCGTCTTCTGCGTCGCTCACCAGAAATGCTCGATAACGAAAAAATAGCGCATTGATCGCAATAGGCGGCGTTCTTCTCGCCGTACCCGTAAGCGATTGGGCTAGCGTCATCGACCAGCCGAGTTCCCACTACTGCGCCTACAATGTTTTCTTTTTGCGAAGGCACCAAACTTACGCCTTCGGTCATGCCCATCGAAACGGCGAACCTCGAAGTGTCCGTCGCAGTCAGCAGCACGCCTCCTTTCTCAACAAAAGTCTGCAGTGTTGCTACCCCTTCCCATCCCAATCCTGGGCGGACGTCATCCGTTGAGTCATTTTTCCCTACCAGATTCGGTGTCTCTGGAGTGGTCTTCCACGGCATGGCATTTCCCCATGTGGTCGGGAATCCATTCACGATCAAATTCGGCGAAGCTCCGTAGCCGACAGGAGGAAACAAGATCACGTCATATTTGGAGCGCAGGTCTCCGATTTTCGCTAACGCCTGAGTGCTCATGTAGTCGTACGGCACGCCCATCAGATCCAACGCCTGCCGCCACCAGCCTTCGGTCTGTGTACTGACCCACGTGTGCACAAGCGCCACTCGCGCTTCGCGTACGGGATGCATCTTCACGCTGGGCGCCGTGGCGAGTGCGACCGCGCGAAGTCCTGATTCCGAGGCCGCTCGATCCAAATCTGCACGGCTTATACCTCGCACGACAATCGATCCGCGATTGAACTTTTTGCCACCGGACTCAAACGGCTCTTCGGCCGCCTCCATCGAGGCTTGCTTCAGTTTGTAACGCAGCGTCGCCAAACCGGGCTCGGCATTGTTGTTGATCGCAAAGATGTTGCCTTCGCCCTGAACGCCACCGGGTGCGACCACGCTTTTCGCACGCTCCATCGCTACATCCAGCACTTTGGGATCGGTCACCCGTGTTACTTGCACGCCGAACAATTCTCCAAAGGTCCAGCCGGTATCGTCGTACGGCGTTTTCTGCGGATCGTTGGGACTCCAGAATTGATAGTCCAGCAGCGCGTCCGCAATTCGCGAATACGGCTGATCCATTCGCACGATGTAACTTCCCGCCGGAAATTCCTTCGTGGTTGGCCCAGTTTCCGCATCCTCATGCTGCTCTTTGTCTTTTTTGCTGCCGGCCTTACCAGACTTCTTGGCTTTCTTCGCCGGCAGAGTGACTGTAAAGGGTGCCGTGGCTCGTGAAATCTCCACCTGCTGCTTTTCAAGTGTCTGCAGCAACTCCGCCTGCAACTGTGATCTCGGATCGTCTGCCGGTAAAACATAAGCCGCCGGACCTTCCGCTGCTGGCTTCTGCACCGACCGTTTTGCTTTTAAGTAGAAATTTTTAAGAAAGAGCTGCTTACTCTGACTGAAATAATGCAGTGACGTCAGAATTCCAGTCTCTTCATAATTGTTGTTGTTTCGCTGTGACCACAATGCCTTCGGCAGAGGCGGATTCTGCTTGTACCAGGTTCGCGCATATTCCTCGGGCTCGAGCGTGCGTTCGACAGTGTCGGCGCCACCATTGCCAAACGTTTCGTACAAGCGGCTGATGCCATTGTGCATAGCGGCGACAAACATCAAATATCCGGGCGACCAGGTGTCAAAATCACCATGAGTAAAAACGCCTGGCATTCCGAACTTCGTCAAGTCCGCAACGTTGCGCGCACCGATCATCTGCCACTCGTCCGCCAGAATCGGATCGATCCACGCATTGTACGGACCGTCGCCCACGGTGTTGTCGTAAAGATACGGCACAGACTCGTGCAAGTCGTGCAGCACCTGGGCTTTCATGCCCACATATTCATTCAGAATATTTTGCGTAAGCTTCAGCGTCACAGCCATCGCATCGCGATTGTTGTCATGGGCTACATACTTGCCCCAATAAAGCAGCGGCGGATAAAAATCTTTAGGATGGGCAAGATGCCAGCGATAGAGATCCACCATGCGGTCTCGCCCGTCGACTTCGACCACCGGAGTGATCAGCGTGATCACGTTGTCGCGAATTTCGCGAAAATACTGGCTCTCGTCCACCGCCAATCGATAGGCCAGTTCCATCAATGCGGTGGGCGCGCCGGTTTCGGGTGAGTGAATCGTGCCGGTCAGGTAGTAAACGGGGGTGGACTGCGCCACGAGGCGGTCGGCCTCTGCATCGTTCAGCTTGATGATTCGGGGATCCGCCAGTTTCGCCAGGCGCGCGCGATTCTCTTCCAGTTTCTTGAGATTGTCTTCCGAGGAAACCGCCACCGCGATCATCTCGCGTCCTTCTTCGGTCGTGCCTATCGAGAACACCTTCACGCGCGGCGAAGATTTCTCCAGCAAGCGCATGTATTTATAGACCTCGGACGAGTACGGCAAAATCCCGGGCGCGCCAGCCACATCTCCGAGCACAACTTCAGGTGTGGGCACGGTCTTTGAAGCGGGTAAGTAATCAACGAGCGGCGAAGTAAAATACGGCGCCGTCGTATACTTCTTCATCTTCGCGGTGTAAGCCTCGTCGATCGGCTGTTTTGGATCGCGCGCAGGCGGGGTCTCTCCATCACCGGCGCGCGCGACGCCACTCGTCGTCACGCTCAAGATCATCGCCGCGACGCACACCCGCACTCTCGTCCGATCAATCATCGTATTCCCCTAAGTGGCTAACCCTTGCCTGGCTGAAATCGCATCGAGATTCAAAGCAGACTTTCGCACCGCTCACTTGTCTTCTAAAAACACGACACTCACCGGCGCGGGCACCTTCACTTCTTCTCCCGTTGGTGTCAAGGCTCCGGTGGATGGATCAATCTTGAACACCACAACATTGCCGGATTCCTGATTCGCGGCGAGTAGGTAGGCACCCGTCGGATCGATGGCGAAGCTCCGCGGCGTCCTGCCCTTGGTCGACACGCGTCCCGTCTCCTTCAACGTTCCCTTGGACGGGTCGATTGAAAAAATTGTGATCGTGTCGACTCCCGCCCGGTTTGATGCATACAGAAACTTGCCCGAGCGATGCACGACAATCTCTGCGGCTTCGGTAGGGCCGGAATAATCTTTCGGCAGTGTCGGCACGGTCTGGATTGCAGTCAGCGCGCCCTTCTTCGCATCGTACGAGAAAGCCGTAACGGTAGTCGCCATCTCGCTCAGGACGTATCCAAATTTTCCATTCGGATGAAAGGCAAAGTGTCGCGGCCCCGATCCGGGTTTCACCTGTGCAAATGGCGGCGTGTTCGGGGTCAGCGATCCTCTGGCAGGATCGAGTTTGTAGACCAAGACGTCGTCGAGCCCAAGATCAACCGCGAGAGCGAATCGGTTGTCGGGCGAAACACCGATCCAGTGCGCGTGCGGCGCCTCCTGGCGCTCCTTGTCCACGCTTGAACCCGAATGTTGCACAAATCCCTTCACGAGACTCAGGCGACCATCACTTTGAACTTCAAACGTCGCGACGCTTCCGCCGTCATAGTTCGCCACCAGCACCCAACGGCCCATCGAATCCAACGACACATAGCATGGGCCCGCGCCATGCGTGGAGACCTGATTCAATAACGTCAGCTTTCGCGTTTTGTGATCGATCGAGAACGCGCTGACCGCGCCGCTCTTTTGACCGTTAAAATCGCCGACCTCGTTGACGGCATACAAATATTTCCCGCTCGGATGCACCGCCAGGAATGAAGGATCAGTCGATTCGGCAGCCAATCCAATTTCGTTGAACTTGCCAGCGCCCGAATCGAATCGGTACGCGTAGATACCCTTGCTTTCCTGTTTAGTGGTGTAAGTCCCGATATATACGACATACTGCGCGGCTGTCTTCTGCGCAAAAACCGGCCCAGACAGGGCCAGTAAGGAGCCGAACAACATCGCACCCATAATGATATGGCTAGCAGTCCGCCGTGAAATTTTCATAGGCCGCAAATTGTAGCACTATGCCGAAAAGCGGGACGCAAAAGTAAATCGGGCCAGGATAACCCTAACCCGATGGACGGAAAGTTAAGCGATGTGTCGTCGAATTGCTGGCGAACGTTACTTCTTTTCTTCTTCGCTCTCTTCCTGAAGAACCGCTGCTGCCGCCACGTGGTCGTCCTCGTCGAGCCGTAACAACCGCACGCCTTGAGTGGACCGGCCGGCTTCGCGAATTTCGTTCGCGTGCACGCGAATCACTTTTCCGTTGTGGGTGATGATCATCACATCAGATTCCTCGGTGACTTGCAGTGTGGCGACTACTGATCCGTTGCGATCTGTGGTCTTCATGTTGACCACGCCCTTCCCGCCGCGTGAGGTGATGCGATACTCCGCCAGCGGCGTCCGCTTGCCGTAGCCCTTTTCGGCAACCGTGAGCATCAGCGTCATCAGCGAATCCTTGATGTGCTCGTTTTCCAGCTCCTCAAGATTTTGCGATTCCTGTTTGTGTTCCTTCTTGATGATCTCGAAATCCGGCTGCACTGCATCCATGCTGACGACGTAGTCATCTTTGTCCAGATCCATGCCGTTCACGCCGCCGGCGTTGCGCCCCATCGGCCGCACTTCGGTCTCGCGGAACAAAATCGCCTGACCTTCGTGGCTCGCCAGGAAAATCATCTGCTTGCCGTCTGTGAGTTTTGCGCCAATTAATTCGTCTTGGGCTTCCAGGTTGATCGCGATGATGCCAGTCGATCGTGGATTCGAAAATTCCATCAGCGTCGACTTCTTTACGGTACCGCTCTTGGTGGCCATGAATACAAAGCGGCCTACTTCCTCAAGATTGCGAGCCGCCACCAACGCCGTCAGCTTTTCGTCTTCCTGGAATTTCACCAGGCTCGAAATAGCTTTGCCGCGCGTTGCTGCGGCCGCTTCGGGTAGCTCATAGACTTTCAGCCAGTAGACGCGCCCCTTGGACGTGAACAGCAAAATGTAGCTGTGCGCTGAGGCAATGAAGAGGTGCTCGACAAAGTCCTCTTCTTTCGTTCGCGCGCCGATGCGGCCCTTTCCGCCGCGACCCTGGTGCCGATACGTCTCAGCGGCCGTCCGCTTGATATAACCGGCATGGCTCACGGTGATGAGCATGTCCGTGTCCGCGATCAGATCTTCCAGCTTGATCTCATCGACCTTGTCGACGATCTGCGTTCGGCGATCGTCGCCATAGGCTTTCTGCACTTCCTTCAACTCTCCGCTGATCACCTGTTTAAGGCGCTTGTCGCTAGACAGGATTTCTTCCAGCTCGGCAATGTGTTCGCGGATCGACTTCAACTCCTTGAGAATTTCGTCCACGGACAATTGCGTCAGGCGATGGAGTTGCAATTCCAGAATCGCGTCGACCTGCACCGGTGTAAGGCCGATTACGCCGCCGCGCGTCTCTGCTGCCTCGCCCTCCAGCGGGCCGACCTTGTACTTTCGACCATCCAGCTTTACGCCCGCCAGCTTGCGGGATTTGCCATTCTCTGTGATCGTGACTTCCTGATCGGTGAAGTACTTGAGCAAATTCTCTTTGGCTTCCGCACGGCTGCCCGATCCGCGGATGATGCGGATCACGTCGTCGAGATGGTCGAGCGCGATCTGGTATCCCACCAGGATGTGCTCACGTTCGCGCGCCTTGCGAAGCTCGAAAGCGGACCGGCGCCGAACAACTTCCACGCGATGTTCGATGAACAGCTTGATCATCGGAATCAGCCCGAGCTCGCGGGGCTGGCCGGCGACGATCGAAAGCAGGATCATGCCGAACGATTCCTGCATCTGCGTGTGCTTAAAGAGATGATTCAGGACAAGCTGCGCTTCTTCACCGCGCTTGATCTCAATGACGATGCGCATGCCCTCGCGCGATGATTCATCGCGTACATCGGCGATGCCTTCGACTTTTTTGGTTTGCGCCAAGTCGGCAATGCGCTCGATCAGTGTCTTTTTGTTTACTTGATACGGGATTTCGGTGACCACGATGTTCTCGCGGTCTTTGCCCACTTCTTCAATTGCCGCTTTCGCGCGCATGGTGAAGCTGCCGCGGCCATTTTTGTAAGCGGCTTCGATTCCTTCGCGGCCTGCGATGTAGGCGGCCGTCGGAAAATCTGGCCCGGGCACCAGCTTCATCACTTCCTTCAGCGTCGCGTCCGGCCTCTCAATCAGTAATAGCGCCGCATCCACGATTTCACGGAGATTGTGCGGCGGAATGTTTGTGGCCATGCCGACGGCGATGCCGCTGGCGCCGTTAACGAGCAAATTCGGAATGCGCGAAGGCAGAACCACCGGCTCTTCGCGCGTCTGATCAAAATTTGGAATGAAATCGACAGTATCTTTCTCAAGATCGGAAAGAATGTCTTCGCTGATCTTCGCCAGCCGCGCTTCCGTATACCGCATCGCCGCCGGTGGATCGCCGTCGACGGAGCCGTAATTTCCCTGGCCATCGACCAGGGGATAGCGCATGTTGAAATCCTGCGCCAGTCGCACCAGCGCGGGATAAATCACCGCCTCTCCGTGCGGATGGTAGTTTCCGGAAGTGTCGCCGCAGATCTTTGCGCATTTGCGGTAGCCGCGGTTGGATGCGAGGCCCAGATCGTTCATTGCGACAAGAATTCGCCGCTGCACGGGCTTTAATCCATCGCGCACATCGGGAAGAGCGCGCGCGATGATTACGCTCATTGCATAGTCGAGATACGACTTGCGCATCTCTGCTTCAATATCAATCGGAAGCAGTACAGAAGTATTTTTCTCGTCCGCCATTGTTCCTCAGCTTGTCAGTTTTACAGCTAATTCCAACGCGTACGCCTTCACCGTATCGAAGGCGTCCGCCGCATTCGTGAAACGCCTCAAGGCGAAATGCTCCTCGATTTGCCGCAAAAACGCATCGCATTGCGTTTCGTCCTTAAACTCGACCGCAACACCCTGTGTTACATCTGGCGTGTCAACACGCGTGGCGCGAAACTCACTGCAGCTCAATCCGCGCAGTCCCGGAAGCGTCGACCATCCCAGCTGATAGATCATCGCGGGTCTTTCGCCGGCGAACGCAAGAGATAGAACGCGGCCAACCCGATGCACAAGACAACGCCGATTCCAACCAGGCTGACCAATAATTCTGTCCGGTACAAATCCGCCGCCGAGGGATCGATCGGCGACGCGCGACGCCATTCGCGATATTCCCTCAGCACCTGCGGAACCCTGAATCCAGTGACCGCAGCCGCTGCAATCAGCAAACCCCATCGAATTGCGTCACGGTAGGACCGGTTGGGCGTCTCACTGTCCCGCATCGTCGCTAAATATCCAGGTTCACTACTTCGAGTGCGTTTTCCTCGATGAACTTGCGGCGCGCCTCTACGTTTTCGCCCATCAATGTAGTGAAAATGTCTTCGGCGGCGACCGCATCCTCCAGTTTCACCTGCAGAAGCGTGCGAGTGTCGGCGTTCATGGTGGTTTCCCACAATTGCACGGCGTTCATTTCGCCCAAGCCCTTGAATCGTGTGATGGTGAAATCTTTTTTAGCGTCTTCCACGACGTAGTTCAGCACATCCTGCGCTTTTTCCTTGGTGATCTTTGTGCCATTGTTGGTCACCACGAAAGGCGGTTTGTTGAACTCTTCGATGGACTTTGTCAGCGATCGCAGGCGCTTATATTCCGCCGTAGAAACCAGCGCCCAGTTGATTTTTTGATTGTGAGGCGGACCGAACTGAACTTCGTATAGGCTGTGCTCTTCGTCAAAAACAATTTTGCCTTCGAGCTTGGTCTTGGCCTTCTCAATCTCTTTCAGCAGCTTTTCCAGCGGCTTCTTTTCCTCAAAATCGGTCTTCTTCTCCAAGCCGCTTTCCGCAAGCAACTCGACCAGAGCAGGTTCGCGCAGGCGCCTGGCCAGCTTCGCGGTCGCCGCTTCATATTCCTGGACATTGAGCAGAAACTTGGTGAGCCCCGCGCCTTCCAGCGAAAATCCTTTCGTCTTCACGACGTGGTCTTCGGTAGCGCGCTTCATCAATTCGTGCGCGAAATCGCTTTCATCGCGGATATAGCGCTCCGTCTTACCGCGTTTCACGCGATACAGCGGCGGTTGCGCGATATAAACGTGGCCGCGCTCGATCAACTCTTTCATATGACGGAAAAAGAAGGTCAACAGCAGCGTGCGAATGTGGCTGCCGTCCACGTCCGCGTCGGTCATCAGAATGATTTTGTGATAGCGCAGCTTGCCGGCGTCGAAATCATCTTTGCCAATACCGGTGCCGAGCGCGGTGATGATGGCGCGAATTTCTTCGTGCCCCAGCATCTTGTCGTAACGTGCTTTCTCGACGTTGAGGATTTTGCCTTTCAGCGGAAGAATCGCTTGCGATTTGCGATCGCGACCCATCTTGGCCGAACCACCCGCCGATTCGCCCTCGACGACGAACAATTCGCACCGCGAAGGATCGCGCTCCTGGCAATCGGCGAGCTTTCCCGGCAGGCCGCTGGAATCCATCGCGGACTTCCGCCGTGTCAGCTCGCGCGCCTTGCGTGCCGCTTCACGCGCACGCGCCGCTTCAATGCATTTGCCGATGATGCGCCGCGCTACCGTGGAATGTTTGTCGAACCATTCGCCAAGGCGTTCATTCACGAGCTGCTCGACGTCACCCTTGATGTCGCTGTTGAGCTTGCCTTTGGTTTGCCCCTCAAATTGCGGCTGCGGCAAACGCACGCTGACCACCGCCACGAGACCTTCGCGTACGTCGTCTCCGGTGATGGTGACTTCATCTTTCTGCTCTTTGAGCATGCCGGCAGCAGAAGCGAAATTGTTGATGGTGCGCGTCAGCGATGATCGAAAGCCTGAAAGGTGCGTGCCGCCATCAACGGTATTGATGGTGTTGGCGAAAGCAAACACGTTTTCGCCGTAACTGTCGTTGTACTGCAGTGCAATCTCGATCTCGACGTTGCCGCGCTTTCCCTCGATGTAAATCGGAGAATCATGCAGCGTGCTTTTACCGCGATTCAAATGCTTGACGAATTCACTGATCCCGCCGGTGAATCGAAATTCCGTAGTCTTTTCCGTGCGCTCGTCTGTGAGCGTGATCTTCAGGCCTTTGTTGAGAAAGGCCAGCTCGCGCAAGCGCTGCGCCAGCGTATCGAAGCTGTAGACCGTCTTTTCAAAGATTGACGGGTCGGGATGAAAGGTGATTTTCGTTCCGGTTTTTCGCGTCTTACCAGTCTGCTTCAATTTCGAGGTGGGTTTGCCTTTTTCGTAGGTCTGCTCCCACACGGCCCCGTCGCGCGAAATTTCCAGCTCCAACCAGTCTGCAAGCGCGTTAACCACGGAAACGCCGACACCGTGCAAGCCGCCCGAAACCTTGTAGGTGTCGCTGTCGAATTTTCCCCCGGCGTGAAGAACGGTGAGCACCACTTCAGCCGCAGGCCGCTTTTCAGTGGCGTGCATATCCACCGGGATTCCGCGGCCATTGTCCACCACGGTGACCGAATCATCTGCGTGTACGACGACGTTGATCTCATCCGCGTGACCCGCCATCGCTTCGTCGACAGAGTTGTCGACTACTTCCCAGACCAAGTGATGCAAACCCATCTCACCAGTCGAGCCGATGTACATCGCCGGACGCAAACGCACTGCTTCGAGACCGCCGAGAACCTTGATCGACTTCGCGTCGTACTTATGACCTTGCGGATTTACGACTTCTTCTTTGTCGCCCATTCATTCTCCTGACCAACCATGGCCAAACGCATCGCGCTCACACCAAACGCCGAAGTCACGCGGAAAGCGCGGCTAACGTGCGAGCGGCTCACGCCGACTAAAAATATTTCGCTACCAATGAGGGAAGGCTTGGTTGCGGACTGATCCGTACGTCGCCTTACCCTTTGATCCCGATCGCACGCGACCGGAACTCGTAGGGTTCCTGCTTCATCCCATCTCGCGCAGCGAGACGTGGCGAAGACTTCAACGCCCAAGGACCGAAATCCCCAGGCTTACTCCAAGCAAGCTCGCGGCAAAGGCTCCTGGCGCAGAGCCGAAATCAAGCCACACTCACTTGGCGGACGTGCTCCGATTGCTCAGAGCGGGCCGATCTGGAGGAAACCAGAGTGCCAAGCAACTACAGTAAACATTGTACCCGATTTGAGGCAAAATCCCAAGCGAAAATACCGGCCTGTGGATCACTAAATCGCTTACTTTCAGTTGGTTGCACAGATCACGAGTAAGGTCGGCCTACGCTTGCAAACAGGGCGCACGACGGCAATTCGTGCGGTTGATTGCGCAGTCTATGCGATAACTCAGGCAATGGATTTCGCGGTGAAAAACCAATTAAGCGGATGCGACTGCAGAAAACTCTTTACACAAAGAACGAGCGCATCCGTCAGATTCGCATTGGCATGATGATGTAGCGGTAGCGATAGCTTTCGTCCGCCAGGGGACGCATCTGGCCGGCTGATTGTTCATCCTTCAACTCGATGCTCACCGGACCGTCAGCCGCTGCCGCAAGAAAATCGAGCATGTAACTGGAATTGAAGCCAATGGCGATGGGGTCGCCACTGTATTCCTTCTCGATGTTTTCTTTCGCCTCGCCGTACTCAGGGCTGGATGCGGAAATTTCGATGCCTTCCTTGGAGACCGCGAGCTTCACCGCATGCGAACGCTGGTCCGCCAATTGCGAAACGCGGCGAACTGCATCGCTGAGTTCGGTACGCTCAATGGTAACGGTCTTGTTGTTGTCGCGAGGCAACACTGCTTCGTAGTTCGGAAACTGACCGGTAAGAATGCGTGAAATCAGCAGGCGATGGCCGACCTGGAAAAAGAGATGGCTTTCGTCTTTGGCAAACTCAATCTGCGAGTCTTGCCCGGCGGCGCTGGCAAGCTTTTCCACTTCGTCCATGGCCTTCTTGGGGATCAAGACCTTCATTTCGCCATTTAAGCCGGAAAGCTTTTGATTGGTTTCTGCCAGAGCCAGGCGATGACCATCAGTCGCAACCATCGCGAGTGTGTCTGGCTTGAGAATCAGCAAGCCACCGTTCAGCGTGTAGCGCGACTCTTCCATCGAGATCGCAAATTTGGTCTTGCCGATCAGGCTTTCCATCACTGGCGCGGAAATCTTCACCAGCGTATGTGGCATGGCAGGCAGAGCCGGAAAATTTTCCTTGGCCATTCCTACGAGCTTGTATTTCTTCTTCTCACTGACGATTTCCACCCAATGATTTTCCAGCAGCCGGCATTTGATTTCGCCTTCCGGCAGCAGACGGACAAGTTCAAGCAGTTTCTTCGCAGGGATGGTACCCGCGCCCTCTTTTTTTACTTTCGCTTCGCAAGACGTGCGGATGCTGAGCTCCAGATCCGTCGCGGTGATCGTCAGGCGATTGCCTTTCGCCTCGACGAGCAGATTCGACAAGATCGGGATCGTCGTCTTGCGTTCGACGACACCCTGCGTGGTGCTGAGCTCGTTCAACAGCACGGATTTCGATACGCTGAATTCCATCGATTGATGTTCCTCGCGGGCCGTTCCTGGTGCGGTCATGTGTCTGCGCAACCCCTCAGCGGCGCCGGGACTGGCCGCTTGTTTGCTGGTGCGTACTCTACTCGTTTTCACGCGAAGTATAAAGCCTTACGAGTGCGCTCAAGCTGTGGAAAGCGAAGGAAATTCGCGCCGCGATAGTCGCCACAAAATTGTTTGCAACGACTTCCTTCATTGCTGTGATTTCGTCTTCATTCTCATTCGCTGTTCCGCGGAGGGGCACCGTCAAGCGCCGCGATAAATTTCCTCACAGCTTTCTTCAACAAGAGGTGTCTTTGTTTGTTCGCTAGAAAAATTAGTGGAGACCTTGTTGTTGTGATGACTGCTGTGAAGATGTGGAAAAATGCGGATCAGCACACCCGGCTCGCAAACGAGAGCGGTTGTGTCCATGCGGCCAACGGTGAGAACAGTGGAAAAGTTCGCCCATTTCGCGTCGACAAGGTGACTCGTGGAAAAAGCTCTCAATCTTTCAACACGAAATCCGCACGATTCACAACAGTTGTCCACAAGCTCGGCAGAGCGCAAATAATCGCTAAGTTGAGATTCGGCAACCGGAGATCGCGTCGAGAAATATGGACAGAGCACGCGGGCGCACAGTCGTGCAGATACTAGCGCGACGTAGGACAACGCAGGTTGTGAAGAATTGCTACTGCAGAGCGTCCATCAAGCGCGTGATCGTGCGGTTAAGTTCCTTGTCGGAGCGCCGCATTTCTTCGATCTTGTTAATCGAATGGAGTACGGTAGTGTGATGCTTGCCGCCGAATTGCCGCCCGATTTCGGGCAGTGACGCGGTCGTAAGCTGCTTGACGATGTACATCGCCACCTGGCGCGGAAAAGCGATCGCGCGCGTGTTGCTGCGCACTTTCAAATCCTGCTCGCGTAAGTTGAAGTGTTCGCTCACGCGTTTTTGAATCAGATCGATGGTGACGCGCTTTTCCTGTGAAGCGATGATGTTGCGCAAAACTTGCTGCGCGGTCGCCAGGGAGATCGAGGCGCCGGTCAGCGACGCATAAGCCATCAAACGCGTAAGCGCGCCTTCTAACTCGCGCACATTCGATTTGATCGCGCGCGCGATATATTCCGCGACATCGTCCGGGAGTGGAAACCGATCGTTCTCCGCCTTTTTCTGCAAAATCGCGATCTTCGTTTCCAGATCGGGTGGCTGAATGTCAGCGATGAGGCCCCACTCGAAACGCGATCGAAGGCGCTCTTCGATGGAGTTGATATCCTTTGGCAGGCAGTCGGATGAAATAACAATCTGCTTCTGCTGTTCGTAGAGCGCGTTGAAGGTATGAAAGAACTCTTCCTGGGTGCGCTCCTTGCCGGCGATGAACTGGATGTCATCGACCAGCAGAACGTCTACGGTGTGGAAGCGGTCACGGAACGAAATCATTCGATCGAACCGCAGCGAATTGATGACTTCGATGGTGAACTTCTCGGCGCTTACGTAGCTCAACCGCATGGCAGGATTACGCCTCTTGATGGTGTGCCCGATGGCATGCATCAAATGCGTCTTACCCATCCCCACGCCGCCATACAAAAACAAGGGGTTGTACGATTTGGACGGCTGTTCCGCCACGGCCCGAGATGCCGCATGGGCGAATTCGTTGGATTTTCCGACCACGAACGAGTCGAAGGTATAGCGTGCGTTCAGTTGATGGTCGCTGCTCTCGAAATCCAGCTTGGACTGCTTGGTTGGCCCGGCCACCGTTGCCGCGGGCTCTTCCTCGGTGCATACATATTGCACGCGCATGTTCGGCGTGCCGATTTCATGGAAAACGGCCTTAACAATCTCCCCGTAAGTACGCGTCAACACTTGACGGAAGACACCGCTGGGAATCTGGACGAAGAGAGTCTCTCCCTCGGCCCGATTGAGCCGCGTGGGTTGAAACCAGGTCGTATAGGTGTTGATACTGACGCGAGACTTTACGTGTTCCAGGAATTTGTCCCAGGAATTTGTCGCGTCGCGTCCTGTTTGAGTGGCAGTCGTCATCGCTAGAGAAAAGCGGGCCCTCGGCTATTTCCACAGATGTGAAAAAGTTGTGGAAAGCAGGCCTATCTCATCCTTTTAGACTTCGGAGTTCGACCTCGTTGGAAATACTGCCGCGCGCCCCTGTTGCTTCGCGCATGGACTCGGCCGCATCACGAGCCTGCGCATTACCTATCTAAGACAGCGCGGGATTGTCGCCGATTGATGCGTGGCAGGCAAGTGAAAACTGCGCGAACTCCGTGATCAGCAGAGACGATCATACACACACACTTAACAGGATTTCCACAAGCGTCTTGCTGCTCAAACTTCTTCGCGAACGCCAGCTTTCAAAGGAAAATCGATAAAAAAATTCGTCCGCTAGAAATATGCATCGTGCGACGTAACAAAATTACCTGAGGAAAACTCGCTCTATTATTTATTTTTTTCGCCGATCACTAACTCGAACGACTTGCCTCACTCAGTGATTCGTCTTGTCCGGCCGATCAAACTCGTAGATGCCGAGCGGATCGCTACCCACGATCAGATGTTGAGGTTCGATCAGGATCGTCTTGGCCACCAATCGCGCTCCTTCTGGTGTGTACATTTGATAGCTGGCGCGGCGGCTCCCATCTTTATCGAAATGCATCAATGTGTTGCCCACTGCCATCCACACTTCCCCTGTGGTCCGGTCAACACCAAACGCGTTCAGCACTCTTTTGAAATAGGGGGTCTTCTGATGCTTCTCCTGACGAGTGATCTCTCGTCGCACTGCCTGCGCCTCCGAAGCCGCCTCCAGAGCAGTGTATTGAATGTCGGGGCCCAGTGTGAAACCGTGACGATCGTACTGGCGAACTGTCGGCTCTGGAGTGTAGGCGAAGCCATAGAAAAGATGCCCCTTAGCATCGCTCTCCAGGTCTCCAACATTCAAAAAGCGATTCAAATCCGCACGTTCGCTGATTTGCTCCGGATCGCCGAAATCACGGACGTTCCTGCCGTTCTTGTCGAACACAATCACCAGGTGCGGCTCCCGGAGTGTTGCTACAGCCACTTCGCCCTCACCAAGTGCCGCCACCGCCATTGGAGCCGGCACCGAAATCGATCGCAGCAACGTGCCGTTCGCTGAAAACACTTCCAGCGAGTTTCCGCCACGGTCCGCCACGTAAATCCGGCCCTCAGCGTCAACGTCGCAATCCTCGCCAAAAACGATAGCGCCAAGGACAGGTTTGTCCCCGGCTGGGCCGTCGGAATAGCCAGCACTTGGTGCCCTTCGGCGTTCATCACCACCAAGCCTGGTGATGGAGACGCCAGAATATACGTGCGGCCATCCGCGCCGCGTCGAACGGAACGCAACCCCGGTCCGATGTTGGGAAATAACTTGGTTTTCGCCGTCAGATCGGCGTCACTCTGGGCAATACCCGCGGCTGCCCAGGCGAAGAGACACAGCGCCGCGCCGATTCTCAAGGTGAGACCCAAGTTTTGTTGCATGAATCCTCAGATTGCTATGGACGTGATCAGGTTGCCTTAGGTTGCGGGTGAGGTACTAACCGGTCCTTCTGAACTGGGCTGCAACTCCGCAACTCTAACTAATCCGCACGAAGCCGCAGCCGCTCGATCGATCGTGCGCGCAAACGTCCAGCAGCATTCCGCTGTCCCGCGTCATCTGTTTCGATTAGGACCGAATTCATCTGCACATCGCCGCTGGCCACCTCAAATCGTGCCGGCAGCCCATCCAGGAAACGCTTGATGATCGCCTCACGGTCCATACCGATAACACCGTTGTGCGGACCGGTCATCCCCACATCACAAATGAATGCGGTGCCTTGTGGCAGGACGCGCTCGTCCGCGGTCGTAACATGCGTGTGCGTGCCCACAACTGCAGTGGCTCGCCCATCCAGATGCCAGCCCATGGAGATTTTTTCGCTGGTAGTTTCGGCGTGGATGTCCACCAGCACAAATGCTACGTCAGCCGGAAGCTTGGCCAGTTCTGCATCCGCCGTGCGAAATGGATCCTCAATCGCGGGCAGAAAGATGCGCCCCTGCAGGTTCAGCACAGCGTAGCGGACCCCGTTCTTCGCGGTGCCTACGAAGACGCCGCTTCCAGGGCTGCCCGGCGGAAAATTGTGCGGCCGAAGCAGCCGGGGCTGGTGTGGCATGTACTCCAGGACTTCTCTGCGGTCCCAGCTATGGTTGCCGCCCGTCAAAACGTCTATTCCCGTGCCCAGTAGCTCATCGGCAATTCGTGGCGTAATGCCGAACCCAGACGCGGAGTTCTCGCCATTGGCGATTACCAGGTCGATCTGCCGCTGCTTGACGAGATCCGCAAGCCGCTCTTGCACAATCTGCCGGCCAGGCGAACCTACGATGTCGCCGATGAACAGTACGCGCATAGGAAGTCGGAGTTGGGCTGCCGCAAAAACAAAAGGAGCGGACTGCTTGGCCGTGGGGAACTAGGCCGTGAACCTCTGGATTAAGTGGGCGCCACGAGCCAACCATTAGGCTTTCCTGCCCCGTTCGCGTCCCGGCTCAATTTCACTCTGACCGGGAAGCCAAGGGGACAGGCCGTGCACACAGGCTGTCTATCCGCAGCTCCTCAGAGATTCATCATTGGTTCAAACAGCTTTCGTTCCCTCACCTGCTTCGAAGTGCCGCTCCGGCGGGTATTGTATCGCGGCGTTCCGCGGATGGCCAAATTCCCCATCGCGGCTTGGGAAATTAGCGAGGAATCTGCACTTTTACAGAGTCGAACAGGCCTTCGATGGTCATCGGCCACGCACCATCACCGGCAATTCCCGCCATCGACCTGAACGCATGAAGTCCCACTCTTCGGTAACTCTCGAACTGCGACTCGTCAAACCACTGGTCGGAGGTTGGTTGATCGGGAAACTCCGGATGCATGTCGTGATACGCCAGCACGTCTCGCGGAGTGGTGGAACTGAGCGTCGGTTTAACGTACAGAAGCTTCCCAGTTATCATCTGCCCCTCGTCGGCGCAGGCTGGGTAACGAATGGCGCCCACAACTCCGTGAACTTGCGCAAGCCCATCGGGTGACGTCATGCGAAGCGGTGTTGGATCGATGGTGATCTCCACGCCCAGATCGCTGCGGCACTTGCGGATCGCATTTCCCAGATCCCCGAAGTGCATGCCTTGGTCGGCATCCGCGTCGCAAGCGATGATGTACTTGCACCGGCGCCGCACCAGTTCATAGATGCCCAGATTTTCGAAATGCCCGCCATCCGATAGGTAGACATACTCCGAACGATCGGTCGTTGAGGCGAACAACTCTTTGAGCAAGTACAAGAGCGAGCAGGGCGGCCCGCCTTCCGGCGCTCCCAGCGTCAACTCATCGTTTTTGTAACGTGGATTCGCCAGCCACCATCCCAGCCGCACATTGAATACAGTCATCAGAAACGCCAGGGGCGGAGAGGTGTGATACCCCATGTTCGGACTGGCCGCCGCGCCGGAAATGGAGATCGCCGTTCCGAGGTGAACTCCGCCGATCTCCGCATGAAACGGATCCTCTTTGTTCAGCGGATACGCATACTGTTCGGTCTCGCGGTAGCCCCCCGGCTGTTTCGCCTTTGCCGCGTTGCGCATTTCTTCAAATTCGTATCCGCAGAACCGCGGCGTGAACACAAACGACTCCGCCTTGCGTTCCTGCCACGCCAGTCTTTCTCCGTGCGTCACATTCAGCGCCGCGCAAACTATCGGATAAGGACCGTCGTAGCCGCGCTCATTGACGAATGCAGCCAAAGAAAATTCATCCTCGGGATCAAATCCGGTGAAGGGATTCGGATGCCGGCAAGTGTCCAGGCGGCTCGCGCCCAGGTAGCAGCGCACCAGCCGGTTCCGATAAAGCAGATTCATCGAGAAAACGTTGATGTCCACGCGGTACGCGACCAGAATCGCGCCCAGCAGAAGCAAACCGCAGTCCAGCCACATCCAATGCACCGGAAAACGCGAGACCAGCCCCCAGAATTTTCTTTTCGCTCTGGTCGTCTGATCCACACTGGGCGTTGGCTTAACCGTGAGGTTTCCAGAGATGGTCATCTCTGTGGGATTTGCCACAGCCGCAATGGAACCAGCCGCGGGCGCGGCACTCTCCGGTTTCACTTCAGCCGAAATGGACATGTTCTGATCGGGAACGATTGCGGTCGCGTGCGCCCGCGGTGTGCGCGCATCCAACTTGCGTTCCGCCAGCCAGAACGTGCCCCACGACAGCAGCACCAGCATTCCCACGATGAAAATATAAGGACTGGCTTGTGCCGCCAGATCCATCGCGGAAGGGCCATCGTCTTTTTTCCCGGAAGTCCTCGGACTCTTTCCGGCGATCACGCCGAACGCGGTGCTCAGCGCCCAACCCGCCACGAGTGTTAGCTTCGTCTTGATCCAACCAGCCCAGACAATCAACGCCCACGGCACAAAAATGCTCAGAGCAAACAGCGCCGTCCACCCTCCACTGAGTAACAGCAGAAGCCCGCCTGTCCTGCTCCACCACTCTTGTTCCTCGGGCTTGATCAGCAACTTCATGAATCCGATATGTAATGTCCCGGTCAGGAGAAACGCCGCCACGAACAATGCCGGCCCCCAGGTGAGTCCATGCGCGAACCCATGCCCCCAGCTTCGCCACGTCAGCACGATGTGATCCAGCGGCACCAGCAAAAAACCGCCGATCGCGCCGGCAACAAACGCGGTTATCGGAATGTAAATCGCTTGCGTGACGCTGAAGATCACTCCGGGCTGCTTCGCGCCGCGAATCGTCAGGATTCTGCACACCACTCCCGCAACGTGCACCGCGCCGTAGATCACCGATCCGATCACCGGCCAATACCAGACCCTCCAGGTTTGGTCATTGGCGGGTGCCAGCCACAGCGATATCCACGTTGCCATCGCACTCAGAAACAGCGGTAAGACGCTGAGCGCGAAGACGTATCCAGAACCCGCGCTGGCAGGCGCCGGGCGCGCCGTCAGCGAGCATCGCGCCGCTTGTATTGACGCCCAGCAAATGCTGAGGAACAACAACGCACCGGCTATGACTGCTGCGATCGTAGATCC
Source organism: uncultured Acidobacteriota bacterium (assembly GCA_963788725.1). Classification (GTDB taxonomy): domain Bacteria; phylum Acidobacteriota; class Terriglobia; order Acidiferrales; family UBA7541; genus Acidiferrum. Next base: position 43,032 of record CAWBHT010000005.1, on the reverse strand, counting down.
TTGATATCCATGATGAAGAATCGTAGGAAATGCCTGCGAGATCCAGCGGCTGGTGCGCAGGATGCACCACGGCACCACAATGATCGATCCGAGAAAGGCGATCAGGATGATTTGGTTCAGCACCACATTGCGAAGATATGCCGCGATCGCCGTCCAGGTGTCGGCACCAAAAATCCCCAGGCGCGGCGTGAGATAATTGCTGTAATCGCGCAGGAAGCTGACCTGCTTCGGTTCGGCGGCCGGCTGACCGGGCTCGCGAACACATTGGTAATTTCCAAGCTGATCCTGGACCTTCCTAACTCCGCTCCCGCCCTGCTCTCCTGCCCGTTTGATCCAGCTGATCAGCCACCCACCAACATAACCGCCGCCCGATACCGTCGAAAGATACGAAATCTTTGGCAGCATCTTGGCTTGCGCCAACCCCTGCAAAATTCCTAAGTTGAACGTAGCGCTGCGAATTCCCCCGCCGGAAAATGCCACGCCAAAAGTTGAGCCCGGGCCCGGCTTGGCGGCATCCGCAGCCTTTAGCGATGCGTTTTCCGCCTCGAAGACTTCCTGGAATGTTGGCATGAGCGCGACCTACACGGACACACGGCGGCAGTTGTGGGCGAACTGCTGCATGAAGCACGGTTTATAGTCGCGCGCAATCCGCCAGTCAATATGTAATAATCGCGCCTGTACGTAGTTGTTAAGTATCCGCAGTGCCGTGGCGACCTTCGGGAGTTAAGGCACCGCGTGTTGCGAAGCGCCCTCACTCCTTGCCGACACTAAAAGTGAAATCCCAATTCCACCGTTTCGCTGCGCGGCGACACAAAATGCGTCCCGCTGAACGTCGATAGGAAGTTGTACAGCGCTTCCTTATTCGTCAAGTTGATCACCGTAAACCGCAAGCTCCACTTATACCGGTCCCCCCGGAACAAGTTGTCGTCGCCCACACTTAGATCGAATAAATGCCGCGGAGTAACGCGCGGAGGATTTTTGTCGTCGTTCTCGGTGCCGTCCGCGGGAATCTGGATCCGCGTTGCGCCGTGCGGCGACCCCGCCGCACAGCTCGTGAGCGGTGCACTCAAGGTCGCGAACGTGTTGCCGCAGAAAAGGCCAATGGCTGACTGCTGGTCCGCATCGAATGACAGCGCCGTGGCGAAGTCGGGTACCGAACCGGCCACCAGCCCGCTGTCATATCGCCAGTTGAATCCTACCCATGGACCGCGTTTCCACGGCTGATATTGCAAGTGCGTGGTTTGGTTGAATCTTTCATCGTGGTCAATGCGGAACACCGAGCCGCCCTGACCCACGGTTACTCCCAATCCTCCCACTTGTGGCGGGAAATAACGCGCTGCCACGCTGGACATCACCACCAATGCCGTGAATCCATGGAAATTCGGGACACTCGCCCTCAACGCAAATCCTGGGATCTTGGAATTGTGCCAATCGATCGGAAACGTAATTGGTGTATTTCCCAGCACGCTGAAGTCATAGGCGTTATGCGTGTATTTCCAGATGTATTCCCCGTCCACCACCAGGTATTTGCCGAACGCCTGCTGCAACCCCGCATGAAACTCGTTGCGGAATCCTGCGGGTGAGCCCGCAGGCACACACGGAATCAAAGCCGCGATCACCGGGTAATTGCAGCCCGTGCTCGCGATGATCAGATTTTCGTTGAACGGCGTCTCCAGCGTTCTTGCATACGAAATACGCAGCACTGTATTTGTAGGCTTCAGGTTGTAAGCGACGCCGAGCCGCGGCTCCGCCTGTCTCGCTGACGAAAGTCCGTTGTATACGTCCCCGCGAATACCGAGGTTGAATGACCAATTCCCTTTAGTGATCGTGTCCTGGAAATATGCCGCGAATTGCTTCACATCGGTGTGCCCTAAGAAGTTGAAGAGCGTGCCGCCGCGCGTCAAGTCAATCGGCAGCAGCGTCGCGCAAGGTGTGCCCGGCACAGCGGTGTTCGTTCCGCCATCGAAGCATGGCAACCCGGCGTCATCCGTAGTCGCCGGCAATAATGTCGGATCGATGATGCCAAGATGGTCGTTTTCATCCAGAAAAGTGTGCTCGTAAAGCACGCCTGCCTTGACGTTGTGCATCCCCTTTACGTAGGAGACATCCGCATGCACTCCTGCGTTCGTCAGCTTCCGATTCTGCGCGATCGTCTCGGAGTTGATCGGCCCAAAGTCTGCAAACGGATTCTCGCTGGGATAATAGTTGTACTGATCCCGCCGCACGAAAGCGCCGGCATTCAAAATTGCCGAGGAACTGATCAACCTCGTCCATGTTGGCGCGATGTTGAAGGTGCTGATCTTGGAGCGTTCATCGGTCTGTCCCAGATTGTTTCCGTTCGGGTCCAGCACGTTCAGATTGTCGAATGTGTTCGGAGTTTGAAACCACGACCGCGTGTATTGGAAGTTTCCGTGGACTGTATCCTTAGACGTGAGCTGGTAATCCACACGATCGAAAACGTTGACCTGATTTCCTTTGTCATGAATCGCCTGAAATTCCGGAGGGTCAAGGAAGCGCCCGCTTTTCAATCCGTTTGCCGCGATGAAGTTGCCCCACTTCTGATTGCCGTAGGCCAGGTCGAAACCCGCGTTGGCGGTGCCGAAGCTGCCATACGACGTGCTGATACTGCCAGTCGGCTGATTCACGCCCAATCCAGATTTTGTCGTCACTTTGATCACCAGGCTCGTTTTATCTCCGAATTCCGCCGGCGGCGCGCCCGAAATCACTTCCAGCGACTGGATCGAATCCACCGGTATCTGGTTGGAGAAGACCTTGCTGGTCTGATCGGTAATCGGCTGGCCATCCACGGAAAACGAATTCTGCGCATGGTCTCCGAGGCCGTGCATGTTGCCATTCGAATCCGCGGCCACGCCCGGCGACGTTAGCGTGATCAGCGAAGTCACTGACGACGACGCGCTTTCCAGTGGCAGCCTTTGGAATAATCCGCGATCCACATCGGTGTGAAATGTTGATTCCGTTTCCACCAGATCTGAGCCATTGGCTTCCACCGTCACGCTCGTGTTGGCCGTGCCGATCTTCAAACCGATCTGCACCGTTGTTGGCACCACCGACCTAACCTCTACGTCCTGCGTGTACGCCGCAAATCCCGCAGCCGTCACCACCAGGTGATACGGGTTGAACGGTACGTTTGTGATTCGAAACGCCCCATCGCTCCCCGCCGTGACCTCGCGACTAAAGCCGCTCACTGGATTCGATACCTCGATTGAGGCATTAGCGACGGCGGACCCTGACGGGTCCTTCACCACGCCTTCGATCGACCCGGAATTCCCAACCTGCGCCGAACTCGGGGCTGCCCAACAAGCCAAAAGCAAACTCAATCCCAGGAGCGCATACGCGCCCCGGTATTTCCGCGAATTCGTAATCATTTTTCCTCCGTCCCGTCGTGGGACTTGCGCCTCATCGAGGCGATAGAAGCGTGGATAGAGACATCGAAGTGGAAAAGCGGTACGCAGGTCCCGTCGGATCGAGCGCGATGGAGCTGCGATGTGGAATCTAGGTAGCACAGGCACTCTTGCCTGTGCTCCGACGATCAGAAGTGCCAGCAGATGGCACAACCCTCGCCGGGTCAACTAAGTATGAAGGGGAGACAGCTAAGCGGTTGGAGGGGCGCGAGAAGGGCTATGGAGAGCGAAGCGAATCTTTTGGGGCGGGGTGCTGCGTGATCGATTCGTGCCACGCAACCTGCTGGGCCGCCGGAATGATCTTCGCGGGCGCGACCGCAAGCGCAGGCATGTGCAGCGCCTGGCAAATGTGGCAAGCGGTCCCATTCTCAGGACCACCACCCGTGTGGTGATGCAGAAAGGCGCCGCCACCCGCGAAGTACAACAGTGCCAGGCAGCCAAACACCGCCAGCGCCGCACGGAAATCCACTGTTCCCAGGTACTTACGAAATTTTTGCATACACTTGCACACGGCAGCTTGCACCGTTGGACGCCGCAAATTCATTTCCGGTTGCAAACGATTTACTGGCACGTCTCGGCCGGTTTAATAAAACTTGACCCTGCAACCATTCCCACCTAAGCTCCGTCTTATTAGTCACATGCCTAGCAAGTCGTGGCAAATCCGGGGCTTGGTGCTGTTCCTGGCGGTGGTATTCCTGCTCCCGCAGCTGCATTCCTGCGCCGATCTGATGCCAAGTTCAAGTTCCCCTGCACCGGGATCTCACTTCTGTCCGCTCTGCTCCGCGGCTGCGCCTGCGGTGATTCGCCCGGTGCATGGCATCTCCATCAGTCCAATTTTCAGCCGTCTGCAGAAAACCTCCAGCACCGTCGAATTCTTCTCGCAGCTTCTGCGTATAACTCCCTCGCGCGCACCACCCGCACTGTAAGTCTGTAGCTCGCTCCCTTTCCGTTGACACCGCGCCAAGTGTCATCACGTTCTCGCTTGCTTCCGTGTCTGCCCTTTGGCGGCACGCCAGGAGTTTCCAGCTATGAGCAAAGGCTCGACATGGGCCGCCATCGCACTTCTAGCACTACCCGTCTGTGCAGTCGCACAAAACCAGAAAATGCCGCCCCTTCCACCGCCCACCGAGCCAGCCACCGCGCCGGCACCGGCTCAGAATGCGCCTACCCATATCACCATCGACGACGCCATTCGCCTCGCACTCCAGCACAATCACGCTCTGCAGGCGACGCGCACTACGATCTTCCAGAACGAAGCTGAGGAAGTTACCGCCAATCTTCGGCCCAATCCCACGCTCTCCTGGGATTCCCAGTTTTTCCCGCTCTTCAATCCGAGCCAGTTCAGTACCGATTACCTCGAGAACCAAGCACAGTTTGACGTGGGTATCGGGTATACCTTTGAGCGCGGCAGAAAACGCCAGCACCGGCTGCAAGCCGCCAAGGATGCAACCGCGGTTTCCCGCTCGCAATACGATGACAGCCAGCGCACCCTCATCTTCAACACTACCCAGCAGTTCATCGCCGTATTGTTGGCCCAATCGAGCGTAGAGCTCGCCCAACAGGACACCGCCAGCTTCACGCAAACCGTGAACATCAGCGAATCGCGCTACAAGAGCGGTGACATGAGCGAAAGCGATCTGATCAAGCTCAAGCTTCAGCTCCTGCAGTTTCAGCACGACTTGTCTGCCGCAAAACTAGCCAAAATCCAGGCGCTGGCGGCCCTCCGGCAGCTTATCGGGTTCGAGTCCGTCCCTGACAACTTCGACGCCCAAGGCGAACTGGACTACCAGCCCATTCATGCGGACTTGCAGCAATTCAAACTGCTGGCCGCGCAAAACCGCCCCGACCTCCGTGCCGCGCAGCAAGGCGTCACCGCGGCGCGGAGCCAGGAAACCCTGATGCGCGCGAACGGAAAAAAAGATCTCGGCGTCAGCTTCGATTACACCCACACCGCTGGCATTAACTCCGGCGCCTTCTTCTTCAATATCGATCTTCCGGTGTTCGATCGCAATCAGGGCGAAATTGCCCGCGCACGCTTCGCCATCACCCAAGCCGAAGAGCAGGCCACGGAAGCCGCGCAGCAAGTCAGTACCGACGTAGTCGACGCGTTCGCCGCGCTGCAATCCAACAACGAGATCATTCAGCTCTACCAAGGCGGCTACGTGGATCAGGCCAAGCAATCCCGTGACATCACCGAGTACGCTTTCAAACGCGGCGCCGCCAGCCTCCTCGATTTGCTCGACGCCGAGCGCACTTATCGCGCTAACCAGCTTGCCTATCGCCAGGCCCTGGCCAGTTACATGACCGCCGTCGAACAAATGCGCCAAGCCGTTGGCACAAGGAATCTCCCATGAGACTAAATGCCCGCCCTCACTACCGAACCAGCCGATCGCGATTCCTGTTCCTGACAGCCGCGCTCACTTTTTCGCTGACCGCCTGCAATTCCAGCCGCGATGAAGCGGAATCGAAAATGACCTCCTACTCCACCGGCCAGACCAAAGCCGACACTGCCGGCCTCTTCACTGTCCCGCAAGACCAGATGTCCCATGTGCAAGTAGTCACCGCAGAGAAATCCAAACTCCCACGAGTGCTCCGATTGACAGGCGCGGTAGCCTTCAACGCTTTCAAAACCACTCCAGTTTTCTCCGCCGTAGGCGGCCCAGTCCAGGAAATCCTCGTCGAGCCCGGTCAAAGAGTGCACACCGGTCAAACGCTCCTCACCGTCACCAGCCCCGACTACTCCGCGGCCCGCTCGTCCTACATGAAAGCCCGCACCGCCTTCCAGCTCGCTGAAAAAAACTATGCACGGTCGAAAGATCTGCTCGAGCACAAAGCTGTCGCCGAACGCGACCTCCAGCAGGCCGAATCCGATCGCGACCAGGCGCAAGCCGACCTGCAGTCCAGTGAAGACGCACTTCGCGCCTTAGGCATCCGCGATCCCGAATCACTGATAAAAGAAACACCCAAGACTACTGGCCAGATCCCGGTGCCCGCTCCCGTCGCTGGCCAAATTGTCGAACGCTTGGTCGGTCCCGGTCAGCTCCTGCAAGCGGGCTCCACGCAATGCTTCACCATTTCCGATATGAGTACTGTGTGGGTCCTCGTTAACGTCTACCAAAACGATCTCGCTTACGTCCGTGTTGGTGACTCTGTAGAACTCACTACCGACGCCTACCCCACGGTCTTCCACGGCAAAATCTCTTACATTGCCGACGCTCTCGATCCCAATACCCGCACCGTGCAAGCGCGCATCGTCACTGAAAATCCCGGAGACAAACTCAAAAAGGACATGTACGTCACCGCGACAGTCCGCGCCGGCGCCTTGGCCAACGCCATTACCGTTCCCGACGCCGCGGTCCTGCGCGATTCCGAAAATCAGCCGTTCGTTTACGTGCAGCAAAACAACAATCAATTCGCCCGTCGCTTGGTGAAAGCCGGCGACTCACAAAACGGCCGCACCCTTATCCAGAGCGGCCTGAACGAAGGCGAACACGTCATCGGCGACGGCAGCCTTTTTCTCCAGTTTCAGAATTCGCTTCAGCAGTAGCGCGGCAACAAAGGACTACGACCGTTGATTCATCGCATCGTCCATCTCGCCCTTAAACAACGCTTCGTGGTCCTGATGTTCACGGTCCTCATCGTGATCGCCGGCATTGTGTCTTTCCAGCGCATGCCCGTAGACGCATATCCCGATCTCTCCCCACCCATGGTTGAGATCGTCACCCAATGGCCGGGTCACGCCGCCGAAGAAGTCGAGCGCCTGGCCACTCTCCCGCTCGAACTCGCCATGAACGGCTCCCCCAACTTGCGCGTCATGCGCTCCATTTCGCTCTACGGCCTATCGGTCATCACGCTAACCTTTGACGAAAACACAGACGTGTACTTCGCCCGCCAGATCGTCTTCCAGCGCATCCCCGACGCCCAAGTGCCCAGCGGTGTCACGCCCAGCATGGCTCCCCTCTTCAGTCCCAGCGGTCTGGTGTATCGCTATGTCATCGAGAGCCCGGATCGCTCGCCCACCGAGCTTCACACTTATGAAGACTGGGTCGTCGAACGCGCCTACCGCGCGGTTCCCGGTGTCGCCGACGATTCCGGTTTCGGTGGCCCGACGATGGAGTATCACGTCCTGCTCGATCCAGCGAAGCTCTACAATTTCCATCTCCCCGTCGCCCAAGTCCTCAGCTCACTGCAATCCAACAATGCCAACACCGGCGGCGGTTTTTATACCAAGGGTGGCCAGTTCTACTACGTTCGCGGCCTGGGCCTGCTCAAATCTACCGAAGACATTGGCGAAGTCGTCGTCGGAAGCAACAACGGCGTTCCCATTCGTGTGAAAGACGTCGGCCAGGTAGTTATGGGCTGGGCGCCGCGGCTCGGCATCTTCGGCTTTCAGGAAAAAAACAAAAATAACGATGACGCGGTGGAAGGCGTAATCCTGATGCGCCGCGGCGAGCAAACGCAAAACGTCCTGCGCGGTGTTCAACAAAAAACCGAGGAATTGAACCGCAACATTCTTCCTCCCGACGTCAAGGTCCACGCCTACTACGACCGTAGCGACCTTGTCCGCGTCACCACCGATACTGTCGAAGGCAATCTCCTCCGCGGTATGCTTCTCGTTCTCCTCGTCCTGATCTTTTTCCTGGTTAGCGTTCGCGCTGCGGTCATCACCGCGCTCACCATTCCGCTCGCGCTCCTCTTTGCATTCATCTTTCTGCACGCCACCGGTGAAGCCGCCAACCTTCTCTCCATCGGCGCGATCGACTTCGGCATCATCATCGACGGCACCATCGTGATGGTCGAAAATATCTACCGCGAACTCGCAGAACGCCGCGGCACCGACTACAACCTCCACGAAGTCATCCTTCACGCCGCCCGCGACGTCGATCGCCCTATCTTTTACTCCGTCGCCGTAATCATCGCTGGCTACCTCCCGATCTACGCCCTCGTTGGACCGTCCGGCAAACTCTTCCATCCCATGGCCGACACCATGGCCTTCGCCCTCATCGGCGCGTTGATCCTTACGCTTACATTTGTTCCGGTAGTCACCGCCTACATCTTCAGGAATGGCGTGAAGGAAAATCGGAATAAAGTTTTTGACTGGATCCACGACAAATATGCCGGCGCTCTTGACTGGTGCCTGGATCACGGCAAGATCACGATGGCGGTCTGCATTGTTATCTTCGGCGCGAGTCTTCTCCTCATCCCACTGATCGGTGGAGAATTCCTGCCGCACCTGGATGAAGGCGCTCTCTGGGTGCGTGCTACTTTGCCGTATACCATCGGTTTTGAAGACGCCGCCAAGTTCGCGCCAAAGATCCGAAACATTCTGATCGCCTACCCGCAGGTGACGGTGGTTGGTTCCGAACTTGGTCGCCCCGATGATGGCACCGATCCCACAGGGTTTTTCAATTGTGAGTTCTACGTGGGTCTCAAGCCGTATGACGACAAGTCATGGGCCAACAGCTCCTTCCGCAACAAGGAAGCCCTCACCCGCGACCTTGAGAAAAAACTCTCCGCTTACCCGGGCGTCATCTTCAACTTTACTCAACCCGCCGAGGACGCGGTCGATGAAGCGCTCACCGGCTTGAAATCCGCTCTCGCCGTAAAAATCTTCGGCCCCGACCTGGATGTGCTCGAGAAAAAAGCCGTCCAGATCAAAACCACGCTGGAACAAACGCCCGGCTTTTCCCAACTCACGGTCGTCCGCGAACTCGGCCAGCCAAGTCTTCTGATCGACATCGACCGCCCCAAAATCGCGCGCTACGGCATCAACGTCTCTGACGTGGAGGCGGTGATCGAAACCGCCATTGGCGGCTCCGCAGCCACCCGCGTCATTCAAGGCGAAAAATCATTCGACCTCGTTGTCCGCATGGAACCGCAATACCGCTCCAACGCCGTGCAAATTTCCAATCTCCTGGTCCCTGCGCCCGGCGGCCAACAGATCCCGCTCTCCGAACTAGCCACCATCAAGGAATCCACCGGCGCTTCTTTTATCTATCGCGAAAACAATTCGCGCTACATCGGGATCCAGTTTTCCATTAACGGCCGCGACCTCGAAGGCATCGTACAAGCCGGACAACGCGCCGTCGCCAAATCCGTCCAGCTTCCCGAAGGCTATCGGTTGGACTGGGGTGGCGAATACAGTGAGCTCCTCGAAGCAAAGTCCCAGCTCTACATCATCGGACCGCTCGCCCTGTTCTTGATTTTTCTGATTCTCTTTGCGCTGTACGGCAACTTCAAATTCCCGGTGACAATCGCAGTCGGTGTCGTCCTCACGCAACCCGTAGGCGCACTGGTCGCTCTGCATCTGACCCACACCCCGTTCAGCGTCTCGAGCCTGCTGGGGTTGCTCGCGTTACTCGGCGTCTCCGTGCAAACCGCCGTTATCCTCGTCAGCTACATCAACAAACTCCGCCTCCAGGGTCTCCCCATTCGCGAAGCTACTCGCGCAGCATCCCTGCTCCGTCTCCGTCCAATTATGATGACGGCATTGGTAGCGTGCCTCGGGTTGCTTCCAGCCGCCCTGAGTACCGGCGTCGGCAGCGACACGCAAAAACCATTCGCCATCGTAGTAGTAGCCGGCCTTCTCTCGCGTCTCGTCATCGGTTTCTTCGTCAACCCGGTTCTCTATGAACTGGTAGCAAAAGAAGGCGACATCCTCCGCGTCTGAGCGCGCAAAAAAGTTCGGCTGCAAATAAAAAACGGGGCGAAACCTCCGCCCCGTCTGCGACTCGAATTTCTCTTCTATTCAATTACTGTCCGGGTGCCGCCCCAGGTGCCGCCTTCCCGATGGCTTCGCCGTTCACCACCAGCTGAACGCGGCGGTTCTTCGACCGCCCTTCCGCCGTATCGTTCGAGGCCACCGGATTCGATTTCCCCAGTCCTTTCGCGGTTACCGCCGATCCCGGCACACCTTGTTGAATTAAATAATCACGCACCGTGTCCGCGCGTCGTTCGGAAAGCTGCTGGTTCACTTGATCGCTTCCCACACTGTCCGTATACCCTTCAATCTGCAGGTTTAATCCCGGATGCGCTATTACGATGCCAGAAATCTTCGCCAGCTTCTCTCGCGCTTCCGGCTTTAGCGTGTACTTGCCGAAATCAAACAGCACGTCGGACATATTCACAATCAAGCCGCGCGCCGTATCCTCGGTCTGTAGTACGGCATTGAGCTGCGCCAGCAACTGCGCACGCATCTGGGCTTTGTCTTTCTCAGCCTGGTCTGCCGCTGCACGCGCCGCTGCAGCCTGCGCCTCGGCAGCCTGCTGCTGCGCCAATGCTGCCGCGCGCGCGGCCTCTGCGTCCTGCTGATTCTTCGCTGCCGCAGCCGCGGCTTCCTCCGCCTGTTTCCTCATCTTTTCCGCATCCGCCTGCGCCTGCAAAGCCGCCGCACGCGCTTGATCGGCTTCCTGCCTGCGCAAAGTTTCCGCGGCCGCATCCGCGCGCGCCTTCGCCTCTCGTTCCGCTGCAGCTTTGCGTTCCGCGTCGGCCTCCAGCCGTGCTTCCTCTTCGCCCTTCTTCTGGATCGCGATCACTCGCGCTTCTTCCGCGGTCTCGATCACGTTTCGCGAAGCCCCGATGATCACCTTCTTGTCGCGCTTCGCACGATAGGCGTCTTCGGCGACCTTCAACTGGCTCTCGGCCTTGGTCATCGTCGAAGTAGCATACTTATCGGCCTGCGCGTTGCTCGCGATGCGCACCGCATTCCGTGCCTGGAACAATTCTCTTGGCGCTTTACGGTCCACGCCGAAAATGGCGTTCTCGATCTTTGTGTTCGCCGAGCCATACGATCCCCGGCTAATCAGCGAATATTTCGCATCAATGTTTTCTACCCGGCTCTGCAACGCAGCGGGTAACGCATTCTCCAGCACCACCTCATCGCCGGGCTGGCTTACCGCGTAGTACGGCTCTGCGGTCACGATCATCCCGAACGTCTGCATGTCCGTGACGCCCTTCAGGCTCGCATTACCGCTCTTCTCCACCACTTCGCCGAGATTCACTGCGCGGCCTTGCGGCGAAATGGCCCACAACACATACGTCAGATACTCCAGTCCGAACCGCGAGGGATCCTCCAGTCCGGTGAACTTGGCCTCCAGCTCGGTGCGATTCGTTTTTACTTCAACCTTCACCGTGCCCGACGCGCTACGCATCAAATCCGTGCCCACCATCAAAGTCTCTGTCGCGCCACCAGCCGCGCGATAATTGAATGCCTTTGTCGTCCTGGAAATTGTGCTGATCCCGCTCTGCTCCGCCGCCTGTGCCGGCTCAGCGTTGCGACCAGCGGCCACTCCCGGGCCGGCCATCCCCGCCGTGACCATCATCCCGGCTGCCGACAAAAGAAACACCTGTGCGATCTTCACGTCTCTCCTCCTACCCACATTGAAATTGCATCATCTCGGATCCGACTAATTTTCCGCTTGATATCAGAATCGTAGCGCAATCGCACGGCCAACTTCGATAACATTTCTCCTATTCCTAAGTTCACGAAGTCGCGATCCGCCCTGGTCCAGGCTTCGCCACTCCCACCCCATATTGTGTCGGTAATGATCAGCCGCGCTCGCAATCGCCCGCATTCAGAGACTTGCTGGTTTCCATGCCTCGTTCGGGAGTGAAGCAACCTTGTATCAGGGGTTATAGCATCCATGTAAGGACTGTTAAATAGTGTTGACTACTCGTTGGTCACGGGAACTTTCACCTTCAGGGATCGGAACACACGTACGAGGGGTGTCGTTCAGCAGGACTCACTAAACAATATGTTTGAAACCAAATGGACTGTAATGGCTGCACTGAGTGTGGCATGTCTTGCTTTGCCGGGTTTGGTGCGGGCACAGGCGCCTCCGGGACCATTGCCCGGGGCTCAGCCGTCCGATTCGCGGCCGACCGCGGCGCAGCAGCAGCTGGATAAGCCAGCGGTCCAGCCGCGGACTTCGATATTCGGCGCGTGGAAATTGAATCCGGAGGACAGCGACGATCCGCGCAAGAGAATGCAGCAGTCGAGAGGGAGCGGTGGGGGTGGTGGAAACCGACGGATGGGTGGCGGCTATCCGGGCGGCGGAGGGTACCCAGGCGGTGGCGGCTATGGCGGGAGGAGAATGGGCTCGCGAGGCGAGAGCGATGAGGAGCGCCAGAAGATGCAAGAGTTGGTCCGGCCTTCGCAAGGATTGAGACTTGCGGAAGCGAAGAAAGATGTGGAGGTCGATCTGTTCGACGATCAACAGCGCAAGCGCGCGTTCTTTACGGACGGCCGGAAGCTGCACAAATCGAAGGATTTAAATTATCAGGAAATTGGCGCACATTGGGAAGGCACGCGGTTGGTGAGCGACGAGAAAGATCCGCATGGCGGAAAGATGAGCCGAACGTACGAGTTGTCGTATGACGGGACGCAGCTTTACGAAACGCTACATATGACGGTGGGACGCAACAATACTCCTCTGGTGATTCGGTACGTATACGACCAAGCTCCGGGATCGGCCGTTCCGGGTGCGCCTGCGGCTGGAAAGCCGGCTGCGGCACCGCAGGCAGCACCTTCGACAACTCCAAAGCCGTAACTTTCGGACTAATTCGTAGCCGCGCTAAATCGTACTAAATCGAGCCATCTTTTCCTCGCTGTACATCCTCTCCAGACAGCAGATCAGTGAAAACATTCGGCTGCGGCGAATTGACGATGTGCGACGCCGAATGCTATAAAATAGTGTTTCACTCGGCAGCTTCAGGCCCACCGTGCAGCCCTTCCCGGGTCGGGTACACGGCGAGACTGCCAACCTGAGGTTCAGGCGATACAAGCTAAATGCAAGAAATTGTTCACCAATTAGGGGAACTCTTCCTTCAGGCTGTGCCTACAGCCCTGATCGTTCTGGTTTTCTACATCGTTTTACGGTTCCTCTTTTTCAAGCCTTTGCTCGCGATAATGGCGGAGCGCGAGGCGCGTACCGCCGGCGCGCAAAAGGCGGCAGAATCGGCGCAGGTCGCCGCGGCTGAGAAAGTGAAGCAGTATCAAGAAGCGCTCAAGAAGGCGCGGGCTCAGGTGTATGCGGAACAGGAAGCTGCCCGCAAGAAGTTACTCGATGAGCGCGCTGCGCAGCTGAAGGATGTGCGCACGAAGACAGCGACCCAGGTATCGGCTGCAAAGGATGGCATTGCGCGAGAAGTGGCCACCGCTCGACGCGAATTGGAAGCAAGCGCGGGGCAGCTGGCCGCCGAAATCGCCCGGCGAGTGCTGCAGGCTCCACGGCCAAATAGCCCCGTGAGTGAGGCTCGATGAAGCGCTTTCGGTGGGGCGTTCTTGTTGCGATGACGCTGCTGACGGTTTTATTTCTTGCCGTCGGAACACAGGCGGCTGAAGAAACTGCGAACGCAGCGCACGAGCACAGCGTTGAAATCTTCAAGTGGATCAACTTTGCGATTGTTGCGGCCCTGCTCGGCTGGGTTTTTCTAAAGTTAACACCGCCCATATTCCGCAAGCGTGCCGAGACGATCAGTTCGGCGATTACGAAAGCGACTGCTGCCAAAACTGAAGCGGACCGCCGGCTCAAGGATGCGGAGTCCAGACTTGCGCGACTCCAGCAGGAAGTGGCGGAGCTGCGCGCCAACGCGCAGCGCGAGGACGTCGGCGAGGCCGAGCGCATTCGTAACGCGACACAAAACGATGTACAGAAGATTGGCCTGGCCGCGAAGGCGGAAATCGAGGCTGCCGAGCGCGCTGCTCGAATGGAATTGAAGGCTCTCGCGGCGAATCTCGCGGTGGATCAGGCCGAGTCCCTGCTGGCGAAACAGTTGACGCCGCAAACGCAGGAAATGCTGGTAGCCAATTTCATGCAAACGCTTGAGGAGAGGCCCAATTGAAGTCTGCGAGCCTCCAATACGCGAATGCATTGGCGGACATCGCTTTGGCGCAAGGCGCTGCGGACGCGGTGAACAAGCAACTCGCGGATGTAGGAGCGATGTACTCAGAATCCCCGGAATTAAGAAATTTCCTGACGAGCCCGGCGGTGGATCGTGCGGGAAAACACGGCGTCATCGAAAAGCTGCTGGCGCGAACCGGCGGCAGCAAGATCATTCGTAATTTTCTCTTTGTCGTTCTGGATCACCAGCGCGCGCACATCCTGCCGGAGATCATCGCTGCTTTTCAGGAGGTAGTGCGACGCCGGCAAGGAATTGCGGAGGCGGAGATTTCTTCGGCGATCGAGTTAAGTGCGGCGCAAAAAGCAGAGTTTGCGTTTACGCTGGAGCGGCTGACTGGTAAGCGCGTTGAGGCCAAATATTCCCTCGACCCCGCGCTGCTGGGCGGAGCAGTTGTGCGAATCGGGGACACGATTTACGACGGCTCGTTGCGCAATCGATTGAATGAGATGCGCGCGGAGTTGACTGCAGAGTAGAAAGACAGAAATCGCTTAGGCGGTAGGCAGCAGAAAATTTGAGTTGGGCTGCACGGGGTGAAGCCCGGCGGCTACAGGTGCTGGATGGCGAATATAAAAGCGGACGAAATCAGCAAGATCCTGCGCGAGCAGATCGAAAATTACGAGCAGACCGTGTCGGTCGATGAGGTTGGCTCGATCATCAGCGTGGGCGATGGCATTGCTCGCATTCACGGCCTGGAAAAAGTGATGGCCGGCGAGATGCTGCAGTTCCCGCACAACATTTATGGGATCGCGCTGAACCTGGAAGAGGAAGAAGTCGGCGCCGTGCTGCTCGGCGAGACGGTGGAGTTGAAGGAAGGCGACACTGTCAAGCGCACGAACACGATTATGTCGGTGCCAGTAGGCAACGAGCTGATCGGGCGCGTGGTGAATCCGCTGGGCGAGCCCGTCGACGATAAAGGCCCGATCACCACCAAAGAGCGGAATCCGCTGGAGAAAATCGCTCCCGGCGTGCTGGATCGGCAACCGGTGCGAGAGCCGGTGCAGACCGGCATCAAAGCCATCGACTCCATGATTCCGATCGGCCGCGGACAGCGCGAGCTGATCATCGGAGACCGCCAGACGGGCAAAACTGCCGTCATTCTGGACACCATCATCAACCAGAAGGGCGGTGACATGATCTGCATTTACTGCGCGATCGGGCAAAAGCGCTCGACGATTGCGCAAGTCGTAAAGGTGCTGACCGATGCGGGTGCGATGGATTACACGATCATCGTGGCGTCTTCGGCTTCCGAGCCTGCTTCCGTGCAGTACATTGCGCCTTATGCGGCATGCGCGATGGGCGAGTACTTCCGAGACACGAAGCGGCACGCGATTACTTTTTACGATGATCTTTCCAAGCATGCTCAGGCGTACCGTGAAATTTCCCTGTTGCTGCGGCGTCCGCCAGGGCGCGAAGCGTTTCCTGGCGACGTGTTTTATCTTCACTCGCGCTTGCTGGAACGCGCCGCGAAATTGAATGACAAGCTCGGCGCGGGATCACTCACTTCCCTGCCGGTGATTGAAACGCAGGCAGGCGACGTTTCGGCGTACATCCCGACAAACGTGATTTCGATTACCGACGGTCAGATTTATCTGGAAGCGGACCTTTTCAATGCGGGCATTCGCCCAGCCATCAACGTGGGCATTTCCGTCAGCCGCGTAGGCGGCAACGCGCAAATCAAGGCGATGCGGCAGGTGGCCGGCTCCTTGCGGCTGGACATGGCGCAATATCGCGACCTGGCGGCTTTTGCGCAGTTTGGCGCGGACCAATTAGATAAGGCTACCCAGGCGCAATTGAAGCGTGGACAGCGATTGACGGAGATTTTGAAGCAGGATCAGTACATGCCGCTGTCGGTCGAGAAGCAGGTGCTCAGCATCTACGTGGCGACCAGCGGTTTGCTGGACTCAATTCCAGTCAATGAGGTGCGGCGCTTCGAAAAAGAATTGCTGCAGTACGTGGAGACCAGCCAATCGTCGATTCTGAAGAACATCAGTGAGAAGAAAGCCCTGGACGACGGTATCAAGGCGGAAATCAAGAAAGCGGTGGAATCGTTCAAGGAGCGTTTTTCGGCTGCGGTGCAGGAGGCGGCTGCCGCGAAGTAACACGTTACTCGCGAAACGCCGCGAGTCTAGTCAACTATGCCAACACTTCTCGATTTCCGGCGACGCATTCGCTCCGTGAAGAGCAGCCAGCAGATTACGCGCGCGATGAAGTTTGTCGCCGCAGCGCGGCTGCGGCGCGCACAAGAAGCCGCGTTGGCGGCCCGCCCGTACGCCCAGGAGCTTGCGCGGCTGTTGCGCTCGATCATGGGTCGAATCGTGGAACCGCACCATCCGTTGCTGGAGAAGCGGCCGGAACAAAACATTCTGGCGATCGTGTTAACAGGCGAGCGCGGGCTGGCCGGAGCTTTCAACACGAACATTCTGCGCAAGGCGACCGAATTTTTTCGCGCGAACAAAGGCAAAAAGATCGTCACAATCCCGGTTGGGAAAAAAGGCCGTGATTCACTGAAGAAGGCAGGCTTCGAGTTCGCCGGCGAATACGTGAATGTGCTTGCGCGCGTGGAGTTCAAGACGGCGCGGGAGATCGCGAATCTGGCGACACAGCTCTATATCGATGGAAAAATCGACGCCGTCTACATCATTTTCAGTGAGTTCAAGAGCGTTCTGGCTCCCAATTTAGCTTTGGAGAAGTTGTTGCCGATCGAGAAGATCGAAGGCGAAAGCGAAAAAGATAAGAAGGAAGGCGCGTCCGACTCGCAAGTGGATTACATCTACGAGCAAAGTCCGGAACAGATTTTGAGCAAGCTGCTGCCGAAATATATCGAGACCCAGGTGCTTCGAGCGATGCTGGAATCTTCGGCGTCGGAGTATGCGGCGCGCATGACGGCCATGGAATCGGCCACGAAAAACGCCGGCGACGTCATCGAAGCATTGACGCTGCACATGAACAAGGTTCGTCAGGCGGCGATCACCAAGGAAATCATTGAAATTGTAAGCGGCGCGGCTTACGGAGCATCGTGACGGGGGGTTAGTGACTGGTTATTAGGAGATAGAAAGTAACCGTTCACTTCCAAGTTTAGGAGAGAGCATGGCTGAGAAAGCAAAAGCGGTCGGGCATGTAGTGCAGGTCATTGGGCCGGTGCTCGACGTTCAGTTTGAGGAAGGGCACCTTCCGGCGATTTTCAACGCGCTGCGAATTACGAGCGAAGGCTACAACTTGCCCGAGCCACTGGACGTTACGGTGGAAGTCCAGCAGCACTTGGGCGAAGGACGCGTGCGCGCAGTGGCCATGGAGCCGACCGAAGGCATGGTCCGGGGCATGAAGGCCTACGACACGGGCGCGGGCATTTCCGTTCCAGTCGGGCGCGCGACGCTGGGCCGCGTGATGAATGTGCTCGGCAAGCCTGTAGATCAACTTGGCCCATGTAAATAGCGACAAGCGCTATCCGATTCACCGTCCGGCGCCGAAACTGGAAGACCAGTCCACGACGTTGGAAATGTTCGAGACTGGAATCAAAGTCGTCGATCTGATCGAGCCGTATCTGAAAGGCGGAAAAATCGGGCTGTTTGGCGGCGCGGGAGTCGGCAAGACCGTTTTGATCATGGAATTGATTCACAACGTCGCGATGAAGCACGGCGGCGTTTCGGTGTTCGCGGGCGTCGGTGAACGAACTCGCGAAGGCAACGATCTGTGGCTGGAAATGTCCGAAGGCGGCGTGATCGTGCCTGGCAATTCCGAAAAATCGCGCGCCGCGCTGATCTATGGGCAGATGACGGAACCGCCCGGATCGCGTCTTCGCGTCGGGTTGACAGGCCTGACTGTTGCGGAATATTTCCGTGACGAAGAACATCTGGACGTGCTGTTGTTCATCGACAATATCTTCCGCTTCGTGCAAGCCGGATCGGAAGTGTCGGCGCTGCTTGGCCGCATGCCCAGCGCGGTAGGTTACCAGCCGAACCTCAACACCGAGATCGGCGAATTGCAAGAGCGCATCACCTCGACAAAGTGGGGCTCGATCACTTCCGTGCAGGCTATTTACGTTCCGGCCGACGATTACACCGATCCTGCGCCGGCGGCGACGTTCGCGCACTTGGACGCCACCACGAACCTCAGTCGGCAGATCGTCGAGCGCGGCATCTATCCGGCCGTCGATCCTCTGGCCAGCTACTCGCGCATTCTGGACCCACGCATCGTCGGCGCCGAGCACTATGCCGTGGCTCGCGGCGTGAAATCGATTCTGCAGCGCTACAAAGATCTGCAGGACATCATCGCGATTCTGGGTATCGAAGAGCTTTCCGACGAAGATAAGCAGACCGTGGCTCGCGCCCGAAAGATCGAGCGCTTCTTGTCACAGCCGATGTTCGTCGCTGCGCAGTTCACGGGGCTGGAAGGCAAATACGTCAAGATTGAAGACACGGTGCGCAGCTTCAAGGAAATCGTCGAAGGCAAGTACGACGATATCCCAGAGCAGGCGTTCTACATGGTGGGCACCATCGAGGAAGCGCTCGAGAAGGCCGAGAAGATGAAGGCGAACGCGTAAGTTACAAGAGATCAACCAGAGAAATGCTTCCTGATTCCATCGAGTTGATTATCGTTACGCCGGAGCGGCAACTGCTGCGCGAAAAGGTTGTGGAAGTTACTCTTCCCGGCGCAGACGGTCAGTTGGGCGTACTGCCGGGGCACGCGCCGTTGATCACGGAGCTTGGAATTGGTGAGCTGAATTATCGCGCAAAAGCTGGAGCCGACGGCACGATGGCGATCATCAGCGGATTCGCGGAAGTGCTGGGCGATCGTGTCACAGTGCTGGCGGAAACTGCCGAGCGTCCCGAAGAAATCGACCTGGGCCGCGCGGAAGAGGCGAAGAAGCGTGCCGAAGAACGGCTGGCTGAGGCGGCGAGCAATCCTGAGATTGATTGGGGTCGCGCGGCTATCGCGCTGCAACGATCTCTGATTCGCATTCAGGTGGCGCGCAAGCAGAGTAGCGTACGAGTCGGCAGCTAAACCGTTTATCCCAGGATGAGCAAGCATCAACCTCCAACAGAAACCATCATCATGTACACCACGACATGGTGTGGCGACTGCAGGCGCGTGAAGTCGTTTCTAACGCATCGAGGCATTGTATTCCGCGAAGTTAACATTGAGTTGGACGCCGAAGCGGAAGCAATCGTGTTGAAGGCGAACAAGGGTAAGCGTAAGGTGCCGACGCTAAAGGTTGGCGAGCGTTACGTGGCTTGCAGCCCGTTCAATGCCGTCGAACTCGCGCACGAACTGAATGTTCCTTTGAATCCGTAGGACTTTCCTGAAAATTCGCGCCGCGAATTAGTTGAGAGGGATACCGCGCGCCCAGACGTTAGCGATTTGCAGCCCCTCATCCAACAAAACGATGTCGGCATCAGCGCCGATGCGCAGAGCGCCTTTTTTGAACTCAATTCCAAGCAGTGTGGCGGGATTGATGGTGAGCATGCGAACGGCATCTTGCAGTGAGGCGCCGAGACCCACGATGTTTCGCAACGCGCGATCGAGCGTGAGGGTGCTGCCGGCAAGCTTGCCTTCGGCGTTGCGGCAAACTCCGCCGGAAACAGTGACTTCGAATTTTCCGAGCATGTACTTGCCATCCGGCATGCCAGTGGCGGAAATACCGTCGCTCACCAGAATGACGCATCCCGCGCCTTTGGCTTGAAGCAGCAGGCGCATGGCCGCTTCTTCAACGTGCACGCCGTCGGCTATCAGTTCGGCGGTGACCTCTGGCGAGGTAAGCACTGCGCCGATCACGCCGCTGTCGCGATGAGAGAACGGCCGCATGGCGTTGTAAACGTGAACAGCGTGGTGGGCGCCGCGTGCGATTCCGGCGCGCGCTTGCTCGTAGGTAGCGTCGGTGTGTCCCATGGCCACAACTACTCCGGATTTGCGTGCGGCATCGATGCACGGCAGCGCGCCGAGAAGTTCCGGTGCGATGGTCAGGATACGGGCAGTACCGGCAGCGGCCTGGAAAAAGCGCTCCATCACCTCGGCGGAAGGTAATTGAATCCACTCCTCGGGATGCACGCCTCGCCGCGCGGCGTTGATGAACGGTCCTTCGTAGTGAACTCCGAGGACCTCCGCGCGCAAATCGTCGGTCTCATGCTGAATGGCGATGAAGCGGGCAATTCCTTCGACGCTGCGGCAGATATCTTCGGGACTCGCCGTGACGGTTGTGGCCACAAAAGAGGTGGTGCCATGGCGAGCCAGTGTCTGCGCCACCGCGCTCAAGGCCTCGGTTGTGCCTTCCATTACATCGTGACCTCCAGCGCCGTGAATGTGCACATCGACGAAGCCAGGAATGGCGGTCAGGTGAGTTGCCCGGACTTCCTGGGCGCCGGATGGAAGGGTCATGCCCTGGCGGGGTCCGAAAGCTTCGATTACGCCTTCTCGAATGAGAATAGCAGCATCAGGAATTTCAATGGCAGGCGTGAAGGCACGTGCGGTGTGCAGCAGAATCGTGGTCATGGCGGCGAACATCGTAACGGAAATTCTGGTCACCGCAAAACGGGTGATGGACTGAGCCCTAGTGTTCCGGGCGATCTTGCAATCGGCGATTACTTCTTCTTCGCCGCCATTTCAATGCTGGCGACTTTCAGTGTGTCGCCATCTACGCTGCCTTTGACGGTAACGTGATGTCCGGCATGCTCGGCAACCTTGGATTGATCGTCGACAGCGAAAATCTTTTTATCACCATCGTTCACGAAAACGTAGGTGGCACCGGCTTTCACGCATTTGATGGTGCATTCACGTGCGCCATCGTTAGCGGCCTGTGCTCCGCATTTGCTGTCGGCGATGTAGCCGCTCCAGGTGCCGTCGCCTGCCAGTGCGGTGAACGGCGCTGCTAGAAGGACGATTAGCATTACCTTTTCAAATCGAAATCTCATCTGTGGCCTCCGGACAGCGCGCTTGTTCTGGGAATCCGATGATACGCTTGGCAGCTGGCCGCCCGTTTAAAAAGAAAAAGGAGGATTCTTTCGAATCCTCCTTTGGGTGCGTGCTCTGGGTGCTACAAATCAATAGTTTACTGCCCGGACGAGGTGTTGCTCGCGGAAGTCGCGCCAGCCGCCTTCGGAACGCTCAGGTAGCCTGAGGCGCTCGACTTGGTTACTTTGTTGACGACGAGTTCTAGAGCTGCGTGGCTTCCGCCAGTGTAGAAGAAGATCGGCTCGTTGACGGAACGATTCTTCTTCTCGAAGCTCTTATCGTCGGCCAGGACGTTGATGGTGTACTGGTTTTTCTTGGTGTTAACGTCCTTCAACTCGACCTGAACGGAGCCGACTTTCGCGGCGCCAGCTTTGCGGGTCACGGTGAATTCAAAATAGTCGCGCTGACCCATGCGGCGGAGCTGGTCGATTTCGTCATGATTGCGAGCGATCAGCGTGCCCATCTCCGAACGTGCCATCTGCAGATTATTTTTGGTGGCGTCTAGATCCGTGCGAACACCGTTGACATCCCCACCCAGCTTGTTCAGATCTTCAGTGTTCGCCTTGGTAGCGAGCTGCGTGTTCATGTTGCTTTCAAGGCCGGTGAGTTTCTTGTCCACCGTGGCGGAGACCACTTTGTTTTGCTTGCGCGCCGCGACGAGTTGAGTTTGCGTAAGGTTAAGCTTGTCGGTGACGACCTTAAGATCGCTCTGTAGCTGCTGGTTGATCTCATCTTCTTTCGCCAGCCGTTGATTGAGAGAGTCCGTCGCCTGTCTCACTGAAGCTTGCGTGCTTTGTTCAATGCTGCTGGTATGGCTGAGGGCCACAGCGCCCACGCCCAAGCCCAGCACCGATACCGCACCTAGAATTCCTACGGCCAAACCTATCCAGCGGGGTGTTCCCGTCGTCGTGGTGGCCTGGTAAGCCGGTTCCTGATAGTCGCTCATGGACTTCGTCTCCTTTGGCGTGTCGCCTTGGCGCGGAGGAGGGAGCACCCCATACACCAAAGACCCTACATACTGTGGGAAAATGCCTAACTCTATCAATGGCAGCGAGTTAGAGCAGGATTGCACGGTGAAAACGAAGCCTTGGATACGTACTAGTACCAGTAAACATTACCTTCTGCTCGGATGGCCGGTATTTTTTGCGAAGGCGGAGCCGTCTGGCGGGGGAGTCACATAATAGCACGCTAAGATCGCGAGCGAACGCGTATGCCAGTCCGTGCGTAGCTCAATAAGCACCTTTGAATTAGCGAGATACAGAGATGATGATTATGCAGCAGTGACAGCAGTTTCGGGATCTGCGTGGCGGTGTGGGCTGAAATATCGATCAAGCGTGGTGTTGGCCGCGTCGAAAACAAGGTGGCAGTCGCGGCATTCGCTCAGATGACGCTCAATCTCGTTTTCAACGGAGGGCGAGAGTTTGCGCTCTAAGTACCAACAAATCAGATGGATAGTGTCTTTACAGCTCATAATTTTGTTCCAGGTGCGACCGGCACGTACGACCTAGTTGACGAAAAATGGTGCATTTGCGATACCAAAAAAATGCAGCGAAAACGTGCGGGGTATAATCCGCTGAAGAATCAGCGGGATAAGCCGGCTGTAGTCGACAGTTGGAGCGCCAGCCGGGATTGTGGCTCGGCAATCTTTACATCTTCTCCGCTGCTTGTGCGGTTGGAGCTGGACCGTTTCAGAACAATTTTACCGTTGCGGAACGACGGTCATCTCGCGCAACGCGGCTATGCGCTCCTCAAGGGGAGGATGGGTGCTGAACAAGGAGGTCAAGCCGCCCAAGCCGAAAAATGGCTGCACGATGCATAGAGCTGCCGTCGCGGGCGCGAGTGCGGTGGTCGGGATGCGCTTGTTATAGGCGCCTAACTTCTGCAAGGCACTTATCAGGCCGTAGGGCTGGCCAACCATGCGGGCGCCGGTCTCGTCGGCGGAGTATTCGCGAGTCCGCGAGAGAAACAGCTGCAGCATCAAAGCTGCAATGGGCGCCAGGATCATCATTGCTATGGCTGCAATGCCGCCGCCCTGGCGATCGTCGTCGCGATTTCCGCCATAGCCGCCAAATAGCATGCCCCAACGCGCCATGCTGGCAAGGTAGGTGATCGCTCCTGCAATCGTCGCAGCGATCGAGCTCGTGAGGATGTCGTAGTTTCGAACATGTGAAAGCTCGTGCGCGATTACGCCTTCAAGTTCATCGTCGTTCATCAGTTGGAGCAGACCTTGCGTCACCGCGACGGAAGCATGGCTGGGGTTACGCCCGGTGGCGAAGGCGTTCGGGGCGGCTTCCGGGATCACGTACAACTTCGGCAGAGGCAATCCAGCTTTCTGAGCCAAACGCTCCATGACGGTGTAAAGCCGCGGCAGCTGTTCTCGTGACACCGCTTGCGCGCCGCTGCTCATCAGCGCGATCTTGTCGGAGAAGAAATACGAAACAGCATTCATCACCACTGCAAATGCCAACGCAATCTTCATCCCCGTGGGGCCAGCTAAAGCGTTGCCTGCGATCACCAGCAGCACGCTCAATAAAATCAGGAGTGCGCCAGTCTTCAGAATTTTCATAGATCACCAGTACTTCATACTACGCAAACCAATTGCCGAAATTTCAGTGTAGAGCGCCCGACCCAGAGCCGCAACCCGGGCGCTCCGATGCTCAACGCGCTACAGCGACCTTTGCCGGTGCAGCAGGTTCAAATCGCATCATGTCCTTCTTTCCGTCGCGATCCACTCGCACGCGCTCTCCTGGAAGGACCTTGCCTTCCAGAATTTGCAGGGCCAACGGATCCTGAATCAGCCTTTGAATCGCTCGCCGCAGAGGCCGCGCGCCGTATGCCGGATCGTAACCTTCCGTGGCCACCAGTTCTTTCGCGGCTGGAGTCAGTTCCAGCGTAATCTCCCTTTCCTTCAGCAGGTTCTCTACGCTGCGCAGCAGCAGGTCCACTATATGCTGCAGCTGTTCCTTGCCGAGCGGATTGAAGATCACGATCTCGTCGATGCGGTTGATGAATTCCGGCCGGAACGACGCCCGTAACGCATCCATCGCCTCTTTGCGAGCACGTTCCGGATTGGAATTGCCCAACTCAAAAATTGCTGTCGATCCTACGTTACTGGTCATGACCAGAACCGTATTCCTAAAATCAACTGTGCGGCCCTTTCCATCGGTAAGCCGCCCGTCTTCGAGAATTTGCAGCAAGGCATTGAAAACGTCGGGATGCGCTTTCTCGATTTCATCGAAGAGCACTACGGAATATGGATGGCGCCGCACCTGTTCGGTGAGCTGTCCACCTTCTTCGTAGCCGACGTAACCTGGGGGCGCACCGATCAACCGCGAAACGCTGTGTTTCTCCATGTACTCGGACATGTCGATGCGGATCATCAGCTTTTCGTCGTCGAACAGAAATTCTGCCAGAGCTCGCGCCAGCTCCGTTTTGCCGACTCCAGTTGGCCCGAGGAAGATAAATGAGCCGATCGGGCGTTTGGTGTCCGACAAGCCTGCGCGGCTCCGCCTAATGGCGTTGGAAACGCGCGCCAATGCTTCGTCCTGACCGACTACGCGCTGGCGCAGGCGGTCCTCCATTTTCACCAGCTTCGCTACTTCGCTCTCGAGCAGGCGGCCGACAGGAATTCCCGTCCACTTGCTGACGAGCTTCGCGATGTCTTCTTCGTCCACTTCTTCCTTGAGCATGGGCGCGTTCTTTTGCATTTTCGCGAATTGCTCTTCGGCGTGCTTCAGTTCGCGTTCTGCGGCTGCGATTCGCCCATATCGAATTTCCGCGACTTTCGCGAGTTCGCCGGAACGCTCATAGCGCTGCTCTTCAGCGTGGAGCTGCTCGATTTGCTCCTTCTGTTTGCGGATTTTGCCAATCGCGTCCTTTTCGGTCTGCCAGCGTGCTTTCAATGCGCTGGATTCTTCGCGGAGCTTCGCAAGCTCCTTGTCGATCTGACCGCGACGCTCCTTGGAATGTGGATCCTTTTCCTTCAGCAAGGCCTGGCGTTCGATTTCAAGCTGCATGATGCGGCGTTCGATTTCGTCGATCTCCACAGGAAGAGAGTCGATCTGCATGCGCAGGCTTGCAGCCGATTCGTCGATCAGGTCGATGGCCTTGTCAGGTAGAAAGCGATCAGAGATGTACCGATGCGAGAGCTGCGCAGCCGCAATAATTGCGGCGTCCTTGATGCGCACGCCGTGGTGGACTTCGTAGCGCTCTTTGAGACCTCGAAGAATTGCGATGGTGTCTTCGACTGTGGGTTCACTCACCAGCACCGGCTGAAAGCGGCGCTCCAATGCGGGATCTTTTTCAATGTACTTCTTATATTCGTTCAGAGTCGTTGCGCCGATTGCGCGTAGTTCGCCGCGCGCTAGCGCCGGCTTGAGCATGTTCGAAGCATCCATCGAGCCTTCGGCGGCGCCAGCACCGACAAGCGTATGCAGCTCGTCGATGAAAAGAATTATTTGGCCGTCAGACTCAGTGATTTCCTTGAGCACGGCTTTCAATCGATCTTCAAATTCTCCGCGAAACTTCGCGCCGGCCACCAGCGCCGCAAGATCGAGCGCCACAAGCCGCTTCGTTTTCAGCACGTCCGGCACGTCCCCGGAAACAATTCTTTGCGCCAGGCCTTCCACGATGGCGGTCTTCCCGACACCAGGTTCGCCTATCAGCACCGGATTGTTCTTGGTGCGGCGCGCAAGGATCTGCATCACGCGGCGAATCTCTTCGTCGCGTCCAATTACGGGATCGAGCTTTGATTTTCGTGCTTGCTCCGTCAGGTCGCGCGCATATTTTTCCAGCGAAGCGTAAGTCGCCTCCGGATTCTGCGAAGTAACTCGTTGTGTCCCGCGCACGCTGGTGAGCGCTTGCAAGATGGCTTCGTGCGAAGCTCCGTTCTTCTTCAGGAGTTGTCCGGCGGGATCGCGATCTTGCGCAGCGATGGCCAGAAACATGTGCTCGGTGGAGACGTACTCGTCCTTGAAGTTGTCGGCTTCCTTAAAAGCGCGCTCCAGGACATCGTTTAGAGCACGACCCATGTGTTGCTGACCAAAGCCGGTGACTTTCGGCAGCCGGCCGATTTCGCGCTCGATTTCCTGTGACAATGCTTCCGTGCGAATTCCGAGCCGCGCCAACAGCGGCGACACTACGCCATCGGACTGCGCCACCATTGCGGCGAGCAGATGCACCGGCTCGATCTGCTGATTCTCATGGCGCGCGGCGACTTCCTGCGCCTGCTGCACGGCCTCTTGGGCCTTAACGGTCATTTTCTCAAATCTCAACATATTGCTCCTCACTGCACTTCGTTCTATAAGTCGGATTCATCAAGCCAGCAGAAGGACAGCAAAAAAGGGGCTGGCAACGAGGCCAGCCCCTCTCGGATAGTGCGCTATTGCTGGATTACCTGCCGGCCGCTGCAGCAGCAACGCGTGGGGTTTCCGCCCCTGAACCGACGTTAACTTTGATCTGCTTCGGCTTGGCTTCCTCGCGCTTGGGGACGATCAGGTTCAACACCCCGTTTTGGTAATCGGCCTTTATCCCCTCAGGGTTGACCGTGTTCGCCAGCGCGAAGCTGCGACTGAATGCGCCGTACGTCCGCTCAACGCGCAGGTAGTTGTCCTGCTCGACTTTCTTCTCGAACTTGCGCTCGCCGCGAATGGTGAGCACGTTGTTCTCTACGCGGATATCGAGTTCCTTGGGATCGATTCCGGGCAGGTCTGCCTTGACCAACAGTTCGTGCTCGTTTTCGCTGATGTCAACCGCAGGCGCCCATGCCGTAAGGTTGGATTCGCCTTCATTGCGCTCGAACGCGTCAGAAAACAAACGATTGATCTGATCCTGCAGAGTGGTAACTCCGCGAAAAGGTGTCATGGTTCTCATGTTCGCTATGCCTCCAGTTGCTAGGTGACTACGCGAAGATCATAAAATATGCGTGTATGATTGTCAAGTACAATCGCAACGCTGCCCAATAAGTGATAAACGCTTTAATTGCAGTGATGTAGAAGGTGCAAACTCAGCTTGAACGGGGTTTACGGTGAGGCGGAATGAGTTCTGCAACCTGGTAAAATGGGAAAGAAGGCCATAACTGCTAGACTTGTGTCCGTGCGCCTCGACGAGTTAGCGTTCAAACTTTCGGCTAGCCAAATTGCCCAACGCCCCTTAGAGCGCAGGGATGCTTCTCGGCTGCTTCAGCTCAACCGCACCAGTGGCGAGTTTACGGACCGGATGTTCGCAGAGCTCCCGGATATGTTGCGAGGGGATGAGCTAGTGGTTCTGAACAACACGCGCGTGATCCCCGCCCGCCTCTTTGGGAGACGCGCAGGCGTGCATTCCGATGCACCATCGAAAGCCACACGCAACGAGCATTTAACCGGCAGGGTCGAGATTCTGTTGACTCGTCAGATCGATGGTGAAATCTGGGAGGCGCTGGTGCGGCCCGGTCGGAAAATGCGCACCGGCGAGCGAGTACTGTTCGGCGATGGCGAACTGGAAGCGGAGATTGTGTCGCGTGGGGAGTTGGGAGCACGTACGCTGCGTTTCGTCTCTCACGATGGATCGAGTGTGCGGGAGCAGATCGAGCGGCTCGGTCATATTCCGTTGCCACCGTACATTGATCGAGCCGACGAGGCGGATGATCGCGAGCGATATCAAACGGTGTTTGCAAAAAATGCCGGGGCAATTGCAGCTCCTACGGCGGGGCTGCACTTTACGCCAGAGGTGCTAAATCAGATTCGAACTCGAGGAGCAGAGATTTGCGAGCTGACGCTGGACGTTGGCCTGGGCACCTTTCAGCCGATACATAGCGAAACGCTTGAGGCCCACGCCATGCATGCGGAGACGTATGAAATTCCGAACGAGACGGCCGAACGGATTGGCATCGCGCAACGAGAAGGACGGCCGATTTTAGCCATTGGCACCACAGTGGTGAGAGCGTTGGAAGATTCGGCGGTACGCGCTGCGGAAGCGGGAACACGCGACCCACTTCTTTCGGGGAGAGCTGAGACGCGATTATTTATTATTCCGGGATTTCAATTTCGCATCGTGACTGGCCTGCTGACGAATTTCCATTTACCGCGCTCGACGCTGCTTGCGTTGGTGTGCGCCTTTGGCGGCCGTGAGAAGGTGCTGGGGGCATACAAACACGCTGTAGAGGGGGGGTACCGTTTCTACAGCTACGGCGATTGCATGTTGATTCGCTGAAGGGGACACCAGCCGAAGGGTGCGGTGGCGACGAAAAGCTGCACTCCAAAGATTATGCGAATAAATTTGTTTTACCTGTTAGCTGAGGCTCCTTCACAAGCTCGGTGAAAGCCATTAAGAGAGAGGCCCGAGCGGCCTCTCTCTCATGCGAAGAAATAAAGATCAAACGGATCGGGAAGTAACCTTGCTATTCGTTGAAGACGAATACGCGTTTCTGTCCTGAGAAACGAACTTCCCTGACTTGCCCGTTGTCGCTGAGGAGAACGGCGTCATAGGACGACTTGGCGTCGCGATCTTCCCAACGGCCATCGCTTTCCGCCACCACCTGCTTCCCCTTTTGCACGGTAGCTTTGTTACCGTCGATCAACAGGCGGTATTCACCGGCCTGGAGGTCGGCTTTGCCGAGTTTCGCAGCCTGCGGAATGTTGATGGTCTTTGCTACCGGTTTGGCGAATGCAGGCACCGTCAGCGCGATTGCGGCGAGCAGTGCAAAACTACGGAGAACTGAATTGGATTTCATGCGTGTCATGTCCTTCCATTTGATCGAGTCAGCCGCAAGACCACATGCTGCAGGATCGAAAAAGTTGACACGCCGGACGGGGCCGAGTAGCCTTCCCCGAACGACACCTGTTCTTCCTGGACTAACGGCCGGAAAGATGCGTGTCAACGCCCCGCGGCTGCCACCGCGGGGTATTTTTTGAACCCTTCGATTCGCCTACAGCAGCCACTAACCGGCTGCACTCCGTATAGACGAGTGACCCCGTGCAATTGTTTCGTTGAATCAATTAAATTTGTGGATGCGAATGTATCCAAAGCGTTATGAAAAACGCGCTGATTTGGCGCGATTTGATGGGTGAATTGCTGAATAGTTCATAGAAATTAGAACTTCAGCAGGAATGCGGGCAGCGGCGGTCGCTTTTGGAGATTGCAAGAAGAGAAAGAAACTGGACAGGACACTACAAAGAAGCCTCGGCATAAAGAAGGCTCGGCGCCATCGCCTTTAGGCAGCCTGACTAGCGAAGCGCCTTACGGAAAAATAGGTAGTGCGTTGCGAAATTCGACGAGCTCTCAGCCAACCACTAGACGACGGTTGTAATTCCAACCGGGACACTCGCGGGATGCATCGAAGCACGTGTTCATCTATACTCAGGTGCTCTTTTTTAGACACCACTAATGCGAATTTTGGTTCTCAGCGATCCACACGCGAATTTTACTGCGCTTAGTGCAGCCCTCGAGGCCGTGAACGGACGCTGGGATCGCGCGGTGTGTCTAGGTGATGTGGTTGGATACGGACCGGATCCGAACGAGGTCACCGGCAAGATTCGCGAAATCTGCAGCAAGACCATCCGCGGCAATCATGACAAAGCCGCGACCGATCGGATGGCCACGCACGATTTTAATCCCATCGCAAAAGCGGCGGTGGAATGGACGCGTTCGCGGCTATCTCCTGACAATTTGAAGTGGCTATCGGAGCTGCCTGCCGGACCTCTGGAGACCGAGGACATCGTGCTGGTGCATGGCGCATTTCAGGATGAAGACGAATATGTTTTCACACCGGCTCAGGCCCTGGAGGGTTTGCTGGACTCCACGGCGAGCGTGACTTTCTTCGGGCACACCCATCATCAGGGTGGCTTCTCTTACGAAAATTTCAACTCCCATCTGGAAATACTTAACATTCATCCGCGCCCGTCAGAGCCATTTGCGGCCCTGCGACTGGAAGAAAAGCGTCGGTACCTGTTGAATCCCGGATCGGTCGGGCAGCCGCGTGATGGAGATCCCCGGGCGGGATTCGCCATCGCGGATCTAGCGCATAGCGTCGTGGAGTTCTGGCGTGTTCCTTACGATATTTCCGACGTGCAGACGCGCATGCGCGCTGCCCAGTTGCCGGAGCCGCTCGTGCAGCGGCTGGTGGTGGGTCGTTAGATAGCATCAAGCTCTCCAGGCTCTCTCCCTTTCCTCAGGGCTAACGTGCATAATCGTGGTGCGGTGATTTCGTGCACCAGGATCCACAAATCGAATTGCCAGATCGACTGCAGCCCGAGCATGGGCGCTTCAGTTTTGCGTTGATTCTCGCGGCGGCGGCATTGTTGGTTATCCTCGCGGCCATGTATCTTCACCCGGGTCGCCAATCACCTCCTGATGGCGCGCCGCAAAACGCGCATTTCGCCTTTGGCGCTTCCGAACGCGAATATGCCGCGAAAATCCAAATCGAGAATGTGACCCTCAGCCGCGCAGAGAATTTTCTGCATCAGGAAGTGACCACGCTGAATGGAGAAGTGATCAACGACGGACAGAGATCGATTCGCGGGCTGGAGTTATCCCTCGAGTTTTTCGACGAGATGAACCAGATTGCTCTTCGGGAGACGCGTTCAGTAGTCGTGCCGGGCGCCTCGCCGCTAAGCCCCGGAGAGCGGCGCCCTTTTGAGGTATCGTTCGAGCATATTCCCTCATCCTGGAACATGCAGCCCCCCATCCTGCGCGTTACCGGCTTACTGTTTTAGTGCGATTTTATAGAGTATAGGTACGTACCTCATCTATAATCCAGCGCGTGGCATTAGCTGACGAACTGCAAGCTTCGCTTCGCGAATTATCCTCCGCGCCTTCCGTGGAAGTGCGCGAGAACGGCGGCCGCGTTGCGGTGTTCGCCACTTTGTCGTGGGAAGTGCGCGGCGCCGGGCAAAAGCCGCTGCTGCATCTCTGGTCAGACCAACATAATTTGACACGGCGAGTGCTGGCGATAACCGATCAGACCGGCCAGCGGCTGGCGCTGACGGTAGAGCGTTTTGGCCGTAACAAGCCAGACCGGCTGGAATTCCTGCGCATGGAGTTCGAACGGTCTTCACGGGACATTTCCCGCGAGGAGGCTTGCGCGCTGCTCGCGCGTATCCTCACCGAACAATTCCCGGATGAAAAGCTGGAATTGCTGACCGCGGCTCAGGATCTGGAGCATTCCCTTTCCGGCAGCTACGCTCGAGGATTGTTGCGAAGCGGCTCTACGCAGTGGGCGGTCCTCGCATTCCTTACCGGGGAATCAGCCGCGCCAGTCCATCACGCGTTGACTTTTGGATTGTTGTGGCTTGACCGCGTACAGAAGTCGCAGCCGAGGAATCGTTGCTGGACTCCGGCTAATCGTGCCCAAGGACGCCGGCCGAGTGTTCTCGCATTATGCGCAGGCACTGAATGCGGGATTGCATCTACAGATATATGAGCTCGATCCGTTGCGCGAGAACCTGGGGAGAATCGATCCGGGCTCGGCGGGCAATCTCGATTCGTGGCTGGTGCCGAATCGCGAATCGCAAGCGCTGCTGGAGCGCGCGAAATCGGGGCTCGGCAGTATTGTCGCGCTGTCACCGCAAGCAATCGCCGTACACGTCTCTGTGCAATCGCGTGAGGTGTGGCTGCGTTTTCGGGGATTGGCGTTTGCTTACTGGGATGACGGCAAAGTTTGGTTCGGTGTCGGCGACCGTAAGGAACTACTCACGCCGGCGTCGCAAGCTGCGCTAAGACATTTAGTAAAGGATTTGGAGAATCACCGGGATTCGGCAGCGTCAGACAGGCGGCATCCCCTATATCGTCCACAGTCGGAACGCTGGCTGGAATCGATCGTTCGCGAGGACGTCACTCGCGTCGACGCAGATCTGGATTCGCGATTTTCCTACACGCAGGTATTTGCAAATGGCGGCGGCCAGAGTGGAATTCTAGATGTGCTGACGACTACGCGGACCGGCCGTCTGGCGATTCTAGAGCTGAAAGCCACGGAGTACATACATCTACCACTGCAGGCGGCCGACTATTGGCTGCGAATCCGGCGACACCAACTGCAAGGTGACTTTGCAAGCCACGGATACTTCTATGGAATTCAGCTGCAGGATACACCACCGCTGGTGTACCTGGTCGCACCGGCGTTGCGCTTTCATCCGACGACCGAGATCTTATTGCGGTATCTTTCGCCGCAGATTGAGTTTGTTCGCCTTGGGATTGTGGAGGACTGGCGGCGAGGTGTTCGCGTGGTGATGAGGCGTTAGCAGACGATATCGTTGCGGCCGCGATTTAGCTTTCGCTAATTTAATCTGCAATTCACATTTCGGTTGGTGCTGTACAACGGCCAAGAGTAGAATGACCGCACTTGCACCAGAGAGGCCGGCGTCGTGAATTTTTCAGCTACGATCCGAAACAACGGAGAAGTTTCTATCATCGACCTTGCCGGACAGCTCACTTCGTTTGCCAGCGGAGCTCTGCGCAACACTATTGGGGATCTGATAAAGCAAGGACGCAAGAAAATCGTGCTTAATGTCGGCGACCTGGCGTATTTGGACAGCTCAGGTGTAGGAGAATTGGCGAATTGCTACATGAGCGTGATCAAGCAAAGCGGGGAAATGAAAGTAGTGGGCCTAACCGCAAAAGTGGAAGAGATATTGAAGATTACGCAGTTATATCGAGTTTTTCAGGAATTTCAGAATGAAGAAGCGGCGCTGAGCAGCTTTCCCCGACACGAATAAGAAACAGCGTAGCAGCGTCGTAGATCACAGAAGTCTTCCTCACCCCACAGAGACGCCGCATAGGATCGGGTCGGCCGTACGAAGGTCATCCGAGAATATCTTGAAAAAAGCGTTCTAAAAGGAGAGAAGCAGTTAAGGTTTTGGCCTTAACTGCTTCCCGGGGTGTGTCCTCGAAGTGGTTAGTTAATACTATAGATGCATGCCAGCAAAAAAGGTTTCCCTATTTGTGTGAAAGTTTTTTAACCAAAAGTAGTGCAAAACCATTAGTAGAAAAGGTACTTACGCCAGCGATCGTCCCGATGTCCGATTAATCTCATCAACTGCCGGGAAGTATGCAAAGTAAAAGGCCGCGGCTTACGGGCCAGCTTGAGACCTGCTTCTTCCGGAGTACGGTCGCCCTTGCTGTTGTTGCAGCTGTAACAGCAAGCTACCAGGTTTTCCCAGGACGAGCGGCCACCGCGCGAGCGCGGGAGTACATGGTCGAGGGTAAGCTCCGACCCCGGAAAAATGCGGCCGCAAAACTGGCATGTATTGCGATCTCGAAGGAGAATGTTCTTTCTGGATAGCGCCCTGCTCTGCTGCGGTATATGCCTGTACGCCAAAAGCCGGATTACGGACGGAACGCGGTGTGCGTGCGCTGATGAATGTACCTCAGCATTGTGAACTTCTTCTGCCTGGGCCACACCCTTAAGAAGGAGCACCATTGCGCGGCGTACCGCGGTGACATTAATCGGCTCGTAGGTGGCATTCAGAACCAAAACAGGCTCTTGCATCAGCGACGCGCGCCGCAACGGCATTGGGTTGTGGATTCTACTGCCGGCAGGACTTTCGGAACTTGAGCCTGACGCAGCCGCGCTAGAGGCTTGGGGGTTGTGACGCCCCCGGGAATCGAGCGGTTCGAAACGTCGCGCGCTCATCGCTCCCTCGGGATCCGACTACAGGGAGTGCGTCGCTGGATGCAGCACTGCCCGGGCCACCGTAACCGCT
Source organism: uncultured Acidobacteriota bacterium (assembly GCA_963788725.1). GTDB lineage: Bacteria > Acidobacteriota > Terriglobia > Acidiferrales > UBA7541 > Acidiferrum. The sequence continues at coordinate 9,086 of CAWBHT010000005.1, read as the reverse complement.
ACAACCGACTTGGCTCCTGCAACTCGAAGCGCCTTGGAACAGGCGTCCAGCGTAGCTCCTGTGGTCATTACATCATCTACCAGTAAGACGCGTAAATTGTCAACTTGGCTGCCCGGGCGTGTGGCAAAAGCGCCACGCACGGACTCCCAACGCTCGCGCGAAGTAAGGATGTGCTTGTCTGGACGAGGCCGGGTACGAGTCAGCAGGACGGCACGATAGGGCAAGCGCAGGTTTCGAGCCAAAGCCCTTCCAAGCAGGTCGGCTTGGTTGTAGCCGCGCTCCCGAAGCCGGTTTCGGTGCAAGGGTACGGGCACCACCACATCAGCTTGCATCAGATCAGGTTCGGCTCGCACCAACTCGGCGAGGCGGTCAGCGAACCATTTCGCCAAGGGTTCGATGCGTTCAAATTTCAGGGTTACGATCGCTTGAACGAGCGCTTCATGGTATTCGGCGTAGCTGCGGGCGCGATTGAAGGCGTAAGGCCGCGATGCACAGACGCGGCAAATCCGTCGGTCCGACCCCGCTCCATCTTCGGTTTCTCTGGGCGGCTCTGTTGCTCCGAACGAAGCCTGAAAGCTGGCGCCACAAATCTCACAAGTCCTCCCTTGCAACGGTTGGAATGATGCGAGGCACGCTTCGCAAATGGGCACCCGGCTCGCACGGGTAAGCAGGCCTTTGCACAGCCGGCAGTCCGCCGGGAACAGGATGCTGACAATCGCGTCGCCAACCTCAGCGATCCTGCCGCTCCAAGGATTCAGGTGGTGGGGCTGTGGCACGCGAAAGGAGTGTACTATAACCCAAGAATAAATTAAGAGGATTTTACTAATGAGCTATACTGCAGCCCATAGTCACGCGCCAATGAAAAACGGGGCCGTGCGGCCCCGTCCTTGCCTACTTGCAAACCGTTAGAGTAAGCCCTGCTCCATCTTTTCCTGGCAATTGATGCAATGCTTTGCCCAAGGCACCGCTTCCAGCCGCTTCTGCTGCATTTCGTCCTGGCAGTTCATGCAGTGGCCGTATTCGTTAGCCTTGATGCGCTTCAAAGCTTCGTCGATCATATTCAGGATCGTACGGTCCGTATTGGTCATACCGAAAAGAAACTCTTTCGTGTACGAGTTCGCCGCTTTGTCAGCGAGATCGACGGTCGGATCATCGTCCGCCTGACGGCCTTCTTCTTCCGTGCGAGCGATCGTCTTCATCAACTCCTCTCGCCGCGTCGTGAGTTTCTTTTTGTAGTAGTCGAGTCGTTTCTTGTCCATGGGAGTCCCGCCCCTAGGCTGGTTTCCGGGGCCATCTAAAAACTCCGTATGTTACGCCCGACTACCAGAGATGTCAAGTTAGTAGATGCCACTGTACACAGAAGAAACCGCTTCGCAGAGCTGTATAGCGCTCTATGTTCAATTGTGGCGCCTAGTCAATTGTGCTTGACGAACTCACCCTTGGTGCCGGTCATCGAGTTGTAGAGGGTCTCGATAAACGCGTCGGTTTTGACGAAATCACCGCTCCACCGTTTCGCCCACGGATCGAGGATCTTTTCCTGCTTCATCTGCTCAAGCGTTTTGTGCTGCTTCAGCGCCTTTTCGACCACGGCAGAAGTTTCGCTTGAGCATTTTGACGAACTCGCGGACGTCATCCAGGTTCGAAAGCTGGCCATGACCTGGAATCACCTTCACGTCCCCAGGAAGTTGCGCGCTGGCTTTCTCCATCGCTGAAATCATGCCCTGCACGCTGCCGCCGCTGGCGACGTCGATAAATGGAAAGCCGTAGCGCACGAAATCATCGCCCATATGAACGACATTATTTTTAGGGAAGAAGATGATGGAGTCACCGTCAGTGTGCCCCGCAGGAAAATGCAGCGCACGAATATCTTCACCGTTGAGATGCACGGTAACGTCATGCTCGAAGGTGATGATCGGCAGGGCCGCTTTCTCCGCTGGCTTCACCTCCATCTTTATGGAGCCACCATTGCCCGCAGCTCCTCCGCTCTCCAAACGCTTGCGTACGTTGTCCTGGGCGATGACGGTTGATCCCGCTTGCGAAAACGGGACATTTCCACCCGCATGATCGCCGTGATAGTGCGTGTTGATAACGAAGCGTACGGGCTTGTCAGTTATGCCCAGACCTTTAAGCGCGGCTTGGATCTTCTCGGCTAGAGGCGCGAACTGATCATCGACGATCACGATGCCATCTTCGCCGACGGATGCGGCGATGTTTCCTCCTTCCCCCTCTAACATGTAAATGTTGCCAGAGACTTTGGTGACTTTGATTTGCACCTTGGACCAATCGGGATCTTGCTGTGCGCCGGCGAGCGCAAGCGAGAAGGCGCTCAATAAACTGGCGGCAATGATGCTCAAGCAAAGTCGACGCATGTAGGTATCTCCTCAGCGAAGCGCCGGGATTCTATCATCACCGATCGACCAGAAACGAATTGATGAGCGACTCCTTGCTAATATGGAAACGCGTGTGGAAAACGGTCATTTTGGTGATGTTGCTGATGGCTGCCGGCGCAGCCGCTGGTTTCTTTATGCTTGGTTTCGCTATGCAGAACGAGCCGAATCTTACAGCCGGCGCCATCTCCATTCTTTCGCCTGGGCTGAAAGTTGCGGAGTATTTCACGCCTATCACCCGCCAGTCATTGGGCTCCACGTTCGGCAATTTTCTCCGTGTAGCCATCGTGACCAACGCCGTTTTTTATTTCATTATCTTAACGGCGATAGTGGGACTTGCCCGTTTCGTGCTACGCCGCAAAAAGCACTGACATTCGATCGGTGATTTGTGACAGGCTTAAAGAGTCTTCAGTGAAGTGAATCCTCTTTGTGGCGGTGAAAATAATGCGTCGGGTCTGCATTTTCACGGCGTGGGTACTATTTGTTGCAGTTCCCTCATCGTTGGCGCAGCACTCGTCCAGTCCCGCACAAGGCAAACAGGCGCGGATCGCCGATGAAATCGTCCGTCTTCGGAGCGAATGGGCGAAAAATCTTCAATCCAAACAGATCGATCCGCTAGCAGCCCTGTACGCTCCCGATGCCGTTTACCTGCAGCCCAGCGGCGCAAGGGCTAGCGGACGGCCGGCAATCCGCGAAATCTGTAAGAAGATCATGGATAACTTCAACAGCGGGATCACCTTTCAGAGTCTGGCATCCGATCACTCCGGCGATCTTGCGTACGACAGCGGCGAATATCGTGAATCGTTGGTCAAACTCTCGGATAAAACCGAGGCGCAGGTGCAAGGGAATTACGTAATGATTTTCAAGCGCCAGCCGGATGGCACCTGGCTGATCGCCGAACAGATATGGACGCTAGTCACGCCGAGTTCGGAATAGTCGACGAAGCTGGAAAATCCGCAGGCTTCGTGATCCCAGATTCGCCAACTGATTGACTTTATTGTGAGACTGGACGACGGCGACTAACAAAGAACAACGTGCCAGTTATGATCGCAGTGATTAGGGTCAGCAAAAGCCCAAGCGTACGGTCGAGCGTTCGTGTGAATCGGACGCGGATTGTGGATTGGCCCGCAGGAATCGCAACAATCATTTGGTTAGTGTCGGTTGGAGGTTCCGGATTCACCGCGGAGTTGTTGATTTCGATTCGCCACGCCGGGTAGTTGAGCAGGCGCAGCGCCAAGCGCGTCGGTTCTGGGGATTCCGCGCGGATAACCTTCTCCTCGGCTGTCCAGCGCTCCACCATGACTTTCGTGTCCACCGGAACGGCCGATCCGCTGATCTCAGGCAGGATGGCCGCGAGTGGTTGAGGTGTTTTGGCGGGAAGATTGTAGTGGTCGTCGCCAACAGGATCATACTCATCGGTGCCTTCGAATCCTTGCCCCTGTGCGATTGAGAATTGAAGAGTAGGCACATCATCGGTATCCCACCAGGTGTTCCGAACGAAGAAAACTCCCGCCGCACCTAGGATGCACAAGGTGAGGGCAATCCAGATCCATCGAAGTCGCGACTTGGCAACAATCGCGGCAAGAAACCAAACGAACCCCACTGCCAGGATGGACATCCAGCGCCAGGGGAATTGAACGAACCGCAGTTTTGGCAGTACTTCCCACAAGAATGAAGTAGCTTTCAACATCATCAGTGTGGCAGCGGCAGCCAACAGCAATAACAGGCGCCACGTTTTCGCCTGCTCGGAATTCTCGTTCTCGCGACTGAGATGTTGATGTACCGCGAGGGCGGCGATGCCGGTTAGCACGATCATCGCGATCGCAGTAGTTGACGCGATCCAATTAAACAGATTGTGCTCAGGATCAGCGATTGTGGTGTAGAGGAAATTTTGGGAAGGCAGGAGTCCAGCGGAAAGCACCTGGCTAATATTTACCCAGCGCTGCTCGTACGCAGCGGGCAAAAGATAAAAACCGGTGAGTCCGAATCCTAGGGCCATACCGCTGGCTCCATAAGCGAGCGGCTTCCACGATCTTTTGACAAACCCCACCCACATAAACAGGAGTACCGAACTGTACGTCGCCATCACTCCCGCTGGTGCGTTTGAAAGCCAAACGGCCGCGAAAAACATGGCGAATCCAACGATCGCCCGAGTTTGCGAGGGCTTGCCGGCATTCAGGAGACCGGTTAATTCAAGTGCAGCGAGGAACAACAGGGGAAAGAAGGCGCAAGCCACTAGTTCGGCAAAGTCGCTACGCATGTAGATGATCAGCAAAGCATTCGGATTTGCGGCGTAGATGCCGGCGGCGAAGACCGCAGCGTGATGCGGCAGAAGCCGGCGTGCAAAGGCAAATGCGGAAAGGCCGGCAACCGACTGGACCAGCACAATAAACAGCACCGGAACATAGGTCCAGCGAACGAAGAAACTCAACGCAGGGCCAAGCAGCCAAGACAAAGGCGGATAGAAGATAAATCGCGGCTCGCCGAAGCCGTGATTGGCCCATTCGGTCCATCGAGGGAACAAAATCCCTTCTCTCCACTGGCCCGAAACGTCGAGCCAGGAGGAAACGTGAAATTCGAAGTCGTGGCCAGAAGCGCTGCCCCAATGAAAGAAGGGTGCGACGATGAGCAGAGAGACAGTGAGGGAAAGAGCGGCCGGCAGTAGCCACTCGCGCGCACTTGATCGTTTACGATAGGTCGTGGCGGTCGGATGCATTCAGGGTTCGGAGGATTGTAACCGCAACCCAAGCTGGATCGAAGCCCTCGCAGCAGCGAACAGCGTAGCGTTTGGCGCTTAAATTTCGGGGCAGCGGTTACGTTAGCGGCGAGCGGCTAAGCTCGCGACTGAGATTAATGATTTGCCCGATGTGATGGTCAGCGTGAGCGGCACAGTCGAGCACGATACCAAAGCGATTCGTGCTAGTTGAACCACGGCCGGAATACGTAGCGGACCAATCATCGCTGGATTGTTTGCGAATGGTGGCGGCAACGAGGCTGATAGCATCGTCGAACTTTTGGAGTGCTTCGGCTTTGGTAGGCGGGTGCTCGTCGGTAAATTCCTTGTGTCGGTCGCGCACATACCCGGTTTGCGCGATTTGTGCGCCGATGTAGTAGTTGACATTGCCGGTAAGGTGCAGCACCAGGTGGCCAATGTCGTTTCCGTATGGAAAGGGATTGCGCCAGAACTGCGCTTCCGTGAGGGGATCGACCCATTTGTGGAGTTTCACGCGCAAATTTTCGTAGTGAGCGGCAAAGCTGCCATTTATGGTGGCCGTTAAATCGGGCACAGTTGGCTACTCCTTTCGATGATGAAGGTCTAGTGGCTTACAGCGCGATCGTTTCGATAAATAATGCCTTCCTTCATGACAAAGAAGACGTGCTCAGTTTGCCGGATATTTTCGATGGGATTGCCGGGGACGGCCACCACGTCAGCAATTTTACTGGGCTCCAGGGTACCGAGCCGGTCGGCGAGACCCAACAGTTGCGCATCCGCAGACGTGCCCGCCTTCAAGGCATCGACCGGTTTCATACCGAGATCCACCATTTGATGGAACTCTTCAGGATTGCGTCCGTGTGGGTAGACCGCGGCATCGGTGCCGAGGCCAATGTTGATTCCCTTGGCCAGCGCTTTTTGAAATGTCAGCCGAATTTGCGCAATGGCCATGCGGGCTTTGAGCGCAATAGCCGGCGGGATGTAAATGCCTTTGTCGAGCTGCTCCTGCAGTCCCTGCACGGCCATGAGAGTGGGGACGAAGTAGGTGCCATGCTGCTTCATCATGTCGAGCGCTTCGTCGTCGAGAAACGTGCCGTGCTCGATGGAGTCAACGCCGGCCCGGATGGCGCGCTTGGCGGCCTCGGCGCCATGACAGTGCGTGGCGACCTTGCGTCGCAGGGCATGTGCTTCGTCAACAATGGCGTTCAATTCTTCCTGTGTAAGCTGCGGCGTGTCCACATCGTCGGTTGGAGACAGAACGCCGCCGCTCGCGCAGGTCTTGATGATGTCGGCGCCATATTTGTGGGCGAGCCGGACCGCGTAGCGCGCCTGATCGGCGCCATTGATTACGCCTTCCATCGGCCCGGTTTCGTGCGGGAACAGTCCGGCGCGGAATCCAGCGGAGTCATCACAGTGACCACCGGTAGAACCGATGGCATGGACGGACACGAGCATGCGTGGGCCCGGAACCTTGCCGCTGCGGATGGCATTACGTAGTCCAACGTCGATGTAGTCGTGCGAGCCGACATCACGCACAGTGGTGATGCCAGCCATCAGCGTGATTTTCGCATTGACTGTCGCGTCTAGAGCTTGCTCGGCGATCGGCTTCTGCAGGGTGTCGAGCTCGCGCTGCTTCCAATCATCGGAGTTCATCATCGTGACGTGTGTGTGTGCGTCCATGAAACCAGGGAGCAGCGTGGCATCACCCAGATCGATGATTTCTGCGCCAGAGGGAATTGCGGCGTTTGAGCCTACCGCGGCAATTTTGCCGTCCGCGATCACGACTACGCCGGGTGTGCTCAGGGTATTGCTTTTGCCATCGAACAGCCGGGCGGCTTTTAGCACGTAGGTCTTGGCTGCCGCTGGCGGTTCAGGTTTAGGACCCCCGGCGACCCTGTTCGCGGCACCAATCACGAGAATCGCCACAATGATAATTCGCACAGAAAAAGGGCGTGTCATTCGTACTCCTCTGGACCTTAGAAGTTGCGACGCAGAACGATAGTCTGCTGTGAGAAAAAGTCAAGATTGCGGGCTGCTGAGGCTCTGTGTGCGTCAGGATTATAGGCTCGGCACATTTCATCGCGGCCGCGCCGCGTGTATTCTGAAACTACCCTCTCGGCCGAACGAGGTTTCCATCCGTGCATCGAGTTCCTGCTATTCGCATTCGTGATTGCAATACCGCACCGGTTTGCGAATCGGGTAGCTACGTCCTTTACTGGATGATCGCCGCGCGGCGACTGACGAGTAACTTTGCCCTTGATCGAGCGCTGGAGTATTGCCGGCAACTTCGCAAACCGCTCGTAGTTCTGGAAGCTCTGCGCTGTGACTATCCGTGGGCATGCGAACGAATGCATCGCTTTATTCTTGACGGCATGGCTGACAATGCCAGCACGAGCGACACGGGCGGTGTTTTGTATTACCCGTACGTCGAGGGGTCGCGTGGAGCCGGCAAAGGATTACTCAACGCATTAGCGGCCGACGCCACGGTGGTGATCACCGATGACTATCCGTGTTTCTTTCTGCCCCGAATGGTCGCTGCGGCAGCAAAAAAGCTTCCCGTGCGGCTGGAAGCGGTGGATTCGAACGGGCTGCTGCCGTTGCGAGCGACAGATCAAATTTTCACCACGGCATATTCCTTCCGGCGATTCTTACAGAAGACATTGCCAACCCACTTAGTCGATTTTCCAAAAACGTTGCCTCTAGGCCGAGTAGATCTACCTGCGTCTCGGCAGTTGCCAAAGAAGATCACATCGCGATGGCCGGCGGCGAACGGTGCATTGTTGAAAGGCAAACATGGATTGCATGAGATCGCGCATCTCGATCACTCCATTGCGCCTTCGGCTATTCGCGGTGGGCACACCAATGCCCGCAAACGATTGAAGGAATTCCTCTCGCGCGGGTTTCCACGTTACAGCGAAGAACGCAATCAGCCGGAATTGGATATCGCGAGTGGGCTCTCGCCCTATCTGCACTTCGGACATATTTCGCCGCACGAGATCTTCACGGAAGTTGCCGACCGCGAACAGTGGACGCCCGATAAGCTGGCGGTGCGCGCCAACGGCGGTCGTGAAGGCTGGTGGAACATGAGCGCCAATGCCGAAAGCTTTTTGGATGAATTCGTTACTTGGCGCGAGATGGGATACAACCTCAGCTCGCATTCAGATTCGTACGATCGCTTCGAATCACTACCCGCGTGGGCGCTGAGGACCTTGAAAGATCATGCTCGCGATGAGCGGGAGCACCTATATTCACTCGAGGAATTCGCGGCCGGGAAGACTTACGACCCTTTGTGGAATGCGGCGCAGATGCAATTGGTGCGCGAAGGCCGCATCCACAATTATTTGCGGATGCTGTGGGGCAAGAAGATCCTTGAATGGTCGAAATCGCCGAAAGAGGCGCTCGCGAACCTCATCGAGCTGAACAATAAATATGCCCTGGACGGGCGAGATCCGAATTCCTACAGTGGAATTTTTTGGTGCCTTGGCCGATACGATCGACCGTGGGCTCCGGAGCGACCCACCTATGGACAGATTCGGTATATGAGTTCAGCAAATACGGCGCGGAAGCTGTCGGTAAAGAATTACATTCGGAAATATGCGCCAGAAAATGCGGATGGCAGCCCAATCGAGCGTCAGGGCACCTTGGGATTCTGAGTTTGCAGGCCGCAATAGACGCGTGAAGGCCTCATCCGAAATCCGGTGTTCATCGTATCTGCTAGCGATTGACGAACGCTCTCAGTGATTTACAAGAAGGTGCAGATCCGTGTTTGCATCGACTTCCATCGATTCGCGCTTGCTGAGCACTTACACGTCCCAGAGCGGCCAGAGCCTCGCTGCATTGGTTGCGGAAAGATCCGTCTTCCTGGTGTTTCTACGGCATTTCGGCTGCACGTTTTGCCGTGAGGCAGTGGCCGAAATAACCGAGAAGCGCCCGCAGATCGAAGCTGAGGGAGCGCTGCTGGCGTTTGTGCATCTCGGTACGGAAGA
>CAWBHT010000004.1:0-581980 GCA_963788725.1 uncultured Acidobacteriota bacterium | reverse complement strand
CGACTGCCGTTGGACGGATTCCATCTGCGCGATTTGCTGGATTCCGTTAACCCCCGCTGGGAAGAATCACTGGATTGGAGTCTGTTGCTGGAACGCGAGTCCTTTTTTGCTCTGGTGGCCGCCGCGATTTCGGTATTTGTCTTTCTGGCGTTACGTTTTGTTCTGGCGTGGTATGCCGATTATCGATTGAGAATTCATCGCTTCCACCTGCGCGAACATTTCCTCAGGGCAGGCGCGGCCTTTTTCAGTACACCGGAGATCAAGTAAGCGCGTGTGTGGAATTTGCGGGGTCGCGCTGGTCAATCGCGATGAAGAAGCTGAGCCGCGGGTGCGCGCGATGACCGCGGCGCTACTGCATCGCGGTCCAGACGAAGACGGATTCCTGCTAAATGAGCCGCGGGCGCCCGGCTTGGGTCTGGGCGTGCGGCGGTTGAGCATCATCGACCTGCCGGGCGGGCATCAGCCCATTTGGAACGAGGAGCGCGATGTCGCCGTCGTTTTCAACGGCGAGCTGTACAACTACCGGGAACTTCAAAAGCGGTTGACGGCATGCGGGCATCGCTTTGCCACGCAATCCGATACCGAAATCCTTGTTCATGCATGGGAAGAGTGGGGCGAAGACTGCCTGAACGAACTCCGTGGCATGTTTGCGCTTGCGCTCTTGGATTTGCGCAAACGCTGCGCCACCTCTCCCCTGCTTTTTCTGGCGCGCGATCCCCTAGGCATCAAGCCGCTCTATTACACGCAGACGGCCGACGGACTGGCGTTTTCATCCGAAGTGCGGTCCTTGCTGGCTTCCGGCGCCGTCCCGAAGCATGTCTCGCAGGATGCATTGACCTCGTATCTGCTGTTCGGGAGCGTGTCGGAACCTGTGACCCTGATCGAGGGCGTGTTCTCTCTGCCACCGGGTCATCGCATGCTCTTGTACGTACCGGAACGCCGGCGCACCCCGCGCGCCCGGCCCTGGTGGGACTCGATGCGCAGCCCCGCAGCGCGCGATCCACGAAAGCCGCGCGACCTTTCCTCCGCTGCTCGCGCGCTGCGCCCAATGTTTGAAGATGCGGTGCGCGCGCACTTGATTGCGGATGTGCCGGTGGGATTGTTTCTGTCGAGCGGCTTGGATTCTGGCGCCATCGCGGCGTTGGCGTCGCGTATGCAACCTGGAATCCGCAGTTTTACGCTGTCATTTCCCGGCACGGCTTACGACGAATCGCCATTGGCACGCGAGGTTGCCAAAAGCGTCGGAGCCCAGCACCGTGAGGTTCCACTGGATGGCGAAGCGATGCTGTCGCGGCTGGACGAAGCCGTCGGCGCGCTGGATCAGCCCACCATGGATGGAATCAACACCTACTTTGTGTCCTGGGCGGCGAGAGAAGTGGGACTGAAGGTCGCGCTTTCCGGTATTGGAGGCGACGAGCTTTTTGCGGGCTACCGGACTTTTAGCGACACGGAGCGCCTGAAGCGCCTGATGAAACTGGCGTGGTTTACACCCGCGCCGTTGCGAGCTGCCTTCGCACCACTGATTCGAACTCTTGCGGGCCGAGGCAAGGCGCCCGATGCCGCTCGCAAAGTAGCGGCACTGTGGGCGTCGCCCGATTGCTTGCCGCATCCGTACTTTTTCGCGCGAGCCCTGTTTCCGCCCGCGGAGTTGACGCGCCTGACGGACCCAAAGTTCCGGCCCAGCAGCGTGCATGCGGACGGAATCACGTTGGAGCCCACCTGGCTCGGTTGGCTGGAGCGTTCGGCGGACGTGGCGAGAAAGTTGGAGCCGATCGCCGGAATCTCGTGGCTCGAGTTGCACTGTTACATGGCGAGTACGCTGCTGCGCGACACCGATTCGGTGAGCATGGCGCAATCGCTGGAGGTGCGCGTGCCGCTGCTGGACACGCCGTTGGTTGAATTTGTCAGCTCGCTACCCGATGCCGCGCGTCATCGAGAGGGAACGCAAAAAGCTCTGCTCGTGGAGGCATTGGGCGACATTCTTCCGCCCGAGATAATGTCCAAGCCGAAACGCACATTTACTTTGCCGTGGGAGGATTGGCTGCGGGGGCCGTTGCGTGCGCGGCTAGAGGCGAGCTTCGCGGATATTGCGCCATCGCTTTCGGCCCATCTTCGTCAACAAGGTGTGCGCAATGTTTGGAACGCCTTCCTCGCGGGCAAGACATCCTGGTCGCGTCCCTGGTCCCTGTACGTTTTGAACGAATGGTGCGGCCGGCACTTGTAGCGGCGTCGCGCGCCTATTCTCGCTGCGGTACACTGCCTTCACCGAATGAATATTCTCGGAATCAATGCGTATCACGGCAACGCTTCCGCGGCGATCGTTTGCGACGGCAAGCTGGTCGCTGCGGTCGAGGAGGAGCGCTTCAACCGCGTCAAATACGCGGCGGGGTTTCCCACGCTGGCCATCCGTTATTGTCTGAAAGAAGCGGGGCTGACGCTCAACGAAATCGATCATGTGGCGGTGCCAAGAAATCCCTACGCACGAATGGCGACGAAACTTTTCTATTCCCTGCGCATGCCCTCGTTCGCGCGCGAACGCGCCAAGGTAATGGTGAAATTCACCGGCGTACGTGAGGCACTGGCCGCGGTGTTCGACATTGATCCCGCCAGCATTCCCGCAACATTCCATCGAGTGGAGCACCATCAAGCACATCTCGCGAGCGCTTATTTTGTTTCTCCGTTCGAAGAATGCGCGCTGTTGTCCGCGGATGGGCTTGGAGATTTTGCCAGCACCATGTGGGGAACCGCGCGCGGAAATCACATGGAGATCGACGATGCCATCGCGTTCCCACATTCGCTGGGGTTGTACTACAGCGCGGTGACGCAATATCTCGGCTTTCCGAAGTTTGGCGACGAATACAAGGTGATGGGACTGGCTGCTTACGGCGAGCCGGAAGAGCTCGATGTTTTTCGCGATATTGTGCGCTTCGACGCCAATGGAAACAGCAACGGCTTTCGCCTGGGTCTTGACTACTTCATTCATCATCGCACCGGACCGGAAATGACCTGGGCCGACGCGGGGAAAACTCCAACACAAGGCAAATTATTTTCGGAGCAACTGATAAAGCGGCTCGGCCCGCCTCGTGGGACCGAAGATGCGCTTGCGCAGCGCCACCGCAACCTGGCTGCCTCGCTGCAGATGCGGCTGGAGGAAGTCTATCTGGGGATGCTCAAGAAGCTGTCGGCACGCACCCGCATGAAATCGGTATGCCTTGCCGGCGGCGTGGCCTTCAATTGCGTCGCGAACGGGAAAATCTTCGATCACACAGCGTTCGAAAACGTTTACGTACAGCCTGCGGCGGGTGACGGAGGGCTTTCAGTTGGCGCGGCGTACTTTGTGTGGAATCAAAAGCTGGGAAGGCCCCGATCGTTTGTAATGGAGAATTCGTACTGGGGACCGCAGTTTTCGCGCGAAGAAATTCAAGCGGCGATCGAGAGCAGTGGGATGGCGAACGATGGCAGCTGCATTGTTGCAGAGCTAGCCGAAGAGGAGCTCTGCCATCGCACCGCGGGCATCATTGCCGATGGGAAAATTCTGGGTTGGTTTCAAGGGCGCGCTGAGTGGGGCCCACGAGCGCTTGGGAAATCGCAGCATCGTGGCCGATCCGCGCCGTGCGGATATGAAGGAGATTCTCAACCGGCGCATCAAGCACCGGGAGATTTTTCGGCCGTTTGCGCCCTCGATTCTGGCCGAGGCGGCCGGCGATTGGTTTGAGAAATCGCATCCTTCGCCGTTCATGACCTTCGCATACGCGGTACGCCCGGAAAAGCGCACGCAGATTCCCGCTCCGACGCATGTCGACGGTACCGGCCGTTTGCAGACCGTCACCCAACACGCCAATCCACGCTATTGGCGGCTCATCAAAGCGTTCGAACAACTCACCGGTGTTCCTATCGTGCTCAACACTTCCTTCAACGACAACGAACCGATCGTCTGTCGCCCCGAAGAAGCCATCGACTGTTTCCAGCGCACGCAGATGGACGCACTGGTGCTCGGCGATTTTTTGATTATTCGAAATTAGCTGGCCGATGAGTCGCTCGACCGAATGTCAGGTTCTTTCGTCACGTGCGGTCGTGAAGTAGGATCGTCAAGCAGGTCGGTCAGAGAAGATCGTTATGCAGGATAATCGTTAAGAGAGATATTGAAGCGTGGTGTCGATCAGTTCTTGCGTCCCACGATAAGGATCGCCGGGACTGTCGTATTCCATGGAGCAGTAACCTTTGTAACCGTGGGTTTTCAATATGGCGAAAGTCCTCGCCATGTCTACCTTGAAAACTTGTCCCGCGTCATTCGCTTCCATCGCCTTGATGTGACAAATGCCATAGGCATGCGCAAACATGGCGTCGATGCCTTTATATGCGTGCTCTTCGTTCCCAGTGGTGAGCGAGTTCGCGAAATCTGGCAACGCGTGCAGCCACGGGCTGTTCACTTTTTCCACGATGGCTACGATGAAGAAGGGGTCTTCACTCACCGGATTGTCGTTTTCCAGATGAACGACCACTTTTTTCACCGCCGCATGCTCTGCTACGCGACGCAGGCTTTCCGCTGCTAGAGCCACGTCCGGCTTTGCGCCTTTCGAACCGGGAATATTCGTTCGAACGCTCGGCGAGCCGACGATCGCCGCGATGTCGATCCATTGCTTTCCGAACGCGACGGCCGTGTCGCGCTCAGCGCGATCCGTCGAATACTGGCTGTGTTCGCCGTCGGCTGCAATATCCACGATCAGCCCATGAACTTTGTCGAGCCCCGCGCGCACTTCGTCCAGATATTTTCCGGTCGGTAGAACGGAAATGCCGGCTCCAAGGTTCGATCTTATTGACATTGAATTTCGCAGCTACATGAGCGGCGAAATCCTTGATGTCCATCTTTCCGCCGGAGGAATTCGGTGAATCCAAGCCAGCGATGAAATCGCGGAACGGATAAGACGCGATCGCCAGACGTTCGCGAGGCGCGGTTGGGAACCGAACAGCAGGCCCGGCTTCGGGAGCCAAGGAGTTTGCGCCGGCCGCGAAAAGACTGCGTGCAGCCCCAGGAAAAGCGACCACGCCCGCAGTGCATGCGAGCTGAGAGAGAAAGCGTCTTCGTGTGGATGGGAGCAAAGCGGGCGCCAGTCTAGCAGCTTCGATGACCTCGCGCCATCTCGCGGCGCGTCTCCCTGTACAATCGGGCCGTGCGAGTTCTGCTGTTGAACCTCTACTATCCACCGGACACCTCGGCCACGGCAAAAATGGCGGCGGCGTTCGTCGAACCGCTTGCGGCAAAGCACGAGGTCACCATCGTGTGCGGACGACCTTCATATGATCCCAGCGAGCGGCGTCGCGTGGCGATTGTGGCAGCAAGAGCGCGTGAACAATGTCCGCGTGATGCGCGTAGGCTCGACCACTTATCCGCGCACGCAAATGGCTCGCCGCGTGCTGAATTATCTGAGCTACGTCGCACTATCCGTCCCACGAGCGTTGTTCGTCCCGTGCGATGTGGTTCTAGCCATGACCGACCCACCCTTTCAAGGGATCGTCGGCGCATTCGTAGCGCTGCTGAAACGCAAGCCGTACGTCTACAACATTCGTGACATGTATCCCGACATGGCCGTCGGTGGCTCAATCGTTGCCCCAGGATTGCTAACGCGAATCTGGGAGCAGCTACACCGCTGGGCGCTGCGCCGTGCTACTCGCGTGATTGTGCTGGGCGACGACATGCGCGCCCGAATCGTTGCCAAGGGCATCCAATCCGGGCGCATTGTAACCGTTCGAGACGGTACCGAGCTTCCACTCGACGATGCGGCCGCGGTGTCGGTACCGCCGCTACCTGTTGATGCCGAGGTGGTCCGTGCGATTCGCGGCGAATTCAAAGTCGTCCTGCTACATGCCGGAAATCTTGGATTTTATGGCGCGTGGACAACACTGCTCGCAGCGGCACGACAACTGGAGGGGGATGGTGTCGGCCTGGTCTTCGTGGGTGACGGTGCGCAGCGTGCCCAACTGGAACGCGAAGCCGCAGGCGCATCCAACATTCGCTTCCTGCCATTCTTTCCTGCGAACAAGATCCCGTCGGTCCTCGCTGCTGGGGACATCCATGTGATCACCGTCAAGCGCGGCCTCGAAGGTGTGGTGGTTCCCAGTAAACTCTACGGTATCCTCGCTGCCGGCCGGCCGGTGCTGGCTGTTACACCACCGGAAACGGACGCAGCATCGCTCGGCGCGCTACGTGGTTTTGGCGTTTCGGCGGACCCAGACAAACCAGAAGCGATGGTTGCCGGGGTAAGAGCGCTGCTCCACGAGCCAGCGAGTCTGCAGGCCATGGCTGCTGCGGCCAAACGCGCGGCCCGTGACTATAATAGGTGCGACGAAATTACTCGCTTTATCAGAACGATCGAGGAGAGTGCATTGTCATGACCGCAGAGACTTTTTGGAGCGGCAAGCGCGTCCTGGTTACCGGCGGTGCCTCGTTCATCGGCTCGACGCTCACCGACAGGCTTCTCGAGCGCGGAGCGTACGTCCGCATTGTCGATGATCTGACCAGCGGACATTTGGACAACATTCGAGGAGTACTGGGCGGAGGCAAGGTTGATTTTATCCACGCTGACCTGCGCGAACCTGGCATCACGCGCGCCGCCATGCACGGTGTGGACACGGTCTTCCATCTTGCAGCGGATCACGGCGGCCGAGGCTATGTGGACCTGCATCAAGCCGGCCCGGCGTCCAATTTTTTTCTTGATGGGCTCGTGTTTGCAGAAGCGCTGAAGGCCAAGGTCAAGAAAATCGTGTTCGCGTCGTCAGGTTGCGTGTATCCGAACTTTTTGCAATCCGACATTCACAAGGAAATCTACCTGACTGAAGATTTGACGAACGGACCCAACGACGCCGACAACACTTATGGCTGGGCCAAGTTAATGGCTGAATTTACGTTGAAGGCCTACGCGAAAGAACATGGCATCGGCGCGGCTTCTTGCCGCTATTTCACGGTGTATGGTCCACGCGGAGTTGAAAATCACGCTGTGATCGCGATGATCGCGCGGGCATTCCTGAAACAAGATCCCTTCGAAGTCTGGGGCGACGGAAGGCAGATCCGCAACTGGACGTACATCGATGACATCGTCGAAGGGACCATCCTCGCCGGTGAAAAAATTAGTGACGGCACGGCGGTGAATCTCGGGACCATGGAGCGCATCACGGTGCTGGATTGCGCCAACATGGTTTGCGAGTTCACAGGGCACAAAGCCTCGATCAAGAAGCGGCCTGAAATGCCCACGGGCCCGTTGAATCGCGTGGCCGACAATGCACTGGGGAAGCGCCTGCTCGGCTGGGAGCCCAAGGTTCCTTTCCGCGAGGGGCTGAAACGCACGATCGACTGGTACTTCGCCACCAAGAATCGCGACGAAGTGCAGCGCACCTTCGGCCGCATGCTAACCGAGCGCTAGGCCTGTCCGCCTTCACAAGGGAGGCGCGCTTAGGTAGCACAGGCACTCTTGCCTGTGCCGAGGACCGCACGGCTAAATATTCGCGCGCTTACTGCACCTCGACGATGATACTCCGCCGCACGTCGCAACCTTTTACCTTGCCGCCGAGTCTTAGGGTCCAGAGCGTCGCCGTGCGGTGGTGCTGCTAGCGCGCAACTCGTCCATTTTTGTTGGAAGCGCAGGAACATCTGCGGTAAGGTGATGACACTGCGTGGGGCAGTGGCGATTACTGCATAGTTGCACATACTTGGGACTCCGGGCCCCCAACCCGGCGATCATTTTGCCGCATCTGCCGTCACCCTCCTTCGGCTGGATGCGTGCCAAAACATTCAAACGAGGTCGCATGGCCGCAGGCATGCTGGCTTTCTTTATTGCTTTGTTCGCATCGTTGATGCTCACGGTGCCGGTCCGCGCGCTGGCGCTGCGCGTCGGCATGGTCGATCTTCCTGGCCCACGCAAAGTCCACATGCAACCCATTCCGCTACTGGGCGGACTGGCTATGTTCGGCGCGGTCATGCTGGCGATCCTCTTCGCGTTGGATGGCCTTGCGCGTTCGCAAAGTGCCGGGATCGTGCTCGGCGCAACGCTGGTCGCAGCCGTCGGCTTTCTGGACGATCGCGGCTGGCTGCATCATCAGGTCAAACTGTTCATCGCCATGCCGGTTGCCGCCGGCATTCTTTTGGCCAGCGGAATTCATGCGCAGGTATTCGAATTACTGATCCCGAGTCGCGTGGGATATCTGGCTGACGCGGCGCTTACGGTCTTCTGGGTCGTCGGCATCACCGCATCGTTCAGCATCCTGGATCACATGGACGGGCTGTGTGCCGGCGTGGCTGCGATGGCGTCGATCTTCTTCGCCATGCTCGCGTATCTGAATGGGCAAACGTTGGTCACTGTTCTGGCCGCCGCGGTTCTGGGCGCCGCTACCGGCTTCCTTCGCTTCAATTTCAAGCCCGCGAAAATCTTCATGGGCGACGGCGGAGCGATGTTTCTCGGTTTCTTAATGGCCACGCTGGGCCTGAAGCTCCGTTTGGACAATGCCAATCACGTTTCCGGCCTGCTTGCGCCTCTGCTGATTCTCGGTGTCACTATCTTCGATACCACGCTGGTCACCATCTCCCGTTCTCGCCGCGGCCTTCTTCCCTTCACAACGCCGGGCAAGGATCATGCCGCGCATCGGCTTTCCAATCTTGGACTGGGCCAGCGCGGCGCAGTCCTCGCTCTATACACGCTGGGAGCTGTTACAGGTGGGCTGGCGGTGCTGGTTGCGTATTTGTCTCAGACAGCGGCCATCACCGTAGCCATCGTTTCTTCCGTTCTGCTATTGGTGGCTATCGCCTGGCTCGAACGCGCCCCTTACGAAGCACAGTCCCGAAAACGCGCCGTCACCGCCTGAACGCGGCCTACCTGACGAATACCAACTGGTCTCGTGATGATTTTGCGGGAATTTTTGGATTCGCTATACTTACGTCCCTCCCAACCGCTCGTAAACGGTCGGATCTTTCGCGGGAACATACACTGGGTACTTAGCTTTGCAGCACGCGGAACTTGCGCAAATCGTCTGCGCATTTTCGGCGTGAAGGGAACGAATAGATACGTGTCCAGCAACGGATCAAACGCGGAACCCCGAACGAATGCAGACGGCGAAATCGTCGTTGTCGGGGCTTCTGCCGCGGGGCTCTACACTGCCGCAACGCTCGCGCGCGGCGGACGCACGGTGCGTGTGCTGGAATCGAAGCCCGATTTTGAGCCCGCCTCCCGCACGCTGATCGTCACCGATCATTTTCGCAATCAGCTTGGCGCTTCGGCCAACGCCAGCATCCTCAACGAGATCCGCCGCTTCGAGCTGTTCACCGATGGGCGCTCCGCGCAAATCGCGCTCTCCAAACCCGATCTGATCATTGAGCGAGCCAAGCTGATTCCCGCGCTCGCCGGAGAAGCGCAACATGCCGGCGCGAAAGTATCCTTTGACGCACGTTTTCTGAAATTGTCGCCGAACTCTCGCGGCTTGCACATCCAAGTGGACTCCGCGGGGCGTTCTGAAGAGTTGCACGCCGCCAGCGTGGTAGGCGCTGACGGAGCCTCTAGTCGCGTCGCCCGCACCGCCGGCTGGCCGCCGATCGAAACCGTTCCGCTGATGCAGGCCATTATTCGCCTGCCGAAGGATTGCCCGCCGGATACCACCCGCGTGTGGTTCGTCCCTGACGACACACCTTACTTTTATTGGATGATTCCCGAATCACCCGAGCGCGCGGCCCTAGGAGTGATCGGCGAAAACGGGCGCGACACAGCTCGTTGCATGGCTCGCTTCCTTGAAAAAAAACAGATGGAGCCACTCGAGTGGCAAGGCGCACGCATCCCGGTTTATCGACGGTGGATCCCGGTGAAGCGCCGTGTCGGGAATGGCGAGGTTTACCTGGTGGGCGACGCCGCGGCGCAAGTTAAAGTCACCACCGTCGGCGGCATCGTCACCGGCTTCCGCGGTGCGCTTGGCGTAGCGCAATCCATTCTGCAAAATGGACGCAGCCCTGAACTTCGCGCCCTTCGCCGTGAACTCGACACGCACTGGCTGATCCGCCGTACGATGCATCACTTCCAGCAAAAAGATTATTCGCAACTCGTCGATCTGCTCAATTTTTCCACCCGCGATGCTTTGAGCGAAATCAATCGCGACGAGTCCACGCGCCTGCTGTGGAATGTCCTGCGCCGCCAGCCGCGGCTCGCGCTGCTCGGTTTGCGCGGCCTGCTGCTGGGGAAGATTTCAAGGCCCGGCAGGGATTTGTAAGGTGTAGCTTTCCGCGTTTTGACTCTGCTTCCCCAAACACCGCCCTTTAGGCGACAATGTTAGTTTCACACTCGGCCTAGCGACCGTCCCCAGCCGCCAAATACATCTCAGGAGAATTACCTTGCGCCTTGCCGTCGTGGGTTGTGGCTATGTGGGTCTTGTCACCGGAGCGTGTTTGGCCGAAGCCGGGCACGACGTGATTTGCACGGATATTGACGCAAAGCGCATCGCACAACTCCAGGCCGGCGGTGTGCCGATCTATGAAGAAAATCTGGAAGAGATCCTCGCATCCACGCGCGCCAGCGGCAAAATCTCTTACACGCCTGACGCGGGTGAAGCGTTCCGGGCCAGTGATGTCATTTTCATTTGCGTGGGCACGCCACCCAAGGGTACTGGTGAAGCCGATCTCTCGGCCATCGACAATGTGGCGCGCCAGATCGCGCAAGAAGCTCGTTCCTCAAAGCTGGTGGTTGAGAAGAGCACCGTTCCTGCCCGCACCGGCTTGGAGCTGCGGCGTGCATTGAATGCCTACTCCCGGAGCAGCAATATTAAATTTCGCGTGGCCTCGAATCCCGAGTTTCTTCGTGAAGGCACTGCCGTCCAGGATTTCTTTCATCCGGATCGCATCGTCGTAGGAGTAGAAGACGAGCTCTCGGCCTCGGAACTGCGCGAGATTTATCGCCCCATTATCGAACGGTCCTTCCGTTGCCCGGCGCACAAAGGAGCTTGCCCGTCAGGCACCACAACGGAATTCCTGGTCACCACCATCAACAGCGCCGAGTTGATCAAGCACGCGTCAAACTCATTTCTGGCGCTGAAGATCAGCTACGCCAATGTGATCGCAGACCTGTGCGAACAAATCGGCGCTGACGTTGAGGAAGTGACACACGCGATGGGTCTGGACTCCCGCATCGGCGGCCAGTTTCTTCGCGCAGGGCTAGGCTTCGGCGGATTTTGTTTCCCCAAGGATTTGCAAGCTTTCGTACATCTCGCCGCCAGTGTCGGAGTGAAGTTCGATATTTTGAGCGCTGCGGAGAAGGTCAACAAGCAGCGAATCGATCGTCTCGTTTCCAAAGTAAATAAAGCATTGTGGGTGGTGAAAGGAAAGCGCGTAGCAATTCTGGGGCTCGCCTTCAAAGCCAATACCGACGACGTTCGCTTTTCGCCGGCGCTGGATGTGGTAAAGGCTATGATTAGCGAAGGCGCCGACATTCACGCCACCGATCCCGTCGCTATTTCACGTGCGAAGGCAATTTATCCCGACATTACCTATCACGAAGATCCATATGAAGCGCTTCGCGGCGCCGAAGCGGCTATCGTTTGCACCGAATGGAACGAATACCGCGATCTGGATTGGGCACGAGCAGGGGCTCTGATGTCGCGGCCGTTGGTGGTGGACGGACGAAACCTTTATTCGCCTGCGCGTATGCGCGAGCTGGGCTTCGAATATTATTCGTTCGGCCGGGAAGCTGTGCAAAGCGGGGTCGAAACCGCCCGCTAAGTGGCAACGGTGGCGTCCCCTCGTTTGACTGGTTAGTTTTTAGTTTTCGCGAAGGTTTCTTTGAAGTAGGCCATCGTCGAACCCAACCCTTCTTCCAGGTTCACCTTGGGTTCCCACTTCAAAATCCTCTTGGCTTTGGTGATGTCCGGACACCGCTGCTTCGGATCATCCTGCGGTAAGGCCTCAAAAATAATCGGCGGGGCATTGTCAAAGTGCTTTCGAACCTTCTCGGCGAACTCCAGAATGGTGATCTCCTGCGGATTCCCGACATTTGTCGGCAAATGTTCGTCCGACATCGCCAATTTGTAAATTCCGTCGATCAGGTCGGAAACATAGCAAAAGCTGCGGGTTTGTTTGCCGCTGCCGTACACGGTGATGGGCTTGCCGGTTAACGCCTGGTAAACGAAGTTCGGCAATGCGCGGCCGTCGTTCAATCGCATGCGCGGACCGTAAGTGTTAAAGATGCGCACGATATGCGTATCCAGGCCATGGTATCGGTGATACGCCATGGTGATCGCTTCGGAAAAGCGCTTGGCCTCGTCATACACACCGCGAGGTCCGACGGCATTGACGCGACCCCAATACTCCTCATTTTGAGGGGAAACTTCCGGGTCGCCGTAGCATTCGCTAGTGGACGCCAAAAAGAATTTCGCCTTCTTGGCCAGCGCCAACCCGAGCGCGTTGTGCGTTCCCAGCGAACCAACTTTCAAAGTCTGAATCGGCAGTTTCAAATAATCGACAGGGCTCGCGGGTGAAGCAAAGTGCAGCACGTAGTCAACCGGGCCCGGAACCTCGATGTACTTGGATACATCGCAGCGCGCGATGCGGAACTTGGGATTCTTTTCCAGATGACCGACGTTGCTTTCCACTCCGGTCACCATATTGTCGATAGCCAGCACGTCCCAGCCCTCGGCAAGGAACCGGTCGCACAGATGCGAACCGAGAAATCCCGAGCCACCCGTAATGACCGCCCGCATTCTTCCTCCATGAAAAATTAGCCCAACTAGTTTATCTCCACGCCACGCGATTGACCACGGCGCAAAGTGGGAGATACGATGCGCGTTCTTTCGTATCCAGTGTTCGGCGTAACCGGCGCTGAACAAACTGAGAATCGCAACGTTTACCGATTCTCGGCGTGGAGTGCGGCGATTGCCGGGCTTTTTAATGCCGTACTCTTAAGAACGTGATCCGAAGAAACTGATGGCCGATACTCCAAACTCTGACTCCCGCAACCGCATACCCACGCGACGCGCACTCATTTTTGTGACTGTCGTTGTAGTTTTGATTGTTGCGATGGCCATAACTTTCTTTGGCGTGGGACGTTGGTTGGTGACCGAAAACACTCTCGAAAAATCTGAGGCCATCGTGGTGTTGAGTGGCGGCATGCCGCAGCGCGCGCTCGAGGCCGTCCGGCTTTTTCGGGCAGGCTACGCGCCACAAATATGGCTAACTCGCCCAGTACAACCCGCTGAATCGCTCGATCCCATGGGCATCCCGAATTCGGGCGAAGACTACTTCAACAACCGCGTGCTGCAGTATGAGGGCGTGCCGGCGAGCGCGATTCATGTTCTCGATCCGCGCATCAACAACACCGCCGACGAAGTGCGAGCGATCGCAGCTGAAGCCGTTCGGCAAAACGCGGCGAGCGTCATTATCGTGACCAGCAAAGTTCATACCCGCCGCGTAGGCCAGCTATGGCGCCAACTCAGCCTAGGGCATACCCGTGCCATCGTGCGCGGAGCTAGCACGGATCAGTTCGATGCGGCGCATTGGTGGCGCAATACCCACGACGCCCTCGATGTAGTTCGCGAAGTGCTCGGCTTGCTCAATGCCTTCGCCGGACTGCCGTTGAAGCCAGCTCGGTAACGCGATCTTGCACGAACAGCCGGAGCGAAAATCGAAGATGAGCTACTCGGACACCGGCTGAGGTAGGGGACCGGTTCGTTCTTCGTTACAGTGCTGCGGGCCGATTCAGAAAAACAAAAATTTCTTTTTCTTTGGCTGTTTTTCTTCCAACGCAATCTCCGGCACGTACGGCAGTTCACGTCCGTCAAATGCGGCGAGCGGATTGTCGACGAATAGCGCCGTGGCGGTTTCCTCGCCGAAGCTTTCTCGCACCACTTCAAAGGCCGGCAGCAGAGTAAGCGGACGCCAGGACATATTATGAGCATCGCTGGCCACAAAGTGAATCAGCCCCTCGCCAATCCATCGCAAAGCATCTTCCCGGCATTTTGGGCCAAACGCGCCGGTTAAAGACCCCGCGGTTACTTGCCCGAAGCACCCGATCTGCATCCACGCAGCCAGGCGGCTGGGCTGCCCCTGCAAGATAGGATTGCGCTCGGGATGGGTAATGATTGGGCGAAGGCCCATCAGCTGCAAATCGTGCAGCGTATGGTTCATGTTTGGCGAAATCGAGTACTCGCTGAATTCCACGAGCAGGTAGTTCTTCTGGTTGATGCAGAAGGGCGGAGCGTCCAAGCGCAGAGCGTCTATATTTTCCAGGTTCACGTGGAAGTCGCAGCCCGTGGCCAGTAGCAGCCGGTCGCCGACCAGTCGCTGGAGTTGCTCATGCAATTGCCTCACGCGTGGATAGTTAAATGTATATTCACTGCTGGCGTGGGGGGTGCCCACAATGTGCGTCACGCCTTCCTCGATGGCGGCCTGGGCCATCGACAGAGACGTTTGCATGTCCTTGGCGCCGTCGTCCAGCCCCGGCAAGATATGGCAATGAATATCCACCATAAGGCTTACTTTAACGCATTGGCGCTTTGTCCCGTTAATAACCGCGCACAACGTGGAAACTCACTGCTGGCGGTTGATTGCACCCCGGTTAGGGCCTGCTACTATTAAGGGTCCCGGCGTCCACGGCCCTGACGCCTGTGGTATTCCCAAAAAAAATCGAGGAGTGCGAAGCAAGTCATGCCAAGCGACCGGAAACCCGAGTTCTTCAAAGGCAGCCAACTAAAGGTTGCCATTATCGGCTGTGGATACGTAGGCCTGCCGCTGGGCCTCCGGTTCGCCGAAGCCGGCCACAAGGTGACGGGCTTCGACACCGATCCTAAAAAAGTCGAGATGCTGAACGCCGGCAAGTCGTACATCGAACACATCCCGCAAAATAAGATTCAGCAGTTTGTGAACAGCAAGCATTTCGGTGCCACTACCGATGCTACCCGGCTCAAGGATGCCGACGCCATCATCATCTGCGTTCCTACGCCCCTGGATGAGCGGCGGGAGCCGGATCTGAGCTACGTGGAGAACACCGCGATCATGATTCAGCCGCACCTGCAGAAGGGGCAGCTGGTGGTGCTGGAATCCACGACCTATCCGGGCACGACTGAGGAATTGGTGCTGCCGATCCTGGAAAAAAGCGGGTTGAAGTGTCCGATTGCTGCAGGACCTGATGCCGAGAACGTGCCATGCGACTTCTTCTTGGCATTTTCCCCAGAGCGCGAAGATCCCGGCAACAAGCAGTTTGGCTTGGCGCAGATCCCCAAGGTTGTCGGCGGCGTGAATCCCCCGAGCGGACGAGCGGCGCAAGCGATTTATACACCGATCGTCTCGAAGGTTGTGCCCGTAAGTTCCACGCGCGCGGCGGAAATGGCCAAGCTGCTTGAGAACATCTTCCGTTGTGTAAACATCGCGCTGGTGAACGAGTTGAAGATGCTCAGCTTGCGCATGGGCGTGGACATTTGGGAAGTAATCGACGCGGCGGCGACCAAGCCGTTCGGCTTTATGCCGTTTTACCCTGGCCCCGGACTTGGAGGCCATTGCATTCCGGTTGATCCTTTCTATCTATCCTGGAAGGCGCGCGAGTACGATTTCGCGACGCGCTTCATCGAGCTAGCCGGCGAAGTGAACACCGCGATGCCGTATCACGTCATCGAAGCGGTGGCGAAGGCGCTGAACGATCGGAAGAAGAGCATCAACGGGTCGAAGATTCTGGTTCTTGGCGTGGCTTACAAGAAAGATGTGGATGACCTGCGCGAATCGCCCACGCTAAAGATCATGCAGCTGTTGCAGCAACGCGGCGCGGAATTGGACTATAACGATCCGTACTTCCCGCAATTGCACAAGATGCGGCACTACAACTACGAGAACATGAAGTCGGTACCTCTGAATGCCCAGACGATCGGCAGTTACGATGGCGTGGTGATCGCCACGGATCACTCAAGCTACGACTATGCAGCGATTGTGGACGCAGCGAAGCTGGTGGTAGATACACGTAACGCCACGCGCCGCGTTGTTCGGCATCGCGATAAGATCGTGCTCTGCTGACGCTTTAGCAAGTATTCTCGATGAGTTCTTCCGAAGGGCGGTCCGCAAGGGCTGCCCTTTCGCTTTTATGAATAGTGCGATAAGCGAAGCCAAAAGATCTCCAATTTCGCATAATTCACTCATTCTAAAAGAAATAAAGTCCCTTAGTTTCAGCAGTTATATAAGTGTTGATTCTAAGGAGGTTACTACATCGCCCTGATCTCTCGTGGCCATGTTGTTCGGAACAGCCGCTCGACCTCGTTGTTACTAACTCGCCCCTGCTATTGCTTTGATTTTAGGCCGACGCGGGCGGTGGTCCAGGGGAGGATGGCTTCGAGCAGGACTGGAGTTCGGGTGGCGTCACCAGCGAGGTAGAGCGAGAAGCGAGCGTCTTGCATTTCGGCGCCGTCGGCGAAGACGCGGAGGTCGATTTTCGTGGTGCTGAAATCTCCGGCGGGAACGGTGACGTTCTGGGAGGTTCCTGCGAGGCTGGCGCGGACGTCGTAGAGCTTGTGGCCGTCGTAGACCGGACCGTGCACTTGCGAGGTCTTGGACCAATCGACGGCCCGCAGGTACTGCATCATGCCCAGAGGATCGCGCGTTCCGGGAAGAACGATCGTCTGACTGGCGTTGCGGGAGGCGGGCTCGTGGCCGGTAGTGGTCATTCGCTGAATCGAATCGACTTTTTGGCCGCGCTCATTAAGGTGCAGCTCATATTGCAGGCTAGCCAGGTTGCTGGCGTCACTGTAGGAATCGAATTGATCGTCCAACTGGAAAACCATGCGCAAAGGGTTCTGAGTATGGGCAAACGCCTGCAGATGCCAAGCGCTCTTGCCCTGAAAATTGCGCTTCTCGGCGGTTTGCAAGCGCAGGGTGGCGACACTGGAAACTTTCGCCACGTCAGCGGTGAAGTCCAGGATTTCGCCGGGCCGCAAGGGCAAGACTGAAGTCGTGGCCGGATCTTTTTTGGCCGCGGCCGCAAGCGAAGGCTCGGGTTGTGCTTTGGCGGTGACTTCTGGTTGAGCAGGAGGCGCGCTGCTGCTTTCTGTCGCTGCTGGCCGGGTAATCGTTCTTGGGGTTTCAGAGGCGATGGCCGTGGGCGGCTGGTTCGGGCGGCCGTGCAGCCAGTAGTAGGCGCCGCCAGCGAGCGCCAGGGTGGCTACTGCGGCAAAACCCACATTTACACGTAAACTCATATTTCTTTTGCGACTCGCGAGAGAAACAAAGGGTTGCCCCGTAAGCTTCCATCGTACAATACGATTTAGCGCGGCAGAGATGAAGCAACGAGGAATGCCGCCGAACAGCAATCATTGAGCGTACTACAATGGATGTCCGTCATTCCGCAGCAGCTCGCTTGTATCGACGGCGGAAATTGAGTCGCCGGCCACAAAGTGGCGGTCGCGAAGCGGCCGAGCACAACTAAGGGAGGAAGCAGCGCATGCGTTACGTGGTGACTGGCGGCGCGGGCTTTATCGGCTCGAACACGGTAGATGAACTCGTCAAGCGCGGGCATAGCGTGGTGGTGCTGGACGATTTATCGGCGGGCAAAGAAGAAAACCTGGCTGAAGTCCGCAATAAGATTACCTTCATCAAGGGCAGCATCACCGACATCGAAGCCGTGCGTAAGGCAATGCACGAGGCGGAGTACGTGCTGCATCTGGCGGCGCGCACGTCAGTGCCGCGTTCGGTAAAGGATCCCATCGAGTCGAACCGCATCAATATCGATGGCACGCTGAACGTTTTAGTGGCGGCGCGGGATGCCAAGGTGAAGCGCGTGGTCTTCGCGGCGTCGTCATCGGCTTACGGCGAGACACCGACGTTGCCAAAGGTCGAGACCATGCGGCCGATGCCTATATCGCCCTATGGCATCACAAAGTTTGTCGGCGAGTTGTACCTGCAGGTTTTCGGGCGCTGCTACGGCTTGGAGAACGTCGCGCTGCGATACTTCAATGTGTTCGGACCGCGGCAGGATCCCGACTCCCCGTACTCTGGCGTTTTGGCGAAGTTCTGCACAGCATATCTCGACAGCGGAAAGCCCCTGATTTTCGGTGACGGCGAGCAAACGCGCGATTTCACCTATGTGGAAAATGCGGTGCAGGCGAATCTGGTGGCCTTCGAAGCGCCGAATGCTTCGGGAAAAGTTTTCAACGTGGGAGTAGGTGGGCGAGTTTCGCTGAACGAGGTCACCGAGGTGCTGGCGAAGATTTCCGGAAATACGCTGGAGGTAAAGCACGAACCGCCACGCGAGGGAGATATTCGCGACTCGCAAGCGGACATCACGCAGGCGCGTGAGGTGCTGGGGTACGATCCGCGGGTCGATTTCGAGGAAGGGCTGCGCCGGACGTTCGAATGGTACAAAGTGATGCGGGCGAAGGCACAGAAGGCGGAGCAGGTGCAGGGCGCAGCGGAACACCCGCAGGCGGCGACCAAGTAGGACGCATAGACGCACCGTCGATGCCTGGCGGATGAGTGGAAGAACGCCCGCTTCGGAAAGCGGCCCTACATAAGCGGCCCGCTGATAAAGATTGCTCCTCATCTCTGCAATGTGTTGGATTTTTCCCCAACAAACAAAAGCCGGGACGGGCGAGACATCCCGGGAACCATGCTAGGCTATCCAATCTGCTTTTACAGATTGCATGGTCAGCGAAAATCTTCATTACAGAAGTGCAAATCGTTGCGCGTTGCGGTCAATTCTGTTCCTGATCGCATTGATTTTTAGTTTTGCCGACGGCTCCTTTCTGGTAGCTCAACAAGTACCGAAAAGAAGCAGAAAAGGCGGCGTTGCTGAGTTGTCGTCCAGTGGTCCGCAAAGCCACTCCGGAAGCGTCACTAGCGCAGAGGGAGACGTGGACTTACGCTACGGGAACGAACGTCTACGCGCGGATCATGTGGAGTACAACGATCAGACCAATGAGGGCTTAGCTCGCGGCCACGTGCAATTCGACTACGAGAATCAGCACCTGGAGGCCGAGGAAGCGCACTACAACGTGAGCACCGGACGTGGAACATTCGTAAAGGTGCGGGGGACGATCAAGATAGAGCGCCGCGCCAATCCCGCGGTGTTGATTACGGAAAATCCGCTCTCGTTCGAAGCGCGGTCGGTAGAAAAATTCGGAGAAAACCTTTACGTCATCAACGATGCGTGGATCACGGTCTGCGATCCGGAACATCCGCGCTGGCAATTTTTTGCGCCGCGAGCCCGGGTGCAAATCGGGAAGACACTGGCACTGGTGAACGCCAACTTCCGCTTGTTCCGCGTGCCGCTGATCTGGCTACCGTATGCGACCGCACCAGCAGGCCCGCGTGTAAGGGAGTCGGGATTCCTGATTCCGAACGTGGGCAATAGCACCAGCAAAGGTTTCGTGTTCGGCGACGCATTCTATTGGGCACCGCGTCCGTGGATGGACACCACAGTGGGAGCGGAGTTGTTGAGCCGGCGAGGCAGCGCAGAGCGCGCGGAATTTCGCGCCAAGCCATGGGAGAACACAAGCATCCGGTACAGCTATTTTGGAGTGGTGGATCGCGGAGTTCCCACGGTGGTCAATGTGGGACTGCCGACACAGACGGTTGAGCGTGTATCGCAGGGCGGTCACGAACAACGCTTCGGTGTGCAATCGCTGCTGAAAGATAATTGGCGATTTGTTGCCGATGTGAATGAGCTGTCGTCACTGACGTTCCGTCTGGCCTTTGCCGATACGTTTGGGGAAGCGATCAACTCGGAAGTGCGCAGCTCGATTTTCGTGACGCGCAACTTTGACGGGTTCAGCTTGAATGTGGCGGCGCTCAATGACAAAAGCTTTCTGACAATCAATCCGCAAACCAGCGTGTCGTTGCGAAATGCGCCGGAGGGACGAATCGGGTCCGTCGAACGCGCACCCTGGCGGGATTTGCCGGTGTATTTCGGGTTCGAAGCGTTCGCTGGGGCAGTACATCGCAGCGATGGAGTGATCGATACGCCAGCGGCGGTGGGCCGATCGGAATTCGCACCGGTGGTCACGGTGCCGATTCGTTTCGGACCGTGGCTGAACGTGACTTCCTCGGCGGCGTTTCGCACGGCGTTCTATGGCGATTCACTGGTGCCGGGAACAAGCGCCACCGGTACGCCGGTGCTGAGCGGACGATCGATCGTGCGAAATGATGGAGAATTCACGCTGGATTTCCGGTTGCCGACGTTCGAACGAATTTTCCACAAAGCAGATTCGCGGCGTAAATTCAAGCACACCATCGAGCCGGAAGCGCGGTATCGGGTGGTTACGGGAATCAACAATTTCCCGCGGCTGATCCGCTTTGACGCCGATTCCACGCTGACAGACACGAACGAGATTTCTTACGGAATCACGCAGCGGCTGTGGGTAAAAGAAGGCGACGATCAGCCGCAGGAATTAATATCCTGGCGCCTAAGCCAGAAGCATTTTTTCGATCCGACATTCGGTGGAGCGCTGGTCCCGGGAGTACGCAACGTATTTCAAACGCTCGATGAGATTTCGCCATTCGCGTTTGCGGATGGTCCGCGAAACTGGTCGCCGCTGATCAGCGATTTCAAAGTGACGCCAGGCGGCCCGCTGGATTTCGAGCAGATCCTGGAGTACGACACGCAACGAGGTTCCGCCGGGCAACTGACGACTATCGGGACGCTGGCGAAGATCAAACCTTACAAGGAATTTTTCTTTACGGTTGCGGACTTTCGCCTGGATGCTAATCCATTGGTTTTGCAGCCAAAGTCAAACCAGATTCGCACTTTAGTCGGATACGGCGCGGAGACGCGTAAGGGATTCAACTTCACGACTGGAATCAGCTACGACCTGACCAACGATTCGCTGCAGAACCAACTAGTGCAGATCAGTTACAACGGAAGCTGCTGCGGACTGGCGCTCGAGTACCGGCGGATCGCGCTGGGGCAGGTGCGTACGGACAATCAGTTTCGCGTGGCGTTTATTATTGCGAACATCGGGACGTTTGGGAATTTGCGGCATCAGGAGAGGATTTTTTAGTGAAGATGAATGTCGGGAGAACGTGGGATCGGGCACAAGGAGCTCTCAGCGACTTGTATACGGTTTAGATCATGCCGCGGTCCGTCCACTTCGCAGGCCGCGCTAAGAAAGCGAGCGCAGGAAAAGCGGCCTGCTGCGGTCGGGATGACAGTTTTTCGGCGTGCCTTAGTGCGGAACCGAGTTTCCAAGCTCTCTATAGTCGCGCTGAAGTGCTGTCAGATATGTTGCGCGATGGCGCGGGGCTTGCGCATCAGCCATTTGCCGATTACGTAGCCTAGCGTGCCGGTGATCATGCCGCCGAAAACATCCACGACATAGTGATATCGACCGTAAACGGTCGAGACGCACATGCAGAGAACGAGCGGCAGCATGGTCCAGAACAGCCAGCGACGATGACGCCACGCGCCCCACAGGGCGGCGAACGAGCCAGCGACGTGTTCGGACGGAAATGCGGCGCCGCGAACGCGACCATAGTGCTCGATGAAATTGATCAGCGAGGTGAAGGGACCGCCGCTAAGTTCCGCGTGCCAGGACCCGGCCATGGAGAACCACGGGCTTTCAAT
Source organism: uncultured Acidobacteriota bacterium (assembly GCA_963788725.1). Taxonomy (GTDB): domain Bacteria; phylum Acidobacteriota; class Terriglobia; order Acidiferrales; family UBA7541; genus Acidiferrum. The sequence goes on along the minus strand of CAWBHT010000004.1, from coordinate 560,429 downwards.
GGGGAAAGAAATGGCGATCAGGTAGCCGATCGCGTAGGCCACTGCGGAATAGGTCATCACCGACCAATAGGCGCGCCAGTCTTTGCGATAGTAGAGCACGCTGCCAACAACCAGAAGGTATGTGAAGTAGGTGATGTAGGCGAACTGCATGAACTCGTTGCGCGCGGGCGTGGCGAATTGTTCGAGCCATACGGTTGGGTGCACGCCCGTCAGCCATAAATCGGCGGCGATGAGTTTGGCGTCTTGCCATCCGGGAGTGATGACGTGGACGAGATGCGCGAGTTCTTCGAAGCAGAATAGAAAAAAGAGATGCGGATACCAGTGACGCCAGAAGTGCCAGAATTTTTGAACGAGCGGTGAGGCGGAGCTGTTCATGGCGCAGATGCGAGCTTCGAAGCGACAGAGCGAAAGGACGATAATAGCCACGATAGCCTGCAGAGCGATCAGACGCAGCGGGTGAGCGACGTTTTCGGCGAAGGACGCGATCAGAATGCTGGAGACGGCCAGGTAGAAAATGGCAATCCATTCGAATGCTCCGCATGCGTCGAGAGTTAATTCCCAAGCGCGTTGCGAGGCGAGAGCAAGACTGTACCAGCTTGAGTCCGAGAGCGATGCGGGGATGGCGCGCTCAGCGGCAGGGACGCGCGCATGCCACGGGAGAGCTGCTTCATTGGAGTGATATTTGTTATCGATCGAGCGGCCTTTCATACCAATGTCTCCGTTGCAGCGCGGGTTTTTGTTGCGCGCGAGGCGACGGACTGATGCGGTGTGCAGGACGCTTCCGTCGCCTTCTTTCGCGCTTGTTGTGCTTGCGCTTGAGGTTGCCAGCGCAGCACGGGCCAGTCGTTGAGGCGGGCAACTCGCTCCAAATCTTGTGAGGGGTTCACCGCAGCCGGGCGCCCGACAGCATCCAGCATCCAGCGATCGTTGAAAGTGTCACCGTAGGCGTAGCAGCGGTGCAGGTCGAGATTGTGTGCGGCGGCGACTTGGCGCACTGCGCGGGCTTTGGTTTGGCCGAACATGGCGTCCCCAGTGAGGCGGCCGGTCCAACGACGGTTGATTTCTTCGAGGTTCGTAGCGCAGACGCCGACTCGGGCGACGAGGTTTCGAGCGACGAGGCGCATCGTCAAGGCAAGCGCTACTCGATGTGCGAGCGGCGCGAGAGTACCGCTGACAAGGATGATCGCGTGGTTAGCGGCGGCGTGCCAGGCGGCCTGGTCGAGAGCAGCAGGGAAAAACGGGAATTCGAATGAAGCGCTGGATCCCGAACTGGCCGAGTTCGCAGCGGCATAGGCCCTTCGTTCCGCAAAATTTACAGGAGTGACTGTGCTACTCAGCGTCGGGATGCCGCGGAGATACATTTTGTTGGCGTGTAGAACGGTTTGAATTCCGCGGGACGCAAGGCGGAAAGAGTGCGCGAGCCACAGGAAATAATTTCTTGTCGGGATACCGCGGCAATTTCTGAGATCGGCGAAAAACTGACGCTCGAGCGATGGCCCGGCGAGCAGAGTGCCGTCGATATCGAAGAAGGCAGCGATTCGCGGCGCGTTTGTTGACAGAGTGGGCAGCGAGATGGCGGCAGTGGTGATCATGCGGCGCCTCGCACGATAAGTTTGGCACCGCGGTTTGCGCTCGCGGTGGCGGGTACGTATCGCCAGCCTTCGAGTAGCACCGGTATGCCGCGAACCATGCAAAAGGTTGCGGTGGCCCAGGTGAGCACATTCCCGCCGATGCGGATGATCGCTTGGGAGTCGGAGGTCAGTTCACCGATGAGAGCAACCGGACCGCTGGTCAATGCCAGCTCGAGTCCGAGATAACAGAAGCAGAGGCATTTCATCGCCGCGTAAAGGCCGCGGCTCCATTGAGAACCAACCAGAGCGCGGGTCCATGAAGCTTGCAGCATCGCGCTGGCGCCCCAGCCGGAGTGTCCGGCGCGCATGGCAAGACCGCGAAGAAAATCTGTGGCGGCGCCGCGCGCGAAGAACAGGACGGGGAGCCAGAGCGAGACCATGCCGGCAACCGCGAAGTAGGTGAAGTAGACGTTTTCGATCATGCGATCGCCGAGAATGTCGATTTGTGCGCCGAAAGGGGAGGCGAGATTTTTGCGGCGCGCGATGTGGCCGTCGAGAGCGTCGAGCGCGATGCAGGTAACGGTAAGTGCTACGGCGATGAGGTTGGGCCAGGGGCCGCGGCCGAAAAGGCTCACCGCAGCGAAACCTATGCCCACGCGGAGGGCGGTCACTTTGTTAGGCGTCCAGTGGATGCTCGGGAACGGCAGGGCGCAACGCATGCTTCCGATAATGCAAGGGCTTGGCCATAGGCGTTCGACCTAAGCCTCGCCGTTGCAGTCAGTTACTGGGAGGGCGTGGTGTACTTTCCGTGGGGCGAGACGGGCAAAGCCTTCAACTGTCGGGGTTTCGCTTGCGTAATGTCCCATGCTGGCGGCGCAGAGCGTTATTGAGAGGCGAACCGGATTGGCCTAAAAAGCTCAGTAAATTGAGCGGACGATGATCCGCTTACTTATTGCTGCGGCAGCCGTTCTTACGTTAGCGGGCTGCGGATGTTTGCGGCCGAGCAGGAATAATTCGGCTGCTTGAGAGGTCAACTTTACGTCAAAAGTTGGCGGCAATTTGCGGGCAAGCGCGATGCAATTCTTGTGCATTTGGCAGATGAGGATGCGTCGGCGAACTGTGGGAGAATAATGTCCCGCGCATAGACGACTTCTCTGGCATGTCTAGGTATGCGATCGAGCGATTGCGACACAGTTGAGGATTGAGAGCAAATGACCGATGTTTCGTTAGCAGCAGCGTTTCTAGCCGGGCTGGTGTCGTTTTTGTCGCCATGTGTGCTGCCGCTTGTGCCGGGTTACATCTCGATGCTTTCGGGAATCGGGATGGAGCAGTTGCGTGCGGGGCAGCAGCCGCGCGGCGGATTGTTTGCTTCAGCGCTCGCGTTCGTGGCGGGATTCTCGGCGGTGTTCATCACGTTTGGCGCTTCGGCGAGCGCGGTGGGCACGTTTCTGCGGCAGAACAGGTCGCTGCTTGCACCGATTGCGGGCGCACTCATTCTGCTGTTCGGGTTACACCTGGTTGGGCTGCTGATCAAGCTGACGGTGCGAGCGGGACTGATCGTGGGCGGAGTGCTGGCGCTGCTTGGCGTGATTGCGCTGGTGCATGGCGGGCCGCTGGTGGCGGGAATGGGCGCGGTGCATTTCTTTTCGCTGTCGGTGATTGGATTTGCCGGGCCGGCGATGGCGCGATGGCTGAATCGCGACGTGCATTTGCGCAGCACGAGCACGCAGCCGGGAATCTGGAGCGGATTTCTGCTGGGCTTTGCATTCGCGTTCGGATGGACGCCGTGCATTGGTCCGATACTGGCGACGGTACTGGCTTTAGCTGCGGCGAGCGACACGATATCGCGCGGAGTGCTACTGCTGGCGGCGTATTCGGCGGGCCTGGCGGTCCCTTTTTTGCTCACTGCGGTGGGAATCGGGCAATTTCTTCAGTTTTACCAGCGCTTCCGAAAGTATTTGCACGCCGTTGAATTGTTCAGCGGCGCGCTGTTGTTGTTTGTCGGGGGGCTCGTGTTTGTGAACCGGCTGACGTGGCTGGTCGGCAAGCTTAGTTTTTTGAATGGCATGGTTCTGTGGCTGGAGCGCTCGCTGACTGGCGGCAAGTAGCCCGGGCTCTATTGCGCACATCTGTCTTTCTTGGGAACATCGAAGTTGAGATATTTCTAATCGGTAAGGCGGCTTGAGGACTGGATTATGAAAACAGCTTTGATTGTGATCGCGGCTCTCGCGGCCATCGTAATTGGCGCGCACTATGCGGACAAGGCTACGCGGCTCTCGACCAGCAGCGCGTCCATGAAGGCCAGCAAGAAAGACGCCGGCGGAATCGTGGCGCCCGAAATTACCTTGAAAGATCTGGATGGGAAAGACGTCAGCCTGGCCCAACTAAAAGGCAAGGTAGTGCTGGTGAATTTCTGGGCCACCTGGTGCGAACCGTGCCGGGTGGAGATTCCGTGGTTGATCGAGATGCAGCAGAAGTATGGCGCAAAGGGATTCACGGTACTGGGAATCGCCATGGACGATGAAGGGCGCAGCGTGGTCGCGCCATTTGTGCAGAAGGAGCGCTTTGAAGTCAGCGGTGGCGACAAGGCGCAAATGAACTATCCGATTGTGATCGGGAACGATGCGGCCGCGGACAAGTTCGGCGGCCTGTTCGGATATCCGACGAGCGTGTTGATAGGTAAAGACGGAAAACAGATCAAGCGAATTACCGGGATCATCAGCGAAGATGAGATCTCGAAGCTGATCGAAGCGCAGCTCTGATACCCTGAACTCATGCTGGACGAAAAAGATTTCCAGAAAAAAGCGGACACAGCATTTGAGGAGCTCAAAAGCCGATTGCTGGTGCTCGGCGATGAGCATGGATTCGACGTGGAAGGCGAGAGCGGCAAGCTGGAAGTGATATTCGAAGAGCCGGAAGAGGCGAAATTTGTGGTTTCGCCGAACACACCGGTCCGCGAGATTTGGATTTCAGCGCTTTCGACGAGTTTCAAGCTGGGCTGGTCGGACGCGAAGAACGCGTTTGTGCACGGAAAGACCGGCGAGGATCTGTTTGGTGTGATGAGCCGAGTGGTCTCGCAACAGTTAGGCACGCAGGTGAAGGTATGAAGGTCGCTGGGGCGATTCTAGTTAGTATGCTAGCGGCAATTATTCTTTCAGCTCTGCCATCGGCGCCGGCGCAGATGCCTTCGGGCCGCGATGTAGTGGCGACCAGTGCCTTTTCGTCTTTGGAGCCGATCGGACGCGGAAGTTCGTTTCAGCTTGCAGTGGTCCTGAAGATTCGGGATGGATTCCACATCAATGCACGGCAGCCTTCGGCGGAATATCTGATTCCCACCGATCTTCGCGCGGAGGTTCCCGCCGGATTCAAAATCGGTGACATCACATATCCGAAAGGTGAACTGCGGAAGTTCACGTTTTCGAAGACGCCGCTGAATGTGTACGAAGACAAGGCGGTGATTCGAATGATGCTGACCGCTCTTCCGGACGCTCCGCTGGGAGCGCAACACATTCCGCTGAAGCTGCGTTATCAGGCATGTAGTACGGATGCGTGTCTGCCACCGGTCACCCTACCTGTGGATGCGACTATCAACCTTGCCGCCAACTCAGCGAGTTCGCGTGCGAGTCACCCGGAATTATTTCCTTCGCAGCACTAAGGCCGCGTACCCACATCCAACGAAGTACCTACAGGTCTCAGAGGAGCATTTCTTGGTATCGACTCAACGGCGGCGCAAGTGGCCGTACGTTCTCGGCATTTCCGCCGGCATACTTGCCGGGCTCATCCTGTTCGTCTCGCTGAAGATGCGTGATATGGATGACCGCACGCGCGCGTGGGTAGTGAGCGAGTTGCAGCGGCGCTTCAACAGCGATGTGGAACTCGAAAGCCTGCATGTGGACCTGTTCCCCGAGATGAATGTGACCGGTCAGGGGCTGTCCTTGCGTTACCACAACCGCAGCGATCTGCCGCCTATGTTCCGGCTGCAAAGATTTTCCTTCAATCTCGGCGTGCTGGGGATTTTACGGGCACCGCGTCACATTGCCGGCGTATACGTGGAGAACATGGTGATCACCATTCCGCCGCGCGGAGAAAAAAAGCCCAAGCCGCCGGAGGAGAAAAAAGCGAACGTACCGAGGGTGATTATCGATGAGATCGTGATCAACGACACGGATTTAATCATGATCCCAAAAAAACAAGGGAAGGAGCCACTGGATTTTGATATCCACGATCTTGTTCTGAAGTCTGTTGGAGTAGAGAAGCCATTCGACTTTCACGGGAACCTGACGAACGCGAAACCCGTGGGCGAAATTGCTACCAGGGGGCAATTCGGACCTTGGGACGCCGACGAACCCGGGGATACGCCTGTTTCCGGGATGTACCAATTCACGAATGCGGACCTCGGTCCATTTCCCGGGATCGCGGGAATCCTGTCATCCACAGGGAAATACACTGGGCAGCTGAATGAGATTCAAGTGGAAGGCGAGACTGAGACGCCGGATTTTTCTCTCGATAAGGTCGGCAAACCGGTGCCGCTGCACACGGAATATTCGGCGACGGTGAACGGCACGGATGGCGACACATACCTGCACCCGGTGCGAGCGACGCTGGTGAAGTCGCTGATTGTGGCGAACGGTAGCGTTGTAAAAGCGAAAGAGAAAGACGGCCACTACATCCAGCTAAATGTGGTGTCACAAAAGGCGCGTCTCGAGGATATCCTCGCGTTGGCAACCAAGAACGACAAACCGTTTATGACCGGAGTGCTGAATCTTCGGACCAAGTTTTTGCAACCTCCCGGGCCCGTGAAGGTGCTGGACAAACTGCAGCTTGATGGCGAGTTTGATGTCATCGACGGCCGATGGGCCAGCGATGAAGTGCGGGAGAAGCTGGAGTCGTTCAGCCGCCATGCTGAAGGGAAACCGAAAGACGAGGAAGCAGGAAGCTCGGTTACCGATTTGCGCGGACACTTCCGGCTGAACAAGAGCGTGATCACGTTCACGAATCTTAGCTTCGGGGTGCCCGGAGCCACCATTTTGCTAAACGGCACTTACAATCTTCGCGGTGAAGACCTGGATTTTAATGGACAGCTGCGCATGAAGGCCAAGCTTTCGCAGACGGTAACTGGCGCTAAATCTTTCTTCCTCAAAGCGATTGATCCGTTCTATGCCAAGAATGGTGCCGGCGCGGTGCTTCCCATTTCGATAACCGGTAAGCGCGATTCGCCAACATTCGCGCTCACTGTACTACATACAAAGATTGAGAAGAAGTTGGGCGGGGACGACGACGATAAGAAGAAGAGTAGCGATCCGAAATCGAAGCAGAAATAGCTGCTTTTTGCCGTCTGAGCATTCACGAACGATACGGATACATCTCGTCACGCGGTCGCAAAGGCCTCACCCCTGAAGGGGTGAGCTACAGGTCCTGGCGCGACATTCTTGTGACAATTGGGAGCTTGTTCCGGCTTCGCGTGCATTCCTATACTACAGATCATGAAACCCAGCCTGTCTCGCCCACTCGCACTTCTTCTGTCAGTACTGTTGTTATTCACGACCGTGCCGCAAAGCTGGGCCACCTGCGGCGGTGGAGGTGGCGGCGGAATGGGCGGAATGTCCTCGGGCGGCGCAATGCCGACGCAGCAGGTCTATCGCGTGCCCTGGCGTGTAACCAAGCCGGATGATGCGCCCATCCACGAAGGTCTTTTGCTTTACTGGTTTCCCTCTTCCGTGCCGGAATTCCAAAAATCCAGCTTGCTGTATTCCCGGACCTTATCGATGTATGCGACGCAATGCGTGAACCTGCTGGTGTCGGATGCCAGCACTCCCGAAGGAACGAAATTGGTGGCCGGCGACAAATTGCCGGTGGCGGTACTTGCCGAACCAAACGGCAATCTTGTAGCCAAGGCTGAAAACAAAGATGGCTACCTGAAAGTGGAACAAGTAGAAAAGCTGCTGGAGAGCGAAGTCAAGAAGCGGGAAAGCGCGGTGAAGGAAAGGCTGGAGGACGCCAAGAATAAGGCGAAGGGCGGCGATAACCAGGCGGCCATTCAGGAATACCGCACCGTGGTGGAGCAGAAATGCCTTTTTCCAGGCAAGGCTAAAGATGCCGCGAAAGCACTGAAGAAGCTCGGGGTCAGCGACGTCACCGAGATTTTAGACGGGCCGATTATGGACCACGGACGCGGCGCGAAGATTGAACGTGTGCTGCGCGACGGATTGCAAGCGGAGAACGGCGCCAAGTACGTGGAAGCCGAGCGGCTTTATTCCCAAGCGCATCGAATGGATCCCGCTGACCCGGTGCCCATGCGTTATCTGGGAGAGCTGTATCGTCATCACACCGGAGAATGGGACAAGGCGCGTGAGACCTTTGACGCGATTCTGGCCATGCAATCAGATCCGATGTCGCGAGCCGTGGCGCTACACGGACTGGGCAAAATGACCATTCATGAAGGGGAATTCAAGAAGGGGCTGGCGTTGATGGAGCAGTCCGTCGCGACCTACCCGCTTGCGCTGGCGTATCGAAATTTGTCGGTGTACTGGAATTCGGAAGGCGATGCCGCTAAGGCGGATTACTACGTGAAGAAAGCTCTGGGGCTGGATCCAAACGATCCGTACAACTTGGTTTTCGCGGCGGCTTTCATGGCCGGAAACGGACATGGCGAGGAAGCGCTGAAAATCGCTCGCGAAAATGAAGCGCTGTTACCGGCCTCTTACAATCTGGCGGCCGTGTATGCGCAGGCCGGACAGAAGGAAAAGGCGTTGGCGTTGCTGAAGCGCCATTTCTTCCAGTACGAACGCTATGAGGCGGTGCGCAGCAAAGAAATGATGGAAGCGCGAGTGGATGCGGTATTCGCGTCACTGAAACAGGATCCCGCGTTTGTGGCGTTGACGGATGCGGCAGACGGTAAATTAAAGGTGCAAGGAATGTCGGGTTCCGGCGCCAGCAACTGAGCGGCAAAAACGCCCTCTCGCGACGAAACGCAATCGACGGGTAAGGAACTGCTACACGGCGGTGGTCGCCTGACGCAGGCGGTTCACGACGCGATCCTGACCTAGCACGACCATGGTATCGAAAAGCGGCGGCGCTACGGCTTGTCCCACGATCGCCACACGAATCGCGTTGATCAGCAGGCCAGCTTTTACTCCTGCCGCCTCGGCCACAGCTCGAGACGTGTGGTCGCACGCATCGTGATTCCACTCCGGTAGCGCGGCCAGAGCATCGGCAGCCTTCGCCAACAGTTCCGGCACCTTCGGATCCTTCCAGAACTTTTCCTTGGCCGCCGGGTCGATGGTGAAGTCGTCCGTGAAGAAAGCACGCGACCAGGAAGAAAAATCGGGCAACAGGCGAATACGGGGACGCAGCAAGTCCACTGTCTTCGAAAACCATTCGTGTCCGGGCGCGCCAACCGCCCATTCATCCTTCCACAAGCCGCTGCGCTTGAGTTCGTTTTCCACATCGGGCAGCAAATCTTCAATCGGCAATTTTTGCAGATACTGCGTGTTGAACCACTCCAACTTGGGGCGATCGAAGACGCCGTTGGTGCGGCTCACGCCTTCGAGCGAGAATTTTTCCAGCAAATCCTTCGTGCGCAGGAATTCCGCATCGCCTCCGGGAGCCCAACCCAGCAATGCCAGGAAATTGCGGAAAGCCTCGGGGAGAAATCCTTCGGTGCGGTACATATTGACGTCGGTGGCGCCGTGACGCTTGGAGAGGCGTGACTTGTCCGGTCCCAGGATCAGGGGCAAGTGCGCGAAAATGGGAGGCTCCGCGCCCAAGGCGCGGTATAGCAACACCTGCTTCGGGGTGTTGGAGATGTGATCGGCACCGCGAATCACGTGGGTGATGCGCATGTCCACGTCGTCGACCACTGCGCCTAGTTGATAGGTTGGCTGGCCAAATTCCTCTTCGCCACGAGCGGAGCGCAACAGCACAAAATCCTCGATCTCATCGTTGAGAAATTCGCGCTCGCCGAAAACGGCGTCGAAGAAAACAGTTTTGCCGGCGGGCACCTTAAAGCGGACCGCAGGCTTCTGGTCGGGGTGTGATGGCTTGCCATCGCGGCAGGAACAGCGCACGATGCGCCGAACCTGTGCACCTTCGGCGCCCTCTACAGCGTGATCTCCGCCCGCATAGCGTTCCGCAGGGCAGTAGCAAAGGAAGGCGCTGCCATTGTCGAGGCACTTTTTAGCGGCCGCGCGATACAAGTTCCAGTCGCTGAGACTGGTAGAACGGCCCCTCGTCCCAATCCACGCCCAGCCAGCGCAAACCGTCCAAGATGCCCTGCACCAGTTCCGGTTTGTTGCGCTCGGCGTCGGTATCCTCGATGCGCAAAATCATGGCGCCGCGCTGATGGCGGGCAAACAGCCAGTTGAAAAGGGCGGTGCGCGCGCCCCCCACGTGCAGATAACCGGTGGGAGAGGGGGCAAAACGCACCCGGACCCCTGCGGCGGACGTGTTGGGTGATTTGGCTGAATCTGTCATCGTAGGTGGCATCTTTCCTGGGAAGCAGAATCAGTTAGTTTAGCGAACGCTTTCCGCTGCTGTCCAACCTGGACCGAGGCAAAAAAAGCGGCCAAAATCGCGACGTGGGAATGCGTTCAATGAGTACTCCCCCTTGCTACTGTCTTTTTAGCCACCAGTACCCCGGTACCGTTTCCCTGCCCAAAATCGGTGCTTCATAATCGCAGGTACTTTGTTGAAGCAGCAGTGTGTCTGCTGCCGATGTGGGAGATCGTCCGAAGCATCTCTCGATTTCAGGGTCGGCGCCCGCTCACATTGCTATGTCATTTTAATTTGTGCCACATAGCCTAGAGATTTAGTGTCGGCTTTTTCGACGGAGAATCGATTTAACTTTGGCGCACGAGAGCTTCATCGCGTTTGCCCTGCTGGCGGCCACTTCCTCGGTGGCCGGCTTCTTCGCGTACATTTATAGTCTGAAGCGCCAGACGTACTTGTTGCTGTGGACGGCCGGTTGGAGCCTGTTTGCGCTGCATTACCTTAGCCCAGCGTTGGCACAGTGGGTTCCAGGCAGCCCTTTGCAGAATGGCTTAAACCGCTGGCTGTTCGGTCTGGCGGGATTGTTTTTTTTCCTTGGGGCGCAGCTCTACGCGCAGGTGAAACCCTGGATTGTGCGGTGCGCGATCGCTGCCGGAATACTGGCAGTGGCAACGGCCGGGAACATCCTGTCATTGGTCGCCCCGGGGGCGGTCGTGGTTCCCTCAGCGTTGCTGTTTGTGGCGGTCGCGGCGGTATTCTGGCAGGAGAGCCGGCGCCAGGAAACGCTCGCCGATCGTTTGCTCGCGATTTCATTCTTCGTATGGGCCGCGTTGCGCCTGGGTGTGTTTTTCCTTCTTTACAATCCGTCGGTGACTTCGGATAGCGGCTTGCGACCGATTGCTGCGGCGCCGTCAGCATTGGTGGCCATGCTGATGGTCATGGCGACGTATGAAGAAGAGAAGCGCCGGATTGAACGCAACATGCTGGCGCTGTCCAACCTTAATCTGGCGACCTCCAGCTTCGTGGGCGGAGAAATTCAACGCATGCTTTCGCAGGCGCTAGATCGTGTGCTGGGAGTGGTGCGATTGCCGGCCGGTGCGCTGTTTTTGCATCACGGCGATCCGCAGGGACCAACGTCAGTCGTCGCTGTCGGTTTGAATGACGAATTTTGCCGCGTCGCTCAGGAAGAGGGGCTGGACGATTACCTGGTCGGGCTCGTCGCGCGGCTGGGTGGGCTGTTGGGCTTCCGCGATCTGCGAGATGCGTCGCTGGCCGCGCTGGAAAAGGAAGAATGCATCAGGCGTTTTCGGCAGCTCGCGCTGGCGCAAGGACTGCGTAGCGTCGTGGTGATCAGTCTGCAAGCGAAGGAACAAGCTTTCGGCGTGTTGCTGCTAGGGACGCCCGATAATCGGCGGTTTACTCCGGCGGAGCTACGGCTGTTGCTGGCGCTGGGTCATCAGATTGGCATGGCGGTGGAGAATAGTTACCTGGTGCAGCAGACTTCGCGGCGGTCGGAAGAGCTGCATGTGCTCAACGAGATCGGCCGCGCCCTCAGCTCCACGCTGAATAAAGAGGATTTGCTGCGCAAGGTGTGGGAAGAGCTGCGGCGCTTGTTCGACGTGGAAAACTTTTATATCGGGTCACTCGATCCGGTTCGCGACGAGATGCAGTTCGATCTCGAGATTATCGATGGGATGCGTATGCCCAAGCGTAGCCGTCCGATGGGCAATCACCTGACGGAATACGTGATTCGTACCCGGCAGCCGGTCCTGATTCGCGACAATTTCGCCACTGAGGTACAGAAACTCGGCGTGGATGCAATTCGTTCGCGCGGCTGCTTCTGCTGCGTGCCGCTAGTGGCTTACGATCACGCGATTGGCGCGATGGCGGTTTTCTCCGACCACGAGCACGCCTTTGACGAAGGTCATCTTGAGCTGCTGCGCGTGCTCGCCAGCGAAGCCAGCATCGCCATTGAGAACGCGCGATTGTTCAACGAAGAGCGCACCAAGGCGCGGCATCTGGCGCTGCTGAACACGATTTCGCGAAACGCCATTGCCACGCTGAATCCAGACGAGATGCTGGCGAAGATCACCGAGCAACTGGAGACCGGGCTGACGCACGATCATGTGGGAATCGGCACTCTGGACTATTCATCGCGCGAATTGGTGATTCAGGCAGAAGGCGGTGCGCGACGCGGAGCGTTAGCGCAGCGCATTCCTTTGGGCACTGGGCTGGCGGGTCACGTTGCCCGTAGCGGTCAAATGGCGGTGTACAACGCGTCGTCTCCGACGGATGCAGCGCTCAAGCCGCTGCTGGCTGATTCGGTCGCGGCCATCGCCCTGCCGGTCTTCTACGCGGAACAACTGCACGGCATCCTGTATGTGGAATCGTCGAAGGCGGTCGATTTCACGGAAGAGGAAGTTCTGCTGCTGCGCACCTTGGCGGACTTGATCGCTGGTGCGCTTCACAATGCGTATACGTTCCAAAAAGCGCAAGAACAGGCCATCACTGACGGGCTCACCGGCGTCAAAACGCATCGCTTCTTCATGGAAGCACTGTCGGGCGAATGGAAGCGCTCGACGCGCGCGGGTCGTGCGTTTGCCTTGGTGCTGATGGATCTCGATCGTTTCAAGTTTGTGAACGATTTCTACGGGCACTTGGAAGGCGACCTGGTGCTGCAGCGCGTTGGGCAAATTCTGGAGAGTAATTGCCGCCGCTCCGACGTAGTTTCGCGTTATGGCGGGGACGAATTCGTCATCCTGATGCCGGAAACAAATATGGAGCATGCGCGGCAACTGGCCAGCAAGCTACGCGGCTGGGTTTCCGCCGATCCGCTGCTACGTGAAAAGAATATCAGCGCCAGCTTTGGGATTGCCTGTTATCCGCTGCACGGATCGACACCACAGGAACTCATTCAGGTGGCCGACGCTTCGATGTATTTGTCGAAGCACCAGGGCGGCAATGCGGTTTCCACCGCCGATCACTTCGATCCGAACGAAGCTAAGAAGTGGAAGCGGGATGTTCTGGAAGCGTATCTCGGCGTCACGCTGAAGCGGCTTTTCTCGACCGGCCCGGAGGCGTTCGAAGAGATTTACTCGCGGCTGAAACAATTCACGGAATCGCTGGCGGCCACCGAAATCACCAATGATTCGTCCCCAGCGACACCCGCACAAGGGCCACAGGCGTTGCCGCAAGCGGTGCTCGATACGGTGACTTCGCTGGCTTTCGCTATCGATGCCAAAGATCACTACACACAGGGTCACTCACAGAAAGTTTCTGCTTACGCCGCATTAATTGCGGAAGCCATGGGCATGAACGAACTGGAGGTTGAAGAAATCCGGCTCGGCGGAGTGCTGCACGATATCGGCAAGGTTGCCATTCCAGAAAATATTTTGAACAAGAGTGGACCGTTGAATCCGGACGAATGGGACACCATGAAGTCGCACGTGACTTTCGGCTCGAAAATCTTGGAGCCGCTGAGCCCGTTGGCACGCATCCGGGAGATGGTGCGGCACCATCATGAATATTTCGACGGGTCCGGATATCCCGACGGACTGGTGGGACAACAGATACCGCTAGGCTCGAGAATCATCGGTGTCGCGGACGCATACGACACGATCACCAGCGATCGCACCTACAAGAAAGCGCGCTCCGCTGAAGAAGCGCTCGCTGAGCTGGAGCGCTGCGCCAATGCGCAATTCGACGGCGGCATCGTGGAACTGTTTGTGCGCACCATGCGCCAACAGCCGAACCCGGTGATAGAAGTAGCGTCCCTCGCCCGCAGCTAGAGCAAATCTGTCACGAGAGAAATATGCAGATCACGCCGCAATTCTGCGGCGGCGTTCCATTTTCAGCAGCAGCTCACGCAAACGTTTGCGGGCCTTGTGTACCTGCGACTTCGAATTGCCGATCGAGCAATCGAGCATCCGAGCGATCTCATTGTGCTCGTATCCATGCACGTCGTGGAGCAGGAACATGAGCCGGTAGCCCTCGGGCAACGCTTCAATGGCGGTGTTCAGATTCAGACGATCGTAGACGCCGCTTAGCTGGGGATCCGTTCCGCCCAGCATGAGGCGGGGCACCTCATTGTCATCGTCGGAGCGCATCATTTCATCGAGCGAGGTGGCCTGAAGCTTTTTGCGACGAAAACTCATCAGCACGACGTTGGCGGTCAGACGGTGCAGCCACGAAGAGAATGCAGACTCGCCACGAAATGTATGGATCTTGCGGAAGAGTTGCAGGAAGGCATCTTGCGCGAGATCTTCGGCTTCCGTGGGATCGCTGACCATGCGCAGGCAAAGAGCGTAAACGCGTCGCGAATGAAGCTCGAAGAGCGTCTCGAATGCTGCTGCGTCTCCTTGCTGCGCCAGGCGAATGGCCGCCTTCAGGGAGATACTATCTGGCTTGCGTTCTGCACCAGCAGTTGCTGTGAGCTTGGGGCCGGAGGGGCGTTTGTTGTTCGACAGAAAATTGCGAACTCTGGGCGGCGGGCGAAGTCCTACTTTCGCCCTCGACCGCATGTTTAAAGAACCGCTGAAAATCGTCGCTGTACTCATGGAATGCGCGGGCTTCTCCTTTGAATTTCGGCGCGGAATTCATGCGCATGTGCCAGACGCCATGCTGCTAGTAAATAGCGGGGCCGTTGTCATAGCCGCGTCACATGCCTGTCACCTTTTCGGCGGAGAGTTTTAGGCGCGAGGCGCTTTAACAATTGCTTTGCTTCATCCATCGAGAACCCTTTAAAATACTTGACTAAGTCAAATAACTAGTTGACAATGCCACATATCATGGAAGAAGGAACGTCTGCCGCGAATCTTCAAGAACGCATTGACGCGGTGCGGCGATTCAATCGCTTCTATACCCGTCAAATCGGATTACTGCATGCTGGGTTGTTGGACAGCCCATTTTCTCTCACTGAGGTGCGGGTGCTGTACGAGCTGGCGCATCGCGACAAGCCCAGCGCCGCGGAGATCGGCGAAGATCTGGGGCTGGACCCAGGCTATCTCAGCCGAATTCTAGCGGGATTCAGGAAACTTAAATTGATCGAGAAGATTCCTTCCAGGACCGACGGCCGCAGGAGTCTCCTTTCTCTCAGCCGTCTGGGACGAGCAACGTTCGCGCCTCTGGAGAAACGGTCCTCGGAGCAAGTTGCGGTGGCGCTCAGGAAATTAAGGTTGGCCGAGCAGTCGCGCTTGACCGGCGCTATGCAGACGATCGAGAAACTCCTCAAAGTAGAAAAGAAAACAGATGGCGCACCGTACTTGCTTCGCGAACCGCATCCTGGCGACTTTGGCTGGGTTGTGCATCGACATGGCGCGCTATACGCGCAGGAATACGGTTACGACGAAACCTTTGAGGCGCTGGTTGCAGAAATTGTGGCAAGGTTTGTCCAGTACTACCATGCCAAAAGCGAACGTTGCTGGATCGCCGAACGTGATGCTGAAATCGCGGGCGCCGTTTTCCTGGTGGCGCAATCAAAGAGCATTGCAAAGCTGCGTTTGCTGTATGTCGAGCCATCCGCGCGCGGTCTGGGCATCGGCAGCCGATTAGTCAGCGAATGCGTGCGCTTCGCCCGCGACGCCGGCTACAAAAAGATTGTGCTGTGGACGCAAAGCGATCTGGATTCCGCGCGCTACATTTACAAGAAGGCTGGATTTCGCGTGACTCACAAGGAGCGACATCATAGTTTCGGTAAAGATCTGGTAGCCGAGACCTGGGAATTGCCATTGTAAGCTCGACAGCCGCGTCCCGCGTTCCTGCTATGCTCTCTGCTAACGTCAGGGAGCCGCCATGCAAACAGCAACGGTAAAGTGGATTGGCGAAGAGAAATTCGCGGCCGTCAGCCCGTCAGGACACGCGATGATCTTCGACGGTAACAGCGCCTCCAGCAAGGCGCCCAGCCCAATGGAAACGTTGCTGATGGCGCTGGGTGCGTGTACCGCTGTTGACGTCGTAGGCATTCTGCACAAGAAGCGCCAGAAACTGGAATCGCTGGAAGTTCTCTGCTCTGGCGAACGCGCTCCCGAACCGCCAAAAGTCTGGATCAAACTGGAGATTGTATTTCGGCTGCGCGGCCAACTTGAAGAAGCGGCAGTTAAACGCGCCATTGAACTGAGCGAAGGAAAGTACTGCTCGGTCTCCGCGATGCTGCGAAAGACCGCAACGCTGACGTGGCGTTATGAAATCCTCGCGCCAGAGAAGTGACGTTTCCTTGTCTCTGCTTGGCGGCATCGCATAGAATTCATTGTTTCTTGTGCAGTGAAGATTGCTTCAAGGAGCGCCATGTCCCATCGCATCGCGGCCAAGATCACCGGCATAGCGGGATACGTTCCGCCAAAGGTCCTGACGAACGCCGATCTGGAAAAGATGGTGGAGACCAATGACGAGTGGATTCGCACCCGTACGGGCATACGCGAACGGCACATCACCGAAAATGGCGTCGCAAGTTCGGACCTGGCAACCGCTGCCGCGAAGGAATTGCTTGCGCAGACCGGCACAGATCCGGGCGATATCGATTTAATTGTTCTGGCCAGCGTGACGCCAGACATGTTTTTTCCCGCTACGGCGTGCCTCGTGCAGGATCGCATAGGCGCAAAAAAAGCGTGGGGCTTCGATCTTTCCGCGGCATGTTCGGGTTTCGCCTATGCGCTTACCGTGGGAGCGCAATTCGTCGGGTCTGGCGCGCACAGAAAAGTCATGGTCATCGGCAGCGACGCCATGAGCAAAATTCTCGACTACAAAGATCGCGCGACCTGCGTCTTGTTTGGCGATGGCGCGGGAGCAGCCCTGCTGGAACCTGCGCGAGATGGCGAAGGCATCGTGGATTTTCTGCACGATATCGACGGCTCGGGCGGCAACTATTTGTATATGCCCGGCGGCGGCTCTTTGAATCCCCCGACGCATGAAACCGTCGACAAAAATATGCATGTGGTGCATCAAGAAGGCTCACAAGTGTTCAAGTACGCGGTGCGCCGCATGGCGGAACTCGGCACCTGCCTGCTGGAGCGCAATGGATTCACCACCAAAGATCTCGCGCTGGTGGTCCCGCATCAGGCCAACCTGCGCATCATTCGCGCTATGCAGGAGCGACTCGGGCTCGACGATTCCAAAGTGATGGTTAACATCGATCGCTACGGGAACACCACTGCGGGAACAATTCCACTCGGTTTGCGCGACGCGGTAGCTGAAGGCCGGCTGAAGAAGGGCGATCTGGTTTTGCTCGCTGCTGTCGGCGCGGGATATACAACGGGCGGCGTGCTGTTGCGCTGGGCGTATTAGCTGTAGTCGAGAATTAACGTGTAGTTGCCGAAGTATCGTGCACACAACTCATTTCCCGTCGAGTGACGACTTCAATTCACTTCTCCGCATCGGGTTTTGTCGCCACCGCTCCATGCTGCATCGCCCACGGCACAAATCCTTGCGGCGCCTCTTTTACGCCGAAGAGGTTCAGTCCTTTGATGTCGCCGAGGTCCCGCCAACGAACATTCGCCAGCGTCGCATTCGTCAAGTCTGCATTGGTGAGCGTCGTGTCAGTTAGATCGGCTCCGGTGAGATCGCACCCGGTTAGGTCTGCGCCGTCATCCGGTTGTTTGCTATCCCCTAAGATTGCCCCCTGAAAATTTGCATTGCGGAGATTGCTCCCCCGGAAATTCGCAGACTGCAGATTCGTATTGGAGAAGTCCGCGAAGGCGAAGTCGCTATCGCGCAAATCGGCCGACCGAAAACTCGCGCGCGCAAGCCGTGCATGCTCGAGGCGTACGGCTTGCAGGAAGGCTCCAGAAAGATCTACTCCGATCAGCGAAATCCCATCGCTGTTCAGTTCCTCAAGCGCATCGATTCGTCCACCATTACCGCCTTTGCCTTGCGCGGTGTTGATGACCTGCCAGGCTTGGTAGTGCTTCTGCTTCAGGCGGTCGCCGGATTCCGAAAAATAAAAGATCACAGCGATCAGCACGCTGAATCCTTCGAGATACTCCAGCACGTCAAGAAACGTCCAGCGGCTCAGCGCGTAGGCGCACCATTCCAACGCCCATTCCAAGGCGCAGAAGGGCAAAAGCCACCGCCGCCGAACGCCTTGCTTTTTGATATCCCAAGGCTCCGGTCTTTCTCTGTGAATGCGAACTTTCATAATAGAGTGACCCCGAGCGGCGACATTCTATTTCATCGCGGGCATGGATTCGTGAGATTCAGCAGACAGGAAAAAGCAACGAGCCGGTCAACTGTGACTGGACCGTGGAGATAAAAATTCTTCCAATAAGAGACGCGCGAGCCGCGCTGGATCGTGGCGGATCACGCCATGTTCTTCCATTACGTTATCCAGAATCACGCGATAACCCAGGCTCTGCAGCGAGGCCAGATCGATGGCCACTTGCTCCGCGCCATGCTTCCGGTATCGCCGCGCTACCGCCGAAGAAATTGGCTGGCGATTGGCAACCACCCAATCGATCACTCGATGTGACGTGTGCCGTTGGATCGCGCGCAAGTGATCCGCCAGCGCGTAGCCGGAAGTTTCGCCCGGTTGGGTCATGATGTTTGCAACATAAACGCGTGCAGCCTTAGATTTGCCGATCGCGTGCGCGATTTCCGGGATCAACAAATTTGGCAATATGCTGGTAAACAGCGAGCCAGGTCCAAGCAGAATCAGGTCCGCCTGCTGAATAGCTTCCACTGCTTTCGGCAGCGGCCGCGCCGCTCGCGGGAACAAAGAGAGCTTTTTGATCGGTCTGCGGCTCGCGGTGATGCGAGTTTCTCCGTGGATCTTGCGTCCACCTTCCAGAGTAGCGACCAGCGAAACGTTCGACACGGTGGAGGGAAAAATCTGCCCGCGAATCGCCAGAATCTTGCTGCTGACACGCACCGCCTCAGCGAAATCGCCGGTAACATGGGTCAGCGCCGCAAGAAAAAGATTCCCAAAATTGTGACCCACCAATCCGCGGCCCGCATGGAAGCGATACTGAAACAAACGTCCCAGCAGCGCCTCGTCCTGCGACAACGCCACCATGCAATTTCGAATATCACCAGGCGGAAGTATGCGATTTTCCCGCCGCAGGCGTCCGGAGCTGCCGCCGTCATCGGTGACCGTGACAATGGCAGTCAGGTTCGCAATGGGATGCTGTGGATCTGGGCTCTCATCACGGCGTCGCGCCACCAGTTCCTTCAGTCCGCGGAGCAGTGTAGACAGTCCCGTGCCTCCGCCCAACGCGACGACGTTGAGCCCACGCGTATATTTCTTCGACTTGGAAGCGACTCGTTTCACTCGAAAGTTCGGCTCACTCCACAGTTCGCGAGCACATTCTACAGAAACAAATCGTACGTATAGGCGACAAAGAATACTGCGGACCAAGAACAGGGGCAGGGATTGATCTAGCTGGGAAATCGGAGCGGCGCTTCAGTTAGCTGCGCCGTCCTTTTCCGGGTACAACATCTCGGTGAAACGCGGATCTTCCTGCAGGAAGGCAAAATCTTCGTCGTTACGCGCGTGATAGCGATTCTCGGGACGCAGTTCGATCGCTACCTTTAAGTTCTTCATCGCTGAATCCGCTTCGCCGGTCAGGCAGTCGAGCGCGGCCAGTGCGTAGTGGATGTAATCGGCTTTCGGCGCCGCCTTCCGCGCTTTATCCAGGCTCTCGCGCGCATCGTCCCAGCGGCCGACATTCATCATCGCCACGCCGCGTTGGTAGTGCTCGTCCGCGGTGCGCGGGTTCTGCTCGTGCGACGGCTTCATGCGCTGCTCTGCAATCTTCAGGTGCATGCGCGCGCGGTCGGCGAGTTCTTTGCTGGGGCCCTCGAGCACCTTCTCCAATTCGGCCTTGGCCTTGGCAAATTTCTGTTGATGAAACATGGCCAGAGCTTCGTCGTAGAGCTTGAGTTGCGCCTGGACGCGCGGGTCTACCATCTCGACACCGCCACGCTGCGGGGGATGCTGTGGTGCTAAAGGTTTTCTTTTCACAGGTTTAGAGTGGCCACGGGGCGCGCTTTTGGTCCGAGAAGAGCCTCTTGAATTGGGCTTCTGCGCCTTGGCCATGCCGCGCATGCTAGCAGAGCAGTGTGGCTCCGTCAACGCGCGCTGGGGTAACTCATAGGTTACTAAAATCGCCCTCAAATCGACTTGCAAAGCGTCAAGAGTAGCCTCCTACAGTATCGAACACGCGACACCAGCGTGCCGGAACCATTGGCCTGCTCTGCATGCGTATGCTATAAATTTTGACTGGACCGGACTGACTACACGTGCCCTTTATTAATTTCCCCGCCCGCGAAATCAACTGCAAGTTGGTGTACTACGGTCCTGGTCTGGGCGGAAAAACCGCCAATCTGCAGTGGATTTACGATCACACCGGACAAAATCAAAAGGGCAAGATGGTTTCGCTAGCCACCGAGACCGACCGAACCCTATTTTTCGACTTTCTGCCCCTGGATTTGGGCACCGTACGCGGCTTCAAAACGCGATTCCATCTCTACACCGTGCCTGGGCAGGTCTTCTATGAAGCGAGCCGCAAGCTCATTCTCAAAGGCGCGGATGGTGTCGTATTCGTGGCCGATTCGCAGGAAGAGCGTCTCGATGCCAACTTCGAGACCATGGAAAACCTGCAGGAACATCTGAAAGAGCACAATCTCAAGTTCGACACCATCCCTTACGTTTTGCAGCTGAACAAGCGCGATCTTCCCAATGCTCTTCCTATTCCGGACTTGACCAAACAGTTGCAGCGCAAGGGCGAGCCGGTGCTAGAGGGTGTAGCCGTTACTGGTCAGGGCGTGTTCGAAACGCTGAAAGAGCTGGCAAAGCTGGTCCTGGCAGAATTAAAAAAGAGCGGGTAGAAAAGCCTTATACCTTGCGGCGATCTCGTCGCGCTGAGTTCGTCCACCTCAACATATCCAGTAAATTCGTGGGATGTCGCTAAACGAAGCTGGCGACTGCGGTTTTGTCCGAATCGAAAGTAGGAATCGCCTCAACGAGACGTGTCACCGTGAGCGCGTCCCGGACGCGTCCCTGGCCGCACACCAGATGCAGCGCACCACCCTCTCGCGCCAACTGAATCGATCCTCGGACCAGCGAAGAGATACCCGAACTGTCGATTTGTGGTACGCCATTCAGGTTGATCACCACTTTGCGTCCGCCCCGCTGCACTACGTTTTGCAGGACCTCAGTCAGTTGCTCGGCGGGTTCCCCGATGGTCAGGCGACCGTTTACCGCCAGAAAATACACGCCGTCGGAATCCTGGACGGAAATCTCCATTGGCAGACGTTCGGTCATCGTGCGATCTCTCTCTCGGCAGAATCTTTCACTAAGCCCTCAGCTGGAAGTCAAAATCACGTCGGAACGTCCCCGCAGGATACTACCAATACCATTTCAACGAAATACGCGAAGGCAATCTTACGAAAAGGGCGGCAGGACTCCTGGCGGGGTTAGGCGGCATTATACGATGGTCGGAGACACCGCCTACCCAACGGCGGCTCGAAGCCCACCAGCCATTCGGCTCATCATCATAAAAATGAATCGCCCGAATAGAAATTTCGAAGTCTGCGCCTTCCATCCACCGCGTATAATCCCGCTCGAATAACGGTTAGCCCCGGTCAAATGTTTATTTAGGCTGCAGGGAATGGCGCAGCGTAGTGTCGCGCATCGTAGCACCGGGTCACATTAAAGTAGCGGAGCGAGCAGACATCATGAAGCACGTGGTCTTGAAGTGGTGTTGTCTGTTCACAATGCTGCTTGCCGCTCTGCCTCTCTGCGCGCAAACCCCCTCGACTCCCACCGCAACTCCGTCGGTAAGCGAAAAACTCAGCCAACTAGATCAGCGCGTTACCGCAGCGCAATCTTCTGCAGACAATGCCTGGATGTTGGTCAGCGCCGCTCTGGTGCTGATGATGACGGGCCCCGGCCTAGCCCTCTTTTATGGGGGCTTGGTACGGCGCAAGAACACCCTCGCCATCATGATGCAGAGCTTCATGCTCATGGCATTGATCTCGGTGCTCTGGGCGCTGGTCGGTTACAGCTTATGTTTCGGCGGCAATGGCCCGGTAATCGGCGGCTTTGAACACGCTTTCCTGCGCGGCGTCGGTGCCGATCCTAATCCCGACTATGCTGGAACGATTCCGCAATCCACCTTCATGATCTATCAGTTGATGTTCGCGGTCATCACTCCTGCGCTGATCACCGGCGCCACCGCAGAGCGCATGAAGTTCAGCGGTACCGTTCTCTTCCTCACGCTGTGGTTTTTCGTGGTATACGCCCCGCTCGCTCACATGGTCTGGGGCAAAGGGGGATTCTTGAATGCCGCGCTCGGCGGCAAGTTCCCGACGCTCGATTTCGCCGGCGGCACGGTCGTGCACATTAGTTCAGGCGTATCAGCTTTAGTTTGTGCGCTATACCTGGGCAAGCGCACTGGATTTCCTAAGCAGCCCATGCCACCGCATAGCTTGGTCCTCAGTTTCATCGGCGCTTGCCTGCTTTGGGTAGGGTGGTTCGGCTTTAACGCTGGTAGCGCGCTCGCGTCAAATGCGTTGGCCACCAGTGCCTTCATCGCCACGCATTTCGCGACAGCCGCCGCGGCACTCAGTTGGAGCTTGGCCGAGTGGATCAAGAATGGACGTCCCAGCGCGCTGGGTGCAATCTCCGGTGCGGTCGCAGGGCTCGTGGCTATCACGCCCGCCGCGGGTTTCGTAGGACCCATGCCAGCGTTAGCCATCGGCTTTATCGCTGGCCTGGTCTGCTACTGGATGGTGACCAAAGTAAAAGCCATCTTCGGTTACGACGACGCGCTCGACGCGTTCGGTGTCCACGGTGCTGGCGGAACCATCGGTGCGCTATTGACGGGCATCTTCGCGCAGCAGGTCATTAATCCAATTTTCGGAGCCGGCAAACCAGTGGGCGGGCTGGACGGCCATTGGGGCCAGATAGGCAATCAGATTGTCGGCATCGCGATCGCCTGGGGCTTCGCCATCATCGGCACCATCGTGTTGCTCAAGATCACCGACATGATCACCGGCGTCCGCGTCACCGAAGAGCAGGAAATCGAAGGTTTGGACGTCACGCAACACGGCGAAGAGGCTTATTACCTGGAATCGTAGCCGGGCTAACGTGCCGAGACGTTGCGAATTCGTCTATGTCATTGCAACCAAGCTGCGGCTTTCGCAAAACCTGTGTGACGATATTGGCAGCAGCGGCAGAATGAACGGGAAGTCGGCAACAATGCGGAAGCAGGATTTCCCATCACGGGAGCGACACTCTTCATGATGAAACTTGAGGCCATTATCCAGCCCTCACGCTTCGAATCGGTCAAAGATGCTTTGCGAGAAGCCGGCATTGAAGGCATGACCGTCACCGAGGTCCGAGGTCACGGCCGCCAAAAGGGTCACACTGAGGTCTATCGCGGCCGCGAGTACACTGTCGATCTCCTGCCCAAGATCAAACTCGAAATGGTCCTTCCCGACAAGCTCGTGAACACGGTTGTAGACACCATTCTAAAGACCGCCAAGACAGGAAAGATCGGGGACGGTAAAATCTTTCTGTCGAGGGTTGAGGAAGCCATTCGGATCCGCAATGAGGAGCGCGGCGAAAACGCGCTCTGATGTGATGTCGATCACAGCCCGTCTCGGTCTCCGTGCGGTTCGTGAAGGGCAACCCGTAGCGACCATGCAAGGTTCTCTCACGCCCCTAGCCGTCCTTGGCCCCCAAGCTGACGACGAGCGACAACGCATCCGCAGTCAATTCGAATCGGGTGTCGGCGCTCGAGAAACTGTGGCCGCGCTGTGCCAGCTTGCCGATTCGAATATCCGGCAAGTCTTCGGCGAAGTTCTCCGCGTCCACAACACACCTTCGGACGGACTCTGCCTGCTGGCGCTGGGCGGGTATGGCCGCCGACTGCTCTTCCCCTATTCCGATCTCGACATTCTCTTTCTCTTCGGCAACGAAAAGGCCGAACAATCGTTCCGCCCTCTGATCGCTGATTTCGCCCGAACTCTTTGGGATCTGGGTTTCCGCGTCAGCTCCGCCGGACGCACGCTCGAAGAATGCAAGCGCATTGAAGAAGACAATGTTGAATTTCATCTCGCGCTGCTCGATCGCCGTTTTCTCTCCGGCGATTCCGAGCTGTTCGAAAAGCTCGACATCCGCGTCTTGCCGAGCTCGGAAAAACAGGCGCGTCCCTTCATGCTCGCGCAGCTTCATAAACTCACGAAAGACCGCCTCACCCGCTACGGCAATACCATTTTTCACCTTGAGCCCAACGTCAAAGAAGCCCCCGGCGGGCTTCGCGATTATCAGGCGGCGGTATGGCTCCGTCAGGTGGCCGGTGGGGAACGCGGAATTCAAGGCAGTAGCGCTGCTGAAGAAGAGCTTGCCTCCGGCGCCGTAGACTTTCTGAGCGCCATCCGATGTTTCTTGCACTACAGCAATGCTCGCAACGACAACACGCTCACCTACGAGTTGCAGTCTGCCGCTGCTGACCGTTCGCTTGGCATTTCCGATGGCGTTCCGCGAGACGCCGCCGAATGGATGCGCCTCTATTTTCGTCACGCCCGCACCTTGAATCGCCAGCTCTTGCGCTACCTCGAACACAAGACGATCACGCCGCGGTCTCTGCGCCAACGCATCTTCAGCGCGGCCCGCGCCGCCAGGATGGAGCCCAGCAACGGCAAGCCTTTCGCTGTGCGCGATGGCATGTTCGAGTTGCTGGATCAGCATGCGCTTTCGGATCGGGCCGTCACCTTCCAGCTCTTCACCGAGGCCGCGTCCACTGGCATTCCGCTTAGCCGCCGCACCGAGCGCAGCTTGGCGTACATCATGAAGCATCCGGAAATTCCCGCTCACAACGTGGAAATCACCTGGCCAGTTCTGCGCGCGATTCTCGGTGCGGACTATCCTGGCGTCGCGTTGCGTCCGATCCAGCGCCTCGGTCTTCTTACGGAAATTCTGCCGGAGTTCGCGCGCATCGATTCGCTCGTCGTTCGCGATTTCTACCACCGCTATACGGTCGATGAGCACACGCTGCGTACCATCGAGCATCTTCAGGAACTCGCCGAGCCGCCAGACAGCCGCGGCGCGCATTTTCAAACATTGTGGAAGAGCGTCGACCGCCGCGATCTCTTGATCTTTTCTCTGCTGCTCCACGACATTGGCAAAGGCATGGCCGTCGAGAACCACGTCGCCGGCAGTCTCGAAGCACTCGATACTGCCGCCCGTCGCCTGTTGCTTTCCGAAGACGAAGCGGCCGAAGTCCACTTCCTCATCGAGCATCATCTCGATATGTCCGCTACCGTTCAGCGCCGCGACATCTTCGATCCCTCCACGATTTCCGCCTTCGCCAATATGGTCGGCAACCAGGAGCGCCTGCAGCGCCTCTGCCTGCTTACTTACGCCGACATCCACGCTGTGAATCCCGAAGCGCTCACGCCGTGGAAAGCAGACATGCTATGGCAGCTCTTTGTGGCCACTTCCAATCACTTCAGCCGCACGCTGGACCGCGATCGGCTTCATGCCCACGATGAGCTTTCGCTGCTCGAACAGATTCGAGCTCACATTCCCAACATCGGTACGGAAGAGATTGAGCGCTTTCTTGAAGGATTCCCGCGCCGCTATCTTGCCGTTCACTCAGCCGCGGAGATTGCCGCGCATCTCACGCTTTCACGTGAGCTATCTTCCGAGCCGGTGCAAACCGAACTTCACACCACCGCTCACACTTTCTCGCTCACGCTAATTACCGCCGATCGCCCCGCGCTTTTTGCCACCATTGCTGGAGTTCTCGCGGGATGGGGCATGAACATCATCAAGGCCGACGCCTTCGGTAACGCCGCTGGCGTCGTCCTCGACACCTTCCACTTCGTCGACCTTCACCGCACGCTGGAGCTCAACCCCACGGAAATCGGGCGCTTCCGCCAAAGCCTCGCGGATGTTGTCAACGGCAAGGCTCCGCTGGAGCCGCTTCTGAAAGACCGCGATCTCGCCAGCCGCGCGCGCCCCCCGAAAGTCGCCATCGACACGCGCACGAATTTCGACGACACGTCTTCGGAACACAGTACTCTGCTGGAAATCGTCGCGCAGGATCGTCCCGGCTTGCTTTACGACATCGGATCCACACTCGCGCGCTTAGGATGCAACATCGAAGTGGCTTTGATCGACACCGAAGGGCAAAAAGTAATCGACGTGTTCTATCTCACCGAGCAAGGCAATAAACTCAGCGCGCACAAGCAGGAAATTCTTCGCCGAGCTCTTCAGGGCAAACTCGAATAACTAGCCTGCCGTAATCGCCGCCACCTCATAGTCCGTAATACTCGGAATCGTAAACTCTACGCCGCGTTCCGTCCTCTTGAACGGAATGGTCTTCTCCGCCCGCAACAATTGCACGCGTGAAACGTTGCGGTCCTGCGGAATATCAAATCGCACCGTTTGCGCTCCGATTGGATAGAACTCGCGATACCAGCCGCGATGCGTATTCGGGTTTGTGTAGTTCAGGACATGCAGGGCAAACCCAGGCTCCGTCTCCCATGCAAATGTCTCCACTAACCCGACTCCATGAATGCTCACGGGCTGCTCGCCGTGCAAGATCCAGCTCATCGAGTTCCGCAGAAGGCGGCTCAGATCGCTATGCCCCGAAATCCACATCGTTCGCTCAATATCGCCGGAGAAATAAGCCACGCGGCTCTTGCCATTCTCCTGTAGCACCGCTGCCGGTTCGTTGGTGTGCGATTCCACGGGATACGCCAATTCCGGCGGATAAGCCACAAATCCTGGGACCACCGTCAGCATCGGATTGGCTACAGCGGCGATCGGCAAGCGGTTCTCCGCGCCCGGCAGCCAGTTGGTATCTGCGAACCCTTCCAGAATCTCGTGTCGTCTTTCGATGCGCGCGTAATATCCATTGCCCGCCGTTCCAACAA
The DNA here is from genome assembly GCA_963788725.1 of uncultured Acidobacteriota bacterium. Lineage (GTDB taxonomy): Bacteria > Acidobacteriota > Terriglobia > Acidiferrales > UBA7541 > Acidiferrum. Next base: position 533,496 of record CAWBHT010000004.1, on the reverse strand, counting down.
TCTCGCCCGCTTTCTGAATTCCCAAGACGTCCGCCAGCCCGAAAGTCGAGCGTCGTCGATTTCGCTCGTCATACATGCTGGTTTCGTATGTCGCCAGCAGCGACCCGCCCACCTTCACATACGCCCGCAACTGTTCGCACTGTGCGTCGCTCAGCAAAGCTACATTCGGCAGCACCAGCGCCGAATACTTGCCCAAGCGTTCCACGTCCAGCCGATCCTCGTGCACGTAGTCGAAAAGAAAACGGCCTTCCAGCAGCGCGTAATACATTCCGTTCACCGTCTGCTGCATCGCGGCCGCGTGCGGCCCCTTGTAAACGCCGCCATCGCCATAAAAAAGCTGCGTTCGTTGTCCCATCACCACGCCCAAATTCGCAATCGATCGCTTGTTGTAAAAATGCGCGTCGTGCTTAGCTGTCCATTCAAAATATTTTCGGCCAGTCTCCTGCCAGCGCCGGTCCTCTCCCATCCCGGTTTCTCCTCCGATCCAGTGGTAATACGGCACCATGCCGCTCGCGCTGGTCTGGCTCAACCACATCGTCGCTTCCGCAGGAGACTTTGCCGCATTCCGCCAACGCACTGGCCCGGTCGACCAGCCTCCCGTCACATTTGCCGCCATCTTTCCATCCTGGATCGACGAGCACACCCGCCCTTGCAGCGCACACAACCACACCGGCGCGTCCTCGCCGCCGCGTCCCTGGTTGTCGCCCTGAAACCAGTCGCAAAGTTTTCCCAGTCGATCTAAATTCATTGCCGACCGTACCCCGCCGCCCGAATTCGCAAAGAAAAAGTTCGATGCCTTCTTTTCCTTCGCCAGTCCGTCGTACAACTTCCACAAATATTCCATTCGATCGTTGAATTTGTCCCAATATCCTGGCGTGCCGGACGGCGGCGAATTCCGACACACGGAGCAGTGACAAACCGGCAGCGACCCCAGCGGCGGCCACCCATTCGTGTACACCGCGTCGATGTCGTACAAAGAATTGACCTCCCGGATGATCGCTGGAATGTACTCCGTCATGTACCCGGTGAACATGCAACTGCGAATCAGCCGCACGTCCTCACGGCTTCGTCGAGGAGCATCTTTTTCATCCCGCTCAAACCAGTCAGGGTGCGCTGACAGCGCATCATCCCAATTCAGATCCGGGCTCATCCGCGCCACGACGCGCATGCCGCGCTTCTTCGCAGCCGCGCAACAGTCTCCGAAAAAATCGCGATCACCTAAAAATTTCGCTTTGCGGTGAAACGGCACCTTCGTCTGATAAAAAGCCAGAATCCCCGTCACGCTGACGAACACCACCTGCGCTTTCACCGCAGCCCAATAGTCCGCCCACGCCTCCACGTCCAAAGCCACGGGATCATGTTCGGTCATGTTCAACTGCCCGATCCGCCGCACTCGTCGTTGCCAACCAACCTCCGCGTCTACTCCAACTGCGGGCGCAATGACACCTACATGGTCACCTCCTGGCTCGCTGGCAGCGATGTTGGTTTCGGTCCCCAGAATTCCAAACCGCGAAATCATTGGTAACGCGCTTACGCCAGCTTTCAACAATTCGCGTCGATTCATAGACTTTTTCTCCTAACTGACGAAGCGATTGTTCCTCGATGACGCGCAATCCTACAACACACTTCCGCAAGCCCGCCGCTCTCGAATAACGAAAGTTTTACAAAATTGCGAATGCCCGAAGATCTTCGGCGGTAAAAAGTGCGTTCTACTGAGGGTGTCTCAATGTTCAATTTTGAACAGTTTAGGGTAGACGCCGTAAGCGGAACACATTTGTTAGCTGGTAGCCTTTTCGGTATTCAACTTGGTTGGGAGCTGAGATGAACCTTAATGAAATGATTGACGAGTTTATTTCTGATCTCGAGAGAAGTAGCACGGACCTGAAATATCCATGGCAAGAGCATGCCGAGGCCGCTGTGCAAGAAACCGATCCGATCAGAAAGTCGGCACGAATCGCTTACGCAGAAACGGCCCTGTATCGTCGGCTTCAGGGGCTGACATTAAGCGATGATGCGAGCGAGGAGCGAGATGCTTTAAAACTGGCGATTGCGGAGTTGCAGAGCACCAAGACGTGTCACTAGTGGGGCACATAATACAAGGCATTCCTGTATATCGAACCGTAGTGTACTGCGGCAATCTTGACACATGCCCGGACTCCTCATCGTAGATGATGACCCCACGATCAGAGCCTTAATCAGGACGTTTTTGGAAACTACGTCCCGTTTCAAGGTCTGTGGTGAGGCCGGTGACGGCCTCACCGCCATAGAGATGGTGCGGGAGCTTTCGCCGGATATCGTTTTGCTGGATTTGGTAATGCCGGACTTGAATGGTGTTCAAGTTTCTTCGGTCCTAAAGAAACTCTCACCGAATATCAAAATCATTCTGTTCACGTTCTTCACTGACATACCGGGCAAGGCTTTGGCCGCTGCAGCAGGCGTGGACGCAATACTCTCGAAGACGGATGGCCTTAAAGGCATTGAGGAGACACTCCAAAAAGTCTCATCCAAAGCCATACGTTCGGAGCCCTCGGCGACCAATGCCGACGCTGCTTCCCAAGGCTTTCCGCCGCCAGACGAAGTTGCTTGAGGTTTTCGCGACGTGGGATTTGCTGGGAGCGTCCACTTCCAGATCGAACTGACAGTAGAAATAAACTAAGAAATAACCACCCGATTTCGCTCCACGTGAAATTGCGGCATCGTGCGCTCCGTTCGAGCGCCGGGTCTCGCCCTCATCAGCGCTTCACACACAATTGTCCATTCCGCTTCTGAACATGAGGGCATTCTTTTGACAATCACTTCGTGCTCGCCGTCTTCATCGCCCACGCGCCGAATGCCGCCTTCAGGGCAGATCCAGTAACCCTTGGGGTCGATGTAGTCTTTTTCAGCCATCGCTGCCTCCATCTTCAAATCAGATGAGGATTGGCGGTGTATCGGTGGCGGGCTTCCGCTCAGCGCGCGGTTACTTTTAATTTCGGGTATCGAGGGTCCGGAGTTTTATAGAACTTGTAAATAAGGACGCCCAGATTTCCCAGGAATGCGGCGATGGTCAGCGCCAGCAGCATAGGTCACCCCGTGTTGGAAACACCGTAGCGGTCCAGCATGCTACAAAGCAATACAGTGGCGGCCCGATCTGATCTTACTTTTCTGTGCACCGAAGCATCGGTGCTCACACGCGGAGGGAAAAATGTAGGGTATTCCTCTGACAAAACATTAGAAGATTCGCGAATCAATTTGCTGTCCGCCAAAATAAATTGCATCAAGAAGATTCCTCCCTTCATTTTGTGCATTCCTTTTGCGTTAGACCTCATCTCATAGGCGGAACACAAAACTAGCTGTGCCGCCCGGCATCTTGCGCTCGTGAACCTCGACCCATCGGTCCCGGAGGAAGAGCAACAGGTTTGGAGGCATATGCATTTGGAGAGGTTCTATGCCTGATCTAATGTCCCGCGTGTCACTAACATTCGCTTTTCTGCTGTTGCTTTCCTTTGCATTGATGTCTCCGTGCTCCCATGCCCAAGCCCTCGAAGGCAGCGGCGGCTATACCCACATCACTTCCAATCAGGGCGTTGACGGTTTCAACGTCGGAGTCGCAGCCTGGTTCACCAATCGCGTTTCGCTGGCGGCCGATTACGACAGCGCCTGGGACACGTCGCAACTTGGAGTCTTCCAGATCACGCCGACCGGACTGGTGACCTCCAAGAGTCACCTCCAGAATTTTCTCGTTGGGCCTCGAATCTCTTTTCCGACCCTGACGCGCAACAACAAGAATCATTTTCTGGCACGCCTGGAACCTTTCGGAGAGGCACAGTTTGGAGTTTCGCACCTGAACACCAGCCTAAATGCGCCAGCCGCCGCAATCAGCCAGTCCGCTTCGGATACCGGATTTGCATGGACCTTGGGAGGGGGAGGCAATTACAACCTCGCTTCGCACTGGGATGCGCGCGTAAAGATCGACCTTCTCCGCACTCACTTTGGCTCGGCAGGTCAGAGTCGGGCGCGATTAGTGCTGGGTCTCGCCTACACAATTGGTGGTCGAGAGTCTCACTAGATTGACGGTGGTTTGGACCGCGGCACACATGGAACATTAGCGTTGAGCTGGCCGATGTGGAGAAATACTGGTGTGTGCCAGAGCTCATATGCTCGGCTTCGCACTTCACACCGCCACGGTACACGTTCCACCCGATTGCAAGACTACCCGCGGGGACGTAAGACAATAAAGGCGTCATGGCTATCTCCTCGGCGAGAAGGGATCATTCATCGACCGAGTTTCAACGTCGAACCTCGCTCGCATCGGAGGTTCCAAACCGGCAGCAACATCCAGGAATGCGCCTGTTCCTCCGGCCAAAAGCTGCATTTTCGGCGCTAAAAACGTCCTACTCGAACTTCATGTCTGACAAGGGAACGCGTATGAGTGCGTCTTTGGCGTACTACACCACGTTTTCCTTAGCGCCGCTTCTCGTAATTGCCATCGCCATTGCTGGTCTCGTGTTTGGAGCCAAAGCCGCACAGAACGCTATTGCCGGTCAAGTCCAGGGCTTCGTGGGACCTAACGCCGCGAAGATGATTGAACAGATGGTGCAGTCGGCGCACAAACCTGCACACGGAGTGATATCCACCATCATTGGAATCGGTGCGCTGCTGTTAGGCGCGTCTGGTGTGTTCGGCGAAATTCAAGATGCGCTCAATACTATGTGGCACGCAAACACGCAAGCCAAGTTCGGCATCTGGAATTTGATCAAGTCGCGGCTGTTGAGCTATGGCATGGTCCTGATCATCGGCTTCTTGTTGTTGGTGTCACTGATGGTGAGTGCATTTCTTGCTGGGGCATTTAAATATTTCGGAGGGATCATTCCAGTTCCCGAAGTTGTGCTGCAGCTGGCCGAACTGATCGTTTCGCTGTTTATCGTTGCCGCGCTTTTTGCTCTGATGTTCAAAGTGTTGCCGGACGTAAAACTGACTTGGAAAGACGTTTCCGTTGGAGCTGTGAGCACTGCGGTGTTGTTCACCATTGGAAAATTCGTCATTGGTCTGTATCTCGGAAAGTTTTTTTCTTCGTCCACTTACGGCGCCGCCGGTTCCCTGGTGCTTGTCATTTCCTGGATTTACTACTCCGCGGTAATTTTGTACTTCGGCGCTGAATTTACTCGCGTGTATGCCACGAAATTCGGCTCTTTAATCGGTGAGCAAGCGGCAACCAGGAAAGAACATCGCGAGCAACATCGCGATAGCGTGCCGCCGCGACCAACAACCCCTAATCAGCCGGATTATCAAATCTCCTGAACGGACGCTCGCAGCCCCCTCAGTTTTGGTCTGCTTGGTGGCTAGCGGTCAGTCAGCGACTCCTGAGGGTCAGTGAGAACCTTCACTGTTCCTAACGCCTGCAAATCACAAATGGTGAAAAACGAGCAATCTGCGGCATCGTCGCGCCCTTTGACTCAGAAATTTGGTGGACGTGACCGGGATCGAACCGGTGACCCCCTGCTTGCAAAGCAGGTGCTCTCCCAGCTGAGCTACACGCCCACTGCTCGGATCAATCAATTTAGCAGCAACAGCTTAGCACCATCAAGTTCGTAAAGTGTTCAGCTTGCGCTTCAACGTGTCGCTGATCGGTTCGGCGGTACCGTATGATATAGATATATCGCCTGGATACTCGCGAGCCTTCCGTTATGCGCACACTCACCGAAAAAGCCTACCAATGCATCAAGGAAGGCATCGTTCGCGGCGAAATTGAAGAGGGCGTATTCCTCTCCGAAAAACAAATCATGAAGCGCTACCAGATCGGCCGCACGCCCTTTCGCGAAGCGTGCAACCGCCTGCATCACGAACAGCTGCTTGAAGTTGTGCCCCGGCGCGGCTACCTAGTTCCGCAGATGAGCCTCCAAGAGGTGCGCGACTTGTTTGAGGTTCGCGTGCTGGTGGAAGGAGCCATCGCGGAACTGGCTGCCGTACGCGCAACTGAAAGGGAGATTGAAGAATTGGCCCAGCTCGCGGATCAATCCCTCCCCCCACTCCTTCTCGCAAGGGAGCGAACCATCGCGCCGAGCTCAACACCGCGTTCCACCTGCGGCTGGCGGCCATGGCGCACAATCGCGAACTGATGCGATTGGAAAGCAGCGTATTGCAACGGACCTTGCGGCTGGCGTATAGCGTGGCGTATGCCATAGGCGTCGAGGGCCAAGAGATGAGCCTGCAGACTCTGCATCGACCTATTGTGGAAGCGCTCCGCCGGCGGGACCGCCCCGTGGCCCGCAAAGCGGTAATTCATGACATTCACCAGGCCCAGACGATCCTGGTTGGCCTTTCAGGAATCCCCGGCCATCCCGCCCAGTCCGAAGCCTAGGCGATCTAATCGCGTCCCAGTCACCGCCCCTGACCGAGTATTGCTGTGAAACTCAGTATTCAACCCCCTTCGGGCGCTTGGCACAGCCGGGCGCGCCCATTTTCTAATCCACTCACCATTGCCTATCCAAGTGCACATGAATGCAGTGAATAAGGGACTTAGCGAGTTCTGTCTACCAACGGCATGCGCGGTTCGAAGATCGCTTAGCATGGCAGTGGACGGCAAATACTTTGGATGGAGGGAGCAAACATGATGGAGTGCGCCGTAGACGGGACAGCAGTCGGGCTGTATATATATCATAGATATATTTCGCTTGACAACCGCGCCACCCTGCCGCTAAATCAGCTTCATTACTGTCCTCACGTCCGAGCTGGCATTACGGGGTGATGGTGACTGACACCATTGCGGCTCTGGCGATAAGAAAGTCTGCGGAAAATCCAGGAGGTGGTTTGTCATGATCCTCTCGAAGGTGGCGCGTACCACGTTGTTACTCGCCAGCTTGCTTGTGGTGTTCTCTGCTCGCGTGTTTGGCCAAGGAGCAGGCAGTTCCACAATCAGCGGCACGGTTACCGATCCTAGTGGCGCTCCAATAGCCGGTGCGCAGGTGGTAGTAACGCAGGACGCCACGGCAGTTGCCCGCGCTACAACCACCAATGAAAATGGCGCCTACACCGTTTCTTCCCTCCAGCCCGCCAGTTATTCCATCCGCATCGAATCGGCAGGATTCAAGGTCCTCACAGAACATGTGACGCTGCTAGCCGATCAGGTCCGCGCGCTGGATGAACGTCTGGAAATCGGGCAAGCCAACCAACAAGTCACCGTAGAAGACTCGGCCGTGCTCGTTAACACCGTCACACCAGTGTTGAGCCAGGTGATCGAGCAAACTCGCGTGGTCAGTATTCCTCTGGTCACGCGGAATGCCGCCGACCTCACGCTGCTCGTTCCGGGGACGACGGTGGCCAACGGCCACGGGGTTCAGCAGGGCGACACCAAGCAGATAGCCGTGGGGAACAAGGGCGTGGCGGAATCCATCTCCGTGAACGGCGCGCGACCCGATCAGATCAGCTACAACCTGGACGGAGCGAATAACGAAGACCTGATGAGCAACACTAACAACCCATTCCCGTTTCCCGATGCCCTGCAGGAATTCAGCGTTCAGACCAACAGCTTTGACGCGCGATACGGCACGAATGCCGGTGCAGTCGTGAACGTGGTCACCAAGTCAGGCACCAACCAATGGCACGGCGATGCCTTCGAGTTTGTGCGCAACAAAATCTTCAACGCCCACAATTTCTTCGCCAAGCCGCCTGCAGGTTCCGACGATGCGCGCGATCCATTGAAACAAAACCAGTTCGGTGGAGTGATCGGCGGTCCCATCCGCAAAAACAAGACCTTCATTTTTTTCGGCTACCAGGCGACGCGAATTCGCACCCTGAATAACGCGTCCAACGCCAAAGTGCCAACAACGGCGAATATGGCCGGCGATTTTTCCTCAATTTGTAAGTCCGGGTTCGACGCTTCGGGTATTTGCCTCGATCGCGACGCAACCGGCCAGGTGATCGACCAGATCTTCAATCCGGCAACCGGACTGCCGTTTGCCGGCAACGCGGGCCTCCCGGTCGATCCCGTCGCCGCGTCGTTCGCCAAGCTGCTACCCGTTTCCAGCGCAGACGCGGCCGGCAATGTCACCTTCGCAACGCCGCTGTCTCACAATCTCAACGAATACGTCGCCAGGCTCGATCAGGTAGTCCGTGGCAAGGACCGCTTGTTTGTGCGCTTCTACCTTGATCGGTTCGTGCACGCTGCTCCGTTTGACGGCGCGGATCTGTTGACCGTAGCCGCCGGGTCGACGGTACAAAACCAGAATTATGCCGTCGGATATACGTCGATAATCGGCTCAAACTTGGTCAACAACGTCGTAGTTGACGCGGTTCGCGAAGCATCGGACCGCGGCCAGGGCGGTAAAGTTCCGCAACTCTCCGACTTTGGCTCCAACATCTTCCAGCTTCCGCAATCTGAAGGCGGCATCCGGAATTTCGCGGTCTCCAACTATTTCACCATCGGCAACTTTACCGATGGCCGGTTCATCCGCAATACCTACGATGTCCGCGACGACGCGACATGGACGCACGGCCGCCACACCTTCACCTTCGGCGGCAATTACGAGCGCGACCAATCCAACATTCGCAACACGGACCTGGAAAATGGCAGTTTGTCCATCACCACGGATACCGCCCATCCAGCCGGCACGGTCGTAAATTCCGCGCAGGCGGCGGCCAACTTCGTCTTAGGGCACGTCCGCACGTTCAGCCAGACTTCCGGGGATTTCTCGGACTCGCGCCAGAACGTTTTCGGAATCTATCTCCAGGACTCCTGGAAAATCCGCCAGCGCCTGACGCTCACTCTCGGTCTTCGCTACGAGCCACAGGGTGTAATGAAAGAGATCTACGGCCGAACCGAGCAGTTCCGTCCTGACGCTTACGCCGCGGGTGTGCATTCAACGGTGGTTCCGAGCGCACCTGCGGGACTTTTCTTTGTCGGCGACTCCTTCAACGGCATTGGCTTCCCGGATACCGGTCAGGAGGCGGACCGCAACAACTTCGCTCCTCGCGTGGGCGTTGCATGGGATGTATTTGGCAATGGCAAGACAGTTGTCCGCAGCGGCGGTGGCACGTTCTACTCTTCGCGCCTGCCTGGACTGTTCCTCAATGACGCGTCGATCAGCCAGCCGTTCAGCTTGCGCATAGACCTCACCGAACCGCCCACTCCGAACAACCTGATACCGCTGGCCAACCCGCTTGCCTCCGATACAACTGGATTTGCCGCCGGATTCCCGCAGCGTTTCAAGCTGAATGAAATTCCGCCAACGGTGGCCTTCCATCCACCAGTTTCCGTGTTTGGATTGGAGCCCGGCCGCCGATGGGTGACACCGACAATTTATGACTGGAATTTGACGATCGAACGCCAGGTCCGCTCTGACACGGTCCTGCGCGCTTCGTACGTCGGACTACGCGGCACCCACCTGCGCGAAGACGTGGACCTTAACCCGCGTGCTACCGGCGTCGGCACCGAGGCGAGCCGTCCCTTCACCGGCTTCAGCGACATCCTGGAAAATCAAAACAATGGCATGTCCAACTTCAATGCTTTGGAAGTCGAAGTGGAAAAGCGGCCATCTGCCGGCTCGCTGGGCATTCTCAAAAACATCACCCTGTTGGCCAATTACACCTACTCGAAGGCGATGGATATCGCCCTGGCGGCAAACGGCGGCACCACCGACGTCGGCTCCAGCAAGGGCTCTGGCATTCCATACGGCAATCCGTTGCAGCCATCGTTTGAAACCGGGCCTGCCGATTTCGATCACACCCATCGCGTGGTGGCTTCCTACGTCTGGGATCTCCCGCGCTTCAACGATCGAAGAACCATCGAGCGGTGGGCGCTGGGCGGCTGGCAGTGGTCCGGCGTCTTCACTTTTGTCACCGGCGATCCTTTCACCGTGCTTTCCGGACAGGATCGATCCAAGACCAATCTCGGCGGAGATCGCGCTCAATACATTGGCCCACCCGACTTGTATGGACAGGTTGCGCCGAAGAGCTTGCGCTCCGGGTGTCCCGCTACTCCGGGAGACATCTGCGTCCCGTGGCTGGATACTGCACTATTCACGCAGCCTCCGGTGGGCACGTTTGGCAACGTAGGCAAGAATGCGTTCCGCGGACCGAACAACTGGAACGTGGATATGGGCCTGCACAAGACGTTCTATCCGCTGGCGAAGCACGAAAACTTGGGCGTACAGTTCCGCGCCGAATTTTTCAACGTCTTCAACCATACGCAGCTGAACCTCAATGTGCCGATCAACAACAACACCATAGCCGTAAGCAGCGCGAGTTTCGGTGCTATTCGTAATGCTTACGACCCCCGGATCATTCAGCTCGCGCTGAAGCTTTCTTTCTAACCGGCAGGTGCGGCCAGAGCATCCGCGCCCGAAAAGTGGAACGGAGCTGTGGGGCGAGACGCCAAGAACGGTGCAGTTCTTCGGCAGTCTCGCCCCGTTGGGCAGCAACTTTAAAGTAAGGCGGCGGATTGGCAGCCGGCCGCTGTGCAACGCCAGTCTCTCCGGTGGTCGAGGCTTGGGGCATGCCCCAAGAAAGGAAGCCTGGAATGAAGATCAAGGACATCCGCGCCACAACGGTGAGCGTCCCCTTGGAAGCGCCGCTGCGCCACGCGAATGGATGCCATTGGGGCCGCTTTGTTCGCACCATCGTCGAAGTGGAGGCCGACAACGGCCTGATCGGACTTGGCGAAATGGGCGGTGGCGGGCAGTCCGCCGAAGCCGCATTCCGCAACCTGAAATCCGATCTGCTCGGCTGGGATCCCGCGCGCCTGGAAGAGTTGCGTTTCCGCGTCAGCAATCCAACCGCCTCGTTGTACAACAATCACATTCAAGTTCTTGCGGCGCTGGAATTTGCGTGCCTGGATTTGCTCGGCCAAGCCTGGAGTGCTCCCGTCTCGGAGATTCTTGGCGGACGGTTGCGCGATCGCATTCCCTTCGCGTCGTACCTTTTCTTCCGGTACGCGAATTCCGCGAATGGCCACGGCACTGGCGAAATCCGCACGGCGAATCAATTGGTCGCGCACGCTCGCGCGCTCAAGTCGAAATATGGATTCAAGACGCACAAACTCAAGGGTGGAGTCTTTCCTCCCGCCTACGAACTCGCATGCTATCGCGCCCTGGCGGCGGCCTTTCCTGAAGATCAACTGCGCTTCGATCCGAATTGCAGCTGGTCCACGGAGCAGGCCATCCGCTTTGCTCGAAACATCGAAGATCTGAACAACGACTACCTGGAAGATCCGGTGTTCGGGCTCAGCGGTATGCGCAGGCTGCGCGAAAAAACACGCATTCCGCTTTCGACGAACACCATGGTGGTCAATTTCGAGCAGCTCGCTGCCAACATTCGCGATCTGTCGATCGATGTGATCCTGCTCGACACCACTTTCTGGGGCGGCATTCGCCCGTGCATCAAAGCGGCCGGCGTCTGCGACACATTTCAGCTGGGTGTCGCGGTCCATTCCTCCGGCGAACTGGGCATTCAGCTCGCAACGATGCTGCACATGGGCGCCGTCATCCCGAATCTTACGTTCGCCGCCGATGCCCATTATCACCAGCTCACCGATGACATCATCGAAGGCGGGAAACTCAAATACGAAAACGGCGCCATCCGTGTACCGACGGCGCCCGGCCTCGGTGTGACGCTGGACCGCGACAAACTGGCCGAGTACGCGGAGCAGTATCAGCGACTCGGTCCTTATCCTTACGATCGCGATCCGTTGCGCCCGTGCTGGACGCCGACAATCCCCAACGATCGCTGGGCCGACCCTGAAGACAGCCGCATTCCTGATTTGCCCTAGAGGCACATTAGAGGCGATTGACACTGCCTCAACAATGCCACGCTGCGGTGTTAGACTTTCTGGCGCGATGGTCGGCATTCTCGTGCATGGCAACAATCACTTCATCCTCAGCGGTCCAGAGCCAGATGATGTGGCAGCACGGACGCTAACCCAGCAGTTTTCCATCGTGCAGATCGGTGAGCCGCCAGCCTCCACGTTTGGAGCCTGGCAAATTCGCAACAAGGAATTTCGCGAGAATCTCGAATGGGCCGTCGTCGTGCGTGACCGGCGCGAAACATCCGCTCCCGTGGCGCAATTACTGGCCGAGCTTACCGCGCGAGGCATAAGAGTTCGCCATTACAACCTGCCGCCTGTTAGCCGCACTGCTCCTTGATTCTCGTCTGATAGGATGCCGGTATGGAAAAGATCAAGATCGCGGGATTGTTAGTGGTTGCGAGTTTCGTGACCCTCGCTAACGCCTCTGCGCCCGAGCGCAAGGCCGGCAGCCCGCTCGATCACCTTCCGCCCAACATCGAGCTGCTCACTCATTTCGGCGAACGTGCCGACATTTCGCCCGACAATTCACGGATCGCATTCATGGTGAAGAGCTTTGGCGACGCCATGGTGATCGATCTGAAGTCGCGGGAGATCCGCTGTCTGACTTGCAACGTGCCCGGCGCCGTTTTTCTTCGCGTAATGCACTTGATCACCGGCGATTATCTTCTTATCGGTCCCGATCACTTCGAGAACACACACATCAGCCGGGCGCGCGACAACGAACTGTGGTTTCTCAGCAAGGTGCCTGGCAGCAAGCCTGTGAAGCTGGGCCAAAAACTGAACGAAGGCGCCGCGATCTCGAAGGAGTCGATGAAGCTTTCATTCTCCGAAACATCCGAGCAGGCCAGCGATCTGGCTGCGGGCGCGTCGCGACTGAACGTGGCGGAACTCGATCTGTCCGCTGGGGCGCCCAAGATCATTAACAAGAAAGCGGTCTACGAAAGTAAAGACAAGAGCTGCACGGTGGAAGCCCAGGATTACTACGACCACGATCGCAAAATGACTTTCACCTGCTATGAGCCTGAGGGTCACGCGTCGGCCATGGGTATCGATCTAGCTAGCGGCGCCGTCACCAATTTTTCAAAGGCGCCGGGCAGCTACAACGAGGTTGAAGGAATTTTTCCCGATGGGCAGCACGCGGCTGTAGAGGCCGATCGCCAGTGCGAACAGCTTGGCGGTACGCGGGGATCGGGAAACATCGACATCTGGAAGCTGCGTTTGGATGGCACCGGGAAAGACTTCACGAGGCTGACATTTTTCAATGATTACGAAGGCGGGAAAGCCTCGAACCCCGTGTTGTCGACCGATGGAAAATTCATGGCCTTTCAGGCTGCGAAAACCACGGATGCCGCAGGAGTCGGTTACGGCATCTTGTTGTACTGGTTCAAGAAATAATTTGTCTCGCCTGGGTCGACGCCAGGCAGTTCCTATGGGTATGAAACTTTAATGAAACGAACGCAGCATCGCTGAGGTCCAACCTGCAGATGAAAAAGCAACCGTCCCCACGTGTGCGTAAAGTCGTGTGGACCCTCTCCACGCTGGTGATGTTATTTCTTGCGCTTCAGGTGGTGCGCCCGGACTTGAACAATCCGCCGGTGCGTGCGGAAGTTCATGCTACCGATGACGTGAAGCAGGTGCTGCGTGCGTCCTGCTACAACTGCCACTCCAACGAAACCAAATTATCATGGTTCGATTACCCGGTACCTGCGATCTGGCTGGTGGCGAAAGATGTGAAATCGGGGCGGGCGCGCCTGAATTTTTCGGAACTCGGCGCACAACCTGAAGCGCAACAGCGGGCGACATTATACGAGTGCGTCAGCCAGGTGGAGCTCGGCGCCATGCCACCGCCAAAATACCAAAGGCTGCATGCGGAATCGGCAATGACCGCGGAGAAGTTAAAAGTGCTGAAGGATTATCTAAATCCGCTTCCACAATCCGTCGGGGCATCGGTGGCGCAAATGCCTGGCGCCAACGAGCAGTACGAGAAATGGCTGCCCGTGAGCGGTACGCCGGCAACCGCCGCCCCGTCGCCCAACGGCATCGCGTTTCTTTCGGACTACAAGAACTGGCGCGCGATCAGCAGCACCGAACGTGACGACAATCTGACGCTGCGGCAGATTCTGGGCAATGACATAGCCATAAAGGCGGTGGCGGAAAATCGCATCAATCCATGGCCCGATGGCACAGCCTTCGCGAAGGTCGCGTGGTTTCAGCAGACGGACGACAGCGGGATCGTGCGGCCGGGCGCGTTTTATCAGGTGGAATTCATGATTCGGGACGGGAAAAAATACGCGTCAACGTTGGGTTGGGGTTGGGCACGGTGGCGCGGCACAGAGTTGAAGCCTTACGGCCAAAACAAGAATTTTGCGCAGGAGTGTGTCGGATGTCACCGGCCACTGAAGTCGACCGATTACGTATTCACGATGCCCATTCGGAGGCTGCCTTGAGAACTCGTCTATTGGCGGCTGCATCTGTACGGCCTCACGAGACAGAGGTCTGTCCGCAACGCTCGTTTTGCGCCCTCAGGACAGCAGCGCTCGTGATGGTGATCACTGCGGCGGCGACGCCGCTGGCAGTTCTCTGGGGATGCGGCGGCGCGCCTTCCAAAGTTAAGGCGACGATCAATCAAAGTGCGTCGCTGCAAGGCGATTTGCCCGAAGACCCGCTGGTGTGGCGAGTCATCAGCTCTTCGGCAGACACCAAGAACGTCACTATGTCCACATTGTTTGGCAACGATGCGGCCGTGCAATACGCGAGATCGAATGCGCAGCACAATTATCCCAGCGGCGCCGCGGTGTCATTGGTCACGTGGACGCAGCAGGAAGACGATCGCTGGTTCGGAGCGAAGATCCCGCAACAAATGAAGTCGGTGGAATTTGTTTTTGTGCGTACAGGCGGCGATGGCAAGCCGTTGTATTCGTATCAAACCTACGCCGGGGCGCCGCTCAAGAAAGTATCGGAGCAGGAAGCGCCGGCACCAGCTGGCCGAACAGCGGACTTGCTGGCGCAGCGCGCCGCAGTCATGCCTTAAGTACCGGCATCCCGTCGCGCTCACGGAAAATCAAGGAGCCACCGATTGTTGCGCCGTACTCCGCGGAAGGCTCGCGAGTATACGAGCCTGGCTCTGGATGCGTATCGCTTCTTCATGGCTGAACTGGAACTTGCCCATGAACATCTGCCGGATCTGCATAGCGCTCCATTGCGGCTGCATGATGCCGCGCGAGGAATGACTTGGGCTCTGGAGAAGCAGGTGGCCGAGTTCGTGGGCCATTACACAACCGAGCAGCACAGGAACCTCGGGAGTGGAGTTGTCGCGCTGCGCACGGCGCAGCACCTTTTCGTAGTACACGGTCACGAGAACCGGGATCGAAGTATGGGCGAACTCTGCATCCCGAAATTTGTTTGTCCCGGTGATCAGCCGAAGGCCGGGCGTTTGCGGGGTCCAGCCGCCCCGGCAAAGCTCGCTGGCATTTGGGGCGGTCATCCGTGGGCAATGCACCCACTCGACCTGCGCACCCGCGGACGCAAGGATTTTGCTAGCTTCGCCTTCGGCGATCGCCACCGTAGAGAGCGGGACCTCGGCATAGTTGTACAGCAGGATTGTAATTGTGACAGGTGACTCGTCCGCTCGGGAGTTGATGCTGAAAATAGTAGCGCTGAGCACAGCCAAGGTTGCGAGCGTTCGTGAGATGCGGCTAAACGTCACCGCCCTCCTTCTCATGCGAACGGGAACGTTTCGGTGCACGCTGGTGAGCGCCGATTTCATGTGGTGTGCCTCCACGCGGCTTGCGCGTGCGGCGACTCTGCGGCGGATGGCCGGGTAGCTCAATGCATGGCGGGTAAAAGAAAGATCGAAAAAAGCTCGATGGGTAAGGGATTGACTCAGCAGCATTTAGGCAAATAAAGGGTATCGCCAGATAAAGGTATGACTGCCATTCGATGCTAGACTGTCGGCCCACAAGCGGCATTTAGGACCGAATACGATCTCGATCGGGCCAGCCTGACATGGGTCGACATCCTCCAACCTCAGTTCCCCTACGTTTCAGCAATTTTGAGATGGACTTGCGCGCTGGCGAGCTGCGCAAAGGCGGGTCGAAGCTAAAGCTCAGCGGGCAGCCGTTTCAAGTGCTGGCGATTTTACTCGAACATTCCGGCCAGATCGTCACCCGTGAGGAGCTGCAGAACCAACTATGGCCGGATACGTTTGTCGACGTGGACCATAGCCTGAATACAGCGATTAACAAGATTCGCGAAGTCCTCGGCGATTCTGCCGAGAACCCACGCTTTGTTCATTGACGAAAGAAAAGCTGATGGTAACAACATATCAGAGCTCCGGCAGCATCTGGGTGCTCGATGGAGTAGACCGATAAAACTAAACGCAATAAACCGAATGCTTTGTGACGCGATTCGGGTCTGTTACACTTGGATGTTCGGTTACGGGCGATTTCACGCCAATTTAAAGCAAAGTAGGGAATGACGATGGCGAAGTGTGAATTGTGCGGCAAAGCGCCGGCTTTCGGAAATGTGATCAGCCACGCGAATAATACGCGGCGGCGCCGGTGGAATCCAAATCTGCGGCGTGTCCACGCGTTGGTCGAAGGCGTGAAAAAGCATGTGCGCGTTTGCACCGCTTGTATCCGTGCAGGGCGCGTCAAGAAAGCCGCGTAGAGCTTCCTCCTTGTCCTTATCTCCAGCCAAAATACGGACGATGGGACTTCACCGCCTTGGCGGCGTTTATCGCCGGGCGGCGCTGCTGCCACTCGCGGGTGCGCTCCTGTTCGCGATCGCCGGATGCAAGCAGGAAGTCCAGCATGCGCCCGATGTTTGGGCGACGGTGAACGGCAAAGAGATCAAGCACGATGACGTGGACAAGTATTACCGTACGCGCGTGAATCCAGAAGGGCAGCAGCCTTCCCAGGAAGAAGTGTTGTCGCTCAAGCTGAACGTGCTCGATGAACTGATCAACAACGAAATTCTTCTGGAGCGCGCCAAGAAGCTGAATCTCGAAGCCAGCGACGGCGAAGTCGAAGACAAATTTACGGAGATGAAGAGTCCGTACACCGAAGAAGAGTTTCAGCGCCAACTGAAAGAGCGCGGGCTCTCGGTGGATGATCTAAAGAAGGGCCTGAAGCGTCAGCTTTCCACGGAAAAATTGATGAACCGCGAAGTGGTGGCGAAGATCTCCATCACTGATCAGGACGTCACGGATTTTTACAACGCCAACAAGGCGCAGTTTAACGTTGCTGAGCCGCAGTATCGCATCGCGCAGATCGTGGTGACGCCGAGGAAAGAACCGCAGATCCGCAATCGCAAGAACGACGACGCGACCACCGACGCCGAAGCGCAACGAAAAGTAAAGATGCTGGTCGACCGGCTGAACAGCGGCGCCGATTTTGCGCAATTGGCGACCGATTATTCGGAAGACATGAATTCGGCAGCGACCGGCGGCGATCTGGGGTATGTCCCGGAATCCGCTCTGAACCAGAGCGATCCGGCGCTAAAAAAGATGGTGGTAGGAATGAAGCCCGGCCAGGTAAGCCCCGTCTTGTCCCTGAAAGATCGCTACGTCATTTTGAAGTTGGTGACGCGGGAGTCGCCGGGACAGCGCAATATCGCCGATCCGCAGGTGCAGCAGACCATTCGCGATACCTTGCGAAATCGTAAGGAGCAGTTGCTGCGTTCCGCGTACCTGGCCGTGGCGCGCGATGAGGCCCGAGTGCGAAATTTCCTCGCCGAGCAGGTGGTAGAAGCGGCTGGCAAATTGCCAGATGCGGCGAAGGGAAGTACCGGCAAGTAGCGACCCACGTTCGTAGTCTTCCTAAAACTTTTTGTTCCTAGATTTGTTCCTGCCGTCTTTCAAGCCGCCAAATAGAGTTCGCTTGATTCGATCCAGATCCTGCTTTTAAAAAAGGTAGGCTTCAGGTGTCTGGCGCACTCTGCTAGTCGATCCACGCGAGTACCTGGCCGGCGTTGACAGGCTGCCCTTCTTGGGCTTGTAGGCGCTCCACTGTGCCTGTCTTTGGCGAACGCACCTCGTTTTGCATCTTCATCGCTTCAACTACCAGAATTCCCTGTCCAACCTCGACTTTATCCCCGGCTTTGACCAGCAGACGCACAACCTTGCCTGGCATCGGGGCGATGATCTGCTGTCGACCTTCGGCTTCGACGTGGCCGTGACGACGGCCGCTCCACGCGCGGGGATCGACGACTTCAGCGCTGAATTCGTGATCCGCGGATTGCAGCGTAAGCCTGCCGTCTGGTTGCGGTGTGACCCGAATTTCATGCGATTGCCCGTTGAGCAGGATGGAGAAAATATTCGATGCGAGTTCGACAGCGTCGGCATTCGACGGGCGCCCATCGACGGAAATGTGCAACCGCTCACGCTCTCGTGTGAGCTCGACGCACCGGGTTTTGCCGGCAATGACAACGTTGAATTTCATGGAGTGCGATCCACTTGATCGCGCCGGCCAGATTGCTTCCACCGCGATGGTGCTTCCGCTTCCACCGATTGAGCGCCGTTTGCGGAAGCGCTGCGCGAAGCTTGCCACATAGCCGTTGCGATCGCTGCGGCTTCCAGTGAACCGTCCGCTGGCTCGGCGGCGTCTTTCTTAGGGCCGGAAAGAAGTTCGTCCAGCCATTTCGTGTGAATTTCGGCTTTCAAAAAGTCAGGCTCCATGAGCAGCCGGCGAAATAGGGCGACATTGGTCCTGATTCCCGTGATAGTAGATTCCGCGAGCGCACGCCGAAGTCGCGCGATAGTTTCCTCGCGGCTATTGCCCCACGCGATCAGTTTGGCGAGCAGCGGATCGTAATCGTTCGGTACGGTCCAGCCTTCGTAGACGCCATCATCGAGACGGATGCCCGGTCCGCTGGGCGCATGACGCGTAAGAATCTTGCCCGGCGATGGGAAGAAATTGTTATCGGGATCTTCGGCGTAAAGCCGAACTTCCATGGCGTTTCCGCGAGGAGTGATGGTTTCCCACGCGAACGGCAGACGATGCCCTGCGGCAATGGCGATCTGCAGCTTTACAAGATCGAGCCCGGTGACTTGCTCGGTGACCGGATGCTCCACCTGCAAGCGCGTGTTCACCTCAAGAAAATAAAAATTGAGATTGGTGTCGACGAGAAATTCGACAGTGCCAGCGTTAGTGTATCGGCCCGCGCGGGCAAGGCGTACGGCCGCGTCTCCCATTTTCTTTCGGAGGTCTGGCGTCATGATCGGGGAAGGAGCTTCCTCGATCACTTTCTGGTGCCGCCGCTGCACAGAACACTCGCGCTCGCCAAGCGAAACAACGCGCCCATGATTATCGGCAAGGATCTGAATCTCGATGTGCCGCGGCTTCACGAGATATTTTTCCAGATACAGTCGCGGGTCGCCGAACGCATTGTTGGCTTCGGACGACGCATCGCGATACGCGGAGGCGAAATCCGATGCTGCGGTGACCAGGCGCATGCCTTTGCCGCCGCCGCCAGCCACGGCTTTGAGCAGTACAGGAAAGCCCATTGATTGCGCCAGCGCACTCGCTTGTTCGGGATCCTCGATCGGGTCGTTCGTGCCCGGGACCGTGGGCACGTCCGAGCGTCGCGCGAGTTGCCGGCCTGCCGTTTTCGACCCGAGCGCCTCCATAGCTTCGGCGCTGGGGCCAATGAAGGTGATGGCGGCGTCGGCACAGGCGCGAGGGAGTGCGGCGTTTTCCGCGAGGAAACCGTAGCCTGGATGGATAGCGTCGCAACCGGACCGCCGAGCTACGTCGATGATTTTGTCGATGCGCAGATAGCTTTCGCGCGCGGATGCTGGCCCGATAGGGTAGGCTTCGTCGGCCAGTCGGACGTGCAGTGATTTGCGATCGACTTCGCTGAAGACCGCGGCGGAGCGAATTCCAAGTTCGCGGCAGGCTCGAAGGATGCGAACGGCGATTTCACCGCGATTTGCAATCAGGATTTTCTTGAACATGCGTTGTGAGCTTGCAGGCGAAATCTTAACATGTGGGCGGCGTCCGGCCAGGCAGGGCGTCGGAGTTGCGTGCCTAAAGGTGCGCGGTGTAAGGTGCGGCGGCGCAAAGATGAATCGAAGCGCTTAGCTGCTCGAAAGAAATTGGTCGAAGGAGGAAGCATGGCGCGACGTGGGTTGGTCATCGTTGCAGTGATCGTGCTGTCAAGCGGGGCGTCGAAAGCGCAGACTGCCGCGGCTCAAGAGGCGGTGATTGCGCCAGCCGAGAATCTGGTGGTCGACGGAGTGCCCAAAATTCCTGCTTCGTTGGTAGAGAGCGCGGGTCGGTACGGGTCCTATCGCGGCGCGAATTTCGCGGATTGGAATCCGACGCGTCGCGAAGTTTTGATTTCGACGCGCTTTGGCGACGTGCCGCAACTTCATCTCGTTGCTGCGCCCGGAGGTGCACGACAACAGCTTACCTTTTACCCGGATTCGGTCTTCTCCGGAAGATTTCATCCGAATGGCGGGGACTACATCGTTTTTCAGAAGGACATTGGCGGCGGCGAGTGGTACCAGTTGTACCGCTACGATATCAAGACCGGCGATGTGACGCTGCTCACCGATGGGAAAGCGCGCAATCTGGCTGGTCCGTGGTCTTCGGCAGGAGATCAGATCGCGTATATGTCGACCCGGCGAACTGGGAAAGACACGGATCTATGGGTGATGAATCCCGCAGACCCAAAGAGCGACCGCATGGTGGCGCAGTTAGCGGGCGGCGGCTGGGAGCCGCAGGACTGGTCGGCAGACGATAAGAAGATTTTGTTGACCGAGGAACTTTCCATCAACCAAACATATTTGTGGCTTGTGGATACGATGACCGGAGAAAAGACAGCCGTTACGCCACGAGATGCGAGAGAAAAGGTTTTTTGGGGACAGGCGGCTTTCAGCAAGGATGGCAAGGGGATTTACGTGACGACCGATAAAGATTCCGAATTTCAGCGGCTCGCGTATTTGGATCTGACGGCGAAGCAGCCGAGATTCTTGACCACGAAAATTCCGTGGGATGTGGAGCGCTTCGACCTGACGCGCGACGGGAAGCGCATTGCGTTTGTGACCGACGAAGAGGGCGTGAGCGTGCTCCATGTCATGGAGACGGCGACCCAAAAAAATGTGCCGCTGCCCAAGTTGCCGTCGGGCGTTTATGGCGGTTTGCGCTGGCATCCTAACGGGCAGGACCTGGGATTTGCCGTGAACAACGCGAAGAGCGCCGGCGATCTGTACTCGGTGAATGTGGCCAGTGGGAAGGTGGATCGTTGGACCTCTAGCGAATCAGCCGTAAAGACCGATGCGTTTTCGCAACCGGAACTCGTGCGTTGGAGAAGCTTTGACGGCAAGATGATTTCCGGGTTTTTGTACCAGCCGCCGCCCGGGAAATTCCCTGGGAAGCGCCCGGTCTTGGTGAACATTCACGGCGGTCCCGAAGGGCAGTCGCAGCCAACGTTCGAAGGACGCAGCAACTACCTTTTGAACGAGCTGGGAATCGCGATCATTTATCCGAACGTCCGCGGCTCGACTGGCTACGGCAAAACATTTTCGTTGCTGGACAACGGATTCAAGCGCGATGACACATACAAGGATATCAATGCGCTGTTTGACTGGATTGCGACGCGCCCGGATCTGGATGCGGATCGCATCGCAGTGACCGGTGGGAGTTATGGCGGACACATGACCTTGGCGGTCGCCGCGTTTTACAGCGATCGGATTCGGTGCTCAGTCGACATTGTCGGGATTTCGAATCTGGTGACCTTTCTGGAGCACACCGAAGCCTACCGGCGCGATTTGCGGCGCGTCGAGTATGGCGATGAGCGCGATCCTAAAATGCGCGAATACCTGGAAAAGATCGCGCCCATGAATAATATCGAGAAAATCAAAAAGCCCATGTTTGTCATCGCCGGTAAAAACGATCCGCGGGTACCGTTGAGCGAATCGCAGCAAATCGCGGATGCGTTAAAGAAGCAGGGAACTCCGGTCTGGCTGCTGATCGCTAAGGATGAAGGGCACGGCTATCGGAAAAAGGCGAATCAGGATTTTCAGTTTTACGCCACGGTAGAGTTTTTGCAGGAATATTTATTGAAGTAAGCGCAACAGGGTTAGCCGCCACAGCGGAGTGACACAAACATGAGACTTCAGAGATGTTCAGCCCCCAAGAATGATATCGACATCGAATTGTGATGCTCTAGGGATGCCCAATGGCATGATCGTGATCGAATGCAGCCGCGGTACGTCGATGAGCACGTTCAACATCTTGTTGAGCGCGATGGATTCGATCACATAGCTCACCCTGAGAGCATTTGTCACCGGCGAACCCTGTGCGGCGGCGGCCAGTGGCACGATTCCGTATTTATTCTTCAAGCTGACGACGATACTGACCAGATCGTTCAAATTGTCGCGTTCTATTCCGCTGAATTTCATGTGCTCCAGCAGGTGATGGTCGAGCGAATACTCGCGTCCCGGAGTGGCCATTGGGGCCTTTCGTTTTCTTAAGAGTTTTGGCGTGAGGGACTGGACGCGCAGGCGGCGACGTGGGGGCTTACGTAGGCAGAGTACGTTGCCGGAAAGCTTCGGTCAACGCAGGCGCGCACACTTTAAGCTTAGTAGTTACGCAAGCGCAGAGACTCTCGCCCTTCCGGCGAGTTATAGCGGAATGTTGCCGTGCTTTTTCTTGGGATTGGTGTCGCGCTTATTTTCCAGCGCGCGCAGCGCGGTAATCACCCGTGTGCGAGTACTGGCAGGTTCGATGATGGCGTCGATATAGCCTCGTTCGGCGGCGATCGCGGGATTAGCGAAGCGATCGCGGAATTCCGCGATTTTTTCCTGGCGAAGATTTTCGCGGTCGGCATCCGCGACTTTTTCCAGTTCCCGCTTGTACACGATGTTGACGGCGCCTTCCGGCCCCATCACCGCGATTTCAGCCGTAGGCCACGCGAAGTTCGCGTCGGTGCGGATGTGCTTGGAGGCCATGACGCAATAGGCGCCCCCATAAGCTTTGCGGGTGATGATGGTGATTTTCGGAACGGTGGCTTCGGCGAACGCAAAGAGCAACTTCGCACCATGACGGATGATGCCACCAAATTCCTGTTGCGTGCCGGGAAGGAAGCCGGGAACGTCTTCGAACGTGATCAGCGGAATATTGAACGCATCACAGAAGCGCACGAACCTCGCGCCTTTGACGCTGGCATTGATGTCCAGAACGCCCGCGAGCACTGCCGGCTGGTTCGCGACCATGCCGACGGGCTTTCCACCCATGCGCGCGAAACCCACCACAAGATTCTTCGCGTAGTGTTCGTGGACCTCGAAGAAATAATTATCGTCGATGATCGAGTGAATGGCGTCCTTAATGTCGTAGGGTTTTTGCGGATCATCCGGAACGAGTGCATTGAGCGCCGCATCACGTCGGTCGGCTGGATCGGAAGTCGCGCGGCGAGGTGCATCCTCGAGATTGTTCGAAGGAAGAAATCCCATCAACTCGCGGATCATCGCCAGGCAATCGGCATCATCGCGGGAAACGAAATGGGCGACGCCACTGGTGGCATTATGGGTCATGGCGCCGCCAAGCTCCTGCTTGGTGACTTCCTCGTGCGTGACCGTTTTGATCACGTCCGGACCCGTCACGAACATGTACGAAGTTTCGCGGGTCATGAAGATGAAATCGGTAATCGCTGGAGAGTAGACCGCCCCGCCGGCGCACGGGCCCATGATCGCGCTGATCTGCGGGACCACTCCGCTTGCCAGTGTGTTGCGCAGAAAAATATCCGCGTATCCCGCGAGAGACGCTACTCCCTCCTGAATCCGCGCGCCGCCGGAATCGTTGAGCCCAATTACCGGCGCGCCTGCGCGCATCGCCAGATCCATAATCTTGCAAATTTTTTGAGCGTTGGCCTCGGACAGCGAGCCTCCAAAAACAGTAAAATCCTGCGCGAAAACGTAAACCAAGCGGCCGTCGATGCGGCCAAAACCGGTGACGAATCCGTCGCCCGCAGGACGCTGCTCCTGCATACCGAAATCCGTGCAGCGATGACGCACAAATTTGTCGAGTTCTTCGAAAGTGCCTTCGTCCAGCAGGAGGTGAATGCGCTCACGAGCCGTGAGCTTGCCGGCTTTGTGTTCGCGTTCGCGGCGCTCCGGACCTCCGCCTGCTTCGGCTTCCGCTTCCAGCCGGCGCAAATCTTCCATCCGATCGTGATGATTGCTTCGTGCGCGCGCGGCGGACTCGTTGTCAGGCAACCGGACCTCCGGGAATGGAAGCGGCATCAGCTTCGTGCCGGAAGATGCGAACAGCAAGATGCGTGGCCAGCCAGGTAGTGCCCAGTAGCAGTATTACGCCCAGAAAAAGCTCCGCCACGACAGCAACGGCCCGTTGCAGCGGCGAGTCAATTGAATTGATGTAAAGCGTCGCGCGCACCAGTGTAAACATGGCCGCGAGCGTCATGATGATGGTCAGAACGACCGTGAAGATCGAGGCGAAAATCATTTTCATGAGAGATGACTCATCGCCGTACTCAGAGCGTCGTGCGATCGCACCAAAAAGCATAGCGAACGAACGCCCCGGATACCAGCGCCTCAGACAAGTTATCTCGCAACTGTAATCGCCTCCCCCGCATAATCGACAATCTTATCCACCTGCGCAGATGGTTCGATTCCCACGCCGTGACCCTCTCCGACAAATACGATTCGAAATGTACGATGAGCCAGCATTCCCGGAAATTGACCCTGGCGATCACCAATAACTAGTTTTCGATTCGCATCGTCCCATTGCATCGGAATTGTCGCGCGCGCGCCTTTTTCGTACGCGTACGTGTCATTTTCGTCTTCATAGATAGTGAAGCTGCCATCGGCTCCCGTGTAGATGCGCAGTTCGATGGGATCCGCCGCTTTCTGTGTCGCCCACTCCAGATCTGGTCCCATGGGCAGAATGGATCCCGCGCGGATGTGGAGCGGAATGCGATCCAGAGAAGCCTGCACTTCCGCCGCGGCGCCGCCATCGACGACTCGACCCGTCCAGAAGTCGTACCACCTTGCTTTTGGAAAATAAATGCGGCGCGATGTAGCGCCCGGTTCAGTGACGGGACTCACTAGGATCGCTGGACCGAACAGGTACTCGTCACCAATGTTCAGCGCGCGAACGTCGCCGCGAAAATCCATCGCCAGCGCACGCATCGGCGTGTAGGCCTCGTTGGTGGTCTTCCATGCCAGAGAATAAATATAAGGCAACAGGCGATAGCGAAGCCGATCGTAACTGGTCAGAATCCTTTGCGCTTCGGGACCGTAAGACCACAGCTCATTCTGATTTGTAGTACGCGTGCCATGCGATCTAAAAATCGGGCAGAACGCGCCGTATTCGAACCAGCGCACAAACAATTCGCGATATGCGGGATCATCGGGATTGCCAATGATGAAGCCGCCGATGTCGGTCGTCCAGTAAGGTAAGCCAGATAATTCGAAATTCAAGCCCGCGGGAATTTGGCGTGCGAAGCTCAACCAATTCGATTCGACATCGCCCGACCATGCGGTAATGGCATTGCGTTGCGCGCCGGCAAACGCCGAACGCGAAAGGATAAAAACGCGCTTTTGATCTGAAGTGCTGCGCTGTCCTTCATACACAGCAGAAGTAGTCATCAGCGGATACAGATTCGCATAACGCGCGCCGCTGCCCAGCGCAACTTTATTGGTTGCCAGAATATTCGTCTCGCGCCCTTCGGTTTCCGGTTCGTCCGTATCCAGCCACCACGCATCTGCGCCGAGTTGAAAAAGCCCCTTATCGATCAGCTGCCAGTAATACTTCCTCGCCGCAGGATTGAATGCGTCGTATAGCGCCTGGCCTGCAGGATGGAACCCGCTGACCTTGGTGCGATCGATGAAATAACCTCGCTTGTCCATGTCCTCATACACCCGCGAGCCCGGGCGAAAATACGGCCAGAACGAGAACATGACCTGAAAATGATTCTCGTGCAGGTCGTCGATCATCCCTTTGGGATCGGGATACTTTTTGTTGAAGGTGGGCTCGCCCATGATGTCCCACCAGAACCAATCCTGGACGATGTTGTCGACCGCAATGTGCAGCTCACGATATTTGTGCGCCACGCCCAAAACTTCAGCCTGCGATTCGTACTTATTCTTGCACTGCCAGAATCCGTACGCCCATTTGCCGAACATCGGCGCCGCGCCCGTCATATCGCGATAAGCCGAGATGATGGCATCAAATTCGGGGCCGTAAAGGAAGTAGTAGTCGACCGCGTCGGCTACTTCGGAGCTGAGATAAAGCTCGTGAGGAAAGCGGTTGTTGAAGCGGCTACGCGAGGTGTTATTCCAAAAAATGCCATAGCCATTGCTGGACAGAAACATCGGCACCGAAATATTTGTATTGGCTTGCGACAGCTCCACCGATTCACCGTGATAATTCCACACGCCCGCCTGATGCTGCCCTAAGCCAAAGAACGCTTCGGTCGAATCCCACAAATTCGAAAACAACTCCGCGTGATACGTTTTCTCGCCATTGACTTCGACTGGCGTTAACGTCCGATCGTAATCCTGAAAGAGTTTCTTCCCATTGGCATCGGCAAACAGGATCGTTCCGTCCTTGCGCGCAATCGTAACCTTCAGCCGTGACGTAACAACGGTCACGTCCTTTTCGCTGGATTTCATCGTCCACGAGGTCTTCGGCCAACTGGTCTTGGTGATGACGTAGGGAGCGTCGTCCGGAAAGCTCGCGCCCGGCGCATAGGTCACGCGCACGATCGTATCGGAACAAACGAACAGTCGCAGCGTGCCGCGCTGCATCTTCAGCACCACGCCATCATCCTGTTGCTTCACATCCTCCACAGGATTCAGCGGATTCCACTGGCCGAACGCACTCCCAGCCAGGACCAGATGAAGAAGTAACCATCCGGCCGCTCGCACCATCTGTTTTCGCGTCATCAGCTCAGTGCGGCTCGTAGTCGCTTCGTCGTTTTCTGTAGTTGTTTCTTCAGAGCGTCCACTTGCTTCGAGATTTCCTGCAGTTCTTTCTTCGCCACGCTGCCGGCCTTCGCCACTCTCTGTGCCGCGCGATCCGCTTTTCCAAGTGATCCGCCAATACCTACTGCAACCCGCGTCAGTCGATCTTTTGCCATGGTTTCTCCCTCAGATGAACCGCCTGCCATCGTATATAGGAGGTAGTTCCAGCGTCAATCATGCGTGGCCGATTAGCAATCTCTTCGGAATAGGAAGGATCACTGCGCATGACCAGTCAGCGAGCCGGCTCACCTGCGCCAGCCGACACACGCTTCGACAAAATGCCGTGTGCCGTGCGGTAACCAATCGCCACATCTCGCATCCAATCAGTGCGCCGGCCCCAGACCCGCCACGTTTCCTCTCGATCGTAGTTGATTTCACTCAAGGAAAGTCACGACGTGAACTCCCATGCGCCTGTCGCTCTAAATCATTTCGTTTTCCTGCCGTCACGATTCCTTTTGCTCTTCATCGTTGCTCTCACGCTTGCCTCCTTTCCGGCGAGATCGCAAACGACTCCGCCGCATCAACATCACGATCACGCCAGCATGGCCATGGATGAGCCAATCGATCCAGCTCAACAGGCGAAGCTCATTGCCGAT
The DNA here is from genome assembly GCA_963788725.1 of uncultured Acidobacteriota bacterium. GTDB lineage: Bacteria > Acidobacteriota > Terriglobia > Acidiferrales > UBA7541 > Acidiferrum. The sequence goes on along the minus strand of CAWBHT010000004.1, from coordinate 506,135 downwards.
AAGCGCGAAAGCGAGTTCAATCATCATCTCGCTGGATTTTTTCTCGTCGTGGCGGGAATTCTGATTTTCGCCGAAACCCTCTTCCGCGACCGCGCCTTTTTCGCCCGTTATGCCTGGCCCGTTTGTTTTCTGCTTTCCGGATTATTTGTCCTCATCTTCAGCGACACTGAGCTCTGGCCCTTCGGCCCTAAGTCCTGGCTCAATGGCATGCTCACAAATCACGAAGTTCTTCAGCACAAAACGTTTGCTGTACTTCTCCTCGTCCTCGGCGTCATCGAGTTCGCGCGCGCCCGCCAGACGCTGACCGCCGCCTGGTCCGCCTGGGTCTTCCCCGTTTTTGCGGTGATTGGTTCAGTGCTTCTGCTGTTCCATTCGCATGACGCCGGAATGCACGGGGCCGATCACATGGCGACTATGGAGCGCATCCAGATGCAGCATTTCAGCTATTCCGGCACCGGCTTCGGCATCGGGCTGGCCAAAGGGTTGTCAGAAGTGCAGAACAAATGGCGCCCCGTATTCGCTAGGCTGTATCCAGCGCTGATGATCGTTCTCGGCGTCTTGTTGATGGTCTACGTGGAATAGGTGCCTGTGAAGTAGACCAATAGGGAAAAACTACTGCAGCGCTTGATAAATCCGCTTTGCTTCCCGCAGGCGATTCAGCGTGCGCTCTTTTTCCGTCGCCGAATTCCAGTCGGGATAGTGCTCCGTCATTCCGATCACGCGATCCATCCACGCCACAAAGTATTTCGCATCTTCGGTTGACTTCGGTCTTTTCCCGCCAATCGTCACGTAAATTGGGCTCGTGGTCGCATAGATATAGTTATCCAAGATGGGGTATTCGGCTTTGTCGCTCGAAGCTCGCAGCACGCACCATCCGCTCTCGGCGATCGGTATCGTCCCGCTCACGTCAGCAGCATCATTCGTGACACTCATACTCAAACTCTGAACAACGTGGCCGTTACACACGATCTCCACATGATCGATAGGCACGATCGATCGCATCGTGGCCTTGAACGGCACTTCCTTCTGCGCCGATTCCAGTTTCACTTCTCCGCCCACGTCCTCTCCGCCCAGCGAAAATCTAAGCTGAGGACCGTTCGTCGCAAACGTCCGCCCTTTCCTCAACGATTCCAGCCAACTCTCGATTTTCACCGGCCCATCCGGCACTCGCGCATACACGCGATCCATTCCCACTGGCCCGCGCAACGTCGCGAAATTTGCCATCGCATCCGTTCCCGCGCCTGCCGGGATGCGAAACCCTAAATTCAACAGCCGGTACCACACCGCCGCTGTCGCGCGATAGTCGTTGAAGCCCACCACTTCCAGAAAATCCACTTTGCCCAAAGCCACGTCCGCGGCAAATTCTTCCGGTGTATCTTCCTGCGCTCGCGAAACATTTGCCGGATCCTCATCAAAGGGATGCGCGTAGCCTACGACCGCACCTCGTGCATGCGCCAGATCGCTGACATCTGCATTCATTAACCCGAGACTTGCCGCTGCTGTTCCCGGATAGCCCGCGTACCCCGGCAACAAAATATTCTCCCGAATGTTCAGCAGGTCCAGATGGCCCCACTGCGTGGTATGAAATTCCTGTCCATGCACCAGCAACGCTCGATCGTTCGACGCCGCATCCAACTGCCTCCCCGCATATGCGACATCCGGAATTCTCTGCTCCTTGTTCACGATCAGGTTGCTAGCGATCCCCAAATTCTCGGCTTCCGCCTGGGCGATCAAATGCTCCGGAGTATTGCGATAAACGCCGCCGTAATTCATGTGAATGTGCAGGTCGCTGCTGACCCACTGCTCGCCAGTACTCTTCGCAATTTCGAGCGGCTTCAACTCCACCTGCAAGTTCTGCCGTTCTCCGGCGCGCACCTCCAGAGTGCGATGTTCTACCCGATATTCAAATCCCTTCATCACATCCATATTTATTTTTCCGGCCGGCACTTCCATTTCGTCTGACCCGGCGGTGTGAAAATAATGTGCCTCGAAGGAACGTTCCGCGCGGTCGTATCCAGTATCAGCGTTGATCCACGCATCCTTCGGAGCGAGAAATCGTCCAGCATCATCAGTAATGGAAACGCGTGCTGTGGTTCCCGCTTCACCGCTCAAAACAACACGCAGTTGCAAGGTGCCACGGGGCCGCACATATTTGCACTCGCCAACCGCCAATTTCTTTTGCAATCCGCCCGGAAACGCCTGAAGCCAGATCTCGGTGTTCCCACTGCGATTCGAGATAAATGCTAGTTGTTTCCCGTCCGGCGACCACCGCACGTACGTCTCATCCCAATCGCCATACGAAATCGGAAACGCATCACCCCCGTTCGCGGGCATCACCCAGATCTGGTGCCACTGTCGTCCTAAATACGAGCTGTAAACAATCTTCGTCCCGTCCGGCGAAAAATCCGGTCGCGCTTTCCACGTCGTCTCCTCATAGTGAATCTCGTGCGGCTCTGCGCCGGACTTTGCCTTCATTCGCCAGAATCCGCCGGTGCCGTAAATGTGCCCGCGATTCGACACAAACAGAATTTCCTCGCCATCGCGCGACCACACCGGATGAATCTCCGTGTCGTACGCCGCGTAGTAATAGCGTGGTAACGTGCTCTTCGTCTCCTGCGTCAGCCGCGCGATATTCGAAAGTGTTCCGTCTGCAAACTCCGCCGTGAAAATATGAAATCGCTTGTTATACGCCGTCGAAACGTACGCGATCCGCTTTCCATCCGGCGACCATCGCGGTTCCACGTTCACTGCGCTGCCTTCGCTCAACTGCCGCGATTTCCCGCTCGCCAAATCCAAAAGCCGCAACTCCATCGCGTCCTTTTGATACGAAACGTAAACGACGTTTTTTCCATCCGGCGACCAGTCCGGCTGATAGTCGTACCCCGGCCCATCCGTGAGTTGCTGCGCGACATTCGAATCAATCTTCTGGCGCCACAGCGACCCGGCCATCGAATACACCACCTCGCGCGAGTCCGGCGACCACGTCACGCTGCTCGGCCCGCTCGTCAACTGCGGCAAATACATTTCGCGATAGTAATAAGGATGAGGCAGGTCAATCTGCGGAAGCACCGGCCGCCGCTGCGCAAAAATCGGCGTCCCAAACCAGAATATCAATCCGAGAAGTAAGACTATTGATCGGAAACCCAGACGTGTGCAAACGATGAGTTTGAATTCTTTCCGTGTAGGGCCGCAGCATCGCTGTGCCCGATCTAGGCAAAGCGTAAGAATTCCACGCAAATCCGTTTTTTCGTCGGCTATCAAAGGAAAAAACGAAGCACCAACCGGGGAATCATTTTGAACCGGTGCACTAATCCAAGGCGTCTTCACGCCGCAGATTCTACGCCAATCCGGCCTTGCTCAAAGGCAATTCCCGAATGCGCTTCCCGGTTGCTGCAAAAATCGCATTGCACAACGCCGGCGCCACCGCCGGCAATCCCGGCTCTCCAATTCCGCCCGGAGGCGCATCGTTCTCCACGATATGCACATGCGTCTCACGCGGTGCGGTGTTCATCCGTGCCATCTGGTAATCGTCGAAGTTCGACTGATCCACAGCGCCATTCGTTGCGGTAATCTCGCCGTAAAATGCGATGCCCGTGCCCATTGTGGCCGCGCCTTCGAACTGGTTCCGCACCATCTCTGGATTTACCACCGTGCCGGCATCCAGCGCCTGGTCCACGCGATCCACGTGTACTTTCCCCGCATCATCCAGGTGCACCTGCACCACCGACGCGGCATACGTCAGGAAGCTGCGATGCACCGCGATGCCCATGCCGAATCCGTTGCCGTTCTTTTTCTTTCCCCAACCGGCTTTTTCCGCCGCAATTTGTGCCACGCGCTTGAACCGCGCTGTGTCGATTGGATATTGCGCGTAGTCGCCCCCGTAATTCGTGTAACCCTTCTGTAGTTCGTCCTTGGGAATAATCCGATCCGGCCCCAGCAGCGCCAGCGTGTACTCCAGCGGATCCTTGCCAGCCGTATGCGCCAGCTCATCCGTGAAACTCTGAATTGCATACGCGTGATAAATGTTCGCCACCGACCGGAACCACCCGATGCGCACATGCGCTGTAGCAGGCCCATTCTCCGATCGATGATTCGGTATCGCGTACGGCAAATCGCTGAAACCCAGACCTAGCTCGTCCGGTGCTGAATACTGCATTCCTGCTTCAAACGTTGATCCTATCGGCGGAAACACGGTTCGCTGCAACCACGCGGTTGGTTTCCCGTCCGCGCCCAGCGTCGCCTTCATGTACATCGCCGAAACCGAATGGTACGAATCGAACTTGATGTCGTCTTCCCGGCTCCATACCACCTTCACCGGCTTGCCAGTCTTCTTTGCCAGCACCGCCGCTTCGACGGCAAAATCCGGAAAAGACTTACGCCCGAACGCTCCGCCCAGCAGTGTGACGTGTACGGTTACGTCTTCTTTCTTCGCACCCACCGCCGCCGCCACCGCATCTCGCGCGCTCACAGGGCTCTGCGTCGGCGCCCATACCTCCACCTTCCCATCCTTATAAGTGGCCAATGCCGCGGGCGGTTCCATCGACGCATGCGCCAGCAGCGGCGCATAGTATTCCGCCTCCACTACTTTTCCGCCCTTTGCGAACGCCGTATCCACGTTCCCGACTTCGCGCACTACCTTGCCGGGCTTTCGCGCCGTCTCCACCAGATACTTCTTGTACTCGCCGGAGTTGTATTCGCTGTGCTCGTTCTTCTCCCACTCCACCTTCAGCTTTTTCTTTCCCTGCATCGCCGACCACGTGTTGTCCGCGATCACCGCCACTCCGCCCAGCGCCTGAAACAGTACCGGTGGCTTGAATGTGTCGAGCGCTTCCGTCTGCTTCACTCCCGGGACTGCCAGCGTCGCGCTGTTGTCGATCGATTTTGGCGTCGTTCCCAGAACTGGCGGATGCATCACGCTGGCGTACAACATCCCGTCGATGCGCGCGTCCTGCCCGTACATTCCCTTGCCTGTCACCACATCCTTCAAATCGTAAAGCGGCGCATCTTTTCCGATATATCGCCACTCGCTCCGCGGCTTCAGCTTCAATTCCTCTTTCTTGGGCACTTCCAATTTCGACGCCGCTTCCGCCAGCTCGCCATAGCCGGCCTTCTTCCTGGATTTTTTGTGCACCACCGTGTGCAAATCCGTCGAGCACTCTTCTACCGGCACATTCCACTTCGCCGCTGCCGCTCGCACCAGCATCAATCGTGCGCTCGCGCCTGCTTCGCGCAGCGGCACAAAGAAACTCACCACCGAGTGCGATCCATCGGTATCCTGATCGCCGTATTTTTCATCACCGGTCGCCTGCACCACCTTCACGCGCGCCCAGTCGGCGTCCAGTTCGTCCGCCACGATTCGCGGCAGCGACGCGCGCACGCCATTTCCCATCTCCGATCGGTGCGCGATCACGTAAGTGGTTCCATCCGTATCGATCGCCAGATACACGTTTGGCTGCAAAGCCGCTTTGCCCATCGGCTCCGACGGATCAAGCGCCCCGGCCATACGGTTTTCTGCGAAAACTCGCTTAGGCAGCACGGTAACGCTCAGCGCAAACGCGCTGGCTCCGGCCACGCCTTTCAGGAAATCACGACGGCTGACATTTTCGATGCGCGTCACAGGAAGGTCCTCCCAGGCAGCCGCGAGCCACTCGATTCGCCCGCAGCCGGCAAGAACACATGGCTACATCCTACCGCCAATCTCATTTCTTGCAAGCGTCACAACTAGCACAGGCACTGCTCGCCTGCCCTGCGCGGCCAAGGGCCTGTGCCAACCCACGAAATCTCGTCTGGAGTGCAACAATTCTGACATCGATGGACGAAGCGCCGCTATCGTGGCACAGCCATTTCTGGCTGTGCGCCACAAATTCTTGGCTAAGTCAAAACCTGAATAGAGCCTCTTATGCAGGCCGGCCGTGAATTTACTTCTCGGACCTAACGTGCGCGCGCTGCATTGCGCTTTCTTACCGTCGCAGGCAAGCTGAATCGAACAACGCTCTGCCATGTCCGATCAATTCATGCGCCGCGCCATCGCGCTAGCTCTCGAAAATATCCGCGCGGGCGGCGGTCCGTTCGGCTGCGTCATCGCTAAAGAGGGCCGCATCATCGCCGAAGGTGCGAACCGCGTCACCGCCACGAACGATCCCACCGCGCACGCTGAAGTCGTCGCCATTCGCGAAGGCTGCCGCGCGCTCAATAATTTTCAGCTGGAAGATTGCGACCTGTACACCACTTGCGAGCCTTGCCCAATGTGCATTGGCGCCATCTATTGGGCTCGGCTCTCTCGCGTTTTCTACGCCGGCGTTGCAGCTGATGCGGCCGACGCCGGCTTCGACGATGCGTTCATCTATGACGAGCTAAAGAAGCCTCACACCACGCGGCGAATTCCGATGATTCAACTTCTCCGCGACGAATCACTGCAGATTTTCTCCGCATGGAAAGCGCAGCCCAACAAAACTCCCTACTGAAGCAGCGAAGTAACGAAGTACGAAGTAACGAAGCAAAGAAATAGTGAGACGAAGAAAATTCCGGATTTGATCCTTTTCCTGCGCTCGTTTTGTGCGCCCGCCACGGTTCTGTACTCTCCTTGCTTCGTTACCTCGTTGCTCCTTACTTCTTCTTTTCTACTGTTCCGGCCAGGAGCCCAGCGCGCGGCGCAGATCGACGAGTTGGCCCAGGTGATATGCAGTTGTGATCCGCGAGCACCAGCGCTTCGCGCAGCACCGTTTGCCCGTCGCCGTGGGCGATCTTGGCATACAGATCCGTGCGGGGATTCTCAACCAGCCGAATCATGTCGCGCAGATCGCGCCGGAACGCCGCCACACTGTCCTGCCATGCTTCGTCGCTCGGCGGCCCCGGAGTTTTCGGCCAGTATCCGTCGGGAAAATCCGGCGACACGTGCGAAGCATTCCGGCTGAACTCCAGAATGTCCCACTGCGCGATTCGCGAGTGCTCCAGCAATTGCCATCCGGTGTGCGGCAAGCCTTGCACGTACGTCCCGCGCTTGCTCTCCGGAAAGCGGTCGATCGCGTCCATGAATTGCACGTGCGCGCCGCCGCCTTTGAGCAACGTCGAGAGTTGTTCCCGCAACACTGCGGTGCCATCGATTGCTCCACCGCCGTTGTTGCGCACCGCTACCGCGCCCACGGACTTTGCCGCCGTCTTCGGCTTTGCCTTGCCCTTAGCGCTGCTCTTCGCTCCGGGCTTGCTCTGGGCCTTCTTCTTCGTCTTCGCCACTGCGCCGCCTCTCCGCGTCGTTCTATTTTTCCGAAATCACCAATTGCTGCGGCATGTCCGGCACCTGCTGCAGTGTCGACTTCGCGAATCCCGCGTTTTTCGCCATGCGCTCGAGCTCCGCGAAGGTGTAGGCATCGCCCGCATCCGTGTTCGCCAGCATGATCAGGCTGAACGCCGCCGCGAGTGGCGGCGACACGCGATCTTCATTGGGCACAAATTCCAGCGTGATCGCTTTTCCGCCGGGCTTCAGCGACGTGTGCACTCGTCGAAATAGGGTTTCGCAGCCCGCCGGATCGAAGTGGTGCAAAATATTCGTGAGCAGCACGAAATCGTATCCGTCGCCGTACTCGGCCTCGAACGCGCTCCCCGGCTTTGCCGTCACGCGCTCCGCCACTCCGAATTTCTTGGCGTTCTCCATCGCCACAGCCAGCACCGCAGGCCAGTCCAGCGCCACCACTTGCGCCGCCGGATTTCTCCGCGCGATGGTGATCCCGAACATTCCGTGACCTGCCGCGATATCCAGCACTTTCACCGGCTTGCCTTCGGCCGCTCCGGTGAGGCCAGCGATGTACTCCGCCGACGGTGTCGCCAATCCGGCCATCGATCGCGCAAACTCTGTCCAGAATTCGTCGTGCGGCTTGGAGTTATCCGCCAGTTCATTCGCCGATCCGCCTTTGCGTACCGATTGCGCGAGGTTCGAGAAGCTCTGCTTGTGCATCGGCGCGACCAGAAAATTCGCCATCGCGCCCATATACGCCGGCGATCTCCGGTCCAGGAACACAGCCGAATCCGGCGCCAGCGTGTATCGTCCGTTTTCCTTGGTCAAGAATCCGTGCACGGTCATGAAGTCCGCCAGTATGCGCGCCGAGCGCTCCGGGATTCCCGCCGCTTTCGCCAGCGAGCTCGCGTCGTTGGCCCCTTCTGCGATCTTGGTGAAAATATCCACCTCGATGGCCGCCTTCAGGGCCTCCGTGAGCTGATATGCCGTCAACGTCGCGAAAATTCGTTCCGGTGTCGCCTTTGCTCCATGCATTGCCGTAGCCATGATGTATTTCTCCTCCTGTAAATCGACCCGCTCTGCCCAAGAGTATACATCCGCATCTGACAACCGCGATTCCCGGCTAGCCATCGCCTAACTTTCTGTGCTCGTCACGTTCATTGCCCATCTGTCTGGCCGTTCTATTGCCGCCACTCCGCTCCACTGGCATACTTCCTCACCCGCAAACCAAAGGACAATCACGCTTGAAACGCGAATATCATCGCTGGCATTCTCCGCGCCTGGGCATGGACATGGGCGTCGTCGTGTACGGCCATTGGGGACCGCCGCTCATTGGCTTCCCCACCTCTGCCGGCGACGAGTGGGAACTCGAGCACCAGGGCTTCATCGACTCCATCTCTGACTTTCTCGACGCCGGCAAACTCAAATTTTTCAGCGTGAATTCCGTCAACGGACTCAGCTTCTACAATCGCGCTGCGCATCCCTTCCACCGCAGTTACGTCCAGTCCGTCTTCGACGCCTACCTTCGCCAGGAAGTCGTCCCCTTCATTTTCGACAATTGCAAAGCTCCGTGGATCGCCATCTCCACCATGGGCGCATCGTTCGGCGCGTACCACGCGGCGAACTCGCTGTTCAAGCATCCCGACGTCATCAAGCGCTGCTTCGCCATGTCCGGCGTTTACGACCTGCGCAACTTCATGGACGGCCAGTACGACGACAATTTCTATTTCAACAATCCCGTCGATTACCTCGCCGCCCAGTCCGACCCGTGGTTCTACGACAACATCTCCAACTGTGACATCCACCTGACCACCGGCTGCGGCGCCTGGGAAAAGCCCGCACCGACCTACCGCCTCTCCGGCATCCTCAGCAGCAAGAACATCCGCCACTCCCTCGACGACTGGGGCGCCCAAGGCGGCCACGACTGGCCCTACTGGAAGCACCAGATGCGCGAATACATCGCCCGCCTGTTCTGAGGTTTAGCCGGTGATGGAGGTTGAGCTGGGTAAATTTTGTGACTGCCCGTCGACTGAAGGGGCCTCCTGGAATGGTTTTGCTTCGGTTCGTCGCGCTTTTTCGCCTGCTCCCGGTCGGCTCGCCCGGGGGAAATCGGGTGGGGACCCCCCACCCCCCATGTTTCAGAACAAAAAGCGGTCAAGCTGCTCATTTGGTTGGACTTGACTCTAGACTTCTCTGCACAAGAGGGCGGCATAAGGCCGAAAAAGGTGCTTCTGAAACGGCGAAAGCGCCGGGTTTGCCGGCGCCTTTGTTGAGATTCGACCTGTGTTTATAGTACCAGTATTTACCTTAGGAGTCAACAGAATAGTGGTTGGTGGGCGTATTTTCCGTTTTGGGAAGCGATGATGGCGGGATTCCGGGCCGGGCAGGCCGGTGTGTTGCCGGTCGTTCTCCACAAGGGTTGGTACGCAAATCTCGGCGGGATTCGGTAAAGTATGGGGATGAATTTTGGGGTGGCACCTGCGGAGTTGATGCCGGGCGCTGAGAACGCCGTTGATACCTGCCTGGCGGTGCGTCCGAGCGAGCATGTGGCGCTGATTGCGGATGAAGCTTCGCGATCGGTGGCGGCAAGCTTGGCGGCGGCGCTGGATGCGCGCGGAGCGGCTTATACAGGACTATTGCTGGAGGATTTTGGACGGCCTTTGCGGGCGGCACCTGCGCCGGTTCTGGAGGCGCTCGAGACGGCCGACGTCGGCATCCTGTGCATGAATCCGCAGCCGGGAGAGTTGACGGCGCGGATGGCGATTGTCGGCGTAGTGGAGCGGCGGCAGATTCGGTACGCGCACATGGTGGGGGTGACGCCGCAGATCATGACGCAAGGCATGCGCACCGATTACCGGATGGTGGACCGGCTGAGCGACAAATTACGCGAGCGGATGCTGCGGGCGCAGACGCTGACGGTGAAGACCGAGGCGGGGACGTCCATCGCGGCGCATTTCGATCGCGGGCTGGACTGGGTGAAGACCAGCGGCTTGATCAGCCCGCGTTACTGGTCAAACCTGCCCGCGGGAGAAGTGTTTACGACTCCAGCGACGGTGGACGGGACGTTTGTTTGCGATGCGACGGCCGGAGATCATTTCAACGGCAAGTATGGGGATCTGCAGAAGACGCCACTGGTGCTGAAGATTGCGGGAGCGCGGCTGGTGAAGGTGGATTGCGCGCGGAAGGATCTGGAGAAGGAATTCTGGGAGTATTGCCACACGGACGAGAACAGCGATCGTGTGGGGGAACTGGCGTTCGGGACGAACCTGGGATTATCCGAGATGATCGGGATTTTATTGCAGGACGAGAAATTTCCCGGGGTGCATCTGGCGTTCGGCGATCCGTATGGGAGCCAGACGCATGCGAACTGGAAGTCGAAGACGCATGTGGATGTGCTGACGCGGAATTGTGATGTGTGGATTGATACGGATCAGATCATTGCGAGGGGAAAGTATCAGCTGGATCATTTAGGGTTGGCGTGATGCGGGGAGCGGACCCACCCTTTGCAAAGTGCGCAAAGGTTGGGCCACCCTGGTTTTTGTGTTTCTGGATTAATCTCGAATTTTGGGCTAAAAGTTTTTTGTTTGCGGACTGCGGGGAGCGGACCCACCCTTTGCAAAGTGCGCAAAGGATGGGCCACCCTGGTTTGTGTTTCTGGATTAATCTCGAATTTTGGGCTAAAGTTTTTTGTTTCTGGACTGCGGGGAGCGGACCCACCATTTGCAAAAGGCGCAAAGGATGGGCCACCCTGGTTTTTGTGTTGGTGGATTGAATCGTAGATTTTGCGTTAGCGCCTCTGCTTGAGACCAGTGGAACGAACCATTTTTGTTTTTGCTTCATAAAACTTGCAGAGTTTTCATTCCTTCGTGTGTACAGGGCGGAATCGATTATTGGAGTTCAAGCATTTCGCCGTGCACTACAACGTTGGTGACGAGGGTGGCCCATCCTTTGCGCCTTCTGCAAAGGGTGCGTCTAATCCGCCCATGCATTCATTTTAAATTGTAACGATACAGTACACTATTATAGATGCTATATTGTTTGGATCCATGCCTACTGGCCTGCGGCGCCTTTATGGGCAGAACCATCTTCATTTTGTGACTTTCAGTTGTTGGCATCGCCGTCCGCAGTTGCGCTCGGCTGTCACGCGCGATTTGTTTGTGCGGATGCTTGGTGAAGTGCGGGACAAAATGCGGTTTCTGTTGGTCGGGTACGTGGTGATGCCAGATCATGTGCATTTGATCGTGTCCGAACCTCCGCAGAAGTCTGTTTCTACAGCAGTGCAGGTTGTGAAGCAGCGGACTTCAAGAAGGTTTGAGCCTGCGCACGAGTTTCGAGCAGATCCTCAGATTTGGCAGACGAGATTTTATGATTTCAATATCTACTCCGAAGAGAAACTTAGGGAAAAGCTAAAGTATGTTCATCTGAACCCCGTGAAAGAGAAACTGGTCGAAAATGGCGTGAACTGGGCTTGGAGTAGTTTTGCTTTTTATGAGACTGGGAAGTTGGGCTTGGTTCGGATTGATGTGGTGGATTGAGTTCGGAGGAGAAGTCTAAAGCGGAAGGAGAGGAAGGAAGAGAGAAGGAAGAAAATAGACTAGCGAACAAAGATTAGAGCGGACCCACCCTTTGCAGAAGGCGCAAAGGATGGGCCACCCTGGTTTTTGTGTTCCCGGACCAGGGATGAATCGCGGTGATTTTATTTGCGGGGGCGGACGCGGAAGGCGGGGACTTGGCCGCCGCCGCTGGTTACGTTGGCTAGGCCGGTGGCGCTGAGGCGGGTGAGGAAGCCGCAGAGTTTGCCTTGGAAGAGATATGGGGCGAAGTCGACGAGCATGTCTTTGAATTCGACGCTGCCATCTTTGCCGCTGGCGTTGGTGATGTATGGGAAGACTTCGCGGCGGATGGGGATGCGTTCCTGGGTGATCCAGCAGCCGGACTCGCCGCCGGCTTTTGCGGCTGCTGCGGCTTTTTCGATGGTGGCGTCCCAGACTTTTTCGGTGGCTTCCCATCCGAGGGTGACGCCGGTGCCGCCGTACTCGTCGCTGGGCTTGAGGACGAGATTTTCGCGATGCTTGCGGATGAAGGCGAGCAGGTCGATTGGTTTATCTTCGTGCACGGTGCGCACGTCTTCGACGACGCGAGTCCACGGCACGTGGCCGCGGATCACTTCTTTTTCCTTGGCGGAAAAGAGCTTGGCGTTGCGTTCGTCGGTGAGCACCGCGAAAAATGCCTTCACGTGGGGAATTTTGCAGCGGAAATCGTTGGCGACGCAGACGGCGCGGGCTTCGTAGGCTTTGATCAGCGCTTCGCATTCGTTTGGTCGCGCGACGATGTCGTTGATCAGCACGCGGCGGTAGACGAAGTCAATTTTCTTGCCATGCGCGGTCAGTTTTTTGCCGTCGAAGATTAGATCGCGCGGATCGGCGAGCACTACCGGAACACGCATTTTCTCGAAGCGCTTCTTGAGAATTTCGAACTCGCTCCAGGTAGGAACTTCGCGCCAGTCGACGATGGCCATCTGCGGCCGCTTGGATCCGCCGCCCCAATCGACATACGCGGTGATCAGCGCATCGAGCAGCTTCGCGCTCAACGGATAAGTGTGGATGTCCCAGGTTTTGGAAAATTCGCGATAGATCGAAAGGTCACGGAAAATATCGGCGAGCGATTCGGAATATCCCGCGCCAGCGGGCGACTCGCCATTGTACTCGGCGAACTTGAGCGAGTCGGGAAGCAGAAAGGCATCGAGGCGCGAAGCGGTGCTGGCGCGGCCGGGTCCAGCGGGCATGCGCACGAGGCGCTCTTCGGCGGGACGCAGATGAAGTTGCGCGAGCAGTGATGCGTCTTCGAGCGCGGCGTTGACGACGCGCTCACCGAGATCGGCGATGGTCTCAGCCACGACGCGCACGCGCTGTTCGTCTTCGGGCGAAAGAAAAAACGGGCGCAGGAAAGGGCAGTGGACGCGATCGCCAAACGTGAGCTTGGCGGTGCGCAGGCGGTCCAGAAATTTCGCCGGGAAGTCCGGCGATTTGGCGAGCAGCGGACGTAGCAGATCGTGCCAGTCGCCGGCGGGATCGGAAGCCATCACTGCGGCGCCGCGCGTCATTTGCGTTTTGTTTCGGTGGCGGAATTCGACGCTGGCGAACTAGTGGCGCCGGGCCGGGACACGGAAGCTTTCGCGCCGGGGGGCGTGGACGGAGCCAGAGATGTGGGAGTGGGGCCGGGCGCATCGATGGTTGCCGAAGCTTTGGGAGGCCCGGCGGGCTGACTGATGGATTGACCAGCGGCGGCTTGTTTTGTGGCGGTGATCGTGGGGGCGCCGGTGAATCCCGAAACGCCCGAGCTGAGGCCGAGCATTTCTTCCCAACGCGGCCAAGAATTGGAAGCGTTCCCGTTGAGCGCGCGATCGATAACCAGGTGAGCCATCTGATCGACGACGTGCTCGAAATAAAATTCGGTGATGCGGTCGCGCTCAAAATCGGGAGCGGGATTCAGGAAGTCGATTGCGTACGGCACGCCGTCCTGGATGGCGAATTCGATGGTGTTCATTTCGTAGCCGAGCGCTTGATTGATGGTGCGCGCGTCTTGGACGATGCGCGCGCCGAGATCCTTGGAGAGATAGTTGTGCTCGACGAGGTAGCGGCGCTCTTTGGGATCGTAGCGGACGGGAAGAATGTCGGTTTTGCCGAAGGTGAAGCAGCGAACGTAGCCGGTGAAGTCGATGAATTCCTGGAGGGTCATGCAATACGGCGAAGTTTTGTCGTACGCGGCGAGCAATTCTTCTTTATTGCTGACCTTGTAGACGTGCTTCCAGCCTCCACCGGAAAAAGGCTTGAGGATCGCGGGTCGGCCAACGTAGTCGAGCAGAGCGTCCCAATCGACGGGATATTTGAGGTTGTGAAGCGATTCGGAAGTGATATCGACATCGCTGGGATAGCCTTTTTGGGGCAGCAAAATAGTTTTTGGAATGGCAATGCCGAGCTTTGCGGCTACCGAGTAGTTGAAATATTTGTCGTCAGCGGTCCACCAGAAGGGATTGTTGATGACGTAGCTGCCCTGCAGCACGGCATGTTTCAGATAGCCGCGATAGTATTCAATTTCGTGTGAGATACGATCGACGATGACACTGTATTCGGCGGGCTCGTTCATTTTGGTGCCGCCGAGTTTTACGAATTCAGCGGCGACGCCATCGGCTTTGCCGAGTTGATTGACCTTGGCGATGAAGGCCGGCGGGAAGCTGTATTCGCGTCCGCAGAGTAAGCCAACTTTTTTCATGGGCATTTGGTGATCGCTCCAGAAATTCAATTACGTCGCGTAGAAGATAGCTTACTGCTTGCCAAACTGGGGCGCAGCGTGCTGCCGCCCCTACGAGGAGCAAGGGCGCCGTGCTCGCAGTCAGTTGATGGCGCGGGCTGACGAAATATAGGGTTGCGTCACCCCGCCGCGGGTTTCGTCGACCAGATGTCGGACTACCGCTTTGAGATCGCCGGTTTGTTCGTAGATGCGAAGCTGGCGTTCCGCGCTGGTGCCCTCGTTCAGAATCGTGTGCACATACTCAACGGCGCTGCGGCTGCCGAGATCGTCGACTACATCGTCCACGAATTCAAGCAGCTCGGCGGCTAGCTCGCGCATGGGTACTTCGGCTTCCTTGCCGAAATCGATCAGCTTGCCTTCGATGCCGTAACGCGCGGCACGCCATTTATTTTCCTCGATCAGGGCGCGGCGATACAAACGGAAGCTCATGTTGCTGGTGTACAGGCGATGGAGTTTCACGATGATGGCCTGGGTTAGCGCGGCGATGGCCACCGCTTCTTCGACCTTGGTGGTGACATCGCACATGCGGAATTCGAGGGTGCCGAACGTGGGATGCGGGCGAACGTCCCACCAGATCTTCTTGCCGTTGTCGATGCAGTTGAGTTTGACGAGCAGATTGATGAAATTTTCGTAGGCGCTCCAGGATTCAAATTGTTCGGGAACGCCGGTACGTGGAAAACGGCGAAAAACGGTGGTGCGGAACGATTTCAGGCCGGTGTTGCGGCCCATCCAGAACGGCGAGCTGGTGGAGAGCGCGAGGAGGTGCGGAAGGAAATAGCGCACCATGTTCATCATGTCGATGGTGGTTTGTTTGTCGGGCATGGCGACGTGCACGTGCATGCCGAAAATCAGCAGGGAGCGCGCCAATTGCTGCAGCTCCTCGACGATATTTTGATAGCGCTCGCCGGGGGAGATTACCTGATCGATCCAGCTGGAAAAAGGATGAGTGCCGGCGGCGGCGACTTGCAAGCCGGCGCGTTCGGCGGCTGCTACTAGTTCACCGCGAGTGCGGTGCATTTCGATGCGCAGATCGCCGACGGAGTCGCAGATGCGCGTGCCGGTCTCAACGATGGACTGGTGCATCTCGCCCTTGACCTGCTCGAGGATGTCGGGGGAAGCGGCGGAGACGAGTTGCATGACGTGGGAGCGCAATTCACACGTCTCGGGATCAATGATCTGAAACTCTTCTTCTACACCGATGGTGAAGCGGTGAGCCATGGAGCGGCCCTCCGGAGTGGCCTTGGGTCAGATAGTGGGACCGGGAGCGGTATCATACGCTTCTGATGTGGAAAATTCACGCCGACGACATGGTCAGGAATCGGCGACCGGCGGATGGGACCTGGGCCCACTCGGGCACAGCCAGAAATGGCTGTGCCATCGTGTCGCGACGCCAAATTATTCGTTAAAGGAGAGAGGGGCTAGGCGGCGCCCATGGCGCGGCGTTGCTGGAAGCATTCGCGGCAGAAAACCGGGCGGCCCTGGGTGGGGCGAAAGGGGACGGTGGTGTCTTTACCGCATTGCGAGCAGGTGGTCTTGGTTTCGGAGCGAACTTGGGTGTTGCCGCCTCCTCCTCCAGCGCCGACGCCGTCGGCACGCTTGGCTTTGCAGGCTTTGCAGCGTTTCGGCTCGTTCTTGAACCCTTTGTCCGCAAAAAACATCTGTTCGCCGGCTGTGAAGACAAACTCGGCGCTACAGTCCGAACACTTCAATACCTTATCGTGGAATTCCATGGCCGCCCCTTTGACCCCAGCTGGACAGGAGGGTGGGCACACTCGGTACCATGGCCTTTTTGGGTGAGGACACCTTGTCCGGGAACGCCGGGCGCGGATCCCTTGGGCCTGCGGGCACGAAGCTGCAACAGAACCCCAAACGTCTCTGCCTAACCTATCTGTCTAACCTGGGGCCTAAATCACGGAAGTGCGGCGCTGAAGAGCAAAGGAGGGATTGGCGGGCCGGCCGGTCGATCCTGGTGATCGACTGGCGGCCGAACCGCCGAATGCTTAATCCGCTTCCCTACGCATCTTCTTGCGGAGTCGCTTCCGCGAAAGTGCTTCTTTGGCACGGCGCTTCTCGCCGGGCTTCATATAGAAGCTGTGCTTCTTGATTTCCTTGATGATGTCTTCCTGTTGCACCTTGCGCTTGAAACGGCGCAAAGCATTCTCCAGGGACTCACTTTCCTGAATCATGACTTCAGCCACGTTTACATTCACCCCCAATCCGGTTCGGATTGGCAAAATGCAGCACCGTTAGCCGCTGGATGCTGCCCCTGGAGATTATCGCATGCTTTCGTGTACACACCGGAAAGGTATGGGCACTTCTTAATCAATTCAAGATAGGTAAGTCAAGTGATAGTTGCGGCGAGGGCAGAAAGCCGATGAGGCGGTCAGCTGCTGGTAACGTTCCGGTTATAGTTAAGCAATCGGTTAACACGTGGAGAATGAAATTTGACGGAGAGCGCGTGCCCGGCAATCAGGGTATTGCGCTTCCGCAACATTGTGCTGATAGAATGTGCCGCCCTGCCTAGATGCGGACTGGGGGTTGATGCTATGCCGACGTCGGAGATGCGCGACGCCATCGGAGTGCTCCTCGCGGGAGGACAAGGTGAGCGTTTGTGGCCGCTGACCCGCGACCGCGCGAAACCTGCGGTGCCTTTCGGCGCGCTTTACAGAATTATCGACATCACGCTATCGAATTGCATCAACTCCGATTTGCGGCGCGTGTTTGTGCTGACGCAGTACAAGGCGTTGAGCTTGAACCGGCATATTCGCGCGGGCTGGTCGCCGCTGATGGGCCTGGGCGAATATATCGAAGTGCTTCCGCCGCAGATGCGCGTATCCAACCAGTGGTATCAAGGCACGGCGGACGCCGTGTACCAGAACATTTATTCGATCGGCAGCGAGCGATCGAAATACGTGTTCATCCTGTCGGGCGATCATATTTACAAGATGAATTACAGCCGCATGCTGCAGCAGCATGTGGATTCGGGCGCGGAAGTGACCGTCGGAGTGATCGAAATTCCGGTGCAGGAGGCGGCACGGCAGTTCGGAGTGATTGAAGTTGATAAGGATTACCGCATCGTCGGATTTGAAGAGAAGCCGGCCCAGCCGAAGTCTTCTCCGCATCATGCGGGTTATTGCAACGCGTCGATGGGGATCTACATTTTTAATACACAGTTGATGATTCCGATTCTGCTGGCGGATTCAGAAGATCCGAAATCGTCGCACGATTTTGGCAAGGATATTTTGCCGAGGATCATTTCCAAACATCGCGTGTTCGCTTTCAATTTCGTGGACGAGAATCGCAAAGATGCTTTGTACTGGCGGGACGTGGGAACGCTGGATGCGTATTTCGAAGCGAACATGGATCTGACTTCGGTGTCGCCGATTTTCAACCTGTATGACAAAGAGTGGCCGGTGCGCGGCTGGCAGCATCAGTATCCGCCGGCGAAATTCGTGTTTGCGGATACCGAGCGCATGGGCACGGCGGTTGATTCGATCGTGGCGGGCGGCTCGATTATTTCGGGTGGACGCGTGCTGCGCTCGATTCTGGGTTACGACGTGCGGATTAATAGTTACAGCGAGGTTTCGGACTCCATCATTTACAACCACGTGAATGTGGGGCGGCATTCGCGGATTCGGCGCGCGATCATTGACCGGCACGTCACCCTGCCGGAGCGCACAGAGATTGGATACGACATGGAAGCGGACAAGCGGCGCTTTCATGTGACCGATACGGGGATCGTGATTGTGGTGCGGCAGGAATCGCTGATCGAAGAGCCCGAGGCACAGTAGGACTTTGTTCGATGAGCGGCGCTGGGTCGTTTACAGTACCTGATATTCGCTTTTGACCAGGCCGCTGGCGTATTGCTGCGTCGAGACGTGGCGAAGTTTTATGTCGCCCGACAACTTGCCGAATAGTGGAATGCCCTCGCCGATCAGTACAGGGACGCGCGTAATGATGAGGCGCTGAATCAGGCCGGCGCGCAGGAATTGCTGGATGGTAATGCCACCGTCGATATAAAGATTGTGAGCGCCGGTGGCGGCGAGCTTTGCGACGATGTCTGCGGGCGCGCCGTCCATTTGCTCGACTACGCCGCCGCGGACCGCGGCCAGATCAAGCTTGCGGCTGCTCAGGACGATGACGCGTTTGTCGCCATACGGCCACGTAGGAAAAGCGAGAACGATGTCGAAAGTGTTGCGGCCGATTACCAGAGCATCGATGCCAGCGATGAATTCGTCGTAGCCGTGAGGCTCGCCGCCGTCGGCGGGCAGAAAGTCGAATGAGCCGTTGAGACGTGCGATGAATCCATCAAGGCTTGTGCCGATGAAAACTGATGCGGTCATGACCAACTCCCTGGCTGAAGAAATCTTGAGCGGCATTATACGCGCCATACGATCGACTACCGTCCCGACACGCTTCGTTCGTTGTGACTCTGGTAGCGTTCTTCTGTAAAATTGTCGGTTCGCAACTACTGAGGAGAAGAAACGGAAATGTCGACGAAGATTACCAGGGTGCACGCCAGGCAGGTGATTGATTCTCGTGGGAATCCAACTGTGGAGGCGGATGTAACGGTGGCGGGAGGAGCGCGGGGACGCGCGGCGGTGCCGTCGGGCGCGTCGACGGGCGAACACGAAGCGTTGGAGATGCGCGATGGCGACAAGTCG
Organism: uncultured Acidobacteriota bacterium; assembly: GCA_963788725.1. Classification (GTDB taxonomy): domain Bacteria; phylum Acidobacteriota; class Terriglobia; order Acidiferrales; family UBA7541; genus Acidiferrum. The sequence continues at coordinate 486,929 of CAWBHT010000004.1, read as the reverse complement.
AAGTATGTCGGCAAGGGCGTGCTGAAGGCGGTTGCCAACGCGAATACAGAGTTGGCAAAAGCGGTGACGGGAATGGATGCAGCCGACCAGCGAGGGCTAGATCGGCGGATGATCGAGCTGGATGGGACGCCAACGAAGGCGCGACTAGGCGCGAACGCCATTCTGGCGGTCTCAATGGCCGCGGCGCGGGCGGCGGCGGCGGCGCAGAACGTGCCACTTTACAAGTATCTGGCGAAGTACTCGACGGACAGTTCGGCAACGCTGCTGCCTGTGCCGATGATGAATATTTTGAACGGCGGAGCGCACGCGGATAGCTCGGTAGACTTCCAGGAATTCATGGCCATGCCGATCGGAGCGCCGAGTTTTTCGGAGGCGCTGCGGTGGGGAGTGGAAATTTTTCATGCGCTGAAATCGGCGCTGAAGAAGCGCGGCTATTCCACGGCGGTGGGCGACGAAGGCGGATTCGCGCCAAGCTGCAAGTCCAATGAGGAAGCGATCCAGATCGTGCTGGAAGCGATTGCTGCGGCGGGATACAAACCGGGCGAGCAGGTGAGCATCGCGCTCGATCCGGCGTCCAGCGAATTCTACGACAAGGCGAAGAGCAAGTACGTGTTCAAGAAGTCGGATAAGTCGGAGCATTCATCGGCGGAGATGGCGGCGTATTGGACGAGCTGGACGGAGAAATATCCTATCGTGTCGATTGAAGATGGCATGGCGGAAGACGATTGGACGGGCTGGAAGCAATTGACGCAGAACGTGGGGAGCAAGTCGTCGAAGAAGAGGATTCAGCTGGTGGGCGACGATCTGTTTGTGACGAATACGGAGCGGTTGTCGCGGGGAATCAACGAAGGGATCGCGAACGCGATTTTGATCAAGCTGAACCAGATTGGTACGGTGAGCGAAACGATTGATGCGATCGAGCTGGCGCGTAAGGCGGGGTATAACTCGATCATTTCGCACCGGTCGGGTGAGACCGAGGATACCTTTATCGCGGATCTGGCGGTGGCGACGGCGGCGGGACAAATCAAGACGGGATCGGCTTCGCGTACCGATCGAATCGCGAAGTACAATCAGTTGCTGCGCATTGAGGAAGAATTGGGAGCGGCCGCGCGATTTCCGGGGAAATCGATCTTCTCGGCGGCGTAATTTCGAGGCCGCGTAGTTTTCTGGCCACTTTGCCGTTTCAATCACACAAGCAAAGCAGATCGAGTGCAGGCATTCCGCCGGCGCGTGACGAGCTACTTGCTTACCGCCACGCGCCATCAGAATCCGTGTGCGCCTAGAAGATAATCTTCAGCGCCAATTGCATGTTGAAGGCTTCGCCCGGACCGATGCCCGGAGCGCCGTTGTAGTCGCCAATGGTGTCGGCGCTAATCCCGAAGCCGCTGCCAAGCGTGTTACTGGGCGGCGCAAGATTGGTCCGATTGAAGAGATTGAACATTTCGATGCGGAGTTGGGTTCCGATGCGCTCGGTGATTTTGGTGTTCTTCACCACCGAGAAATCCACGGTGGCGAATCCGGGTCCGTAGTAGCCGTTGCGCGGGCTGGTGCCGAAGGTGCCCGGCGCGGCGTCCACGAAAGCGGCGGGATTTACCCACTGCACTCCGCTCTTGCTGAAGGAATGAGAGACACCGGAGAAGGGATCGCCGATCTGGTTGGCGCGCTGCACGCCTTCATCGGTTCCGGTCGTATCCGTTGAGGAGAAAACGGTAAACGGCTGGCCGGTATGGAAAGAGAGCAAGCTGCTGAGGCTCCATCCGCTCAGCAGCGGGCGCAGTACATGCGCATTCGGCAAGTCATAGTTCATCAGCGCCGTGAAGTTGTGACGCGTGTCGAAATCCATGTTGCCGTAATCGCCGCGGATGTTGAAGCTATCCTGCGGAATGGTGCCGCGATATGCAGTCATGTCATCGAGGCCGTGAGCCCAGGTGTAGGTGAATTGGCTGGTGAAGCGGTGCCACTCGCGGACCTTAAGAATGGTTTGGAGCGAGTTGTAGTTGGAGTTTCCGTTAGTCTCGATCTCGTTGATCACGCCGAAATCGGGGAATTGTGCGGCGAACGGGCGCAATCCGCCACCGAGCGGAGGCTGATTGATGTCCGCCGTGGTCATCAAACGATGAGCGGCGCTGCCGACGTAACCGACTTGCAGGAGCAGCGACTTGCTCAGGCTCTTTTCGATGTTGAGGTTGTAGTTGTAATTGTAAGGCGTGCGGAAGTTCTGGCTGACGGAGAAGATGTTGAATTCCTGTCCGCAACCCGCGCCGCTGGCGCAATTGGTGTTCGATGGGGTGAAGATCGGCACACCAGACTGGATGGTGTACGCGTTCGCTGGCAGCGTCTGCACGGGAGAAGGACCGGCAGGATTGCCTTCCAGACCGTTGGGAGCGCCGTTGGCGGGGCGATTGTCCAGAAATGGATTCAGGTTGGGCGTATCGAAATAAATCCCGAAGCCCCCACGAACGACGAAGTCGCCGCGTGAGCCGAGCTTGTACGCAAAGCCTACGCGTGGAGAAAAATTGTGGAAGTCCTTGGGGTAGACGCTGTCAATTCCAGCGCCCTGAAAAACCAAGCCGCCTTTGCTGGGAAGAAAAACGGATAAATTTTTCTTGTCATTGCCCAGCGGGCCTTCGTAATCCCAACGCAGGCCGTAGTTCACGGTCAGCCTCGGGCTGATCTGCCAGGCGTCCTGAGCGAATAGCGCGAATGTTTTGACGAAGACGAGTCGCGTGGGATCGCCCGCGGCGATGCTGGAGCGAGCTACGTCGCCGGCGAGGAAGTCCGCCAGAGCGCGAACGTTGCTGGATACGGTGGTGTCGCCGGCCCATGGTCCTTGCGAGCCGTCGAACGTGAAGCTGCCCAGCGCGTGGCGATGGTAAAACTCCTCGAGCTGCGCGCGGCGGAATTCGCCGCCGAACCGGAACTGATGCTTTCCGGTGGTGTAGGAAACGACATCGGTGAGATGTGCGGTGATATCTTCGCGGCCTTCCGGAGGCGTGAGGCCGACCTGATCAAATCCAGTGATCGAAAGATTTGGCGCTCCGGCAAGATTGAAGCCGTTGTAAAGATTCAATCCATAACTGGCAAGATCGAACCCGGTGTTGAAGTCGTTGAAGATCTGGCGAAAATAATTCACTCCGGCGAGCAGTTGGTTGGAAATTTTCGGAGACAACGTGGAATTCCACGCCACCGCGTAGTTCGACACGTGAATGGGCGCAACCTCGTAGTAATACTTCAGTTCGGATGCGGCCTGCGAAAGCGCCGAGCCTCCGACGGGGGCGACCTGATTTCCCTGACCCACAAAATAGTGGAAGGAGATGGTGTTCTTGTCGTTGAGCTTGTAATCGAGCTTGGCGAGACCATTGTAGCTATAGCCGTATTCGGGATCCGGGCTGGAATAGTTGTTGGGAGAAGCCGGGCCGCTCAAGGCGTAGGATGGCCACAAATTGGCGAGCAAGTTCGCAGCGACAGGGTTTTCCGCTACGCCAAAATTCGCCAGCTCGGCCAGTGCCTGCGCCTGGTAAGCCTGCGAAGGTTCCGTGCCAAGTCCTGGAAGTCCGATGGTGAAGCGCTGCTTTTCAAAGGTGGTAAAGAAAAAGAGGCGGTCTCTGATAAAAGGTCCGCCAACGGAAAATCCGTACTGGTGATTGCGGTTCTGCTTCTTGGAATCGACAAACGGCGAAGCCGCAGCATACGCTTCGTTGCGATTGTAGTAGTAGGCGGAGCCGTGGAATTGATTTCCACCGGACTTGAGTGCCAAATCCACGTTGCCGCCGGGATTGCGGCCGGCTTCGGGTGAGGCTTGCGTCTGCACCGAGAATTGATCGATTGAATCGATGGGCAGAACAATCCCGGCGATTCCGGAGACGCCGCCCTGATTGATGGCGGGAATGTTGTGCCACAAGTCGTTGTTGTCCACGCCGTCGATCTGCCAGTTGATCTGATTCGCGCGCGTTCCGTTCAGCGATCCGTATCCACCGGCGGAGTAGCCGGCAAAGCCTGGCGTGACTTGAACCAATTGGGTGAAGTCGCGGCCATTCAAGGGCATCTGTTGCAGATCGCCGCCGGTGACGAGCGTGGTTTGCGTTTCAGTGGTGGTATCGAGCACCAGCGCGGCGGCGGAAACCTCGACGGTCGTGGCCTGCTGGGAGATCGACAATTTGGCCGCCAGGGTGTAGATGGCGCCCTGCGTGACGAGAATGTGGTCGACGGTTAGAACCGGGAAGCCCTGCGCGGTCACCACGACGGAGTAGGTGCCGACGGGAAGATCCTGAAACACAAACTGGCCGTCGCTGGTGGAGATGGTCGCGCGGTCGATGCCGGTGGCTTTATCAGTGGCTTTGACTTGCGCGTTGGGAACAACGGCGCCGGATGGATCGGTGACTGTACCGTTGATGGCGCCACGAAATGTCTGGGCGTTAGCTGCCAAGCCGAGCGAGAAAAGAAATAACAATACCAAGACGATTCTTCGCATCATTCGCCTCACGATCTTTCTTAAATTTTGGGAACACTTAGACCGGGCCGCCTCATGGCAGCGTTGACGTTGTGAAAATGGCCTGTCGATTGGCTGCCGTCGTGGCAGCACATCGTCGGCGGCACGATTGAGCGGAGATCAGGTTAAGTGCGACAGAATGTCGTGAACCACCCCGTTCAACACACGCCTCAACGTGGAGGAGTGAAAACCATTGCAGGACGATGCCCTTAGTGTGCGGATGCTGCGCCCGCGCGAGAAGCAAGTCAAAGGCAATATAACGATTCCACTGATCGCGAAAATTAATCGAGAAATTAGAACCTGCCGGAGAAAATTAGCGGGAGGGAAGATGTTCAGGAAGCGAGCAGCGGTTATTGGCTGGATTGCGACGAAGCGGGCACCGGATTCGAGTCGGCTACCGCAGGGTTCGCTATTTGTTGCGTGTCATCCACGGAGAAAAGCAGGTAATTGCTGAACTGATGCCGACGATGGACGCGGTGTCCGTCAAAATCGAGGAAGATTTCAGCGCTTTCCGGCAACCATAGTTGCTCGTGCCCTCGGTGGAACTGCACCGGCTTGTACTCGATGGCGATGTGCTCGGACTTCAGCCGAATCCGCGGGATGGGGCCGACGATATCGGTCTCCAGGCTTACGATTTGAAAAGTGTCCGCGGAAATCCAGGCGCGGCCTCGCAGCCAGACCTCGTAGCCATGGTTGCGCACGCGATATTCGCGGAGGCGAGCGGGCTTATCGGGTCTTTGCCGAAAATGTACTTGCCAGGCGGGCGCGCCGTGCCATTTGGTCAGTCCCTCGCAAGTGAAATTGTATTCGTCGCGATAGGTCGGATGAAAAATCATTACCAGTGAGCTAAGGCCGAGCGTAGCCAGTCGTCCGGGGAAAACATCGAGACCGGTGGTGCCGTTGCGATACTCATCGACCATGTACATGCCGGGCCGCGCTTCCTGAATGGAAGCGACGTAGGTGTAGCGGCGTGTGTCGCGTTTGGATGGAAATCCGTAGCGATCGACGGTTTCGTGCTCCAGCACTTCAGTGGCGGTAATGCGATTCACGGCCTGGACAAATTGCGCGACACGTTTACCGGATTCCTGCTGAATGCGATCGAGTGGGCAGGCGATACCGGCTTCCACTGCGGGCATGCTTTCGTCGACGTCAGGTGGCATCCATTTGGCTTCCGGGATCAGGGGTTGCGAAGGAGGCGTCCAGCGCAGCGGCAGCTGGGTCACGCTTGTGTCGCTCACGCCACGTCCCGAGGTCGAAGGCGGGGTAGCAGCTAAAGCGGTGGTTGCAGCCACGACCGACGATGCAGCAGGAGGAGCGGATTTGTCGGCAGCGCGCAACTGCGTAAGCAATTCGGCCGCTTGCTTCGATTCCGGCGCCGGAGGAGACATCTCGGCCAGAGCCTGTAAGGTCTTCTCCGCTTGGTCGCGCTGATTTTGCGCCAGCTGAATTTCCGCGAGCAGCAGTTGCGCCGCGGTGGCGCGGTCTTTGCCAAGCTCGATGGCGTGTTCGGCGTGTTTTCTGGCGTCGTCATACTGTTGATGCTCCAGATACGCCTGCGCGAGCAGGAGCTGGAAGCGCGGAGATGAAGGAGCCGCTTCGCTGGCGCGCTCGAAGTAACTGACGGCGCTCGCTTCATCGTGGCCCTGGAGCGCGATTTGACCAAGCGCCGCCAGAGCGAAGGCGTGGCGCGGATAAATTTCGACCGTCTTTTGCCAGGAACTCTTGGCCTTCGCGGGATCTCTCATCTGATCGTAATAAAGGCCCCAGGTGTAGTTCACGTCCGGGTTTCCCGGCGCGGATCTTGAGAGCTTATCGAGATGTTTTTTGGCGTCTTGAGGCCGGTCGTTGCGGAGTTCTTCGAGTGCGCGAGTCAAATCCTTCTGCGCGTTGGGAGCGAGAACAGGAGGCCCTGCGGGAACCGCGCTGACTTTGCCGGTTGCGTCCGGGTTCAGCACGATGTCTGAGACCAGCCGTTGGCCGGCGAGGGTAATCTCCACATCTTCCGTAGCCTTTTGATAGCCGACGGCGATCACTTCCACGGTGTAGCGCCCGGGCTGCAGATTGCTGAACTCCACCACGCCGCCGTGCATGGACCCAGCCCTGAGTGACGCGCCATCGAAAGCGCGCAAATTCACGATGACGCCCTCTTCCACGGGCGAGTGATCCGCGAGGCGAAGATTGACGCTGATGGTAGCTCCGCGGTCTTCAGGTCCTTGCGGCTGTTGCTGCGAACCGCGTTGCGCGAAGCACACCTGCGTCGTAGCGGTCAGGATCAAGATGAGGAGCGAACAGGTGGAGAACAGCGAGACAGCAGAACGCGTTAAGTTTCTGCAATATGCGGCAAATTTGCCGGTGCTTTGAACCGAATGGGACAAAAGCCGCCGACGAAGCAATGGGCCCGAATTATGCCTGTCCACGAAGACACTTCCTGCGGCCATTGTACTCTCGACGCGCGTGTGAGGAAGAGCCAATCTAACCCCCCAATCGGGCCAAAAAGAGTGTCAAAGTACTATTGACCTTAGTAATTTCGTAGCAGTACCTTGATAGCTCCTCCGGCCCCGGCAACCTTACGAGCAACGAGGTCCAACATGGCGATAAGTCCCCTGGCCAACCCGGCCTCTCAACAACTACAGGAACGCTGGAACAGACTGCGAAGCCACAAACGCATCTTCTCTAAAGTGAAGCTTCTCGTGGAATGGGATGAAGGCTCCGCCCCGCAATACGCCAACGCTGTTACCGTGGATGTCAGTCATTCCGGCTGCATGGCCGTCGTCGGCGCTGCGCTGCCGTTGCACCGGCGAGTGCGGCTGGTGCACTCAGAGACTGGCCGCAAGGCCGAAGCCGAAGTGGTGTGGCGCGATCACGAAGCCTGGGATGTGGGTTTAGAGCTGGTGAAGCCTGACCCATCGTTCTGGGGCCTGCAGTTTTAAGCAGCCTGACAGTGAACTAGCTTCGAAGTTCAACCGAGGAGACCTCCCCAGGTCGACGCGCTCGGTTGATTCGATTATTTGTGTGTCTGCCGCCATTCTCAATCGTTTCCAGGTTTTGGAAGTCGTGCTTGCTTGTCGCCTAGGCCAGTGTGTCCTTGGCTAGCAGGAATGCATCAATCCGTGGTGCGATGGCTTTGCAGATGAGAGCTACCCACAGCGCGGCCAGCGCGCCGGTGAAAACGTCCATGGAGTAGTGCGCGCGCAGGATGAGCACGGTCGCGGCTTCGAATGCCACCATGACGATCGCTAAGGCCGTCAACCATCGCTTCCCGAACGTCGACAATTCGATTGCACCGAGCACTGCGATCCCGGTATGTCCGGAAAAGAAGTAATCATTGGCGACGTTGTAGGTGACGAAGAGCGAAGGAAATCCTGGATAGTGCCAAAGTAAGTTTGGTGGCGCGGGTAAGGCGCAGAGCGCCTGCATCACTTGCCGCAATCCGAGCAATAAAAGCAATTCGAGAAACGGCCGCACCGATCCGCCGAAGATCCAGCTTCCCAGCAGGAACAAACCAATCGCGTCGATCACTGCCGAGCTAACGATCAATAGCGCATTCGTGGTACCCGGCGCGTGCTGGAGGTAGGCGTTCAGCCCTGCAGTCAGCATGTGCATTCCGTCGCCGATACCTGCCGCCGGCAATGCTCGCGATCCGATCAAGGATTGCGTCCAGAACCACAGCACGATTGCCACTGCGGTCACGACGATGCGCCATGCGAGATGCCGGTAACGTGCGGAATCTTGTTTCACCGCAATCGTGGCGATCTGTGGCTCAGACACGACTGGCTATTTCCAGCGCGAGCTCTCGCGCCTTCCGCAAATCCAGTTTGCCCGTGCCCAAATAGGGTAGCGTTTCAATGCGCAGGAATTGATCCGCGCGTGGCCGCCAGAGCGCCGGCAGATCGCACTTCGCAAAAAACTCCAGACACTCTTCGAGTTTCGCCTCAGCCAAGGTATGCAGCACGATCAACCGCTCGCCCTTTTTTTCGTCGGGCACCGCGGTGACCACAAACATCTGCTCCGCCGCATCCGCAAGTTCCTGAAGCTTTTCCTCCACTTTGATATGCGGCACCATTTCACCACCGATCTTGCTGAAGCGGCTCAGGCGATCGGTGATGCGGAGGAATCCATCTTCATCGACGGTGGCGATATCGCCGGTGTTGTACCAGCCGTCTTGCAAGACCTCCGCCGTCTTCTCGGGCCGGTTCAGGTAGCCTTGCATCACGTTCGGCCCGCGGACCAGCAGCAATCCTGGCTGATCCACGCCGACAGCCTGCTGCGTTTCGGGATCGACAATCTTTACGGTGATTCCCGGCAGCGGATGCCCGATGGTTCCGCGTTTAGCTCCCACTTGGCGGAAGGATGCGGCGCGAAAATCGATGGTGTTCACCGCCACGACCGGGGAACACTCGGTGCATCCGTAGCCCTCCAGCGGGCGAATGCCGAAGTGGTCTTCGAACGCGAGTGAGACCCGTTCAGGTAACTTTTCCGCGCCGGCCATCACGAAGCGCAGGCTGCCGAATTCCTCGGGCGTGCAGCGGCGCGCATACGCGTTCAAGAAAGTGGGCGTGGCCAGCAGCATGGTCACCTTGTATTTCGCGATCAGCGCCCCGATTACACGCGAGTCCAGCGGATTGGGATGGAAGATCACGCCAATCCCGGTTGCGGCCGGCAAGCAGAGCGTCCCCGTAAATCCGAAGGAATGGAAAAAAGGAAGTATCCCCATGATGCGATCTTTCGGATCAAGGAAGAAGAGCTGGCTCAGCTGCTCGACGTTGGAGGCCACGTTGTAGTGCGTCAACATCACGCCCTTGGGCTCGCCTGTCGATCCGCTTGAAAAAATGATCGTCGCCAGGTCGTCCAGAGTGGCGGCCTTTTCGCTGCCGGCAAATTTCTCGATGGTCGGGGCAGGCAGGAATGCAGCGGCCAGAGTTGAGCCGAGGCGCTCTCCGAGTGTTGGATCTTTGGCGAGGTCCTCGAGCAAAATCGTCTCTACTGGCGGCTGCACGTGAACGCGTTCGAGGAACGCACGAGCAGAGATAATCGTTTTCAGATTGCATTGCTTGGCGCAAGACGCGAGCGTCTCGTTGGACGCCGTGTAATTCAAATTCACCGGTACTTTGCCCATCAGCATTGCTGCGAGATTTACCAGCGCGCCCGGGATTGACGGAGGCAGCAGAATTCCTACCATTTCCTGTCCTTGCCAATGTGCGCGCAGGCGTCGCGCCAAGAAGAGCGTACGCGCCAGCGCCGAAAAGAAGTTGAGCCCAGGGGTCTGCCCGTCGGCCATGGCAAATCGCATCGGATGCCGGCGCACTGTTCGCACGAAGGAGCGCGACAGGGTGTGCATCTGCCGTTTACGGCGGCGCAAAGGCCGCTGCGCCAAGATCCTGTACCGCGTGGCGCACCTCGGTGGCGGTGGCCGTCGCCGGAAGCGGCTCGCCGAACGTCACGCGCACCGGGTACGGCACCCGGCGCGGCAATTTCCAAAGAAATTTGCCTCGGGCAAAACTGAAAATCGATCCCCACACCCCGTCCAGATTCACCGGAACGATGGGCACGTCGAGTCCTTTTACAATGCGTTCCATGCCGCGGCGAAATGGCAGCATCTGCCCGATGCGCGTCATCTGTCCCTCAGGGAAGATGCAGACGAGTTCGCCGTTGCGCAGCGCCTCGGTGGCCTCACGCAAGGAGTGAATCATCTCGCGTGGCCCCTGGTCCGAAGCGATAGGAATCACGCGCAGCATTTTTGCAAACGGCTTGACCAACGGATGATCGTACGATCCCTTGAACATCAGAAAGCGGATGGGCCGGTCCAGTGCCGCGATCAGAAACGCGGCATCGGCCATGGACACATGATTCGGCGCGAGCAGCGCTCCGCCTTTCGCGGGGACTCGCTCACGTCCGGCCACGTCGAGGCGGTATAGCGTGTGCGTCGTCAGCCATAGCAGCAGGCGCAGCAACGAATCGGGCAGCAGGTACAGCACGTAACCGGTAGCGGCCAGCGTCGCGACTGAAGTCCACAGAAAAATCGCTGCAGGTCCAAGTCGCAAATAATGCGTCAGAAGGTAATAAGCGGCGGATGCCGCGCCTACTCCCACGAAATGAAAGCAGATTCGCGGCGGCGATCACGCCGCCCTTCTTGCTTTCGTCTGGACGGTGCTGCATCAGCGCGTTGATCGGCACGATGAAAAATCCGCCCGCGAATCCCAGCGCGGCCAGCAGCAAGATCACTTGCGTGAAGGACAGTCCGTGGATCGCCAGCAGGAAGCCCAGACAAGTCATGCCCAACGATCCCAGCGGAATCAGCCCGTATTCGATTTGTCCCGACGAGAGAAATCCCGCCGCCAGACTGCCGAGACCAATTCCGATGGCGATGGCTACCTGCAACAGTCCGTTCTGCGTCGAATTGATCTTCAACACATCCTGGCCATAGAGGATGATGTTGAATTGCAGCAGTGCCCCAAGAAGCCAGAAGTACGTGTTCCCCAATACAGCGAGCCACAGCACACGATCGCTGCCGATGAGCCGCAGCTGCGACCATAGCTCGCCAAATGCGTTGACGCGGAATTTCTTTGTTGGATCGGCGGCCGGAACACGCGTGATTCCCAGGCTGAAGACGAGCCCGATCAGCGACAAGGAAAGAAAGATGACTCCGGAAAAAAGCTGCCTGGCGCTGAAGGCATCTGCGAGAAACGCTCCGGTGACGCTTCCGGCGATCAATGCAACGAAAGTTCCCAGTTCCAGAACGCCGTTGCCCCACGACAACAACTTCGGCGGCAGTAATTCCGGAAGGATGCCGTACTTTGATGGGCCAAATAATGCGTTCTGCGTGCTGGCGAGAAAAACTGCCGCCATCATCAGATGAATATCGTGACGCGCCAAAGCGAAGCCCGCGAACACGAAGACTGCGATCTCCAGAAATTTCGTGCCGATCGTGACGCTGCGTTTGCTGAACCGATCTGCAAGATATCCGCCGGTCAGCGAGAAAAGAATGAATGGCGCCGAAAATAGCGCACCCACGATCAGAACTAATTGATCGCGATGCTCCGCGCCGATACTCATGGCCAAAATCAGAAAAATGACGAGATTTTTGAGCCCGTTCTCGTTGAACGCGCTTTGAAATTGCGTGAGGATCAGCGCCCAAAAGCCGCGCTGCCATTTCTGGCCGGCGTGTGTCGTGACGACGTCCTGTTCAGGAGACATACGAGGGCACCTGATGGCGGCACATAGGGTTGCTGTGGATCGACCTGATACGTCGAGTGTAGCAATCCGTGCGGCGCCACTTCATCCAGCAGGTTTGAAATGTGCTGAAAGCGGGACGTAATTCTCCGGCGACACTTCTGTCTGTGATCAGTAGTGGTTATGGGTTAGAAACTTGAAAAGACAAGCTGTTCTCGCGCAACTCTTCCCAGCGCTTTCGCCACACTTCATGCTTGGGGCTCTCGGCATAATCCGCCGCGGCTTCCGGGCTGGTGAACTCGATCGCATATACGCCGTCAAAATCGCGAATCTGGTTGCGCTGCGTCTTCAGCCAAATATTCTTTATTCCGGGAATCTGAGCGGCTAGAGTCTTGATGCCTTTGATGGCCTGGTCCTTATCGTCCTGCGAGGCGAAACTCTTCCACTTGTACACGACCACGTGCAGCACCGTTTTCGGCTGCCCGAAGCGATTCTGTGCCTCCACGTTGCGCGTCCGCCATGTGCCAGCGCCGAAGCCCGCCGCGAATATCACTGCTGCCATCGCAGCAATCTTCACCAGCCGATGATTCGCAACTCGCATTCTCGTCCTCCCGGAATTTCCGTACGGCAATTAGTCCAGCAAAAGCCTCGCACGCAGTACGGCGCAGGGGCAAACAGTTTGACGCGCCCACGCGCCGAACGTTACGCTCGCAGCACCCACAACATGGGCCCGCGATGACCTTTCCCGATGCGACTTCACCTCAGCGCAGCCAGCCAGCCCAGCCGCCCGCGCTGCCGCACATCTGGATTGGCTATCTTCTCGGCGTCGCGACCATCGTAGCGGAGTTAGTCGCCGTCGGCCTCAATCCCGATCTTGCCAAACAGGGCGGCATCCCGCCGCTCTATCTTTTTCTGGTGAGTTTCATCGGCGGCGTGTACTGGCTCGTGTGCATCTATCGCATCCACGCCGTGCTGGCGAACGTTCCAGGATGGATCCACCCCATCTCGCCGGCACGCGCGGTCGGCTTTCACTTCATTCCGTTTTACCAGTTCTACTGGATTTTCAAGTGGCCGCGTGAAATCACAAAGTTCGTGAACTCGCGCTTTCCGCAGCCGATCATGAAACCCGTCGCGGTTAGCCTGGCGGTTCTCGCGGCTTTGCTGCTTCGCATAGTCGATCCCGGCTTCGGACTCATTCTCCTGTTTTTCCCGATATCCTACGTCTCCGAATGCATCCGCCGCGCTCTGGCGGTGCCACCTTTGCAGCGGGATATGAACGTTCCGCTATCATGACGATCTACCTGGAGAGCTGAGAATGTCACGCGGAAAACTGTGCTTATTACTTACGGCTATAATCGCCGGCATTCCTTTCGCAGTCCTTGCGCAGCAGCAAGTTCCTCCAAACCCGCTTGCGCGTGAAATCTTCAAGCAGCTCATCGAAATCAACACCACCGACTCCGTCGGCAACGTAACCACCGCGGCCGACGCGATGGCCGTTCGCCTGCGCGTTGCCGGGTTCCCAGAAAAGGACGTGCTCGTTGCCGGGCCGACCGACCGCAAGAAAAATCTGGTAGCGCGGATCCACGGTTCGGGCAAGCGCAAGCCACTGCTGTTCATCGGTCACCTCGATGTCGTCGAGGCGCGCCGCGACGACTGGACCACCGATCCCTTTCAGTTCGTCGAAAAAGACGGCTACTTCTATGGGCGTGGCACCGAGGACATGAAGGAAGGCGACGCCATTCTGGTCACCAACTTCATTCGCCTGAAGAAGGAGAACTTCACGCCCGACCGCGATCTGATCCTCGCGCTCACCGCCGATGAAGAAGGCGGCGATTACAATGGCGTCGACTGGCTGCTGAAAAATCATCGCGACGTAATCGACGCTGAGTACTGCATCAATCTCGACGGAGGCGAATTCGAAAAACGCGGCGAGCAGCGCCTGCGCGCCGCCATTCAGGCCAGCGAAAAAGTCTACGTGGACTTCCAGCTCGAATCCCTGAACCCCGGCGGCCACAGCTCCGTTCCTTCCAGCGATAACGCGATCTATCACCTCGCCGCCGCACTCAACCGGCTTCAGAGTTTCTCTTTCCCCACGCAAGTCAGCGAGATCACCCGCAATTATTTTGCCCGTACCGCCGATCTCGTCACTGGCCAGACGGCCTCCGACTTTCGCGCGGTCGCCAAGCAGCCGCCCGACGCCAAAGCCGTCGCCCGGCTCTCGACCGTTCCTTACTACAACGCGCTCTTGCGAACCACTTGTGTCGCCACCATGCTTTCGGGAGGCCACGCGCCGAACGCGCTTCCGCAAACCGCCCGCGCGAATGTCAATTGCCGGATCTTCCCCGGCGAGGATCCCGAGCAGGTGCGTGCCACGCTGCAGCGGGTGATCGCCGACCCGAAGGTCACCATCACTCCTGTGCCGGTCCATGCGGCCGATGGCTCGCTGGTTCCTGCCGTAGCCGTGCCGCCCTCGCCGCTCACGCCCGAACTCACCACCGCGATGGATCGCACCGTCTCGGCTATGTGGGGGCCGCTCCCCGTGGTCGCTACCATGTCCACTGGCGCCACGGATGGCAAGATCACCCGCATCGCCGGGATTCCCACCTATGGCATCGCGTGTTTATTTTTCGAGGTCGGCGACAATCGCGCTCATGGAAAAGACGAGCGCATCGGCGTGCAGGATTTTTACGAGGGCGTTGAATTCGCTTACAAGCTGATTAAATCGCTCGCGACCCAGCCATAGCGGTTCCCAATCGCTGAGCCAAAAACGATTTGGCCCGACAGGTGATCCCATCGGGCCGAATCAAACGATCAAATTGTTGTCGGTAAGTGGAAGCGCTGCCTAGGGCTTGTTTGGCGGATTCGCTGTGTTCGGATCGGCCGAATTCGCCGCTGCCGCGTCAGGATTCGTCGCGCCGGTCGCGCTCGCATTGATGGGCTTGGTGGCATCATTCCCGTAGCGCGTCAAATACGGCATGAAGGGGGTGATCTCAAAGGGCATCTTCTCGCGTTCCGCGATCGCGCCCACTGGTTTGCTCTTCAGCAAATCCAGCCGGTCAAACCACGGATCGAGCTTCACGCGGCCGCCAATCGGCAATGCCGCAATCTGCTGCGTATTCTGTTTCGGATCGGCCGGAGTAACCGCCTTAACTTCCGCCACCGCCGGAACCCGGTTGCCCAAATGCGCGCTGATCAGATTCGGAATTTCTTTCTGTCGCGCGTCGAGCGCATTTAAGAAAGTCGCAGCATTGGCCAACTGATTTTTGTAAGGAGAGTTGTTGAGCAGTTGGATGGCTTTATCGTTCGCCGCTTTTTCTTCTTCCGGCGTGCGCGCAAACCCAAAGTGCTTGAACGAATCCTTGTCATCGATCAACAGCTGATCGAAGAACGCGAAGTTCGAATCCATGCGGTGACCCAGCACCACGTGGCTTAGTTCGTGCGCAATGATGGTAGCCAGGCTCGCTTCATCCGGCAGCACGTCGACCAAGCCGCGGCTCAGCACGATGGTATGTCCGAGCGTGTACGATTCCAGCGTGGTAGTCATCATTACGCGGGCGCGTACATCTGGCTCAATGTCCAGATTGTTGGTCACTTCCAGGTTGTTGATCACCGTCTCCAGCACCTTGTCGACCTCGCCCTTCGGCGCCATCAACCCGATGCGCTGCAAACGATCCGCAACGTTGTCTTCGGCCTCGCGGTCCCACGAACGCTGCGCCTGCACCGGCGAAAGGTCATTCGCGGTTTTGGTTTCGTCGGTTACCGCCGACTCCACCAGGATCTTGCTCAATTCCTGTTCCTGTGCGTTATGGCCGATGTTGTAGCCCCACAGCCGCGTTTGTGCGCGGAAGTCCAGCTTCTTGGTCAGCGCGTAGTGCAGTTCCTTCTCTTCGCTGTACACAAAGGAGGGCAGCCACAATCCTGGCTGAACGTTCGTGCGCCAGCTGTCGAAGTGGAAGTACCACGTCGAGTGGCCTCCGCCTCCGTAACCGCCGTTGAAGCGCACCACGTGATAATCCTGATCCTCGACCCAGATGCGGCCCAGGAAGCGGCCCTTGCCCGACTTCGGCAGTGGCGTGACGTCAAACACCAGGCAGCGCACTTCGCCGAGGAACTCGCGCTTCACGTAGTCAAACTTGTAGTGCTGCTTATCAAATCCATTGGTGTCGAGGAAAATCATCTGCAGGAAGCCGTCCGGCAGATATTGCATCGCGAACGAGAAGAAGTTTCCGATGCCGCTGAAGAGCTTCTTGCCCTTGGTTTCCGTGTCCGACAGGGAGACCAGGTTCACGCCCTTTCCGAAATCAGCCTTGCCCAGGAAATACTTGTCTCCCGCGGGCACGAAGCCCAGGGTTGCGTCGGGCTTCAGGTTCTGGATATACGTCTCCACCAGCGGCGAGTACTTGCGAATATCTTCGTTGAGCTGGTTCTCGTTCTTCGTGATCCGATCGACGACTTCTTCCATCGACTTCGGCTGGTCGGCCGGTTTGGGAGCCGCTGCGGCGGCCATGGATCCCAACCCGCTCGACAAGAGCACTAGGGCGGCTGTAGCTAAGGTACGCATGATTCCTCTCTCCTCAGTATGCTAAGCGGAACTCGATTCGTACTCGGGCCGGAAAATCCACTGTCTCACCGTCCCGTTTTGCAGGTTTGAACTTGATTTGCTGCGCTGCGCGCGCCGCGGCTTCGTCGAGGCCATGGCCCAAACCGCTGACCACGCCCTTCACCTGCACCGAGCCGTTTGCCAGGAACACGACATCCAGCGCGACGTCGCCTTCAATCTTTAGATTGCGGCCTTCAGCGGTGTATTCAGGTCGCGGCTTCTCCAGGATCGTAACTGCCGCGGTTCCAGAATCCGCCGAGACAGCCTTCTTCTTGGGGCCTTCGGTCACAACGGATTGATCGGCAAACCCGCCACTTTGCACCGTGCCGCCGCGCTTGCCTCCGCCTTCCGGAGGATTCGCGACGCCATTTCCGAATCCAGTGCTCGCTACCGTGCCGCGGACGCCCTTGGCACCGCCGGTACCGTTTCCGTATCCATCGCCGCCGGGTAGCGCGGGAGATCCCAGTCGTGCGACGTTCGTGGTCTTGTTCGGATTGCCTTTGCCAGGAATTCCGTTGGGATCGCCAAAGCCGCCGGTCTGCACCTTATTTACGGGCAGGTTCACCGTTGCCGGCGCAGCGCTGCCAGTGTTCAGGTTGTTGACCTTCACTTCTTCTTTGGGACGCTTGGGCTGATTCGTCTGCGTATCGATCTTTGATTCGAATGTGTTCGTCGCCACCAGTTCCGGCGCCTTCGCTTCTATCTTCTCGACTTTTGGCTGCAGCACTTTTTGCTGCACGAAGATGTGCGGCTGCTTGGGATTCAGCTTCACCGGCTCGACTACTTCGGGCTTCACTTCTACTTTCCGGATCTTTGGCGGGCGCGGCGGTGGCGCCACCGGCACTTCGGTCACCGGCATCGCCAGAGGTATAAATGCCATGTTCCGGATGGTGTTCAATCTTTCTGGAAAGAAGACGGGCAGCGCCACAAAGAAAGTCAGGAGCACGATCTGGACTATCGCGCTAGCGCCTACGCGGTTCAGTCGCGACTCGCCTTCCGGCAGCATCTCCAAGCGTGCAGGGACCTTAGTGGTGCCGATGGAGCGCTTCCACGCGTCCGAGTGACCACCTTGCGCGTCAAAGCCCACGCCTAGTCGTGTTTTGGTTGGTGTTTCTTCTAAAATGGTATTCATTCCGATGACCGCCTCAAAGGGTTTCCGTCCGGTAGCACGCCTTAACAGAACTGCCTAAATTGCTCGGCCGGGCAGACCTTGCTCTTTGGCCTAGCCAGAGTAATCGATCGGGCTGGGGGCCCCGTAATAGGACTTACGTACTAGCGTCGCGAAGTCGCTAATGTCTGTGGCGAACTTCTGACGCTGTCCTCTTGACCGTCTCTTGGGGGAAGCAGTTGCGCTGGGGGGCAACTTCGGCTGTCAGGCTTGGGGCGACAACCTTTATCTGTTCCCAGGAGGCAGTCTGGGCCTGCTCTGATCTTTGCGCTTCGGAACTCCTCGATCCGGAGTATCTTTAGGATGCCAGAGTTCCGAAATTGGGTGCCGCGACGGGGGATACGTGCGCGCCCAATATCCTGAGCCAAGTATGAAACAAGACCCCGAAAATGGGAAGGACGCTGCCCCTGGGGCTCCCGTCGGCGCAGGAGGCCCGTCTCTCCTCGCCGGCCACCGCGCTTTGATGGATCGTCTCTTCTCTGAATCTGGGGCGGCTTCATGGAATTTGCCGCGCGAGCGCTTCGATGCTGCCCTTGAGCGCAGCGCAAAAAAGCAGTTTGCTTCCGTCGCCCCGCGGCCCGCACAGCTCGAGGAATATCTGGGTGCGCTCCATGTGCAGGACCTTGCGCTCGCGTGCGCCTGTGCCGAAGCCCGGGTGGATGCCGACGGCGATTCACGAATCGATTCAGGGTCTGGGGCTTGGGATCATTTCGTGGGCACCTATCGCGCTTACCTCCGGTCGGCCGCTGCGGCCATCCTGCGTTGCCCGGCGAATTCTCCGGCTGCCTGCGAACTTGCCGATTCACTCTTCGCCGACCTTTATGGCGTCAGCCCGGGAAAGCGCGCCGAGCTCTCTCTGTTTCGCTACTTCCATGGCCGCAGTTCGCTCAAGACCTGGCTCCGTGCCATTCTTGCGCAGCGCCATATCGACGGCATCCGCGCGGGTAGGCGCTTCACTGAACTTGAGGACGGTGACGATGGCGCGTTAGGTTCGTCGCGGACTGCAACGCTTGCGTCGCGTCCCGATTTGAGAGCCCATGCCGACCCGCACCGTGATCGCTATGTGTCTCTGCTCACGGCGGCATTCGAACGTGCGCTCGCGCAGCTCGATCCGCGCGATCTCGACCGTTTGCGTATGTATTACTCCGAAGAGCAAACTCTTGCTGAAATCGGCCGCGTTCTCGGGGAGCATGAATCCAGCGTTTCGCGCAATCTCGATCGCATTCGCCGCGATTTGCGGCGCGCCGTTGAAATCGCGTTGCGCAAAGATTCCGTGCCAGTGAACGGCTCTGCCGCGGAGCCGGGCTTGAGCGACGCGCAAATCGCGCTTTGTTTTGAATACGCTTCCGAGGATGCTCCCATCGATCTCGATAAATTGCTGCCGCGCTCCGCCGCGGCGCCGCCGAAACCCGCGAGGCCGGGGTCATGATCACGAATTGCAAGGAAGCCTACGGCTGCCGTTCTAACCAGGGAGAGGCCCATGGCGCCTGAAGACCGCGATCCCGTGTTCGAAAAAGCGCTGGCGCGCCATCTTCGCGCTAAGTCTTCGAGCCCCGGCGCGCCCGCCGAAGCTGAGAAATCCCTGTTTGTCAAAGGAGCCAGCGTTGAACCGGGCTGTTCAGCGGCAGATAGTTCAGCGGCAGAATCTTCAGTAGATGTCGCGTGCCCCAATCCGGAAGTCCTCGCTGCTTATCACGAGCGTCTCCTCGCTGCGGAAGAAATGGTCGCCTTGAAAAAACATTTTGCTTCGTGCGACCGTTGCCAGGAAATTCTCTCAGCGCTCGAGGCTACGGACGATCTCCTGCTTCCGTCCGATCGCACTGCCGACGAAATAACGAACAATGTGCTGGCCATGCCGGCGCCACACGTCGAAATTCCCGCTGAAATCGTGACCGTTCGTTCTTCGCCTGGGCCGGTCGCGATGGCATCGCGCGCTTCGCGTCGTGCGCAGTCCTCTTGGCGCAGCAAGACTCTTCACGGCGCGAATTGGAAATGGCTCGCGCCAGTGGGTGCCATCGCCGCGATTCTTCTTCTCTGGGTCAGCTTCCACGAAAGTCATCCATCGACGTTCGAACTGGCAAAAAACACCGAGCCAGCCGCCGCGGCAACGACCGCTTCTACAGCAACTCGCGCGACGACACCGGCCGGGCCAAACAAGGAGTTGGCCGATCGTGCGAAGTTGGAATCGTCTGCGGCGCCACGTTCTCAAGCCGATGTGGTTGTAAGAGACGAGAGCAGGAAGGGCGACCGACTTCTCCCGGACGACAAAAAATCCGTCGATCGCGTGGTGGCGAAGCCATCGGCTCCTCAGGTCACTGCTGCGAATCCGGCCACGCCACAGCGCGATCGCGACTCCAATGAGTTGGGGCTCGCGGCCAAGTCTCGCAATGACGCTCCGTCCGAATCAAAAGAGGCTACTGCGTCGGCCGCGGCTCCTGCTCCTTCCGCTGCGGAACCCCCGCGCGTTTACGTGCAAAAACAAAACCAGGAAGAACAAAACAGGGAAGAAGCAAACAAGGATGCTGTAGCGGGAGTGCAGTCCGAAGTCGTCACCCCTTCAAAGAGCGAGTCCGTAACCAAAGCCAAAACCGCCAGTGGCCGGCAAGCTCCCGAACAGGACAAGCAACAGCGGGCCGCCGGCAACGTGGTGAGCCTGCAATCTGCCGAGGCGCTCGCGCCAGGTCCGAACGGGCCGATGCTGCGCGTCGCGAAGACGTCCGCTGCGAATGTTTTTTCCGCTCCCAAAAATGCGGCACTCTGGCGCGTGAGGCCTGCGGGAATCATCGAGCATTCCACGGATTCGGGCGCCACCTGGGAGGTGCAGTCCAGCGGCGTGGTCAGCGATCTGCTTACTGGATCGGCTCCGACCCGCGACATCTGCTGGATTGTCGGCCGCAACGGCACTATCTTGCGCACCACAGACGCCGGCGCGCACTGGGAGAAAGTGAACCCGCCCGCGACAGTGGACCTGACTTCCATCTTCGCAGTGAATGCGCAGCAAGTGACGGTTTCTACTACCACTCCGCTAAAGTCCTACCGCACTACCGACGCAGGCAAAACCTGGACGCAAATCCCGAACCCATAGGCGCGTCCCTGCGGCTCAGCAGGTCTCCGGGTAGAGTGCTGTTTGCAACTCCAACCTCCTTACCGCACACTGCAAGAAAATTTGTCTTCCCCGTTCTAATAGGGAATGCGAATCACACGAGGACAAAAATGAAAATGCCCAACCGCAAGATTCGTTCCCGACTGATCTGGACCGGAATTGCACTGCTTACCCTTGGTATCGCCACGATGACCGCCGCTGCGAAGCGCAATCATCAGGCGCCTTCGGAGGAAAAAACCGCGAGCTCCGATCAATCCACCACTCTTCACGACCAGAGCGATCTCAACGTGACGGTCTACAACTCCAACATTGCGCTGATTCGCGATGTCCGCAATTTGACGCTACCCACCGGTACCTTCCGTCTGAAATTCGAGGACATCGCGGCGACCGTGAATCCCGCGACCGTGCACTTTCGTTCGCTTACCGATGCGGAAAAGCTCGGAGTCATCGAGCAAAACTATGAATACGATCTGCTGGACCCCGCGAAGCTGCTCCACAAATATGTCGGAAAAGAAGTGACGTTGGTGCGCTCCTATCAGGAAAACAACACGACCAAGCACGAGGAAATCAAAGCCACGCTGCTCGCGGACAACAACGGGCCGGTCTGGAAGATCGGCAACGACATCGTTACCGGCGGCTATTACGAGAGCATGCGCTTTCCCGAAGTGCCTGCGAATCTTTATGACCGTCCGACACTGCTGATGTCGCTGGAAAATACCGGCGCACGCAAGCAGCAGATCGAAGCATCGTACCTCGCGACCAATCTCTCCTGGAACTCGGATTACGTGTTGACGGTGGCGCGCGACGATAAAAACGCCGACCTCGATGGCTGGGTCACGCTTTCCAACAGCAGCGGCACCGCGTTTCACAATGCTCGCCTGCAACTCGTTGCCGGTGATCTGAATCGCTTGCCGCAAGGAAACCTCATGGCGCGAGATGAAGCTGTCGCCGTGAGATCGATGGCCAAGGCCGCGCCGCAGTTCCAGCAGGAGAATTTCTCGGAGTATCACCTGTACTCGCTGGGGCGCCGCACTTCTGTCGAGGACAAAGAAACAAAGCAAATCAGCTTGCTGCAAGGCAGCAATGTGCCGGTCAATAAGATTTTCGTCGTGAACGGTCAGAACTTTTACTATCACAACTACCAGAATCCTGGATCGCCGATCAAAGATCCGGTGATGGTGTTTTACAAATTCAAGAATGAAGAGAAGGCCGGGCTAGGCATGCCGCTTCCCGCCGGGAACCTGCGCGTATACCAGAAGGATTCCAAGGGGGGCGTGCTGTTCGTCGGCGAGGACCGCATCGAGCATACGCCCAAGGACGAAATGATCACCGTTCACATCGGCAACGCCTTTGATGTGGTCTCCGAACGCAAGCAGACGGACTTCAAGAAAATCGCCAGCAACGTTTACGAAATGGAGTTTGAGATCACGTTGCGAAATCACAAGGACACCGCAATCACCGTGGAAGCGAACGAGCCGATCGGCGGAAGCTGGGAGATGTTGTCGTCGAGTTATAAATTTACGAAGACATCGGCGTGGGCAGCGCAGTTCCAGGTTCCGGTGGAAAAGAACGGCACGTCGGTGTTGAAGTATCGGGTGCGCGTGACGTGGTAAACAGCGTCGTACATCAAGAGAAGGGAGGGCGGGGCGAAAGCCTCGGCGCGTCGCTCACGCTGAAACAAAAAGATTATCTTGCCAACTCCTTCGATAGGGCAGTTCGAGAAGCGCCCGCCTCAGAAGGCGGCCGCTACATACGGGACTGAGGCTTACGGTGCTGGGTCCAGCACGGCGTCGGCTTCGATTTCGACCAGCATCTCGGGGGAGATCAGGCTGCTGATCTGGACCATGCTGGTGGCTGGGCGGATGGAGCCGAAGAACTCGCCATGCGCGCGGGCGATTTTCTCCCAATCGGCGATATTCAGAACGAAAATGCGGGTGCGGACGACGTCTTTTAACGAGGCTCCAGCTTTGCCCAGTGCGGCTTCGATGTTTCGAATGGTCTGTACTGTCTGGGCGTAAACATCGCCGACACCGACGATTTTGCCTTCGGGCCCGGTGGCAGTGGTGCCGGATACGCTTACGAGGTTGCCGACTCGCACCGCGCGTGAGTATCCGACGATGGGTTCCCACTGCGACGCCGCTGGATATGTTCTGACGTGACACATGATGCTCCCGGCTGGCGCGGTCGTCGCGCGAGCGCATGTTAGACTGTAAGGCTTGCGAAGGCCCCGCGCAATTTTCTGGTGGAGCGCGTTTGATACGCAAGTGCGCCCGCCTCCAAAGGCGGCCGCTACATTGGATCGGAAGCCGCGCATATCGAAGCGGCATTCGGCATAGTTAATCGGAAGCGAAGACAGCAAACGCTATGAAATGTAACAACATTCTTGAGGCTGTGGGGCGAACGCCGCTGGTTCGGTTGAACCGCATCAACCAGGGGCTGAAGCCGCAGATTTACGTGAAGGCGGATTACATCAATCCCGGCGGATCGGTGAAAGACCGCATCGGGATCACCATGATCGACGAGGCCGAGAAAAAGGGACTGTTGAAGCCAGGCGGCACGATCATCGAAGGAACTTCGGGCAATACCGGCATGGGGCTGGCGTTGGTGGCGGCGGTTCGCGGCTACAAGATGGTTTTCACGATCACGGACAAGCAGTCGAAGGAAAAGATCGATCTGCTCAAGGCGCTTGGTGCCGAAGTCATCGTTTGTCCGACGGCGGTCGAGCCGGACGATCCGCGCAGCTATTATTCCGTGGCGAAGAAATTAGCACGGGAGATGCCGAATTCTTTTTATCCGAATCAGTACGACAATCCTATGAATCCCGAGGCTCACTACCAGACTACGGGGCCGGAGATCTGGGACGACTCGGAAGGCAAAATCACACATTTCGTTTGCGGCGTGGGAACCGGCGGCACGATCAGTGGCGTGGGAAAGTATCTGAAGGAAAAAAATCCTAACGTCAAAATTATCGGCGTCGATCCCATCGGCTCGCTGTACTACGAAAAAGTGAAGCACGGCACGGTGGGCAAGGCCACTACTTACGTTGTGGAAGGTATCGGCGAAGATTTTTTTCCCAAGTCGATGAATCTGGACATTCTCGACGATGTGCTGCAGGTGAATGACGAGGAATGCTTCGTCGTCGCTCGCCGGCTGGTGAAAATGGAGGGGCTGTTCACCGGAGGCTCCGGCGGAGGCTGCATCTCCGCGACGCTGCGCATGGCGAAAGATCTCGGACCCGACGCTTTTGTAGTGGCGTTCCTGCCGGACACCGGGATGCGCTATCTGAGCAAGGTGTACAACGACGAGTGGATGCGAGAGCGCGGGTACGTCGACGCGGCGGTGAAAATCACCGCGGGCGAAGTCGTACACGCAAAACACAAAGGCGGCAAGCAGCGTGAACTGGTGATCGCGCGGCCCTACCAAACGGTGTTCCATGCTCTGAAAACGATGCAGGAGCAGGATATTTCACAGATCCCGGTGTTCGAGGAAAATCTGCCGATCGGCACGATTTACGAAGATCAGATTCTGCACTTGGCGCTGCAAGGAAAAGATTTGCGCAAGCTGGTGGTGCGCGAAGTGATGAGCAAGCCCTTGCCGCAGATCCCGCGGACAGCTCCGGTGGAGCGCGTCACGCACATTTTGAGCAACGAGAACCCCGCCGTGTTCGTGGAAATGGGCGAAGCGCGGTTTGAGATTCTTACGAAATACGACCTGATGAGCACGGTCGCCAGCCTGATGGAACAGAAACGCTGATACTGCCCGACACAAACGGCAGCACACACCAATAGATAGGACCCAGGAAATTGAAGATTCAGGATTTCAACGAGCGGTTGAAGAATTCGATTCTCATCGCGGATGGCGCGATGGGGTCGCTGCTGCACGAAGCTGTGGGAGCCCAGCGCTGCTTTGACGAACTGAACCACACCGAGCCGGAAGCGGTTTTTCGCGTCCACCAGGCGTACATCGAGGCAGGCGCGCAAATCATTGAGACGAATACGTTCGGAGCGAACCGGTTCAAGCTGGAACCGTTGGGTCTCGGCGACGACGTACAGAAGCTAAACAGCCGCGGAGTAAAAATCGCGCGAGAGGCGCGTGAATCAGCATCGCGCGAAGTGCTGATCGCGGGCTCCATCGGGCCGCTTGGGATCGGCGTGCAGGCGCGGCATCCCGAGCCGGACGAAATTCTAAACATTTTTCACGAGCAGGCGCTGGCCCTGGAAGAGCGCGGCGTCGATTTGTTTT
Organism: uncultured Acidobacteriota bacterium; assembly: GCA_963788725.1. Lineage (GTDB taxonomy): Bacteria > Acidobacteriota > Terriglobia > Acidiferrales > UBA7541 > Acidiferrum. The sequence goes on along the minus strand of CAWBHT010000004.1, from coordinate 462,157 downwards.
GTCTTGAGACGTTCACCTATATCGAAGAATTGGTGCTGGCCATCGATGCGATCCGTTCGTTTTCCGGTTTACCGATCATCGCGCAGCTCACGTATTCCGAAGAAGGCACGGCTTACGGAGATTTACGGCCAACGGATGCCGCCGCGCAATTAAAAAATAAAAATGTGCAGGTAGTCGGGGCCAACTGCACGGTGGGCCCACAATCGCTGCTGCCGATTTTGAGCGAACTTGCCGGCGTCGAAGGATTGCGCGTTAGCGGAATGCCGAACGCCGGCCTCCCGAAGCGTGAAGGCGATCGCATCGTTTATCCGAAATCTTCGCCGGAATATTTCGCGCTGTTCGCGCGTGAGGCCGCGGCGCTTGGGGTACGCATTCTTGGCGGCTGCTGCGGCACGACTCCCGCGCACGTGCGAGCCATGGCGGATGCAGTGAAGTCGCTGGGTCCGGCGCAAGCGAAAACGGTGACGCAGTCGGTGGAAGTATCCGCGAAACCTGCTGCGATGGCGCAGCGGGATCCGGAAAGCAAATTCTGGAAGAAACTGCAGTCCAGTCAGTTCGCGGTGTGCTGCGAGATCGATCCGCCGAAGGGCCTTTCACTCGATCGCATCTATGAGCAGGTCGACAAGATCATGGCCTCGGGCAAGGTGGATGCCATCGACATCAATAGCGGAGCGATGGCGCGCGTGGGCATGGATGCGCTGGTGGTTGCGGGAGCGCTCGAAGCACGCGGGATCGAAACCGTGCCACATCTGACGACTCGGGATTACAACATCATCGGCCTGCAAGCGATGTTGCTGGGAGCCTGGACCGTAGGTGGAGTGCGCAACGTTCTGGCGATCACCGGCGACCCGCCGTCGGTTGGCGATTATCCGGAGGCCAGCGGCGTCTACGAAGTGGATTCAGTTGGGCTCGTGAAGATTCTGCACCGATTGAATCAGGGCACGGATTGGGCGGGCAAGACGCTGGGCGGCGCGACGAATTTTGCGATCGGCGTAGCGGTAAATCCGGTATCGGATGATATCGATGCTGAGATCGAGCGCTTTCATGCAAAGGTGGAAGCGGGCGCGCACTACGCGATGACGCAGCCGCTGTTCGATCCCGAGCATTGGTACGCATTCGTGAAAAAATTGGGCGGGAAACCGGCGATTCCGATTCTGATCGGAATTTGGCCGCTGAATAGCTACAAACAGGCGCTGCGCCTGAACAATGAAGTGCCGGGGATCGTGATACCGGAGCCGCTGCTGAAATCGATGGAACAAGCCGGGGCGTCGGCGCGGGATCGCGGGTTCGATTGCGCGAGGGAAATGCTGGCGTGGTCGCGGACGGAATTGGCGGGGGCCTACTTGATTCCGCCGTTCAAGCGATATGAGGAAGTTTTGGATATTTTGTAGCGCGGAAGTCTCTCAACGTACACACCGACCAAGAGGAGCGATGTTTGTCGGTGAGCGAAACGGCCTCACCCCTGAAGGGGTGAGCTACATTGCATGCGCTGAGCGCTGGGGAATCAGGACGGCTGTTCTTTCTTGGGGAACCGGGGGACGAAGATGCTTGTTGTCCGCTGGTAGTCGCGATATTCGTTACCGCGAGTGCGCAGCGCCTGCGCTTCTGTTGCGGGAATTCCGGTGACGCTCAGCAGGAAATATAGAACCAAGGCCGGAGAAATTAATCCGAGCCAGCCCCACGGCGAGCCCAGCGCAAATACGGCGTAGCCAATCCAGACCAGCCAATCGAAAAAATAGTTCGGATGTCGCGAATATTTCCAAAGCCCGGTGCGCAAAGTTTTGCCGCTGTTGGCCGGATCTCTCTTGAAGCGGTTTAGCTGCTCATCGGCGATTGCCTCTGCGATCATGGCTAAAAGCCAGATGCCAGCGCCGATTTTTTCTATGCGCTCCAGAGGCGCAGCGACGTTGACGGATGCCAGCAGAAATGGCAGCGATAAGATCACAACGAGCACGGCCTGAAATTCAAATAAGAAGAGAAATCTAAAGGGGAGATAAGTCTTCCATTCCTTGCGAAGCTGCACGTAGCGGCCTTCCTCAGGCTTACCGATCACGCGAGCGAAAAGAAGATAAGCAGCGAGGCGCAGTCCCCAGAATCCGACCATGCAGGCGATGGCCCATTTTCGGGCGGCATAACCCGGAGCGGCAAGCGCGTAGAAAAAGGCGATAACGGCGAGTCCAGCGGCCCAGCCCACGTCCACGATGGCGGCATTGCGAAGCAAAAGATGGATGATCCAGAGGACGAGCATCATCCCAGCGATTATTGCGGCACCCATCCACGCCAGGTGTTCGAGTTGCTCCAGAATCACCGATGAATCATCGCATGAATTCGCGGTGTACAGATGAAAGATGAACCGCCGGACCCTGGCAGGTGAAGTCATATTGCGCGAGCGGTGCATCCAATCGATGGAAGCGCGACGATCAACCGCAGAGTGCCACGGACCGACGTCGGTAACCTCAAAACGCGCACCATCTCCTCGATACAGAGTTGGTGGACATCGGTGAGCGACTAGCCGTGAGCAACCCCTAACGCACTCTTTTCCGCCGCACGGAAGGAGGTTCCCCAATGAATCGCCGGCTGACGCGTAACGCCAAGAAACTATTCCTTCGTTCTCTGGGGGGAATTCGCAGCGGATTCTTGGAGATTGTGTGCCCTGAAGAGACGTACGCATTTGGAGAGCCGACCGCAGCGCTGCGCGCGATGGCGGTCATTCATGATGAAAGATTTTTCGTGCGTGCCTTGACGGGCGCCGACGTGGGCATCGGAGAATCCTACATGGATGGCGACTGGACCACGCCAGACCTGGTGTCGTTGGTGCGGCTGGCAGTGCGCAATCTGCGATTGTTCGATGCACAGCACAAGATTTTCTCGAGCGTGAGGGCATTGGGCGAGCGAGTAGGGCACAGTTTGCGCGGCAACACCATCCGTGGCAGCCGCCGAAACATTCATGCGCACTATGATTTAGGCAACGATTTCTACCGGCTATTTTTGGACGAGCGCATGGTGTATTCGTGTGCGTATTTTCGTGGGAAGGACGACACTCTGGAGTTGGCGCAACGGCAGAAACTTGATCTGATCTGCCAGAAGCTGCAGATCGAACCTGGCGATCGCGTTCTGGAGATTGGCTGTGGCTGGGGCGCATTTGCCATGCACGCGGCGCGCTGTTATGGCGCGTATGTTACGGCGGTGACGATCAGCCCGGCGCAGTATCAATACGTAAAAGAGATGTTGGCAAATGCCGAGGCTGCCCCGGGATGCGTGCGATTGGTGCTCGAAGACTACCGCCGGCTGGAAGGCCATTACGACAAAATCGTGAGCATCGAAATGTTCGAGGCCGTGGGGCTTAATCACTACGATGATTTCTTCGGAACGTGCGATCGGCTGCTGACGCCGGACGGATCAATGCTGCTGCAAACGATCACGATGCCAGAGCAGCAGGCGGTCACATATCGCAAGCGTGTCGACTGGATGCAGACATATATTTTCCCCGGCAGCGAACTGGCAGTGCTGGGAGAGATTTTGCATTCGTTGGGACGACGCACGGAACTCGCTTTGACGAACGCGGAAAATTTGGGCGGACACTATGTGAGGACGCTGGCGATCTGGCGAGAGCGATTTTTCCGGCGTCTGGCGGAAGTGCGCAGAATGGGATTCGACGAACGGTTCCAGCGCATGTGGAGTTTTTATTTGGGTTGGTGCGAGGGCGCGTTTCGCGAACGGTATATCAATGTGGCGCAGTTGTTGCTGGCCAAGAATGGGACGACGCGGCGTTTGCTGGGTGATCCCGCCTTTTCGAGTGCGTCGCTGGCTTCGGGGCCGATGTCGGCGTGACTTCTTGTTCGGTTGAATGCAAATTGGAAAATTCAATTCTACTTAAGTTGAGAATCTAGCCGAGATGAGGCGCAGCGATGCTTGCGCGCCTACGAATCGGAGTCGCTCGCGAGTCATCTACTTCGTATCTGGCACCGCGCTGGTGTGGTCGTGGATTATTCGCCAGCCTTCGGGGAAGCGTTGCCACACCAGAGAGAAGACGCCGCCGACATCGCCTTTTGCGCGCGTGAGGTGCCAGTGACCTAACAGGAGCGCGGCGTCTGGTCCGAGGAAGTGATACTCCAAAGAGGAAAACTGCAATTGGCCCATGGCTTCGCGATCGGCATAGCTTTTTTTGTAGCGCGCCAACACCGCATCCCAACCACGAACCATGCCCGACGATCCTGAAAAGGTGACATCGGGTGAGCGCCAGTAGACGGTCATGAAGGTATCCACGTCGCCGCGGTTCCAGGCAGCTTGTTGCGTATCCATCAGTTTTTGGATGGCGGCTTGGTCGCGCTCGTAGGGTTTGCCAGCGGCGCCCGTTGAGGACAGAGCAATGCCGGTGACGCACGCGCCTCCGATCAGGATGACTGCGAAAAATGCGATGCGAAACGTGTGCATGTGAGCGAACTCCGAGCGGCACGAGAATGTGGGCGGAGCATAGAGGAGCAACGCTGAGCGCGCAAGCAATTATCGGGATGAATGTTGAATTGGCGGGCGTGGCGATTGCTGCCAGCGTCAGGCCATTTCAAATCAGAGACTTAGCTGGTCCTATTTCGCTAGTACTGCGGAGCTATAGGTGTGGTAAAAGATTGCGGCCAAACTGTGGGCAGAAAGAGGAGTCGATGTTTGCCGCTATGCTATTCGCGATTTCCATTGTTGCGCTGTCGCAATTTGGAATCTATTACTGGCGCGCAGTGCTGGCCGCAGTGGCGGGTCAGCCGGTGTCGGATGGGATTCTGGCGGCCGCGGGCGTGGCAAACGGCTGCGTCGGCGCGAACGACTTCGGCGCGCTTGCCGGGCTTCATGAATTGACGCCCAATCTGAATCCGCGCAACGGCGGTTTGGGATTTGTGCGCATGTACTATCGCGCCGTCGATAGCGTGAGCGCTTTGGCGGGCAAGCACATGCCGGCGCTGGCCGCGTGGTGCGATCAAGAGCTGACCATTTGCGCGCGATATGCGGCGGTGCAGATCGACCGGCGCTTGCAGGCCAATCTCGAGCTGGCGGCTTCGCTGCGCTCCTGCTGATGGAGGTTGCCCCCCGGCAGCCTGCTGATTTAGCGTTCAAACATTCCTGACGAGCGACGAAGTGTGAGGATGGAATGAATCCTACGAAACTCGCGCTGCGCAATATGCGGGTCTTGCACGCGGCTTTCCTGTTGACGATGTTTCTCTATATCGTGGTTCTCGCACTTATTAAGCCTGTGAACCATGCTGTGCCGTCCGCTGTTGTTCTTGCATGTGCGTTTCTAGCTTTTAGTGATGTGGGAATCGCGATGTTTATCCGATCCCGCAAAGTACAGGCACCGGAAGAGAAATTGCGCATCGAGCCGAACGATGCTGCGGCATTGAATCAATGGCGAATCGGGATGATCAGCTCATTCGTGTTTGCGGAAACGATTGCCCTGCTCGGCTTTGTACTGAAATTTCTTGGAGCGGAATGGAAAATTGCGGGCGCGTTCTTCGCCTTTGCAATCCTTTTGATGTTGCTATGGATGCCGCGGCTTGACCTGGCGAGCGCTCGGTAGATGTGACCGCGGTTTTTATTCTAGCGATCGATCTTTCCTCTTAAAACGGTTATCGATGCTTTCGGCAGGGTGAATTTGCCGTCTGGCTTTGCTATGAACGTGGAGGTAGCAGGCGGGCCGTCAGGATCAGCGTGGCTTTTCGCGGCATCCGGGTGCCAGACGTATTGTTCGGCGCCGAACGTGGTCTCCCCGATCTGTCCAGTGAAGTGCTGCGGAGATTTTGCGTCCGCGACCGCGAATTCGATATTTACTTCGTGGGCGTTGATCGGATCTTTGTTGATCAACATGAGCGACCACTCGCCGTCCGGGCGTTTGGCGGCGTAGGCGGTGATGAGCACGTGGCCGGCCTCGTCGCTGATGTCGGATGTCGCCGGAGCGAGTTGGTGAACACCTGCGCCGTGCTTGACCCAATCGAGGTTAATCAAGCGGCTCGCAAAATATTGAGAGGTGTGCTGAGAGATTGCGAGCTTCTCGTTCGCCACGAAATTTCCATAGGTGCTCCAGCCATGGCATCCGGGCCGCAGCGGCTCCGGCTGTATCGGTGAGTGATAGAAAACGGCGCCGCCGCTGGCGAGAAATGATCCGGCATTGTCAGCGAGCCAAAGCGCAGCGAAGTTATCGGTCATCTCTGCCGTCAGCCCCCATGAGAGATTACTTTCGGTGATCATCAGCGGAACGTTCTGCGGAACGCCGTCTTCGCGGAATACGTGGAGGATGTGCGAGACGAGTTCAGGTTCGCGATACAGGTCGGACCAACTGCCTTCGCATGGCGGGAACGGATAGTGCTCGTAGGAGACGAATGCGAGATCGTTGATGCGGCCGTGCTCTTTCAGGTACTCGACAAAGCGGCCGAGCCAGGAAGTGCGGCCCCGGGCGTCGGGCCAGACCAATAGATCTTCGTTGAAGCCTTCGAATATCGGGCCGCCGAGTTTGAGTTTGGGATCGACGCGATGCAGCGCGGTGGCCCACTGCAGATACAAAGCCGCGTAATCTTCGGGCATGGTTTTCTTGCCGTCCGGCTCTTCGCCGATTTCGACATAAGAAATCGGATAGCCTCGCTTTTCGAGATAGGCGAGTTCGTTGGCGCTGTCTTCGGGCGTGGCGTAGATCAGGGAAGTCGCGATCATCGCGGGCAGCTTGTTGGTCAAGCCGCTGGTGAAGAAGAGATCGAGGCCGGTTTGGATGCGCGATGATTCGATATCCGCGGCGGTGTGCCACGGGTCCATGGAAGACGTCATCGTGGCGGTCTGGCTTTGTCCGGGAGTGTGCGTCATCAGGTCGATGAACTTGCCCGTGGAATTGAGGTTGCCCGCGTAAATTTCGTTGACGGCGTAGCCGACACAGTTGCGTGGTTCGTCGCTGCCGTGAGTGTCGCAAGTGTTGGAGGACTCGGTCATCAGAATGCGCAGGAATTTTGTTTTTATCGGAGATGGCGCGAGGCGAAGAGTGGTGCCACCGCCTTGCCCATCCGTGACGTTGCCGGAAGGAAAGGCCATCCAGATGCCGTTTATCGGCCGTTCGAATGCGCTTTCGCCGCTCCAATACTGCACCAGGTATTTGCGCGCGTAAGGATTCGCCCAGTCGATGCGAATAGTGCTGATGTCTTCGGGCGTATCGAATTCCACGACAATCCATTGCGGATGCAGCGCGTCGTCTTCGCCGGTGAATTTCTTCGTCAGGTACGGATTGCTTTTCCAATAAGTGGCGGGGTCACCGTCAGTGAGGCGCGAATATTTTTCAGCGGAAGCATCACTGCGAGTATTGCCGCGATGCGTGAGCGAGTAGCCGAACGATTCGCGGATCGGATCCTTCAGTTCGGCACTGCCGGTAAAGTAACCGCTTTGATGTGTCGGATCGCTCCAGGAGCCGTTCGGATTCCAGTGCCAATCCGCGATAGTGAGTTCGGTGTTGAGGCGGTAAGTGATTGGTCCCCATCCGGCGGAGAGCGATTCTTTGAGGATGGGATCGGTATAAACAGCGTCGAAGTGATTCGCTTGCAGGATGTCGATCGAGGTGCCCAATGCGAGATCAGGATCGAAGGAGGTGGCGTGCGCTGGAGTGGTGTCGACGCGAATAGTTTGGGCACTGAGGGAGCACGGCGAAAAAATTGGCAACGCCGCGAAAAAGAGCACGGTCAGCAGGTGAGAAGAATTCGATTTCATAAAACGGAGCCTCCGCGAAGGCGCATTATAGCGTTTAACTCGATTCAAATAAGGATTTGTGAGATGTGGGTCGGGGTCGTGGAGGGTTACATTAGGCAGATTACAACCATTTGGACCGGTTAGGTCAGCTTGGATGAGGCGCTGGTAACTTTGAAGACGATTAGTGTTTGATCGTCGCTGGCCTCGAGGTTCCCGCAATGTTCCGCTAGCGACCTTTGCAGCACTTCGCTGATTTCCTGGGCGCTCAGATCGCCGCTGTTGCGCAGAGCAGCCTCGATGCCCCCGTAGCCGAATTCGTCATCGTGACGGTTGCAAGCTTCCAGAATGCCATCGGTCAGGAAAAGAAACACGTCGCCGGGCTGTGCCTCAACTACACGCTCATCGAATTCAGGTTTGGGAAACATCCCCAACGGAATGCCAATAGCGTCGATGATCTCCATTTTCCCGTGGCGATAGTAGACTGGGCGTGGCAAGCCGGAATTCGCGACGCGAAGAACACGGCGTTGATCATCCCAGGCGCCATACATGAGCGCAATGTAACGATCGTCCAACGGTCGTTCCATCAGTGCCTGATTAACGGCTGACAACATTTCCGCGGGACCCAGCTCGCGCTCCATCAGCGAACGAATGATTCCGCTGGTTAATGCCGCATAAAGAGCGGCGGGAGCGCCCTTGCCAGAAACATCGCCGAGTACACCGACGTTGAGTTTGGACTTGGTGTAAAACCCAAAGTCGAACATATCGCCGGCGATGATTCGCGCCGGACGAGAAACGCTGGCGACGCCGGCATTGTTCATCGGCGGAGTACCGCTGGACTGCAGCCGCTTCTGAAGTTCGCGTGCGTAATTCAGGTCCTGGTTAAGCTGGCGTTCCTGCTTGCTGACGCGGTCGTAGAGCATCGCGTTTTCCAGCGCAACGGCGAGCTGCGATGCCAGGAGCGTGACCGCTTCGACGTGGCTCGGACGGAAGTAGTCACACGTGGCGTTTTCAATATCGAGAACGCCGATCAGCTTCTCCTTGGTGATCAGCGGGACGCTGAGCTCCGAGCAGGTTTCGTCGTGAAATTTGATATACCGAGAATCCGCACGAACATTGGGAACAACCACGGGCTGACGATAACGCGCCGCGTAACCTACCAGGCCGCAATCGATGGGAATATCGGGCTTCGCGATGACCTTTGAGCCGGATAACGAGAAGCGATGTTTCAGATTTTGGCCCGAGGAGTCCAATAGAAGAATGGAAAATGTGTGATAGTCGATCAGTTCGGCGAGCAGTTCGCCGATGCGGCGCAGCAACTGATCTGTGTTGAGGACGGCATTGAGTTCGCGGCTGATGCCGTTCAGCAAGTGCAGCGTTTTCGCCTGTGCTTCAGCGGCTTCCTTGGCCTTACGGAGTTCTAGTTCGCGTTCGCGTCTATCGGAGACATCGCGAAGGAAAGCGCCGAAATACTCCCCGCGGTCGCTTTGGATCGGGCCGCTGATGGTGACTTCAGCGGGGAATTCCTGGCCGCTGCGATGGCGCGCGGTTACTTCCATACGCAGGTTGGCCAGCGGATTTTCACCGGTTTCGCGAAAGTGGTCGAGAGCATCCCCATGGACGGGAGGGATGATTTTGTCCCACAGCGTGCAGCCGATGGCTTCCTTAGGAGTCCAGCCGAAAGTTTGCGTGGCTTTGGCGTTCCACGTGACAATGCGGCCCTCCATATCGATACCAATGAAGGCATCGGGAGCCGTTTCGAGAACAAGATGAGAGAGCGCCTCGCTGTGAGCGAGACGCTGGACGGCATCGCGGGCCATCCGCTCCTCCGGCCGCACAAAACACCATGCGGCGACCTGTAATTAAAACCAGTTTAGCGCGAAAGCGCGGAGCGTGTGAGCGGATCGGCGAACTTAGATAGCAGCCACTACAGGAAGAGCGCGCATTCTGCTAACGTGTTTGGATGCTGCGAGCAAAAATTTGGCGGCGGAGAATACATGGCGACCTTTCCTCTGATTGAGTACAAAGACGCGAGCCCAGAGGTGCGTGCGGTATACGACGACATCATGACCACGCGCAAGACCGACTGGATCAATAACTTCTGGAAGGCCATCGCGCACGATCCAGCGACGCTAAGACGCACGTGGGAGAGCATCAAGCAGATCATGGGGCCCGGGGCCATCGATCCGCTCACCAAGGAACTGATCTATGTGGCCGTCAGTGTCACCAATAACTGTCATTACTGCATCGCGTCGCATACCGCTTCGGCGCGCAACAAGGGCATGACCGACGAGATGTTCCAGGAGCTGCAGGCGGTGATCGGCATGGCTAACGAGACCAATAAGTTGGTCACCGGCTACCAAGTTGAAGTGGATGAACAATTTAAGGGTCCGCTCAAGCCGATAACTCCTGCTCTATCTCCGCGGTAACAAGTACAAGTTGCGGCGCGGAACACCTGTACGGAAGGACAGTATATTTAGTCCTTCACCGGCCCGTACCATTACGCCTGTATCCCTCCAAGCCCGCGAACTCGGGATAGTCATGTTCGCGTTCTGATCCTCGCTGGGATACCAAATTTTCGCCATAAGTGAGCGCTGCCATGCCGCCAACAGCCAAAGATCTGGATGTCACCACACCCCACACGCAATCACCAGCCGGGAACTCTACAGGGGGCAAAACGCAACCGGTTGCGCTCGAAATCCCAGTGACCGTGAACGGCGCGCGAACGGTGGAGGGCAGCGACAAACGCGAACCATTCTCAGAGACAACGCAAACCGTGTTGGTTTTCGGCAACGGTGCGGTGATTCGCCTGTCGTCCAGCGTGACGCCGGGACAACTGCTGTTCTTGACCAACGAAAAAACGAAAAGAGAAGTGGTTTGCCAGGTTTTAAAATCGAAGAATTACAGCAACGTCAGCGGGTACGTCGAACTGGAATTTACGGAAGCGGTCGCAGGGTTCTGGGGCGTGCGATTTGCGGTTGAAGCGCCCGCCAGAGCCGGCGCACCCGCAGTTGCCCCTGTCGCTAGCGTAGCGAAGGTTCAGCCTGCGGTTCCCGCAGGGACCACGGTGCCAAAGCAAGCGCTGCCTGCTGCTCCGGTGATCGCCGCGAAAACGGAAACCGTAACCGCGAGCGCGCCAAAAGTGGAACCGAGGTCGCTGGCAGCCCAGCCGCGCACTCCTGAAATTCCCAAGGCTCCGGCTGCGCCAAATTCTTGGGGCGGGGATACCGCCAGCACGAATTCTAAGGCATCGGAAGTGAAAACACAGGCACCGTTAGTGGCGCCCCCTGCGGCCAAAACGCTCAGCACGCCGGCAAATTCGCAAGCACACTTATCCGGCGAAGCACTGAAGCGTGAATCAGCGCGGTTGCAGGAGCAGCTCTCGGCGATGTTGTTCAACACCGAAACGCCGTCCACTTCGGCGGCGAACAAGCAGGTCAACGGCGATTCCAGTGCCAAAGTGATCGAGATGACGAAGTCGCAAGCGCCGCCAACGAAGACGGCTTCGCCGGCGAACAGCCCCAGTGGTCTGGATTCCAGTGAGGTCAAAATCCCATCGTGGCTCGAGCCTCTGGCGCGCAACGCCGGAACGCCTGCTCAGAACGAAATCACCACCGATACGCCGGACTCTGATGAGGGAGTTGAGTACGAGGTGCAGGATCTGTCCGCACCCGCGAACTCGGAACAACCGCCCGCGGCACCGTCTTCGGAAGCAATGCCGGATCTCGCAGAAATCTCCGAAATTTCAGCAAGTGAGCGCCGCCCTGCAAAAAACAACAAGGTGATTCTGATCGCCGCAGCCGCAGCCGGATTTCTGCTCCTCGCGGTTGGTACCACCTGGTATGTGCGACAGTCGCCCAGCGCATCATCGCAAGCCGCGATTACGGCCGAGGCTCCAAGCAGCTCAGCAGCAGTGCAGCCCACCGCGAAAAGTTCGTCGGCTGCGCCGAGCGGCAGCAATAGCGGGAACGGCGCTGCAAACTTCAACTCCGCGCCCGTACCGGTATCTGCCTCCGCGGCAACTTCACCAGCTATTAATTCGCAGTCGACGACGCCCACAGCGCAACCATTAAAGGCCGCGTCTGACAAGAACACCGCGGCAGATTATCGGCGTACCGGAAACTAGCTGAACCGCCGCAACCAGTGCAGCCACAGTCCAAGAAATCGAGTTTCGGTGACGTACGCCTCGCGGCTCCTTCCGCAGCGCGACGTCCCGCCGTGCAAGAGGCCGGTGCAGTCGAACTGGCACCATCCATTGGTCACATCGCGCCGACCGGAGACGCATTGGGCGGCGGATTGGCAGGCGGCGGCAGCAAGCCGCTAGTGCCGAGCGCGCCACTTCCAGTTGGAGGCGACGTAAAGCAGGCCAGGTTGCTTTCGTCAACGCCGCCACTATATCCAGTACTTGCCAAAACCCAGCATATCGAAGGCAATGTGCGGGTCGACGCTCTGGTGGACGAGAACGGAAAAATTTCGGCAATGAAAGTGATTTCGGGTCCAACGCTTCTGCATCAAGCGGCGATGGATGCGGTTCGTCAATGGAAGTATCAGCCCGCAACGCTGGATGGGAAGACGGTGCCCATGCACTTGACGGTTACGCTGCAATTCAAATTGCAATAACCAGAACCCACTCGATTGGAAGCCGTGCCGCGAACAGCAGGCGCGGCTTTTTCTTTTTATATCGAGGTCGGCTTTTGACATTCGCGCGGGCAACGCAGCTATAAGTTCGGCTAATGAGACAAAAACGTGACATAAGCTGCAGAGATGGCCACTACGCTATGGAAGGCGTTTGTTTTGGGCAGGAAACGACGTCCCAAATTGGTCGTACCCTTGCGGTTTTTCCTGCCCCAACATCTTCCTTGTAAGTAGTGACAGGCGCGAAGTCGTAGTGCCAAGCGACAAGTGGAAGCACGCGCGGAGACGTTTCATCATGAATTCGAACGAAAACTGGACGCGACAAGAAGAGCCACTGCAATCCGTTCCAAATGCCGGGGTAGGTCCGCAGTTTGCCACGCGCTATTTGCGATTCGGAGAATTTCAGCTGGATCTGCACCGCGAGGAGTTGTGGAGGAACGGAGAACGCGTGCGGCTACAAGGCAAGGTGTATCAGACGTTGCTGATTTTGCTGAGCCGCGCCGGGGACGTCGTCACGCGAGAAGAAGTGCGGCGGCACCTATGGCCAGAAAATCCACAGGTCAACTTCGAAGCCAACGTCAACACGTCAATGAACAAGTTGCGTCAGGCGCTTAGTGATTCGCCGGACAATCCCGTCTACATCGAAACAATTCCACGGAAGGGCTACTGCTTCTTGGTGAAGGTGGAGCATTCCGATACGTTGCAGCCGGTTTCGACAAATTCTGTCCCTATGAGCGGCGACCCGCGCGTGACCGACGCGACCGTCACCGAGCAGTTGCGCGCCTGTCCCTCTCGCAACTAGCTTCTCCCTTACAATCGGATTGCGAATCGCGACCTTGCTGCTGGCCGGAATGATTGTCGGCGCGCTAATGGTGCTGGCGTGGTTCTCTTACGCGCGAACGCATCGAGCGCTCCATATGGCAGCCGCGGACGAGCACGCCGAATTCAGCAATTCGTGCAGGAAAGCTTAGCCAGCGCGTTTTCTTTGCAGGTCGCCACTGCGCTGCGCCAGTTCGTTGACGAGAAATCCCATCTTCGGATGGCTAGGCTCAAATTCGGCCGGAATGTCGTGCTCCCGCAAGGCTTCCGAGGTTACCGGCCCAATAGAGCCGACCAGAATTTTGCCGAATGCGGCGCGCACTTTCTCAGACAGGTTCATTTCCTCGGCAATCTTCAGCAGATGGATCACCTGCACTGAGGTGGTGAAGATCGCTACATCCACTTTACCTCAACGATCGCGGTGACCGCGGCACGGAGCGGGCCCGTGTCTTCGGGTAGCGCCCACTCGTAAACCGGAACGCGAGTCACTTGAGCTCCGCGTTCCGCGAGACCGGCGAGGAGTTCTGGATTGGCCGCGCCGTATTCTTGAACGGCAACGCGTTTGCCCGAAGCGGTAGCGCTTCCGCTTTTGCGTCGAGAGCGGCCAACAATTCGCGCCAGGTATTTGGCTCCGGCACGGTAACAGTAACTGGCACTTCCAGTTCTTTCAAAACGGCGGTCGGTTTCGGCCCGCGTGCCACTACCGGAACTCGGCGCAGAGAGGAGATGAATCCTCTCGCGAGCAAACGGTTTCCGCGACGCGCGTCAATGCCCGCGTGCCCACACCGGTGAGCAAAATCAGCAGATCGAATCCGCCGGTAAGCAAGCGCGTGTGAAGGCTTGTGCTTCGGATTGGACTCGATGGGCACTTCGCGCATGGACGGCGCCACCGTCGCGCTCCACCGAAAGTCGGCGATCAGCTTGGCCATCTCCGGCGCGCGGCGACTCTCCAGCGAGAGGACGCTCAATCCGGCGAAGCCCTTGGTGATGTTACAGTTCCCATCGCGGCTATCATCACACGTTTTTATGTTTTCGCTGACGGTGAAGAAGCGCATAGAGCGCCAAGTCGGCGCAGTTTAGGCCGCTCGGCCACCAGCCTTGCCGATGCTTACATCGGGTTGAGTCTGGCGATGTGGCAAACGCATGCTGCGGCTCGCCCTCCGCCGTAGCTGACACCGCTGCAGTGGAGGCCGTTGTAGACGGGGCGCAGATGGATACGTGATGTACAGCGCGAGTCCAGTGAACAGAGCGCCGGCCAGAAAATTCCCCAGCGTGACCGGCAGCAAATTCCACAATAAGACCTGAGAAATCGAGATTGGTGCGCCAAGGATCATCCCTGAAGGAATCACAAACATATTTACGACCGAGTGTTCGAACCCCAGCGCGAAGAAAGTCATGATCGGCAGCCACATCGCGGCGATTTTCCCCACTGCCGAACGCGAGACCAGAGCCATCATCGCGCCGATTGAGACCATCCAGTTACACACCGACCCATTTCAGCAATTCTTTTTCCGCGGGCGTGAAGAAATACGCAGCAACAACCAGCCAGGCCTCTTTGGACTAGGTCAAATTGCCGCATTCGGCCAACTCGTGCTCACCGCCTCTCGCCACAACGGCGTGGGATTCTGCCCGTAACTAGTACCTTCCTTTCCCCGCACACGTCCGCTTGCGAGCCGTTTGGCAGGTTCGTATACTGGCGACCCGGCCATGTGGATGGTCTTGCGGGTGGGTAGCCCGCAAAACTCGCCTCGGATTGGCCCTGCAAAATCCCGCCTGCTTTCGTCCGCGGGCCGCAGTATGAAAAAGTGCGAAGCAGCGGTATGTTCCGCGATTCCGCTACAGGAGATCTCTGCATGTCGTCGCTAGCGCCCACACCCGAAGAGATGAACGTCTACCAGAACGCCGAAGCGCGTTTTGAGGTAGCCGCGCAAAAGCTGGGGCTCGAGCAGGGCGTGTATCGCTATCTTGAATACCCCGACAAGGAAATCACGCTCTACATTCCTGTGGGCATGGACAACGGAACGCTGGAAGTGTTCACCGGCTATCGCGTGCTGCATTCCACGGTCCGCGGGCCCGGCAAGGGCGGCATTCGCTTTGCGCCCGACGTAAGTCTCGACGAAGTACGCGCGCTGGCTACGTGGATGACCTGGAAGTGCGCGGTGGTCAATATTCCATTTGGCGGAGCGAAGGGCGGCATCATCTGCGATCCGCGAAAAATGTCGCGCGGCGAGCTGGAGCGCCTGACCCGCCGTTACACTGCTGAACTCGCGAGCTGGCTCGGCCCGGAGCGCGATGTGCCGGCGCCCGACGTCGGCACCAACGAACAGACGATGGCCTGGGTGATGGACACCTTTGCGATGCACTCGGGTCAAGCTACCACTGCGGTCGTCACCGGCAAGCCTGTCGAACTGGGCGGATCCGCCGGACGTCGCGAAGCCACCGGCCGCGGTGTGATGATCTGCTGCGACAAAGCGCTCACCAAGCTCGGCATCAAACGACAAGGCTGCCGCGTGGTCATTCAAGGTTTCGGCAATGTTGGCTCCATGGCTGCCATGCTGATGCAGCAGGTCGGCTACAAGATCGTGGGCCTCGCCGATATCGGCGGCGGCCTTTACAATGAAAACGGATTCGACGCCCTGAAAGCCATCGACTGGGTGCACACGCAGAAGAGGCCTCTCCAGGATTTCCCCGGCGGCGGCACAAAAATGACCGCGCGCGATGTGCTATTTCAGCCTTGCGAAATCGCCATTCCAGCCGCAATCGAAAATCAGATCACCGAGAAGAACGCCGAACAGGTGCAGGCGCGGATCCTATGCGAGGGCGCAAACGGCCCGACAACCTGGCAAGCCGACGCTATCATCGACCGCAAAGGAATCTTCACCGTCCCCGACATTCTCGGCAACGCCGGCGGTGTCACCGTCAGTTACTTCGAGTGGGTGCAGGATCGCCAGGGCTTTTTCTGGCGTGAAAGTGAAGTCAACGAACGCCTGCTCGACGTGATGGAAAATGCCTTTGATCAAGTGGTCCGCTACGCCGAAACGCACAAGGTCAACAACCGTATCGCGGCGTATATGCTGGCTATCGATCGCGTGGCCAGCGCCTTGAAATTGCGCGGAATTTACGCCTGATTTGATCGTCCGGTTGTACCTCGCGCACCCGCACCGCGAGCCTCAAAAATGACTTGTATCGCCGCTGCGCTCCGAAGATAATTCGGCGCCAGTTAGGAGCTTGCCGTGTCGACAGACGCCCTTCTGCCGGGTTCTGCGAAAAGTGAAAAGCAGCATCGTCTGGACATCTGCGTCGCAGGGCGCTGGATGTACGAACGCGCCTATATCGTCGCATCCGACGGCAATCTATCCGTGCGCCTGGACTCCCAGCGCATCCTCACGACCCCTACCTGCATGAACAAGGGGATGTTGACGCCATCCGATCTTGTGGTCATCGATCTCGAAGGCCGTCATGTATCCGGTGAGCGCAAGGCATCTTCCGAGCTCGCGATGCATCTTCTGTTCTACAAAATGCGCCCCGACGTAATGGCCATCTGTCATGCGCATCCTCCCACAGCAACGGGTTTCGCGGTCGTGGGCCGCGCCCTTGATCAAGCGCTATTGCCCGAAGTGATCGTGGGCTTGGGACAAATTCCTCTGGTCAAGTATGGAACGCCCGGCACTCCGGAGTTGAGCGCGGCCATCGAGCCTTACGTAATGCACTACGATGCGTTGCTCTTGGCCAACCACGGTGCGGTGACCTGCGGTCCCGACTTGCTGACCGCATTCTTCCGCATGGAGACCATCGAGCATTTCGCGAAGATCACGCTGGCCGCCGAGAAGGCGGGAAGCCCACGCCTACTCTCTAGCCGCGAGGTTGCCAAATTGATGGCTGCGCGGTCGCGCTATTCCGTCGTGCCGCCGCCCGGGGGCGGGGCCGAACTGCCGGTTACTTGTGACAGTAGCGAACCCGCGGGCGATCACGTTCGTCTCACGCGTGGCGAACTGGACGCGCTGATCGACGAAGCTGTCCGTAAAGATCGCACTCGCCGCTAACGATTCCTTTTCTCCGATCGCTCGATCTGATTGGTTCCGCGGTCGACCAGCACCACAGCTCCAACCACCATTGCCGCCGCAATTCCGAAGTTTAAGGTGATGCGTTCGCCGGCCATGAACCATCCCAGCAGCACCGCTACAATCGGATTCACATACGTGTGGGTAGCCACCAGGGTTGGCGAATAGCGTTCCAGAAGCCAGTTGTACGCCGTGAACGCGATCACCGATCCGAATACGATCAGGTATGCCAAAGCTAGCCACGATCGCGGAGTCACCTGCGCGAACGAGAATCCGCGCCACTCACCTGCCACGGTTCCGGTTACCAACAACATGACTGCTCCGGATAGCAGCGACATCGCGGATAGCAGCAATGGGTTGCCGGAAAGTTTCGAACTTCGCGAATAGATTATTCCCGCCGACCATCCGAACGCCCCAACGAGCACCGCGATCGCGCCGGTCGTCATTCCACTGCCTGATGCCATGACGCTCTTGCCCATCAGCAGAGCGACTCCAGAAAGTCCCAGCAAAACGCCGCCCACCAGCGTCGCATTCATTCGCCATTTGCGCGCAGCGGCTGATGCAATCACGAAAACAAAAATTGGTTCCGTGGCCACCAATAGGGAAGCCAAGCCAGATGGCACGCGAGTCTCTGCCCAGTGCAGTGCGCCGTGACCGATCAGGAAAAACAGCGCACCGATCACTATGCTGGCTCGAACTTGTGCGACAGATGGCTTCAGTCGCTTCACAACGCACCAGAGCAACAGAATCGTGCCTGCCGTCAGGTGGCGAAGTCCGGCTGTATACAGAGGCGGGATCGTTTCCACCGCATAGCGAATCGCCAGATAGGTCGAGCCCCAGATGATCCAGATGGAAAAGAAGGAGAAGAGAACCAGCGAGCGGTTGCTGTGCTTCGCTCGAGCCGGCATTCGCGGTATTTCCTGGATGGATATGGCGGCGCGTTCGGTGGACATTGTCGCAGCTCCTGATGTAACGGCCTATCTGTGTTAAACTCATTACTAGACTAGTGCGGTTCGTGTAACGCGTCAAGTGAATTTAGGTCGTTACACGAATGTCCGTAGGCGCCCTTATGCACGCAAGCGACATCTTCGTCACCCACAATTTCGGGAAGGTCTCCCCGTGGATCGACCTGGTCAACAGCGAGGAATACGATGGGTTCGGCCGCTTGTCCGATCGCCTGGACGAACCCGCATGGATCGATTCATTTCTTCGGCACTGGCACCTGCAGCCGGCAAAAGTGGAGAAGGCGCCGCTGACGAAGTTGAAGTCCTTCCGCCGCTCGCTCCGCGATGTTGCGCAGGCTTTATCGGCCGGTAGCGAACCCGGTGCTCGAGAGATTGCTCAAATCAATGCAGCTATGGATGTGCCAGTTAGGCAAAAGCTTGTGAGGCGACCAAACGGGTCGCGGGTCGAAATCGAACCGGTGCACCCCGATTGGGATTGGGTCGTTTCACGTATCGCCGCTTCGGCCGCTGAAGCCGTGGTGGCCGGCTCGCAAAGCCGAATCAAAATCTGCGCGAACAATGATTGCCGCTGGGCCTTCCACGATCCCACCAAGGCAAAAACAAAACGATGGTGCAGCGATACGAGCTGCGGAAATCGCGCTCGCGTCCGCCGGGCTCGCGCCGCCGCTCGCTGATCGCCGCACGCCGTAGCTTGTCCCGTTTTCCTCCAGCAATCACGTAACTCGCAACCGGGTCTATACATCTCTTCTAGGAAGAGAATTATCTCGCTTCAAGGAAAGGAGAAAACATGGAACCCAGAATCGATTATCGAAAGTATGCGCAGGACGTGCAGAAGCCGTTGTTCGCGCTGGAGCAGTACGTTGAGACTTCCGGGCTGGATCATCGTTTGGTCCTGTTGCTGAAAATGCGCGCCTCCCAGATCAATGGTTGTGCCTATTGCCTGGACATGCACTCGAAAGACGCACGCGCCCTCGGCGAAACCGAACAGCGCCTGTATAGCCTGGATGCCTGGGCGGAAACGCCCTTCTACACCGATCGCGAGCGTGCGGCGCTCGAATGGGTCGAATCGATCACCCGAGTATCGGAAACTCACGTTCCAGATGAAGTCTTTGAAAAGTTGAAGAAGCATTTCAACGAGAAGGAAATCATCGATCTCACGCTGGTAGCCGCAATGATCAATCTTTGGAATCGCATCGCCATTCCGTTGCGCGCGGTGCCTGGCAAATACCAATCAAAGCATGCTCCCGCCGCCGCTGCGGCCACCGCGTCGGCGTCGTAAGTTATTGCATATCAATTCTTGATGGGGAGCGTGCTGATCGCGCTCCCCATTTTGCTTTTCTGGCAGCGCCCGCCGCATGGATGATGGCATCCAAAACCAGCAGGCAAATCGGCAAGATCGAAGAAGACCGCATCACTGCTGATCCCATCACCGCAGATACAATGTCTATCGCCTCGAAGAACGAGAAGGAGCTTTCATGTCCCGAACAAATGAGTTCTTTGCCGCCATCGAAGCTGGTGATGTTGCCGCGATTCGTAGGTTGCTCGACGCGGAACCCACGCTCGCTAACGCCAAGAATGAGCAAGGCCAGTCCGCCATTCTTGCGTCCATCTACAATGGACGAACCGAAGTCCGCGATCTGTTGATTGCTCGCGGCGCCGACCTCGAAATTAACGAAGCGGCCGCTGCGGGGCAATTGGATCGTGTCAAGCAACTGGTAGATGCGAACCCTGATCTGGCGCGCAGTTTTTCACCTGACGGCTTCCCCGTCTTCGCGCTGGCGTGCGCGTTCGGACATCTGCCTGTAGCGATGTACCTGTTCGAGATGGGCGCGCTGGTCGATGCGGTCGCCACCAACGGCACTGGATACAATGCATTGACTGGCGCAGTTGCGGGAGGGCGTGCAGAGGTTGTTGACTGGCTACTGCAGAACGGCGCCGAAGCAAACTACCGATACGGCGCGAGTTTCACGCCGCTGCTCACCGCCGCGGCCAACGGCCACTTGGAAATTGTGAAGATGTTGCTGCTTCACGGCGCAGATGTTCAAGCCAAAACCACTGACGGCAAGTCCGCTGCAGCAATCGCGGACGAACGCAAGCACCCGGAAGTTGCGGAGTTCCTGCGCAATCACGTCGGCGCTTGAATTCTATCCGTAAGACATACCGATCTCTCGGCGCATAAGCTTATTTACGAGTATTGATGCATCGGAACGAAGAGCCATGCTAGGCTCTCTGCCTCTCGCCGACGGATTCGCCCTTCCCCAGCAGAGCTCGCCGTCAACGAGCATTCATGCGCCGCACGCCAGCACATTCCGATCAGCTAACGCCGAACGAATGGTGTAAGCGCAGCGATCATTCGCACACACAAGGAGGCAAACATGAGCACAGCAGCGGTCCGGAGTAACGATCCCAATGACCAAGCGAGCCCCGCGAAAGTCGACATGAAATTCGAGATTGTTGTAATCCCCGTTTCGGATGTCGACCGGGCGAAAGAGTTCTATGCGAGGCTCGGTTGGCGGCTGGATGCCGATTACGACAGCGGCAAAGATTTTCGCGTCATTCAGTTCACGCCCCCAGGTTCCGGATGCTCGATCATTTTTGGCAAGAACGTCACTCCCGCCGCACCTGGGTCGAGCCAGGGCTTATATCTGATCGTCTCCGACATCGAAGCCGCTCGGGCCGAACTGGTACGTCATGGCGTCGAGATCAGCGAGGTCTTCCACGATGCCGCCGGCGTGTACGCGGGCACTGACGAACCTTACTTGTTTGGCCGGAATCGAGTGAGCGGTGCGGATCCCGAACACCGCAGCTACCGGTCTTTTGCCTCCTTCCATGATCCCGACGGCAACGGTTGGCTGTTTCAGCAGATCACCACGCGGCTGCCCGGACGCATCGACTCCGCCACCACCACCTTCGCGTCAGCGGAAGATCTTGCCAGCGCGTTTCGGCGTGCGGCGGCCGCCCATGGCCAGCATGAGGCGCGAACCGGGCAAGCCGACCCAAACTGGCCCGATTGGTACGCCGAATACATGGTGCGGGAGCAGACCGGTGAAGAGCTGCCGCAATAATCGACGTGAATGCCGCCGTCTTGATACGCAATCGGAAGACTTGAGCCTTATTCGGGTTCCCGAACTACGTGCGGTTAGTCATGGTGTTAAGCGAACGTCGCTGATCGCGGATCACGACGTCAGCCAAAAATGAGTCCGTTGCGAAGGCGCGCCACCGCAACGTACCCTCAGTCCGCCTGAGCTTCAGCCAAATCCCGAGCTGTTCCGCTGGAATGCGGAGCCGTGATGGTGTGGGTGAGGCCGGTCCGCGTCTAGCTGATGAGGCTGCCTACCTCAGTCACGCAGGCCCTCTTACGAACTTCACGGCATAGGCAAACAGAATCTCAAAGCGTAGATGTACGGTGGGCACGAAAAAAGCAGGCCGCTCCTGCGGCGGCGCGCTTCACTGCGCATGTCTGCACAGTTCCCTACGACTGGGTGAGCCGCACCAAAGACGACGAGACCAAACGACCGAATGGAACCTCGATCTCAACTATTCGCCTTGTTCATTATCGCCCTGCCGATCGCGGCGGTTGCATGGGCGGTTACCCATGAAGAGCTGTTTCGCGAATTCCATGACATTTGCGTATCCCGCAGCAAGAATTGCCAGCGTCTTTATCAACGCAAATTTTTCTACCTCTTCACCTGCGAATACTGCTTTAGCCACTACATCACCATAATTCTTTCTCCTCATCACCCGCTTCAAACTCCTTTATACAGACTGGCGGGGTTATCTGATCGGCGGATTTGCCCTGGTTTGGATTTCGAACATCTACATAGCGGTGTTCGCACTGCTGCGCTTGGACTTGAAAAAGCAACGTGTAGAGATTAAAAGCGAAGAGTCTAATCAGTCCGAACCCGAGCGCCGCGTGCAGAGAATCATCAAATCTGTCCAGCGCTGATTGCGGCACCACCCACTGCACCCCTCATAGTCCGCTGCGGCAAAACTCCAGTTGATTGTTAATTCCTCCCAGATCATGACTTGTCGGTGGGTGTTCGTGTGAATGAAATTGGCGCAGCTCTGCCACTGAATGCGGCTATAATGCCGCTGGTTGAGGCATCCGATGATCAGCGCGCGAGCCATTGCTGTATTTCTGTCGATGCTGCTGGTGGGTAGCGGCGTCGCGCAGGAGCATCAGCATGGGAATAGCGAGAAATTGGGCACCGTGCACTTCGCTACATCGTGCCAGCCCGCCGCGCAGATGGAATTCGACCGCGCAGTTGCGATGCTGCACTCTTTTCAGTTCAGCGCTGCTATTCAGGGGTTCAACGCTGCACTAAAAGCTGACTCGAAATGCGGCATCGCTTACTGGGGCATCGCGCTCAGCCAATGGAGTAATCCATTCGCAGTGGGCATGAAGGATACGGGCCAACTACAGTCTGGCCGAGAGAGCGCCGAACGGGGTAAAGCGATAGCTGTCCAGACGGAGCGCGAAAGCGCCTACATCTCCGCAGTCGCCAACTTGTACCAACATTTCGAGAGCACGGCTCAACACGCGCGTTTGATTGCGTACCGCGATGCTATGGGAGAACTCGCGGCGAGAAATCCCGAAGATCATGAAGCACAGATTTTCTACGCGCTCGCGATTGCCGCCTCAGAGGATCCAGCGGACAAGACGTATGCCGGCCGGCTCAAGGCCGGCGCAATCCTGGAGAAACTCTTCGAGCAGGAGCCCGCGCATCCTGGTCTTGCACACTACATTATCCATACCTACGACGTACCATCGCTGGCTGGCCGCGCTCTCAATGCCGCGCGGCGATATTCGGAGATTGCTCCAGATGCCCCCCATGCTCTGCATATGCCATCGCATACCTTCACGCGCACGGGTTACTGGCAGGATTCCATCGATAGCAACGTTGCGGCGGCAGCTGCCGCCCGCCGGGCCGGTCAGACTGCGGAAGAGTTGCACGCTAGCGACTACCAGGTTTACGCCTACTTGCAAACCGGACAGGACGAAGCGGCCGGGCGGATAGTTACGTCCTTACCGGAGATCGCCGCGCGCTTCAATCCCAATGTTGTGATCGGTGGCGCAGGCGGCCCCTCACAGCATATTTTGCCCTGGCGGCGATTCCGGCGCGATACGCATTGGAACGTCGCGAATGGAAACAGGCCGCGCAACTTGCGCCGCGAGAGACGCCGTATCCTTACGCCGAAGCTATGACCTGGTTCGCACGGGGACTCGGCGCAGCCCGTCTAGGGCAAACGTCGGCCGCAGACGAATCCGTGGCAGCACTGAAGCGAATTCGTGAGCGACTTCTGAAATCGGGCGAAAGCTATTGGGCGCAGCAGGTGGAAATCGAGGAACTCGAGGTCGCTGCTTGGGCGTCGCTGGCCGCAAGCAAAAAAGAAGCGTTACGGCGGATGCAGTCGGCGGCAGCGCTTGAAGATGCCACCGAAAAGAGCGCCATTACGCCTGGACCCCTCGCGCCCGCGAGTGAGTTATTGGGCGAGATGTTCCTGCAGCTGGATGAGCCAAAGCAAGCGCTGGCTCAATTTGAGGCCACATTGAAGAAAGAGCCCGGGCGCTTCCGCGCCCTGTATGAAGCGGCGAGCGCTGCGCAGCTCAGCGGAGAACGTGGAGAGGCTCAGAGGTACTTCCGTGAGCTGTTGAAGGTTTCGGCTCGGGCGGACAGCCCGGGAAGACCCGAAATCCTGGAAGCCAAGAATGCGGTATCGCGGAATTAGTCACGCCTCAGCAATGAAGAAAAACCAATATTGAAATTTTGGCGGCTTGAAATTATTATAGGGGTACACGGGAAAGGAGGGCGATCCAACAAAATGAAAAGTTCTGATGGTAGTAGTAAACGTGAGGTGGCTGAGGCTTAAGGCGTGATGCTTAAGTCCTAGCGAAGTTTGGATTCGCACAAGGCCTTCGCGCCTTCAGCCAATTCCAGACAGACTACCGGCGGCCCCGCAGATACACTGCGGGGCCGTTGATTTTTTTGCCCCACTTCCTGCTCCTGGCATGCTGGTGATGTACATTGTTCATCCTTGTTGTTTCACACGCGGAGCGCTTTGCGCATGCAAAAAGAAGAAGTCATCAACCGCATCGTCCAGGCATTCTCCTCAACACTGTATCCGGGCGATCAATTTCTTCAAGGCACATTCGAAGGTTGCGAGCCCTTCGACGAAGTCGGTGCCTTCGTCGGCAAAACTGAGTGGAGATCGCTCGATTCCAAAATGCTGGACGCCCACTATTGCGCGTTAAACTTCTTTTCCGAAGGTGGCTTCCGTTTTTTCCTTCCGGCATACCTGATTGCTGATCTCCGGGACGAGCTCCTCACCGCCGATCCTCTGTTTTATTTATGGCATGGTTTTGCAGATGTCTCCGTGGAGATGCCTGTGGGTTCGGAGACCTTTCGGCGCAGCTCTGGCGGGCACGCAATTCTGAATCCCAGGCGCTATGGTGCGATGACGTGGTCTGACTATGCGCGATATCGCTTGTCGGTCTTCACGCGAGAGGAAGCGCAGGCTATCGTGGCGTACATGACCTACAAGCGTGACCACGGCACTAGCGGACTCGACCAGCCGCGAATTGACGCCGCTCTTAAAGCATTCTGGTCTCACCGCGCTGAAAATGCACCGACCTACAAAGAAGTAAGCGCCCGCTTAGAGGAAGAGCTGAAATTCCAGCAAGCAATGCAATGCAATCGGGACGAAACTCAACTAACATGATGGCGAGAGATTTCTCAAGCCTGGGTGAATCGAAAAAATCCACGAAAGTCCTTCCGCATTGCCATGTTTCAATTGCACAAGTAAGTTTGACACTTGTGGGCAACGCGGCAATACTGAGCCACGATGATTGGCCAGCTTCGCGGTCGCCTTACCGACAAACGACCGAACCAGATTCTCGTGGATGTTGGTGGCGTCGGCTACATCGTTCAGGTTCCGCTCTCGACATATGCCGCGCTCGGCGAACTCCACGCGGAAGTCACTCTGCTCATCCACACCCATGTACGCGAAGACGCGTTTTCTCTTTATGGATTCCTCTCTTCGCGCGAAAAACATTTTTTTGAGATGTTACTCTCGGCTTCGGGAGTCGGTCCTTCGCTGGCGCTTAAGATCTTGTCTGGAATGAGCGTGGAAGAATTGGTTCCCGCCATTCGCAATAGCGACCTCGGCCGGCTGACAAAAATTCCCGGCGTTGGCCGCAAAACCGCCGAGCGTATGGTGGTCGAATTGAAGGACAAGCTGGACGCGGTTACTGTCGAAGCTGCGGAGCGTCCCGCGGCGAGCTCCCCGCGGGTATTGAAGCGGACGTTGTGTCCGCGTTGGTGAATCTGGGCTACGATGCGCGGGCCGCGGAAGGCGCAGTGAGCGAAGCCAAATGCGAATCCGGCGCAAAAACTTTCGAGCAGTTACTGCGAACCTCGCTGCAAGCACTGAGTGCGCCCAAGGGGCGAGCTGCGAGAACATAAATGGCCGACGCCAGCGCAAAACGAATGATGGTCAATCGCCAACCAGAACGCATTGTATCCGGCGCAGCTTACGATGAAGACGCGCGCATTGAAGCCAGCGTGCGACCAAAGCGCCTCGATGAATACATTGGGCAAAAGCGAGTCAAAGAAAATATTCAAATCGCCATTCAAGCAGCGCGCAGCCGCGGCGAGGCTTTGGATCATGTGCTGCTTTACGGGCCGCCCGGGCTCGGCAAGACCACTCTGGCCCAGATCATCGCCAACGAACTGAATGTCCCCATCAAAACGAGCGCGGGACCCTTGCTGGAGCGCAAAGGCGATCTCACCGCGATCCTGACATCGCTCGAAGCGAAGGAAGTGTTCTTCCTTGACGAGATTCACCGCCTGCAGCCCGCCGTCGAAGAAGTGTTGTACCCCGCCATGGAAGACTTCCGCGTCGATTTGATTATCGGCCAGGGTCCCGGCGCACGAATTCATCCGTTCTCACTCGGGCATTTCACATTGATCGGTGCCACTACGCGCGCGGGACTCATCACCGCGCCGCTACGTTCGCGCTTCGGCATCGTCCACCGGCTCGACTTCTACGAGCCGGAAGATCTGCTGATTATTCTGAATCGATCGGCGAAAATTCTGAATATCGAGATGGATGAGGGTGGAGCCGAAGAAATCGCTCGTCGTTGCCGTGGAACGCCACGTGTAGCCAATCGATTGTTACGCCGTGCTCGCGATTTCGCCGAGGTGCGCGCCGCCGGCCGCATTACGCGAGCGGTCGCGCAGGAATCTCTATCCATGCTGGGCGTCGATGAAAGCGGGCTGGACGAAGTCGATCGCAATCTGATGATCGCGCTGCTCGACAAATATGGTGGAGGTCCCGTCGGTGTTGGTACCCTGGCCGCCGCGCTTAGCGAAGAAGAAGACGCCATCGAAGAGATGTACGAGCCGTACTTGATGCAGATCGGCATGATCGATCGCACACCGCGAGGCCGGGTGGCGACACCGCGGGCATACGAATACTTCAATCGCGAACAACCTCGCCGCCAGCCCCGTCTGTTCTAAACACGACGCATTCACAAACAACCGTGACCACGATTTACCTGTCGCTCGGATCGAATATTGGAGATCGGCAAGCGAATCTGCGTGCAGCCATCGCCGCACTTCCCGCAATTGGCGTAGGCGTGACCCGCGTATCGTCCATTTACGAGACGCAGCCTGTCGACTATCTCGATCAGGATTGGTTCCTGAATTGTGTCGTGGAAGGCGGGACTTCCATGCCGCCGTTGGATTTGCTGCACGCCGTTCGCGAAATTGAATCCCGAATGGGAAGCAAGAAGGAGTTCCCCAAGGGCCCACGATTGATCGATATCGACATCCTTCTATACGGCGATGAAACGATCGACACTCCGGAATTACAAGTGCCGCACCCCCGCATGACGCAGCGACGCTTCGTGCTTACCCCGCTAAGCGAGATCGCTCCGCAACTGCGGCATCCCTCGTGGAACAACAATGTTGAGCAAATGTTAGCGGCAACGCCGGATCAAAACGAAGTCCGCGCGTTTGCCGCATTCCAGCCTGACTCTAACTGGAGGCCGCAGTCATAAACGATAGCGCCAAACACCCGGCGATCAGCAGTTGCGTGATTGCCGGAGCGATAAAGAAATATTTCCAGGACACGGTCGCGGTCAGAACGGAGCCCATAAAGAAGACTGCCACGATTGGCCGCACTAGGCTTGGGTTTGTCGTGATTGCAGCTCCCAGTTGCCAAAATAGGATGCCCTGAAGTAGCAGAGTTATGGTGACAGCCAGGCCGTAGCCGAATAGAAAATCGTGATAACTGCGCATGGATCCCATGAAATCGAAGCGCTGAGTCTTCATCGTATCGATTACCGCGATTTCCGGCGCACCGTGTTTCGGCTTGCCAAAAACGCCGCCGACCGTATGTAGAGTGCAATGAATGATGGTGAGAACTGAGGCTATGCGTAGGAACAGTGCCGGACTCATTCAGAGTGCTCTCCTTGCGGGTCGCGCCGAGGTCATCAACGGCTTGCGGCCAGGCGTTTCATAAGTTCCTGCTTCCGCACCAGCAAATCGCGAAGTGCGGGACCCGCAGGGTTCGCCTCAATGCTGCGCTGGACGTCCGCAAGTTCCCGCTCGGCGCGCCGATGTTGCAATGCTTCGAGACAACTGTCCGCCTCTTCCTGTGTGAGTTCGCTGGAGTCTTCGAACAGAATTTCGAACAGCAGGCGGCGATCGCGATCTTCCAAAGTGGCGCCAACCTCAGTCGCCTGAATCGTTGAGCCGTCACCGGAACGATTGGCCAGAATCAGAGCGGCGAAGATTTTTTCAGTCTCGAGTCCCAGGTGCAATTGCTGCTCGTGAAGTTTCTGAGCGAGTTCGCGACGAAAGCTGTCGGATTCGGCAAGCATGCGGATCAGCCGGCGCTCCACCGGTTTCGCGGCTCGGCCGATAAGTTCCGGCTTGGTCTTAACCTCACTGCGGCGTTCCGCGGCAGCGTTGGTGAGCGCGGCCCGCAGCACCGGTTCGTCGAGCCGCAATTGTTGAGCGATCCGCGTCGCCCATTCGGAACGCAGAATACGATTCGGAATTTTCTGGATATACGGCATCAGAAAATTCACAGCGCGCAGTTTGCCCTCGCCGGTTGTCAAATCCATCTGCCTGGCGCGCGAAATCAGATAGTCGACATAGGGCGGCGCTTCTTTAAGAAGCTTGATGTACGCGTCGGCGCCCTGCTCGCGGATGAATTTGTCCGGATCAGCTTTGCCCGGCAGCGCCAGAACGCGAACTTCAAAATCTTGCTCCAGAAGCAGCGCGATGGAGCGCTCCGTGGCGGTCTGTCCAGCCGTATCGGGATCGTAGTTAACGATGACGCGTCGCGTGAAGCGGCCGAGAAGTTTAATCTGCGGCTCGGCCAGGCTGGTGCCGCAGCTGGCGACCACGTTGCTGATTCCCGCGCGCGCCACTGCGATCGCATCCATGTAACCTTCCACGAGCACCGCAAAGTCCGAGCGCCGCAGCGCTTCCTTGGCGCGATCCAGATGATAGAGGACGTTGCTTTTGGAATAGACCGGCGTTTCCGGCGAGTTGAGATATTTCGGCATGTCGTCGCCGAGTGCGCGGCAGCCGAACGCCACGATTTTTCCGGACTCATTCGAAATTGGAAAAGTAATACGGCGGCGGAATCGATCGAACATGCGTCCGTTTTCGCCGCGCGAGATCAACCCCGACTCCGCAAGCAGTTTGTCCGGATACTTTGCTTTGAAATGCCGCAGCAGGAAATCGCCGCCGCTCGGCGCGTAACCAATCCCGAAGCGATCCATCGTAGCGGTGTCGATCCCGCGATCTTCCAGGTACGCGCGCGCCACCTTGCCTTCCTGCGTGCCCTGAATCTGCTTCACAAAAAACGTTTGCGCCTCTCGATGCATTTCCACCAGCACCGTGCGCTGCTGATTCTCTCGCCGCTCTTCCGGCGAGCGCTCCTTCGGCCGCGGAATGGCGATGCCGCACTTTTCGGCCACGATGCGGATGGCATCGGGAAATTCACATTTCTCCATTTCCATCACAAAGCTGAAAACGTCTCCCCCCTTGCCGCAGCCGAAGCAGTGATAAATCTGGCGCGTCGGATGAACGTTGAACGACGGCGTCTTTTCCGAATGGAAGGGACAGAGTCCGCGAAAATTCTGCCCGGCTTTTTTAAGTTGAACGTATTCGCCCACCACGCGAACGATGTCCGCCTGCTGCTTGACGCGATCCGCGAATGAGCCTGCTTCCGCCATCGGCTATGCGCGTAATTCTACGACGGTAACGGCCTTACCGCCGCGATCCTCGGACTCAGTGGCTATTCGCTCAACCAGTGGATGAGAAGAGAGAAATTGCGCCAGCCCTTTTCGCAGAGCGCCGGTGCCGTGACCGTGGATGATGCGAATCCGCTGGCGATTCGCCAGCGCGGCTTCATCGAGAAATTTGTCGACGCGCTCCGTGGCTTCTTCGACCGTGGAGCCGATGACGTTGATCTCGTCGCTGCGCGCCTTCGGCCGGACTGCGACGTGACCGTAACGTTTTGTCTGGCGAGCGGCGCCGCTTTTGTGATCAGGCGCGCCTTCGACCGCAATGATCTCGTCGATCGGCAACCTTCATGCGCAGCGGGCCGGCTTCGATTTCAGCGGAGTAGCCGTCCAGACGCCGCAAGACCACGGGCTTGTTGAAGCCGCGAACACGGATCCGCGCGCCAGGCTGAAGCTGTTCTCTGTTTAGCGACCCGGCGGCTTGCGACGACGACGCCAAGATCGGCTTGCGATTCCGATAATGGTCTGCACGAGGCGGCGTTGAGTTCTTCGCGCGCTTCGCCGCGCACGTCTTGAATCTTGCGGCGGGTCGATTTCTCCAGCTGGGCGCGCAGTTCGCGTTCTTTCACGGCTTCGACGACAGCGCGCGACGTTTTCGTCGAAACGCTTTTGCATCTCGGCGAATTTGTCTTCGAGTTGCTTGATGCGCTTTTGCTGGCGCTCCACCCATTCGGTGCGGAGCTTCTTTCGTTCCTCTTCGAGCGCGTGGCGCTCGGCGGCCATTTGCTGCTGCATGCGATCGAGTTCGTCGCGGCTGCGATGAAGGTAGGCGATGAGATCGGCGGCTTCGCGCGATTCGGGAGTCGAGCAGCGAGCGAGCGCGCTCGATAGATCGGAC
This sequence comes from uncultured Acidobacteriota bacterium, assembly GCA_963788725.1. Taxonomy (GTDB): domain Bacteria; phylum Acidobacteriota; class Terriglobia; order Acidiferrales; family UBA7541; genus Acidiferrum. The sequence goes on along the minus strand of CAWBHT010000004.1, from coordinate 431,815 downwards.
TGGCCAAGCCCAGGCGCTGCGCGATGGCGATGCCGCTGGAGCCACCGGGCACGCCGACCATCAGGCGGTAAGTCGGACGCAGATTCACGTCGTCGAATTCGACGGCGGCGTTCACGACACCGGGCGTCGTGGAGGCGTACGTTTTCAGCCGATCGTGGTGCGTGGTCGCGAGCACGATGCAGTTTTTGGCGCGAAATTCGTCGAGCAAGCGCGACGGCCAGCGCGGCGCCTTCCTCCGGCGCGGTGCCTGTGCCCATTTCATCGACCAGCACGAGAGATTGCGGAGTCGCCGCTTCGAGCATCGATCTTGAGATTCAGCATGTGCGCGGAAAACGTCGAAAGATCGGCGGCGATCGATTGCTCGTCGCCGATGTCCACGAGAACGCGATCGAAAATCGGCAGCACGGCGCGCTGCGCCGCCACGGGAATCGCCGATTGCGCCGACAGAGCCGCGATGCCCGTGGTTTTCAGCGCGACGGTTTTGCCGCCGGTGTTTGGGCCGCTGATCACCAGCAAGTTTTTCCGCGCCACCGAGAGTCAGCGACATGGGCACGATAGCGCGATTTTCGCGTCGCAACTTGTTTTCCAGCACGGCATGCCGCGCGCCTTCCAGCGAGAGCTCGTCCGCCGTCCGTGAACTCGGGCATCGCGGCGTCGAAATCGCGCGCAAATCGGGCTCGCGCAAAAATGCTGTCGAGGCTCGGCGATGGTTTCGGCGGCTGCGACGAAGAAGTGCCGCACCGCCTGCAATCGTTCCGTCAGACCTCGGAGAATGTTGAGAATCTCGGCAGCTTCTTCTTCGGCGAGCTGCACGAGCTGATTGTTGGTCTCCAGTGTTTCGAGCGGCTCGAGGAAAACAGTTTGTCCAGTGCCGCTGGCTCCGTGCATCACGCCGGGTACGCTGCGCCGATGCTCGGCGCGCACTGGAATCACAAAGCGATCGTTGCGCAGTGTGACGTAGTCTTCGCCCGCCCCAGCGTTGCGCGAGCGCAGAATTTGCTTCAGTGTTTTTTGAATCGACTCGCGCGTTTGCGCGATGCTGGCGCGAATTCTCCGCAGCGCCGGTGATGCATCGTCGCTGATTTCGCCGTTCGGCAGGATCGCGCGCCGAATCGCCGCGAGCGTGATCGCGAAAATCGCCTAAGAGCCGACGCGCGGGCCGCAAGCAGCGGGAATTTTGCAGGCTCCTCGCGAAACTGATTGCGCAACCAACCCGAAGTATCCAGCAGCGTAGCCGCGTCCAAAAGTTGTGCAGGCTCCAGCACCGTGCCGGGATCCTCGATCTGCGCCAGCCACACCTCCGGGTCCGCCAAGCCGCCGAAACCCAATTCGCGTTCCGCGCGCAGCCATTCGCGTGCTTCACGAATTTGGGCGAAGGCGGACTCCAGCTCCGGCGCGGTCCGTAGAAAATGCCAACGCATCCACATGCGCGGCGGCCCGGCGCGCACGTCGTCCTCAGCCGCAACAGCTCACGCAGCTTGTCGAATTCCAGAACATCTTGGGCCGTTCGAGACATCGCAGGATCGCTTCGCCTGAATTACTTCAAGCTTTCACATAAATATTGCGCAACTACATCTGGCGTTGCCGCCACATGCACTAGCCGACCATTCGCTTCGCCCCACGGCGAGTATTGCGCCACTTCCACTTCGCGAACGCGCTCAAGAATTGGATGCCAGAACTGCCCCAGTGCCACTAAGGGCTTGCCCGTCATCACCGATTTATTCAGCATCTCCCAAACAACGGCGAGTTCCACCAGCGTTCCGGTTCCGCCCTTACACGCCACAAATCCATGCGCCAGACGGATCAGCTCGAACAATCGCTCTTGCCAGGTCACCATGCGTACTTCGACATCAATCCACGCGTTGATCTTTGCGGCGGAGAAAAATTCTGCAGTCACGCCGTAAGTTTTCCCTCCTGCTTCTTTCGCTCCGCGCGAAACGCCGGCCATTACACCCCCGTAAGCGCCGGTGCAAACCGCGAAGCCGCACTTCGCCAGCGCGTAGCCTAGCTGTCGGGCCTCTTCATAGTCCGGTTCACCTTCGCGCGGCCGCGAACTGCCGAAAACGGTGATGATTTTCTCCAAACTCATTTCCATCTCATGATCGCCATTTTCATTTCATCATCAATGCGAAGGTGAAGTTCTCTTTTGCGGCTTCGGATGTCCGGCAGGCGGCGGTTTCGGATCGAATTCCTCAATCATCGCCACCGTCAGCGCATCCAGCGTGTCCGTGGCTTCATGATTTTTCCCGCCTTGATTGTTTCCAAGAAAAGAAAATGTGAGCCGCCTGCCGGCGGGAGTTTCCGCAAATCCCGAACGCGTGCGCACATGCTCCACGGATCCAGTCTTCGCATGAACTCTGCCCGCCGCGATGGTGTTCTTCATGCGATCTTCCAGCGTGCCGTCAACGCCGGCAATGGGCAGTGAAGCGTAATACTGCGCGAACCACGGCTGCTTCTGCGCGTAGTTCAGCAATGCCACGATCGCGCGCGGTGTGACCAGATCATGCCGTGAAAGCCCGGAGCCATCCGTCTGCACCACGTCGCCCGGGGCGATCCCCGCGGCAGCATAAAAGTCCAGCGGAAATTTCGCCAGATCTTCCGGCGTAGCCCAGATTCCGATTCTGCCGCGCCGCTGCGCGCAACAGCATTTCCGTATGAAGATTCTGACTGATCTTGTTCACCAGCTTAATGGAATCTCCAAGCGGGATCGACACATGCTCAGCCAGCACCGCGCGGGGAGAATCGACCGCCGGTGCCTCCGGCATATGGATCGCGCGTGAAGTTCCATCGATCTTGACGCCCCGATCGGTCAGCAATCGCGTCAGCAACGCGGCAGCGTGTTCGCGCAGGTTCGTGCAACGCCAGCACCAGCTTGCGTGGCGCGCTGCGCGCCGGCAGCGTGCCGCGGACGACCACCAGCTTCGCACCCGGCTCGCGCGTCAGCGTCAGATCGGATTTCACTTCCGCCGCCGAAGTGACTACGTCGTTCTGCACGTAAAAATCCGGAGTCGCGGGCGCAACCTCCGCCTTCACGGGACTTCCGGGAAGTTCACCAGCGCTCAGCGTCAAGGTGACGGTATTGTCGTCCACCACGATCGCGGAAATCGCGGCGCCATAGTTCCAAACAACGTCGCCGATTTCCCAGCCGTCCGGATAAATCTCTCGCGGGAAATAGCTGTCATCGTCCAACGATGTCTCCTGTGACCCGCTTCACTCCTTTGGCGACGATCGCATCCGCAAGCTCGGCCAGCATTCGCTCCGGTGCGCCGTCGAATTCTTCCTTGGACTCGTAAGGAAATTTGCGGTTCGACAGATTTGGATCGCCGCGCCCGACCAGAAATCAGATCCCCAGCCAGCGTTCCGTCCGGCGAAACAGTTCCATGCGTTTCCAATGTCGTGTGAAATCGAAACTCAGGCCCGAGCTTCGCCAACGCCAGCGCGGTGGTAAACAATTTCATGTTCGACGCCGGCACGAAATATTTGTCGGCGTTCAGTTCATACAACGTCTCGCCCGTTGCAGCATCGGCGATCAGCAATCCCCATTCGCCTTTGCTCGCCGGCGGGCTGGCAAGTGCCACGTCCACGCGAGCAGCGAATCGATTTGACGGCGGCTTGGCCCTGCGCTCGCTCCTTCTTTATGCGCGCAGCGCCCGCACGCGCAGGCTGCGGCGCTTGCGCGATGCCTCGCGGCGCTGCCATCAGAAACGCAGCCATCACGGCCACAACCATCATCATTCGCGCGAAAATCTGCGCGATCACCCACTGTTCATCCTTGCTGGCTTATTCGTTCTGGAGAAAGTATAGTCGAAAGGCCACGGAACACCCGCCGAGGGTATTCCAGCTTTCGGGCGCGCAGAACGCGCAAACATCCAGATTCTGAGATTCTGAGTTACGGTACAAAAAATCGAACTGAGGTGAATTATGCAGAAGAAAATGTTGTCCCTGCTCGTGGGACTCGCGATGATCGGCTTGCCGTTGTCCGCATCGGACAAGAAAGAAACGGACCGCTTGCAAAATTGCGGCACGGTGCTGAAAGAAATTCTCGATATCCCCGACGACATCCCGCAAGACCTGCTGGACAAAGCGGAGTGCGTGATCGTTTATCCGTCGGTCATTAAAGCGGCCTTTGTGATCGGTGGCAGCTACGGCCGCGGCGCGATGACCTGCCGCACTGGCGACCACTTCACCGGCCCATGGAGCGCTCCGACGATGATGGCGCTCGAAGGCGGCAGCATCGGCTTTCAGATCGGCGGGCAGGCCACCGACTTCGTTCTTCTGGTGATGAACGGCCGTGGCGCCAAGTCCATCATCAACAGCAAAGTGAAACTCGGCGCCGACGCTTCCGTCGCCGCCGGACCCAAGGGTCGCACCGCCAATGCATCGACCGACGTGACCCTGCGTGCGGAAGTGCTGAGCTATTCCCGCGCTCGCGGCTTGTTCGCCGGTATCTCGCTGGAAGGCTCGACTGTTCGGCCCGACAATGATGCCAACGAAAAGATCTACGACAAGAAGGTGGAAGCTGAATCCATCATCTTTAAGGGTGCGGTGCCTGTACCTCCGTCGGCGCACAAGTTGATCAGCTACTTGAATCGGAAGTCGCCGAAGAATATTTCCGATCCGGGCTCCAACAACTAAAACTCTGATCCGCTGCGGACAGCACGAAATGCCTCGACACAAGTCGGGGCATTTCTGTGTTTGAACGATAGCCCTCACAAGCAGGCTTGACTTTAGTTCATTGATGACCTAAAGTCATAAATGAACGTAAGTCATGTCGCCTAAACCACACCATACACCGCACCCCAGTGCCAAGCCCCCGTCTTCCGATCGCCGCCAGCGCCGCAGCGCGGAGATTCGCGAGCGCCTCTTCCGCGCCGCGCTCTCCCTGTTCGCCAAAAAGGGTTTCGCCGAAACGACCGTCGCCGACATCACCAACGCCGCTGACGTGGGGAAGGGCACCTTCTTCAATCATTTCCCAAGTAAAGATCATATCCTGATTGCTTTCAGCGACATGCAGATCGCCAAGCTTCAGGACGCAGTCCGCGAAGCGCGTCAAAGCCGCGAATCCATGACCACTTTTCTGCGTGCCATGAGCCTGAAGATGATTGCCGAACCAGGCCGCTCCCCGGACGTGATGCGCGCGCTCTTGTTAGCGAATCTGTCCAGCTCCTCGGTGCGCGAGGCCATGCGCCAAAACTATCTTCGGGGGCACGGTTTGCTCTCCGAACTCATGCAGTTGGGGCAGGAGCGCGGTGAATTGCGACGCGATCTTCCAGCGGGAGAGTTGGCTCATGTCTTCCGGCAAATGCTGCTTGGCACTGTGCTCGTCTGGTCCGTTTTCGGGGATGCCTCATTACCCGACCGGGTCGAAGCAGCCATGAATGTTCTGTGGGCCGGCGTATTGCCACGAGAAGTCGGTAACCACCATGCCGCGGCAGTCGTAGTAGACGAGGAGACGCAGTCATGAATCGCAAGCGTGCAGTCATTATCATCCTTGTTGTCGCCGCGATCGCGACGGCCGCCGCATATTCGGCAGGATGGTTTCGGCACGACAACGCTCTGCAAGGTTCAGGCACCGTCGAGGCCCGAGACATTCGCGTGGGATCGAAAATTGCCGGACGCATCGACAAAGTTCTGGTTCGCGAAGGCGACACCGTGCAAGCCGGGCAAGTGCTCATCACTTTCGACGATCGCGAATTGATGGCCACACTTCAGCAATCGCAAGCGTCAGCACAAAAGGCCCAGCGCGGTTACCGCAAAGAAGAAGTCGAACAAGCGCGCGCTGCCGCGGACGCAGCGAAGGCCGAATACGAGCAACGCCAAAATGGCTACCGTCATGAGGACATCGCCGCCGCGCAAGCCGAACTCGATCGCGCCAGAGCCGACGAAACGCGATCGCAACTGGATTGGCAACGCTACGACGCACTGGCGAAGAAAGATTTGGTATCGAAGCAGCAGCGCGATACTGCCGAAGCCAACTGGAAGATGGCGCAGGCGCAATCCGAAAACGCCCAGCACAAGCTGAATGAGTTGAAGCGTGGTTATCGGCCGGAAGAAATTGCCGCCGCAAAAGCTCGTTACCAGCAGGCGGCCGCAAACCTGTCGATGATGGAGCGCGGCAATCGCCCCGAAGACGTTGCATTAGCGAAGGCCGCATATTCCTTCGAGCAGGCGCGCTTTCGCGAAACGCAAGTGGTGGCGCCCACGGCGGCCACCGTAGAAGTTCTGGATGTGCGACCCGGCGATCTGGTGGCGCCCAACACGCCGGTCGCGACGCTGCTGGAGCGCGATCAGATTTACGTGCGCATCTACATTCCCGAAACCGAGCTTGGTCACGTCCAGCTCGGGCAAAAAGCGGAAATCCGCGTCGATTCCTTCCCCAAAGAAGTTTTCGAGGGCGTCGTCGAGCAAATCAATCAGCAGGCGGAGTTCCTGCCGCGCAACGTGCAGACCCGCGAAGAACGCGTCCACCAGGTTTTCGGCGTCAAAGTGCGCATCAATGAAACATCCGGCAAAATCCGCGCAGGAATGGCTGCGGATGTGAAGCTGAAGCCTGCCAGCTGAGAAAGCGAAACGATGCCTACCGCTCCGCAAGTACAAACACCAAGCAACCATACGAATTCCGAGCTCGCCATTTCCGCGGAACATCTGATTCGCCGCTTCGGCAATTTCACCGCCGTGAACGACGTCAGTTTTCAGGTCAAGCGCGGCGAAATCTTTGGTTTTCTCGGGCCCAACGGCAGCGGCAAGACCACCGTGATCAAAATGCTTACGGGATTGCTGCCGCTCACCAGCGGATCGGCGGTTGTCGAAGGCCTGGACGTGCGCACGCACGCCGAACAAGTCCGCGAGCGCATCGGTTACATGTCGCAGAAATTCAGCCTGTATGACGATCTGACTGTCCAAGAAAATCTGCAATTCTACGGGCGCATCTACAGTTTGCCTGCCGATCGACTGAAGAGGCGCATGACCGAAATCGTGGAGCTGAACGGCCTGGCGCCGTACCTCGATCGTTTGGCGGCTAAGCTTTCCGGAGGATGGAAGCAGCGCCTCGCGCTAGGCTGCGCCATGCTGCACGAGCCGCGGCTGCTTTTCCTCGATGAACCCACCGCGGGCATCGATCCGGTGGCGCGTCGCCAGCTCTGGGATTTGCTATTCGAGCTCTCCGGCCACGGCATCACTTTCTTTGTCACCACGCACTACATGGACGAAGCCGAGCGCTGCAGTCATGTCGCGTACATCTATTACGGCAAGCTCATCGCCGACGGTACCCCAAACTCACTGCGTGAACTCCCGGAAATCAATCCGCCTGGCACGATGCGCATCGAAATTTCCACACCGGAGGTCACTCGCGCATTGCGTTTCGCGCGTCAGATCCCCGGCCTTCGCAGCGCCACTATTTTCGGTCAATCGATTCACGCGCTGGTCGACGATCATCTCGACCTCGAAAATGTTCGCGAACGTCTGCTCAAAGAAGGTATCGCCGTCGCAGAAATCCGGCCGCTCGCTCCCAGCCTGGAAGACGTTTTCGTCGAACTAACCTACAAGCACCAGGAGCTTCAGGAGGTTGCTGCTCGTGCGTGATATTTTTCGCGGTTTCGGCGCGGTCTTTGTCAAGGAAGCCCTGCACATCCGGCGCGATGCCGGCACGCTGTTCTTTTCTCTGACCATGCCGCTGATGCAGATGTTCCTGCTGGGTTTCGGCGTCGACACCAACATCCGCCGCGTCCCCACCGTTGTGTATAACGCTGATGGCCGCCGCGAGAGCCGCGAATTGATCGACCGTTTGAAAAATACCGACACCTTCTCGGTCATGCGCTATGTTCAAAACGATCGCGACATGAATGAGCTGATTATTTCCGGAAAGGCACGCGTTGGCATCAAGATCCCCGTGGATTATTCCGACCGCCTGCTGCATCAGATGGGCGCCGAGGTGCTCGTTCTGATCGATGGCTCGGACTCCTCCATCGCAGGTCAGGCCATCAATGTGACCAACGCGATTGGCCTCGACGAATCGTTGCGCCGTGCGCTGAAGGATCGCGATTTCATGGCCGTCGAGATGCGCCCAAAGATGCTCTTCAATCCTGACTCGCGCTCGCCCAATTTTTTCCTGCCCGGCCTCACCGCCATCATGCTCTTGAACGTCACCACCTTCCTGACCGCTTTTTCCATCGTCCGCGAAAAAGAGCGCGGCACACTCGAACAGCTTTTCGTTACTCCAGTGCGCCCCTTCGGTCTGCTCCTTGGCAAATTGCTGCCTTACCTGTGCGTTGGCTTCTTCGAGCTTTGCCTCATTCTCACGTTCATGCGTTTCGTCTTCATGGTTCCGATCCATGGCAGCGTGCTGTTACTTTCAATTCTCTCGCTACCCTATCTTTTTGCCGCACTTTCCCTCGGAATCCTGATTTCCAGCAAAGCTGCCTCGCAGGCGGAGGCCATGCAGCTGGCTTTTCTTCCGATTTTGCCCAGCGTGTTTTTCTCCGGTTACATTTTTCCGCGCGAAACGATCCCAGCGATATTTCGCCCCATCAGCTACATGATCCCGGCGACCTATTTCATCAACATCACTAGAGGAGTCATTCTTCGCGGCGCGACGTTGCGTCACCTGTGGGTTGACGCACTGGCTCTTTGCGCCATCGGCACCTTGTTGCTGGTCATCGCCGCGCGCCGTTTCCAGAACAAAGTAATTTCCGCCTGACGCGCGAAGCGGCACCACGCCGCAATTCGCCATTGCGTCCGGCGTCGAGGCAATTCCATGACGAACACCACCGAACAATTGACAACGCGCTGTTGTATTGCTGGAGGCGGCCCCGCCGGAGTCGTGCTCGGCTTTCTACTCGCTCGCGCTGGCGTCGACACCATAGTGCTGGAGAAGCATGGCGATTTTTTGCGCGACTTTCGCGGTGACACCATTCATCCGTCCACGCTGGAAGTAATGCATGAACTCGGCCTGCTCGATGAATTCCTCAAGCGGCCGCACCAGGAATATCGCGAGATCGCGCTCAACTTCGGCGGAACGACGTTACGGATTGGCGATTTCTCGCATCTTCCAACGCACTCCAAGTTCGTCGCCTTGATGCCTCAGTGGGACTTTCTCAACTTTATGACCGAGCGCGCGCGTCAATTTCCCGCTTTTCGCATTTGCATGCAGCACGAAGTCACCGATCTGCTGGTGGAAAACGGTCGCGTCACCGGCGTAAAGGGAAAGACTCCGCACGGCCCCTTTGAAGTGCGCGCCGATCTAACCGTTGGCGCCGATGGGCGCCATTCCGTCGTGCGCGAAAAAGCGGGCTTGCAGATCGACGAACTTGGCGCTCCGATCGATGTGTTGTGGATGCGTCTTTCCCGGCGCACAGACGATCCCGAGATCACCCTTGGCCACATCCAGCCCGGCAAGATGATGGTCACGATCAATCGCGGCGATTACTGGCAATGCGCGTGGATCATCCCGAAGGGCGCGCACGAGGAAGTGCGCCGCAACGGCTTGCCTGCGTTTCGCGAAGCCATCACCAGCCTGGCGCCATTTCTAGCGGACCGCGTCGCCGAATTGCGCGATTGGGAAGACATAAAGCTGCTGACCGTTCTCGTCGACCGATTGCGTGAATGGTTCCGCCCCGGCCTGCTTTGCATCGGAGACTGCGCGCACGCCATGTCGCCTGTGGGTGGCGTCGGCATCAATCTCGCCATTCAAGACGCGGTCGCTGCCGCGAATATTCTTGCCGAGCCATTAAGCCGCGCTGATTTCGCCATCGAGCACTTGCGCGCCGTACAGCGTCGCCGCGAATTTCCCACTCGCATCACGCAGGCGTTCCAGATTCAGGCTCACAATCGCGTGGTGAATCCCGTATTGAAAAATCAGCTCGACTTCACGAAGCTGCCTCTCCCCCTGCGCTTGCTCCGAGATCATCCCATCTTCCGCCGCATCCCGGCGCGAGTCATCGGAATGGGCTTCCGGCCCGAACACGTCAAATCTCGTCGCGCCTAGCTGCACGGCCACCGATCTTCCACCTGCACAGCCGCACCTGCTCCGCTTCCAGACCAGGCCGAGCCTGGCCCAATTTTGCTTTTACTCCGCCTCCACGTATTCTTACTTCCCGTGTCTTGCCCGATCTGCGAAAAACGCAAACCCAACCGTTTCTGCCCTGCCAAAGGCGAGAAAATCTGCGCCGTCTGCTGCGGCACCTATCGCGAAGTCACTATCGATTGCCCGATTGACTGCCCGCACCTGATTGCCGCACATCGCTATGAAGACGAGCACCAGCGCGAAATTCCCGCCGACACTCCACTGCTCGATGTGAAAGTTCCCTCTGATCTGATACACACGCAGCAGCAGTTGATGGGCGCGCTCGCGTTCACCATTGCAAAATTTTCCACCTCGCACGCCGCGCTGACCGACTCCGAGATAATCTCCGCGCTACAAGCCCTGGCTGAGACTCACAAAACGCTCACCACCGGCATCTACTACGAAACTCAGCCGACTGGCCTCCTCTCGCGCGAACTCTACGCCGCCCTCATCGCATTTCTCGCCGACTTGAAACAGCGAATTCAACAGGCCGGCCGTCCGTCCCCGAAAGATTCCGACATCTTCTACCTTCTGGTTTTTCTTTATCGCATGGGACTCCTGCGTACCAATGGCCGGCCGCGCTCAAGACGCTATCTGGAATTTCTCCGCGCCCAATTCCCTCAATCCGAAGAAGTGAAGCGCGAAGAATCCCGCATCATCGTTCCCTAAAAAAATCAGGCCACAATTCTCACGCCGCCGAATTCCAAGCCAGCGTCAACTGCGGATGCTTCACCTTACGCGTAAGTTCCTGAAATGGTCGGGGCAAAAATCCGTACTGCGATTTGATCCGCGCCACGCGTTCCGACATCTTCTTGCGATATTCTTCCGGCGCATAGCCGTTTTTCCCGTACCACTGTTCGTACTGCTTCGCCAGGCGCGGAAACTTTTCCCGCACAAACGGCAGAAATTGCCGTGCCGAAGCCGGCATCAAGAACAGCACGCCGGAGAAAAACCACTCCGCGCCGGCATTCTTGGCCGCCGCGGCCACCTGTTCCAGATCGCCATCACGATCGGTGATCCCGGGAATCAAAGGCGATGCCGACACTCCCACGCGCAGGCCAGCCTCGTGCAACTGCCGCACCGCTGCCAATCGCAGATCCGGACGCGGCGCGCGCGGCTCCAGCAAGCGCGCCAGCCGCGTGCGCAAAGTGGTGATCGTAATGTTCAGCGACAACTCCGAACGTTCCGCGATCCGTTTCAGTACATCGATATCGCGCACAATCTGATTCGACTTCGTGATCACCGAAACACTCAGCCCTTCGCGTTTCGCCAATTCCTGCAAACAAGCCCGCGTCACGCCGTATTCCCGCTCTGCCGGCTGATACGGATCCGTAGCCGTACCGATGGCGATATGCTCCGGCTCCTCCTTCTCGCTGCCGGCCTTCTGATACGAATACTTGCGCGAAACATCCTGGTTCAGCAGCACCGCCGCGTTCTGCTTCACGTAAATCTTTTTCTCGAATTCGCCGCCGTCCAGCTCCATATATTCGTGCGTGTAGCGCGCGTAGCAGTATTTGCACCCAAACTCGCAACCGCGATAAGGATTGATGGTCCACTCAAATGGCACGCGGTTGGAATCGCAGCGGTTCAGAATCGATTTCACCGGCAGCAAAAAATACTCCGGCCGTTCCTCCGATTTCCGCGCCGTTTCCGCCGCGGGAGAGCAAGCTGCGAGGCGAGCGATGCCCACCAGCGTGGCGTCAGCATCCCGGGTACGGCCATCCGCAAAGAGCGGTTCGCCGCCGGTGTCCCCGCCTGGCGGGGGGCAATCCGCCGCAGGGCTACCCGGGTTACTGCCGCTGGGACCAGCTTCGAGCGACCCCGGCGAGCCCGCGCAAACCGTGCGCGGCTCTCCTGAATCATCGATACCAGACCATGGCTGTTGTGGTTTTGGGCCTTGCGTATCAGGGCTAAGGGGAAAAAGCGCAGCTTGTGTAACGGGGCGGCGTCGAACATCCATGATCGGCGCCGTAGTGGAAAGAACTGGGGACATGGCCCACCTCACAGTGCCGCCGCAGTATTTCGCTTTTCTTTCGCCATGTCAACGCTTATTTTCGTCTTTTATTCGCCTACGAACTCCCCTCCCGACACTATTGCATTACTCCACGGTCGGGAGTATCTTCTCACTCGTCGCCGATATCACCCGCCCTCGGCCGCTGAGGCAACCATGAAACTCTTCACCGCCGTAAGCTTGCCCTGTCTCCTGACAGTTCTGCTTTTCGTTTTCACTCCCAGCCACCCCGCATCTTTCGCGGCAGCAGCAACGCCGGTGCCGCAGGCTGGAGTCATCACCTGCTCCTCTGATAATGGTCGCCGTAATTTCTGCTCCGCGGACGTTCGCGGCGGCGTGCAACTCCTCCGTCAGCGATCCGACTCGCCCTGTGTTTTCAATCGCACCTGGGGCTTCGTTCCGGGGCGCGGCATCTGGGTCGATCGTGGCTGCCGCGCGGACTTCACCATCGGCTACATCGGTGGCGGCAACGGCAATCCCAACTGGGGAGGCTGGGACAACGGCTACAACATCTACTGCGCGTCCGATGACGGTCGTCGCACCATTTGTCCGACCGACACCCGCGGCGGCGTTCAACTGGCACGAAAACGCAGCGACGCTTCCTGCGACTACGGTCGCGACTGGGGTTATAACCGCCGCGGCATTTGGGTTGATCGCGGCTGCCGCGCGGACTTCCGCATCGGTGGCGGAGGTAACGGTGGTGGCGGCGGATGGCAGCCTGGCGGCGGTGGATTGCAAGTGGTCACTTGCGCGTCCGAGGACATGCGTCGCAATTCGTGTCGGGTCAACACCAGCGGCGGGGTTCGCCTGGTCCGCCAGCGAAGCGACGCGGACTGCATCTACAATCGCACTTGGGGATATGATCGCGGTGGCATCTGGGTCGATCGCGGCTGCCGCGCCGATTTCGAGGTCGGCAACGTCCGCTACTGACCGCTGCGCCAGATAAAATCAGTGCCGGCTAATTGGGCATTGATTTACTATCCGGGTACCGATAGTGAGGTTCGCATCAGGCGATATTTCCGCCCGTCGTGCTCGCCGGATCCCTCACCGGCGCGTGCGGCTCTCTGCTGCCGCCACCTTGTCGATCGCGATACCGCGTGGCACGCTATCCGCCCGATTGTGCAGATTCAACTTCACGGAGTATCCTCCTTATCCGGCATTCTTGCGGAGGACCTCCCGTGCCCCGATCTTTGCAACTGGCGTTGCTGGCCGCGTTTCTTGCGGCGACTTCCTACGCATCGTCCGCGCAAACCGCCGCGCCGCCGCAAACCAAGAAGCCGTCCAACCCGGCCAATGCCACGCCAAGTAGCGCGCCGACGGGACCAGCCGCTCCGCAATCCAAGCACTTTCCGATCCTGCTGCTCGCTTTCGGCCCCGCGCCGGGAACGCCACCTGCCACTGGAATCGCTGCGACCGAACCCGGCTGGAGTATTCGCATCGGTCAAAAAGGTCCCGAGCGCCTGGATCGCCCGAACTACCCACCGATCATGCTCGAGCCCGTCGATGTAAATCGCGAAGGCACATCGGAAACCTGGACCTACCGCGCGAAGGATTCCGCGACTGCCGCTGAAGTCACCGTCCGTCTCACACGCGAACCCTGCACCGCCGACGCCACCGGCACCAAGTACACCTTCCGCGCCGAAGCGCAGCACGCGCAACTTGGCAGCTTTTCAGGATGCGCGAAAATTGCCGCTGAACTGTTTCCCGAAGCTCGGGCACGCAACTCGAAGACGACACCGCCGACGAGAAGAAGCCGCCGCAGCCCCTTGCCGCCGACATCATTAAATTCAAGGCGCCGGTAGCCTACGCGTACGTCAACCCGACGGGCAAAGTGGTGTTCAAGCGTGGCGCGCAGGTGAAAGTCGCCGCCCCGGCCGGAACCCAACTTGACGTTTCGCACGATGGACAGCGCCTGCTCTACGCACGAGAAGAAAAAGGCGGCGACCACACCATCGTGCTCTACGATTTCGCCACCGCGCAAATCCACCGAGCTGCTGCGCGGTAGCGTGCAGGCACCGTATTTCTCTCCTGACGACACGCGTTTCGCTTTTCTCAAGCTCGTCGATTCACATTGGAACCTGTTCATCGCGCCCATCAACGCTCCAGACTCGGCTACCGTGCTATCCACCGGCGATCTTTTCGCGCTTCACGGATGGTCCGACAGCCACACGCTGCTCGCCGGCAATCAAGCCGGTTTGTATTGGATCGGCGACGATGGCCGCGTGCAGCAGACCATTCCCAGCGAAGACCTTTTCGGCGTCGGTCAATTCGTGGTTTCGCCCGCCAGCTCCGTGCGCATCAGCCCCATCAATCCCGACGTCCTCGCCGTTTCTGCAGAGATGCTCAAGCCGCCGCCGGGAACGCCTACCGATCCCAAGGCGGGAACCGGTGCAGGCATTTTCGTTTTCGAGGTTCGGTCGAAGCGCCGCTCGCTTCTCAGCCCGCCGAACACTTTCGCTACGCAGCCGGAATGGTCGCGTGACGGCGTGCAGCTATTCTTCACCAATCGCGATTCCGGCCGGGGACTCAGCATCTGGCGCGTCTTCTGGGACGGCTCCCAGCCAAAGCGCTACCTCCCCGGCTCGCAATTCACGGTGGGTCAATAACGCCGGTACAGCGTTGCCGCAACGGAGGCGATGCTGCGACTCAGGCCGAACAACACGCGCGCAATATTGCATGCCCAGCCTTGTAGCTCACGTTTACCCTGAGCCTCGAAAGGCCTTCAGGGGTGAGGTATGTGCGCTCAGCCAGCGAGATAGACCCGTGCACACCTTCGATCTGGAAGGCCTCATCTCCTGCTTTAAGCGTGTCCATGTAAAAATGGACCCGGCCGGAAGGACAGTTACCTGATACGTTTCCGGCCTCAACCGCCGCCCGCTCCGCGTGCGAACGCGGCCCTATACTCCGATAATGGGCACTACTCCCGTCCCAGTCCAGCAGCCGCGCGAAGTCCGCATCCTGGTCCTCGATAACGACATACAAGGCCAAGGCGCCTTGCGCCAGATCCTCGACTCCGAAGGCTGGCGCATGCGCATCGTTCCCGACACTCGCCTCCTGATGACCGAGCTGAAATCCGGCGAATGGTCGCTGGTGATTGCGAATGTCGCCATAACCGGCCTGGATAGCCCGATTTTCTCGACCCTTCGCGAACTGAGCAACGTTTCCGCGTCCGAAGGCGCCCGTTTGCGTATCCTTTATCTGGTTCCGGAACAAGGCGGCAGCCAGTTCGTCCGCGCGCTGGAGTTTGCGCGTCTTCCCTATGTAGTCCGCCCGTTCCATTTGCATGATTTCCTGGAAAAAGTGAGCGACCTGCTGGTGGAAATCAAAGCCATCGATGCTCCGTTGCGCCAGGTCCGCTACGAATTCGGCGAAATCCGCAAGAAAAAGAAGCAAGCAGGACGCTCGACTTCCATGTTCGCTCCACGTGATTCCTATTCCTACAGCGAGGAAGAGATCGCCGAATATGAACGGGCCGAAGGCGAAGCCGCCAAGAGCCGCCGTAACCGTCCCCGCATCAACCTGGGAGACCCCGGCACTCGCTGATCCTTTTTTCCTGAATACTCTTTTCTATTTCGCTGCAAGAATTCTCAACGTGTGCGTTCCAACCTCGAGTGAGTCTGTCGTCCTCAGGAGGCTGAAATGGAACGCTCGTTCTTCACCACAATCGCTACCGGTCTGCTTGGCGTCGCCACCACCGTAGGAAGCCTGGGTTTCGTCTGGGCCGCTCCCAAGCTGCCACATCCGATCCCACCGCCCGCCGACGCGAATTGGCGCCTGCTCGAACCCATCACTTACGAAAACATCACCGTCTTTCCGGTAGTCTCCGGCGCCGGGCAGGACACCAGCGGTTTCCTCACCCTCGACGAAGGGCTTTCTCGCGGCGAAGTGCTGGTGACCGAACAAGGCGCTGCCGGGATGGCTCGCACTCGCGACGATGCGCGTCGCTTCGTCACTCCTTCTGCATCCGGCGCGTCGGTCAATCAACTTGTGCTGATCAACCGCAGCAAGCGCCCGCTTCTGCTGCTTGCCGGCGAGCTGGTCAGCGGCGGCAAACAGGATCGCATCATCGGCAAAGACCGCATCATTCCGGTAGGCGCGGAGCCGCTGCCTCTGGACGTTTTCTGCGTCGAGCACGGCCGCTGGTCCTCGGGATCGCAATTCGTGCAATCCAAAACCATCGTGCACCCCAGCGTCCGCGAACAAGCGGCCATCAAGCAGGATCAGAACGAAGTCTGGTCGGCAGTCGCGAGGGGCTCGACGGCAAGAGCCGCGGAAGCAGGTCCGCGTCCCGTTCTTTCCACATCTGATCTGTCCGATGCCGTCAGCGCCGAGGCTCCCACGCAGTCTTATGACAAAATTTACAAATCGCATCGTGTGGGTGGCTCCATCGACAGCTTTGTGGAAGCCGTACAAACGCGCTTTGCCAAAGCGACCGCGCATCTCAAAGGCGAACAAGTAGTTGGCGTGATCGTGGCGTACGGCGGCGAGGTGGCCTGGAGCGACATCTTCGCATCCAACGATTTGTTCGATCAGTATTGGCCAAAGCTGCTGCGCAGCTATGCGGTGGAAGCACTGGCACGACCTGCATTGCGCGAAGTCGCCGCGACGAACGATGCGCGCGAATTTCTGCGCCACCTGAATGGCCGCGAGACGCAGGAAAGTGAGCCGGGCGTGTACCGCTGGCGCGAAATCAGCGAAGGCAAGCTCTCGCTGATCGAACTAGAGGCGCTGCAACCCAAACCCATGACGCTGCACCGTCTTCTCCTCCACCGCACCAGCTAGGGTCCACACGGTGGGCACCCACACGCAACGGCAAAATTCCCCACGAAATTGCACGTCTCGAATACCTTCCTGCAAACAAGAAGGATTTCGGTGGGGATGACAATGCCCGCCAGAAGCCAGGTAGTGTTCTAATTTGAATGGCTGGCGGACCTGAGTCCTATTTTGCGTGGGGTACGAATAGCGACAGCCCCAAGAGGACTGCACCGACCACAATCAGAAGAGCCCCGGCCTGAACGCTCTTTTCGCTGCCCTCGGTACGGAACCGTGTGTAAATGCCTACCAAAGCGAGCCCGGCAACAATCAGAACTGTTCCCATGATCGCGGGTAAATCGTTGATCGTCATTGCTTCCTCTTCGAGGGGGAATCTCCCCGAGGCTTGGATACTGAGCTATACGGGGAGACCAATGAAAAAGACTCGTGGGGGCCGCGTTCCCTCTGTCCGGACCTGTCGATTTCGGGTTGACTCCGGGAAGTCGCCAAAACGGAAGAGTTCCTGCTGGTACTTAACGTTACCGCTTAGCGCGTTTACCCGGACTTAACAGCGTTTTGGAACGATGGGAAGGCGTTCGCACTACGAGTAGACTCGATTGGTTTGCCACCAGGCGTGACAAGATCGAATCGATGCCTGCAGAAGTTTATGCGCCGGACGCCCGCACTACGTTGATTTTTCGCTCGCGCGGAGGCGCGCAAAGCCGAAATGTACTCAAAGGCGAGCTCTGTCTGTTTGTGAACGTAGTCGATCCCCACAGGCTTTCCGTTTTCCAGTCCGGGGTGACAGAACTCCCAATCCATGTAGCCCTGGTATCCAGAGGCGACAAGCGCATCCACATACGCCGGATAGGCGACCGCTCTTCCCCAGAAATGCTCGTCAAAATAACCTCCGCCGACCAACTCAACACTTCCATCCGAGCGCTTCGCGAACTCCCCATTCATGTGCGAGTGAACTTGCAGGGCCCCGCTGCCCTTGACCATCTCATGAGCGTGTTCGGGTGAGTCCGCCTCGGGTTCAATGTTGATGTCCATGCACGCCTTGAACGACGGCGATCCGACCTCTTCAATTAGCGACAGAACATCCTGAAAGCGATTGACGACGTCAGGACCGTGATTCTGCATGGCCAACACAATGCCGTGATCCTCGGCCACTCGGCAAAGCTCACGCATGGACTGGACCACGAGCCCCCGTCGATCGCCTTTCCAAAACCCGTATTGGTTATAGCCGTATGTGTCGTCGTAAGTTGCCAAGCCATCGTGGAGGGTAATGCCGCGCCACGCGGCAAAGATCTTACAGATCGGGGAACCTAGATCGTGGGCGAGCTTGATGCATTCACGCACGTAGCAGATCATGGCTTCGCGCTGCACCGGCACTGGACTCGAAAGATCGCAGTTAGGAGATACTGCGCACAATTCGATCCCGACCTCCGCAGCCAGATCGCGCAATCGTTTCCGGTCATCGGCGGAAAGATCCATCGGCGCAGCGTGAGGCCGCTCCGTATCCAGTTCCAGTCCTTCCCAGCCTTGTTGTCTGGCCAGACGTACCAAACTAAAAACGTCCAAAGCCTGGCCGCGATACCACACTCCGCGGTACGTAATTCCGTACAATCCGATTTTCATGGCTGCCTCAGAAGAGAAAGGGTATCAAAGACCGGCCAACGCTGAAGCTTAACAGAACCGCACGGTCAGCTGCACGTCATGCGAGCTCGTTCTCCGTTTGCCTGGTGTGCCAAGGCGAGAAGCTGCATCCTGATACCAACTTGAACGCTTTAGATTGTTACTGGAAATTCCGTGAAGCGGTTACTGTCATCCCATTCTGAAATTCACGAGACTTCGATCTACACCTCTACCTTATCCTGATGCGAAAAGCAGGGCAGTTCGCCGAACAGACATTGAAATCGGCGCGAGCTCTTCGATTCGCCATGATTGCGACTCCACTAACGTCACGACTCTACTGCAAAGTTCGCGGTCAAGTCCCGAAGTCGGCTAACGGATAAAGTTGGTACCATGACTGGACTTGTCCGGTTAGCGCGTTTACCAGGACCTAGACCTTGTGAAGCGCCCCCAACAGAAGTCCAACAGTCTCACTCAATTCCAGTTGCCGCTGGGCGACTAGCTTGCAGTGCCGAAATAAACTTTTCGGAACTCGATACCCAGCCGAACACTGCTTCGATGGTGAGTAGCGAGGCCTCATGGTTGCTCCGGGGCAAGTCGCCACCGATCGGCTCGCCTGCACAGTCGGCCAGCAACACACACCGGTAGTCGCGGAACATGGCATCTCGGATGGTTGAATCCACGCAAACGCTCGTCGTGCATCCGGTAACGACCAGATTGCGTACTCCGAGCTGCCGCAAAATGTTGTCGAGTTCTGTTTGGTAGAACCCGCTGAATCGATGCTTATAGAGCACGATATCTTCTGGCCGAGGGCTAAGTTCCTTAATAATGTCCGTGTTCCACGTGTCGCGAATTAGAAATCGTCCCTCCCCACCATCTGGTGCAATGCAGGACTGGCCGACACCGAAATGGAGGTGACGTACACGGTTAGGAGAGTCCGTGTCTCCAAGATCCGATAAATCAGGCTTGAACCCCATCTTCAGATAAACGACTTTGATTCTAGCCTCGTGTGCAGCGGAAAGCGCCTTGCGCATCGGACACACGGCTCTTTGAACCGCTGAAATGTTGATTCCCGCACGGTCAAACAATCCACCAAGCGAACAAAAGTCATTCTGCATATCGATCACGATCACCGCTGTCTGTGCGGTTTCGATCGCGATCGGACTGGGTTTAGCCTCAATCGTCGTTTTGCTAACCGCGCTCGCTCCCATACGACCCCCGTTTATACGTCTAGCAGGAAACTTTACACCAACAGCGCGCCATTGAATCGATCCCAGAATTCCGGACACCCGATTTCCACTTCTCCGGCGGATTTTTCACCGACTACGAGGTGGTAATGGATAATCAACGGAGATGAAGGGGGTCCGATGAAGCCGATTGGCATCGTCATTCTTGGTCTGTTCCTCATGGTGCCGTGTGCGGCGCTGAGCGACGACAGCGAAGCAGTCGTTCGCACTGCAATCCAGGCATTTTATAAGGCATTTGATGATGGTTTCGTGGGGCCGGCCGACTACGCGACGGAAGACTGGAACCACATCAATCCCTACGGAGGTCGCGATCGGGACCGTGAAGCAACACTCAAAAGCGTGCGTGAAGTACACAAAACGTTCCTGAAAGGGACAACCGATACGATCGAAAATATGGACATCCGATTTGCGACCCAGGACGTGGCAGTAGGAACTGTGACTAGCATCATGAGTCCCTTCACGTCGCCTGACGGAATAAAGCATGGCGCGGAGCGACACATCCGAACGTTCGTCGTCGTCAAGCGCAGGGGACGCTGGCTGATCATGCAGGATCACAACACAACGGTCGTCGAGTTACCCGCACGATAGGGAGATTGTCGCCATGCGCGATCGCGCGATTTTGGCCGTATCACGGATATCCGAACTGTTGTAGCTCCTGGTTTGTCGGGTTACCGGACACGTGCTTTTGCCCGATTTTCATTTTTCCGGTAAGCGCGTTTACCAGGAGTTGGGTCCTAACTTACGGATTGACCACGATCCGCCAAATGGCCGGACTGAGGATTGCGGGCGCTATCGAGATACTTCACTAATTGACGCTTTTCTTACAACCCTGGTGCAACTAGCATTGCAACGGTTCGTTGGGAGGAACTTCTTTATGCATGAGCTCGACCGTCGTTCGATGCTGAAAGTAGTCGCTGGCCTTTCGTTGTGTTGTTATTCTGCCCTTGCGGACGAGAAAGAGAGCACCGTTCACTTCGTCAGAGCAGGTACCGATCGCACCGGGCAGCCGCACAAGGCCGCACGTGTCAACAGCCATTTGGACTTCAAAGTCCTCACGAACGAGAGCAACGGCGCTCTGTTCATCATGGAGAATCGGAATATGGTCCGCGGCGGACCACCGCGACACACGCACTACGAGCAGGAGGAATGGTTTTACTTCGTCGAAGGTAGCGACGAAGTGGTGATGGAGATCGGCGAAACGAAGTTGCGGCTGAAACCCGGCGATTCGGTTTTGGCTCCAAGAAATGTCCCGCACGTGTGGGCTTACCTGGGCCAGCAGCCCGGGCGGATGTTGTTTGCCTTCACTCCGGCGGCGAGGATTGAAAGCTTCTTCGAGGAGACTAGTAAGCCGGACGCTAAAGTAAACGATCCAAGTCGGTTCGAGAGACACGGCATGAAGCTAGTCGGGCCGCCGTTGCTGGGTAGTTAAAGTTGGCGCTTCGGCTTGCTTGGCAGAGCAGTCTCTCCCTGTGGGCACTTGTACGGTTAGCGCGTTTACCAGGCACTGTGTTCGTGTGCTTCAGCGCCGATGTGGAAAGAGATCATGATTTGGACTGTTACTCGTGCCGCAGTGCGACCATCGGATCAAGTCGCGTGGCGCGCCGGGCGGGGATGTGGCACGCGAGCAGAGCGACAATTCCCAAAAGCAGCCCGACAGAGGCAAACGTAATCGCATCGGTCTCACTGACGCCAAAGAGTTGCGCCTTAAGCAAGCGCGTGAATGCCACAGCGAGCACCGTGCCCACGACGAGGCCCGCCAGTATGAGCCGGAATCCCTGGCCAAGAACGAGACGGTAGATGCCTTCCTTCTTGGCGCCGAGCGCCACGCGGATGCCGATTTCCCGCGTGCGTTGGCGAGTGCTGTAAGCCACGACGCCATAGATGCCGACGGCGGCGAGCAGCATGGCAAGAAAACCGAACGAGCCGGCAAACGTAACCGCGACGCGTTGAAAAAGTGTACCGAGCTGCATGGTGACGGAAAGCGGATTCACATTGAACAGCGGCAACTCCGGATTGAGCTGATGGATGGTCTGTTCCACAGAAGAAGCCATGGTTATCGGATCGCCGGTTGTGCGGAGGTGAATGGTTGTGTCGTGTGTCGGGCTATAGACCTGGTAACTCGGAAAATAGATGACCGGCTCGGCCGGGTAGGTGAGCAAGCGGTATTTGGCGTTGCGTGCGACTCCCACGATGGTGAACCGATTACCCCAGTAGTCCGCCACCTGCTTGCCGATAGGGTCTTCACCGGGCAAATAGCGATCGACAAAGGCCTGGTTGACGACGGCAACGAGTTGCGAACCCTGAGTATCCGCTGCGGTGAATTCGCGGCCTGAAATCACGGCGGTGCGCAGTGTGCGAAAGTAATTCGGCCCGACCATCGCTCGGCTGATCTCCATCGATTCGTGCGGTTGTGGGAGGTAGCCCTCGATCTGCAGATAGTCGGTGTGGATGCTGAAGCTCAGCGGCGAAAAATCAGCCAAGGTCACGGATTCGACCCCGGGAAGCGCCGAGAGCCTGTCGAGCACCTGCCGGTTGAACGCCGCACCAGTCGCGCGCGTGTAACCAGCCGGCGAGAGTTCATAAGAGGCAAGCAGGAGGTGATTTGCCTCGAAGCCCGGATCCGATTGCTGTGCTTTCTGAAGGCTGCGAGTGAAAAGTCCCGCGCAGACCAGCAGAACGAGCGAGAGTGAAATCTGCGCGACCACCAGGCCGCTCAAGAGACGAGACTTGTGCAACGTAAGCGAGACGCTGGTCGCTTCCTCCTTGAGAACCGATTGCACCGGCAGGCTTGAAGACCGCAGGGCCGGAACAATACCAAAGAGGATCGCAGCGAGGATGGAAACCGCAATGGTCACGAAAAGCACGCGTTGATCGACGTGCGCGTCGTTTGTCAGGGGAAGAGAGCTGGGCGGAAAGAAAGCCACGAGGCTGCGCGAGGTACACATCGTAATCACTATGGCGGCGGTACCACCGAGCAGACCAAGCAGCAGGCTCTCGATCAGAAACTGCCGGATGATCTGTTTGCGTGAAGCGCCCATTCCCAGCCGGATGGCAATCTCGCGGCGGCGTCCCACCGAACGCACCAACAGGAGACCCGCAACGTTGGCACAGGCGAGCAGGAGCAGGACCCCGGCGAGCCCCAGCAACATGGGAAGAACCTTGTAGAGATATCCGTTGATGCCGAAGGGCGAGCGCCAAAGGGGGTCGAGAGAAATGTCGTTCGGACTATCCCGGTGATCCTCCGGGAACCGCTCGGCGATTCCCTGCATGAGCAGGTTGAGTTCGGCCTGCGCCTGATTCTTCGTGACACCGGGGCGAAGCTTTCCGAGCACATTCAGCCAGAAAGTGCTGCGATGGGCGGGCCGGTCCGCACCCCAAACATCACGATCCATCGAGAGAGGAATCCACAGTTCGGCGCGCAGCCCGGGCGCGCAGCCCGTGAAATCCTGCGGGGCTACCCCAATAACGGTGTAGGGATGGCGATTGATCTGAATCGTCTTGCCAACGATTTGCGGATCTCCCGCGAAATGGTTCTGCCAAACGGCGTAACCGATGACGATCACTGCAGCGCCGGCGCGCGGCGCTCCTTCTTCGGGAAGAAAGGTGCGGCCGAGAATCGCCTGGACGCCGAGAACATCAAAATAATTCGCGGTGGTCAGGGCGCCATAGATGCGCTCGGGCTTTGCGGCGCCCGTGAGAGACATGTAGTCGTCGTGATAGCCGAGAAGCGCGGAAAAAGTTTGAGTGCCCTCGCTGAGGTCATGAAGATCGAGATAAGAAAATGGCGGGGTGGGATGATCGCTGCGATCGCCGCGCATGACGGTGACCAGGTCGCTGGTGTGAGCGACTCCCGGAATCGGATTGAGTAAGGTAGCGCTGATCCAACTGAGCACAGTGGTATTGGCGGCGATGCCGAGCGCCAGGGTAAGAACGACGATGGCAGTAAAGCCTGGATTCTTCCGCGACATGCGGAGCGCGAAGCGAGAGTCCCGTGCGAGTGTGTCGAGCCATGCTCCGGCCCGTGCGTCTCTCACCTGTTCCTTCACCTGCTCGACGCCCCCCAACTCAATTTGCGCCGCTCGTTTCGCTTCCTCTGGCTTCATGCCCGATCGCAGCTTCTCTTCGATCAACAAATCAAGGTGAGCGCTCAGTTCCGCCGCAATGTCCAGTTCGTCTTTCTGCCTGCCGGTAACATTCCGAAAGAAACTGATCGCGCGAGGAAGCCAGCGTAACTTTCGCTTCTTCGTCACGACGCCTCCAGAGTCCGCGAGATCCCAAGCACAATCCGCTCCCACTTCGCGGTTTCCTCCTCCAACTGTTTCACGCCCGCCTTCGTCAGCCGGTAGTACTTTGCCTTGCGGTTGGTTTCGGACTCTCCCCAAGCCGAACTGATCCAGCCTTCTTCCTGCATCCGGCGCAGTGCGGGAAATAACGATCCGGACTTCACCACAAACGTGCCTTGCGATATCTGTTCAATCCTGCGAGAGATTCCGAGGCCATGCATTTCACCGAGGCGCAGGGCTTTGAGGATCACCATGTCCAGCGTCCCCTGCAAAAGATTGGTCTGTTCCGGACTCAAGGCGCTCTCCTGTAGAGATTCTACTGGAAGATTATGCTTTCCCCTGTAGAATGTCAACGGGTCGCAGATCGAATATACGGAAATGACGGGGTCCGATCACTTCGTCATCGGCTCATCGTCACCGCAGCATGACGAAGCATCCGGAGTTCGACCAGATGGTTGCGCTTGCGGAGCGCAAGAACCTGGTCGGTAGTCAGATAATTCCCGATAAGTCGGATTACCGGACAACTGGTTTGGGCCGATTTCCACTTGTCCGATTAGCGCGTTAATCAGGCCCTGTCCGCTCTGTGCAACGGCTCGCTGCCGGAACTCGACGCTTATCTGCCTGCTAGGCGTTCAACTATCAAAAGGTACGGAATGCCACTTCAAGCTGCACCCGCGTAGCGATCGGTATCTCGTTTCTGTTTGCCGCGCTGAAATGCCACCCTTGTACAGCCTTGATCGCAATTATGTCGAGATCCTTGTCCAGACCCTTCACTACGGTAACGTTCTCTGCCCGCCCGTCCGGTGTGATCGTCGCTAGAAGTTTCACCATGGTGCCTTCTATCTTCTCGTTTTTCTTCTCTTTGGGGAAAAGTGGCGGGTTACAGACTAAACAGCGGGGAAAGGTTGCCGCACACACGTATCGCTTCTCAGGGGTTTCAAGTTGCGTTCCGCCAACGACTTCACTGCGAAGTTCGATGCCGCCCGCTATGCTGAGCCCTTCGTTTATTTGAACATCTGCGCGAATGGCGTCTGTAGATGTCACAAACTGAACGCCCAGAATCGTCTGTTCAAGTTTCGCGCGCAACCGAGTGTCGAATTCAGCGCAGATTTCGGCAGCTAGGCTGCAATCCGGGAGGATCACCGTGCGAATACGATGTGCATTGCGCCGGGCTGCGGCCATTGCAGTCTGTGAAGCTAGATCGCCCACTGCCGAAGGCGTCGGCTCACAAGCGTGAATAGAAAAAAACGCTGCAACAGATAGAACTGCACTCAGAATCAAAATGTGGCCATGGTCCAACATGGGTGCGATTTTATCCCATTGATGTTCATCCGGAGTCACTGAAAGGAGCCTTTGAGCGAATAGTCCTGGTTAGTCGGATTACCGGACAACTAGAATATTGCGCTAGGCCACGGTTCAATTTCCCATCGTGCCTGGTTACCGTTATCCCGCCGCAAAAACCGCCGAGGACGAGCTTTACCCATCCCTCTAACTTGTCGTTATGCCATAGTGGCGCGTGGTGGGGAGGTAATCATGCGGGTTCTTATCTCCTATCTAACGATCCTCCTATTGGGCTGGCCTGCAATGTCGCTTGCGCAGAGTCCGGAGCCAGCCAGTAGTTCCAGGCGCACGCGTTCCTGGGCAAAAAACGGCAGAGGAGGAACTATACGCGGAAGACGGCGGTGCGCGAGGCGACACCCTGGAGAGCATTGTTGTTCCGCCGAAAGCAAGAGCGCCGTTCTCGCTGATTCTGGAAACGGTATGGGCACGCGGTCTAGCGGATGGAGGCACAATCACTATCGAGAACAAGCGCAAAATCGCGCGAGACGCCGAAGGGCGCATCTATATGGAACGCTGGCTGCTTGTACCGAGAGATGGCAAACAGCAATCGCGTATGACTGCGATCCAAATTTCGGATCCTCTCACGCATACGCTCTACAGCTGCTTTCCTCTGGATTTAAAGAAGCGCTGCGAGTTGGTAAACTACACGCCGACGCCAAGCACCGTCTTCAATTTTTACGCGCCCACCAGTTCGGGCCAGCACGTTAGTGAGAGCGGAGACACGGTTTGGTCGGATTTGGGAAAGCAGCTAGTCTCGGGAGTCGAGGCTGTAGGAAAGCGCGTTACTGAACACTACAATCCAGGCTTGTTCGGAAATGATCGAGTAATGACGATCGAGAGGGAGTTCTGGTTTTCGCCCAAGCTGGGATTCAATTTGCTTTCCAAGCGCTCTGACCCACGCATCGGCACACAAACGTTCACCGTGACGAATCTGATTTTGGCTGATCCAGATTTAAAGTTGTTTGAGATACCCGAGGGGTTCACCGTGATCGATGAACGGCAGACCGCGCCTCCTCAGAATTGATCGCCGGATAACTCGCAGGTCTCGATTAGTCGGCTTACCGGACAACTGGTTTTGGGCCGATTTCCACTTGTCCGAGTAGCGCGTTTACCAGGACTTAGCGAGTTGGTGCATGAACTGGGTTCGTCAGTTCGTTGACCGTGCGCTACTTTGCCCCTAGAATGCAGCCCAATGACGGCGCCTTCGGCCCCGCTCGGCCAGACAATTTCTCATTATCGGATCCTGGAACGCCTCGGCGGCGGCGGGATGGGCGTGGTGTACAAAGCGCAGGACACGCGATTGGACCGCTTCATCGCGCTGAAGTTTCTTCCAGACAATGTCGCCAACAATCCCCAGGCCCTGGAGCGTTTCCGCCGAGAAGCCAAGGCCGCTTCAGCACTAAATCATCCCAACATTTGCACCATCCACGACATCGGCGAAGAGGGGGGCAAAGCATTCATCGCCATGGAGTATCTGGAAGGCAAAACGCTAAAACACGTTCTCGCTGGTCGGCCCATGCCTCTCGAAGGGTTGCTGGACGTGGCGATTGACTTAGCTGATGGCCTCGATGCTGCACACGCGAAAGGCATCACCCACCGGGACATCAAGCCGGCAAATATTTTCGTTGGCGAGCGCGGCCACGCAAAAATTCTCGATTTCGGCTTGGCAAAAATCAGCCGAACAACAGCCGCGTCTGCCGATCAGACAACCGTGGCGTCCAACGAAATCGACCCCGAACACTTGACCAGTCCCGGCGACACCTTGGGAACGCTTGCATATATGTCCCCCGAGCAATCTCTGGGCACGGATTTAGATTCGCGTAGCGATCTGTTCTCGTTTGGAGTTGTACTTTATGAGATGGCCACCGGAACACTGCCTTTTAAAGGAGACACCTCCGCGTCCATTTTTAATTCCATCCTGAATAAGGCTCCGGTGCCGCCTGTCCGGCTGAATAACGAAATCCCTTTAAAGCTCGAAGAAATTATCAACAAATTGCTGGAAAAGAACCGTAATCTCCGTTACCAGCATGCCTGCGATATGCGCACCGACTTGCAGCGCCTAAAGCGCGATTTGCAAAGCGGGCAGGGGTCCATCACAAGCTCGGCAGCGATCGACGTGCGAGGAAGCGTTGCCGCTTACGCGAGCAAGGTTTGGAAGATTGCGCTCCCCGTGCTGCTCGGAGGTGTCCTTGTCACGGGCACTCTCTACTATCGTTCACATCAAAGCCAGGCTCGAGCCAACCTGCTAACCGACAAAGACAGTATCGTCCTCTCCGATTTCGACAACAAAACGAACGATCCGCTTTTCGACGAGACTCTTAAACAAGGCCTCTCCGTGCAGTTGGGGCAATCACCGTTCCTGGACCTAGTTTCTCCCACGAGAATAAATGACACTTTGCAGCTCATGGGCCGTTCGCCCGGGGAGCGCTTAACACCGGAAGTTACACGCGCGGTCTGCCAGCGCATGGGCAGCAAGGCCATGATTAGCGGATCAATCGTCGGGCTGGGCAGCCAATATGTGGTTGGCCTACGGGCGGTAAACTGCAACTCCGGAGACGTGCTTGCGGAAGCGCAAGAACAGTCCCCGACCAAGGAAATGATGCTCCACGCGCTTAGCAGTGCGGCGATAAACCTGCGCACTAGGCTCGGCGAATCGCGCCGCTCAGTGGAGAAGTACGCTACGCCGTTGGAGGAAGCAACCACACCTTCTTTGGAGGCGCTGAAAGCTTACAGCCTGGGAGTAAAAGCGCTGGTGGAAAGAGACGACAATCGCGCGGCGGTGGACTTCACCCAGCGCGCGATCCATCTCGATCCAAAATTCGCGTTGGCTTATGACTTGTTGGGTGTTAGCTACAACAACCTCGGCGAGACTACCTTGGCGGCAGAGAACGCGCGCAAAGCTTACGAACTGCGCGAATTTGTCAGTGAGCGCGAGAAATTAGGCATTGAGGCTTTCTACTATCACTTTGTTCTGGGTGACCTGAATAGGGCGCGCCAGGCTTACGAACTGTGGGCTCAGACCTATCCCAGAGATTTCGTCCCGCCTACCAATCTCAGCATTATTTATTTGCTTGTCGGACAGTACGACAAATCGCTGGCGGAAGATCAGGAGGCACTCCGCCTTTACCCCGAGAGCGGTAATAATTATGAGAATCTCGGTATCGGCTATTTCGCTCTTGACCGCCTGGAAGATGCACGAGCCACGATTGAAGAAGCGTGGGCGAAAAAGCTCAATACTCCAAACTTGCATTTCGTCATGTACTGGCTGGCCTGCTTAAAAAACGACCTGGAAGGCATGACGCAACAGGTGGTTTGGGCGACCGGCAAGCCGGGAGTGGAAGACTTGATGTTCTCTTACGAGGCTGACGTGACTGCCTATTGGGGACAGTTAAGAAAAGCCCGCGAATTTTCGCGTCGCGCCGTGCTTGCGGCTCAGCATGCGGATCAAAAAGAAACGGCCGCGGGCTATGAAGCCTCAGCGGCGTTGCGCGAATCCCTAAACGGCAATCCCACTGAAGCCAGGCTACGGACCGCAGCGGCGCTCAAGCTCTCAACTGGCCGTGACGTCCAGTTCCAATCGGCTTTTGCACTTGCTGTCCTCGGAGACACGGCGGCGGCGCAGTCCTTGTCTGACGATTTAGCAAAACGGTTTCCGGAAGATACCATGGTCCAGTTCAAACAGCTGCCAACTCTGCGTGCGCAACTTGCTCTCAACCGCAAGCAATCTTCCAAGGCCCTCGACTCTCTGCTGACCGCAGCCCCATACGAACTGGGAATAGGCGGAGGGGCTTCTGTCTGCTGTTTACGTACGCGGCCAAGTATATCTGGCGACACATGAAGGAAATAAGGCGGCGATCGAGTTCCAGAAAATCATTGCAAAGCGCGGGATAGGATTGAACGCTATCGGAGCTCTTGCGCATCTCGGCCTAGCCCGGGCAAATGCCATGCAGGGCGACTCCGCAAAAGCCAAAACGGCATACAAAGCATTCCTCGACCTCTGGAAAGACGCCGACTCAAACACTCCGATATTCATCGCAGCTAGTGCGGAGTACGCGAAACTGAAGTAGGCATGTGAATTGCAAAGAAGAATTGGCGTGGCTAAGTCCTGATAAGTCGGGTTACCGGTAAAGTTGATTTTGGTCGAATATCGCCTGCGGAAGCTTCCCGATTAGTGTTGATTGGGACTTATGGCGATGCAGCACGAAGGCGCGGCCGCTCATGCCTCCGAAATGCCGGACGTGAAAACCTCCTTACACAACCTGAGTGATTCTCCTGTCGTCTCTTACTTTCCGTTTGAAGGAACGTCGAGTGGTGGCCCAGTCACAATCATGCCATGGGCCTCGAACACTCGCTTTAATCCGTCTTTTTGTTTGGCGGTGTAGCTTTTCTCAATCGCCTGCTCGCGCGTCGGCAGGTCTTTGAATTTGGCCAACACCTGAAAGAATTCCTCGATTTGGCCAGCCGGTTGGTAGGTGTTGATGATCTTGGTTGGGGCGCTGACGCCTGCCCACGCGTGCTCCATGTTGCGTGGGATAAACATCGATTCACGAGGTCCGAGGCGGAGCCGCTTATCGTTAATCTCCAACTCCACCTCACCGTCAACGACGTAAATCCATTCGTCCTGGTCGGGGTTGAGGTGGCGCGGCCATCCGGTGTTGTTCACCTCCAAAACACACATTGCGCCAGCGGTGTCCTTTCCCGACAGCTTGCAATCAATCGTCGTGCCATGGCGGTTGAACCCATCATTGAACCGGTCTTTTCCTGCGCCGATGCTGAAGCCCACAAACATCTCCTTACTTGTCATTTTCTTTTCTCCTTTCAAGTGGCTGATGGTTTTATCGATGGTCTCAATCAGCGTGCGTGTCCGCGTGGCGTTCTTTTCTAGAATCTGCCGGTGGGATTTGAGAGCGGTGACTTTTTCGAATTTTGGCTGGCTCAGGATTTCCTTGATGCGCTTGAGCTCGAAGCCCAGCTCTCGGTAAAAGAGGATTTGTTGCAGCATGAGCACTTGTGGCTCTTCGTAGATTCTGTATCGGTTGGCCTTGCTGTATGCGGGCTTCAGGAGCGCCATTTCATCGTAAAAATGAAGCGTGCGCACGGTGACGCCCGACAGCACGGCCAATTGTTTGACGGTGTAAGCCATCGATTTTGCCTCGTATCGGTTTCCATTCTCCGGCCTGACGTAACGTGAGGGTCAAGCAAAAAGGTGTCGAACGAGAACAACTGCCGGATTCCGCGGGCTCAGGCTTGAGCCTGTTGGGCCGTTGGCTTCCAGTTGTGGGAAGCGACTCGCTCAGCCGGTCATCGAGTGTGCCGGGAGCGCGAGAGCACATCGCGGAGGCGTGCAGCTTCTGCCGACAGGGGCATTCTCATGACGTTCAGGTCTTCCACACTTTTCCACCAATTAAGTTGTTGACGCCAACCGACTTAAACGTGTAGCGTAATAGGGTTTTAGGGGTAACGGTTCAGCCTCTAACTGCATCTAAAGTTTGTAGTTAGCGGCAGCCGGAAGCACGGGGACGGCGAGACCCGGGCGATAGCGGGGCGGGCGGCAGTAAGCGCGGCGGCGCAGAGGGCTTCACACGACGTTTCGATTGACCGCAAAGCGGCCATCACACATGCGTTTTTCTGAGGGATTTTCTCTCCGATCTGCGCGAGCGCGTCAGACTGCCTGTATCCCACCCGATCCCATGCGTCTCGTTGTACATGTGCGCTTTTCTGCGGCTTTGCCGACAGATTGCGGGAGGATTTTGTGGCTGTAGTGGGTCTTGAAGAAAAATATGATGCAGTACGCCAGCTCATTGCCGTCGGCAAAGAGCGCGGATACCTGCTGTATGACGAAGTAAACGATTCCCTGCCGGCAGAAGTGCATTCGTCGGAGGAAATCGACGACCTTCTCACCACGTTCGAGCGCAACGGCATCGAGATCTACGAAGATCAGGCGTCGGCAAAAGCGGCGCGCGCGGTGGAAGTATCCACGGAAGCAGGCGATCGCGACAGCCCGTCGAAGGAAGACGCGCACGAAGGCGAGAGCGATCTTGACCTGACCCCAGGTTCACTGGAAAAAACCAACGATCCCGTGCGCATGTATTTGCGCGAGATGGGCACCGTTCCACTGCTGACGCGCGAAGGCGAAGTTACCATCGCCAAGCGCATCGAACGCGGCCAGCTTGTGGTGATGAAGTCGGTTACGCGTTCGCCGATCGTCATCAAGGAACTGATTGCGGTTGGCGACGATCTGCGCAAGGGCGGCCGCTCGATCAAGGAAATCGTCCAATTCGACGATGAAGAGCTGACCGAAGAAAAAATCGCGAACAAGACGAAGCAGACGCTCAAGCACATTGAGAAGATCGCGAAGCTGTACGACACCGGCCTCAAGCAGGCCATCAAGCTCGAAAAAACACCGAAGGCCAAGAAGCGTTCGTGGATTCACGCGAAGTGGGATGTAGCGCGCACGCGCGTCGGAATTTCCCTCGCCGTTCGCGACATCGATTTCAATCCCTTCGAGAAGAAGCGGTTGATCGACAAGATGCGCGGCACCGTCGAGCGCCTGCAGTCGCTGGAGCGCGAAGCCGGGCGCCTCGAGCGCCGAGTCGATGTGGCCAAAGGCGATGTCGCCGCGGAAGCGCGTAAGGAACTGCGCAATCGTCGCGTCGAACTGAAAGACATCGAGGAGGCCAGCGAAGTCGGGCTGACCGAACTCAAGCGCACGCTGACCATCATCCATCGCGGTGAGGCGGAAGCCGAACAGGCCAAGAAGGAATTGATCGAAGCCAACCTTCGATTGGTCGTTTCCATCGCGAAGAAATACACCAACCGCGGCTTGCAATTTCTCGACCTGATTCAGGAAGGCAACATCGGCCTGATGAAGGCGGTCGATAAATTCGAGTGGCGCCGCGGATATAAATTCTCCACCTACGCCACGTGGTGGATTCGCCAGGCCATTACCCGCGCGATCGCCGATCAGGCCCGCACCATTCGTATTCCGGTGCACATGATCGAGACGATCAACAAACTGGTGCGCACCAGCCGCCAATTGGTGCAGGAATTGGGGCGCGAGCCGACCAGCGAAGAAATCGCCAAGCGCATGGACATTCCGGTGTCCAAGGTGCGCAAGATTTTGAAGATCGCACAGGAACCGATCTCGCTGGAAACACCGATCGGCGAGGAAGAAGATTCGCATCTCGGCGACTTCATCGAAGACAAGGCCGTGGTCTCACCGTCAGATGCGGTGATCAACCTGAATCTGAAGGAACAGACTTCTTCGGTGTTGAAGACGCTGACGCCGCGCGAAGAAAAAGTCATCAAGATGCGTTTTGGTCTGGATGATGGCAGCGAGCATACGCTCGAAGAAGTCGGCCAGTCGTTCGCGGTTACTCGCGAACGCATCCGCCAGATCGAGGCGAAAGCGCTGCGCAAGCTGCGCCATCCGTCACGATCGCGCAAACTGCGCGCCTTCCTGGAAGGTCCGTCGCGCGATTACCTCTAGAAAGATCTGCAGTCGAAATAGTAAAAAACGCCTCCGACGTCGGAGGCGTTTTTTATTTCATGGAATCAGTGGAACTTTTGTTCTTATCGACGCTCGTGTATCAGGCCGGAAGTTCAACGTAAGCGGAATATGTGTGCGGCTCGGGCACGGCCTGGCCTTCTATGACGATTAGAGATTTCTTCATTGTTTCAAACCATCCGCTGGCGAACGCTGACCCTGACTTATTTCCTCCTTAGAAAATCGAGAGATCAGGCGCACGGTCCAGATTGCTGTGAAACCCAGGAAGACGAAAAGGGCGGCGACGAAGGCCGTCGTGTTTAGTTGGCGCGGCGTTGTCAGGTTGGCGCGGAAGACTAGCTCGTTTACGAAGAGAAGAAATGCGAGCAGGCCGCAGCCGAACCAGGCGAACGTCGCGCGGAAATACGTAATAGTGTTTCCGCGGCGTTCCGGCGCCAGCCAATGCTCCTTGTTCGGGACGTTGATCAGCGAAACAGGAATGGCGTTCAGGATGGCCGGTACGCCGAAGCCGATCGCCGTCGCCAATGCGATAACAAAGGTCTCTGTGGCCCAGAAAGCTGAGTGGGTCTGCCAACCATTCGGCTGGCCGCGTCCGCCAAAATGCGTCGCCAGAATATCCGGCAGCCTGGCGGCATAGTGATATCCCTGCAAGGCGCCATAAACGATCAGCGCGCCGAAAATTGATGATGGCAACCGCAAGCTGGGTGTTGCTTCCATCGTGTGCAGAGTGTAATACAATCCGAAGAAAGCCCGGCAACTACGAATGAAATCAATCCATACAATCGCCGCGGTGGTGCTGCTGGTGTTGCTGGCGGGCACGGGCTACGCCATCTTCCGGACAGAGCCGCCCGCGGTTACGCTGCCCAGCGCTCCCGGCGAGCCGAGTGTAGCGAATGCGGCGACATCGCCGAATCAGCCTACCGTAGATCAAACTCCACTGAAGACGGCGCAGGAGCTGGCTACGCTGGTGACGCTGCCGGAAGAGCGCGCGCATGCACAGGACGCGCTGCGACTCGCCGATCACGAAGTGGATATCGCTTTTACGACGACGCTGCGAGATGTAACCCAGCATCCTCCGCCGCTCAGCGCGGAAGCAAAAGAGATCCAGGAGCGGCTGCAGAAGGCAGAAAAGGCGCTAGCGAGCGATCAAGCGCAGGTAGCGCAGCTGACCGCAGCCGTTGCGAAAGCCTCGGGCAAAGCCAAAGATTCGTTGGACGATCAGCTGGAAATTGCGAACGCGCAGCAGGAACTTGATAAGGACGAAGTTGATGACGCCAAGCAGGATCTGATTCGTGCCGGCGGCGATCCGCAGGACCGCATTCAGGCGATGGTCAAAGAGCACGAAGCTTCTACGAAGGCTACGGAAGCCGCTTTGGCGGCCGCCGCGACTTCGCAGGATGAGCGCGGGCTGGTCCACAAAGTTACGCAGTGGTGGGCGCTGCACAAGAAGCAGCTGCTGCTGTGGCGGGCGAAGGCAGAAGCCGATGGGCTTGCCGATACGTTTTCGGCTCAGCACGAAGCCCTCGACAAGCAATTGCAGACGGCGAAATCGAAGGCCGGATCGAATGCAAATGGTGGCGCGTTGGCTCCCTCGGCGCGAATCGCGTGGAACGACAATGACGCCAGCGCCGTAGTGCAATCGACCAAGGATCGCGCGGTGTTGCAGAAAAAGCTCGCCGGGTACGATAAGCGCGTGGACGACCAGAAGGAACTTGCCGGTGTGTACGCGCAATGGATTGGCGTGGTCGCGGGCAAGCAGCGCGTCGGTGCTGAATGGGGTGCTGAAAAGCCTGGCGATCATTTTGGCGATCGCGCTGATCGGACTGTTTATCGATGGCTGGATTGCCAATCTGCTGGCGCGGACCAAGCTCGATCGGCGTCAGCTGGAGACGCTGCGTTCGGCGACGCGAGTGAGTTTGCAGATTCTGGCGGTGGTGCTGATCCTCCTGGTGATTTTTGGACCGCCGCCGAATCTCGGCACGTTCCTAGGGCTGGCAGGCGCGGGACTCACCGTGGCGCTGAAAGATTTTATCGTAGGCTTCCTTGGCTGGTTTGTGCTCATGGGCAAGAACGGCATTCGGCTCGGCGATTGGGTGGAGATTAACGGCGTGACCGGTGAGGTCGTGGAGCTGGGCATGTTCCACACGGTGCTGCTGGAAACGGGAAACTGGACGGACTCCGGGCATCCTACCGGGCGCCGCGTGACGTTTACGAATGGTTTTGCCATCGAAGGGCACTACTTCAACTTTTCGACTTCCGGGCAATGGCTGTGGGACGAGATCCAACTGGTGCTGCCGTCGGGGCAGGATCCGTATCCGGTGGTCAACGCGATTCAGAAGAAGGTGCTGGAAACGACCTCCGAGAGCGCGCAAGAAGCCGAGCACGAATGGAAGGGCCAAGCCAAGTCTCGCGATCTGAAATCGCTGTCGGCGGCGCCAGCTATCAACGTGAAGCCGGTGATCGGCGGCGTGCAAATCGACGTTAGGTACATCACGCGAGCGCACGAGCGCTACCAGCTTAGGGCGAAGCTGAACCAGATCATGGTGGACCTGCTGGGAGCAAAAGCGCCGACGGCGGTGCCGACGATTTCTGCAGAAGTACCAGTGAAAGCGTAGTACCACGCCTGCAGGTAACGAAATCTCCCCTATTTTCGGCAGAGTTTCGCCTCCTGTTCGCATTTCCCCCCACCCCCGGTGATTTGGCTAAAGAGTGCGCAAGCTGCTCATTGCAGACGTTTTAGGGTTAAAACTACTCTGACAGAACGACAAAAGAGTGCGTAAGTTGTTGATTCTTCGTAGGGCGAAGTTCGTGCAGAGGATGAGAGATAAAAGAAAAAGCGCCGGGAATGTCCCGGCGCTTTACGTGGCTTTACCAGCTGAGAATGTTACCATATTGCTTCTAAATGTCAAGAGAAAAGCAGAAAAGCGCCTGCGAGATCAAGACAAAGCCGGGAGTAGAAGAAACAGGGGCTCCCGGCTGAACGCTCCGGGAGCCCGCGTGCCACTCCAAGGATCTTGAATTCCGAGCCTTGGCGTCTTGCCTTGTCTTAGGGCTACGCCCGACTAGAACTGGTAACGGAGGGCAAACTCCATTACACGGGGCTTGGTCAGGGTGCCAGAGTAGAGGCCGATGCTGGTCGGGTTGGTGAACGCGCTGTTGTTGGTGAGCGTGGCGGCGTCGAAGCGCACGGAGTTGGTCAGGTTATAGGCGTAGGCGCTGAAACGGAGCGTGTGGCGTTCGGTGAAGCGGAACGTCTTGTTTACGCCCATGTCGATGCCGAAGAAGCCTTGGCCGCGGAAATTGTTGCGTTGGCCGGATTCTCCAGGGTACGGCAGGCGGAAGAAGCTGGCCGGATCGGCGGAGCCGAAATCAAAGGCAAACGGCTCGCCACCGGGGAATGACAGCTTTTGCTTCGGATTTCCAGTGGCAACCGCCTTACCTTCGAGCTGGAAGTTGGTGTTGTAGGTGCCGCCAGCATCCACGCTGAAGGGGAAGCCGCTGGTCCATCGATAGATGCCGCTGAGCTGCCAGCCGCCGATCACAGAGTCGGTGAATCGATTCCAGCCGGAACCCCATTTGCGACCGTGGCCGAAGGGCATGTCGTAGACCCAGTTGGCGTTGATCTGGTGGCGAGCGTCGAAGTCGGAAGGACCTCGAAGCTGCTTAGGGTCCCAAGTATTGATGATGGCGCTCAGGCCGCCGAAAGGACCGACGCGCTCGGCGTCCGAGCCGATGTCGAGCGATTTCGACAGCGTGTAGTTGAAGTCGAATTGGAGTCCGTGCGATGGACGGCTGCGGAGGCTGAACTGTCCAGCATTATAGGCGCTGGTGCCAATGCTGGACCAGGCATACAGGGCGGAGAACTCCTTGTTATAGAGAGCGTAGGGAGTGTCGACGCCGTTGATATTGGCGCACGCCGGGAAGCAGAAAGAGTCGAAAATGTTGGTGAAGTTGGTGGCGCCGAGCGTGTCTGGGCCCCAATTGCAATAGAAGAGCGAATACATCGCTTGCGTGGCGGTCGGATTGGCGACGGATGCCTGACCAGGGGCACCGCTGCAAACGTCGGTGACACCGGCGGCGCTGGGGAAGAGATTTTCCCAGTAGGCGATGGGAGCGACTGAACCAACGGGGGTGTTGTTGTTGGCCAGCTTGGCGAAAGCGGTGGCGGCGGCGAAGTAGTCGGTGCCGGACTTGGGATCCTTAAGGTCCAGTGGCATTGCCAAGTCTCGCAACTGCAAGAGACGATGCGCGAAGCGACCGACGTACGAGGCTTCAAACACAAAGCCACCGGGCAGTTCACGAGTGACGGAAAGGTCTAGAACTTCCGAATAGGGGGTCTTGAGTTGGGTATCGAATCCGGAAGTGATCTGTTGCAGCGGATTGCCCAGAGTGCTGACCGGTGGAGTGTACGGGAACGGAGCCGTGGGTGCCGGGTTGGTCAGCAGGCCATCGGGGCTGGCAACCGGGATGTCATGCAGTCCGGTGAAGCGGACGCTGCCATCGAAAGTCTGGACCGAAGCCGGGTTGCTGACAACGGTGGCGAGACCGAAAGCGCCGTTGGTATCGAAAGTTTCGGTCAGCGCCTGACCAAAGTGGTCGTAGACGATGCCGAAACCCGCACGGATGGAGGACTTACCAGCATCGCCGAACAGGGCATGCATCAGACCGCCGGAAGCATGGGGGGCATAGGCGAGCGCGATGCGGGGGCCGAGGTCTTTGTAGTCGTAAGGCCATAGGTCGGCTGCGTGGTTCACTTTGCCGCTGGGCAAGTAACTGATGATCCGATCAACGGTCTGGCCCTGGTTCATGGCCTGGGCGCGCTCGGTGACGTAGTTATTCAGATTGAAGTCAGGCGAGACCTGATTGCCGTTGGCTTCGTAAATGGGCTGGAGCAATGAGTAGCGAAGACCAGCGGTAAGAGTCAGGTTCGGAGTGATGTGCCACGAGTCTTGTGCATACCAATCGAATTCCCAGGAGCGAAAATCCTTGGGCACGAGCGCGCCTTGTGGAATCTGGACGTTTTGCGCAGTGCGATTGTATTGCGCAGTGACCTGTGGAATGAGGCCGAGAAGGTTGACGGCCGCAATGTCATAGGTCGTGGAATTGTTGGGATCGACCGCGGGAAGACCAAACGCGGCTGGATCCATGCTGCCGCCGCTTCCGGCGGCTCCGCCCGACAACCAAAACGGGTTGGTGGTCGCAAAGGTGATGTTGGCGGCATCAGTAGCGCGCACATTGCTGATGTGACGAATGTTGGTGCCGAACTGCAGGGTGTGGCGGCCCTTGGTCCAAGTCAGGTCGTCAACGATGTTGTGAACGGGAATGTGAAATTTTGTGGTGAACGAGGTTGAAGGAGAGGCGGAGAGAACGCTGGGTTGCAAATCGTCGAGGAAGCGGAAGTTGACGATTGGCTGGCCTTCGATGCCGAGGTTGTCTTGACTTTGCCGCGTCAGGCCATAGTGGAAACTGTTGATCAAAGTGTTGGAAAGGACCGCAGTGTAGCCCACGGCAATGGCGCGGCTGGTATCACGTATGGTGTTATTTGGTGGATCGCCGCGAAACTGCGGGGGCTGAGACTTGGAGTCAACCTGATAGTTGGCACGGGCGAAGATGCGGTGGGTGCCGGATTTGGTGAGATTGTAGTCGATCTTGGCGATGCTGGTGTTGAGCCGCTGTGGATTGGGCGCGGAAAAGGTATAGCAGGCGATGTTGAAACCATCGGCATTGGCGCAATTCTGGGAGTTGGCCGTCGGATACTTGCTGAACACCTGGCTGATGACGGCGGAATTTACGCCATTGGTGGCGGGGGTGCAGGTGCCGGTGACCAGGCAGCCGGTATCCATCATTTTGATTTGAGCGGGCCCGACGCCATTGGTGCCAGGGGCAAAGGTGTAGGTTTGGCCGCTGAGGCCGACGACCGGAGGTAAGCCGTTGTCACCACCCGGGCAGGCGGTTGGATCGGCGCAGGGATAGAGAATGACGCCATCCTGCAAGTTGGGAGTGGGGATATTACGGTTGACCTGCTGGTTTTCTGCGAGACGCTGCCCTTCGTAGGTGCCGAAGAAGAAAAGCCGATCCTTGATGATGGGTCCGCCCAGTGCGCCACCAAAAGTATTGCGAATGATTTTGCCCGGCGTGTTGGGTTCGCCGCTATT
Source organism: uncultured Acidobacteriota bacterium (assembly GCA_963788725.1). Classification (GTDB taxonomy): domain Bacteria; phylum Acidobacteriota; class Terriglobia; order Acidiferrales; family UBA7541; genus Acidiferrum. The sequence continues at coordinate 392,824 of CAWBHT010000004.1, read as the reverse complement.
TAGTTGCGCGTGCTTGTTGAACCAGTCGTTGGCGGCGGTGATGGTGGGACGATGCTGCTCGTAGAGCGAGCCGTGGAAGGTGTTCGTGCCGCTCTTCGTGACGAGGGAGACCTGACCACCGGAGGAACGGCCCTGGTCGGCGTTATCGCCCGCGGTGGTGACGCGGAATTCCTGAATGGAGTCGAGCGTGGAGCGTACGGCGCCGGTGAAGGCGGTGCCGCGGACCTGGTCATTGTTGTCGACGCCATCGAGGGTAATGTTGGCCTGATCGCTGCGGCCGCCGTTGAGAGCGCCATTGCGGGTGTCCACGTTATCGTCAACATTGTTGCCGACGAACGTGGCACCGGGCTGGAGGCTGAGAACGCCGGCAGCGTCGCGACCTTCAAAAGGAAGCGCGAGAATCTGGGTGGCGTCAAAGGCATTGCCGAGGCTGGCGTCGGTGGTGTTCACCACAGCGCCGACGGTTTCGGTGACGGTAATGGTGTCGGCGACGGAGCCGAGCTCCATTTTTATGTTGATGCGTGGAGCAGTGTTGACCAGCGCCTCGATTTTGGAGGTTTCGGCATTGCGGAAGCCGGTGGCGCTTACGCGGATGACGTAGGTGCCGGGCTGCAGCGACAGAAATTGGTAGTGGCCTTGTTCATCGGTGTTGGCTTCGCGGGTGACGCCGCTGGCCGGATCCGAGGCAACAACTTTGGCACCGGTAATGGCGGCGCCTTGCGGGTCGGTGACGTCGCCGATGATGGAGGTAGTACCTTGCTGGGCGGAAGAGAGAGCAGGAAGCAGTGCTGTAAGGGCGAGGGCCAGGCTGATGGCCATCAGGCGCAGATAGGTTGCAGGAAAAAATCGAGTCACAACGTTCCTCCGATAGAAAAATTCCACGTGAGAAGATCCCCACCCCGAGTGAGGTGTGCTGTCGGGAGGGCAATCGGCGTGCCGAAAAGAAGGGGAAGAGTAGTGTTGAAAGTAAAGAGCTTCGCGGAATTGAGAGAGCTAAAGAATTCTGATTCGCGGATTTAGATACAGTTTTTTCGAAGATGCGAGGAGTAGATATGAAATTTTGTCGGAGAACGGGATGGCGAAGGTGTTTTCTGCCGCTGTACGCGCCGATTGAAGTGTCGCGAAATTTCGTTGAGACCACGCGATATAAAATCGTGGCGGAGATTGGCGCGCTGTACTTGCCCGTCGGCTTGCTCTTCGTACATGGTGATGCGCCTACGGACGTGTACTAGATTTGCGGTATGCAAGGAGGGTTTACATGTGATTTGTGCAACGTGACTGGTCTCAGAGAACAAAAATGTTGAACGAAGGAAACTTTATTGAAGAGCGCGAACCACGCAATCGTACGCGCGGGCGCCGCCGGGAATTCCAGGAGTTTGGTGCGGGGATCTCGACGCTCGGTTTGTTGTGATGAAATTGCTCTCACGGCCGCGCGTAGAGGAGATTGGACGAAGGAAGTAGGATCATGTTCGTTGGTACTCTTTGGTGGAGGAGTGTGTGATGGCTAGTGCGAGTGTTCCGGTTGGTGAAGGGCAGGCGGCGATCAGTCCATTCGGTCGTGTGATGGGGGTGTTTTTCTCGCCGAAGGCTACGTTTGAAGACATCGTGCGAAAGCCGAGCTGGATTTTGCCGGCGATTCTGGTGACGGCATTGAGTTTTGTGGTCTGCGTGGGAATCAATCAGCGGATTAACTGGCGACAATATATAGGCGCGCAGATGGAGAAGAATCCCAGCACCGCGAATTTGACGGCCGAGCAGAAGGAGCAGCGGATTGAAGGTGGCGCGAAATTCGCACCGCCGTTTACGTATGCGATCGGGTTGGTGGCGCCCATTGCGGTTATGTTCATCGTTGCGCTGGTGATGTGGGGTGCTTACAACTTGCTGGGTGGCGCGAATACGAACTTCAAGACTTCGCTGGGGATTACTTCGCATGCATTTCTCACCGGGCTGGTCAGCAGCGTTTTGTATTTGCTGATTTTGTATTTGAAGCCGTACGGGACGGTGGATCTGGACAATCCGATTGCCGCGAATGTGGGGGCGTTTTTGCCGGATGACGCGCCGAAGTGGTTGATGGCGCTGGGAACTTCGCTCGATCTGTTTTCTTTTTGGACTTTGATTTTGCTGGCGATTGGATTTGCGGCGACGAATCCGCGGAAGTTGCGGGGCGGAAAGGCGTTTACGATCGCGTTTGCGGTGTGGGCGGTCTATGTGGTGTTGAAAGTGGGGCGCGCGTTTATATTTTCATGAGGGAATGAAAACCGGGATTTACCGCAGAGTGCGCAGAGTTCACGGAGCGAAACGGAAAGATGCGCGCCGACAATGAGTTCGGTGAATGCACAGCCGGAAATGGCTGTGCCACTTTGCTGCCTGATACACTGGCCGGGTGAATTTTTCGTTTGAGATTGCGGAAACGGATGCGACGGGTGCGCGGCGCGGGAAATTGACGACGCCGCATGGGACTGTGGAGACGCCGTTCTTCATGCCGGTGGGCACGGCGGCGACGGTTAAGGGATTGACGCAGGGCGCGCTGGAAGAGCTGGGCGCGGAAATCATTCTAGCGAATACCTATCATTTATATCTGCGGCCGGGACATGAAGTCATCCGGCGGCTCGGCGGTCTGCACCGCTTTATGGCGTGGCCGCGCGCGATACTCACGGATTCCGGTGGGTTCCAGGTCTTCAGTCTTTCCGAGTTGCGCAAAATCACGGACGAAGGTGTGCGATTTCGATCGCATCTGGACGGGTCGGAGCATTTGTTGACGCCGGAGAAGGCGGCGGAGATCCAGCTGGCGCTGGGTTCTGACATTGCGATGGTGCTCGATGAGTGCATTGAGACGCCGGCGCCGCGAGAGGCGGCAGAATCTGCGGTAATTCGAACGACGAAGTGGGCGCGGCGGGCGCGGGATTATTTTTTGGAATGCGCGACGCGGAATGGCGATTTGCCGCAATGGCAGTTTGGGATCGTGCAGGGCGCGACGTTTGCGGATTTGCGGCGGCAGAGTGCACGGCAGCTTCTGGAGATTGATTTCCCGGGCTATGCGGTAGGCGGGCTGGCGGTGGGCGAGCCGCATGAGATGACGTGCGAGATGACCGCGCGTGGCGACGGCGGAATTGCCGCGCGAGAAACTGCGCTACTTGATGGGAGTGGGGCGGCCGGAACAGATCGCCGATTACGTGGCGCTGGGCATCGACATGATGGATTGCGTGCTGCCGACGCGCGCGGCGCGGCATGCGTGTTTGTACACGAGCGAAGGGCGCGTGCTGATCAAGAATGCGCGGTATGCAGAGGATCAGCGAGCCATCGATCCGACGTGTTCGTGCGCGGTGTGCAAGCGCTATACGCGCGCATATTTACGGCATCTTTTTGCAGCGGGAGAGATCACCGCGGCGATCCTTGCGACCCACCATAATGTCCACTTTTACCTTGACATAATGCGGCAAATCCGCGAGGCTATCGGGTTTGGGAACCTAGCGAAATTCTCATCTGCGATGCGCGCGCGCTATGCCGCGGGTCCGGCCTGAGTGGGTCAAGGACGAGCATTCGAGCAGCGCGCGGGTCGCCCCGCGCGGCACCACCAGAAGAGAATTATCGAGCAGGTGAGAGCGGGGAAACCGCCCGCGGCTCGCTGCTGCTATCTTCGAGATGACAGCGGGTGGTGGATCAGCTTAGGGGCGGAGAGTTACAACTAAGGATTGGTGGGAACAGCAACAATGTCGACCGCAATTGCCATGATGCTGATGCAGGCTTCCGGAGGCGGTTTGGGCGGGGCGCTGGGCAGCCCGTTGATTATGATGGTGGTGGTGATGGGCATCTTCTACGTGATGCTCATTCTTCCGCAGCAGCGACAGCGTAAAAAATTGCAGGAGATGCTGGGCGCGCTCAAGGCCGGGGATAAAGTGATCACCAATGGCGGCATCTACGGCACCATTAACGGATTCGATGGCGACACGGTGATATTGAAGATTGCGGACACGGGATCGTCGCCGGTGAAGATTCGGATCGCGCGCTCCGCGATTACGCAGGTGGAGGCGATCGAAGATGCGAAGTAGCGGCGGCTCCTGCGCAGGATTTCGAATCCAGGGTGAACTCGTCGTCGGGCGGGTCAAGAACTTCTAACCATGAATCCCAACCTGAAGTGGAAAGCGATTTTTATTGTCCTGGTCATAGTTGGCTGCATCTACGGACTGATCGGTCTTCCGGTATTCCCCACCTCGCTGGCGCAATTGAAGGATAACTTCAGTCATCAGATCAAGCTGGGATTGGACCTGCAAGGCGGGACGCACCTGGTGTTGCAGGTGCAGACGCAAGAAGCGGTGGCGCAGGAAACGGATCAGACGGTGGAGCGGCTGACGACGCAGATGCGTCAGAAAAATATTCGCTACGACGAGGTACGGCGAGTAGATGACACGCACATTCTGGTGCGCAACATTCCGTCGGACCAGCTGTCGCCGTTTCGCGATCTGGTGAACGATCAGTTGTCGCGCTCGTGGGATATGGCTCCAGCTGCGGGCGAGGCCGTCCAGCTACATGCTGACGATGCGCGGGCTGCGGGCCACGGAAATCCGCGACCAGACGATGTCGCAATCGATCGAGACCATCGATCGCCGCATCAATGCGCTGGGCTTGACAGAGCCGACCATTCAGCAGCGCGGCGGGCAAAATCAAAACGAAATTCTGGTGCAATTGCCGGGCGAAGGCGATCCGACGCGCGCGAAGGAAGTGATTCAGGCGGGCGGACAGCTGGAGTTGCGGCTGGTGGAGGATCCGCAGGCGTATCCGTCGCAGGCGGCGGCGCTGGCAGGTCACGGCGGGATTTTGCCGCAGGGCTCGGAACTGCTATCGGGCCGCAATGAAAACCGGACCTCGAGTGATGCGGGCGGCGAATCGTGGTACATCGTTAGCCGTTCGCCGATTGTGACTGGGCGCGACTTGCGCGGGGCGACCGAGAATCGCAGCACGCAGAATCCGGGGCAGTGGCAGATCAATTTCTCATTGTCGCCGGATGCGGCGCGGCGGTTCGGGCCGTTCACGGAGCAGAATATCGGCCGGCAAATGGCGATCGTGCTGGAGCATCGCGTGTATTCGGCGCCGGTGATTCATGGACGGATCGAGGATACCGGAGTCATTGAGGGCAACTTCAGCCAGGATTCCGCGCATGACCTGGCGCTGGTGCTTCGCGCCGGGGCTCTCCCGGCTTCGATCAAGTATCTGGAAGAGCGGACGGTTGGACCTTCGCTGGGCGTCGATTCGATTCGGCACGGCGTGCAGGCGTCGGTGCTGAGCCTGATCGTGGTGATGATTTTCATGCTGGTTTACTACCGCTTGTCGGGAGCGAACGCGGTTCTGGCTTTGATTCTCAACCTGATTATTTTGCTAGCGGCGCTGGCGGCATTTGGAGCCGTGCTGACACTGCCTGGCATTGCGGGCGTGATTTTGACGATCGGCATGGGCGTCGATTCGAACGTGCTGGTGTTCGAACGCATCCGCGAAGAATTGCGGAACGGGAAGTCGGCCGGCTCCGCGGTACAAGCGGGGTTCGACAAGGCATTTCTGACCATTATCGACACGCACGTGACTACTGTGGTTTCGGCATTCTTTTTGTTTTTGTTCGGAACCGGACCGATTCGCGGCTTCGCCATTACGCTGACGATTGGCTTGATTGCTAACGTGTTCACGGCGATTTACGTATCCAAAACGATCTTTCAATACCACCTGGAAAAGATGGACCGGCAGGCGGAACTCAGTATCTAGGTGTACTAGGACTTTTGTGCACTTTCCGCGCCGTACTCTGGGGCCAGCTTGTCATCTAAGGTCAATGGGTTCCGTACCCGTTCTGGGAACAAACTCATCCGGGCTGGAGTCTAAAGAAGGGAAGTACTCTCGGCATGATTGAGTTCTTCAAAGAGCCCAATATCGACTGGATGGGTAAGGCAAAGTATTTCTATGCCTTAAGCGGAATCCTCCTCATCGCAGGCGTGATTTCCATCTTCCATGAAGGCGGGCTGCGGTATGGCATCGACTTCAAGGGTGGAACGAACGTAGACGTGCGATTTGCGCAGAAGCCGAATACGGACGAGATCCGGTCGGCGCTGCGAACCCAGGGTCTGGGAAACAGCGAGATTCAGACGATCAGCAGCAGCGGCGCCGGGAATGCCAACGAAGTGCTGGTGTTCGTGGAGCAGAGCAAGACAGGCGAGCAAGCCGAGGATTCCAGCAAGGACGAGGTGCTGAAGGCGCTCAACACGGCGTACGGACCCAAGGACGCGAGCAAGCCGGACTTTAACGCGGCGACTCCTTCAACGGTGTCGGCGGCGCTGTCACAACGAGATCCGCTGGGACTTGGCGCGAATGTGGGTGATCGTTATCAGCAACTGGCACGCAAACTTCTGGCCTATCGCGACGATCAAAAGGGCGGCGTGTTGACCAGCCTGGACGAGTTGTCAGCGGTGGACGGAGCCAACGCTGCCGTGGTTTCTGCGATTAAGAGCAGCTACTCGCTAGGGACATTTGGGATCCGCTCGGTGGAAGTGGTGGGTCCGAAGGTGGGCGCGGAGCTGCGCCGACAGGCTATTTACGTGACGCTCTATGCGCTGGGAGGCATGCTGTTATATATTGCGTTCCGCTTCCACGGTAGCGAGCTGGTTGGCCCCACGTCGGGCAATCAAGGCAACATCATCCTGCGGTCGATGGACAAGATCATCTTCGGAACGGCGGCCGTCCTGGCTGTTTTTCACGACGTGCTGATAACCCTGGGCTTTTTCTCGATTTTCAAATTTGAAATTTCTCTGACGGTGATAGCGGCGCTGCTTACGCTGGTCGGCTATTCGATGAACGACACGATTGTCATCTTCGATCGCATTCGCGAAAACAGCCGCCTGCTGCGCCGGGAATCGTTTGCTGCCGTAGTGAACAAGTCCATTAACCAGACACTCTCAAGAACGATCTTGACGAGCGGCCTGACTTTCCTTACTGTGCTCGTCCTATTCCTGATGGGTGGCCAGGTGTTGAGAGCGTTCTCGTTTGCCCTGGTGGTAGGAATTGTGGTGGGCACGTATTCCAGTTTTGGCATTGCTGCACCGCTCGTGGTCGCGTGGAATCATTGGCGCGGACATGGAGTGGTGTCAGGCTCCGGACCCGCAGCCGGTAACAAAGTCCGCGGAAGTGAAAGCGTCCCAAGTGGACGCCTCGCTCCTGCTGGCAGGAGGTAACTCTCTATGTTTGAAGATATGGTGGTCTCGAGTTCACATCCCAGCAAAACGAACAAGCCGTGGACCGTGGTGCTGTCGATGTTGGCCCAGGTTTTGTTTTTGGGGATCCTGATACTGATTCCTCTGATCTATACCGAGGCGCTGCCGAAGACGATGATGGCGACGTTGCTGGTCGCTCCACCACCGCCGCCACCACCACCGCCGCCTCCTGCGGCAGTGCAGGTGGTCAAAGTGAAACCGCAAGTCCATTTGATGGATGCGGGCAAGCTCATGCAGCCGAAAACCATCCCGCACGACATCAAGATCATCAAAGAAGAAGCGGCACCTGACGTCGGCATGGCCGGTGGTGTTCCGGGCGGCGTTGCTGGCGGTTCGATGGGCGGCGTGATTGGCGGCGTGATCGGCGGGATGGGTGGAGCACCACCGCCACCGAAGCCGACGGCCTCGCGCATCCGCCAGGGCGGCAGCGTTCAGGCCGCATTGCTGGTCAACAAAGTTCAGCCTGTGTATCCGCCGCTTGCGCGCCAGACGCGCATTGCGGGTACCGTCCGCCTGCACGCCATCATATCCAAGCAGGGATCGGTGGAATCGCTGGAAGTCATCTCCGGGCATCCGTTGCTGGTTCGCGCAGCGATGGACGCGGTGCAGCAGTGGAAGTACAAGCCAACACTGCTGAACGGCGAGCCGGTGGAAGTCGATACGACCATCGACGTGATTTTCTCTCTTAACCAGTAGTAGGGTTCGCGGGCCTGTCGTGGGGCGGGGTCGCGTTCCAGTCTCAGTTGCAGCAAATCTTAAACGTTGGCGCCGGCCCAGCCGGAGTCACCAGAACTTAAGGAGCAAACGAAATGGTAGCCACTTTGTACGTGTACGCGGCCCTGTTCCTGCAGTCCCAGGCAACGTCCTGGGATCTCCGGAGCATGTGGGCATCGATGAGCGCTTTGCCTCGAATTGTTGTCGGTATTTTGTTCGTGCTGTCGGTGTACTCGTTCGGTGTGATGATTGACCGCGCATTGATGTACAGTGCGGCGCGCAAGCAGTCGCGCGTGTTCGTGCAGCAAGTTGCCGGCGCCCTGAAAGACGGCAAGCTGGACGAAGCGATCTCCATCGCCGAGCGGAACAAGAAGAGCCACATCGCCAAGGTAGTGGCGACGGGCCTTTCGGAATTTCAGTCCGCATCGCAGCAAGTTTCTGACGCCGACGTGATCGAAGCCGCCAAGCGCGGACTCGAGCGCTCGGTCGCGATCGTACACGCCGAAATGAAGCGGGGTCTGTCGGCGCTGGCCACGATTGGATCCACGGCGCCGTTCGTCGGATTGTTCGGCACGGTGGTCGGAATCTTGAACGCGTTCAAAGGTATCGAGCAGTCCAAAGCGACGGGTCTGTCGGCGGTTGCCGGCGGTATCGCGGAAGCTTTGGTGACCACGGCGTTTGGTCTTCTGGTTGCGGTGCCTGCGGTGTGGGCGTACAACTACTTCACCAACAAGGTTGAGGCGTTCGACGTCGAGATGGACAACTCCTCGATGGAACTCATCAACTACTTCATTCTGCGTCGCGGCGCCCGCAAGTAAGCGTCCGGAGGCAAAGCTATGGCCGAAGCACACACAAGCAGTGGTCGGTACAAGCCGCAGGCCGGCAGCCAGATGGCGTCGCCAAACGTCATTCCCATGGCTGACATCATGCTCGTTCTGCTGATCATCTTCATGGTGGTCACCCCGATGTTGCAGAAGAACATGCCGGTAGACATGGCTCGCACCGACACAGCGCGCGATATGCAGGATGCGGACAAGGATGACGCAATCGTCGTGGCTATTACGCGCGACGGGGCCATCTACCTGGGCCACACGGCGACGCGCAAAGAAGATCTGACTGGGCTGGTGAAAGATCGCATCTCTAATCGCCTGGATAAGACCGTATACGTCAAGAGCGATGCTCGGGCGAAATACGGCGATGTCGTGGCAGTGGTGGATGAGATCCGCTCAGCCGGAGTGGATCAACTCGGTCTGCTCACCGAAAAGAACCAGGGCAGTAAGGCGCCGATACCGCCGCCTCCTGGGCAACAGCAACAGCCGCCGGCGGATTGAGCCGGTAGCTCGCGATAAAGTAGCGACTTCGTGTTTGCTCGGAAGTTTTGGAATTAGGAGCCGCGCCGATTCCCACACGGCGCGGCTTTACTGGCCTGCAAAGCTCGTCAGGTGCAGACCAACAGGAGAAGTGCAATGGGAATGAGCGTTGGAGACAACAAGGGCGGTGCGATGGCGGAAATGAACGTCGTTCCGCTAATCGACATTCTGCTAGTGCTTCTGATTATTTTCATGGTGATCACGCCGTTGACACCGAAGGGCATGGATACGCTGGTGCCGCAGCCAAATCCAAATCAACAGCAGAACCAGGATTTGGAAAACAAGACGGTGGTGGTGCAGGTGCTGAAGGATGGCAAGGTCAAGATCAACAATGAAGACTCATCGTGGACCGGACTAGGTCCGCGCATCGAGCAGATCTTCAAGGACCGCGCGGAGAAAATTGCTTTCGTCAAAGGCGATAACGATGTATTGTTCGCCGACGTCGCGCATGCCATCGACATCATGCGTACTTCCGGAATCGACAAAGTTGGATTAATTACCGCCAAGCTCGAAGCCGGTCAGTAAGCATCTAATTTTCGCTCGGATGTGAGAGTTCTCCTCGCGGGGCAAATGCTTCACAGCGAGGTGGCTCATGGGGATTTCATTTGGTGGTTCGAAGCGCGGAGTGTTCGCGGAAGTAAAGGTGATTCCGCTCATCGGTATTCTGCTGGTTCTGTGGGTGATCTTCATGGTCATCCCGAACTCGCGGGGCATGCAGGTGCAGATACGCCAGCAGAGTCCGGATCCGCAGCCAAGGCCGATACGTGAAGTACTGGTTGTTCAGGTTCTGGCTGACGGCAAGCTGAAACTCAATCAGCAAACAGTGTCATCGGCGGGGCTGCGCGAACGATTGCAGAGAATTTTTGAGTTTCGCTCGGAACGCGTGGCGTTTGTTAGCGGCGAAAACCCTGTGGAGTTCCAAGCCGTTGCCGAGGTGATTGACGACATGCGTGCTGCTGGCATATCGTCTGTCGGGCTGTTAACACCGGAACGGGACCAGAACCACTGAGTATGGATGCAAAGCCCTTCGCAGGGCGGACGTGAATCCTAGCGTGGACCGGTGTTGAGGCCGCGCGATAGCAGGGATGGGATGCTTCGATGACTTATAGATCGTACCAAGTGATGCGACGGGCTGCGGCCCTGGCGTCGGTGCTGATCGTGGTGGTGGGGGTCTCGGGCTGCAACAAGCTCAAGGCTCGCGACCTGCTGAACAAGGGCGTTGGCGCGTTCAAGAATGGACAAGCCGACGCCGCGATTGAAGATTTCAAGCAGGCGAAAGAGGCTGATCCAGACCTGCTGAACGCACGCTTGTATCTCGCTACCGCGTACGCCAGCTTGTACATTCCTGGCGCGCCTTCGGCGGAGAACACCGCGCACGGCAACCAGGCAGTCGCGGAATTCAAGGAAGTGTTGGACAAGGATCCGAACAATCTTTCGGCGATCGACGGAATCGGCTCGATTCTATTTCAGATGGCGGGGCAGCCGTTCGACGAGAAGAAGTTCGACGAGTCCAAAACTTACCATCAACGGCACATCCAGTTGAAGCCGGAAGATCCAGAGCCGTATTACTGGATCGGCGTAATTGATTGGACGCTGGCTTTCCGCGGCAACGGCGAAATGCGCGTGGCGTACAACAAAGACAACATCAAGAAGCAGGTAAAGGATACCGATCCGCTTCCCGCGGCCGTTCGCACCCAATACGCCAGCAAATATGGTGCGTTGATCGACGAGGGGATCACCGATCTGCAAAAGGCGATTTCGATTCGGCCGGATTACGACGATGCGATGGCATATCTGAACCTGCTTTATCGCCGCAAGGCTGACATGGTGGAATCGGCGGACGAGCGCAACAGTTTCCTGAAGCAAGCCGACGATCTGGTGGATAAGGTGAAAGAGATCAAACAGCGGCGTGCGGAGCAGCCACAGACCACGTCATAGTTGTTGATGGCTACTGCAGAACGAAACTAGGCCAGAAACTGAGATTTCAAAAGAGGGCGTCTACAACGGGCGCCCTCTTTTTTTATATGTTGATGTATGCAGGATTTCACGCTGTTCGCGGCTTCGGCGCATCCGGCGTATACTAAAACATGCCGTCTGCTGGCAATATCCCGCTAAATTTCCACCGGGACCGCACTGACCGCGAGCTCGACGCCCGCCTCGAGGAACTTCTCGACAAGCTTCGAAAAAATCGACCATCGGAAGATCCCTGGCTGGTTCGCCGTGCGTATGAGATTGCCGCGGAACGTCATCGCGCGCAGTTGCGGCGTTCTGGCGAGCCGTACCTAACGCATTTGCTGGAAGTTGCGCATATTTTGGCGGACATGCGGCTGGACGCTACGACGCTTACGGCCGCGCTGCTGCACGACGTGATTGAGGACACTGAGTTTCCCGTTTCGCGCATTGAAGAGCGATTTGGGGCGGAAGTGGCGCATCTTGTCGAAGGCGTAACCAAGATCGGGCGCCTGAATATGATGGCCCCTGAGGCGCGGCAAGCCGAAAACGTGCGCAAGATGGTTCTGGCTATGGTTCACGATGTGCGCGTCGTGCTGGTCAAACTCGCCGACCGCCTCCACAACATGCGCACGCTGGATTTTCTTCCGCCCGCCAAGCAGCAGCGCATTTCACGCGAGACGCTCGACATTTACGCACCCATCGCGCACCGGTTGGGCATGGGCCTCATACGCGGAGAGCTGGAGGACCTATCGTTCCGCTTCCTGGAGCCGGAATCATTTCTGGCGCTGCAAAAAGAGGTGTCGGAAAAGGCGCCCTTCCATCAAAGATTTTTGGAAGAAGTGCAGGGAACGATTCGATCGAAGTTGGTTGAGAGCGGCATCCCTGCGGAACTCAGGGCGCGAGTGAAGAATTTGTATTCTCTGCATCGCAAGATTGTGCGGCAGGAGCGCACGCTGGAGCAGGTCTACGACCTGCTTGCGGTGCGAGTGATTACGGACGATGAGCGGAATTGTTATGCAGCTCTCGGTGTGATGCATCACATCTGGAAGCCGGTGCCGGGGCGATTCAAGGATTACATCGCCATGCCACGGCCGAATTTATACCAGTCACTGCATACGACGGTCTTGCACCAGAGCCAGGCGTTTGAGGTGCAGATTCGCACGAAGGAGATGCACCACACCGCGGAAGAAGGCGTGGCGGCGCACTGGAAATACAAGGACGACAAGCCGGTTTCCGAAGACGACCAGCGGATCACGTGGATGCGCCAGTTGATCGAGTGGTCGCAGGAATTGGAGGAGCCGGGCGAATTTCTTTCTACGCTGAAGGTGGATCTTGCTCCCGGCGAGGTTTATGCGTTTACGCCCAAGGGCCGGGTGTTGGAGCTGCCGCGAGGGGCGACACCAGTTGACTTTGCGTATTCCGTGCATACCGAAGTCGGTCATCAATGCGTGGGAGCAAAGGTGAACGGGCAGATGGTTTCGCTGCGTCACGAAATCGTTAGCGGCGACGTAGTCGAAATTCTTACGCAGAAAGGGCACAAGCCGAATCGCGACTGGTTGAGCTTCGTCAAGGCTTCGCATGCGCGCAGCAAGATTCGCCATTGGATCAACGTGCAGGAGCGCGAAGAAGCTACTGAAATGGGCAATCGCCTGCTGGAAAAGGAAGCGCGGCAATTCGGCCGCAGTCTGAAGAAAATTCCAGAAGCGGATTTGATGAAACTCGCTTCCGACTACGGACTGTCGAGCATTCAGGATTTGCAGGCGGCGGTTGGATTCGGAAAATACTCCGCACGCCAGATTCTTACGCGCGTGCTCGGCGAATCGGAAAAACCGGCAGAGCCGCAGGCCGAGGACGCCAAGCCGACGCTGGTCAACACCGTAAAGCGGATGCTGGGATTCGGCGAGGCTCCGCTGATCGTCAAGGGGCACGGCGATTTGCTGGTGTACCGCGCGAAGTGCTGCAATCCGATCCCAGGTGACGACATCATTGGCTATATCACGCGAGGGCGCGGAGTGGCGGTGCACACGCGCACGTGCCCGAATGTGCAGAATTTGCTGTATCAGACCGAGCGGCGAATAGCGGTGGAGTGGGGTGGCGAAGATAGCGCGACATTCCTGGTGCATTTGCTGATTCGCGCGCGCGATCGCGCGGGATTGCTTGCTGATATCACAGCGGTGATCAGCACGGCCGGTTGTAATATTCACAACCTCGAAAGCCGACCCGACCGGCTGAACGCGCAGATCGACGCCAATCTCGAGATCCACGACCGGCGGCAGCTCGAGTCGATCTTGACCAGCATCCGGCGTGTAGCCGGCGTCTACGGCGTCGAACGCGTGTATCAGACGTAAGCAATACGACCTGTACGTACGGCCAATGTTGCTGACAGCACACTTCCCGCCGCTGTAAGTTGTGCCCGCTAAGATAGAAGTATGAAACACCGTGCTTATATCTTTGCGCTTGCTCTGTCGTTTATCGCTGGGTGCCAGCAGCAACATCTTCTGGCCGACTATCGTCCGCTTGTGAAGGCGGGCGTTTTCTCGGGAACCATCGAGCAGCTCAAGACGTTGAATGTTTCGGAGACCGAGATCGCGCAGTTTCTGAAGCTCAAAGGCGCGAAGGTGAGCGACGATATGGGCATCGCGCTGATTACCGCGGCGCACGATCACCAGCACCCGTTCAACAGCGCTGATTCCGTGATGAACCTGCAGGGCGCGCGCTACTCCGATCCCGATATCCTTGCTTTTGCGCGCGCCAATCAGCTGGACACAATCGCTCCCGAGGCGGTGATGTTGCATCTGATCGGGCTTTCCAATGTGACGGTGCAAACGATTTTGGACCGACACATGAAAGGCCTTCCAACGATGAGTAGCGCCGAAATCGGCCGCCTGAAGAATACTGGACTAACGGAAAAGCAAATCCTGGAGCGCATCGAGAACGGAATGAGCGACGATGTGGCAAATAAGGAAGCCAGCGCCCGCGAATCCGCACGCAACCATTCCCATACTGACTTTGTGCGAGTTCGCGGCCGGAGACCACGCTAGAGCGCAAGGACCAGGCTCTTGAAAGTCGCCACAAAATTCTGATCCAACAGCTTCTAAGGTGCATGAGGCGCCTGGTTTGGTGCTTTTGCGTGCTCCGGATTCCGCGGCTACAATCAAAGGCCTTGTGGCGCTGACGTCTCATCCCCGCGCAGCTCTCGTTCTAATTTTATCTTTTGCAGCGGTGTGGCTTGCAGGCTGTACGGCTTCCCTGGGACCCGGCTACTCCGTTGACAAGCAGGAAATCCATGTTGAGTTCACTGCAGATCCGCAACCGTTGATTCACATCTCCGCGGAATACCATCTGCGAAACAACGGCAATCAACCGCTGACCTCGCTGGAGATTCGGCTGCCGGGTCGCCGCCGCTTTCACTTTTCCGCACCGCAGGTCACGTGGGATTCGCGTTCGGTTAGTCTGGTGACGTCACCCGATAATCCCCGCAACGTCGCCATACCATTCTCGGAGCCATGGACGGTGAATGCGAGCGCACACCATGAGTCTGGCGGTCGAGTATCGACCTAATTCCGCAGATGAAGAGGCCTCGGGTGAAAATCGCCTCAGCTTCGCGTCGGATGGATTTTTCCTGCCGGCCGAAGGTTGGAGCCCGCAGCTGATTCCCGCGCGCGGAGCGTTTGCAACCGGCGGCATCCCTCCGGACAAATGGTTTCTCAGTGTGCGAGTACCGGAAGGATTCCTGGTGCACATGAGCGGCAAGCAGTCCAAGCCTTCGAGGAGTGGGCGTGAACAAATCGTTCGTGCCGAGCAGCGCCCTTCGAGCGGGTATCCGTTTATCGTTGCGGGGCGCTACTCGTCTACTTCGCTGAAGGCGGGTCCTGAAACTGTTAACGTGTGGTCGCGCACAGCGCAAAACTCCGGCGACTTACGGCCGGCCGCAGATGAGTTGGTGCGTACGCTTCAGGCTTACAACTCCATGTTCGGCAATCGCACGGATGAATTACACAAGCTCTGGATTGTGGAATGCCCGGTAGTTGCGAATTGCTTCACCAGCAGAGCTTCTTATTACGCCGGGCTGATATCCGAACGTAATGCCAAGCCTACGGCGGAGATGGCTTCCGCAGATACGGTGATGGCGGACTTGTCTTCCGGTACTCCTGAAATTGCCGCGGGCGCCGGACCATCGCTCGCTTCCAGTTGGCTGGGCTACGGTCAGAATCCAGGTTTTTACGAGCAGAGCCCACCTTTGTCGGCGCTTCCAGCCTTTGCCGCCGCGCGCGGACGCGAAGCGGTGCAAGGCCCGCAAGTGCGCACAGCAACGATTCGCCGCGCCTTGCAATTGATCCCCACTCGCGGCGCTGATTCGCGAAAGCCGGAGGACGATGCTGTAATACGCGCAAAAAGCCTGCTGTTCTTTTATGGACTGCAGGATCGTTACGGACAGGACCTCTGCAACAAAGCGCTGAGTCACATGCTGTACGCTCGACGCGGCGGAGGTTTTGATCTGGCAGATCTCATCGCCGCCTTCGAAGAAGAAGTGCACCAGAATGTGGCCGAATTTGTTCGCCAGTGGATGAAGCACCCTGGCGTTCCGAAGGAGTTTCGCACGCGGTACGAAAATGCAGCGGCAGCAGCGGCTAACAATTCAAATGCTGTAATCCCAAAGGAGACCACGCCATGAAAGACATCGTCACGACGGATCGCGGCCCCAAGCCCATTGGCCCATATTCACAGGGAGTGAAGGCCAACGGCTTGCTTTATCTGTCCGGCCAGGTCGCGCTTGACCCGAAAACCAACGAGATGTTGACAGGCGACATTCGCCAACAAACCGAACGCACGCTCGACAACATCAAGGGGATTCTGGAAGCGGCGGGATCGAATCTTCATCACGTGGTGAAAACAACCGTATTTCTAAAGGATATGAATGAGTTTGCGCAAATGAACGAGGTTTACGGGCGCTACTTCACCGCTGCTCCGCCGGCGCGGTCGACGGTTCAGGTGGCACGCTTGCCTAAAGACGCTTTAGTGGAAATCGAAGTGATCGCAGCGATTTGAGTTGCGATGACTTTGCAGGCCGATTTTATTCAGCGAAAGAGTGAACGTACTAGCAGGAATAAATCGATGCTTACGGGCGGTCTGGACTCTCCCAAGCCTTCCAAACCGCAATGCCCGTAACAAGCGCGCCGGCGCCAATGAGAAAAAATAGAAAGCGGTTGCGTCCGCTTTTCTTCGGTGGTTTCTGGCCGCCCCAAGCTTTCGAATCGTCGGAAAGCATCTTCGCATCAGGATCCAGGATGATGTGATAGGCGGTGCCTTCGGGAATCACCAGGGAATCATCGATGACCGTCAAGGTCATGGAGCCGCGGCTGCAATTCACTGTCAATTCCTTCGGATTCAAAATCGAGACGGTTCCCACAGAAGGCTCTTCGCCGGTCGGACGAATCACCGCGGTGCCCGCGCGCAGCGCGAAGGCTTTGGAATTCGCGGTAGAAAAAGTGGCCGAGCCACTGTTTAAAGTGGCCGATGGGGTATCGGATTCAGGGCTCCACAAAACGCGGCTCCCGCCCGCCATTTGCAAGCGCGCCGGGCCCACGCGCAATTGCATGCTCCCAAGTTTTTCGGTTTCCAGACTGTCGCCGGTGAAAACAGTCGTGCCTATGGAAGCCGGAGCTCTGCCGACGTGTGCGCGTTCGGCGGACACCACGGTTGCAAGGCCCGTTGACGAGGCGCCATGAATCGAAGTGGTGACCAGCGTGAAAGTTACAATTACGGCGGACACTATCCTAAGAAGGTCGCGCGGGCGCGCCATCGGGTCTCCAAGAGGGCTGGAGGAAAGCATACTGACCACCCCATTGCCCGTCAACGTGTAAAAACAAATGGCGCGGAAAAGTTTGTGGCTTCCGCGCATGCACGAGGACGAACGCTCTTATCGCTCTATCTTTGATGCACGAAGTGCCTGCGAGGCTGGCAGGCAGACTCGCGCGCTGTTACAATGCACGCGCAGCCACGTATGGCCGACTGGAAACAGATCACCGCTCGCATTCGACGCGCTCGCACGGGCAAAGATCCGGTAGCGCAGCTCTCGAATCTATTCGAAAAAACAAACGATGCGATGGTCGCGTTCGAACTGGCGCGTTATCTGGAGACGACCGGCCAGAACGCCGAAGCCGCAAAATGGTATTCCACTGCCGGCGATCGTTTCCGGCGGGCGGACTGGAAAGCAAAAGCGCATGAAGCGGCTACGCGCCTAGGCGCCCTGCCTGCGGTGCAAAGTCCCGCGACCGAGATTTCAGATGCGTCAGCCGACGCGGAAAATTTTTCGCCTGTGCCTGTGCCTGTTCCGGAGCCGGGTGTTCCCTTTATGCAAAATGCGGAGGCCTTTGAATCTCTTGCGGGTTCCGGATCTGCGGGCGCATCCGCGG
Source organism: uncultured Acidobacteriota bacterium (assembly GCA_963788725.1). GTDB lineage: Bacteria > Acidobacteriota > Terriglobia > Acidiferrales > UBA7541 > Acidiferrum. The sequence goes on along the minus strand of CAWBHT010000004.1, from coordinate 375,124 downwards.
AGGAGCCTGAGACCGGGACTTCCGTACGGGCAGCTCCGGCAGGGAAGACGGGACGTCGCCGGCGTGGTCGGCGTGGCGGACGCAATCGGCGAAAGCCCACTGCTGCCTCCGCGGCTGGGACCACGTCCTCGCATCACACGTCATCGCATCAGACTTCATCGCATCGCACGGGGGAATCGTCATCGAATCAGGCTGCTTCTCCCGAGATGGTTGAATCTTCCGACTCTCGTTTCTCTGAGGCGCCGGAAGCTCCGGCGCTGCGGACTATCGCCGAGGCAGTCCCGGCCGCTACCGATGCAGGCGGCATTGCGCTGCGTGGGCGGTACGGCGATCCTGGCCTTTCCTCACGACTGTCGCTGCTGGAAATGCAATTCCGTCGCCTGCTCACCTGTGCGCCCATCACTCTAAACGATTCCGGAGCCGCGCCAGCGGGGCCGGGCGTCTTCCTGCTGAGCGACTCCGACCTGACGAGCTACTACTACGTAGAGGCCTGCCAAACCTTGCGCATCGCGATTCCGAACCTATTGCGGGGAGGCTCGACTCGCCGGGGCGCCGATTCCATCAAGCCGCAACTCGCCGATCATTTAGGCATTCCCGAAACGCGAGTGGGAAAATATTTAGCCGATCATTGCGTGGTGCGCTGGCTTCAACTCGATGAGGGTGCATCACATTTCGCACATTTCGTGACCGCGGTGCTACGTCCCATTTTGAACGAGTAATCGCTCGGTTTCCGTCGGCTGTTCCTTCCCGGCTGAATATAGCCGCCTTTTTTGCACCCGTTCGTCGAGCCTAGTTACCCCTCACGCGGTCCAAGAATGGAACCGCCTGGTACCCGATTTTGACCGTTCGACCCCCCATTTTGACCGTTCGCCGTAACCCGCTGGCCTCCCTCCTTGTTTACCCTCAAACTATACGAGTCCAAAGACTTATTGGGCCGTACCTACTCGCGTGGTACGTTTAATGGCACAAAGTCATTCAGCCGGGGGCAGTAGAGGCTGAGTCTAGGGCGCAATTCCAGCTTGAGGCCAAGTAGCCGTTAATTGCAGTCGTATTTTCTGACCGGAGGGTAGAGGTTTATGCCGAACATAGTAGGCACACAGATTCTTAGATCGATCGACTGGGTGCTTTGCAAAAGCGCCGCGGTCACCTTCAACACCATTCAACACTTCAACAAGCGAAATCCCAACCCATCCGTTACGCCGCAGTGGTCTGACAAGCCTCTATTGAAATCCTGGGAGAAGACCAAGCCGACGCTCGGCTTTCCTCGCCAGACGGATTCCCTGTGCCCGGCGTGCGTGAAAGAAGCCCGCGAATCGATTATTGCCGGCAAAAAAGATTGGCGCGACCTGATGCACGAAAAGGTCGGCGAAATTAAGGCGCAGATCGTGGAGCGCGACGGCCAGATCTGGATGGTCAAGGATTGCCCGCTTCACGGCCACTACGAAGATATGATGGCCATCGATGCCAAGTTCCTCGAGTGGATTGAAAAGCAGTTCCCGGGCCGCGACATCCCCGCGCACAACGACGAAGATCTTCATAAGCACGGCTCGTCCACTGTTCGCTACGGCCGCGGCTCAGTTCTGACTGTTGACCTGACGAACCGCTGCAACATGATGTGCGATCCGTGCTTCATGGACGCGAACCAGGTTGGCTACGTGCACGAGCTGGGCTGGGATGAAGTTAAAGAAATCTTAGACAACGCACTCAAGATTAAGCCGCGCCGTCAAATGTCGGTGCAGTTCTCTGGTGGCGAGCCCACCATGAGCCCGCTGTTCCTGGATGCGGTCGCGTATGCGCGCAAGATCGGCTACAACAGCGTGCAGGCGGCCACCAACGGTATCGAGTTCGCTAAGAGTAAGGAATTCAGCAAGAAGGCCTTCGAAGCGGGCATGCGCTATGCGTACCTGCAGTTCGACGGCATCGGCAACGATGCGAACAGCCATCGCCAGATCGGCAACCTGTTCGACGTCAAGCTGCGCGCCATCGAAAACATGCACGAAGCGGGTATCGAAATCGTGCTGGTGGTCACCATCGTCAATAACGTGAACAACGACCAGGTGGGCAGCGTCGTAAAGTTCGCGATGGAGAACCCCAAGAAAATTGCGTTCGTCAGCTTCCAGCCGGTGTCCTTCACCGGCCGCGACGAAGACATCACTCCGGAACGCCGCCTGCGCCAGCGCTACACGCTTTCGCATCTCGCGAAAGATGTGAGCAGCCAGGTTGGCAAAGTCGAACCGACACGAGATTGGTTCCCGATCTCCTTCATCAGCACGTTCGCGGGTTTTGCGGACATGGTAAAGGGCCAGGAATCCACGTGGGGTTCGCTGTCTTGCGGCTGCCACCCGAATTGCGGCGTTGGCACAGCGCTGATGATCAACAAAGAGACGAAAGAGTGGGCGCCAGTTCCGCGCTTCCTGAATGCCACGCAGCTGACCAAAGATGTGACGGCTATCACCGACGCGGCTCGCGGCAAGAATTTCTCGAACTTCATGATGGCGATGGCGCTGCTGAAAAACTATCGCCCATTCGAAGGTCCCAAGGGCTTAACGCTGTTTGACCTGTTCAAGAAATTCGACAAGACCTGGGCGCTTACCAAGCGGTCGACGACGAAATATGGCCGTACTTCACCGGAACGTAATTTTGAAGACGCGATGAAGCGCCGCCAGACCGATCCCTGGAACTTCTTGTTCATCGCAGGCATGTGGTTCCAGGATCTGTTCAACTACGACTTCCGCCGCACGGAGATGTGCATCATTCCCTATGCCACGCAGCAGGGCGAGATCAGCTTCTGTGCCTACAACACTGGAGTGGGCTGGCGGCAGATCATCGAGAACATGCATAAGAACGCGACGGTTGCCGAGTGGTACAAGAACCACGGCAAGCACGAGATCTATGCCAAGGGCAAGAACGTCAATCTTCAGAGCTTCGAACATTCGCTGCGCATTGATTCCGAAGACGCGGCTCGTGTCCGTCACCTGGAGCACGACATTCCTCTGACGGCCGCGGAAGAGGATCGCGCGCGGCGCAAGAAGGCATTCGAAGAACAAGCCAAGGTTCGGGCGATCTATGAGGAACTGGTGCTGAAGAAGCCTCAGCCGACGGTGGTGCAGATCGGCACGGTTCAGGATATCGCGAAAGCCATCCCGGCTAATTTTGCGAATGCCGGCAAGCCAGTCAACATAGCGCCGGCCAAGCAGGAAGCCGAGCCGGTAGCCGGCGACTAACGCTTCTTTCGAGCCATTCGATTATTGTTGTTCAAACTGTTTTTTGGTGAGGCATCTTCACACTTCGGGCGCGATCACCGGCGTGTGTAATTCCGTTTCGTACTTCGGCGCCGGTTTTCTGCTTGAAAGTTGGACCTTCCTGGCAAGTCGATGCGAAGGTCGCTCAATCAGGAGATAAAAGATGTATGAGACCATCAAGCTGCAACTCATAGCTCCTAACCACGTCGGTACATGCCCCCAGTTTGAAAGCGGCAGCCTCTCGAAGAGCATCGTTCCTTCGTGGTGCACCAAATACAAGGAATAACTCCACGCACCGGCCGCAACGAGATAACGATTTGGGAGTCGTGTTTTTCCATAGGCAATCTCTTTCCGGACCCACCAATATGACAGGACCCCAAACCAAAGCATCGTTTGCGTGTAGGGCATGTGTCCTTTGAAGTGTAGGATCTCGCTGATCCAGCACCCCAGCCACGCCACCATGCGCCATCCCCAGATCTGGGTCCTACTGCTCTCGGCGGCCAGTGCCTCGCTCTGCTCCGCGAGGACGCAGCCGAGCAGCCATACCGGCAAGAGAATGACGGCGGTCCCGACAGGACCGAAGGTGTGCCAAGTCAGGGAGTGCACGTGCGTCGCTGCTACGCCAACGGAAGTGGGAAAGGCGATTGCCAGCACCATTCGCCACCCAAATCGATTACGGAGCCATCGCAATGCTGGATACGCCGCGTAGTAGATCTCCTCGCACAACAGACTCCATAGGGGCGAGTGCCACAGGATGGAGTCCTCCCCAAGAAGAATCAAATGCTGGCCGCTCAGGCGGTACACGCACAAGGCTCCAACCACGGGGATTAGGATTCGAGTGTATCTCCGAAGATAGTAGCGTCCGATCTCCATTTTCCGCTCGCCACGGAAGGGCAAATGAATGCAGAACCCGGAGATTACGAAAAACACGATAACGGCGGGGGTGCCAAATACCACCGAATTCCAGGCGTGAGTAATGAATCTCCCCACCGACGTGCTGGCATCCATCCAGGCAAAGAGCGGAAAAACTTCGTAATGTCCGATTGCAACCCACAGGGCCAGCACGAAGCGTAAGGCATCCAGAATCGGGTAATGAGGTAGGCGTTCTTTCGCCTGTGCCTTGCTGATGTTGAGTTCGATCGTGCGAGCGAGCATCGTTTCGAGTCTATTCAAACCTTGTTCAGCTGCGCAAGCTTCGGCGCTGTCGTGGCCTGTGGGTTCGGTGCAACGATGTTTTTTCAAGGTGGAACTCAGACAGAGTACTTGGGTAGTGACGCATGTGCGGGAATGCCTAGTAAACTGTTACAATGTTTGTTGAACGCAGGTACCGCATATGCCCATTTACGAATATATCTGCGACGATTGTCAGACGCATTTCGAGAAGATCGTCTTCAGCAAGACTCAGGAAATTGCCTGTCCGCACTGTGCGGGCAAGAAGAACTCCATCCAGCTTTCCGTATTCAGTTCCGCGAACGGTAATGGCGCTCCTAAATCACAGTCCACGTCGGGTGGGGGTAGTAGCTGCTGCGGTGGCGGGTGCGGCTGCCACTAGGTTCTCAGCGATAGAAAAACACGTGTGCTGATTGAATGCGCGCTTAGTGATCGGATGCGCGGCTGCGATACGCGCGGCACTGTAGGAGAGGGCCCGGGCGTCCGCGTTGACGTTTCTCCTGGTCAACCACCCTATATGCCGAAGAAGACGCTTCTGGGCGTGTACGGCTGTGGTCAGGCGCGAGCGGCTGCCGCTGTGGGCTTGAGTAAAATCTCCAGATCATCGGGATGAATGGCGCGAGTTGCGCTTCTTCGCGGTCGATGTCGCCGTTGCGGACCAGCGCCGCCAGGGAATCTTCCAGAGTGAACGAACCTTTTTTCTTGGTGATCGTAATTTCCTGATGCAAATGCTGCAGCGCATTGCGGCGGATGCAGTTGCGCGCGCCATAGCCGACCATGAGGAGCTCCGCAGCCGGCACGCGGCCGCCGCTCTTTTTTGGCAGCAGGATTTGCGTGTGAATGGCGGCGATCGCCATGCCGAGGTCCTGGCGAATGGAATTTTGCCGCTCCAGTGGGAACGAATCAGCGATCCGGGAGATCGAGGACGCGACGTCGGTGGTATGCAGCGTGGAGAGCACGAGATGGCCGGTCTCGGCGGCAGCTACCGCGATGCGCATGGTTTCGGTGTCGCGCATCTCGCCGACTACGATGATATCTGGAGCCTGACGCAGCGCCGCGCGTAATGCAGTCGGAAAATCGGGCGCGTCGGTGCCGATTTCCACCTGCTCGATGACGCTGCGGATGTGGTGATGCTCGAATTCGATGGGATCTTCGATGATTACGATGTGGCGAGCTTCATGCCGATTGATATTGTCGACCAATGCCGCCAATGTGGTGGACTTGCCGGCGCCGGCCGGGCCGCCGATCAACACCAATCCGTGTGGAAGGCGCGCAAGTGCTTCAACCGACGGCGGGAGATTCAAATCGCGAAACGCCGGAACGCGTGTGGGCAGCAGGCGAATCGATGCGGCCGCGCGTCCCTGCTCGTGATGGAGATTGATGCGAAATCGACCGACACCAGTGATGCGATAGGAAGAATCGGCAATCAATTGGCTGCGATAAACGCGCAGCGCGTGAGAAGTAAGCGCGGGTAAAACCGTGGCTTCGATCTCGGAGCTTTCCAGATTCGCGGTTTCCAGGCGGCGGACTTCACCGTCGACGCGCATGCACGGCGGCGCGCCGTGAACCAGCAGCAAATCGCTGGCGCCATAGGTGACCAGCGTATTGAGCCAGCGATCCAGTTGCTCGGTATCGGCAGGATCTGAATCCCTCTCGGCCACGTCATCGTTTAATTGTCGAGCGAAATCATTCAATTTGGGGGCTGGGTCCATGGGTCCGGGTGATGGCGTTCATTCTGCGGAGGGATATATTGAACTACAGATGTGCATTAGTCTAGGTGAGAAAAAATGCGTGTGTGAACTTCTAGCTACGCCCGTCGCAGAACGAGCACGGAAATTTCCGGCGGCACGCCGAGCCGAACCGGAGCGCCGACGGTACCAAGTCCACGATTGACATAGAGCGAGGAGATCGCGGCTGCATTGCCTTCCCACGTAGGCGCGGGTGTTGCGCCGGAAGCCAGGCGCACGGCAGCAGGAGAGAACAGCCGCCGGTGGAACAAGCCTGCGATGTAGTCGGAAATGAATCGCGCCGGGCTGAGTCGATGATCGAGGATTTCCACCTGGATCTGACCGCCGTGGGTGTGACCGGCGAGCGAGAGTTCGATGCCAAGCTCTGCGGCGCGATTGAAGCTGTTGGGATTGTGCGACAGAAGAATGTTCGGCATGTCGCGACGCATCAGCGGCTCCAGTCCCATAAGCATCTGCTTGCGCTGACCACCGACCGTGCGCTCTCGCTGGTAATCGACACCAATTAGATTGAACTTTGCGCCGCGGTAGACGAGTTGCGCATTTTCGTGGCGCAACATTTTCATGCCTGCCTGCGCGAACAGCTGTTCGGCAGCATCTTCGGCACGCGCATAGATCTCGTGATTGCCGTTGCAGCCCCAGACGCCGAGCGGCGCGTGCAGGTGGCGTACTTCTTCCACGCAATCGGCAATGGGATCGCCTGCGCCGGTGATCAGATCACCAGTGACCACGGTGAGATGAGCACCCTGTTCATTTGTGAGATCCACCGCGCGGCGAACGTCTTGGCGGCTCATGTAGCCGCTCAGGTGGATGTCGCTGATTTGGGCGATGGTCATGCCGTCGAGAGCAGGCGGGAGATCGGTGATGGGGATTTCGACGCGGCGAACCTGGTAGTTCACGCGTTCAGCTGCGTAGCCATAGACGGCGGTCAGGAAGGAGCGGCGCCCGCCATCGCGGTCGCGGTGCGGAACAGGTAGCGGCGGGATGGATCAGCTACTGTCCCGACAGACCCGCCGATGGGCACGGCCGCGGACGAGGCCTGAGCTCTGGACGCCGGATCCGCCACAGCTTTAGCACGAAGCTGGGTGCGACCCCAGCTCCAGAGGCGATCGACAACGTGGACTATTTTTACCGCAAGGAAAGCGAACAAAGCGCCGGAAACCCAAAGGCCAGACAAAATCGCCAGCATGGCGTCACGGGGGATTAAATGGCCCCTTTGCCCGACTCTCAGGCCGTCGACGATCGCGGCGACCACCGAAAGAGCACCTAGCACATAGAGCAGGCGGACAGCGACGCGCGGCCACACGGCGGACCAGCCAGCCGATGCTCGCCAGATGGCTCGATACCAGAAACGCTGGGAAAGAAAGATGGTCGCAAAGATCGTCGCGGCAATGACGATCCTGAAAAGGAACCAGCCCCAATTCACAGGATTTGTGCTCCAGGAGTCACGGACCATTTTAGCATGCCGCGAGAGGCGTTTTCGTATGACGTTTACTGGGGTTCACGGGTAAGATGGCTGGCCGCGGGAGCTGTACGGCTGGTGACAGGCGCGGCAGTGCGGCGGACTGCCGACCGAAAGAAACGTTTCCTCCGGCGGCGCGTCACACAGCCGACGGTGTCCTTCAGATCCTTCCAGTAATTCAGGAGAGAATATGAGCAAGCTTCGATTTGTGGCCGCGCTGCTTCTGGCGGCTGGTTTGTGCACGCTTCCGACGGTGGCACAGCAGGATGCGGCGAAGAAAACTGGTCCGCCTAAGGCAGCCAGAGGCGTAGCGGAAGCCCTTCTGGAACAGTGGAACGGCGTGGGCAAGAAATTGATTGCCATGGCCGAAGATTTCCCCGAGGACAAGTACGACTACAAGCCCACCGCGACGCAGCGCACGTTTGCGGAGCAGTTGCTCCACGCATCTGGCGCGAACTATTTCTTCACGAATCTGGCGGAAGGCAAGCCGCTGCCCACCGAAGAGGATCCACCGCGATCAAAATATAAGAGCAAGGCGGACATTGTGGCCTTCGTGAAGAAGTCGTTTGCAGATGGCGCCGCGGTGATCAAGTCCAAAGGCGACGCGGGAGTCCAAGGCATGCTGGTGGACCCGTTTGAGAATCAGAAAGTGCGCGTCTTCGAAATGGCCTACGGGTTGATCGAGCATAGTGGCGAGCACTATGGCCAGCTGGTTGGATACTACCGATCGTCAGGGATGGTGCCGCCAGAGTCGCGACCTAAGAAATAGTAAGGGCCGCCAGTTTGTGCCGCTGAGATCGTGTCGCCGCAGCGTCTGATTAGATTGACATTCGAAGGGTGGACCGCATCGGCACAGGTACGAGTGCCTGTGCTACCTACGCCATGGAAGCTGCGCTGGCCGATCCATTTTCGAGGTATGCTGCGAGTTGGGCTGGGTCGCTGGTGGGCGGCAGGCAGGTTTGTCCTGCACAGACCACCGCGATGGCTTTGTCACTGGGCAGATGCGGAAGCGTTTCTTTTAGAGCGCCGGCGAGATTGGTGACGCTGGTGCCAGGCGTGACACGCAGCACCGACTTGCCGAAACGGAAGACGCGGTGGGCAGCGGATTCGAGCGCTTGCCCAGCGGGGTCGTCGGCTGGGCCGGTGATCACTACTTGCAAAGGGTGATGCGCGAAGAGCGTGGCGGCAAGACCGTAGGTTGCGGCGAACATGCCGTATTGGCCGGCGACTCCGGCGAAACACTCCAGCGTTTTTTTCGCGAAATCATAGTAGCGGACGTCCCCTGTGAACGCGTGCAGCCGCGTAAGCGCGATGATCGCGACCGAATTTGCGCCGGGCGTGGGCGAATCCTGGAAGGGCTTGCGGCGCACGTCGAGCCCACCCATTGGTGCGGCGTCCGAGGGACGATCGAAGAAGCCCCCCGTTTGGGCGTCACCATACCGGTCGATGGCGAGATCCATGGTGCGGCGCGCGGCGTCGAAATAGCGCACGTCGAGCGTCGCCTCGTAGGCATCGAGTAACGCGAGCACACCGAATACCTGATCGTCGAGTGAGCCTTCCAACTTAGGGCCGCCAATCCGATGGCCGAAGCCGCGAGAATCGGTCCAAATTTCGCGCAACATGCGGTCGAGCGTCTTCTGCGCAAACGCACGGCAGTCCCGAGCGATTGATCCGCTGAGTACGCGACCGGACTCGAAGTAAGCGGATACGAACATGGCGTTCCAGCTCGCATACATGGTTGTATCGACGTAAGGCGTGGGACGCGGCTTGCGCGCTGCGAGCATTTTCCCTTTGCCCTTGGCGATTGTCAGCCGGACTGTCGACTCCTCCAGGCCCAGGCTCTTTGCAATCTCGTCGGGATTGCGCGCGATCCACAAAACATTCTTTGCCGGATTGTGGTGCATCTCGCCATGAGCCTCAACGTCGTAATAAAGTTCCATGACGCGAGCTTCGTCTGGAGCGAGTGCTTGCCGCAGCTCCGCAAGAGTCCATGTGAAATAGTCGCCGTCGTCATCGAGGGAATAGTCCGCGTCCTGGCTGCCATAGAAGCCGCCATTGAAGCGGTCCGAAAGCACTTCATCAACCCAGCTAATGATTCCTTCAGCAGTCTCGCGAAGGAATGCATTCTGTGTCGCTTGCCAGCCGTGAAGACAATTCCGCAGCAACTCGGAATTGTCGTAGGACATTTTCTCGAAGTGAGGGACCAGCCAGCGCTCATCGACCGAATAACGGTGAAAACCGCCGGCGAGTTGGTCGTAAACTCCGCCTCGAGCCATCTTTTCCATCGTGGTTTCGGCGATGGCCAGCAGGTGTTTCTCTTTGGTCTGTTGATAGCGCTCGAGCACCAGATCTATGGCGGACGAGTGCGGAAATTTGGGTGATCGGCCAAACCCTCCATTTTTGATATCGAATTGATCGGTGATGGATTTTATTTGCGCGTCGATGACGGTAAGATCGAATTCAGCGCGCGCACCAGTGAACATTTCCGCTTGCGCGACGGCATCGGCGAGTGAATTCGCGGCGCGCTCGAGATCGGAGCGCTTGTTCTTGTAGGAATCGGCGACGGCCAGCAGAATTCGACGGAAGCCGGGACGGCCCATGGCGTCTTCTGGAGGGAAATAGGTGCCGCCGAAAAAAGGTTTTCCGTCAGGCAACAGGAAACCGGTGAGCGGCCATCCACCCTGGCCGGAAAGCGCAGAAATCGCGGCCTGATAGCGTGAATCAACGTCGGGCCGCTCGTCGCGATCGACTTTTACCGGAACGAAGTGCTCATTGATGATGTTCGCAATCGTTGCGTTTTCGTAGCTCTCGCGATCGATGACATGGCACCAGTGGCACCAGACGGCCCCGATGTCCAGCAGCATCGGCTTGTCTTCCGCTTTGGCGCGCGCGAAGGCGTTTTCGCCCCATTCCTGCCAATCGATTGGCTGATGCGCAGCAGACCGCAGGTACGGACTGGCCGAGTCTTTCAGGCGATTTTGCGGATGGTCCGACAATGGAAATCCTTTCCAGGCTAAATGCTTATGGGCTGGAGCTTAAGGTGAGGAAGAACGATCTCGCTACTGCACGACGTCGCCCGGGCCGGTGTCGCGTGGATCGAGCGGCTTGCGGCCGGCGAAGCCCTCGTCCTGCCGGTGATAGAAGCGAATACGATCTTCCCCGATGCGCCAGCAGAGATAAACCTCTTCATCCTTGATGCGCGAAGGAAAATCGAGCAGCCCGACTTCAAGATCCTTGATCAGACATCCGGTTTCGATGATTTTGGTGAGCGCGGACTTCATCGTCTCGGCTAATTGTGTGTGTTCCAGCCGCAGCGTCGCGAGCTTTTCGTAAGGAACGATGACGCCGCCCATCATCATGATGCGCGCAGATACCGCGGAAAGATCGGTTTCCAGCCCCGCGAGCTTCTTGCGGCAGTCCATCGCTTCCAGCAGAAAGGGCTCGAGCTCTTTGCGGGCGCGCTCCGCCTCGGTCAGCGTAAACAAGCGCTGCGGGGCTTCTGGTTCTTCGGGTGATTCGTCCTGGTTCTCGTCGTCTTCGTCGGCCATCCATCATCCAATCCGCTGGGGGAGGGCAGCTAGCGCGATGCTAACGCAATGCGAGCATCCGGTCGAGCGCAACTCGCGCGTAGTGCCGCGTGCGTTCGTCTACTGAGATGCGGTTGACGACGTTTCCGGCGGCGAGGTTGTCGAGAGCCCAGAGAAGATGCTGCGGCGTGATTCGGAACATCGTAGTGCACACACAAACGCTGGAATCGAGGGACATGATTTTATGATCCGGCATTTCCTTGGCCAGTCGGTTCACCAGGTGAATTTCCGTGCCGACAGCCCACTGCGAGCCGGCGGGTGACGCGGTGACCGCTCGAATAATACCTTCGGTTGAGCCGATCTGATCCGCAGCTTGCGTAACCTCGAAGCGGCACTCCGGGTGCGCGATCACGTGAATGCCAGGATGCTCACGGCGTACGCGTTCTACGTGCTGCGGGGTAAATCTCTGATGGACAGAGCAATAGCCCTTCCACAAAATCACACGAGCAGCGCGAATTGCTGCCTCTGAATTGCCACCGAGCTCTTGATACGGATCCCAGACGATCATTTGGTCGAGGGGTATGCCCATGCGGAACGCGGTATTGCGGCCCAGATGCTCGTCCGGAAGAAATAGAACTTTGTCGCCTTGCTTAAATGCCCACTGCATTACATTCGCGGCGTTTGAGCTGGTGCAGACAGCGCCGCCGTGCTCGCCAGTGAACGACTTGATGGCGGCGGTGGAATTCATGTAGGTGACGGGAATTACGCGCAGGTCGCCTAACGAGGAGAGTTCATTCCAGCAGGTTTCCACTTGTCCGATGTCGGCCATGTCGGCCATGGAACAGCCGGCACTGAGATCGGGCAGGATCACGGCCTGGTGCGCGCGGCGCAGAATATCCGCGCTTTCGGCCATGAAATGCACGCCGCAAAAAACGATGTAGCGTCCCGCGGCTTCCGACGCCTGATACGCAAGCTTTAGCGAATCGCCACGAAAATCGGCGAATTTCACCACCTCGTCACGCTGGTAATGATGGCCCAGAACGACAACGTCATTGCCAAGCCGAGCCTTTGCAGCCGCGATGCGCTCATCAAGCGAGTTGTCTGGTACCAGCAGGTAGGAATCGAAATCGCAGCCTACGCCCGGCTCAATTTCGGGCGCGTGCAGGGTGGCGGGTTGGGCCACACCGACAAAAGACGGGTTCGCAATAGAGATTAGGCTGCTCATCGTATTTTCATGTATTCGCGCTATTTGCCCGTAAGTGGCCCGCGGAACCCTGGAGCTATTGGATGCTATTTTCTCAAATTCCGGTGCAATTCTCCACTATCCGCCGATAAACACCATGGTACGAGAGGGAGGCATGAAATCCGCGGAATTGATGCGATGGCCCTCCTCTTTTTCGTGAACCACCGATCGGATGAAGGTCACTAGATCTCCGTCGGACGCGCCTTCGCGTAAGAGTGAACGCAGATCGTGATCGTCTTTGCTGAACAAGCAGGTACGCAGCTTGCCGTCGGCCGTTAAGCGGATGCGCGAGCAGTGACCGCAGAAGGGTTGCGTGACCGGAGCGATCAGCCCGATTTCACCCGGCGTTCCATCTGCGAAGCGATATTTACGCGCGGTTTCGCTGCGTTCGTGCGGAATCTGCTCCAGCGGCCAGAGCGCGTGAATTCGGCGATGGATTTCCGCAGCCGGAACGACTTGTTGGCGGCTCCAGTGTCGATCCGCATCCAGTGGCATGAACTCGATGAAGCGCATGATCAATCCGCGTTCGCGGGCAAAAGCGGCGAAGGCTTCGACTTCGTCGTCGTTGATGCCGCGCACCAGCACGGCATTGATTTTGGCCGGAGCGAGGCGCGAATTTTGTGCGGCGTCGATTCCGCGCATCACTGTGTCGAAGGACTTCGTGCGGGTAATTTTCTCGAATCTGCCGCGATCCAGAGAATCCAGACTGATGTTGATTCGGCGCAGCCCGGCTTCCATGAGCCGCTCGCACCGTTGTGCCAGCAAGTGACCGTTGGTGGTCATCGACAGATCCGCGATTCCGAGCGCCTGGAGGCGCGCGATGTAATCTTCCACGCCTTCGCGGACCAGCGGTTCGCCACCGGTGATCGCGGACCTTGCTGATGCCGAGACTTACGAAAACGCGTGCCAGTCGGTCAAGTTCGGGCCAGGTCAGAATCTCGTCGTGATCGCGATAGTTTTCCGGGTCGGCGGAACGGCAATACACGCAGCGGAAATTGCAGCGGTCCGTGATCGAGATACGGAGGTCCGTGATCTGCCGGCCGAATTTGTCTTGCAGCGTCATCTGTGTGTCGCCCAAAAATGAAAAAGCCCGAATCCGGATGCTTGGATGTCGGGCGCAGACGAAAAAGTACGCTTTTCCGTCCATCGCTCCTTTCCAAGCCGCGGTTTGCGAAGTCACGAACCGCAAGCGGGAGGCTGGGGCATTTCCACCCAAACCCTCATTCCCGATGTTCGCTGCTATCGGGACGTCGCCTCGGTCGCCATGGGATTTCTCTCCCGCAGGCGGCAAAGGTCGGAGATGCGATTAGTGTACGCCTCGGAAACAGCCGCCGCAATCCGCGGTCGGTAGCGTCCGGGCTGACCCGGCCTTGTGATACAGTTTTCGCCACGACATGCGCATTTTCGTGCTTGGCGCCGGTGCGACCGGCTCCCTTCTCGCGCAACTGCTGGAGCGACAAGGACATACGGTCTGGTGCGGCGACCGAGACCTTGAGCGCGCTCACCGCTTTTTAGGCAAGCGCAGCACCATTGCGGTCACGGAAGTAAACGCGCGCAACTTGCTGGGAATTGTGCGCGCCGCGCGCGGATGTCAGCTGATCGTTAACGCCTCCGCTTCCGTTTTCAATCAAATCGTGATGCGCGCGGCGCTGCGTTTGCGTGCACATTATGTCGATCTTAGTTCCCATCTCACGCGCAATCCTTTCAAAGCCGAGCAGTTCGCGTTTGCGAAGCGGTTCGAGCAAAAGCGACGCAGCGCATTAATCAACGCAGGTGCCGCTCCCGGCCTGACAAATCTTTTGGTGAAACGCGCCGCGGAAATGCTCGATGAAGTCGACTCCGTGCAGATCCGCCTGTACGAAAGCAGCGAGAGTCAGGACCCCATTTCACAGTGGTCGCCGGAAGTCACTTTCGATGAAGCGATCTCCAGTCCGCGTGTTTATCTCAATGGGAAATTTGGTATGGCGAAGCGTTTCGCGGAGCTCGAGAAGTTTCGTTTTCCCGAGCCAATTGGCGGAGCTAACGTTGTGCTGGCCGCGCAAGACGAAGTAGGCACGCTCCCATACTTCATTGCGATGAAGGATATGGATGTGAAGATTGGCGGCAATGAATTCGACCGGCTGCGCCGCTGGTACAAGCAGGGCAAATTGTCGAAGTCGCGCGGTATCGTGAAGCGCCGCTTCCCGGACACGTTCACGCCGCGCAAGATCGCGCAGTTGATCCGGCAGGGAGTACTGCACAATGCGAGATTCGCGGCAACCGTGCTGGTGCGCGGAAAGAAACGACGAAAACGGGAGGATGAGCGCTTGCTGATCCGCACGGACTGCACGTTTCCAACCCTTTATCAGATACGACAGCAGGGTTTGTACACCACGCCGGTGGCCTACGCCACCGCGCACGTCGCCGCATTATTTATCAAGAATTTTCCGGCCGAGCTTGCCGGGGTGTATGCGCCCGAACAGCTGCCTCTCGAAACGCGTCGGGCCATCATCGCTGGCATTCGCGCCAACAAAGTGAAGATCAACCACAAAACATCGCAGCTGAAGCAAGACTCCGACGAAGATCTGTAAACTCACCCTTGAGCTTGCGGGCGCTCCAATGGGACGACCAACGCTTACTCTTGCGCTGAGATCAAAAACTAGAAGCGCAGCATGCTGCGCCCCAGGTCCGCACGATGTGACGAATTCAGAGGCAGAACTCGACGGAACAACGTTATCGATTTACGGACGCGCTTCGAAGATCAAATTGAAGGGCGTCTGCGTCGCTCGGCGAAAATGCGTGAAGCCGCCGCTGGTCACTACTTCGCGCAATCGCTTCTCGCCGGCTTGCGCTCCGAGTGCCAATCCAACTTCCTGCGACAACGACGCGGGCGTACATAGCAAAGTGGACGCTCCATAAAACGCGCGCCCGATGGGATGGAGATTGTCCTCGAGTTTATCCCCGGCGTTCGGCTCGACGATCATCCACGTGCCGTCTTTTTTCAACGAACCACGCACGTGCGATGATGCTCCTGCCGGATCGCCCATGTCGTGCAGGCAATCAAAAAATGTCACGAAGTCATAGTCATTTCCGGGATAGTCTTTCGCCTTTGAGACTTCAAACCGAATGCGATCGCTCACGCCAGCTTCTTTTGCACGCTGCCGCGCCGTCTCAATCGACTTATCGTGATAGTCAAATCCCACAAACTCCGACTTTGGATAAGATTTCGCCATCAAGATCGTGGAAGCGCCGAGTCCGCAGCCGACATCGGCCACTTTTCCGCCGCTCTTCAGCTTCGCATCCACTCCGTCCAGCGCCGGAATCCACGAGGAAACCAGATTCGCCGCATAGCCCGGGCGGAAGAATCGCTCCGTGCCAACAAACAGCTCGTGATGATGTTCGTGCCAGCCCATCCCCTGGCCGGTTTTGAAACGCTCCGTGAGCGTATCCTCTGCCCTAGTCGCGGCTAGCGCACATTGAAATGCGCCGGGAAGAAATGCGGGACTATTGTCGTCGGCCATCGCGAACGCCTGTTCTTCGGTCAGGTGAAATTTCTTGTTCGATGGATCGTAGGTAACGTACCCACCGGCAGCCTGCGCTGAAAGCCATTCACGCACGTAGCGTTCGGTGGTGCCCGTCTTCGTCGCCAGTTCTTGCGATGTTTGCGGACCGCCGGCGGCGAGCGCTTTGTACAGACCAAGCTTGTCGCCGATGCGGACCAATGCGGCATTGAAGGTCGCGCCAAAATCAACCAACGCTCGACCCAGGAATTCATTCAACTTGTCAGGATTAATGGCCATAGGCCCTCCAGAAATGTGAGAAGTAACTGCACCGCGGTAGGCCTAGAAGATTGCAGGAATTGTAGGCTCAGCCCAAGAAGGAAGCAAGCTGTTGCATCACCGACGCGTCAGCAGCAACGATTAGGATGGGAATAGCGCCGGTTGAGTTGCTCGACATAAAACTGCTCCGCGGAGAGCGTGCATTGCGGCGTTGCTGTCCGTTGCGCGCGTGAACCCAGATAGCGCTCGTAGGCTGCATCACCACACCATTCGCGCACCCCGCGCCAAATGCTGCGCAGTAATCTCTTCCCTGTATGTAAACCAGCTCGCATCAGTCGTCTCCGTGCGCGGCGCCGGCAAAATCCGGTGCCCACTGGGTCATTACATAAGGCGATTCATGCAGCACCGGCTCGCGGCGCCGGCTCAACAGCGCATACCACTGCACCAAAGCCTCAACGATCAGCACCAGCACCATCGCCGCCAAGACCGCAGTCACCACGGCATCCAGCCGTTGATTGAAAATCAGCCGCTGCGTATCCGCCAACTTCGCTGCCGGAATTTTTCCTGCTGCTACCTGTGCCGCAAGTGTGTTGGCATAAGCCAAAAATCCCATGCGCGGATTGGGATCGAAAATCTTCTGATAACTCGCGGTCATGGTGACGATGACCAGCCACGCCATCGGCGCCAACGTCACCCAGATCCAGCGCGTGCGCCCCATCTTCAGCAATACCGTGGTAGCAACCACCAAGGCCACCGCAGCCAGCAGTTGATTGGAGATGCCAAATAGCGGCCACAGCGAATTGATGCCGCCAAGAGGATCGACCACGCCCTGGTACAGAAAATATCCCCACAACGCGACGATGATTCCACTCGACAGCAAAATTCCTGGCGTCCAGCCGGTGCGTGCGAACGGTTTCCACACCCGTCCGCCCAGCTCCTGCACCATGAAGCGGCCCACTCGTGTTCCCGCATCGAGCACTGTGAGAATAAACAGCGCCTCGAACATGATCGCGAAGTGATACCAGATGCTCAGCAAACGGTCGCCGCCAATCGTGCTGGAAAAAATCTGTGCCATGCCCACTGCGAGTGATGGCGCGCCACCGGCGCGATTCAGAAGCGTCAATTCGCCGACTTTGTGCGCCAAGTCGGTCATCGTTTGACCGGCGAGTGGAAATCCCCAATTGCTGATGGTCGCCGCGGCGGCTTCGGGCGTCGCTCCGACAATTCCAGCGGGGCTGTTGATTGCGAAATAGACGCCTGGCTGCATGGCGCAAGCCGCCACCATTGCCATGACGCCCACAAACGACTCCAGCAACATCGCCCCGTAGCCGATAAAGCGTGCGTGCGTCTCGCGCAGGATCATTTTTGGCGTTGTACCGGACGAAATCAGGGAGTGAAACCCGCTGATCGCACCGCACGCGATGGTGATGAAGCAGAAGGGGAAAATCTTGCCGGCAAAAACAGGCCCGCTGCCGTCGATGAATCGCGTTAACGCCGGCATCTGCACGCTGGGCCGCACGAACAAAATACCCGCGGCAAGCGAGAAAATCGCGCCAGCTTTGATGAACGCGCTGAGATAGTCCCGCGGCGCCAGCAGCAGCCACACCGGCAGTGCGGATGCGGCGAAGGCATACAAAATGATCGCCGCGGTGATGGCAATACCGCTCAGTGTGAACGCATGCGACCACGAAGGCGAGTCGGCGACCCACTGGCCTGCCACCACAGCGAACAATACCAATGCGACGCCGATCAGCGACGCTTCCAGAACTCGGCCAGGCCGCAAAAATCGCAGATACACGCCAAGTAGCATGGCGATGGGTATGGTCATCGCCAACGTAAACGTCGCCCACGGAGAAGACTTCAGCGCGTTCACCACGACCAACGCGACCACCGCCAGCAAAATCACCAGAATTGCCAGCACCGCGAGCTGCGCGATGAACCCGCCCCGCTTGCTCACTTCCTCGCGGGCCATTTCTCCCAGCGATTTCCCATCGCGGCGTATCGAGCAAAACAAAATTACAAAATCCTGCACGCAGCCCGCCAGCACCGCCCCGGCAATCAGCCACAACGTCCCCGGCAGATATCCAAATTGCGCCGCCAACGTTGGCCCCACAAGCGGACCGGGTCCCGCGATCGCCGCAAAGTGATGGCCGAACAAAACCCATTTATTGGTGGGAACAAAGTCGCGTCCGTCATCATGAAGTTCCGCAGGGGTCGCGCGCTTGTCGTCGAGGGTCAGGATCTTCGCGGCGATAAAAGCCGAATACAACCGGTATGCGACGAGATAGCAACACACTGCCGCCAACACGAACCAGATCGCATTCAGCGATTCGCCACGCTGCAATGCGATTTTGCCCAGCGCGCCCGCGCCCAGCAACGCCACTGCAAACCAGACCAATTTGCTCAGGACTTTGTTCATAATCCGAAGCCTAGTCGACCTCGAAATCTTGGTTCCATGAATGCTGAAACGATCAAACTTCTACTGCGTGCATTTAAACTGCGTATCCACCGTTTCCAGTACGCGCTTCAACTCGTCGTCCCGCTTCCCTTCAGTGGACGGCAGAATACTCCAGCCCGTTTGCACCGCGATCACGTCGTACTCGGGCAATACCGTCAAACCCTGCCCGCCAAATCCGCGCGCCGCCCATGCCAGCCGCTCCGGCGAAGTTCCGTGCGGAGCAAGCCACCACTGAAAACCATACTTGTAGCCGTCCTCGGCGATCTGAACATGCGGCATCACCGAGTCCTTCACCCAGTCTGCCGAGACAATCTGCTGTCCTTTCCAGGAGCCGCCGTGCAGATATAACGCGCCGATCTTGGCCAAATCAGACGTCGGCAGATACAACCCGCCCTCGGTGTCCGGCAATCCCGTCGGCGTGTGCTTCCAGTAGTAATGCATGCCCAGCGGCTTGAACACATGCTCGGCGGCGTATTCTTCCACCGTTTTTCCGGTCGCCTGCTTGAAAATGTGCGACAACAGTTGCGTCACACCGCTGCTGTACACAAATTTCTTTCCCGGCTCCTCCACCATGGGCTGGTCGATCACGTACTGCACCCAGTCGTGAGTCGCTTCCATCACATCGGCTGAATTTTTGGGATCGTCGTACGCCAAATCTTCGTGCCATTCCAAACCCGCCGTCATCGTCAGCAGGTCGATCAATTTGATGCGTTTCTTGCGGTCGTCAAGATTCGCGATCTTGTAATCGCTGAAATATTTCAGGATCGGCGCCTGCACATCCTTCGGAAAATCACCGCGCAGCATCGCCGCGCCGATCGTCACCGAAGTGACCGTTTTGGATACCGACTGCATCGTGTGTACATCCCGATGCCGATAGTAAGGATGGAATTCTGGGCTGAAATAATTGTATTCGCCGTTTATGGTGTGGTTCAGCGGACCTTCGCTCTTGGCGCGATCTCCATAAATCTTGCCGTAGTCGTGTTCATACTTCTTGGCATACGCCTGTTTGCCGCAGCGAATCACCAGCATGCTGTCGACCAGACCGTATGAGCCGCCGGCGAGATCCGCGTCGAACGCCGCCAGCTTCCCGGAGTCCAAACCCACGCTTTTTGGGTCAGCCTTTGGCCAATCCTGTGCGGCGGCGCAGTTGCCAAACGCAGCTAGCAGCACTACTGGCGTGAAGGAAAACATGAGGGCCGCTCTCGCAATCCGGCGAATAATCATTCCAATTCCTCTCCGACTCTCGTACGACCACTCATTCCATCCGCCAGGCAAGTAAATCGCAGCAACGGATATACATCCCGAAAAACTTTCGCCAAATCGCGCGCGAAGGCTGGGCGCGACGCCGCAGCGGTTGTCAATTTGCACCGCACAATCCAGCCGCGCACGCGTGGCCAATCTGATGAAGCCGGCCACCCGTCGCGCTTTGTCCACTCACCCTTCTCCACTGAATACCAATAGCTTTCGCACCGTTGGCTCAAACGCCTCTTCTGCTTCCCCAGCCACGCTCGATCTTCAATAACACGCGGCGCCGCGATGCATGCCAACGCCGATTGCTTATATTTCGATCCCGAATAAATTCGAAAGCCGGCGGTCACCGACGTGGCCGCCAGACCTACGTACAGCTCTCCGGACTCCGCGCCTCCAGGCAAAGGCACGCAAAATTTCAGATACATATGCGCGCGATACGGAGTTTTGTCTTTCGCGAAGCGGATATCCCGGTTGATCCGCGAAAAATTCCGTCCTCCGCGCGCCATGGTATCGAATCGCGAGTCCAGCGCCAGCACATCCTGCGCGGTTTCCTCCAGCAGCCTTCGAAATGGCCGCGTCACACATTGCTGGTAACGCTCACGATTTGCATCCATCCACGTCTTTCTGTTGTGACGTGCCAGGTCGCTGAAAAACTGGAAAGTAGCACGCGTGAAAATGGGTTCCGGTGTCGCCATCTATGCCTGGACGCTGCTGCATCACGCCATTATTCAACCGGCAGCGTTGATCAGGGTACACGATTCCCAAGCGCCGTCAATTCGACTATGCTGTGCGGCGCCACCACGTCGCTTCGCACACGGGTCGGACAATCTGCTGCACCCGGCTGCTTCCGCGGCCGCAAAAATCGCATCGACAGCGAGGACAAATGAAGACGCAACACAAGGCTTTCGCAGCAGGTCTGTTCGTGACATCAATCATCGCCTGCTCGATGGTGGCCAAAGCTCCCCGTATCGCGAGCGCCGATGAATCCAAGCCTGCCGCCAAGAAGGAGCCGTGGAAGCCGGAAGATTTCATTTACGCTGAAGCCGCGGGCCAATATCGCATTTCTCCCGACCGGAAGTGGCTCGTGTGGGTCAAGTCCTCGGGGGACAAAGATAAGGATGGTCGCATCTCCAATCTTTTTCTCTCCAGTCTCGCCGAAAGTCGCGAGGTCCAGTTGACCCGCGGTACCGACAACAACAATGAGCCTCGCTGGTCTCCCGATGGTGAATCGATTGCATTCGTCAGCAGCCGCGCGCGTCCCAAACCGAAGCCCGATACCGACAGCACACAAATTTGGCTGATGAACGCGCATGGAGGAGAGCCGTGGTCGCTCACCGATCTGGTCCACGGTCCACGCCGACTCGAATGGCTCGACAAGGACACCTTGATCTTCTCAGCTGAGGAAGATCCGGCGCTCTATGAACAGGAACAGAAAAAGAAGAAGGATGATTCCCGCGTAGTCGACGATGCCGAGCACGAACCCCCAGTTCGCCTGTACAAGATCAACATCAAAGATAAGAAAATCACACGGCTCACGACCAACACCGATTGGATCGAGGACTTCGATCTCTCGCGTGACGGCAAATACGCTGTAGCCTCGCACGCGAAAAGTTTGCACTACGCCTTCGATCAGAAAAATCGCCCGGCGGTGATTCTGCACGAACTCTCGACTGGCAAAGGTACGCAAGTCATGAACGATCTGCGGATCCGCCCCGAAGGATTGGAGTGGGCGCCCGATGGATCCGGATTCTACGTGGTCACGGCGTTTTCCACCGACGCGCGGTTCCTTACCGCCGGAATCACGATCATCTATTTCTTCGATCTGGCGAACGGTAAGGCCCAGCAGGTGAATCTCGATTGGCCAAATGGAGTCGGCCGCGACGTCCAGGCCGTGCCTGGCGGCTTCGTCTCTTTGCTCGCGGCTGGAAGTCACCACGAAATCGCATTCTACGCGGCAAGCAAGATTGGAGAATCCTGGTCGTGGAAGCGCCAGACCCTTACCGGCGATCACGCCAAAAATCTCGAAAATTTTCGCGTCAGCGACGACGGCAAGTCCATCGTCTACGTTTCTTCGACAGCCAGCAAAATTCCGCAGTTGTATCGCGCACAGCTCAACGAAGGAAAAGCGGAATCACCGGTGCAGCTCAGCAAGCTGAATGAAGGTCTGGTGAGCGGCCGCAATTACGTCAAAACGGAAGTGATTCGCTGGAAGGGCGCGAACGATGAAGAAGTTGAGGGCATCCTCTACTATCCACTGAACTATCAGGAAGGGAAGAAGTATCCGCTGATCACCGCGATCCACGGCGGCCCCCAGGGTGCCGACTACGATTTGTGGGACGAGAGCTGGGCCTATCCGCTGCAACTGTTGGCGCAGCGTGGCTCGTTCGTACTTCGCCCGAATTATCACGGCAGCAGCAGCTATGGATTGAAGTGGTCCGAATCGATTTGCTGCGGCAAATATTACGATCTCGAAACGCCGGACATCAATGCCGGCGTGGACTATCTGATCGGCAAAGGCATGGCTGATCCCGATCAGATCGCCACGATGGGTTGGTCGAACGGATCGATTCTTTCCACTAGCCTGATCACCAGCTATCCCGAGCGCTACAAAGTCGCAAGCGTTGGCGCCGGCGATATCGAATGGATCAGCGACTGGGGTAACGTCTCTTTCGGTGAATCTTTCGATGCCTACTACTTTGGCAAATCCCCGATGCAGGATCCCCAGCTGTACATCAACAAATCGCCGTTCTTCAAAATGGACAAGGTAAAAGCGCCGGTGCTGATATTCCACGGCACCGCCGATGTCAACGTGCCGCCCGCGCAAAGCTGGTCGTACTTTCGTGTGCTGCAGTATTACGGCAAAGTGCCGGTGAAGTTCGTGCTGTTTCCCGGCGAACCGCATGGCCCGCGCAAACTGACGCACCAGATGCGCAAGGTCGAAGAAGAAATGGGCTGGTTCGATAAATATTTCTTCAAAACCGCCAAGAATGAAAACGAAGCGGTGAAGGAAGGCTCGCCGCTCGAAGCCGCGCTCAGGATGAAGAGCGTAGCGCGATCGTCGGGTCAATACGGCACCGCCTTCTTAGTGAAAACGCGTACGGTGCTGATCCCTGAAGTCGTAAAGCGTGGCGATCTCGAAATCGGCCGCTACGAAGTGACCCGCGCGCAGTTCGCTGAGTCTGACAAGAGCTACAAGATCGATCCTGGGACAGAAAATTATCCCGCCAATGGAATTTCGCTGGATCAGGCGAAGTCCTATGCCGCATGGCTCTCGAAGACCACCGGGCAGACTTGGCGAGTTCCCAACGAAAGTGAAGTTTCGTCGCTTTACGAAAAGAAAGATGGCGAGAACACCCTGGATTATTGGGCGGGATATTCCGTCAATCTGGACGATACCGCACGTCTGCGGCAAAAATTAGGAGAACTGCCTGGCAACGCGCCCCTTCTGAAGCCGGTCGGCAGCTTCCCCGGCCAGGGTAAGCCGGATGAGGAATTGATTTTCGACCTCGGCGGAAACGCCGCCGAATGGGTGCTCACATCCGATAGCAAAGGCAAAGCGATCGGCGGAAGCGCCGACCAACCCGCCGATGCTCGAGCCACCATCGAGCCAAACTCCGCGTACGTCGGCGTCCGCGTAGTCCGCGGTACCGCAAAATAAGCGCGCTCGCTCGCTCGCGAATGACACTTGTACGCGTGTGATCTCGCGTCCGTTGGGTCGTGAAGCGTGGAATATGGCTGGCCCGTCGGGTGCGACCCGGACATCCAGGTGGCTCTGTAGGGCGACACTTCACGCGCGCCCCCAACACCGCGTCTTGCTGAGACCGATCCGTCGGTAAGAAGGTCTGACAGCCAAACCGAATCCACCGGTCCATCGAATCGCCAGCGTCTCTAGCGGCCAAATCGGCGCTTGCCCTACTCGCCCGCACCAACTAGCCTGCACGCATGAGCCAATTTCCCTCGACTCCACGCACCCGCGTCACGCGCAAACCCGATCGTGGATCCTACGATCACGAACTGATCTATCGCATCCTTGATGAAGCCTTCGTGTGCCACGTCGCTTTCATCGCGGATGGTCTGCCTTTCGTTGTTCCCACAAATTACGTCCGCGTAGGCGACAAGCTCTTCTTGCACGGCTCCACCGCCAGCCGTCTGATGAAAACGCTGGCGACCGGTGCCCCTTTCTGCCTTAGCGTGACGCTGCTCGATGGCATCGTCTTTTCGCCCACCGCCACGGGCCATTCCGTCAACTACCGTTCCGTTGTGGTGATGGGCAAAGCCGAACTGGTCGAGGGTCATGACGCAAAGCTCGCCGCCATGCGCGATTTCGTCGAATATGTGATTCGCGGTCGTTGGAACACCGTCCGTCCACCGAGCGAGCAGGAACTAAAAGGCACCATGGTGCTCGCCGTTCCGCTGGTAGAAGCCTCCGCGAAAGTGCGCACCGGATTCGCCGTCGACGACGCTTCCGAATACGCCTCGGGTGCCTGGACCGGTGTGCTCCCATTCAAGTGGACACCCGGCGAGCCGCTGCGCGATCCCCGCGGCAATCAAACCGTTCCGATCCCGTCGAATATACAAAAATATTCGCGCCCTCAATGAAAGCGCAGCTATTTCGCTTTTCTTTTCTTCGGCTCGGACTTCTTGGATTTAGACAAACGCTTCCTGCGCTTGGCATCGCGCTCCAGCATGCGCTTCACAATCAGCTGAATGCGCTTCTCTCGCGTACGCGACTGCTTCGCCGCTTCGACGTACTGCACAATGTGCCGCCGAAGAGCCGCCGTCTGGCGGTTAAAGCTCGCCAGCGCCCGCGGCGTATCCGCCAGTTCACCAGCCAGATCCGGCGGAACCACCACCTCGCGCGGCTCGCTGTCCAGCAGCAACGTGACTTCCACCGCCGCACCCGCATCAATCCGCAGCTTCCGCCAGATCCGGCTGTGCACATGCATCCGGTAGTTCCCGCCGCCTCGCGGCACCAGTGTGTTCTGAAACGCCAGCCCTTCGATCCACCCGTGCACCGGAATGTGCTTGGTATTTTCGCCGGCCATCTTGCGAATAGCTTTGCCGATTTCACGCGGGTATGTCGATCACCCGCATGATCCAGATCTTCTCGATCTTCGCGGCAAACACGAACGGTCGTTCGGCGGAGTCCATCGCAGCGGTGCCTAGGTAGTGAGGCGGTCCTTCGAGATTGGTTTGAGTTGCCAAGCGTTTATTTCCCCAAGCTGGCCCAGGGAAGACTCCGGACCGATGCGCAACGGCCCATCGGGCTTGCGATAAATGCGCGTGGTGATCGCGTGCGCTTGATCGCAAATCAGTTCCACCACCGAACCATCCACAAAAATGTGACACTCGCGCTTACCGTCGCCGGTCGTGGGCAGGCTGATCGATTTCCCATTGACAGTGAGTCTCGGCGAACCGTCCTGCGTCTCAAACGCACACGTAAACCAAGCTCCACCGCGATCGGCAAGCACCAGCGAGCCATCCGCCGCCGAAGTTCGCCACAGAAGTTCTCCGGACAAATCTTCAATCTCAATTCTCCGTGCCGCGTATGTCTGCTCCGGTGGCGAACCGCCACTAACGGTCAAACTCTCGGCGCGAAGCTTCTCCACTTCCGGCGCCACACGCATTTCCAGATCACCCGCGCCGTTCAACGATAAAACTCTCGGCAGCGACATGCATCCCGCCCAACCCGCCGCGCGCAGCTCATCATCCGGGCGTTTTTCCGTGACCCAGCCCCACAAAACCCGATTCCCATGTGCATCCAGCTGCGTTTTCTGCGCGTAATACGCGCCGTGGTCCAGAATTCCGTGCCGCTGTGAATGGAACATCAGCTCGTTTCGATCCAGCTCGCCCGTTTCCCACGCCACCTTGCCGGCCGTCGAGTACAGCAACACGTGCTTGCCGCCGAGCGCAAAGAAATCCGGACACTCCCACATCTCCCCGGAATCCACGGCGTTGACCGCGTCGCGCCCCGTCCACTGTCCTTGCGCTAGAACGTGCAGATATTCCCACTTCCGCAAATCCCTCGAGCGGTACAAAAGCACGTTCCCACCCACTTTGCGCAAACCAGATGCCACTCCCAGGTACCACGTGTCTCCGTCGCGCCACAAAAATGGATCGCGAAAGCCAGTGATCGGCGAATCCCGCGGCGGCTCAATGACCGGACTCTTCCATTTCGTCCAGCTACGCAACTGCGGATCGCCAGAGGTTGCCAGGCATTGCACTTCGCGAAAATTGGCGTGGCCGTCGCGCAAAGTAGCGCGTTCAGGAGGAACTGTTTCTGACGCCGGTGTAAAGGATCGTCGCCGTTCCGCGATCGTCCACTGCGCTGCCGGTAAAACAACCGTCGGCGTCATCCCATCCCGGCGTTGGAGCGAGCGCGATGCGCAAATGCTTCCAGTGCACCATGTCCTCGCTGGTCGCATGATTCCAATGCATGTCGCCCCACACCGCGGCGTTCGGGTTGTACTGAAAAAACATGTGGTATCGGCGCTTCCAGTAGATCGGCCCATTCGGGTCGTTCATCCAATTCTTCGCCGGCAGCAGGTGATATTGCGGTCGCAGCGGATCAGCGGCCAGCCGAGCTTGCAGCGCGGCATCCTGCGCATCATCAACCAGATTCGTTATAGAAGAACCGCGCAGCGAAGACGACATCAACACGCTAGCCGCCGACGCTCCCAGAAATCGCCGCCGTGACCACGGCTTCTCGCTCATTTTCCACTCGACCAGCGTTCGATTTTCTCTTTCAAAAACGTCAGCGGAACCGCGCCATCTTCCAGCACACGATCGTGGAACGCTTTGATGTCGAACTTCGCTCCCATCGATTTTTCCGCCGCATCCCGCGCTTTGCGAATCTCGATGTTTCCCAGCATGTACGAGGCCGCCTGCCCCGGATAAATAATGTAGCGATCGATCTCCGAGGCCGCGTCGCGTTCACCTTCGGCCGTGTGTGCCAACATGTAATCGATCGCCTGTTTGCGCGTCCAGCCCATCGTGTGGATTCCCGAGTCCACCACCAGTCGCACCGCGCGCAACTGCTGATCCGAAAGCATGCCCAGCCTTTCCACATCCGAAGAAAACAATTTCAATTCATCCGCCAGCCGCTCCGCATACAGCGCCCAGCCTTCGGCGTATCCGCTGTTTCCAAAATAACGCCCAATCGGATGAATTTCCTTTCTCTCCAGCGCAATGGCTCCCTGCAAGTGATGCCCAGGGATCGTTTCGTGAAATGCCGTCGATTCATCCGCAATTCGGCTGTGCTTTTCCGGCTGGTACGCATTGATGTAGAAAATTCCGGGGCGGCTCCCGTCTTCGGCCGGCGAATTGTATTCATTGGGCCCGTTCTTTTCGCGAAACGCCGGATACGGCTCGATCACCACCTCCGCCTTCGGCCACAGCCCGAACGCCGGCCGCGCTCCCGTCTTTGCGCGATCCAAAGCCGCCTGTGAATACGCGATCAGTTCCTCGCGGGTTTTGAAAGAATATTTCTTGTCCGTTCGAAATTTCTGCAGAAGCGCAGGCACATCGCTGGTCTGAAACGATTTCTCCGCGATCGCCTTCATCTCTCCATCGATCTGCTCCACCATCTTCAATCCCGTCGCATGCACCTCAGCAGCGGGAATTGGCAACGAACTGTGATACCGCACTGAAGCGTCGTAGCACGCTGCGCCATTCGGATTGGCGGAAACCGCAATCGCCTCGCGCGCCGCCGGCAAATATTCGCGCTGCAGGAAATCGCGATATTTCTTGAACGCCGGATTGATCTGCTCTTTCACGAGCGCGTCAAACGCTTTCTGGAACACGGGAGTCTTGTCACGCACCGATGGCGAATCGAACGGCGAATCCGAAATCTTTCCCGCCAGCAAGGTATTCATCTGATCGATCACAATCCGCACGTTGCCCTTCGGCGCCGTATAACCCTGCTTGATGCCTTCCCGCAGGTTCGAAATTTCCGTATCGATGTATTTCGGCAACGCGCCCCATCGTGCGAGTGCATCTTTGCGCGCTTCGTCCGTGCCCACCGGTTGAATTGTCACCAGGTATCCGTCCTGCACCTGCCACGCGTTCACGAACTGGCTCACCGTCCACAATTCGTTGCGGCACACCCGTAGCGCAATTGGCGCCTCCAGCGCCTCGCGGACCAGCGCATACGTCGCGCGAAGTGGCGGTGCCCCAATCGTTGCTGGATCGATCTGCTTGACAGATGCGAGCATCGCATCCTCGCGCGCCTCCCACTCCTTCCACGCCTCCAGCGAATTGTCCGTCAGCTTGTCTTGCCGATGCCCGGGCACTCCGAACAGCGTGACCTGTTCCGGAAATCGTTCGAACGACGCATCCACATACTTGTCGGCCAGCCCCCGCACCTGTGCATCAACCGGGGATGGCGCAGCGGATTTTTCTTTAGCAGGTCCACAACCGGACAGATTGAACGCGAGAAGGGAAACCACAATCCATTTTTTCGGCATGCGCGATTATACCCACGCCGTTTGCGCCAAGCCTAAGAAGTTCTCGGAACCGATCGCTCACGCACCTGTTCCGACGTCAGTCCGTACAGCGGAGGAGTGGGCACGTCCAGCATCGACAGATAAAGATAAATCTGCCCGCGGTGATGGCACTCATGCTCTGTCATCGACCGCAGCCATTTCCAGGTGGTGATATCCGTTCCACCAGGCGTCTTGCATTTTCGCTGCAAATCCTCATCACTTAATTTTGAGAAGATTTCGACAGCCTCCACATGTAGCCGATCCATGAGCGCCAGAACGTTATCCAAGCCGTCCGCCAGCGACTTGTCGTGCTTGGCGTACCCGCTCGGCCTGCCGGACACAGTCTCCGCAAACATGTAGCGCTCGGTAACCGCAAGATGCCGCACCAGATCGCCCAACGTAAATTTCCCAGGCGCATACGTCCATTCAATCTTCTCCGCAGGAATGCACCGCGCTACGCGCAAAGTCCGCTCCCGAACATTTGCAAAATATTGCAAAAATGGCTGAATGCTGCGGATTTCCATGGGTGACCTCAATGCGATCTGCGCTGCAGCGAAGCCACAGTCTAGCCCAGTCTCCACGCAGCAGCCGCAACGGAGATCGCAACTCCTAGCTGGATTCGAGCAACTGCCGCGCCCGGGTGGCGAAAAAGCCGGCGCCCGCGTACATCACACCCAGCAGCGCGAATCCTGCATAAATGTTGATGCTTTGCGCCAGCCAGCCCAATGAGAAGCTCATCAGCAACTGCAGCACGGTAGTCAGAATCGCGATAGCCGATTGCGTGCGCCCCATAAAATGTCGCGGCACAATCGACATGAGCGAGGACTGCGCCACCACTCCGGACATAGCCCGGCAAAAACCGAAAATCATCTGCACGAAAACGGCTCCGGCGACGTATGACACCCACGGCACCATGAAATGCCCGGCACTCAGCACCGCGACTGAAGTCACATACAACGTCATTCGCCACACTGGCGAAAGCTGGCTCGCCACAAAACCGCCAGAAATGGCGCCCACTGCCCAGCCGCCCTCCAGAAATCCCAAAACGCGCGCGCCGCCTCCCAGAATATCGCTCACCAACGAAACCAACACCACGTTTCCGGACACCACACCTGCCATCATTGCCGCGTGCGTGATTCCCAGAGCACGTACGCGCGGTTCTTTTTTCAAATATGCGAATCCTTCCTTCAGGTCCGCATACACCGCCAGCGACAATCCCGCTTCTGCCACTTCTGGATTTTCGCCGAACTCTAGGGCCAATGCGGTCGCCTCTGTGGCTTCGGAATATTCGCGTGGATATCTTTGACGATCGCGCGGAGACACGTATCCCCGCCGCACCTGGTACAGGCAAAACGCCGACACAAAATAGGTTGCGCCGTCGATCGCCAGAATTCCCGCAATTCCGATCGAATCGTACAGCAAACCCGCGCAAGCTCCAGCGATCAGCATGCCGCTCTGCACGCCCACCAGCACCGCTGCATTCGCGCCGGTGAATTGGTTGTTCGGAATCACTTCCTGCACGAGCGCATTCACGGTGGCCCAGTACACTGCGGATCCGATGCCGGTCACCAGCGTCATCGCGTAGAGATTCCACAGCGCCAGATGACCATGCCAGGCGATATAAGCGGTCCCCAGCACCACGAATCCGCGCGCCGCGTCCAGTAACACGCCCAGATAGCGCCGGTCCAGCCGGTCGATCAACACGCCGCCTAGAAAAGGCACAAAGAGACCTGGCAACGTGACCACAATTACCTGCAAGCTGACTTTTACGGTGGAATGAGTGGAAGAAAGGATGTACCAGGACACCGCCATGAAGTTCAGGCCGCTACCAAACAGCGAAACGAACATCGCGAGAAAGAAATATCGGAAGCCGCGCTGGGCCCAGATTACTTTCCAATCGACACGAGTGTGAGCTACGGTGGAAGCCATCGAATTTGGTATTTTACTATCGCCGCGCCGTTGGTCGAGTGGGCCCGTGTCGTTTGTGCTGTGATGTTGCCAATCAGCAAGCGGTTCGATCTGCTGCGGGCCGTGCGCTATGGTTTTTGTAGCGGCCGCTTTCCGCTTGTCCTGAGGCACGAAGGGAAGCGGGCGCATTTTCCTGAGGATCTTAAAATGGGCAACGAAGCCACTTGCAATCTGACAATCGGAAAACAGAAATCGAAAGGCACCGCCATGCTCGAAACTTCCGAGCTAATCTTTCGTCCGGCAGATGGCAGCCCACGCATGAAGATCGCATTCTCTTCAATGAAATCGGTGCAAGCCATCGACGGCCAGCTGCGTGTAGAAAGCGCCGATGCAATGATGGCGTTCAATCTTGGAGCCGTCGCGGAGAAATGGCGTGACAAAATCCTGCATCCGAAGTCCCGCGCCGAAAAGCTGGGCATCAAGCCCGGCACGAGCGTTTCGCTCGTCGGCGAATTTGATGGCGCCTTTCTCACGGAACTTCGCGCCGCCACGAAAGAGATCACTGCGGTAAAAATCGCCACAAGCAGCGATCTGATTTTCCTCGGCGCGAATCTCGACAAGGATCTCCCATCCGCGATCGGCAAAGCCGCAAAGGCCATGAAGGGCGCCGCCGCCCTGTGGATCGTCTATCCCAAGGGAAAAGACGAAATCACTGAGAATGACGTGCTGACGGCCGGCCGCAAAGCTGGCCTCAAAGACGTTAAAGTTGTCGCCTTTTCTCCAACTCACACGGCCCTGAAATTTGTAATTCCCGTCGCCGGCCGCTAAACAAGTCACGCTGAATGTACTTCCTGGAGTTCGATTTCTCTTCTGTCATGGCGATGAGGATTTTTTATTTCATGTCGCTCGCTTGGGCCGGCTCTAGAACTAGATGTCACGGCAAGTCTCGCCAGAATCCCAGCGCCAACATTTTCTTCCCATCGGCCACTAATTTCTGCGCCGCATAAGTACGCCGAAAACCGTGCTTCTTCATCTCTGACTGCAGATCAGCGCCGGGAATCAACGAGGGGTGCACTTCCATGAACACTTTCATGGTTTCCGGGACTGCGCGAATGGCCGTGAGCGCCATCGTTTTGTCCGGTGGATTTTCCTGAATCACCACGAACAGTTCGCGCTCCGTCAGTCTGCACAAGCTTGCAAGCGCACCGCGCCACTCCACGTGTTCCAGCAACAGCACCGCCAGCACCAGATCGAATTGCCGCGACAATGTTGTCTGCTCCAGATCATCCACTACCGTCGAGTACCGCAATCCAGGCGTTCGCGCCACCCGTGTTCTCAACCGGTTCAGATAGCCGGCGTTGATGTCCGTGAACGTCGCATTAAACGGCAGCAGAATTTCCGGCGAGACATAATCGAACATCTGGCCGGTGCCGGCTCCAGCGAAAAGCAACGAGGCGTGGCGCGACGGCGGATGCGTCTGCAAATATTCCGCAACCAGCGCGGCATTGGCTTGTGCCTGCCCAATCGCGGCCATGTGCGCTTCGTAGTCCTCTGCCGTTATCGTGCGCGACCAGACGTCGCGAAGTTTGGGCATAAGCCGCGCTCCTCACGGCACTTGATTGCGCTGTGCAGTGCTGCTACTCACCTTACCAGCACTTCGCAAGTGCGAGCTTTTCACAGCCATCTACTTCGGACGCCGCAGGTCCGAATTCGTTTCCTCTCCAACTTCGTGCAAAAATAAAGTCGTCATGCTCACGGACGCTCCTCCTCGCCGAAAAAACCTCGCGCGATTTCTCGACAGCGATCGGCTGAGGACCATTGCTGTGCCGCAGGATGGAAAACTCCCGCGAATCTCCGCCGAAATCGAATCGGCCATGACCGACGGCGCCTCCACCGACGTTCGCCGCACCTGCGACGCGTTTCTTGCGGCCGCCGCCGATTTTTACGGCGTACCGCGCTGCGGCGTCAAGGTGCTCGCTGCTCGCCCCCTGCGCGTTCGCGAATATTCCACTACCGAACTCTTTGGCGACTACCAACCCAGCAACTATCTGATCCGCGTCTGGATGCGCACGGCCATCCGCAAAGACGTAACCAGCTTCGGCACTTTCCTCAGCACCCTATGCCACGAGTTCTGCCATCATCTCGACTTCCAGCGCTTGCAGCTCCGCAACTCCTGGCACACTCGCGGATTCTACGAACGCACCGCCGCTCTCTACCATCATTCGCGCAACACTCCGCCGAAGCACTTGGTCTGGGCCCCGGTAAAAGGCCACCGCTTCCGCATCGACTGGCCCCGCACCAACCGATCGAGGTGGCTCGAAGTTCGTGATCCGTGGCCGGGTGAACAGACCTGAGCTCTGGATAGCGGTCGAATGCTGAGTACGGTTCGTGTGATCGGTCACGTAAATGCATGGCTGTCCTTACACTCGTTCTTACCCAGATTACCCATCGGTTGCTGGCCCTCCACCCCAATGCCATAATCTTTGTTTGGCGTCGCCTTCGACTTCATGGCACTTGCACTGCCACGAATTACGGTACACGCCTTCGGGGGTTCCAATGGCATTGCGTGATAGTTGGATTCAGAAGCGAGAAGCAGAAGAGGCGGGCGCCGCTGTTAAGTCAGGGCAAGCCAACGGCAATGGTAATTCCGCTGCGGCGGCTGAAAGACTCCAAGACAACGCGGCTAACGGGCGCAACATGTCGCAGATGCACCTGGCGCGACGCGGAGCTATCACCGAGGAGATGGCTTTTGTCGCTGGGCGCGAACATCTGGAGCCGGAGCTGATCCGCGAAGAAATCGCGCGCGGCCGCTGCATCATTCCTGCGAACATCCATCACCGCAATCTGGAACCGATGGCCATTGGCATCGCTACGAAGTGCAAGATCAACGCGAACATTGGGAATTCCGCGACCAGCTCTAACATTGACGAGGAATTGAAGAAGCTGCACCACGCGGTGCACTATGGCGCCGATACCGTTATGGATCTTTCCACCGGCGGCGACATTCCGAAAATTCGCAAAGCCATCATCGAAGCTTCGCCTGTACCCGTGGGCACCGTGCCGGTGTATGAAGCCATTTCGCGCGTGCGGCGGCCGGAAGATCTGACTTTCGATCTCATGCTGGAAGTCATCGAAGAACAGGCCGAGCAGGGCGTCGACTACATGACCATTCACGCCGGCGTTTTGCGCGAACACGTTCCCTTCGTGCGGAAGCGCATCACCGGCATCGTGAGCCGCGGCGGCTCGCTGATGGCCCACTGGATGGAGCATCACAAGAAACAGAACTTCCTGTACGAAAACATCGAGAAGATTTGCAAGGTTTTCAAGAAGCACGACGTCAGCTTCTCTCTCGGAGACGGATTGCGTCCCGGATGCATCGCGGATGCGAGCGACGAAGCGCAGTTCGCAGAGTTGAAAGTGCTCGGCGAACTCACCAAGAAAGCGTGGGAGCACGATGTGCAGGTGATGATCGAAGGCCCTGGGCACATCCCGATGGACAAGATCAAGGAGCAGGTGGAGAAGGAAATGGAATGGTGCTACGAAGCGCCGTTCTACACGCTGGGACCGCTGGTCATCGATATCGCGCCGGGTTACGACCACATCACCTCTGCGATCGGCGCGGCGATGATCGGGTGGTACGGGGCGTCGATGCTGTGCTACGTCACACCGAAGGAACATCTCGGATTGCCGAATCCGGAGGACGTGAAGCAGGGCGTAATCGCTTACAAGATCGCCGCGCACGCGGCCGATGTGGCACGACACCGGCCCGGCGCGCGAGATCGAGACGACGCACTATCGTATGCGCGTTTTCTGTTCGACTGGAACAAACAATTCGAGCTTTCGCTGGATCCGCCGACCGCCAAAGCCATGCACGACGAAAATCTTCCCGACGACTTCTACAAGGAAGCGAAGTTCTGCTCGATGTGCGGGCCAAAATTCTGCTCGATGAATATCACGCAGCTTGCAGAAGCGGAATCCGGACAAGACCAGGCCGAGCGCAAGCAGAAGTTCGTCGAGCTGCTGGCCAAGGTCAAATCCGCGATCGCCTGATTTCGGCTTCGAGGTTGAACAATAACTAAATCGGTTATATAGACCTTTAGTTAACCGATTTGAAATCTCCGCTACCTTGACGGCATCATTCCTGAGCCTGCCTGTTAGGATGGAAGCACGTTTGTTATGCGGTCTGGACGGATTTCTGCGTCCGGTGAAAGCGTTTTAAATGGAAGCAACGGCAGGCAGCTACCGGGTTTTGGTGGTGGACGATTCCGCTGTCCACCGAAACTGGTCGAGCAGTCGCTCGAGGATGCTGCGTATACTTTGCTGTTTGCGAAGAGCGGTATGGAAGCGTTGGAGTTGTACCGCAAACATGCGCCGGAAATCGTGCTGACCGACTGGATGATGCCGGATCTATCTGGCATCGAACTGTGCGAGCTGCTTCGCGGCGACGCCACGCGCGGCTATACCTACATCATCGTGCTCACGGCTAAAGCCGAGAAAGACAATGTGGTGAAAGGGCTGAGTGCGGGTGCGGACGACTACTTGACCAAGCCGTTCGACGCCGGGGAGTTGCTGGCGCGCGTTGGAGTCGGATGCCGTATTGTGGACCTGCACCGGGAGATTGCCACGAAAAATCAGCAGCTCGAAGAAATGGCGCATACGGATTCGCTGACGTGCCTTCCGAACCGGCGGGGATTAGAGGACTGGGCGATCCGGCAACTGCGCGGCGCGGCGCGACACGGATTCCCGTTGTGGGTGGTGCATATGGATCTGGATTCGTTCAAGGACATCAACGACAGCTTCGGGCATGACGCAGGGGACACAGTACTGCAAAAAGTGGCCGAAATCCTGAAGGCCAACACGCGAGCATCGGATATCTGCGGCCGCATGGGCGGCGACGAATTCCTGATCGTGATGAGCCATGTGGAAGGGGAGCACATCCGAGCAAGTATCGAGCCGTTGCGCGAAGAGCTGGCTTCGCACGCGTTTACGTTCGCAGGCAGGAAAGTTTCCCTTACAGCGAGTTTCGGAATTGCCGGCTTTCGAGGCGGTGAGGCGCCGGCGTTTAATTTGCTGGTGCAACAGGCGGACAAAGCGCTGTACGAAGCCAAGCGCGCCGGTGGCAATCAGGTGAGAATCGCTTCGACATTGGCGTAAGATAAGCGCACTGCATTCACAGCAGTCTGCACATGACTGATCGTTCTTCAGTGATGGCCTTGATCGGAGCGGGCCCCGTCGGGCTGGGCATGGCCAAGGCGCTGCTCGAGCACAAAATTCCCTACGAACAACTTGAGGCGGACGACCAGTTGGGGGGCAACTGGTATCACGGCGTGTACGACAGCGTGCATATCATTTCGTCGCGCAAGACGACGGAGTATGCGGACTATCCGATGCCAGCGGAGTATCCGGATTTTCCGAGCAGAGCACAGATGCTAGCGTATTTGCGCGATTATGCGGAAAGATTTGGGTTATGCCCGCGGATTCAATTCAACACGAAAGTGGTGATGGCGTCACCGCTGCCGGATGGGCGCTGGGAACTGGAATTGGCAACCGGCGAAAAGCGAGTCTATAAAGGATTGATTGTCTGTAACGGGCATCACTGGGACCGGCGCTTTCCGAATTATCCGGGAACGTTTGAAGGCGCGTACCTGCACTCGAAGGATTACCGAAACCCCGCGCAATTGAGCGGAAAGCGGGTGCTGGTGATCGGTGGCGGGAATTCCGCGTGCGACATCGCATCAGAAGCGGCGCGAGTGGGCAGCTGCGCGTG
Organism: uncultured Acidobacteriota bacterium; assembly: GCA_963788725.1. Taxonomy (GTDB): domain Bacteria; phylum Acidobacteriota; class Terriglobia; order Acidiferrales; family UBA7541; genus Acidiferrum. The sequence goes on along the minus strand of CAWBHT010000004.1, from coordinate 339,110 downwards.
CATCAGCCTGCGACGCGGGTATTGGTTTTTGCCGAAGACGTTGATGGGTTATCCGCTGGTAGATTTGATCAAGGGCTGGTTTCCAGTGTGGGCGCAGCGGATTTTTCTTCGCGCGGTCTTGCGTATCGTGGTCGGAAAATACAGCAACTATGGCTTGCCGGAGCCGGAGCACAAGATTTTCGAGGCGCATCCGACGATCAATAGCGAGCTTCTGTACTACATCAAGCAGGGAGCAATCCGGCCGAAGCCGGACATCGCACGATTTGAAGGCAAGAGGGCGCATTTTGTGGATGGCACTAGCGAAGAGTTCGATGTGGTGGTGTGCGCTACGGGATATCACGTGAGTTTTCCATTTCTTCCGCCCGGACTGGTGCCGGTAAAGGGAAGCGCGGCGCAGACGTATGGTGGATGCGTTTTGCCGGACTACAAGAACATCTACATCATCGGGACTTCGCAGGTGCGCTACGGATTCGGGCCACTGGTGACGCCGGGCGTGGATTTGATCGCGCGGATGATGCTGGCACAAGAGCAGATGGAATTGCCGATCGGGCTGGTGCTGAAGGAATCGGGCGTACGGCCGTCAAGGACGCACCTGGTGGATCCCCACGCAGCGATTCGTGGGATGAAGCGCGGCAAACGCATGCTGCCGTTGTTGCTATGGAAAGAGAGAAAGCTTCGAAAGAAATTAGTGTCGCGGAGCAAAGCAGCTCCGCGCCCCGCGGTTCCGCCAATCGACAGAGAAATCGCAGTCTGGTGACTTACAGGCTTCGGTAAAGCTCACCCGAATACCTCTTGCAAGCGCGGCCCTGCTATAGTGTCGGCCAAGGTGTGACGGCGCCAGGCAAATTGGTCGGAGATTTCGATCTGTCCCCGTTTGGTTCCGCTGCATTGAAGTATTCACCGGTCTGATTTTCATTTTTCATTTGCGCGAAGTTTACCGCGGTTTGGTGTGACTGGATGGAACGCCCATTCAGGAGTGGTGTTCCGCCGTGCTGCGCACGGGGGAATTGTTCTATTAAAGGGTCCGGAAAGGCTCTTATGAGAACGACGAAAACGTTTGCGATCTTGATCGCGTCGGTTGCGTTATCTGCTGGACTGCTTGCCGACAACCCAGAGAAGAACCAAAAGAAGGAATTGGAAAAGCAGGTCAAGGCGATGACCAGTGAAGCTCAAAGCCTGGAGAGATCAGGCCAACTGGCTGAAGCGCGGATCAAGTACGCGGAGTCGCAGGCTTTGATCGAAGTGAAAGATGTGACGGAGGCTATCAAGCGGCTGGACGATGAGATTCACAAGCGCGTCAAAAACGCCTTGAGCGAATCGCGCAAGGCTTACGAGTCGCGGAAGTACAAAGAAGCCGCAGCGATGCTGGAGCAAAGCATGAAGCTGCAAGCCTTCCAAGCAGTGCTGTCGTACAACCTGGCACTTTGCTATCACCAACTTGGAGAACGCGAGAAGGCGGTGGAGTATCTGACGAAGGCCAAGAGTGGGACCATCGACCCGAAGCAGCGGCAAAAACTTCTGCAACTGATGACCATGCTTACCACGGGAGAGAGCGGAATTTCCGTGAATGAAAGCGAGAAGGAACGGGTCCTGCGGTTGAATCGACTGGCAGACAGCATCGGGCTGGAAGCATCGCTGGAGGATGAAGGCGGAGCGGAGGAGATGCTGGTGGAAGGCGATGTGGAAGCCGCCGAGCCAGCATCCGGCAATTCGGGGCCGAACGAAGAAGCCGCGACTGCGGCTCCCGTGCAAGCAAAAGCAGGGGTCAAGCCTGCCGTTGCTCCTCCTGCGGCGCCTGCCGAGGTTCGAGCTGCGGCTCTGCACAGCGATATTACGGCGTCGCACCGCTCCAGCCTGTGCAATGCGCTGAGCGAGTCAAAGAGCGCTCTGGCGGTAAGCGCATCGGCGACGTTCGATCTGGCGAATTGTTCGGAAAGCAATGGAAGAACCGCGGAAGCAGTGCGATTGCTCGAGAAATATCTGGAGATGGCTCCCAAGGCTTTGGATGCGGATGAATCACGCGTGCGGGTAAGCGATCTGAAATCGCTGCTTACGTTGCAGGGGCAGAATGGTGTGGAAGTTCGCAAGCTGAATGCGACCGCGTACGGCGCATTGGCGGAACGGAAATACGATCGCGCGCTTGCGGCATTCAACAAGGCGGAGACGCTGGCGCCAGAATTCTCCCGTACCAGGTGGAAATTGGGGCTCCTGCATGAAGCGATGGGGAATGTGGACGAAGCTCGAGACAATTTCACGGCATACCAGCAACTGGTTACCGAGCAGAGCGAGAAAGATGAGGCAGCGCTGCATCTAAGCACGCTGGAAGCAAAGCGAACGAAGTACGACGAGGAAGTCGATGAAGCGGGCGATATCATCGCCGACTTATTCAGTCGCGCGATGAACTTGACGTGGAACGCTGCGGAAAACCGAAGGGCGTTGCGTGCGAAGCGAGCACAAGTGAAGAAAAAGGAGGAGCGCAAGATAGCGCAGAGCCGTGCGGGAGGATTTGCCGTGCCGTTTGCTTATGCACAACAGCAATTAGCGCAAGCCGCCGAACACTTGCAGGTCGCACTGGCATTATTCCCGCTTGGCGCAGAGGCGAATGAACTGATGGGATTGGTGTTTCTGCAGGCGAATGACGGTCACGCGGCGATGAGGAGTTTCGATGTGGTGGCGAGCCAGGCTTTGCCGGTGTCATTTTATGCGGAGATGCGTGGACACAAGCAGGATCAGGCGGTGAAATGCGAGCTGACCCATGACCGAATCCGGCTCATCTATCTGTCTTCGTACGACAAAAAGGGAAATGCGGTGCCACCGAGCAGGAAGGCAGGCGCCGACGGATTGGGAGACCTGGTAATCGATCCAACCGCGGCACGCGCGGCGCAATTCGATTCCATGGAGATCAAGCTGAGCGAGATCAAGAAAGTGGAGACTAATGCGGGAGTCATCGGGCTTAGGATTCCGAAGCACGACATCATTTTGTCGCCGATTTACCTGCCATCGTTCACGCCAGTGATGGGACCGCAGGCGCGACGATTCGCGAACAACTACACACGATTGTTCGTGCGCTATCCGGGAATGGAAGACTCAAAGCTGGGAACCGAGGGCATGAGCGGCGGCGAGAAATTCGCGATGGGTATGAAAATAGCGGATGCCAGTATGAACATGGCCATGGGCGGCTTCTCAGGCATCGGAGCAATCTCGAGCGTGCAGGATGCTATCTCGATTGCGCGAACGATTCAGGCGGCAAAAGTTTCCTTGAATGTGAGTTTCGCGTCATGGGAAAAGAGCGTGGATGACCAGCAGCAGTTGCTGGCGGGGAAAGCGTTCAAGGCAATTCCAATGCAACCAGTGAGCCTGACATATTTGGAAGCAAAGTAGGTTGCCGGTCTTTTATTTTAGGCCTTCGACAACGTAGAGGTCGGAGGTGATGCGCGTATAGGAGTAGACGTACGCTTTGAGATTGCGGGAGAAGCTCGGCGGTGAACCGTCGAGTAGACCTGTGGGATCGGGCGGTTTCGCGGTGAAGAAGAGCTTGCGGTGGCCGCTGGCAATGTCTACAACGAAGACAGTGCTGGGTACTTCCGGGCGCCCAATGAGAATGCTCTTGCTATCCGAGAGCAGCTCGACGGGTTCGTCGCCCTCCTGAGTGTTAGGAATGGGGATCGGGGCACTGCCATCCACGTGATAGATAATGGGTTTGGCTTCCGGATCGAGTGCAGCTACCAGCTTGCCGTCCAGAGAAATGCAGCCCCGATAGTGAAACTGCGCGCCTTCCGGGCTGATTGGCCGTGGAGTCGCTTCAGGGCCCTCCTGCACGAACAGGCGCAGGCCATGATCCTCCGGACCACTACCCACTTCCAGGATGCGATGGGCATCCGGAAAGAAATAAGCCTGGTTGACCACGATATTGCCGCTCTGAACTGGATGAGAGTCGCCTGCGCCGGTAGGAATTTCGACCAGCTGGCGGCGGCCGTCGGAGGACGCAGCCAGCCCCAGAGCACGCTTGCCATCGGGTGACAACGATGGAGCAAGGCCATCGCCGAGGCGCACGGCAGGTGAGCCGTTGGTGCCGCGCACATACATCGCACCGGAGTCGCCGCCCGCCTCGCCGGTCTCATCGAACGAAACGAGCTTGCCGTCGTCGCTCAGATCCCTGGGAATGGTCCAGTCATGCCAGCTCAGGTCGGTCTCTTTGCCGTCTCCATTGTTGACGATCATGCCGGCTCGCCAGTCATCGCGAGCGAGAAGAATGCGTCCATCGCGCGAAATGTCGTGGAGCGTGAGGGTGCCGGTGCCCAGAAACACCGTGCGCTCTTTGCCATCCAGAGTCACGGCGCGCAATTCACGGCTGGAACCGGACTTTGTGCCGGTGAACCAAACCTCTTTGCCATCTGGGCGCCAGGCGAGGCCCTGCACGCTGACATACTGAGAGCTGAGCGTTTTCTTGTTGCCGGATGCATCGACCACGGCGATCTTGCCGCCATCGTCGCGGTAGTAGGCATGATCAACGAATGCCACGCGCGCGCCATCGGGAGAAATGCGCGCGTGACTGATCCAACCCGGAGTACCGTAGACGACTTTGCCGATCGGAAATTCGAGGCGCGCTTTTCCGCCGGCACGGCGGACGACGGCCAAGTTGCCGCCATCGGGAGACCAGTCGGCGTATTCGACGCCTTCAATGACTTCGCGCGGAGCGCCGCCTCCCTGCGGGGCTCGCGCCAGCATGCCGGCATACTCAAAACCGCCAACGAAATGCTGCTTGAGAGAAACAGCGAGTTCACCTGTGGGAGAGATGGCGAGGATGTTGGATAAGGATAGGCCGAAAAGCCTCGATTCGTTGCTGCCGCGCTGTGCAACGAAGAGTTCGGCGGGTTTACCGTCCCACGCGGCGGAGTAGATGAGATTACCGTCGGGTGTAAAGCGAGCGCCGAAAATCGTGCCGCGGCGAAAGGTGATGCGATGAAGTTTCGGTTGCGCTTCGGGCGGAGCAGTGTGGAAGAGCACACCGGCGCCTCCGCCAATCACCAGAGCCGCGAGCACCGCTGCCGTCGGCAAGAGCCAGCGTTTGTGGGAAGTGGCAGTAGACGCGGACGCTGCTGCCGTCGCCGAGATGCTGGAGATCGATTCGAGGTCGAACGCGATGTCGTGCGCGGATTGGAACCGCTGTACCGGTTGTTTTTCCAGGCAGTGGCGGACGATGCGTTCGAGAGCTGGGGCGATATTGGTGGCGGGAGCACCGGTGCGGGAAGGAAAGTCAGGAGGGTCTTCGTTGAGGATGGCGGTCATGGTTTCGGCACTGGTATTGCGCTTGAAGGCGCGCTGACCGGAGAGCATTTCGTAGAGAATGCTGCCGAAGCTGAAGATGTCAGAGCGGTGATCGACGGCGTCGCCGCGGACTTGTTCGGGAGACATGTAGCCGACGGTACCGAGGACTTGCCCGGCGTCGGTTTGCGTTGCGGCTACGGTGACAGCGGTGGAGGTTTCGGCGGAGGAGTGCGGTTCGCGGAGCTTGGCCAACCCGAAGTCCAGAATTTTCAGGCGACCGTTGCGAAGTACGAAGATGTTGTCAGGCTTGAGGTCGCGGTGGATGATGCCTTTTTCGTGCGCGGCGGCGAGCCCGTTGGCGAGTTGTACGGCTAGTTCGATGGCTTTGCGTGGGGGAAGACCGGTGGAAGGAATACGCTCGCGGAGCGATTCGCCTTCGAGGAGTTCGGAGACGATGTAGTGCACGCCTTGGGCTTCGCCGACGTCGTGGACGGAGACGATATTCGGATGATTGAGAGCGGCGACGGCGCGGGCCTCCTGCTCGAAGCGGCGGAGGCGATCGGGGTCGTGGGTGAAAGACGCGGGAAGAGTTTTGAGGGCAACGTCGCGGAGGAGGCGAGTGTCGCGTGCGCGGTAGACCTCACCCATGCCGCCGGAGCCAATGAGGGCGACGATTTTGTAGGGGCCGAACTGAGTGTCGGGTGGGAAGGGCATCAGGCGGCTGGATTATAGCCTAGAAAAAAGGAGATTTGACACGGAGCGCTACGATCGCGCGCGAACAGGATTGTGGTGTGGAGTTGCCATCGCGGCGGAGTTCCGCGATGAAGGTGGCGTTGAGATCCTTCGGCTACCCTTATCGGCTAGCCTCAGGATGACGCGGTTTGAATTTCTACCGTGAGGCGATGTGGTGAGGCGGAGCTATTAGCGAGGCGTGGGAGCGGAGCCTTGGAGGCGAGCGATGTCGTTTGTGAGCGAAGGTGTGGCGGTGGTTACCGGCGCGGGATCGGGGATTGGGCGAGCTCTTGCTTTGCGATTGGCGGAAATGGGATCGGCTGTGGCGCTGGCGGATTTCGACGAAGCAGGAATGATGGAGACGGTATCGCTGCTCGGCAAAAGGAGGGCGGCAGTCAGCACACATGTAGTGGATGTGGCGGATGAGGAGGCCATGCGCAACTTCGCAGACGATGTGGTGGCGCGGCATGGACGAGTGACGCTGCTGATCAACAATGCCGGCGTGGCGCTTTACGGGAATTTTGAGGAAATTGCGTTGGACGATTTTCGCTGGTTAATGGGCATAAATTTCTGGGGAACGGTCTACGGGGTGAAATATTTCCTGCCGGTATTGCGGCGGCAAGCGCGTGGACACATCGCGAATTTGTCGAGTGTATTCGGAATGGTGGCGCCTCCAGGTCAATGCGCTTATGCAACCAGCAAGTTTGCGGTGCGTGGATTCACCGAGGCGCTGCGGCATGAGTTGGCAGGGAGTAATGTTGGCGTGTCAGTCGTGCATCCGGCGGGAGTAAAAACTTCGATTGCCCGGCGGGCACGATTGGCGGCCGGGGTTCCCGAGACTCGAAAGACCGAAGGCATAGCTACGCTCGACCGGCTGGCGACAAGTTCGCCGGAGCGAGCGGCGGAACGGATCCTGCGAGGAATAGAGCGGCGGCAGCAGCGAATTCTGATCGGCGCAGCCGCGAGGGTGATCGACGTGATGCAGCGAATGCGGCCGGCGAGCTACTGGAAGCTGATGGAGAAACGCTACAACCTTACGCCTTGAGTGTGCAGGCTTTCAGAGCCCAGTGCTTGAGCGTCCATAGAATCGTTCATCGTGGACGGCTGGAGCGAGGCGGCATATTCCGCCGACTGGCTAGGCTTGACGATGGTGATGGGCGGTACGCGGATAATATCAACCAGCCAGACCATACCTTGGGCGAGCGTGTCGCGGAATTCGTCCATCGGCCAGCGCGCGTAGCCGCGGGATTGCCGCCATCGCAGCGAAGCGACGGGCTTGACGATGGGTCGCGGACCGGCGGGACATGGCTGGCCGTCGTGTCCAACTAGAAGGTGCTTCAGGACGTGCTGCAGGTTTTCGTGCTTCCAATGGTTGAGGGCGGCATCTTCGAAAAACGAAAGATCGCGCGACCTGCGGATCTTTTTGACCTCGCGCAACACCCGTGCAGCATTGCGCCTGAGGTTTTTCAGGTCTTCACACATATTGGGGGACTTTGTAGCCCGCACATTTTATGGCGGACGGAAAAAGCGACAACGGTACTTCGGTACTTACCTGTGGATAAGCGTTTCATAATGTCCGAAACCCTGTAGTGAAGATGAAGTTTCGGTAGCGCCGGTTGTCCGCGAAACGCCGAGGCGTCGTGAGAATGAAGACGTAGGCGCTACTTGCGAGATTTCGCGTAATGATCGCCGAAAAAGTCGCCCTTGTTCCAGGTGGGTCGCTGGGGATCTTCGCTGATGAGATAGCCGCAGAGTAAAGCGAAGCGGGCGAATTCTGCAGCGGCGTCGAAATCGAGACCGGGCTGGTCGATATCGTCTTGCGGCTCGTGATAGCGAGTTTCCTCCCATTTTTGAAATATCTCGGCAGGATTGATTTTGGGGTCGTCGGATTTGAAACCCGGCGAGGGCATCACGGCGGGGATGCCTTGTTTGACGAAGGAATATTGATCGCTGCGGATGAAAACTACTTCTTCGGGCAGAGGGTCCGGGCTTTCGACGAGGTGCATGCGTTCGGCGGCCCGTTTTATCACGTCATCGAGACTGGAATGTTCGGCCCCGAAGGCCACAATGTCGCGGAGCGGCCATAGCATGAGGACTTCGTCGACGTTAACATCGGCCACGATCGAACTTGCGGACACAGTGGGATTCGAAGCGAAATAGTCGGAGCCGAGCAGTCCGGCTTCTTCTCCGGTTACGAGCACGAACAGCAGCGAACGTCGGGGTCGCGGATTCATGCCGCTGAAAGCGCGCGCAATTTCGAGGAGGGTGGCACAGCCGGAGGCGTTGTCGAGGGCGCCGTTGTAGATTTTATCGCCGTGGACCGGCTCGCCGATTCCGATGTGATCGAGGTGCGCGCTGTAGACGACGTATTCACTCTTTAGACTGGGATCGCTACCTTCGAGTTTGGCCACCACGTTGGAACCGTGCACGTCTTGCGATTTTGTGACATTGCTCAGCTTTGCGGTGAGCGGCAGCGCGAAAATCGGCTGCGGCTTGCCGTCCTTGGCGAGTGCGAAAAGCTCCTGTGTGGCGTGTGGAGTGCCATGGAAGAGATTCTCCGTAGCACTGATGCTTAGAGATACTGCCGCTTTGATTTGGGGAAAGTAATCGTTGGGTTTGCCATGTTTATCGAGCCAGCGATATTCGGGAGTGACAAGGTCACGCACAAATTTGGTGAACGGGTAACTGCGCTCCTGGACTGGATCGTCGAGGGCGATCACTCCGACTGCTCCGTGGACGGCGGCATTCTGGGCTTTTACTTCTCCGCTGGAGTAGTGGGCTTTTAACGCGGATTCAAAATTCGGAGCGCCCGGCAACAAAGCAACGATCTTTCCTTTCACATCGACGGACTTGTAGTCGTCGTAATTCTGGCCGGGAGCGGTTACGCCGTAACCGACGAAGATGAGCGGAGCCTCGACGGAGCTTTCGGAGCGTCCGGGATCTGCGAAAGCGACAAAATCTTTGCCGAAGGCGAGCGTTTTTGTTTTCGCGTCGCGAGTTAGGCTGAGAGTGGACGCGGCCTGATCGACTTTCATAGAGCGAAGAGGAACGTTCTGAAAGTATGTGCCGCCATCGCCTGCGGGCTGAAGCCCGAGGCCTTCAAGTTGCGTGGCCATGAATTTTGCGCCGATCTGATAACCGCGCGTGGCGGTGCCGCGGCCTTCGAGCAAGTCGTCGGACAGGAAGCGAATGTCCGCACGAATGGCTTCGGGGCGAATGGTGGACATGGCCTGCTCGGCGGCGTCACTGTTGGCGTCAGCGAGGGCACAAGGAGCGTTGGCCATGGCGGCGGCAACCAGCAGGCTGGACATTCGCATAAACACACTTTGATGAGAATGCATCATATGTTTTTTCTCGCGGTAAGGATTTGTATTCGCCTGCGACTTCAAAGAGTGGCACCACATCTTAGACGAAACGGGATCTTGGACACAGTTTTAGGTGCGACGCGATCCAAGGCTTAAACTGCGCCGGCTTCGGAAAGCCGCCGCTACAGATGAGCGACGGGACGTAATCCGCGGATGCAATTTCGGAAGCTATTTGGCGTCATGGAAGATGATGCCGAGCGTGAAGCGCGTGCCGCTGCGAACGCGGCTGACACCGTGGCGAAGATTCACGCGGTAGAACCCGCGCGAGCCCTTCACCGGACGGTAGCGAGTGGTAAAAAGTATTGCCTGGCCTTCACCGGCAGCGACGATTTCGGCTTTCGATTGCGCGCGAGGTTGCTGCTCGACGAGAACGAATTCTCCGCCTTGCCAGTCGCGGCCGGGCTGACCCAGCAGGAAGACCACCTGAAGCGGGAAAGCGATGTCGCCGTAGAGATCTTGATGCAGACAATTGTACCCGCCGGCCTCGTAATGCAGCAGGAGCGGCGTCGGTCGAGTTTGTCCCGCGCGATGGCAGATTTTCAAGAAGGCGGCGTGATCGGCGGGAAACGGAGCACGCTTGTCGCCGAACGCTTTGACCCATTGATTGGCGATAGGTGCGAGATGGGGATACGCGGCGGTGCGTGCCGCTGTGACAATTTCGGGCAGCGGATGCGCGAAATATTTATAGTCGCCGACGCCGAAGCGATGGCGCTCCATGATGATGTGGCTGCGGAAGCGCGAATCCTCGTGATAAAGAGCGATGATGGCGGCGCGTTCATCGCGACTGAGGAGTTGTGGAGTGACGGCATAGCCGCGGGCGCTAAGCGATTCTCCCAGTGAGTTCCAGTCCAGCGCATCGATTTGGCTTTTGATATCGGGCATACGCGTAACTTTAGTGCGGCGCGTGGAATCCATCTATCCGTTTTCGATGCACAAACTTCTTCGTTAGGTGGAGCTTGAAAGTGGAGATTGATCCGAATAACGCAGTGGTGAAGCTGTGCGCCGAAGGGGATTGTTCTGAAGCACGGGTACTTGGTTGGATTCGCTTATAAGCGGCCGTTAACCACGAGATGCGCGGCGAATGCGGGAAGTTTGCGAAAGGCGAAGTGCACGAGATCGGTGAGCGACATCAGGCTCATTCCATTTTTCTCGAAGAGAATGGTGAGGGCGCGACGCGAGTACAGCGAGATGTGGCCGTTGCGGGGCGCGACGTACCACCAACGCAACCCGAGTTGATCGAAGACAGCGGGCTGGGTAAGCGTCGTGAACAGCAGGGCCCCTTCAGCGTTTAGGAGGCTCCCGATATCTGCGACGATCTGTGCCGGGGAAGGCACATGCTCCATGACTTCGAAGCAGGTGATGAGGTCAAAGCGCCCTTGCGGGCGTGCAGTGAATTCGGTTAAAGGATCATAAGTGCTCGCGCGAAATCCCTGTACAGCCAGGGTACGAGTCAGCAGGCCGTTGCCGCCGCCGTAATCAAGGATTGAAAGTGATTCGCGTGAGGCGTGAAACGTTTGCGCCACGACTTTGGCGTTGTTAATGGGCCGCCCTTCAACGTAGTCCGGATCTACCAATACATATTCGCTGTTGTAGATGTACTTCAGGAAAGCTTCGGATGACCAATCGTCAAAAGCCGTGGTGAACAAGAAGCCGCAATCCCCACAGCGACGGTAGTAGACCGGCGTTCCCGACAACGCCAAGCTTTGCCCCTGAAGCTCAGGGCAGCTTTTTTGAAAATCGACTACGCCATAGAGCGGGCTGGACCCGCCACAGATTTTGCAGTCGCATGGAAGAGAATCGATAATTTGGAGCATGAATCGGTCAGGGGCACTTCACTTACGCACACGCAGGACGAGGTTGTATTCGGACGCTATGTTGTTTCTCTCACGCAGCAGCAGCCGCACGGAGTGCTGGGATAGTTCTCCGCTGACCAGTTTCGCGTGATAGGCCGGAGTCAAAGTCAGCTCGGAACTTTCCAGCACGAAATCCACATCGAGATAAATCGCCAGCGGTGAGTTCGCGAAGTGGCCTGCGATCCATTGCAAGTTTTTTTGACGATCGAAAAGCGTGAACAGCGCAGGCGTCAGGACGCGCACGTGCGTGGGATCGTTAAGAAAATCATCATGCCGCGGGTGAGGTGCCAGAATCTGTACTCGGGCATCGGGCACGCAGACACGGTAGAGTTCGCGAATTATGCCGAGGAAGACGCTGGAGGTTGCGCCCATGTGTTCCAGAGAGTGAGAGAACTGCACTTCGGTTACGGAATTCGTCTGCCACGGCCACGGCTGCGTTTCGGCATCGAAGAGCAAATCGGGATGACACGCTGGTGACTTGTCGACATTCATGTAGCCAGGAAACGAGTTGAATCCGCAGCCCAGATTCAATTTCAAGGTTGCGGGTGGCGCAGAGTTGAGCGTTTGGGTCAACGTCGGCGGCGGCTCGAAGATAGATTGGGGAATAAGAGTCATAGGCGAGTCGATGAATTGGTATTTTTCTGCAACGCTGCTGAAGAGGATCGGTTCACGAGATGCTGCAGTTCGCCGGCGACCTGGACGATCACCGATGACCAGTCTCCGGGAACTGGCTGACGAAAAAGGCGGGCGGTGGGGTACCAGGGGCTATCGGTGCGATCCAGCAGCCAGCGCCAATCGGGCGTATGCGTGAGCAGAATCCAGACCGGCTTGCCAAGTGCACCGGCGAGATGCGCGGTCGCGGTGTCGACGGAGATCAGCAGATCCAGGGATGACAGCAGAGTGGCGGTATCGGCGAAATCGGTGAGCTCCGAGCCGCAGTCGGTTATGTCTATGGATGGCGGAAGTTCCTGAAGTTGCGACGCTGCTGGACCTTTTTGCAGCGAGTACAGGTGAATGCCGGCAATTTCCGTTAGAGAAACGAGTTGCGCGAGCGCAATGGAACGCTGGGGATCGCGCGTATGAATCGCGTTACCAGCCCATACGAGGCCAACGCGGAGTCCAATGCGAGCGAGATGCTGGGAGTGCGTGCGCGCGGCGTCAGGATTGGCGTGCAGATATGGGATGTTCGCGGGAATAGTGTTGAGGTCGGTGTGAAATGCGAGCGGCAGGCTGAGCAGGGGACAGTGCCAGTCGAAATCAGGCAGCGACTGACCGCGCGTCACGATTTCAGCGACGCCGCTCACGCCGGTTAACACGCTGCGCAGTTCCGCGGGAACTTCCAGCACCACACGCGCGCCGCGCTCTGCGACCAATGGGACGTAGCGGACGAATTGAAGGGTGTCGCCCAAGCCTTGTTCGGCATGCAGCAAAATGCGCGATCCATTCAGCGGTTCACCCCGCCACAACGGCTGCGCGAAATTTCGTTGTGCTTTTGCGAGCGCTTTCGTTTGCCAGCGATTTTCATACAGAGGCCAGCCAGTAGAGAATTCGCCGCGAAGCAGATGCACCAGTCCGATGTAGTGTAGAAATTTTGGTGTGTCGGGCTTGAGCGCCAGTGCTCGATGGTAGCTCCGCATGGCTTCATCGAGATCGCCGTCGTCCGAGAGAGCGTGTCCGAGATTGCTGTGCGCCTCGGGAAGATTCGGATTCAAATCGATGGCGCGGCGGCAGGCGTCGATTGCGCCGGACAGGTTGCCCTGGCGCCAGAAATTGCCACCCAGGTTGCTGTGCGCCTCGGCCAAGGCTGGATTTAGTGCGATGGCCTTGCGCAACAGACTTTCAGCAGATGCAAAATCCTCATCATGCTGGAGATTGCTGGCCAGGTTGCATAAGGCTTCGGGAAAATTCGGTTGCAACGTGAGGGCGCGACGGAAAGCTTCCGCAGCGCGGCGGAAGTCATCTTGCTCCTGCAGAACAACGCCGAGATGATGATGCGCTTCGGCATCTTGAGGAGTAAGAGCAAGAACCTCGCGAAAAACGGCCGCGGCTTCCGCTAACGCCCCGGAGTCCTGCAAGCCGCGGGCGAGGTTGAAGTGGAATTCCGCCCGACCCGCGTTCAGCTTAATTGCGCGGCGATAGCACGCGATGGCGGCCTGCAAATTGCCAGCCTGCCATTTAGCGTTGCCGAAGTTGTACCAAGCGTCGCCGAAGCCAGGCTGCATCGCCAGAACGCGCTGAAAGCAGGCTTCCGCTTCGGCGAACTGATTTTGCTCCGCAAGCAAATTAGCAAGGCTGTGCAAGGCGTCCACGTGATCGCGGTCGAGTTCAATAGCTTCACGATAGCTGGCGACGGCTGCAGATGGATTTCCCTGCAAGCGAAACGTGTTAGCGAGATTGTTGTGATAGTCGGCAGCAGCGGGATGCTGTTGAATAGCGGCGCGGATCAGCTGAACGGCGGCATCGTACTGGCCGCGTTGCTGAGCTATTACGCCTAACAAATTCAATGCGTCGGGATGCTGCGATTCCTGTCGGAGGATTTTTCTGTAACATGCCTCCGCTTCATCGAGCCGGTTTGCGTGGTGATGTGCCAAGCCGAGCTGAAGCAATTCCGAACAGCGCTGTGCGAGCGATTGCGTAGGCATGGGACGACGACCGCATGGATGAGCAATCGCTAGCCCAAATCCGGCACGGATATGCCAGACGGGATTAGAAAATGCTCACGACCTGCGCCCCGCCCGTGTTGTTCCCCCACTCGAATTTACCTGCCTCCATTCAGGCGCGTTCAGCGGTAGGTACGCGGTTGCCTTTCCTTGGGTACAGCGAACCCCGGATAGAAGAGGATTGCGGAGAGGATTAAAGAGTTGTCAGAGGAAACCGTCTATATGACAAATGCGCAAATTGTTTTGGTCATCGTAGTCGTTGCCTTGGTTGCCGTCGGAGCATTCGTTCTCCTCCGAGTGCAGAAAAGCCGCAGACTTCGTGCCCGGTTCGGCCCCGAATACCAACGTGCCGTTCGAGAGTCTGGCAGCCCTGTACGCGCGGAAGAGCGTCTGTCAAAGCGAGAGCAGCGAGTCGAACGATTTAAGATTCACGAACTTGCCGCTACCGATCGGGCGCGCTTCATGGACTCCTGGCGATTAATTCAAGCGAAGTTCGTGGACGACCCGAAGACTGCTGTAGTCGAGGCAGACCGGTTGATCGGAGAAGTGATGACTGCCCGCGGGTATCCGGTGGTCGACTTCGAGCAACAGGCCGCAGATCTTTCCGTCAATCATCCATTTGTGGTGGAGCACTATCGCGCCGGCCATGAAATAACTCAGCGGCATTCGCAGGGCCGCGCGAGCACAGAAGACCTGCGTCAGGCCATGATTCACTACCGGAGCTTGTTCGATGATTTGGCGGGCACAACTGGCACCCAGGCTCGAGCCGCGGTGGCATCACGGTGAACTATGTCGAAGATTCGGATTCGAAAGGGAGTTTCAAAGGAGGAGGGCGTGGTGAGTGATAATGATGAGAAAGTGCGGCGTATCACGCAGGACAAACTTACAACTGCAGACCTGGCTGGCGCTGGGCGCGACCGACAGGATGTCGAGCCGGTCGCGGACACAGCGGCGACCGAACCTGTGACGCCGGTATCGAATGACAGCGAGGCGCGAGAAGAAAGGCGAACGCTAGACCGACGGGCTGCGGCATCGAGTTCATCGCCGATAAGCAGGAATGATCAGGTCGGGCAAACGTCTCAGGGTGCCACGGCTGGAAGCGCAATTCGGAGTGCGACCGGCAGCGGAACGGCGGCCGGAACCGCAACCGCGATGGCGAAAGAGACCGATATGGACTCCGGGCCGCTCTTTTCTTCCGACGAAGCCGGCAATCTCCGATCGCAGTGGGACTCCATCCAGGTAGGCTTTGTGGACGAGCCGCGACGCGCGGTGGAACGAGCGGATGCGCTGGTTGCCACAGCGATGAAGCGCATGGCCGAGCAATTTGCGGAAGAACGTTCGCGGCTTGAGGGCCAATGGGATCGCGGAGGCGATGTATCCACAGAGGACCTGCGCCTGGCACTCCGGCGGTACCGCTCGTTCTTCGGGCGTCTGTTATCGGTCTAAACTCGATCTGACTCGAGTCTTTGACCCGTTCTCCTGGCGGCGTTATACTCCGCGGCCGATGCGGGCGTTTCTGGCCCGCAGAGACCGCCGCAAAGTTCGGGCTGGCGGTCGGGAGAGAGCATGGCGTTTGTTCGCGTGGTGGCGGCGGCTGAAGTCATGCCGGGAAGCATCCGCGAGGTAAATGTAAACGGTAAGGCTGTAGCCGTGGCAAACGTCGGCGGCGTGTTCCATGCCATTGATAATACGTGTCTCCACCGCGGCGGACCGCTGGGCGGCGGTACCATTGAGGGTAAAATCGTCACTTGCCCTTGGCATGGGTGGCAATTTGACGTGACCAGCGGCAGGTCGAGCCAAAACCCGGCGGTGGGGGTCTCATGTTACCCAGTGGAGATGCGTGCCGGAGAGGTTTTCGTGGATGTTGGATAGACACTTGGCCGGTGAAACGGCGTGAAGACAGGCTAACCTGCTGAAAATAATGGAATTGACCCCAACTCAATGCGGAATTGTTCCAAAACGGGAATCAGCGTGATTTCCCACAGTTTTTCGAGCTAACTCGCACATTTTGTTTCGCTTTTTCGCAGGTAGTGTGTATAGTGCCGCTCGAATCCTCAATGGCGCTTCCGACCGTTCAACGACACTACTGGATATTCAGTGCCGACCCGCACCACTACCACTGGGACACACTCTTCGTTAAGGGCAAGGAGATGTGGCACGGGGCCGCGGGCAAGTCGGATGCCATCCGCGCGCTAAAACAGGTCCGCAAGGGCGACCGCATCCTTTGTTACCACTCGGCACCGGAACGTTCGCTGTATTCCATCGCCGAAGTGACCCGCGACCCGTATCCCGACCCACACGACCATAAGGGCAAGAACCTGGTCGCGGACCTGCGGGCGTTCGAGCGCCTGCCCCGCCAGGTGCCCTTGGCGGAATTACGCGCAAATCCCGCACTGAAAAAAGTAAAGCTGCTCAAGAATGTGCGGCTGCTGATCTCTCCGATCAGCGATGTGGAATATCTGGAAATCTTGCGCATGGCGGGAATCGTAGCGACGCCCGGCATTCCTCTGCCTTAGCGCCGTCTAGCGCCAAAACATTGAAACATTCGACAGTCGAGCGAAACTGCTGAGGTGAACGTATGGGTGTGTTCGTCCGGTCTGCTATTCTTGCCGCCGGCTTTAGCGGAATTTTGGCGCTGCTTCCAATGCGCGGACCTCAAGATCAGGTGCTGACCAATATCCCATCCGGAAAGGCGCGAGTGTTGGATCTCAGCTATGCAATCAACGACAAGCTCGTGCCTTGGCCCGGCGATAAGCGCTTCTTTGAAGCGCAGGTAAACGCCACCGTAGAGAAGAACGGTTACTTCACGCGTAGTTTTTGGATGCTAGAGCACTACGGCACACATCTGGATGCGCCGATACATTTTCCGCCAGGTAAATTGACCGTCGATCAGATTCCTACGAGGCAACTGTTTGGCCCGGCCGTGGTGCTCGATGTACGTGCGGAAGCCGCGAGAGACGCGGATTATCAGCTTGGGCCCGTACGGATAGAGGAGTGGGAACGCAAACATGGAGGCATTCCCAGCGGAGCCATCGCACTGCTGCGCACCGGTTGGTCTTCGCGATGGCCGGATGCGCGGCGCTATCGCAACCAGGATGCCAAAGGGAAGATGCACTTTCCGGGATTTTCTGTCGAGGCGGTAAAAATGTTGATCGATCGCCACGTCAGCGGCTTGGGATGCGATACGGCTAGTGCAGATTACGGCGCGTCATCCGATTTTGCGGTACATCATCTGGCGCTCGGCGCGGGGCTGTATCACCTGGAGAATTTATCGGACTTGAGTGAACTGCCCGAGGCCGGAGCATTTCTGATCGTCGCGCCAATCAAATTGGAAGGTGGCTCCGGTGGGCCTGTGCGGGTGTTTGCGCTTCTGGAATAATCAGGCGTGGCAAATTCGCGCGAACATTATCGGCACCGATTGCCTTTGAGAATATCAAAGCTGCAAGGCGGCAGGGGAGGAAGCATGCGTTTGCGAATGATGGTGTTGGCAATGCTTATCGTGTTTGCGAATGGGGAGAAGGCCAGCGCCGAAGATACGCCGCCGCTCGCGCAATCGCCGACATTAAGCCGCACGCATGTGGTCTTCGCGTGGGGCGGTTACCTGTGGAGTGTGGCGCGCGAGGGCGGCGAGGCACGCCAACTCACCACCGGAGGACACGAATCATCGCCGGTGTTTTCGCCGGACGGAAATTGGATCGCGTTTACTGGGGAGTACGATGGGAATGTGGACGCATTCGTGGTGCCGGCGGGTGGAGGCGAGCCGCGAAGGCTGACGTGGCATCCCGATGCGGATGTGCCGGTAGGATGGACACCCGACAGCAAACGCATTTTATTTCGCTCGGGACGCGAAGCGTATGCGGACTTCGACCGGCTGTACACCGTGCCGTTCGAAGGTGGATGGCCAGAAGTGCTGCCAATGTGGCGCGCGGAAGACGGATGGCTCTCGCCGGACGGCACGCGCATAGCTTATGTTCCGAACCTAAAATGGCAGACGGCGTGGAAACGCTACAGGGGCGGCCAGACAACGCCGGTCTACATAGTGCAGTTGAGCGATCTGAAGTTAGAAAAGGTGCCCCGAGAGAACTCGAACGATTCAGACCCGGTGTGGTTTGGCGACACTGTTTACTTTCTGTCGGATCGGAATGGTGCAGTAAGCCTGTTCGCCTATGACACAAAGGCTAAATCGGTAAAGCAACTCGTGGAGAACAAAGGACTGGACCTGAAGACCCTTTCCGCAGGTCCAGATGCGCTGGTGTACGAGCAGTTTGGTGAGATTTTTTTATTCGATCCGAAAACTGGTAAGTCTAACAAGCTTGCGATTCATATCTCCAGCGACCTGCCCGCAACGCGCGCGCACTATGAGAAGGTAAATGAACGCTTGGATAACGGAAAAATTTCGCCAACAGGGGTGCGGGCTGTTTTCGAAGCGCGTGGCGAAATCCTGACAGTGCCCGCGGAGAAAGGCGACATTCGCAATCTGACACATACGACCGGCGTGGAAGAGCGCGACCCATCGTGGTCACCCGACGGTAAATGGATCGCGTATTTTTCCGATGATGGCGGCGAGTACGCCCTTCATCTCATCAGTCAATCGGGTTCCGGCGCCGTGAAGAAAATCAGTCTCGGCAATCCGCCATCGTTTTTTTATGGACCGACATGGTCGCCCGACAGCAAGAAAATCGCGTTCACCGACAAGCGGCTGAATTTCTGGTACGCAGATGTCGAAAAGGGCGCGCCGGTGAAGGTTGATGCCGATCGTTTTGAAGATCCGAGCGTCACGCTCGCCCTCGCGTGGTCGCCAGATAGCAAGTGGCTCACCTATTCCAAGTTCCTCGAGAATCATTTGCGGAGCATTTTCGTTTATTCGCTCGACAGCGGTAAGGCCTCGCAGGTGACGGAAGGCTTGGGCGACGCGCGCTATCCAGTTTTCGACAAGGGGGGCAAAGCTCTGTTCTTTGCCGCGAGCACGGATATGGGCCTCAGCTCTGGCTGGCTCGATCTGTCGAGCTATCAGCATCCGGTGTTGCGAAACGTTTATGCGGCGGTACTGAAAAAAGGCGACAAGTCGCCAATCGAGCCGCAGAGCGACGAAGAAAAAAGTGCCGACGCGAAGAAGGATGATGCCAAGCCAGACGACAAGAAGGATGAGAAAAAGGACGAGAAGAAAGACAGCGCGGACAAAAGTAAAGACGGCGATAAAAAAGACGCGGACAAGAAGGATGAGCCGGCGAAAGTCGTCATCGACCTCGACGGAATCAACCAGCGCATTGTCTCCTTGCCGATCAAGCCCGCGAACTACCAACAGCTCGACGCCGGAAAGGCCGGAACGCTGTTCGTTGCTGAAGCGCCAGATGTTCCGCGTTTTGGCCGCGGCCCGCAAGCGATTACCGTCAGCAAATTTGATCTGAATACGCGCAAGACAGAACCGTTTGTCGCGGGCGTTCTTTCCTTCGAGATTTCTGCGAACGGCGAAAAGGTGCTGTATCGGCAAGGACCTGGCTGGTTCATTGCCGGCACCGGCGCAGCGCCGAAACCTGGGGAAGGCGCGCTCAAGCTGGACACGATGGAGGTCTACGTCGACCCTCGTGTCGAGTGGAACCAGATGTATCGCGAAGTGTGGCGCATTGAGCGCGATTTCCTCTACGATCCGAATCATCACGGACTGAACATACCGGCCATGGAAACGAAATACGCGCCATATCTGAAAGCGCTCGGTGGCCGCGCTGACTTGAACTATCTCTTCGATGAGATGCTGGGCGAAATCACCATTGGGCACATGTTCATCCGGGGCGGCGACGTTCCCAAGGCGCCGAAGGTGAAAGGCGGCTTGCTCGGCGCGGACTACAAAATCGAAAATCGGCGCTACCGTTTTGCCCGCGTCTTCAATGGCGAAAACTGGAATCCGGATCTGCGCGCACCACTGACGCAGCCTGGAGTGGACGTCAAGATCGGCGAATATCTGCTGGAAGTAAACGGCGTCGACGTGCGGCCTCCTGACGATGTGAGCAAATTTTTCGAAAATACCGCCGATCAGCAGGTGCGTATTAAAGTCGGACCGACTGCGGACGGCAAAGATGCCCGCGAAGTTATCGTGGTCCCCGTCGCCGATGAATCTGAGCTGCGCACGCGGGCGTGGGAAGAAGACTGCCGGCGCAAAGTGGATGAGTTGAGCGGTGGCAAAGTCGCGTACGTTCACGTGCCGGACACAAACGTGGGCGGCTTCCTGAATTTCAATCGCTTCTATTACGCGCAAGTCGGCAAGCAGGCTGCGGTAATTGACGAGCGCTACAATCATGGCGGCCAGATCGCCGACTACATAGTGGACGAACTGAAGCGACCACTGCGTAATTGCATCGTCGGACGCGAGGGCGAGAAATCCTGCTCGCCGCAGGAGCAGATCTACGGGCCCAAGACGATGGTGATCAACGAAATGTCAGGGTCGGGAGGCGACGCACTGCCTTGGATGTTCAAGCAGGATGGGGTTGGACCGCTGGTCGGCACGCGTACATGGGGCGGGCTTGTCGGCATCTGGAATTATCCGCCGCTGATGGACGGCGGCTTCGTCACCGCACCGCGCGGCGCGATCTACGGCCTGCACGGCGACTGGGAAGTGGAGAATCACGGCATCGCGCCGGACATCGAAGTGGAAAATGATCCCGCCTCGGTAGCTGCTGGGCACGATGCGCAGCTCGAAAGAGCTGTGCAGGTGACGCTGGACGCGCTGAAGAAGAAGCCCGTGGTGATTCCAGATCATCCGCCGTTTCCGAACTACCAGAAGAAGTAATCGCGAGGCCGGCGAGCGACAAGAGATAGGCACGTTGTCACGCATCTCCGGAAATCGTGATACTGCATAATAGTTCGCGGAAAGATCGATGCCCGAACTCCCGGAAGTCGAAACAGTAGCGCGAGGGTTGCGTCAAACGATTCTCGGCCGCCGCATCTTGTCCATCCGTCTAGGTAAGACCGATTTCATCGACGACCCCGTCGCACTGGAGCAGCATCTTCCCGGCCGCCGCATCGACGCCGTCGAGCGCTACGGAAAATTTATGCTGCTGCGGCTGTCAGAAACGCTCGGCGATGAACTCGCCGCTGAGAATGCCGAGGCGAGCGAGAAGAACGGTAGCGCTTCCAAGCCAGCTCCGACGACCACCACGCCTTCGCTGCTCGTGCATCTTGGTATGACAGGCCAACTTGCACCGGCGCCCGCCGCGCAGCCGCATCAGAAACACACGCATGTATGGATGACGCTCGACGATGGCCGCGAACTTCGCTACACCGATCCCCGCCGCTTTGGTCGTATCGCGTATATCGCCGCAGCGTCTCTCGCTGGCGAACTCACAGATTTCGGCGCCGATCCTCTGGAAGTCACCAGCAACGAATTCGCGGAACGCATTCGCACGCGTCGCGCGCGAATCAAGGCGCTGCTGCTGGACCAAAGTGTGCTGCGAGGTGTTGGCAACATCTACGCTGACGAAAGTCTGTGGCGGGCGAAAATTCATCCAGCGCGGCTGGGTGTGCAGCTCAGCCCACAGCAAACGGAAACTCTGCGGAAAGTTCTCCAGGATATTCTTCGCAAGGCTATCGCCATGCGCGGCTCTTCCATTTCCGATTTTCTTGACGCGGATGGTGAGCCGGGAGAATATCAGCGGCACCATCGAGCGTATGGACGCGAAGGAAAGCGGTGCTATCGCTGCAAAACGCCGATCCGCCGCACAATTGTCGCTGGCCGCAGCAGCTATTTTTGCCCCAAGTGTCAGCCAGCACCACGGCCGCCGTGTCAGCTCCGGCGCCGATCTCGTTGACGTTCGCGAAGGAACGGACGATTGCGTCTGAATTGAAAAGATTAGTTTGCTCAATTCCCATCGCGGTCACAAATTTGGACTAAGAGTCAAAAGCAAGGGAGAACGGATGAACGTACGTCGAAGCATCGCGGCAATGGTCGGTTGTGTGCTCGTTTCGTTGGCGCTTCATGCTACATCGTTGCGCTTGCGCGCAACGCCGTCCGACTACGCAAACTCGTCGCCTGACGCGATCGACTCTGCCAGCTTCGCCGCCGCCGACCAGAGAATACTTGCCGAGGTCCGCGATCACAGCGAGGCGATGGCGAACCTCGAATATCTTTCCGACAGCGTCGGTCCGCGCCTTACCGGCTCACCACAACTCAAGCAAGCCAATGAATGGACACGCGAAATGTTTCAGAAGTATGGCTTGGCGAACGCGCACCTTGAGGCGTGGCCGGTCGCGCGCACCTGGATGCGCGGCGAGGCCCGCGCGCGGATCGTAAGCCCAGCAGTGCATCCGCTAACCATTGCGTCCGCGGCATGGTCGCCAGGAACTTCCGGTGCGTTGCATGGACCCGTGATTTATTTCGACGCGAAAACGAAAGACGAATTTGCGAAGTTTCGCGGCAAGCTCAAGGGCGCCATCATCATTTATCAGGAGCCGAAGAGCCTTTCTCCACCGGCGCCGTCCGATCGCTACGATGAAATCGAACGGCCGCTGCAGCAGCCTCCGCCGCGGTATGGCGAACCGCCCCTGCGTGATCCGTATGAAGCTTTTCTGAAGGCCGCCAAAGAGCGGACCGAGTTCTGGAAATCCGAAGGGGTCATCGCGGTCCTACGGGACTCCAACAAACCGCATGGGCTGCTGAACATGACTGACGTCAGCCTGGATCGTTTTTCCGTTGGCGTGATTCCTACGGCATTTGTTACTGGCGAAGGCTATCGCATGATTTTCCGCCTGCTGAAGCATGGCCCCGTGCAGGTGGAGATGGAAATGACAAACTCATTCGGGCAAAAGCCGGTCGACGCGTACAACACCGTCGCGGAAATTCGTGGCAGCGAAAAGCCCGACGAAGTGGTGATTATCGGCGGGCATCTGGATTCGTGGGATCTCGGCACCGGTTCCACCGATAATGGCACCGGCTCAATCGCCGTGCTGGAAGCTGCTCGCACGCTCGCGAAGCTGGATCTCAAGCCTAAGCGAACGATTCGCTTCGTTCTATTCACGGGCGAAGAGCAGGGTTTGTACGGCTCCGAAGAATATGTGAAAGCGCATCAGAACGAGCTGGAGAATATCTCCGCGGTGCTAGTGCATGACACCGGAACGGGTCGCGTACTTACACTCGGCTTGCACGACAATTATCAAGATCGCGAGATTGTCGATCAAGTCCTCGCGCCACTACACGAGCTGAAGCTTCTGGAGCCCAGCTTGGCGCGCTCGTACGGCACCGATCATCTTTCGTTCGACAATGCCGGCGTGCCGGGTTTCTTCTGCATTCAGGATGGCGCGGAGTACCACCTGACGCATCACAGCCAGTCCGACACCTTCGATAAAGTGTGGAAGGACGATTTGAATCAGGGCGCGCAGGTGCTGGCGGCGTGGGCATACAACACCGCGCAGCTTCCCGCAAAACTGCCGCGCCGCCCGCTTCCGTACAATCCGGGTTCAAGCGTGAAGAAATCAGACGAGCCGCCGAAACCTGATCCGATCACGGAGATGGATACGAAAATTATCGAGCAGGTGAAAGCTGACGAGCCGCAGTTGAAGGCCACGATGACGTATCTTGCCGATCGCATCGGTCCGCGACTCACGGGCTCCCCAAAGCAGATTGAGGCCAGCCACTGGACGGAGGAGCAATTCAAAGCCGCAGGCTTGGCGAATGTGCATCTCGAGCCCTGGACGATTGAGAAAGGCTGGATTCGTGGTACCGCTTTCGGTCACATAGTTGCTCCGGTAGAGCAACAGCTAACGCTGGAATCGTACGGCTGGTCACCGTCGACCAAAGGCGCGGTGCGCGGGCCGGTGGTCGCGATGAAAGCAGAGCGGCTCTCGGACCTCGATCAGTACAAGGGGAAACTCAAAGGAGCCATCGTGCTGGTCGGCGCTCCCGGCGATCTCGTTCCGCCGGAAGATCCGCTGCTGACGCCTTTCGATCGCATGCAGGTGCCACTGAATGTCCCGAAGTCGCGGATTGAGAATCGCAATTTAGATGAGCTGCTGAAGCTCGTGCGCGCGATGCGCTCATTTTTCGACGCGGAAGGCGCAGTCGCGGTGCTGATGGCTCCCGACAAATGGTATGGACTGTTCAATATGTCCACGGTGTCGCGAAATTATCAGGAAGGCAAAGTGCCTACAGCTGCGGTTACGCGTGAAAATTTCGCTTTGCTCACGCGTCTGATCGAGAACGGATCCGCCGAAGTGGAAGTAAATATTCAGAATGCGTTCACGGAAAAGCCGGTAGAGACTTACAACACAGTTGCGGAAATCCGCGGCACGGAAAAGCCGGACGAAGTAGTGATCGTCGGCGGACATCTCGATTCCTGGGATCTCGGCACCGGCGCCACTGACAACGGAACCGGCTCGACCGCCGTGCTGGAAGCAGCGCGCACGCTGCAAAAACTGAACGTGCAGCCCAAGCGCACCATTCGCTTCGTCCTGTTCACTGGCGAAGAGCAAGGGCTGAACGGTTCGCGCGCGTACGTCAAGGCGCACAAGGATGAGCTGCCGAAAATTTCTGGCGTTCTGGTTCACGATTTGGGAACCGGAAAAGTGCGCACGATCGGACTGATGGCTAACTACAGCGTGCGCGAAACCATGGACCACGTGCTCTACCCACTCGGCGCGAACAAAACGATCGCCCTGAGTGAACCCAGCTTGCGTACCGAGGGAGGATCCGATCACGTGCCGTTCGACGAGGAAGGAGTCCCGGGTTTTTGGTGCGTGCAAGACATCGGAAACTATGACAAGACGCACCATTCACAGGCCGACACTCTCGATCGCATCCAGTGGGACGATCTGACCGAAGGTGCGCAAGTGCTTGCGGTCTTTGCGTATAACGTGGCGCAGCTTCCGGAACTGTTGCCGCGCAAGCCGGCCAAGAAAAAAGCGGCGGAGTAGCACAGCCTGGACCGAAATATATGCGAGTCGTGGTGCAGCGCGTCAGCCGCGCGAAAGTCACCGTCGAAGGCCGAGTCACTGGAGAGATCGACGCCGGGCTGATGATTTTGCTCGGCATCGGCAAGGAAGACTCTTCCTCGGTTGCTGCGTCGATGGCTGAAAAGGTCGCTAACCTGCGCATCTTTGAAGATGACGCGGGAAAAATGAATCGCTCGCTGCTGGATGTCAAAGGCGCAGCGCTCGTGGTCTCGCAATTCACGCTGTACGGCGATGCGCGCGGCCAACGCCGCCCCAGTTTCATTGCTGCCGCGCCACCAGAACTGGCCGCGACGCTGTACGAAGCGTTCAACGCAAGGCTTCGAAGCCTCGGCATCACCGTCGCCACCGGAGTTTTTCAGACCATGATGTCTGTCGAGTTGGTGAACGAAGGGCCAGTGACCATCCTGCTCGACTCCGACAAGACCTTCTGAGCTTATCGATATCAAGTCCGAGCAAGCTTATGTAGCGGCCGCCTTCTGACGCGGGCGCATTTCGACTAAAATTGGCAAATATTCACATGCACCGGAACCGCGATCGCATCACACCAAAAATTCGGCGCGCAAGTTGCCGGAGATTCAGAACAGCTCGCCGTGCTAGCTGGAGAACTCGGCTATCCGACCTCGGCTGCGGAAATGAAGGCACGTTTACGTGCGATAAGCCCGACCGTGGACAATGCCATCTTTGTCGCGCAAATCGCGACAGGTGAAGTCGTCGGCTGGCTTCACGTTAGCGTGACACGGCTGCTAGAAGTCCCGCAGCGTGCGGAAGTAAATGGCTTGGTGATTGGAGAAGCCTACCGAAGTTCGGGAGCCGGAGCGAGTTTGCTGCTCGCAGCGGAAAATTGGGCGCGCAAAAGAAAATGCGTGAACATGTCGGTGCGTTCGAATGTCATCCGCGATCGCGCCCACAAGTTCTATGAACGCCAAGGTTACGAGCATTACAAAACGCAAAAAGCGTTTCGCAAGTTGCTCTAAATCGGTTTCTGGTTCACCTTGATTTCCGCAATCTCTGGCCAATTCTTTCCAGTCACCACCAGCCGGTCGGCCTTCGCATCGTAGGCGATGCCATTCAGCACGTCTTCGGCCTCACGTTGCTCCTTCGCCACCAACGGCTGCAGCTCAATCCACGCCACGACTTGACCTGACTGCGGGTTGATCCGCGCGATGCGCGTCGAATGCCACACATTGGCCCATATCTCGCCATGTATGTAGTCCAGTTCATTCAAATTTGTTACCGCATCATTTCCCGCGTACACCTCCAGAGTTCGCGTGACTACGAAGCTCGCCGGATCGATAAATTTCAACTGATTCGATCCATCGCTGAGGATCAGTGATGCGTCGTCGTGGGCGAGTCCCCAACCTTCCGTCGCATAGGAGAATTCACCCGTCTTTTTAAACGTGTGCTGGTCGTAGATGAATCCTTTTTTGGACAGCCAGGTCAATTGATAAATCCTTCCGCGAAAAATCGTCAGTCCTTCGCCGAATTCATTTTCCGGCAAATTCACTCTTCGCAGAACTTTTCCGGATTCCAAAGCACATTCCCGCAGCGTCGACTGCCCGGTGCGGCCCGTGCTTTCATACAAGCGCCCCTCTGAAAATTCCAGCCCTTGGGTGAACGCGTGGGGATCGTGGGGATAGGTCTTGATGACGGTTGCTGTCAGAACCGGAATTGATTCTGCGGCAGTCTGCGTTGTTACCGAGGCGGAGACCTGCGCCTGCCCGGAACTACTCTCCGATGATTGGCAACTCGCGGCAAAAGCCGTGAAGAGCAGGGACAGGAACAAGCGATAGCCACGCGAAGCGCGGAATGTGTTCTCGATCGGAGGCATGGTAGGCGCAAAGCGATTATCACTTGGAACATGGTCAAATGCGAAGTGGCCGGAACATATCGTAATACGATATACTTAAGTGTGCCCGCGAGAATCACAACAGAGGACTACCGCTCCCTCGCAGAACTTCGTTATCGCATCCGCCATTTCCTGCGCGATGGTGATGCCGTCGCGCGCACCACTGGTCTCGAGCCCCAGCAGTACTTGATGTTACTGACGATTCGAGGGCTGCCGGAAGGCTACACGGCGACCATTCGAACATTGGCCGAGCGCCTTGCCCTCAAGCACCACAGCGCCGTGGAGCTGGTGGACCGCCTGGAATCGCATGGTTACGTCCACAGGAACCGAGCGCCTATCGATCGGCGGGCGGTTCTGGTTTCGCTGCTCCCAAGAGGTGAGCGGGTACTCGAGAACGTGGCTCGCCAAAGAATAAAGGAACTGCATTCGCACGGTCACGAATTGGTGCGAGCAATTCAAAAGCTCTTAGAAAAAAGCCGCCCCGTTAACAGGCGTGAGCGTCCAATAAGTACCACCCAGAGAGAAAAGCGCGCGTGAATAGCGAATCCAGAAATACAACAACCAACAACGAACGGCCGCCGACTGGTCACCATAAGAAGTCCTGGGACGTGCTCGGCGATTTCACGACTACGACCCGGCTTTTGCCAATTTCAGCGCTGGCACTTGTCATTGGAGCGCTGGCATCTGTCGTAGCGTTGGCACTGCTACGGTTAATTGGTCTATTCACGAATCTCTTCTACTTTGGCCGATGGAGCACGGCGCTAGTCTCGCCAGCCGGCAATCACCTTGGTGCATTCAGCGTGCTGGTGCCGATCGGAGGAGCGCTAATCATTGGTGTAATGGCGCGATACGGATCGGAGCGCATTCGAGGCCACGGCATTCCGGAAGCCATCGAAGCAATTCTGATAAACGGCAGCCGCGTCGAGCCAAAGGTCGCATTGCTCAAGCCAATTTCGTCGGCGATTTCGATCGGGTCCGGCGGCCCGTTCGGCGCCGAAGGCCCGATCATCATGACGGGCGGCGCTTTCGGGTCGATGATTGCGCAGTTGTTTCATTTGACCAGCGCGGAGCGCAAAACGCTGCTGGTTGCTGGTGCTGCCGCGGGAATGTCGGCCACATTCGCGGCTCCTGTCGCGTCTGTCCTGCTAGCGGTGGAATTGTTGCTTTTCGAGTGGAAGCCGCGCAGCTTGATTCCCGTGGCGCTCGCCAGCGCAGCTGCAGCAGTGTTGCGCCGCTACCTGCTTGGCTTTGGTCCGCTGTTTCCCGTGCCGGAGCATCCGCTATTTATCGGCCCGACTGGATTGCTGGGATGCGTTCTTGTGGGTCTGCTTGCCGGCGCTCTATCCGCATTGCTCACGCTATCCGTCTATGCCGCGGAGGATGCCTTTCAGCATTTGAAGATTCACTGGATGTGGTGGCCGGCGATCGGCGGACTAGCTATCGGCCTCGGCGGTCTGATCTTTCCGCAGGCGCTGGGCGTGGGCTACGACACGATCGCGGGCTTGCTGGCCGGAAGCGTCACCACCAAAGTGATTCTCGGCGTCCTGCTCGTGAAGTGGTTTATTTGGGCAGTATCGCTCGGCTCGGGAACGTCGGGAGGCGTGCTGGCTCCGCTTCTGATGATGGGCGGCGCACTGGGTGGATTGGAAGCAATGTTCCTTCCGCACGAAGGAGCCGGGTTTTGGCCGCTCATCAGCATGGGCGCAGTTCTTGGCGGGACGATGCGATCTCCGTTTACCAGCATCGTGTTTGCGTTCGAGCTCACTCACGATGCCAACGTGTTTCTGCCCTTGCTGGTCGGCAGCGTCGTGGCCCATGCTTTCACGGTGCTGACTCTGAAACGCTCGATCCTTACGGAAAAAGTGGCGCGGCGAGGATTCCATTTGAGCCGCGAATACGCCGTCGATCCGCTCGAGATCTTGTTCGTGCGCGAAGTCATGCGCAGCAAAGTTGTGGCGCTGCCGTCCACAAGCACTTTGCAAGACATGCAGTCTTCACTGCGAGCCGACCATCGTCAGCAGCAAAGGCTGCTGCCGGTTGTCAGCGGTGATGGACGGCTTGTAGGCGTGTTCACCCGCCGCGATATCCGCGAACGTTTGGAGCGCGAAGGAAACGCGGTCCTGCAGTCGACGCTTGGAGAGTTGGTGCGAGCGGGAGACGGTAGAAACCTATCCTGACGAACCGTTGCGTGTCGTGGTTTATCGGATGGCAGAAAACGGCTTCACACGTATGCCCGTTGTGGAGCGCGCTACGCGTAAATTCCTCGGGCTGGTCTCGTTGGACGACCTGCTCAAAGCGCGCGCCCGCCATTTGGAAGAAGAGCGCCGCCGCGAGCGGCCGCTGCAGTTGCGTTTCCTGCTGCCCGGAGGGCGTGTCAGTGAGGAGACGCACACATCGCGTTCGTAGTGAGTTTGTCCTCCTCCTGAACGAAACTTCTTGGTAGATCCTTGTGTCCAATTCCTAGAGATAGAGGTGCGATGCCGGAGATTTCTGAATCAATGGGCCCGACGGAGACGCTGACATGGTGGCGGGTACCGTCTCGCCACTGGTCCGCTTTAATGAAGAAGCGCGAGGATCAGATTTTCCTTTTGCTTACGCTCTTGATCGGCGCGCTGGTCGGTCTTGTCGTAGTGGCCTTCATCGTATTGACTGAACACGCTGGTTTGCGGATTTATCCAGTTGGCGGAGCCCGGTGGCGGCGATTGCTGGTGCCGCTGGTCGGATCGCTGACCATGGGTTATCTGCTGTTCAAGTACTTTCCGGATGCGCGAGGCAGCGGCGTGCCGCAGACGAAGGCGGCCCTGTACGCGCGGGGCGGTTACATCTCTCCGGGTACGATCCTGGGAAAATTCTTCTGCACCTCAGCGACCCTGGCCAGCGGAATTCCACTCGGACGCGAAGGTCCCTCCGTGCAAGTGGGCGCGGGATTGGCATCGTTGCTGGGGCGAAGGATTGGTCTAAGTCCTGAGAAAGTAAAGGCGCTGATTCCCGTTGGAGCCGCAGCGGCAGTCGCGGCCGCATTCAACACCCCTCTGGCAGCCGTGCTGTTCGCGTTAGAAGAGGTTGTCGGCGATTTGCACGCACCAGTGCTTGGATCGGTTGTGCTGGCCTCGGCGACTTCCTGGGCGATGCTGCGGCTTTTGCTGGGGAACGATCCGCTTTTCAAGGTGCCGCAATATCAGCTGGTCAGCCCATGGGAATTCTGTGCATACGCGGTGCTTGGCGTATTGGGCGGGCTGGTTTCCGTCGCCTTCACGAAGCTGCTGCTGAATATGCGCGAGCGATGGCTACGATTTCCTATCCGTACAAAGTGGATTCAGCCGGCTGCGGGTGGGCTGCTGGTCGGCATCATGGGTTGGTTTGTGCCGCAAACGCTGGGTGTTGGCTACAAGTATGTCGGTGATGCGCTGAACGGTGGCATGGCTTTGAAGTTAATGGTGCTGCTGCTTGTGCTAAAGCTTTTTGCCGTGACGGTAAGCTACGCATCCGGCAACGCGGGCGGTATTTTCGGACCCAGCTTGTTTCTGGGAGCGATGCTCGGCGGAATTGTCGGAACTGCGGCGCACTATATTTCCCCTGGGCACGTAGCATCGCCGGGCGCCTATGCACTTGTGGGCATGGGGACAGCATTCGCGGGCATCGTGCGAGCTCCGATGACTTCGGTGATGATGATCTTCGAGACCACTCGAGACTACGCTGTCATCGTGCCGCTGATGATCTCCAACCTAGTGAGTTTTTTCATCTCCTCGCAGATGCAGTCCAAGCCTATCTACGAAGTGCTCGCCGAGCAGGACGGCATTCACCTCCCAGGCGCGGAATGGCGTTCACCGGACAGTCATCGAAGGGTGGCCAGAGCGATGAAGCCTGCGCCCGAAGTCCTGGACGCAACTACCACTGCCCGGCAGGCACTGGAGAGAGTGGGCAGCAGCCAATTCCGAGGTTGGCCAGTCATGGACGAGCACCGACTGGAGGGCGTGATCACGCGGACGGCACTCCAGAAGGCGGTCGCGGACGGCGGCGCCGACAGCAGATTGGGCGACTTGATCGACCCGATTTCGTTCCCCCATCTGCATGTCGATCATCCACTCAGCGTTGCGCTGGAGCGCATGGGCATGACCCACCTGGATGTGCTGCCGGTAGTCAGCCGCGCCGACATTCACCAGATGGAAGGAGTCGTGACACTGAAAGACGTGCTGGATTCCTACGGATTCGGGCCGGCGTCTCGGGATTAGATGATCGCGGAAACGCTGGCTTGGGGCTTTAGGTCAGCGAAAACTGCCGAGAGCGGTGTTCTCGTCGGAATAAACGTCGAACACCGTGAAGAGTTTCGTGAGCTGCAGAAGATCGTGCACTTTTTTGGTGAGGTGAAGCAGCTTGAGATTGCCGCCGCGATTCTTAACAGTGGTAAACGCCGTCACCAACTCTCCAATTCCGGAGCTGTCAATATAATTCACGTCGGCAAGGTTTAAGACGATGTTGATGCGCCCATCGTCGAGCAATTCGCGGATGGTCTTGCGCAACAATGCGCTGCCCTCTCCGAGGGTAATGCGCCCGCCGATGTCGACCACAGTGACTACGCCCGCATCCCGATATGTTGCTCGCAGGTCCATTGGCGCCCCTAAGCTCTCTGCGGCGGCTCCGCGCCCTGACCGTCTTGGTTCTCAGTGGAAGGGTTATTTCCGGCGGGCAGACGCTTCGACATGATGATCTCGGCGCCGCCGGTGCGTCCGGGTACAACGTTGAATTCATCCATGAACGCGCGCATCAGAAATATTCCGCGACCTGAGGTGCTCAGAAGATTTTCCTGCGCAAGGGGATCGGGTACCTGCGAAAGATCGAAGCCTTTGCCTTCGTCCAAAACCTTGATGATCATCTTTTCCGGAGTGAGATCTACGGCCAGATGGATCTTCTTGTCTGGACGTTCCTGATTGCCGTAGTGGAAGGCGTTGATGACCCCTTCGCGCACGGACATGCCGATGCGGTAGCAGTCGTCTTCGCCGAAGCCCGCGGATTCCGCCACTCGCAGGCACATCTCTTCAGCGACATTGACGCTCTCTACCTGCGTCTCCAGCGTGACTTCCAAGTGCTTGGTCTCCGCGGTCATGCGACTAAGATCACCAACGTTCGAATTGGGAGTCTTTTGTGCGCATTATGGGTAACACATAGAGAGAAAGCGAGTCAATGGAGCAGCCATCCGGCGACGCGCCGTGAAAGCTACGCCCAGTATGAGCGGTCCAGAGTTCGATACTGGATAGCCTCGCTGAGATGCTTAGGCTCGATGCTTTCGGCCGCATCCAGGTCCGCGATCGTGCGCGCTACCTTCAGAATCCGATCGTGCGCACGCGCCGAAAGTCCCAGCCGAGTGATCGCATTTTCCAGCAACTTTTCGCCGTCCGCGGTTATAGCGCAGAACTTACGAATCATGCTCGAGGACATCTGCGCGTTCGAATAAGTCGCTTTTTCCCCCTGATACCGTTGCGTCTGGCGGTTGCGCGCCTCTATCACGCGACCCCGCACTGCCGAAGAATCCTCCGAACATGAAGGCGCACGCAGCTCCTTGTATTTGACTGCCGGCACTTCGATGTGGATGTCAATGCGATCCAGTAGCGGTCCCGAGATCTTCGATACGTAGCGCTGGATCATCGCCGGAGTGCAGTGGCACTCTCGCTGCGGGTCTCCGAAATATCCGCAGGGGCAGGGATTCATGGCCGCCGCGAGCATGAAGCGCGACGGGAAGGTCACGGAAACGGCCGCGCGCGAAATGGTTACCGCGCCGTCTTCCAATGGCTGGCGCATGACCTCCAGTACGTTGCGCTGGAACTCCGGCAACTCGTCCAGGAAAAGCACGCCGTTGTGGCCCAGTGACACCTCGCCAGGCCGGGGCACCGCACCCCCGCCGATGAGTCCCGCATCGCTGATGGTATGGTGCGGCGAACGAAATGGCCGTGTACCAACGAGCCCGCGGCTGTCTTCCAAAACTCCAGCCACGCTGTGAATACGTGTGGTCTCGATCGCTTCGTCCAGCGACATCGGCGGCAAAATGGTTGGGATACGCTTCGCCACCATGGTTTTGCCGGCGCCCGGCGGCCCGATAAACAGGATGTTGTGTCCGCCTGCGCAAGCGACTTCAAGAGCACGTTTCGTCGCCTGTTGCCCACGCACATCGCGTAGGTCGACGCTGTACTCGGCGGCTTCAGCGAGGAGCAGCCGGGCGTCCACGTGCACCGGCTGAAACGATTCCGGTGCATTAACCAGATCGACCGCCTGCGGCAAAGACTTCACCGCAAAGACGTCGACGCCTTCTACAACCGCTGCTTCGCGAGCATTCGATTCGGGCACCGCAATCGCCTTGATCCCGAACTCCCGCGCTGCTAATGCCGCGGACAATGCCCCCCGAACCGAACGAACGCTGCCATCCAGGGATAGTTCGCCGAGAAACATGCATTTATCCAGCGCCTTACCGAAGAAGTGCCCCATGCACCCCACCAGTCCCAGCGCCATGGGCAAATCGAAGGCTGAGCCTTCCTTGCGAATATCAGCGGGTGCCAGATTAATGGTCACACCTTGGCCGTGCGGGAACTCGAATCCGCAATTGCGCATGGCCGACTTGATGCGTTCACGGCTCTCTTTCACGGCGTTATCAGGCAAGCCGACGACGTTGAAGTCGGTCATCTTCGCCGAGCCCACATCGACCTCGACTTCCACGCGGTAGGCATCGATTCCATACACCGAAGCACTGTGGGTTTTGAATAGCATAGGCTGGGGGCGATCGCTGTTCACAGCGCCGCCGTCGCAGCATATAGTAATAGGTAAATATAAGCTACGGTTAACTACTGAAGATAGGTCCGGCGCAGGTACTCAGAGGTGCCGCGCTCAATATCCGCGTAGTTGGTTTGCAGGGCCGACCCCAACGCGGGTTCAATTGCGGAACCCGCGGCGAGACTTTGCAGCAGGCGCTCCACGCCCCAAGTCCCGGAATTCGACACGATGTATTCAGTGGCGGCTAGAGACCATGCATACGCCAACCCCGCTTGTCCGCTGGAGTACTCCGTCCACGAGCCTTCCAGCACCTTCAAGGGCGGGGTGGCGCGATGCTCGTACATTTCCACGAGCGTACGAGCGGATTCGCCGGTACGGCGGCCTTCCATCCATTGCGCGAGTCCTTCATGCAGCCATTGCGGGCAATGCCCCTGCGTTTCCTGGCGGACAAAACTGTGGGTCAGCTCATGCTTAAGAATCCGTGCCATCGCGTCGGATACACTGGATACGCCCTGCACCGGTATACGGATACGTCCATCGTTCCAGGCTCCCGCCCAGCTGGGCGCCCGCGTGATGTCGCGGAATCCCTGCTGGGTGTAAAGCACCACCGCGACCGGCTCCTGCGGAGCGAATCGCAATTCTCCCTGAATACTTCGATAGTCTTCCTCCAGCGTTTGCAGGATCTGCGAGGCTAACTGTGGCGCCGCCGATCCCTCGTAGTGCAATGTGAAATGGCTGGTTTGGCCGCTGCGAAAGCCGCTCTCCGCCTCCCGATCGTTCTCCGCCTTTTCCAGCAGCTTGGCGACGTCAGGATCCGGCTCGATCTGCTGTGCGATCCTCCACTGCGCAACTGCCTCATCCAGCCGGTCCAGCCCGTAGTACGCCCAGCCGGACAGCCGCGCTACCGCCACCGAATTTGGCGTAACGCTGCGGCCGCGATCCAGATACTGCAATGCCGACGAGTATTCGCTGCGGCGCAGGTGCACATACGCCAGACGCACCAGAGTTGCCGTGAGCAAATCGGAGTGCTTGGCCGCATAGGTCAGCGCGGATTGATACTGCTCGATAGCTTCCTCATTGCTGTTCTGCGAAACCTCGAAGTTTCCCGCAGCGTAGTGCCCCAGCGCGGCACGGCGAACCGTTGCCATGTTGCCGTTGCGAGCGGCCGCGTCGAATTCCGCCAGCCGGGTGACATCGACCATCCCTTCACGCACCACTTCGCTCGCGATCAGCTCATATCCACTGGCCGAGCGCGAAGAGGGAGCGGCCAAGGGCACGTTCAACGTCCGGCGCGGGCTTTCACCGCCCGCTCCTGATCCGTTGAAGGCCTGCTCAATTGCACCCAAGCGAGCATGAGGCGGGTCCTGCTTACGATCTAGCCCCGCGCATAGCACGTAACCCAACCGGGAATGCGCGGCCGGAAGCTTCACTCGGCACCATTTCTCGGTGGAGCTCTTGAACTCGAAATCGACAATCAGCCCCTGTCCTTTGTTCAGTGAGGCGACAGCTGCACCGGACGTCCGCATGTCGGCGTATACCGCGAGCGTATCGGCTTTCACGGTCGCGTTCGCAGCCGGGGAGCTGTTGGCAACGGTCTCGGATTTGGAAGGATTTGCGGCTGTTGCGGAGGCGGAGGGCGTTTGCGACAGGCACGGGGCAACATACGAGACCGCCCACAACCCTGCGCAAACACTTACCCACGCAACGGAGTTGATCGAAAATCTCATCGGCTGGAATTGCCAGACTATACGGAGACTCAGCAAGTTTACGCCCGGCCATATCACCGGTCACGTACCGTTTTTGGCAGAACTGCGGTACTCCATCCACGTCGGGGCGCCAGGAGAGAACCCGCCTTGCCGCCACCCTCCGGTTGGGGCGCGCTCACTTTACACGCGTGCCAGCCCCACGTAAGATTGGCCTCGTCGCCAGTGCAAATAGCTCTCTTCTTTGCGTGAGGTCTCGCCATGATCGGTTGGGTCATTCTCGGCGCCGTAGTCCTGATCCTTATCATTCTGATCGGGATGTACAACAGCCTGGTGCGCCTCAAGGTCACCACGGACAATGCCTGGGCCGACATCGATGTGCAGCTGAAGCGCCGGTACGATCTCATTCCCAATTTGGTTGAGACCGTAAAAGGTTACGCCGGGCACGAAAAGGGTACGCTCGAAGCGGTCATCAACGCCCGCAATCGCGCTATGAGCGCCACCAGTCCGGCTGACAAAGCACAGGCTGAAAACATGTTGTCCGGAACGCTGAAGAGTCTGTTCGCCTTGTCGGAGGCCTACCCGCAACTCCGCGCCATCGAGAGTTTCACTTCTTTGCAGAATACTTTGAGCCAGATCGAAGATACCGTGCAGAACGCTCGCCGCTACTACAATGCGGTCGTCCGAGACCTCAACACCAAGATCCAGCAATTCCCGACCAACATTTTCGCCGGCATGCTGGGATTCAAGCCGCGCGAATTTTTTGAGGTTACCGCGACCGCTGAGCGCGAAGCCCCCAAAGTCAGCTTCGGTAGTCCCGCAGCTCCCACCGCCTGAGCCGCCGGCATGCCTTTCCGCCAAGGCAAGCTGCGCCAGGTATGCCGAACTCTCTCCGGTGCCGCACCCTTCGGTTTTAAGGGTGCGGGTTTAGATGCGAAATCGCCACAACCGCAGCTGCATAAGCAACCGCCACGATGCTCAAGGTTGTTGTCTCGCAAGTCTCCACTAACCGCTCGCCACATTGTTCTGCTGCTTGCCATTCTCGCTCTCCTCGCTCATTGCGCACATTCCCTGACCGGCAAACAGCTGGTCATCGACGACTTCCATGCAGAAGTCATCGTGATGCCGGACTCCTCGGTCGATGTTACCGAGACCATTCATCCGCACTTTTACGGCACGGGCTGGCACGGCTTGTATCGCACGATTCCTGTCGAGTACGTCACGCCGCAAGGATTCAATTATTCGCTGTTCCTGAGCATTAAGAGCATCACCGACGCCGACGGCCGCTCGCTGAAGTACGAATCCTCGCGCGAGAGGCACTACCGCAAGTTCAAGATCTACATTCCGGACCCTGACAATTCCGTGCAGACCGTCAAGATCCGTTACACGGTCGCTGACGCGCTACGGTTTTTCGAAGATCACGACGAGTTCTATTGGAATGTGACAGGCGACGAGTGGACCGTGCCAATTCAGTCGGCCAGCGCACGAATCGTTTTGCCGGAAGGCACCAGCAACATTCGCGCTAATACGTTCACGGGCTCATACGGGTCGCGCGCTCACGACGCTGACGCCGAAGTCGCCGCGAATGGCGTCGAAGTGCGCAGCACCGAGCCGCTACAGATCAGGCAAGGACTTACCGTCGCCGTGGCCTTTGATAAAGGCACCGTGCATGAACCCACTGCGTCGGACAAGTTCATCCTCTTTCTCCGCAGTAACTGGCCGCTGATCATTCCCGTGCTGACATTCTTCGCCATGTTTTATGCCTGGTGGACTCGCGGTCGCGATCCGCGGCTGCGCCCCATCGCCACGCAATACGAGCCGCCCGATCAGCTGACGCCGGGGGAAGCGGGCACGCTGGTCGACGAATCCGTTGATATGCGCGACATCACTGCGTCGATCGTCGACCTCGCCGTCCGCGGCTATATCGTCATCGAAGAACATACCAAAGAGCGCATGCTCGGCCTGTTCAAGGACAAGGACTACAGCTTCATTGTGAACAAAGACCACGCGGAATGGCTGAAATTAAAGTCGCACGAAATTTCTTTGCTGAACGGTCTGTTCGTCGGAGGCAAGGTCGGCGAATCGGTTTCCATGAGCGACCTGGAAAATCATTTCTACAGAAATTTGCCGACCATCAAGAGCAACATTTTCGAATCGCTGGTCACCCACGGCTATTACAAGCGTAGACCCGACACCGTACGTTCCTCCTACATCGCCATGGGATTCATCGGCGGATTGTTGATCGTGTTTGGCGGCGTGTGGCTGTCGCAGCAATTCGGCCAGCAGCCCACAGCCTTCATCATCGCTGGGATTCTCAGCGGACTGATCATCTGTGCGTTCGGCTGGTTCATGCCCGCGCACACAGATCAGGGCACGCGCGCTCTCGAGGGAGTCCTCGGGTTCGAAGATTTCCTTGCGCACGTGGAATCGGACCGCTTCAATCGCATGATCAAGACACCGGAAATGTTCGAAAAATTTCTGCCGTTCGCCATGGCCCTCGGCGTAGAGAAAAATTGGAGCAAAGCTTTTCAGGGCATTCTGACCCAGCCTCCCAGCTGGTACCGTGGCTCGAGTTTCGGTCCAAATTTCTATCCCATGGGATTTGTCGGCGACCTCAACACCATGTCGTCGCGCGCGTCCAGCGTCATGACCTCCGCCCCCCGGAGCTCTGGTGGTTCCGGCTTTGGGGGAGGCGGCGGCTCTTCGGGCGGCGGCTTCGGCGGCGGTGGGGGTGGCGGTTTCTAGCGCGCTCTGCAGAATCTCATTGATGTGATTCGCGCAGCATTCGCCATCCGCCGCCTCTCTGCGGCAAAATTACAGAATGCAGACGCGAACCGACACCGCATGGGTGGAAGAGCGGGCGAAGAGCCTAGGCTTTGACCTGTGTGGTGTCGTGCATGCCGCAAAATTCCCGGAATTGTTGCGCACGGAAGAATGGCTGGCGCGGGGCTATGCCGGCGAGATGAAGTATTTGCAAGACCCGCGGCGCAGTGATCCATCCAGCATCATGCCCGGGATCCGCAGCGTCATTGTTTGCGCGCTGAACTACAACACGGACCTGCCAAAATCAATCGACGTTGCCGATGCGGCCGCCGCCGGATCGACGGATAGGCACCCGCGCGGCTGGATTTCGCGATACGCATGGGGCGACGATTACCACGACGTACTGAAACATAAGCTGGAGGCACTGACAGCTTCGTTACGCGAACATCTTTTACACGAATCGCACGAAGCATTCGAAACCCGCGTGTACACCGACACCGGACCCGTGCAGGAGCGCGTGCTCGCCAAATACGCCGGCCTCGGGTGGCTGGGAAAAAACACACTGCTGCTGAACCAGGCCGTGGGCTCGTGGTTCTTTCTTGGCGCGATCCTAACTACTCTGGACTTGCCGCCTACGCTGGGCGAAACCGACATACCGCCGCGCGACTTGTGTGGGAGCTGCCGGCGTTGCATCGAGGCTTGCCCGACAGACGCCCTGGTCGAGCCGTACGTGATGGATGCGCGCCGCTGCATTTCCTATCTAACAATCGAACTGCGCGGCTCCATTCCCGAAGATTTGCGCCAGCCAATAGGCACTCACGTGTTTGGCTGCGACATTTGCCAGGATGTTTGCCCGTGGAATCGCCGCGCGCCGGTCTCGTCAAACACTGAATTCCAACCGCGAAGTGTGCCGATGGAACGTAACGACGCCGAGGATTCATTTGAAGGATCGAAACAGCCGGACGAATCGCTATATTTGCCTAAGCTCGAATGGCTGGCCTCTCTCACGGAAGAAGAATTTCGCCGGATATTCCGAGGAAGCTCTATCAAGCGGACCAAGTGGCGCGGGCTGGTGCGTAATGCCTGCATCGCGCTCGGAAACTCCGGCGTCAAAAAAGGTACGCCCGCGCACCGGCGTATCTCCGCGCTGCTACAGCGGCTGATCCAATCCCCAGAGCAGTTGATTGCCGAATCTGCCCTTTGGGCAATGTCCCGCATCGAAT
Source organism: uncultured Acidobacteriota bacterium (assembly GCA_963788725.1). Taxonomy (GTDB): domain Bacteria; phylum Acidobacteriota; class Terriglobia; order Acidiferrales; family UBA7541; genus Acidiferrum. The sequence continues at coordinate 300,000 of CAWBHT010000004.1, read as the reverse complement.
AAAAGACGCGCTGCTGGAGCCGAGGCTATTACCGCGGCGCGAGGTATGGCGCTATAATCCGCTCCGCAGGTAGACGCCCTGCCGCTTTGCACCAGCTCCCAATGAATCGCGGAAGATGCATTGGCGGTTTCGATATTTCAGCGCGGGACTTGCGAGCGTAACTGCCGAGAGGCTTTTTGCACTCAGCTTCTACACGCAGCCCGGCAACAGATTCAGGATCAAATCTCAAATTGGAGGAAAAATCAGTGGCCTTCTCAGTGCCCCCGCTACCTTACTCGTTCGATGCACTTGAACCTCACATTGACGCCAAGACGATGGAAATCCATCACGACAAGCATCACGCGGCGTATGTCACCAACCTCAACAAAGCGCTGGAGGGACACGCGGACCTGCAGTCGAAATCTCTCGACGATCTACTGAAGAATCTCGATTCTCTCCCGGAAGCTATCCGCAATCCCGTGCGCAACAATGCCGGCGGCCATTGGAACCACTCCCTATTCTGGACGCAGATGAAAAAGGGCGGAGGCGGGGAGCCTAAGGGCGAACTTGCCGACGCCATCAAATCTAGCTTCGGATCATTCGAAGAGTTCAAGACCAAGTTTGCTGCGGCGGGCGTGGGCCGATTCGGCTCGGGCTGGGCGTGGCTCGTAGTAAGAGACGGAAAGCTGGCGATCGACTCGACGCCGAATCAGGACACTCCTATTTCACTCAAAGCAAAAGCGGTGTTGGGACTGGACGTATGGGAGCACGCTTATTACCTGAAATATCAAAACAAGCGGCCCGACTACATCGCGGCGTGGTGGAACGTGGTGAATTGGGATTCCGCCGCGGAACAGTACGCGAACGCCAAAAAGTAAGTGGCGCAGCGGCAATCAGCAAAGAGAAAGAAAAAGGCCCGGGTTTAGAACCCGGGCCTTTTCGTTTCCGTATCGTTTTCGCGAGAACAACGCTCAAGCGCTGATGGTTCGCAACCGCGCAACCGGCCCAACCCGAGGCGTCGCATGATAGCCACCTGGCGCAGGCGCGAAGCGCGATTCGCGTGTTCCCAGCGTCTGTGGTCCACTTAGCGATGGTGTCCGGCGCGTAGCTTCGCGTACCAGTTCCATCCGACCGCGCACCCGGAATTTTGTCAGCAGCGACGAAACGTGGAATTTCACTGTGCGTTCGGAAAGATTCAGCGAAGCCGCAATCTCCTTGTTCGCGAGACTGCGCATCACTCCGCCGAGCACTTCTTCCTCCCGGCGCGTCAACTTCACCGAACTGCCCACCGAATGCCCGGCCTGAAGAAGCTTTTCCGCCTTTTCAGTCAGACCCTCGAGCGCATCATTCGCCGCCTGCACCATCACCACGTAATCGCGCGGCGACTGGCCTCGAACCATGCAGTGCATCGCCAGAAGGCCGGCCGCCTCTTCAACGGGAAAATGGCCCTCCGCGGTGGACTCCACGTGGAAGTGAGATACCCCGGTATTTTTTTCGTAGAAGAAATAAGTTTCGTGAGAGGGCCCTGGACCTGAAGCGGTTAACTGCCGCTCCTGGTCGTGCGGTTGTTCACTTCTGCGGATGAACTTCACATGCACCCCTTCGTACGCAGCCTCGAAACTACGAACGAGACCCCGTGCATTTTGTTTGGGATAAGCCTCTTGGCGAGGCACCCTTCTACCACTCGACGCAAGCGGCCAGGACCAAGCCGAGTTTGAGGGCTGCGGGGACTCAGCGCTTAAATCTCAAAATGCCACGCTGAGGGCGCGAGAAGGAGCTCCCTGACTTGCTTGCTGATTCTAAGACCCACCGAACCTTAAGACCGCTGCAACCGTTTTACCGAATACGGAATCGGAAATGTCCCTGTAAGTAGCTGCATCTAAAAATCTTATAATCCACAGCTCAGGCACAATACAGTATTTCCCCGTAAGAATTGCATAGTTCTACGAATTTTTTCCCGGCCTTTCGCTGACCGCTTTCGCCTGATCTTCGACCCTGTTCCTTCGCGAAATGCAACCGGGTTTAGTCTGCCGCGGTAGTCACACCCGACAGCCTCGATGTGTAGTCTCACGCACTTTCCACGCAGGAGCAAGCTGGAATTTGCTTATTCTGAACGCAATCTGTCAATACGCAAGAATGCGCGTTTGCTGCGGCGAGATCAGTTCGTAGGTGGTGCCGCGCCACCGAATCTTCCGGGTCACCAGCGACATGACGAAGTTCACCACGTACAGAAACGGAATTATGGCCGTAAGCAGCAAGTAGACCCACGACTGCCCCATCAGCTGTGAGCGTGAGGCAGGAAGGACTTCGGTGACTCCCGCGAGGCGCAGTCCGCTGCGAATAATTCCCAGCAGCACCGGCAGAAACGTGAGCGTGGCAAGATGGAACGCCGGCACCGTGGCGATAATATTGCCGAGTGTCAGCATCGTGCCGAGGATCAGCGTAATGCAGTAGAGCGTGTGAGTTGCGAAGCCCATCGCCCAGGTATCTTGCGCGTACACGCGAGTAATCAGAATTTGCCGGTTAGTGAACTCCAGCAAATCCGCAAAATTTGTCTCCACGTAAGACACCGTCAGGCAATCCGGTAAGAACATGATCGAACGCCCCGTGCGGCGAATCGCCTGCGTCATAGACCAGTCGTCGCTCGCTGAGTTGCGCCATTCCTCGAGAACTTCGGCTTGATCGAAAATCGTTCGGCGAATCGCCGTGCCGCCGCCCCAGCAAAAATTTTTGCCCTTGTCACTCAACATCGTGACGACCGGCGCATTCCACGCTGCCAGCAGAGCGGTCGGCAAATTGCCCTTGTTAGGGATAAACCAGCGCATGGTGGTGGTCGCGCCGATGCGCGAATCCGTCAGCGGTACGACTAAACGCTTCAACCACGATTTTCCCGGGCGGCCATCGGAGTCCGCGAACACCAGATACTCAAAGTCGGGCGGCAACTGTTGAATCGCGGCGATCAAGTTGTGCACTTTTTCGCTGCAATCTTCGGGTTTGCCGGCGATGACCACATGAGCCTTGACGCGCGAGCTTCCGGCGACTCGTTTGACCACTGCGTGCGCTGGATCTTCTTCGGAAGCCAACACGAAAAAGAGCTCGTAATTCTGGTGGTCGAACTCGGTGAGCGACGTGAGATTACGCTCCAGACCGGGTTCCAGCCCTCGGCATGGGCAAATTACCGCGGTACGCGGGGCGTAAAAACCTGCATCCACATTCGCGCGGCGCCGTGCGTACGCATGCCACTGCACGCCCTGCCAAACCAGGTACACACCCACCACAATCTGCGCGATCGCCAGAAAATAGAAGATTGTCTCCACGTGCGTTGAGCGTAGCAGAACGGTTATTGACCCGCTGCGAATCGTGTGCGTGTAGAATCGCACCAGTAAATGGCTGTACCAGGAGAATCGGTCATGAATGGTCGAGTCGACGCCGTGATGGTGAGCAGCGCGAATGAGCTGCCGGGGTATCGCATCGTCAGAAATTTCGGGATCGTCCGCGGCATCGTCGTCCGATCGCGAAGCATTATTGGCAATCTCGGCGCTTCGTTGCAGACGATCATCGGCGGCAACATCACCATCCTCACCGATCTGTGCGAGAAAACCCGGCAGGACGCATTCGAGCTGATGCTGCAACATGCGGCGCAGCACGGCGCCAATGCGGTGGTGGCCATGCGCTACGACGCCACTGAGGTGATGCAAGGGGTGACCGAAGTGCTGGCCTACGGCACCGCCGTGCAAGTCGAGCGTACTTCCTAATATTTCGGCAGGCAGAATCCGCATATTCCCGCCTTCGCCGCTGGCCAAAGGCGATGTTAGAATTTCGCCCTCCTATGTTCTGCTCTTCCTGCGGCGCGAAGCTTTCTTCCAAGGGCCGATTTTGCTCTTCTTGCGGCGCCTCCGTTGACTTAGACACTGCGCCGACCGCGATCGGAGATGATCCGACGCTGTCGGCGGCAACCGGCGGGGCGGAAACTCTCGACTCACCCCGGCCAACACCGGCCGCTCCCCAACCTCCACGAAGAGCGCCCTCCGTGCAACGTATCTCTGCACCGCGTACTCCTTCCGTCCCGCCGCTGCCGCTGTCAAGTTCCGATCCTCTCGGCGGCGGACGTTTCGTCCCCGGGCAAATCGTCGCGGATCGTTATCGCATCGTCGCGCTGGCAGGTCGTGGCGGAATGGGTGAGGTCTATCGCGCCGAAGATCTGAAGCTCGGCCAGATCGTAGCCATCAAATTTTTGCCCGAGTCCCTCTCGAAAGACCCTGGAGCCCTGGCGCGATTTCATTCCGAAGTTCGCGTTGCTCGACACGTTTCCCATCCCAATGTCTGCCGCATGTTCGACATCGGTGAAGCCGAAGGCATCACCTTTCTAACGATGGAATATGTCGATGGTGAGGACCTCTCCTCCCTGATACGGCGCATCGGGCGGCTTTCGGCCGACAAAGCTACTCAAATTGCTCGCCAAATGTGCGCCGGCCTGGCAGCCGCTCACGAGCGCGGCGTGATCCATCGCGATCTTAAGCCCGCGAACATCATGCTCGACAGCACCGGAAGAATTCGCATCACCGATTTTGGTCTGGCGGGAATCGCCGCCTCCATTCAGGGCGCCGAAGTACGCGCAGGAACTCCTGCCTACATGGCGCCGGAGCAACTCGCAGGTAAAGAGGTCACCATCAAGAGCGATCTCTACTCGCTCGGCCTGATCCTCTACGAAATTCTTACCGGTAAACGGGTGTTTGACGCCGCAACACTGCCGGAACTGATGCGGCTCCGTGAAGAGTCGTCACCCAGCAAGCCTTCTTCGGTCGTTCGCGATCTCGATCCCGTACTCGAGCGCGTGATCATGCGCTGCCTCGAGAAATGATCCCGCCTTGCGCCCAGCCTCCGCTTTGCAAGTAGCGGCAGCGCTGCCCGGCGGCGATCCCTTGGCCGCTGCGCTCGCGGCAGGCGAAACGCCTTCGCCGCAGATGGTGGCCGCTGCCGGTGAAAATGCAGGTTTGTCGGGTCGCATGGCGCTCGCTGTGCTTGCAGCTGCACTTCTTGGCATCATCTTTCTGATTTACATGGGAGTGAAAGAAGACGCCTTGGAGACTCTGCATCCCGGCAAATCGTCGGAGGTTTTGGCGCATCAGGGCAGAGAGACGCTGGCCAAACTCGGCTATACCGAGCCTCCAGCCGACCGGGCTGGCGAGTTTGCCTACAACTATTGGTTCCTCTCCTACATTCGCAGGTTGGGTGGGCCACCTCCGGATTGGAAGCACATCCTGCTCCAGCGGCCAATGATGCTCGAATATTGGTACCGCGAAAGTCCCGCGGATATGGTGCCGCAAACCTGGTCGTCAATTCTTCTGACTCCCGGAGTGGTGACGTCGGATGATCCTGCGCCCATTCGTTCTGGAATGGCCACGATATGGATGGATGCAGACGGGCATTTGCAGTGGCTGCAGGTCATCCCGCCGGAGATTGAGAACTCCGCAACGAAAGGCGCCGACCAACCGCCTGAGAAACCGGTGTCTCCCGATTGGACCGCTTTGTTTGCCGCCGCAGGTCTGGACGCCACGCAATTTCAGCCAGCCGCTCCGAAATGGCTTTCGTTGGCGGCTTTCGATGCCAGAGCAGCATGGGATGGAACCTGGCCTCAAAGCGGACGCCCGCTGCACGTCGAAGCCGCAGCATGGCGGGGCAAGCCGGTATTTTTCTCCTTGACCGGTCCATGGTCACGGCCAAATCGCACAGAAACAGATGTGGGCAAAGGCGAAAACACCGGCGATATCATTGCGCTGATCGTGACTTTGCTTACGGTCGCGATCGGTGTGTGGTTTGCTTTCCGGAATCTCGCCCGCGGGCGTGGAGATCGCGAGAACGCTTGGAGACTTGCTTGTCTCACGTTTGCCATCGGCATGGTCACCTTCCTGTTGCGAGTTCACTTGGTTGCGTCGCTGAGGATGGTTTTGCTGGTCATTCTGGCAATCAGCACTAGTCTGTTCATGGCCAGCGCTCTTTGGCTGCTGTACATCGCCCTCGAACCGTATGTTCGCAGGCACTGGCCGCAAACCATTATTTCGTGGACCCGCTTGATGTCGGGTCGGTTTCGCGACCCTCTCGTGGGCCGCGATCTGATCTTCGGTATTCTGATGGGGCTGTCGTGGATACTGGTATTTGAGATCGGCAGTCTAGTGCGCATACGGATGGGTGCGGCGCCGCAGTTTCCCGCCGCCAATTATCTGATGGGAATGCGCCCAGCGGCGGGAATCTGGCTGGCCGCCCTGGTAACCTCAATCTTGGGGACTTTGCTCTTTTTCTTCTCGCTTATTTTGTTGCGGGTGCTGGTACGCAATGCCTGGCTGGCTGCTTTGCTGTTCGTCATTTTGTTCACCGTTCCAAAGGTTCTGGGCAGCAATCATGTGCTGGTTGAGACTCTCGTTTGGGGAACGATTTACGCCATCGCCGCTATTGGGATGGTTCGCTTCGGCCTGATCGTGCTCGGTTTAAGCAGCCTGATGGCGAACGTCTTGCTCAATCAACCTTATTCGCTGGATTTCTCGAACTGGTATGCCGCGCAATCTCTTTTTATTGTGGCAATTTTTGTCGCCATCGGTGCCTGGGGTGTGTACACCTCGCTCGCTGGGAAGCAGCTGTGGAAGGAAGATTTGTTTGATTGAGCGTAAACGTGGGATGTCGCACTATTTCGGCTGCAACGTGCTCGCAGTAACCGCCCCACTCAGATTTTCGAGTTCCTGAAGGGCGCGGCTGGCGGCCAGACGCGCCTTCTCCAGAAACGATGAGTCCAGCAGGAAGGCGCAGCGATCTACGAACGGATGGTTGGCCGCCTCATACGCTTTCCTGCGGCGTGAATTCGCGCTGCGCGCGATCAAGTCCTCATAAAGCTGCAAGTCGCGTTGAAAATCTAGCGCCTCACCCATTCCCCATTTCTGTGATCGCGTGACTCCCGCCAGGAATTTCCGCCGGAAGGCGGCGACATCCTTCTTCGGCATCGCTCGCGGCTTCGATTTCGGACTTGGTTGCCACTCGTTCGTCGCGACGTACAAAGCGTGCGCGCTCATGGCCACGAGTGCCTCCCGCTGCAGCAGCATCAGCAAGTCCTTGTACAGCGCCGCGTGCACCTGCAATCCGTAGCGACCGTGCTCCTCGACGTAAGAATCAACGAAGCGCGGCACGATGCGCTCACGCAACAGCGCCTCCGCCAGGCGCGCCGGAAGTTCTGACGGCGCATCCGTTCCGTTGTTCTTTGCGCGTTCCATCGCACCATATTACTAACACACGCCTACAAGTTTCGGGTCGCCCGTGCTGGCGGCATCGTGTAGCCCGCCAAAAACAAAAAGCCCGGCGCACCGCGCCGGGCTTTGTCAGTTGCGTTTTGACCTTCTTCTGTTTTAGTGGATCGCTCGTGGTCCATCCGGACCCACACGCTTGGTCTTCGGCTCCGGCGGCGGAACAATCGGCGTCACCGGATCCTTCTGCAACGCATGCTCCAGCACTTCGTCGAGCGTGCGTACATAGGTGATCTTCATGTCGCCCAGGATTTCCGGCGTCAGATCGGCTACCGCGTTGGGCTCGTTGTCTGCGGGGAGCAGCACTTCCGTGATGCCCGCGCGCTTTGCGCCCAGCACTTTCTCCTTCACGCCACCGATCGGCAGAACTACGCCCGACAGCGTCATCTCTCCGGTCATCGCCAGGTGTTCCTTCACCGGCCGCCCGCTAAGCAGGCTGACCAGCGACGTCACCATCGCCGCTCCGGCTGATGGTCCATCCTTCGGCACCGCGCCAGACGGCACGTGGATGTGGATGTCGTGCTTGCGGAAAAAGTCCGGATCGATGCCGTAGCGGTCGGCGTTGGCGCGTGTCCAGGTCAGGGCCGCGGTCATCGACTCCTGCATAACCTCGCCCAGGTGCCCCGTCATCGTGAACTGCTTGCCGCCGCGCATTCGCGTTGCTTCGATGAAGATGATGTCGCCGCCCACCGGCGTCCACACCAGCCCCACCGCAACCCCCGGCTTCTTCACCCGCTCTTCGACTTCCTTTTCCGTTCGGAACTTCGGCACGCCCAGGAACTGGCGCACGATTTCCGGTGTGACCACCATCTTGTCGTTGTTGCCCTCGGCGATCCGCCGAGCTTGTTTGCGCGTGATCGTCGCGATCTCGCGCTCCAGGTTACGAACGCCGGCTTCCCGCGTGAAGCTGTGGATGATCTCCTGCAGCCCCGGGTCGCTGAATTCGATCTGGTCCGGCACCTTTAGGCCGTGTTCGTTGGCCTGCTTCGGGATCAGATACTTGTGCGCGATGTGCAGTTTCTCTTCGCCCGTGTAGCCCGGTAGCTCGATGATCTCCATGCGATCTCGCAGCGGTTCCGGTATGGGATCCATCCAGTTCGCCGTGGCGATGAACAGCACCTTTGAGAGATCAAACGGCACGTCCAGGTAGTGATCGCGGAACGCGTTGTTCTGCTCCGGATCGAGCACTTCCATCAGCGCCGAGGACGGGTCCCCGCGGAAATCGCGACCCAATTTGTCGACCTCGTCCAACATCATCACTGGATCGTTCGTCTCGCCACGCTTCAGGCCTTGAATGATCTGGCCCGGCAGCGCGCCGATGTACGTCCGGCGATGGCCGCGGATCTCCGCCTCATCGTGCATGCCGCCAAGAGCGATGCGCACGAATTTGCGGCCCAACGCTCGAGCGATGGACTTGCCGAGCGACGTTTTTCCTACGCCCGGAGGCCCGACGAAGCACAGGATCGGCCCTTTCATGCCCGGCTGCAGCTTTTTAACCGCCAGGTAATCCAGGATGCGCTCCTTTACCTTTTCCAGGTCATAGTGATCTTCGTCAAGAATGGTCCGCGCCTTGGCAATGTCGATTTCGTTCGCGCCCGAGGATTTGTCCCACGGAAGCGACGTCATCCATTCCAGATACGTGCGTGACACCATGTACTCGGCCGAAGCCGGAGTCATCTTCGCCAGCCGCTTCAGCTCGCGATCGCACTCCTTCTTAGCTTCCACCGGCATCTTGGCGTCTTCCACCTTCTTGCGCAGCTCGTCGATCTCCGCCATCGAATCGTCGGATTCGCCGAGTTCCTTCTGAATGGCCTTCATCTGCTCGCGCAGCAGGTATTCGCGCTGGTTTTGGCTCACCTGCTCCTGCACCTGCTCGTGAATCTTCGAGCGCAGCTCCAAAACTTCCAGCTCCTTCGACAATTCACGAATCAACGCTTCCAACCGCTTGCGCACACTGGGTGTCTCGATCAGTTCCTGTCGAACCAGTGTTGATAGCGACGGCAGCGTACCGGCAATGAAATCCGCCAAACGTCCTGGATCATCGATGTTCATCGCCACCGACTGCAGGTCGTCTGACAGCTGCGGCGAATGGCTCACTACATCGCGGAACAAATCCTGCGCGTTCCGTTGTAGCGCTTCCAACTCCGCGTCTACGTCTCCGGTAATATCCGGTTCTGCTTGGACCCGAGCCCGTAGGTACGGTCGCAGCGTAACCAGCTCGACGATCTGAATGCGTTGCAAGCCTTCCAGAAAGACCACCACATTGCCATTCGGCATTTTGACGGTCTTATGAACCTTAGCCAGCGTTCCGACCTTATGTAAGTCAGCGGCGGAGGGATCTTCGACCCGTGGATCCAGCTGCGCCACTACACCCAGCAGCTTCTCCTCGCCCTCCAACCCATTGACCAGTGCCAGGGAGCTCTCTCGCCCTACCGTCAGCGGCAAAACAGCGCCCGGGAACAACACAGTGTCCCGAACGGGTAGGACCGGCAGAACTTCCGGCATCGTAAATTTCTTTTCAGCCATGTTTTCCCCTAGTCTCTAGCGCGGTGACCATCGCGGGTCGCCAATTCCTAAAAGTATGCGCTAACCACATTGGATGCGACCCTGATGGAAAAGGTGCAGAGGTGCAATTCTGAGAATCACAAAATCTTAGTCAAATACACTAAGGATTATACCACAACCTTCGCTGACTGTGTTCGCCCTTACTATGGCACATATTTACAATGAGTTACGAGAGTACCTGCGGCCCCTTACCCGTGTGACCTGACCCCTTTATCGGCACTTCCGCCCTGTCCTTGAGGACGGTTACTGCTCTTTTGCTTGAATCTCGTCCGTACGAACTCCCGGGCTTGTTCTTTCGTTTGGATGTCCCCCTCAAGCTGGGCGTCCTCCAGAGAACGCAGGATCTCGCTGAAAAGGGGCCCGGGCGGATAACCCATGTCTTGTAAGTCATCCCCATTCAATAACTTGCTGGGGTGAATCTCTTCCTGGGGCGTTTCTTTCAACAATTGCCCCACGAACTCGTACGCGCCCAGACGGCGATGACTCGACAGACAATCCAGGCGGTGCAGCGCCATGTGCTCGCCGAACTTCGGCAAACGCACAAAACGCTTCAAAGTCGATGCCCGCATGCGCTCCACATCTTTGAACCTCATATGGTTGGCAATCAATGCCAGAATTTGCGCAGTTTCCTCATTAGAGAATCGATATCGGCGGCAAATCTCCTCCGCCATCCGCACGCCCACATCTACGTGATTGTTGAAGCGGATACGGTCTCCGGTCTCTTTGGCTGATCGAAAAGTAGGTGGTTTGCCGACATCGTGAAGCAGCACCCCCCAAGCCAGCGTCGCGGAACAGCCCGCCTCCAGACCCTCGATCATCATCAATGTATGCGTCCAGACGTCGCCTTCCGGGTGATACTGCGGCGGCTGCTGCACGCCTTTCATTGCCGTCACCTCTGGTAGCACCTCCACCAGCAGCCCGGTCGAGTCCAGCAGCTCGAATCCACGTCGTGCAGCGCCCTCCGTCAATATCTTGGTCAGTTCATCGCGTATCCGCTCCGCGGACACGCTTTTGACCTTGTTGGCATGCCGCCAGATGGCTGCGGCAGTTTCCGGCTCGATGTCAAAGTGAAATCTAGCCGCGAATCGCACCGCGCGCATCAGCCGCAGCCGGTCTTCGCTGAACCGCCGGTCCGCTTCGCCGATCGCGCGAATCACGCCGGCACGCAAATCTTCTTGCCCGCCGACGAAATCCAGCACCTCGCCGGTCTCCGGCCGCATCAGCAACCCATTAATGGTGAAATCACGGCGCTGCACATCTTCTTGCGGCGAGCTGGTGTATATCACACTGTTGGGATGACGCCCATCCGAATAGCCGCCGTCCGCCCGGAATGTCGCCACCTCCACCTTTCGATCCTCATCCCAAACCTGTATCACACCAAACTGCGCGCCTACCGCCACGCTGTCGGGAAACAGCCGCATCACCTCATCAGGCTTCGCGTCCGTAGCCACGTCGTAATCGACCGGCTCGCGCTGGAGCAGCAAATCGCGCACACATCCGCCTGCCAGCAGGGCTTGATAGCCCGCGCCGCGCAATTTCGCGCAAACTGAATCCGCAAGTTCCCGTGGTGAAGTCACAACACAATTATGCGCCTGCACGTGCGGCGATGCACAAATCACCGCAAGCGTGCGTTTCACGTTGATTGTTAACTGTGCGGACGCAGGTCAGAGAAGCATATGCAACCAGATTATTTGCAGCGAAAAACCAGGCAGGTAATGTCGTCCGACTGCCGCGTCGCTCCTACAAATACATCCAGCTGCCACATCAGATATTCCAGGCATTGCTGAGCGGAACCCTGCGGCAGCGAGCGCACCGTGTCGAACCATCGAGGATTGCCGAATTCCTCTCCCGTGGAGTTGAACGCTTCCACCACGCCATCGGTATAGAAAATTACCGCATCGCCCGAGCGCAATTCCACAGCCGCGCTCTCGTACACCGCGGACGATTCGATCCCCAGCGGCAGTCCCCCCGCTTCCAGTTTTTCCAGGCTTCCGTCGGCGCGCCGCAGCACCGGCGGATTGTGCCCCGCATTCACGAATTCTAGCCGTCCCGAGCCAGGCTCATACTGCGCCAGGATCGCGGTTGTGAATCGCCGCCCATCCAGGCTGTACGCCGACGCATAGCGGTTCAATCGTGCTACCAGATCGATCAGTGGCGCATCGTCGCCCGCGATGGTCCGCAAGCTCGCCTGCATCGTGGCCATCAGCAGCGCGGCGGGCACACTCTTTCCGGCGACATCCGCCACGATCAGCAGCAGCTTCCCGCCCTCAGCGGCAGTCTGTGTCGGATAAAATGCATCATAATAATCGCCCGCCACTGAATTTTGCGGCCGCGTCGCAAAGGCGATATCGCCTCCGGGCACGTCGGGCGGCATTGACGGCACCAGCCACGTCTGAATCTCTCGCGCGATTTCCAGATCGCGCTTCATGATCACTTTGTCGGCCAGCTCCAGCGACAACAGCAGCAGCAACAACGCCGCCGACAGCAACTCAAACTTCGCATCCAGCACGATGTCGTGGGTCAACTGCACTCGCAGGCTCGACAAAATAAACAGTGCCAGCGCCAGCAGCAACAGCACGCGGCGGGCCGGCGACAGCTTCATCATCAACGCCCAAAAAAATTGCCGCGCTATGTGAAAGGGCCGTCGCCAGTGCGGCAGCTGCTCGACCGCCTCCCAGTCCACATCTTTTTCGTAGAAGCCGTAGCTATGCCGCGCATCGGCCGTGAATTGAGACCACAAATCATCAATGGCGCGGCCTTCGCTGACGCGGTACCAAAAATCGCGTAAGCGGCTGCGCTGCGGCGGACGAGGAGTTTCAGTCGCTATGGTTGGGGGCACGCTCATCGCCCAAGAGTATAGGTCATTCGAATGTACATCGAGAGCGGCGGCTCGACGTTGCTGCAATGCGTGCGCGTCGACACCAACGAACTCCACGCGTGCCATCTAAATGAATGTAAGCAATCCGTATCGATCGAACTAATCCGCATCAAACTCCGGCTCTTCCGTTTCGCCTGATCTCGACGCGTGCGACGATCCGTCGCCGTCACAACCAGGCTCCTTACGCTTCACCTCGCGCAGGCCCCACCCCGCGTTCGCATTCGCTCCCTCGTGCCGAATCGATCCGCCGAATTGCACCGCCTCAAACCCAAAACGATCCCGCAGGCTATCCGTTGCCCGCGTCAGCTTCTCAATCTTCTCGCGGCGTTCCGCATCCAGCAGGTCCAGCTGTCCATTACCGTGCGAGAGCCCGCTCAGAGCCACCCCCAGCAGCCGAATCGTACGTTTGTGATTGCGATGCTCGCGGAACAATTTCTGAATACCCGCAAAAATTTCGGAATCCAGCTGCGTCGGCTCCGCCAACGTTTTCGCGCGCGTATACGTATCGAAACCTGTGTAGCGAATCGTCAGCGTCAAAGTACGTGTCGACAATCCCGCTTCCCGCAATCGCTTGCACGCCTTCTGCGAAAGATGGCTCAGCATCGACACCAGTGCTTCCGTATCATTCGTGTCCTCTCCAAACGTGTGATTGTGCGAAATGGATTTCGGCTCGGCATCAATCACAAATTCGTAAGAGTCGCCTCCGCGAGCCTTCCGATAAAGCGCCGTCCCCCATTGTCCGAAAATCTTTTCCAGCTTTTCTTGCTGCACTTCCGCGAGCTGCCCGACAGTCTCGAGCCCCAGTGCGCGCAGCGCGCGATCGGTGACCTCGCCAATTCCGGGAATCTTCCGCACGGCCAGCGGCGCCAAAAACGCCGCCTCGCTGCCGGGCGCTACCCACACCAATCCACGAGGCTTGGCTTGCTCCGAAGCCACTTTCGCTGCCAGTCGCGTCGAGGCAAGTCCACCCGAGCAAGGCAGTCCGGTTTCACGCGTGATCATCCGCAGAAGTTTGTCCGTCGCAGCCAAAGGCGGCCCGTGCAGCCGCTCAGTACCGGAAAGATCGAGATACGCCTCATCAATCGATACCATCTCGACGACCGGCGAAAATTTCCCCAGGATCGCTGCGACGCGATCGCTCCACTCGCCATATTTATGATGATGCCCCGGCAGGAAAATCGCATGAGGGCACAATTTGCCCGCAGTCCGCAATGGCATCGCCGAATGTACGCCGAATTTGCGCGCCTCGTAACTCGCCGAAGTCACCACGCCACGCTGGTCCGGCCCGCCACCCACGATTACAGCCTTGCCGACCAACTCCGGCCGCTCCAGCAACTCCACCGACACAAAAAACGCATCCATGTCCACGTGAAGGATCGTCGCCTGCTCCGCAGGTGCTCGCTCCTCCACCGGTCCATGCAGCGCTCGAAATCGTGCCAGCTCCGGCATGCGCCTAGCCTACGCCGCTGAATTTACCGTCACAACTGCCGCGGTTCACGCATCTCCACTTTTCTCCGCAGCGATCACCCGAGGAATACCTGCCAGATCGTTCGTGACTCCGACATTCATCCAATTTCGCGATTCGAACAGCGGCTGCACAGCCGCCAGCGAATTGTAGCCAAGCTCCAAAACCAGAATGCCGCCGGGCTTCAGATGTTGCGCGGCTTGCGCAATTAAATCGCCGTAGAGTTCGTAGCCTTCCTCGCCACCATACAGCGCCATCTCCGGTTCATGCTCGCGCACCTCGCGCGTCAGCGTCTCTGCTTCGCGACGCCCGACATACGGCGGATTGCTCACGATCAGGTCGAAATGTCGGCTGCACTCTTCCTCGCTAATGATTGGCTCGCTTCCTACCACGCGCCCTGCCACCAATTCTCCGCTCACGTCCGGCACGCTGGTTCGATCCAGCAAATTCGCTTCCACAAACTGAATGCGACCGTCAACGCCATGCCGTACCGCATTTCGTCCCCCCACAATCAGCGCACTCGGGGAAATATCCGTAGCGACGAACTGCGCCGCAGGCAGCTCTTTCGCCAGCGCGATCGCGATGCAACCCGAGCCCGTGCCGATATCTGCAATGTGCAGGCCAGCTCCATCATTTTTGTTCTGTCGACCGGCGCGCACTTCGCGAACCGCCAGACGATCGAGCGCAACCTCGATCACGTGCTCCGTTTCCGGCCGAGGAATCAATACGTCCGGCGTGACTTCAAACTCCAGTCCCCAGAATTCCTGCTTGCCGGTGAGATGCTGCGTAGGCTCGCCGGCAATCCGCCGTGCGATCAAATCAAAAAATTGTTGCTCATCGGCCTGCGCAATCGAGTGCTCCGGATGCGCATAAATCCAGCTCCGATTTCGCCCCAGCACATGCAGCAGCAACAACTCCGCCGCCAAAGTGTACGAAGCCACGTCTGCCTCGCGCAGCCGCGCAATCCCATTTTTCAGTGCAGTGCGAACATCCATGATTTAGGTAGCACAGCCACTCCCGGCTGTGCTGTGCTTTTGGCGAAAAACGGAATCTCTTACGCCCCGGCCAACTCCTGCTGCAATCGCTCCGACTCATAATGCGAACTCAACCCATCCACCAGCGGCGCCAGCTTTCCATCCATCACTTCCGTCAGCTGATGCAACGTCAATCCAATCCGATGATCGGTCACGCGATTCTGCGGATAGTTATAGGTGCGGATCTTCTCCGACCGATCGCCGGACTTGATCTGCCCGCGTCGTTCCGCCACGATCGCCGCCTGCTGCTTGTCCATTTCCATCTCGTACAAACGGGCACGCAACACGCGCATCGCTTTCGCGCGATTCTTGATCTGCGATTTCTCATCCTGCTGCGATACCACCAGCCCGCTGGGAAGGTGCGTAATGCGCACCGCCGAGTACGTCGTGTTCACCGATTGCCCGCCAGGACCAGACGAGCAAAACGTATCGATGCGCAAATCCTTGGCTTCAATTTTGATGTCGATGTCATCCGCTTCCGGCAGCACCGCCACCGTCGCCGCCGAGGTGTGAATGCGACCCTGCTGCTCGGTCGCGGGAACGCGCTGTACGCGATGGACTCCGCTCTCATATTTTAGTTTCGAATACACCTTGTTGCCTTGAATCGCCGCCACAATTTCTTTCAACCCGCCCAGCGATGACGGCGAGCTCTCCAACACTTCCACTTTCCAGCCTTGCGTTTCCGCATATCGCGAATACATGCGAAAGAGTTCGCCGGCGAACAACGCCGCTTCATCTCCGCCGGTGCCTGCGCGGATTTCCACGATCACGCTCTTTTCGTCGTTCGGATCCTTCGGCAACAGCAACAGCTTTAGCTCGCGCTCCACGTTTTCCTTGCGCGCAGCCAACTGTTTTTCCTCGTCGTGCGCCATCTGCTTCATCTCGGCATCGTCGGTTTCCAAAAACATCTGGTGCGCGCCAGCCAGGTCTTTCTCGATCTGCTTGTACTCGCGATGCTTGGCGACAATTTCCTCCAGCTCCGCGTGCTGCTTGGCGGCTTTCTGAAACTTCGACGAGTCGGACACCAGTTCCGCCGTCGACAGTTGTTGCGTCAATTCGTCATAGCGTGTGCCGAGTTGATTTAATTTTTCCGTAAATGTCATCGCAGACATGGAAGTCTCCAGAAACGCAATTCAAAATGGATAAGCAAAACAGGAGATGATGCTGGCTCCCGAAAGGGAGCGGGTCAGTGGCGAGCTAATAGAAGGCGGCGTACATCGTGGTCGATTCAAGAATACCGCCGAATTGGCAGATGCGCAATTGGGTGCGTCGGACCAATCGCGTCGTCCACGATGCGTTCGGTTAGAGGAGACGCACGTGCGACATCGCGTAAAACAGTGCGCCGCAAAAAACCACCAGCACCGCGACGATCACCAGCCACATGTACACGAACGAGCGCTGGTCTTGCTCCGGCGGCGGCGCCGTGATTCCGAAGATGAACGACAATCCGCGGAATAAATTTGCCAATAGGTTGATCATCGGCGCCGCAATTGTAGCAAGTACTCGATGCGGTTGTTGAGGCCCGCCACGTATACTAGGATGCGAATGAAATGACCGAAGCACTAGGCACAATCCTGCCCGCAGACGCTGCCGTTCCACGACAGCCCGCGGCTGACAGCGACCTCGGCTTCCTGTGGGATTTCTGGTATCCGGCGCTGCGCAGCACCGAAATTGTCGGCCATCGTCTGACCACAGCAATGCTGCTGGAAGTTCCGCTCGTGCTCGGCCGTACCTCAGAAGGCCAAGCTTTCGCCATGCGTGATTCCTGTCCGCATCGAGGAATTCCGCTCTCCTACGGCCGCTTCGACGGCAAAACATTGGAGTGCAGCTATCACGGCTGGCGCTTTGAGGCTTGCACTGGTCAATGCGTCGAAATTCCTTCGCTCACCACCCAGGACAAGCTCAAAGTCGACCGCATCTTTGCCGGACACTATCCATGTCAGGAGCGCGACGGCTATGTGTGGATCTACATGACCTCACCGGGCGCGCGCACTCCCGATCCTCTACCCGCGCCGCCGAAGCTGGCCACCTTCAGCGAAAAATTTAAAATCACGCACCTGTCTTGCGAGCTGCCGTCGCACATCGATCACGGCATCATCGGCTTGATGGACCCGGCGCACGGACCGTTCGTGCACTCTTCCTGGTTCTGGCGCAGCCGCGGCAGCATTCACCCCAAAGAAAAGAAGTTCGAGCCGATTCCCGACGGCTTTCGCATGAGCCCGCACTCACCAAGCTCGAACAGCTTGCCCTATCAACTCTTGAAGAAGCGCACCGGCGAGCCAGTGACCACGACCATCGATTTCATTCTGCCCAATCGCCGCCTGGAAGAGATTCGCAGCGGCAAACTCTGGTTCTGCAGCCAGACCACCGTCACGCCGGTCCGCCGCGACCTCTGCCGCATCGATTTCGTCGCCGCATGGAATCTTTTTTTTCTGCCCGTCTCCATCTTCCGCATCTTCGGAAAAACCTTCCTCCGCCAGGATCAGGAAACCATGATCCAGCAAGCCGAAGGGCTGAAGCACAATCCACGCTTGATGCTCATCGACGACGCCGACCGCCCCGCCAAATGGTATTTCGCGCTGAAAGCCAATCTCATCGAGTCGCGCCGCACCGGTGCTCCGCAGCCCCATCCAATGCCAGGCCCCGTCACCTTACATTGGCGATCGTAGTAAACACCGTACCCTCGATCTGTCATTCGTGCGTGATTGCGTGGTGCGCGATTGGTGCGTGGTGCGGATTCGTGAGTGGTGTGTGGTGCGTGATCGGTGCGCGGCGGGTAAACGTCAGGGCAGGGCTTCAGCCGTGCCGCAAGTAGCCACATCAAACCGGCTTTAGCCGCTGGGGTCGCCTTTCGGATTAGCAGAAGGCCGCAACGCGCTACCGCTCCAGCGGCTGCATCGGCCCATCCGAAATACTCGGGCAAATCGGATCCGCACTATTCTCTGGATACGGCAGAGGTGCAGCCCCTTCCGCCGGAAAATTCTGCAGCCAGCGAACCAGCGGCACCACCGATACCGGAAAGGGGCGCAGGTGATCGGGATCGATCCAGATAAATCGTGTGGTTTCCTTGCGCGCGAGTTCGGCGACGAACGATTCCGATCCCCGCCGGATCACGCCGCCGGCCCTATTGTCAAAGTCCAGCTTCTTCAACATCCGAGCCATCGTCGTCAGCTGCGCTTCCGATAAGGACCCGCCAAGTTTCGACACTCCATCCTTTTCCAGCCGGTACAAACGATAATGCCCATTGGTATACAGCTCGAAGCACGCCAGCGGCGGACGGAACGAATTCTCCTCGGTCGGATAAGTGCTGTCGTACGACAGCCGCGCCAGAACCTGATTAGACCGCATCTCGGATTGCGAATCCTGCACCGTCCGCCCGGTATGCCCCTGCATTAGACCCGCGAACCCCAGCAGCAACCCGCAAAGCACCATGGCAGATTTCATAGCGCCTCCATCACCATTGGAACGCACCGCCTCGACAAACTTGCGCCTCACCCTTGCGCAAACCGTACCTATTTTGACGTATCTTGCCCAAATGCGGTATCAGAGGCACAAATGCCTGAATAGCTCGACTTGAGTTGGATTTCACACGGCCTTCTGACGCGGATGGGCGATGCATTGCTGGCGCCCTGAATGGATTCTCTGCCTACAAAAAATGCGACGAGCCCGTTCTTGGCGCTCGTCGCATCCTCAAACTCGGCAATCCGGCCTAGACCTAGCGCTTTGCCCAGACTTAGCGGTTTGAGCGATACATGATCTGCTTCGGCCCGTCGAGAACTCGGAAGTCCGACGGCACGCTGAACAGCGCCTCGTCCGGCTCCGCGCGCACCAGGTTCGTCAAACGGAAACTCTGTTCGCCCATGCGCGGATCGCTTCGTTTGCTGGAAACAATCGTTTTCAGGTCTGGCGACGTCCACACTTCCGTAACAATCACGATGGGCTTTTCATTACCCATTTGTCCCGCCGGAATCGTTCGTGTGGTGCGCACACCGCTCACGATCACGCCTTCCATGGTCTGCGTGCCCAGATCCTCCGTGGTCGCCTGACCTTGAGCTTCGGCCATTACCTTATGCACGTGCATCGTCTCCGCGGTTCCGTCGATCGGGCCCACCGCAACTCCTGCCCCACTCCCTGACATAACGTGAACCGGACCTGTGGGATCCGGCCCAAGAGCCGGCCCCGCTTGCACCGAAAATGTCACGCCCGCTTCTGGAACGCCGCCGCCAGCTGCAGCATTTGGCGGCATTGGAGGCGGCATCGGGATCTTCTGCGCGGTCTTGTCCGTGAGGTTCAAGGTGTAAGCAGTCTGCCCTACCGGATCCTGGATGAACACCAGGTGCGGCGCTTCGGCCGCCGACAGGTTCCCGATCGAAGGCAGCACCGTCTCCTGCCGAGTCCGCCCCTGCGAATCCCGCGCCGTGCTGCCGGTACTCGTTTGCACGATGCGATTGCCATCCGCCAGCGTCTGCACCGACTCATTCGTGATGGTAGCCGAGTACGGCGCGCCTTTCACCGGCGTCGGCGAGCCTCTCATCACCGCGCCCATGGCCACACCGCTGACCGGCCCCGGGCCCTGCACGCCGGCGCTCTGCACTTGATACATCACGTCGTGGCTTTCCTGAGCGTACACGCCAGGCGCGACCACCAGAATTCCGATCGTTACAATTTGCGAAGCGACCTTCAAAGTTACGTGCATAGTCCCTGATCTCCTTTTTCCGAGTGCATCAAATCCGGCTTTGTTTGCGTCCTGATTCAATTCAAAAACTACGGCTGCAAGCGCAGTTCGTGCGCCGATCCATCCGCCGCCAGTCGCAACTCCGCGCTAAAACTCACACCCTGCGGAACCGCCCCCGGAGCAAACATCGCTTCCGCCGGAATCGCAATCTGGACCGCCGGCTCGGCAGCCCAGCTCATGTTCTGCGCTCGATCCATATCTCGACTCCCGCTCACCGGCTGACTAGCTACCGCGGTTCGCCTCGATCCTCCACCGAGCGCAACTTCATGGCTCATCGGCATACGCTTCTGCCTTAAACCCGATGGCATCTCCAGAGCCGTCCGTTTGTCCGGCTGTCGATCATTGCGCTGCGCCACAGCTTGCGGAGCGAGTACGGGCGACGCTTGCGCCGTCACCGCAGTACCTCTGAAGCGCCTCTCCAGCCATCCATGTGAAATCAGCAGAAAAAACACGGCAATCGCTGCGGCAGCCGCCAGCACCGGCGCCCACGATGCCACTCGCGTCTGTCCAGCCGACGCCATCTCGGCCTCGCAGTACTCGTCGCAAAAATCAGCAATTTCTCCGTTGATCTCTTTATAAGCCGCCACACAGCGCCGGCACTCCGCGCAGCGTTCCACGTGCCGCTCCAGATCAGCCGCTTCGACCGCACCAAGCTCATTGTCGAGCCACGCCACCAATTTGCCCGAGCACTCGCAGCCAGACAACTTACTCATGGACTCATCACGCATTGCAGTCCTCCGCCAACTTCTTGATTGCGCGCGTCACCGTGTCTGCCACCGTAGACGTTGCGATTCCCAATACTTCGCCGATCTCGCGATAGCGAAGTCCCCCTGCGCGCAGCAGCAGACACTCGCGCTCGGTGACCGGAAGCTGCCGCAAAGCCTTGTCCAGCCGCCCCAATTTTTCCTTTTCCAGCATCACGCGCTCTGGCGTGACATGGTCAATTCCGGCGTGCATCTCCGGATCCAGCGGCCCGCCAAATCGCCGGTGATAACTCTGCTGCCGGTTCCGCGCCTGATTGTGAGCCACGCGAAACAGCCATGCCCGAATGTTGTCCCGAGCGCCGCCAGCAGTCAGGTGCTGATGCAAGCCCAGGAAAGCGTCCTGCACCACATCCTGCGCCTCGTCCGCCGAAAGCCCGAGGCAAACCAGGTACCGAAGCAGCGGCTTGCGCAATTCACGATACAGTGTGGTGGCCTCGCTGGTGCCCGTCGCAAAGCGCGAAAGCGGCAGTGCCAGGCGGACTGAGTCGCTACTCATAAAGTGTTGCCCTCGCCTCCACTCTCGCCGTGCCTCGCGCCTCTACTCATAAAACAAACCAACAAGCCACTTTTCCGGCGACCCGTCCAGGAAAGTTGCAGAGCCCGAAATTAAGTTAGCGGTCAGCGCAGGCGGCTCAGATCAAAGTCAACCGCAACAGGGTCACCCACCGGCGGCGTGATCGCGACGGTGGCGGCATCGCTATCAAAAGCCTTGGCAGGAAAGTGCAGCCACAAAGTGGCGCCAGTCATCGAGCAGCGCCCATTCTCAGAGCACGCATAGTTGGGCTCCCCGTGTAGCCGCGCCGGTTCGATCTCCTTCTCGCCTTGCCACACCTGAGTCTCAAAATCCCGCCAAAACTCGGGCGAGCGCAGTCGATAGCCTGTTCCCGACCCCGAGCGCGATGCCGCGGGTTGCGGCAGCAGTTCGCCGTAACTCTCGGTCAGTTGGATCTCGATCACGATGCTGACCGTTTCCGGCTGCTTGCGATGCTCCTGCTCGGCCTGCTGTGCGCTATATCCGGTCGAATGCTGACTCGAGAGCTGAATCAGTTGGGCAAACGGTGTCAGGAACTGCACGGAAGAAATGTACGGCCCGGTTTGTGGCGGCGCCAGAACCTTTGTATACGCATCGAGGTAACGACCAATGTCATCGTGCCGCTGCCCCCAAAAGTAAGCTTCGCGGACCGCCTCGGAAGACAGCGGCGAGTCAAACGCAAGAATGGACGGAATCAGTAGCAGAATAGCCGCAAAAGAAGCAACCGCACAGCGAGCCAGTGAGGAGCGCATGAGCGACCTCCAATGGGCCGGGGAGCCCCAAGCGCGATCTTACAGCACGCGAACTTAGAACCTTAGATGCGCCGCGCGATGTTGGGGAAATCCAGCCACACCTTAACGCCGCAGAAATGCGAGCCTTCCGTACAAATCGGCGTCGTTACTCCCGCCCGCAAGTGGCAAGGCGGCCCGATATACCGCGAGAACTGCGGATGCACCTCCGCTAACTGCGCCACTTCGTCACGCGACGCCTGGTAGATCTCCTCCTGAGCGTTGAAGCACGTGCGCATCGTCCACTTGTGCAGCAGATGCAGCAGCGATCCCGACTCCACCAGGCGAATAGATTTCGCATTCGGCAGAACATAGAGCGCGATCTCGGGCGGAACGCCGCGATCAAGCAGTTCGTTCTTCGCTTGCCACGCCCCATGCATAGCGCGATCGTAGACATCTCGCGCCGCCGCATTGTTCGCCAGCAGCATCGGCGTGATGTAATCGGGTTCGCGCGTGTCTGCCAGCGTGAGCAGCGGTCGCGAACCGGGCACCATGCGGTGCCGCTGGTCCTGTGAATCCGCAGTGTGGCTGATCTTTTTCGCGAACGTGTAGTTAGCGTGCTGTAGGGCGCGCATCGCCGGCGCGTGGACGCCTACGTCGAGTACTTCCAGTCGATACAGA
Organism: uncultured Acidobacteriota bacterium; assembly: GCA_963788725.1. Taxonomy (GTDB): domain Bacteria; phylum Acidobacteriota; class Terriglobia; order Acidiferrales; family UBA7541; genus Acidiferrum. Next base: position 277,350 of record CAWBHT010000004.1, on the reverse strand, counting down.
TTGCGCGCCGGATTCAGCAGCCGATCGATAGCCTCTGCGTCGCTGCATTGCGCTTCGGTTTGGCCAATGACCGCACGATACGCTTCCGCGGCGATGCGCGGCGCGTTTGCCGAATAGTCGATCAGCCGCGAGGTCTTGCCGCCAAGCCGCGCATCAAATTCCCGCGCGAACGCTTCACCTGCCAACGTGTGAGTCACAACTGTTGATCCCGCGCTCGAGGCTGGATCCGAGCCACTAGGCGTGGACGGCTCGTTACCATTTCCGTTCATCGCGGTATTGCTGGCCGACCATTCCGGCATCTCCTCCATCGGCTGCGTGCCAAAGCGGTCGAAAAACTGCGGATCGACCCCGCGGACCAGCGCCACCATTTCGCCGATCACCGCGCGTGCTTCGCTCGGCGTATCCGATGCGGCGCTCATGCGCCACAGGCGATGCAGCACGATGCCAGAGACGGTGTGCACCATGGTCGTAAACGCCGCCACAGGCAGAACATACCGTGCGATCTCGATAGCTCGCTTTTCCGCGGATCGCTCGTTCTTCTGCAGTCGTTTCGGGTGCGACATCGGGCCGATGTGCCAGATGTCATTCAGAATCGTTCGCGCGTCGTTCACCAGTAGCGCTGATAATTCACGATAGTAATTCCACGCGCGCGCGATCGCTTGTTCGTAAATCGCGCGGCTGCCCGCATCAAAAAATAGCGATTCCGCCGGGATATACGCGTGCGCTTTGTCCAGTCGCACGTAACGCTGGCTTTGCTGCTCCGAATTGTAGAACGGGTGCGCGTGCAGGAAGGACCACACGAACTGTCGGCTGATATTTTCCAGCCCGAACTCGAAATGCGCGTGCTGATAAACCGTGTGATGGCCGCTGAAGAAGGTAGCTGCGCCGATGTTAAGCCGCTGCTTGTCGGTGATTTCCTCGTGCCCGATCAGCCGCGAAGCGTAACACGTGCGCGCCGCAGCGATAGCCGAATCAAAAGGATGAGGAAAGGCGTTGCGCAGCGTCACGCGCGGCGGAGCGGTTTCCACCAGTTCGCCGGGACGCGCGTCGGGAAACATGCGGGACTGAGAAGCCACGATGGAACGGTATTGTACACGTGCGCGCGAAAAAAGAATGAATCACCACCGCAGCCCCGTGCCGAAGTCGCCTGAGAAACGCACCAAAGATTTGTAGCAGCATGTTCAGCCACCGCGGCGGACCGAAACAGACCGCAATGTGAGCAAGCCTTGCGCGGACCCTCAAACCCAATGGTACGTTCAGCCTAGTAGTACCAATCGAAATGAAACACAAAATTTACGTACATCAGTGAAAACCTTTATAGACACTTAGGCATACTTGTTGTTGAATCTGTGCGCGCTGTAAGTGCCTCGTCCCCGCTCCACCTGCCGCGCGCTTTGCGCCGCCTCCCGTCAGTGCCCGCAGCACCCGTGTGACCGGCGCAGATCCAATGCCATTACGGCGGGTTGAACGTGGGCTCTTCTAACTTCTCCTCTCCTGAGCTCTTCTATCGAAATAAGTCTCTATTGCGCTGCCCTCGCGCATACGAGGGATTCCTCGGTCTTCAGGAAGATCCCTTCAGCCTCATCCCCGACCCGCGTTATCTCTATCGCACCCGCCATGCGCACGAAACGCTGCGTCAATTGACCCGCGGAATTCTTGCTCGCAAAGGACTGATCCTGCTTTCCGGCGAAGTTGGCAGCGGCAAGACCACGCTGCTCAACAGCGCCTTGCAGGTTCTGCGCGACAATCCCGGCGCCAGAAACAAGACGCGCACCGCCGTCCTCGTTCATCCCACGCTCACCCGCGAGGAATTCGTCGAAGCCGTGCTCACCGATTTTCGCGTGCCTTGCACCGCCACACGCCGCCCACGCCGCCTCGAAATTCTATCGGACATGTTGCTGGATGTTCGCCGCCATGGCGGCATTGCGGTCCTCGCCATCGACGAAGCGCAACTCCTCTCGCCTGATCTGTTGGACGAAATCCGCATGTTCGCAAATATGCGAGCGGGAAACGATCAGCTGTTGCAGATCATTCTTTGTGGGCAGCCGGAAATTGAAGGCAAATTCAGCAGCAGCCCATTTTCCGTGATTCAGCCGCTGGTGACCGTCCGATGCGTCACCGCGCCGCTCTCATTGCTGGACACCCGCGAATACATCCAGCACCGCATGAAGCTCGCCGGCGCCAAATCCGATTCCATCTTCACGGCCGATGCCGCCATCGCCGCCCATCACCACTCGCAGGGGATTCCACGCCTGGTGAATGTCCTCTGCAGTCACGCGATTGCCACCGCCGGCATGCTCGGCGCCGCGCACATCACCGGCCGCATGATCGGCGATGCCGCGGACAAAATACCTTTCGCGGAAGGTAGGTCTCCCACCTTGCGGTTGCGGAGCCGTCTTCCGGATCCTAGAGACGTAATTTTCCTGTCGGTAACGAAACGTATACCCGACCGTCAGAGCGCCGGCAAACCTCAGGCGCAGGCCTCCACGCCCGGCTCCAGCTCCCCGGCCGAAAGCCGGGGACACTGGCATAGCCATCACGCAGCGGCGAGCGGCGGCAGACTGGCCCGAGCAGGTCTTCTTCATCTGGATGCGATTGGCAATTCGCCAGGCAAGCTATCACCTGGAATGCTGGTGGGCGGCAAACTTCGCCGGCAAAAAATACTCGCTGCCGGTGGTCAATCTCGCGCTCGCCGGTGCGATGTTGTTTATGTTGGCGCAGGGTCCAGGTTTCACTGCGGATTGGGAGCACACCACGCGCTCCGTAGTGGGCTTCAGCGGATTGCTGCTGCTGGATGTTTCCGTGGGGCTCGCAGCCTATCTTTTCCTCAACGAGCGCTGGACCCGCCTCGGCAAGCCGCCAGCCGCAAATTTTCTATTGTCCAGATACAGGCGCCTTTACGCACTACTGAGAGACACCGCCGCTTCCTAACCACCTTGCGCTGGGTGGTACTTTCTATTTCGTCGTTCTAATTCCTCAGTCCTGCTTTGCGGGTCTTCGATATCGAATCTTGCAGGACGCTAAATCTTCGGGCTATCCAGCACCACAATCGTGTCGCCGCCGGCCTTGCGCGCTTCTTCCACCGAAAATTCCGCGCGATTGATCAAATCCGTAACGATGTCTTCACTTTCGTAGTCCGGTTTGGCCACCGCCTCCACAATCCCGGCGCTTAAAGTAATGGGCGTCGAATCCCACGGCGGCCGCACGCCCGAAGCCGCCCGCTTCAGTTTGTCCGCCAGGTTTTGGGCTCCCGAGAGCGTCGTATCCGGCAAAATGAAAGCCAGTGACCACGACGTGTACTTCACCGCCACATCGTTCTGCCGCACGATCGGCTGTAGTGAGCGCGAAAGCTGCTCCAGAAAACGTTCCACCGGCGACTCACCTTGCTGGCGCAAAATCTCCGCGCCCTTATCGATCTGCAGGATCGCCAGCGCTAGCGGCGTACCCTGAGTGCGCGACCTGTCTGCCTCGGTCAGCAGACAACTTTGATACGAACTGCGGCTCAGCAAACCGGTGCGTTCATCGGAAACACCCATGCGGCGAACCAACGACCGCAGCCGTGTATGGCTCACGCTCATCAACATCTGGTCGCCGATTGCCTGAAGAAAATACGCTTCGTTCGGTTTCCATTCGCGCGGCTCCGCATGGCCTACGATGATCATTCCGGCGGGAGTCTGCGTCTCCTTGTCCATAAGAGACACGCCCAGCGCGGTCGCCAGCCCTAACTCCGACAAAATCGATCCATCCGCGGCGTCCACCACCAGCGCGCCAAGCTCATCCGGTTCGGCCTTTTCCATGTGCGCGATCAAGAACACCACCTGCGCGCCCGGGGCCGGACGAATTCCCTGCGCACAATATTCGGCCGCCATTTCCGGAGGACGTCCTGGCGCGCCGACTACCGCCAACGCGCGCGACGCGTGCAAATACGCGCCTACTTCATTCACCGCCGTGTTCAGCATCGCTCGCGGAGTCTGCTGCCGGAAAATCTTCTGATTGATCTCCGAGATCTTCGAAAGATCGCGAATCGTTTCCGCGGAAAACATTCCAGCCCGCGCTGGCGCAGCCACGCTTGCCGGCGGCGCCGCAGACTGCGGGTGCTGCGGGTTTCAGCCGCCACCTCCGGAGCCTTTATTTTCGGCGCGCCTTTCGGCCACCAGTTCGCAGTCTGATATAGATTCCGCAGCCGCGGATGCCGCTCTTCCTCGCCCGGGAACATCGCCGCGATCTTTTCCAGCCGCTCCACCGCTTTGGCTTGCAGCGAGTACTGCAGGAAAATCTCCGTCTGTACGATCAAGTCTTCCAGCGCCTGCGACTTCCGCCCGTCATCGCTGGAACCTTGCGGAGACTCGCCGCTATCCTGCGGCGTCGAAGGCGCATGACCCGCATGCGCCGAGCCTCCGCCGCCCGATTTCGCGATACGTCCCGCCTACGCGTTTCAAAAACGCATCATCGGCCTTGCCGCGCAGCCGGTCGATGCGTTCCTGATTCCGGTGATCGTACGGATCGATATCCAGAAGTTTTTCGATGGCGTCGCAGGCCTTGGACACATTCCCCGCGCTGAAATAGGCGTCGAACAGTTTGATAAGAATTTCGAAGTATTGCGTTTCGCGATTCAGTTCGTTGTGCAGCGCGGCCCAGAATTCCAGGACCGGCTGCGAATCCGGATGTTTTCCGCCGACCCCGTCCATTTGCGTCGCGAACTCATTTTGTTTTTTATCCGCGAACATCCGGCGCTTCAGCGTCTGCAAAACCTCCACAGCTTTGCCATCTTGTCCAAGAACCACATACAGGTCGGCAAGCTCGAACAGCCGCGTGACCCCTTCATTTTTCTCGCGCAGCAAACCTTCCAGAATCTCTCTCGCCCGATCCAGTTGTCCCGAGGCCATCAGCGCATCGGAAAAGGTATCGAGAAACGCCGCATCCTTTTCGGTCGCGGCAAATGGTTCGAGCAGCGCCGCCGCTCCCTTCGCATCTCCCGAACGAAGCGTAGCCTCGGAATACAAGAGCGCAACGCTGCGCTCTTGCGGCGCCAGATGGTATGCCCGACCCAGAAACTCCAGAGCTTCGCCTTGCGCTCCGCTTGCTGTGGACAGTTGTCCCGCCCGCAAATACGCTCGCGCCGCTAATGCACTCTTGCCCGTGGCTTCCGCCGCTTCGGCCAATTGCAGTTGCCGTTTGGAATTTTCAGGGGAAAGCTGCGCCACGCGTTCCAGGCAGAACAACGCGTCCTCGGTCCGGTCTGGCCGCGGTAAACGCCTCCGCAGCCTTCGAGTACTGTTCGATGGCCTCTTCAAATCGATTCTGCTTTTGCTGTAAGAACGCATAGCGCGCAATGCGTTCGGGAGGCTGCTGCAACGGCGAAGGACGCAAAAATCGATTGTAAATCGCCAGCGCCTTGATTTCATCGCGCGGCTCGACCAGCAGATCGAACAACATTCCGTAGTACACCGCCGCGCGATCGGGCTGCTCCATCCGCGCGTACAGATCACCCAAAGCTTGCGTCGCCTCCTGATGTTGCGGCGCTTCTTCGAGTACCGCCAGGTACGCTTCAATCGCATCCTCGACGCGATTTTTCTCCAGAAAGCGTTTAGCGCGATCCAGATGCTTGTGAATATCCGATGCCATTCGAACGAGTAGCCCTGTTCTTTCGGGTGTGGAGAGAAGCACGCGCAGCAAGCCGCGCTGCTCCCTTTTCCACTATAACCGCAGCCCGAAAGCAGCGAAAGCAACTCCATCCCCCCGATGCAGAAAGCGCCAAGTAGCAATTAAGCGCAACCAGCCGAGCCTCTCGTGACGCGCATTGGTCCCCGGATAATTACTCAGTTTCCGGTTGTCCGAATAACCAAGCACTACGAAGACTGTCCTTTTGGGTTTGTAGAAAGCGTGATTGAATTCGACGCATGGGTGCACGGGAAATGTCTCTCAGGCATGCTGCGTTCATCTTCAAATATTGGCTTGGTATCGGGTTCTGTTTGTTTGGACTGATCATATTCAACAAAGACCACCCATACGCGACAGGTCTCATATCTCTGCCGTTCTTGCTTGTATCAGTTTTTTTCCTGAGTGGTGCGCGAGTTGTGCCGGGCAACAAGGAGTTAAAATATCGCAGATGGCTACGCTGGCGGGTAGCCTTGTATTCGGAGATTGGCGATTGTGGGGAAGTCTTGAGTTTACGGCTATATTAGACTTCGCCATGCTCGCTTTCCTTGGCGAACGATATATTTCGTCAGGGCGAACGCCTCTGATTCGCTGTTCGCGCTAGACAAAACGGTAATCTCCACGATACGCGTTAGAGCTAACCTTGTAGGACCAACTCCTGATTAATGTCGGAAAACGGTCTCTCGACGTTTTGAGCTCGCTACTTCTTTAGTTGCTTCTGTGGCAAACTGAGTGATCACACGGCACGGTTTGGCGGTGCGTGCGGCGCTGCTCTCACGTCCAGGAACATTTCCTGCCGGCCCTAACACTTAATGGACCCACAGTTCATACGCAATTTCTGCATCATCGCGCATATCGACCACGGCAAATCCACCTTGGCCGACCGCCTGCTCGAAATGACCGGCGCCCTTACGCAACGCGAGATGCACGAGCAATTTCTCGACTCCATGGACCTGGAGCGCGAGCGCGGCATCACCATTAAAGCGAAGAGCATTCGCCTGCACTACAAGGCGAAAGACGGAAATACCTATCGCCTGAATCTGATTGACACTCCGGGTCACGTCGATTTTTCCTACGAAGTTTCGCGCGCGCTTTCCGCGTGCGAAGGCGCGCTGCTGGTTGTCGACGCCAGCCAGGGCGTCGAAGCGCAGACCGTCGCCAACACTTTTCTCGCCGCTGGCAGCAATCTGACCATCATTCCCGTAATCAACAAGATCGATTTGCCCGCGGCGCAGCCCGACTTCGTCAAAGAGCAGATCGAAAGCGTCCTGGCGATTCCTGCCGGAGATGCGCTGCTGATCAGCGCAAAAAGCGGCATCGGTGTGGAAGATGTGCTGGAAGCCATCGTGCAGCGCGTGCCTGCGCCCAAAGGCAATGCCGAAAATCCGTTGCAGGCACTGATTTTCGATTCCTGGTTCGATATCTACCGCGGCGCGGTGGTTCTCGTGCGCGTCATGGAAGGCCGCGTTCGCAATCACCAGAAGATTCGCCTCGTGGCCGGAAATCAGGTTTATGAAGTCGAACAGCTCGGCGCGCTGACACCCAAGCCGATCGCGCTGGAGGAATTGGAAGCCGGCGACGTCGGCTTCGTCGTGGCGAACATCAAGGATGTAGCCGATGCGCGCATGGGCGATACGCTCACTGAAGCGGATCGCGCGGCACCGGCGCTGCCTGGCTTTGAAGCCATCAAGCCGATGGTGTTTGCGGGGCTTTTTCCGGTGCTGGCGGATGACTACGAGCCGCTGCGTGACGCGCTCGGTAAATTGAAATTGAACGACGCCGCATTTTTTTACGAGCCGGAAAATTCCGTCGCTCTCGGCTTCGGTTTCCGCTGCGGCTTCCTCGGACTGCTGCACATGGAAATTGTGCAGGAGCGGCTGGAGCGCGAATTCGGCCTGAACCTGATCACAACTGCGCCCAGCGTGCGCTATCGCATCACTCGCATGGACGGCAGCGTGATCGAAGTTGACAGCCCATCGAAGTTTCCCAATCCCAGCGACATCAAAATGATCGAAGAGCCGATCATCAAGGGCATGATCATCACCAACGACGAATCGGTCGGTGGAATCCTGCAACTTTGCCAGGACAAGCGCGGCACGCAAAAAGGTTTTGAGTATCTGTCGCCCACGCGCGTGATGCTCACATATGAATTGCCGCTCAACGAGATCGTGCTCGATTTTTACGATCGGCTGAAGAGCGTTTCGCGCGGCTACGCTTCGCTCGACTATCACCTTGCAGGCTACAGCGAATCCGATCTGATCAAGCTCGATGTGCTCGTCGGCGGCGAACCGGTCGATGCGCTGTCAATGATTTGCCACCGCGACCAATCTTACGAACGCGGCCGCGATCTGGTGTCGCGCTTGCGAAAATTGATCCCGCGCCAAATGTTCGAGGTGCCTATCCAGGCCGCGATTGGAAGCCGCGTCATCGCTCGCGAAACAGTCGCGGCGATTCGCAAAAATGTGCTGGCCAAGTGCTACGGCGGAGACATCAGCCGCAAACGCAAGCTCCTCGAAAAGCAAAAAGAAGGCAAAAAGCGCATGAAGCGAGTCGGCCAAGTCGACATCCCGCAAGAAGCCTTCCTGGCGGTGCTAAAGGTCACCTCCACCGGCGACGAAGAGTAATCAACGCCCGGCATTTCCATTGCAGTCATCGCATCGTCATTCCGATTCACGGTCTCAGATTTGCGTATCACATATCCATTTCAAGGCACACTGGAGTAAAATATCTTCAAGGTGTGCAAATGACCGCGCCAAAACAATTCCTGACCAACGAAAAAGGCGAGAAAATCGCCGTGGTCATCAGCATCCAAGAATACGAAGAGTTGCTCGAAGAGCTGGAAGACACCGAAGCGATCCGGGAATACCAGGAAGCGAAAGCCTCTGGTGAGGTCGGGGTACCGTTCGATGAAGCCATTACTAGGATTGAACGCGAACGAAATCGTAAGTGAGCTATAGCCCCATCGTACTGTCTGCTGTTGAGAAGCAGATTCTTCGGCTGAACTCTCCTGAATATGACGCCGTCAGAGATCGCATATCCGACTTGCGCGAGAACCGCGCCCTCGGGATGTCGCAAACTGCATGATGTTGCGGGTTGGCGAATTCGCGTGGGGCGCTATCGCGTCGTGTACGAAATCGACGACTCCAGAAAGATCGTCACGATTCTGAAAGTCGCACACCGGAAAGATATCTACAGATAGCATCAATTTTCTTCCTTCGCCTTCACTTCGGTGGTAAGGCGGCCTTTGTGCAGGCGAATAGCAATTTCATCGCCGATGGCGACCTGCGTGGCGTCGCGGAGGATGGCGCCGGTGGCGTCCGTCGCTATTGCGTAGCCGCGTTCGAGGACGCGGAGCGGGCTGCGTTCTTCGAGCTGGAGGCGCAGGCGATCGAGGCGTTCGCGTTTTACGCGTAGCAGGCGATCGGTGCGGGCGGCGAGTTCGGTGGCGCGCTTTTCGAGGCGCAGGCGCAGCGCGGCAATTTTCATCCGAAAATCGAACGAAGCGATGCGCAGGTGCGCGGTGGTGAAGCGCTTGCGGCCCTGCTCGAGGTTTGCGCGAAGTGCATGCGCCAGACGCGAAGTGAGTTCGTCGGCGCGCTGACGTTGCTGGCGCAGCAGATCAAGCGGGCGGCGGAACCCGCGGCGGCCGGCAAGTTCATGTACGCGACGGCTTTGCACGAGGATGCGATAGCGGATTTGATCCGTAAGCGCGGTGCGCAGATCGGCGACGTGTTTGTCGAATTCGCGACGGGTCTGCACGACGAGTTCGGCGGCGGCGGATGGCGTGGAGGCGCGGACATCGGCTACGAAATCGGTAATGGTGAAATCGGTTTCGTGGCCAACGCCGGAGATCACCGGAATTACGGAATCGGAAATGGCGCGGGCGACGATCTCTTCGTTGAAGGCCCAGAGATCTTCGAGTGACCCGCCGCCGCGGGCGACGATCAGCACATCGACCGTTTGTTGGCGATTGAAAAATTGCACGGCGCGAACGATTTCTGTGGCGGCACCGTCGCCTTGTACGCGTACGGGGTACAAAGTGAGCTGAACGTTGTGGAAGCGGCGGCGCAGAATGCGCACGACATCGCGGACAGCGGCGCCGCTGGGCGAAGTGATCAGGCCGATGCAGCCGGGCAGGCGAGGGAGCGGCTTTTTCCGTTCGGCGGCAAACAAGCCTTCGGCTTCCAGGCGCTTCTTGAGCTGCTCGAAGGCGAGTTGCAGTGCGCCCAGGCCGACCGGCTCGATGTGCTCGATATAAATCTGATATTCGCCGCGGGCTTCGTAGACGCTGATGGAGCCGCGTACGGTGACGTGCAGGCCATCCTCGGGGCGGAACTTCATCAGGCGAAGCTGGCTTTTGAAGCAGACGCACTTGATCTGCGAGCGATCATCTTTCAGGGTGCAGTAGATGTGGCCGGATTGTGCGGCGTGGCAGTTGGAGATTTCGCCTTCGACAAGAATGTCGGTGAAGTTGCGAGTGAAGAGGTCGCGGATCGAGCCGCTGAGTTCGCTGACGGAGAAGATGCGGCGTTCGGGGCGGAGGTTGAACTGGAGCTGGCTCATGGTGAGGTGATCCGTGGCCCCTGGTCCGTGTCCCGTGAGTTCGGAACTGAGTTAGGCGCCGAAGGAGGGGTACTACCCCCAGTGTTTTTGTATGTGCGGCAGGAAAAGGAGTTAGGTGAGTGGGAACCGGTAAACGCGGAAAGGACAGGATTTAGCTTAGCCGTGCTGCCATAACGGATGGAAGCTCGACGCCGGCTTACACCCCCACCCCCCGGCATTTCTACGTAACGTATTGACTTTAAGGTGGTTACGTTAAAAATTGGCTTAGTGTCTTGATTCAGAAGGAGATAGCCGAATTTTGTGGTTAGGCGCGACTTGGTGTCGCCTTGAGCGGGGACTGAACGGGGCCCGAGAGGGTCGCTGTGGAGCTGGGGCTTCAAACTCGTATCCAGTTTACCATATGTATACCTCTCTTGTCCATTAGTTTCTGACGGTCGGGAAGCGTAAATCGTTCTCCGGGGCATTCGTTCGGGTCCAATCGGGCTTTGTTTGTGCATTGAGAGCGCAAGCTCAACCAATTCACCTGGAACGGCATCCACTTCGTACACCAGCGCGCCGCACCCAGACGCGGTGCGCCGCTCATCCTTACGCACGGCTGGCCCAGCAGCTTCCTCGATTACCTGGACATGCTGCGGACGGAGCTCGTAACCGTTGGCTCGGTTGGACCGACTACACACCTTTCTCACTGCTTGCCTTTTTGCAAAATCATGGAAATCCCTTGCTCATGGTTCGCAAATGTATCTTACCTTCCTGCTCCAAAGTGGTGAAAACGTTAGCTTTTCGGGTCCCAGACTGTGGTGGGTGGCTTGCAGGCGTCTCTGTAATCCCCGATTCCACACCTTAATTGTTTGGTGGTCGCTTTGCCCAGGAGCGTCTACGTGACGATTCTCACTTTTGGCATTTCAGCCCGCTTGCGTTCATCTTGGCAAGTTGTGGCGATCATGGCCCTCGTCGGCATATTGATGCTGGCTTGCGTCTCGGGTGCTGCCGCTCAATCTGGGACGGTGGGCCAGTGGCAGACGCTGCCAAATACCATGCCCATTAATCCAGTTCATGCGGCTCTCCTTCACAACGGCAAGGTGCTGATCGTTTCCGGCTCTGGGAATGTCCCCACGAACACCAACTTGCGAGCCGCTATTTTCGATCCGGCAAGCGGAAACATCACTACCCAGCCGGTCAGCTGGGACATGTTTTGCAATGGCATGGCCATCCTGCCCGACGGCCGCCCGTTCATCAACGGTGGCACGTCGCAATACGATCCGTTCCACGGACAGCTGCGGAACGCCGTTTATGACCCTGCAAGTGGTCAATTCACGGATCTTCAGAACATGGCGCATGGTCGCTGGTATCCCACTGTCACCACACTAGGCGACGGTTCGCTTATGGCTTTCTCTGGTCTCGATGAAAACAGCAATACCAATTCGACGGTTGAAATCTACGCAGCTGGTTCAGGATGGAGCACGGCTTATGGCTCCCCATGGACTCCGCCGCTCTACCCGCGCATGCATCTTCTTCCCAATGGGAAAATTTTTTATTCCGGCTCGACAACCAGTTCGCGTTACTTTGATCTTTCGACGCACACTTGGTCGTCCACAATTGCCAACACCAAATACAGCGGCACCCGCACCTACGGCACTTCGGTTTTGCTGCCGTTAACTCCTGCTAACAACTACAAGCCTGTGGTTATGATTATGGGAGGGGGAAACCCCGCTACTAACACTACCGAGCTCATTGATCTCTCCGCGCCTTCACCGGCATGGAGCTATGGGCCCTCGATGACCCAAGGACGTATTGAGATGAATGCCACCATCCTTCCCAGTGGCAAAGTGCTCGTGCTGGGCGGCTCTCTCAATGATGAAGACACAAGCACGGCGAGCCTAAATGCCGATCTCTATGATCCGGCTAGCAACACGTTTAACACCCCTGCTTCCGCCGGTCAAAATGTCTATCCCCGTGTCTATCATTCGAATTCTCTTTTGCTTCCCGATGCCACAGTAATGTTGTTCGGTGGGAATCCCGCGCGTGGTACATACGAATCGCATATCGAAATCTATCGCCCGGCCTATCTCTTCAACTCCGACGGCTCGCCCGCGACGCGCCCATCGGTCACTGGCGTGCCGTCCACTGCGATCGGTTACGGTTCGGGGTTTCAAGTTCAGACTCCGGACGCCGCAAGTATCTCTTCCGTCGTGCTCATTCGTGCAGGAGCACCCACGCACGCTTTTGATATGGAACAGCGGCTTGTGGCGTTGACCTTCTCAGCCGGCAGCGGCCTGCTAAATGTCAGTGCCCCTCCCAATGGCAACATCGCCCCGCCTGGCTATTATCTGCTCTTTGTATTGAATTCTGCTCGCGTCCCATCCGTGGCCCAGTTTGTTCAATTGACCACGGCTGGCGGCGATATTGCTCCCACTGGCACGATCACGAGTCCCGCTTCTGACGTGACCATTACGGCGGGACAATCCGTTAGTTTCTCTGGCACAGGCAGCGATCCCGACGGCACAATTTCCGCTTATTCCTGGGCATTCCCGGGCGGCAATCCCAGCACCAGCTCGCTCGCCAATCCGGGGAATATCATCTACGCCGCAAGTGGATCTTTTATCGCGACGTTTACGGTCACTGACAATGCCGGCTTGACCGATCCCCATCCTCCCAAACGCATCATTACGGTCAATCCCGCGCAGGATTTCTCCATCTCCGCTTCCCCTTCATCCCAATCCGTGGTGCAGGGTGGAAATGTTTCATACACGACGTCTGTCGGCGCCCTGAATGGTTTCTCGGACGTGGTCAACTTGTCAGTCACTGGCCTGCCTTCAGGCGCCTCTGCGTCTTTTTCTCCGACGTCCATTACTGGATCAGGGAACTCGACTCTCACGGTTACAACCGTGGCCGGCACCCCCGCGGGCACTTATACCCTTACCATCAAGGGGGCTAGCACGATGCGCAATCATTCGGTCAACGTCAACTTGACCGTAAGTTCCGCCGGCGACTTTTCTTTGTCCGATTCGCCTACGACTCTGCAGGTCTCGCGTGGCGGCAAAGGAACAGCTAGAGTGTCTGTAGCGGCTCTTCAAGGTTTTACGGGAACTGTTTCTCTGAGCCTCAGCGGGTTGCCCTCCAAGACCTCGGCATCCTGGAACCCATCCACAGTATCGAGTTCAGGGTCGTCAATTCTTACAATTCAGGTAAATAAGCGTGCTCGGACGGGCACTTACAGCCTGAAGATTACCGGCACGTCGGGCAATCTCGTTCATTCAATATCCTTGGCGCTCGTCGTGCAGTAAGTTTCTGCAGGAGCTTCGCAAATACGTCGCGGGTTTCCCTGCGTCTTATCGAAATGTAAAGTCCTTCGTGCTCATGATCCTTCGTGCTCATGAAATGTTGCACGAAATAGGAAATGGAACTATGCGCATTCATCGAAGAGGATTGCTCCGGCAATTCAGCGTAGCCGCCGCCGCTACGGCTTTGCCGCCAATCTCGGTAAATTCCATTCTGTCGGTGACAGATTCTCCGACCTTCCCTGTCCGACTAAATCGAAATGAGAGCGCCTATGGCCCTTGTGAAAGCGCCAAGGCCGCTTTCCACGACGCCATCGCGCAAGCCAACCGCTATCCTAGCGACGACAGTGATACCTTTCGTGCTGCCGTGGCCACTCTACACGGCGTCAAGCCGGAGAACATTACATTAGGCTGCGGCTCGACGGAACTTTTGCGAATGGCCGCAGATGCATCGCTAGGCCCTGGCAAGAATCTGGTGATCGCCTCGCCAACATTTGACTTCATTGCGGGGATCGCTGGGCTCCTTGGCGCGGAAGTCCGTGGAGTGCCGCTCACGCGTACGTATGCTCACGACGTCGAGGCTATGCTTGCGAAGACTGACGCCAGGACAGGTCTCGTCTATATCTGCAATCCTAACAATCCGACGGGTACACTCACTCCGAAATCCGAACTCGAAGCTTTCCTCAGCAAACTACAGCCCGGCGTCACCGTGCTGATTGACGAGGCTTATCATGACTATGTGGCGCCGACCGGTAACTACGGATCATGGGCCACGAAAGCAGCAGCGGATCCGCGGCTTATCGTGACGCGTACCTTTTCCAAAGTGTACGGTCTTGCTGGCCTTCGAGTAGGTTACGCGATCTCCTCTGCGGATGCGGCCAAGCGCCTTTCCGCCCAGCGTCTCGCCATGGGAATCAACGTCGTTGCCACACGCACCGCGCTTGCGGCGCTCTCCGATAGGGCTTACATGCAGAGAATCGCCTTACGCAACGCCAACGACCGCCAGGAATTTTATAATCAAGCGAACGCTCGCATGCTTCGTTCGCTTGATTCCGAAGCCAATTTTGTTTTGTTGGCTACCGACAGATCCGGCAAGGAAGTGGCGGACCTGCTGAGCACCAAGCGGGTGCTCGTCGCCTCCAGCTTTCCCTCTTTTGAGAAATACATTCGCGTATCTTTGGGACTGAGGGAGGAGATGCAGGAGTTCTGGCGGGTCTGGGATGCCTCCATGCCGCATCATCCCATGTGATGCGAGGACTTCGTGCCGCATTCCAGGGAATGGGAGATACGTTTCCGCCTTTGGCAGGGCGCTCTCCTATGGCGACGGCGCGGCAACTTTACGATTTCAAGAGCGGCACTCGCAATGGCCGTAACACCGCGGCGATGAAACCCGTTGTAGCTAAACTTACCGATCAAGACATCGTGGACCTCACTGCCTACATCGCCCCGCTGCAGCCGTGAGTCCGTGCAAGCGATCTTCTACTGAGTATTCCACCGAGTATCTAGTGTTCTACCCGGGCATTAGTCGTGGCGGAGGGCTTCCATGGGATCTACTGAGGCGGCGCGGCGGGCTGGAAGTAGGCAGGCGGCTACGGCGCTGAGCATCAGGAGCGCTGTTACGGCGCTCAGCAGCAGGGGGTCGCGAGAGGTTTGTGAGACCCATTTGGTAGCTAATTTATCGAAGGCGATGCTCAGGACGAGGCCCACCAGGAGGCCTGCGCCGACATTGATGGCCGTGGAGGACAGGACGATGCGGAAAACGTCGCCGGCCCTGGCTCCGAGAACCATGCGGATGCCGAATTCGTTGGTGCGAGTAGCAACTCCGTAGGACACCACGCTATAGAGGCCGACGGCGGCGAGAAGCAGTGCGATCACGGAAAAGATGCCGAAAAGGCGAGCGACGAGTTGCTGCTTGGCGTAATCGTCCTCTTGAGTGATCCAGCCTTCCAGATCGCGAGCTTGCCGGATGATCTGCTGATCGGGATCAACCTGAATGATCTGGGCACGGAAGTCGTGAAGCAGGGATTCCGGTGGGACCTTTGTGCGCACGAGGATCTGCGTGAACATCCACATCCGCAGGGTGTAAGGAACGTAGATGCCGGGCTTGATGGGCTTGCGAAGTCCGTCGTTGCGGGCATCAGCGACAATGCCGATGATCTGAAGATTGCCGTCGGCACCGGGTGCGGCGGGAGAATTGGCAGAGACTTCCGCGGTGAGGTCGGGGATGCGAATCTGCTGTCCGATGGCGTTGCCGTTGGGCCAATACTGGCGGGCCAGCTTTTCATTGATGACGGCGACCTGCGCACCGCGCATGGTTTCAGCATGATCCCAGAGCCGGCCCTGCTGAAGCGGGATGCGAAGAACCGGGAAATATTCGGGGCTGATGAAGTTCAGGCTGGCTTCGGGCTTTTCAGCGCCGTTGGTGCCGTAAATTTCGAAATGGGTAGTGCGTGCCGTTCGAGGGAGGTGTCGCATTGGTCGAGATTCCGGCCAACTCGACCTGAGGCATCGCGGCGATGTGGGCGCGAAGCTGTTCATAGTATTGAGCGCGATCTGCCCAGGGGATGTGGGTGTTTTCGTGAATGGGGATGGGCAGGGACATGGCGTAGTGCGGGTCGTAGCCGAGATCGGCATTGACGAGCTTGAGGAAGCCTTTCCCGGCGGCACCGGCAACGGTCAAAAGCAACAGGGTGAGGGCCACCTGAGCTCCGACGAGGATGCCATGAGCGCGCTTGGCGGCGGCGCTGCCTGCGACGCGGCGGCCGCTGCTTTGTATCAGGCGAACAATGTCGGGCCGCGAGAGCTGGAGGGCGGGAGAAAGCCCGAAAATAATGGCCGTAGTGAAGGCCAGACCGACGCAGAAGAAGAGCACCGGCAGATTGATCTTGATGACGGACTCGGCCGGAAACAGGTGAGGCAACCAAGCGACGATCGGAGGCAGGCTGCGCCAGGCGATCAGGATGCCCAGCCCAGTGCCGACAAGGGCTATGAGAAGAGCTTCGGTCAACAACTGACGGATAATGCGCCGGCGATCCGCGCCAACAGCGGCACGCACGGCGATTTCGTGCTGGCGTTCGGCGCCGCGGGCGAGCAGGAGGATGGAAACGTTGGCGCAGCCGATCAGGAGGAGAGAGGCCACGGCACCGAGAAGAACGTAAAGAGTAGTGCCGAGCGGGCGTGCATACAGTTCGACGATGCTGCGCAAATTGACGCGGAAGCCACCTTCCGGGAAGCGCGAGGGGGCGATTTTGGCGAAATCTTCGAGAAGGGGTTGAAGCTCGGCGTTGGCTTGCTCGATGGTGACGCCGGGTTTGAGCTTAATTGAGGCGCCGAAATAGTCTTTCGGGTCGGATGTGACTTTGAGGGGAACGTATAGATCGGCTTCACCCCATTTGAAGCGAGGGGGCATCACGCCGATCACTTCGTAGGATTTGTGAACCAGCTGAAGCTTACGGCCGATCACGTTGGGATCGCCCATGTAGTACTTCTGCCAGAACTGATAAGGAAGGACGACGACGCGCTGCGGCTCTTCACCCTGCGGAGCATCGGAGGGAATAAACCAACGCCCCATCAGGGCGGGAATTCCCCAGTGGCTTGGATCATTGGCCGACAAATACATGGCATTAACGTCTTCGGGAACATCACCGTCGGTGGTGGTGAGGTTCCAGCCGTCCATGGCGACGATGCTTTCGACCGACTTGGCTTTGCGAAGCTGGTCGAGCTGAGGGCCGTTCACGCCGGAGAAGCGATCATTGCCCGCTTTGTCTTTGAGGCGAAGCTCGACGAGGCGATCGTAGCCGGGGTATGGGAAGGGATCAATGAGCACGGCGTAAATGACGCTGAATACGGCGCTTGTCGCGCCAATGCCGAGGGCGAGGGAGAGAATGGCCGTGAGAGTGAAGCCGGGACGTTTGCGGAGTTCGCGAGCGGCGAAGCGGAGGTCGGGTAGGAGGGATGGCATGGCACCTCGGGTGAATTGGCGGTCGGCTTTCTGTGTTAGAGACGACACCAATGCCGGTTTGGTTTGGTCATATGGGTAGACGCGGGTGAGGGGGGATTTGTTCCGACTTTCATTGTCGGAGATTTCAACGGCAAATGGCTTCGCGAATATTTGGAGATTTGTTTGACGCCCGGGAGGGGGCAAGCCCCTCCCGTACGGTTGCTGCTACTGTGCGAGGTTCGCGTGAGGTGATTGATGGGTGCTTGATGGAGATGCTTGTGAACCGGGATTTGGTTTGAGGTCATGTATAATTTGAGTTGGGGAATCGACTAATTTAATGGCGGTTGAGGACAAAATCGTGAAGGCATCCGCTTCAGTGCGGATGCGACGGCGGTTGCGGTTTGCGCGATCGCGCGTGCGTGAGGTGCTGAAGATTGGGAAGGCGCTGGTGTCTACCAAGCACCCCTTTCTGGTGCACATCATTCCCATGCGGCGATGCAATCTGGATTGCGGGTATTGCAACGAGTATGACGATGTGTCTAAGCCGGTGCCGCTGGAAGAGATGAAGCGACGGCTGGACATTTTGGCGGATATGGGCACGTCGATGATCACTATCAGTGGCGGCGAACCGCTGATGCATCCTGAGCTCGAAGAAGTGATTCGGCACATGCGGCGGCGGGGAATTTACGCCGGGATGATCACGAATGGATTTTTGCTGAGCAAGGAACGGATCGGGAAGCTGAACGATGCGGGGTTGGAGTACCTGCAGATCAGCATTGATAACGTGACGCCCGATGAGGTCTCGAAGAAAAGCCTGAAGACGCTGAACACCCGGCTGGAGTGGTTGTCGCAGTATGCGGTGTTTCAGGTGAACATCAATTCGGTGCTGGGCAGCGGCGTGAAAAATCCAGAGGACGCGCTGGAAATTGCGCATCGAGCTGTGGAGCTGGGGTTCACGAGCACGGTGGGGATCATTCACGACGGATTTGGACAACTGAAGGCACTGAGTCCGCGACAGATCGAAATATTTGAAGAGATCATGGAGCTGGGCAAGCGATCGTTCTCGCGGTTCAATGATTTTCAGCACAACGTGGCGCGGGGAAAAGAGCACAACTGGCGGTGCCGGTCAGGGTCGCGCTATTTGTACGTGTGCGAGGACGGGCTGGTGCACTGGTGCTCGCAACAGCGCGGATATCCGGGGATACCGCTGGCGGAATATACGACCGAGATGCGGCACCGGGAATACTTCACGGAAAAATTTTGTGCGCCGAGGTGCACGGTGTCGTGCGTGCAGCAGGTGGGGATTCTGGATAATTGGCGCGGGCCGCAGAATCTGAAGCCGAAGCCGATGGCTCCTGCGGTGTCGGCGGCGAGCGCGGAACTGGTACAGATTGGATCGGCTCGCAACAGCGGTTAATTCCTCGAATTGTTCATCCTAGTTTCACTCCACACACATTCGGCGCTCGATGGGATTGACGGTAAACGTCTGATTCCGAAGAATTAGTCCATGGCTGGCACCGCGATTGAGATTGAGAATCTGACCAAGGATTATCCGTTCGGCTTTCTACATTTGAAGAAGAAGCGATCGCTGGAAGGCTTGACTATGACGGTCGAGGACGGCGAAGTGTTTGGATTTCTGGGCCCGAACGGGGCGGGGAAGTCGACGACGATCAAACTGCTGATGAGTTTAATTTTTCCGACCGCGGGGACGGCGCGGATTCTCGGAAAGCCGATCAGCGACATCGGAATGCATCGCGACATCGGGTACCTGCCGGAGCAGCCGTATTTTTACGATTACCTGACGGCGGCGGAGTTGCTGGACTATTTCGCGAGATTTTTTGATTTGAAGGCGACTGAGCGGCGCGAGCGTGTGGGGCGGATGCTGAAGAAAGTCGGGCTGGAAACTGCCGGGAAGATTCAGCTGCGGAAATATTCGAAGGGCATGTTGCAGCGGGTCGGCCTGGCGCAGGCAATTCTGCATGATCCGAAAGTAGTAATTCTGGATGAGCCGATGTCGGGGTTGGATCCGCTGGGGCGGCGGGAAGTGCGTGACATCATTCTGGAGTTGAAGCGCGAGGGGCGAACGATTTTGTTTTCGACGCATATTTTAAGCGATGCGGAAATGCTGTGCGATCGCGTGGGCGTGATTGTGGGAGGAAAATTGCGTGGCGTGGGAGCGCCGGATGAGATTGTCGGGGTGAAGGCGCACGGCATGGAGATTTTGTTCGAATATGCCGGCGAAGGAGCGCAGGCAAGTGGATTGTTGTCTCAAGCAACGCGAACGGGAAATCGGTATCGCCTGCAGGTGGAGGAAGAAAAGCTCTACGCGACGCTGGAACAACTGCGCGGCGCGGGAGCGAGGATCCTGTCGGTCACGCAGGTGAAGGCGTCACTTGAAGAGTACTTCATGCATCTGGTGGAGGCGGATCGCGCGCAGGCGGCTGCTGTGGAGGTGCACGGCAAATGACCCGCGTAGGTGTGGTGGCGTGGAACACGTTTCGAGAAGCAGTGCGCGATCGCGTGCTGTACAACCTGGTGTTTTTTGCGCTGTTGATGATTGCGGCGGCGATTCTGGTGGGACAAATTTCCATTGAGATCGAGCAAACCGTTATTGTGACGTTGGGCTTGAGCGCGATTTCGGTGATTGGCTTATTGATGGCGGTGTTCATCGGCGTCGGATTGGTCTCCAAGGAGATGGATAAGCGGACGCTGTACGCGCTGCTCTCCAAGCCGGTGCGGCGCTGGGAATTTTTGCTGGGGAAATTTGGCGGATTGCTGCTGACGCTGACGGTGAATACCGCGGCAATGGCAGCGGGTCTGTTTGCGGCGCTGTGGTATGTGAAGCATCCGCTGGATCGTGGCGACTCCGCTGTGCTGGTGGCGGTGTACTTCATTTTGTTGAAGCTGGCGCTGGTGGTGGCGCTGGCGCTGCTGTTTTCGTGCTACACGTCGCCGCTGCTGGCGATTTTGTTTACGGCAGGATTGTATGTGGCGGGACTTTTCGTCAACGAAATGCGCGATTTGCAGAGCGCGACGATGGCGCTCGGGATGAAAGCGTTCCTGCGCTGGCTGTCTTATCTGCTGCCGAATTTCAGGAACTTCGATGTGATGGCGTCGGCGGCTCATGGGCGCGCGATACCGGGCATGCTGTTGGCGCAAAACACGGCGTATGCGGCTCTGTATTGTGCGATCGTGCTGGCCGCAGCGGCGACAATTTTCTCGCGGCGAAATCTGAAATGAACGGGTCGAGAATGCGCTTGCGGTCGTTATTGCTTGGTGGGGCGCTGATCGCGGGATTTGCAGGAGTTTGGCGGTTGCAGCAGGGCATCGATGCGCAAATCGGTGGGTTGCACCAGGAACAGGACGAATTGGTGCTGCGGTCGGCGCCGATGCTTCGGCTGATGAGCCTGGAATATGCGCCGCTGCTGGCGGATTTATATTGGACGCGCACGGTGCAGTATTACGGGAGCAAGAACACGCGTCCCGAGCACCAGCTGGATTTGTTGTGGCCACTGCTGGACATCACCACGACGCTCGATCCCAACCTGATACCCGCCTATAGTTTTGGTTCGACATTTCTGGCAGAGCCCGCGCCGCGAGGTGCCGGGATGCCGGAACAAGCGATCAAATTTCTGAATCGCGGCATTCGGGCGAATCCGGATTACTGGCGCTTTTATGAAGATATGGGATTCATCTATTACTTCGACATGAGAGATTACGAAAAGGCCTCCAATGCGTTCCTGGAAGGCAGCAAAAATCCCGCGGCGCTACCGTGGATGAAGGTTCTGGCGGCGCGTGTGTCGGAAAAAGGCGAATCGCGCGAGACATCGGTTTTTTTGTGGAATGAAATTTACAATTCGTCCACCGATGCGCAGCTGAAGCAGAATGCGCTGACGCATTTGCGGCTGTTGCGTGCGCAGGAAGATTGCGAACGGCTGGATATGCTTGCGGAGGAGTTCGGAAAGCGGCGCGGGCGACGGCCAACGAGCGTGCTGGACCTTGTGAATGCCGGCTTGATTCCAGGCGAAGCGGTGGATCCGCTGGGTTTCGTGTATGTATTCGATGCCGATGGGTTTGCTCAGATCAACCCGGCCAGCCCGTTGGCGAAGGACCAGACGCTGTATCAGCGACCGATGTAGGCCGCGCCCGGCAGCAGGGTTGCCGCACCGCTCCAGGGAAAAGTCCAAATCGCTACTGAGTGGGAGTGACGCAGAGGAGAGTCATCTGCGGATCGATGAGGATTTTTTGCGGCTCGGTCGGCGACGCAAAGTGGAAAGAAGTTTCTGGGCCGCTGGCGATGACGGTGCCGAGAAAAATCGGGCGCGAGCCGCCTGAAACGGCATAAAGAGGAACCGGAGCGAGGAATGAACGAGGCACTTCGTTCTGGAAAAGTTTGCCGCGAACGACGAAGCCCTTATCGCCGGTGTGCGCGCTGAATTCTACTTTGTAGTGTGGAATACCCGTGCCGCGCACCCACTGTTCGAAAAACCATTCCATCGAGTGGCCGCCTTCAAGATCCATGGAGCGCGGCATCACCGCCTCGACTTCACGCTGCAGATCGGCTGTGGATAGCGGGCGATACGCGTATTTGACGGCCACCGTTTTCAACAAAGCATTGAAGCGCGCGTCGGGATCTTTCACGCCCGATTGCTTCAACTCTTCGCGAAGCATGTGAATGACCCACGCGCCTTTCCCGTAGACGACGTCCTCGAATCCGTTCGGCGAACGCGACGAAGTGAGACGGCTGCCGAGGTCGAGCGCACCGATGTCGGCGATGGTTTCGTCGGAGTTCGGGAACTTTTGCGCCAGGTGTTTGCGATAGCGCTCCAGCCAAAGGCGCAGCGAATGACCGTTGCGTTTTTGCGTGTCGGCAAAAAGCAGCGCGAGGTAGTTGGCGATGGCCTCGTCGATCCACTGGTCGCGATAGGAATTCCAGCCCACGATATTGCCCCACCACTGATGAGCGACTTCGTGAATGGGAACGAGATCGGTGAAATGCTCCTGGCTGATGTCGGAGAGGCCGGCACGATGCTGAGCCTCGGGAGGCAGGTAAGAGTAAGTGGAAAGATAAAGCAGACCCGGCCAGCCTTGTCCGAAGGTGCCGGGAATTTGCGAGACGTTCAGTTTCTGGAAAGGGAAGGGTCCGCTGAGCGTTTCGTAAAAATGTATTGACGCGTCGATCTCGCGGGCGAGTTGCTTGAGGGCATCGGCAGGACGCGGCGGAGGCGCGGTGATCTCCATCATGTTCCGGCTGTTGCGGCCTTCGGCGCCGAAGGCGGGCGGCCGAGGGAGATCCGGCGCGTTCGCGGCTTCGAGGCGGCTGTCGAGGGCCTGTTCGAGTGAGCGGTTGGCGAAAACGTCCACCGTGTAGGCGCCCGAAGTCAGCGAAGTGGATGCGTAGTCGCCGAGATTGAATCCGGCGACGGAGACTTGCTTTTCTGTGTGCCAGTGGCCGACGCGAAAGTCGCCGTCTTCGTGCTCTTCGGTCTTAGTACCGGTAGCGACCAGATGCAGGCGGCGGGGCCAGCGCATGGTCAGGTCGTAATCGGAAAAGTCGGCGGCATTGCCTAGATGCGGGTACCAACTCTCTCTCGCGCCGACGAAAAAGACGCCATTGCCCGCATTCTCGATGATGTTTCCGCGATAGTGAAAGTGCAGGGTGTACTCGGAGCCGCGAGCAGACGGCGAAGGCAGCACGACATAAAGGTAATCGTTGCCGCGCGTGTTGCGCTCCTGCAGATTCATGCCGTCGTTCTGGAAAAAAGCCAACGGCTCGCCACGATCGCCAGTCACCGTGTCTAGCCCCAGAGAACGCGCGAGCTGAAAAACAAGAACGCGTTCACCATCGGTTTCCGCCCGGATGCGAATATCCGTTTTGGCGTCAAGTGAAGTGTCGGCGAGCACGGAGGTGTCCACGTTGTAGTGCAGCGCGTGAAAGGGATTGGGCGGCGGAGAAATTCCGGGGACCTGGTAGGAAGCCCACACGTCATAGAAGGTGCGTTCCCCTGATTTTTTTATCTGGCCGAGGAGGAAAGGCTCGAAGCGCTGCTCGTCGAAGACCACGTCGAAGGTGCCGGTGGCGACGCCACCAACCGAGGCGTAAAAGTACGGACGAGGATTTTGCGTCAAACGATCGAAAGTGATGCGCAGAGAATGCATGGGATTGGCGGCGGGCAGAAGGGGATTCCAGTGCGAAGCAAATTCAGCGTCTTCCCGGGGCGAAATCTTCGCCACCTGAAATTGGTGAATCAGTTCGTCGGCGGTAGCGTCGGTGAAGCGCAGCGCCGCATAAGTGAAGTCCTGATCCAGAACGGGGGCGCCGAGAAAACGAGCCATCTGTTGTTTTTCGACGATGCCGCGAGGCAGCGCGAGCGCGTGGCCGCGTCCGGAGAAAACCGCGCCAGTGGTTCGGCCGTCAAAAGAAGCAAAGAAGGCGAGCTTGCCTTCGTCGAAGGAAAACTTCAGATCGGCGCGATGCAATTCGATGCGGTCGGCGGGCGTGATGCTGTAGGTGCTGGCGGAATCGATGCGCAGGGCGTTCAACGCATCGTAGAGTTCGCGAGGAGACTTCTCCGCCGCCGCTGCCGGGAAACCCGTCAGTGCAATGCACAACGCGAAAAGGGCCACCCCAGCCCGCATATTCACAGTGTAGTCACTTTCGGCATCGCGGAACAAGCGATGAACGGCGGGGTTCGTCGCACGGCCTAAAATGAAGACATGCTGCGCAGTTCAAAGATAAGGAAGGCGGGGGTTCGCTCGATGGTGGGCTGTGCGTCTGCGTGGCTGACAACGGTGGCGATGTTGTGTGCCTGTACGACGATCGCGAGCGCAGACACAATCGTGCTGAAGAATGGGCGGCGCATCGCGGCTCTCACGGTTGTCGAGGATCGGGACAAAGTTCGTTATCAGACCTCGGCGGGTGAATTGAGCCTGCCGAAATCGATGGTCGACCACATTGAAAAGGGCATGGCAAGCCCGCTGCCGGATTCGCTGAACGCCGCAGCGGCCGCGAATTTGAAAATTTCTCCGCCCCGCGTCGCCGCTAATGTGGCCATTGAGAAGGGCGCGGTACATGAGGATGCGATCGACCGTGAATATCTGGCGAAAGTTGAGGGAGACGCACGCTCGGGATCAGCGGGCACTAAGGAAATTGCGGCACTGGCACTGCACTCGGCCGCGCAGTTTGAGCTATCGCGCGGCGACACCGAACATGCGCTCGCAGACGAGCGCCGCGCACTAACGTACGCGCCCGAGGAACCCAGCATTCTGATGAACGTGGCGTTTTTGCATCTGCGACGCAGCGAGTACAAGACCTCTCTCGATTATCTGCAGCGCGCGCGCGAGGTGGCTCCCGATAACCCGGATGTGGCGAAGCTTTCGGGCTGGGCCTACTACGGGATGAATAAGTTGGATCAGGCGGTGGCGGAGTGGCGGCGCGCCTACGCGCTGCGTCCCGATGCAGAGGTGGAGCGAGCTCTGGCCAAGGCGCAGCGCGATAAGCAAGAAGAGGAAAATTACCGCGAAAATGAGAGCAGCCACTTCACGCTGCGTTACAGCGGAGCGGCGGAGCCCGATCTCGCTCGCGAAATGTTGCGAGCGCTGGAAGGGCATTTTTCGATCATCGAATCGGAGCTGAATTTCACGCCCCCGGATCCCATCGGCGTAATTCTCTACACCGATCAGGCTTTTGCAGACATCACGCGCGCGCCGGGTTGGGTAGGCGCGTTGAACGATGGGCGGATCCGCGTGCCGGTTCGCGGATTGCAAACGCTGACGCCGGAACTGTCGCGCGTGCTGAAACATGAATTGACGCACAGCTTCATCCAGCAAAAAACGCACGGCCGTGCTCCGACATGGATCCAGGAAGGCATCGCGCAGTGGATGGAGGGCAAGCGCAGCGGCCAAAATGCGTCGGCACTGGTGCAGGTCTACGACGAAAAACAAGCGCTGACGCTCGGACAACTGGAGGGCTCCTGGATGAGCATGCCCGCGGACGTGGCCAGCTATGCGTACGCGTGGGCGCTAGCAAATATCGAATACATCGTGCAATCGGACGGCATGGGCGATATTGACCGCATTCTGAGCCTGATCGGCGAGGGCAGCTCCACCGAAGTTGCCATTCGCGAAGTGCTGCACGATGGCTACGATGACCTGATGCTGGCGACGAAGAGTTACTTGAGCAAGAACTACGGCCACTGATCCGGCCATTCCTCTTTTGATGCTGCCGCCGTAGATCAGCAATTCATCAGCAACGCTGCCAGCAGTGCTGCGCGTTCAGGCATGCTTCGCACGATCACATGTTCGTGAGTGGAGTGAGCGCCGTCTCCGACAGCTCCGAGCCCGTCGAGCGTGGGAACACCCAATGCAGCGGTGAAGTTGCCATCGGAACCGCCACCTACGGAACATTCGGCGAGTGCGAATCCAATCTGAGCCGCCAATGATTTGGCGCGAGCAAAGAGAGCGGAACTGACTTTGCGTTCCAGCGGTGGCCGCGAAAAACCGCCGCGGATTTCAAGGCGCGCTCCCGGGAGGATCGGGCAGAGGGCGCGGAGGCGCTGCTCCAGCCTGCGCATGTCCGATATTTTCAGCGCTCGTAGATCGAGGACGGCACGCGCGCGTTCGGGAATGACGTTGGTGCGTGTGCCTCCATCGATGATGCATGCAGCAACGGTGGTGCCTCGGCCCAGATCGCGCCATCCGTGAATGCGTGAAATTTGCTGCGCTAATTCTTCGATGGCATTCACGCCCTGCTCTGGCGCAAGACCGGCGTGCGAGGCGCGGCCGTGAGCGATGATTTCGGCCTCGCCTACACCTTTGCGTTCCGTTTTCAGGAGTCCGCGTGCGCCGAACGCGGGTTCCAGCACAAACACGGCGTCGCTGCGCTTCGCCTCGGATTCAATGACCTTGCGTGAAGCGTCGCTTCCGATTTCTTCATCGGAGGTCCACAGAAAGACGACACGTTTTTGCAACGAGCGACCGAATTTCTGCAAAGCCTCGAGAGCGAAAAGCGCCTGCACGATGCCCGCCTTCATATCGAAAGTTCCGGGACCGTACGCTTTGCCGCCAATCACGCGAAAGGGCATTTTCGCCAGCGTTCCGGACGCGTACACGGTGTCGTAGTGGCCGAGCACCAGCAGCTGACCTTGCGGGCGAGATTTGTGAGGCCACCAGGTTATGCGCAGCGAATCTCCATGATGTCTGTTCGCGATCCGCTCGAGGCGGACGTTTCGCTTCTTCCACTCCGACGCGATGACGCCGCAGCAGCGGTCCGCCGCCGCTTTTTCCAGGCTGGGCGACTCGCAAAGGACGAAACGGCGCAGCACGGAAAGCATCTCCGGCAATTTGTTTGAGGTGTAATTCGAAATCTCTTTGACCGGGGAGGGGGCGGGCATGGGCGCACATGCTAACAGCGCATGGCGCGAGCATCAACTATGGCTAGATACGATGTATCGAGCGCTGGCCGCTCGGGTTACCTCGAGCGACAACAGCTACGGATCAATATCGCATGGCGCGAGGTTCGCATATAATCATAAGTTTGCCGGACAAGGAACATTGCCGCAGAGCGCCCGCGGAATGACGGAGACTGCTGATGATCCTCGACGTGGTCGAGATTCAGAAAATACTGCCGCATCGTTATCCATTTCTGATGGTCGATGGAATTCTGGAAATGGAACGGCTGAAGCACATCGTCGGCATCAAGAACGTGACCATTAATGAGTCACATTTTCAGGGACATTTTCCGGGCAAGCCCATTATGCCCGGCGTGCTGATTATCGAAGCCATGGCGCAGACCGGCGGGCTGCTGCTGCTGCTCGAAATTCCCGATCGCGAGAGCAAGTTGTTGTACTTCGTCGCGGTAGACGGCGCACGTTTCCGCCGCCCGGTTGTGCCCGGCGATCAGTTGAAGCTGGAGATCAAAGTGCTCTCGTGGCGTGGCGATTTCTGCAAGTTGGAAGGTCGCGCGACCGTCGAAGGTCAGCTGGCCGCGGAAGCGACATTGATGTGCAAGATGGTGGATCGCGAGCCGCAGCCCGCGAAAGAAGCCCCGAAGAAATGAACGCGGCGCACATCCATGTGCACGCGGTCGTTGCACCGGGCGCGAAACTCGGTTCCGGTGTTCAGATCGGTGCGTACGCCGTCGTTGGCGAAGATGTGGAGCTGGGCGACGGCTGCATCCTGCATGCGCACGCAGTGGTGCAGGGACCTGCAAAGTTCGGTCGCGGCAATGTGTTTCATCCGTTTTGCTCGATCGGCGGCGATCCACAGGATTGGGGATTTCGCGGCGAGCGAACCGACCTGCTGGTCGGCGATGAAAATATATTCCGCGAATACGTGACCGTGAACCGCGGGACAGTAAAAGGCGGCGGGATCACTACCGTCGGCAGCAGGAATCTGTTTCTCGCGTCTTCCCACGTTGGACACGATTGCCGCGTCGGCGACAACACCCTCTTTGTAAACAGCGCGACGTTGGCCGGTCACGTAGTCATCGAGGATTTCGCCACGATCGGCTTTGCATCGCCCGGTACACCAATTTTGCCGCGTCGGCCGCTACGCGTACATCGGCGCCTCCACCGTAATCACGCAGGACGTGCCGCCGTTCTCTCTGATCGTTACCGATCGCGAAACTACCAGCTTCGGCGTGAACAAGATCGGCCTGGAGCGCAAAGGCTTTTCGCCCGAACGCGTGAAAGCGCTCACGCAGGCCTACAAACTGCTGTTACGCTCGAAGTTGAATACCAACCAGGCGCTCGCGGAAATGCGCAAGTCTCTCGGGGGATCCGCGGACGTGGCGGAACTCATTCAGTTCATCGAAACCGCTGAACGCGGTATCGTCAAGTAACGGAAGTAAGGCGCGGCGGGCGCCAATCGTCGGCCTTCATGCCAGAGACGCAAACGACAGGATGGGGACTCATCGCTGGAAACGGGCGCTTCCCGTTTCTGGTGCTGGAGGGCGCGCGCAGCCAGGGTATCGACATGGCGGTGATCGCGCTGAAGGAGGAGGCTTCCGAGCAGCTGGCGAGTCTGGCGAAGCGGCTGCATTGGGTGAGCCTCGGCGAATTGAGCAAAGCCATCGAGCTGATGCACCAGGAAGGCGTGACCCGTGCGGTGATGGCCGGCCAGGTGAAGCACAATAAAATTTTCAGTTCGATTCGCCCGGATTGGAAACTGGCGAAGCTGCTGTTCTCGTTGAAGAGAAAAAATACCGACGCGTTGATCGGCGCCGTGGCGCGCGTTCTAGAAGATGAAGGCATTCACCTGGTGGACTCCACGCATTTTCTGAAGCCGTTGCTGCCGGAGCCGGGCGTGCTGACCAAACGCGCGCCGGATGAACGCGAGACTGCGGACATCGAGTATGGGTTGGGTGTCGCACGCCAGATTGCGGCGATGGATATCGGTCAAACCGTGGTGATTTCCGATCGCGCGTGCGTAGCAGTCGAAGCTATGGAAGGCACGGACGAGACTATCGCTCGGGCCGCGCGCATCGCGGGCGACAAACCATTGGTGGTCGTCAAAGTCAGCAAGCCGCGCCAAGACATGCGTTTCGATGTACCCGTGATTGGGCTGCCGACCATCGAACACATGAAGAGTGCCCGCGCCACGGCCTTGGCTCTCGATGCCGGGCGCACCCTGTTATTTGACCGAGCAAAATTGATTGAACAAGCGGACGCGGCGGGGATCGCGATTCAGGCGGTGTCGCCTGCCAGCGTGATGGAACCAAAGGGTGTTGCTGAAGGAATGGACAAGGAATGAGCGTAGTGTCCGGTTCCCCGCAAAAGGTGCGCGTCGCGGTCGTCGGCGCAGGCGAGTTTGGGCGTAATCATGCCCGCGTGTATCGCGAAATTCCTGGCGCTGAGTTGGTGGGTATTTACGACAAGAACGCCAAGCGCACCGCGGAAGTGGCGGCGGAATTTCAGGCGCAGATTTTTCATGGGCTGGAAGATTTGCGCGGGCGTGTGGATGCTGTGAGCGTCGCCGTTCCCACCGTCGATCATGCTTCCGTTGGCTGCAAGTTGATGGAACTGGGATTGGATGTGCTGGTCGAGAAGCCGATGGCCACGAATTTGGCGGAGGCCGACGCGCTGCTCGAAACTTCGAGGAAGTTTCAGCGGATTTTGCAGGTCGGCCATGTGGAGAGATTTAATCCGGCGGTGCTGGCGGTTGAGCCGATCGTCGATCATCCGCTGTTCTTTGAGGTGCACCGGCTCGGCGTGTTCACCCCGCGCAGCCTGGATGTGGACGTCATCTACGACGTGATGATCCACGACATTGATATTTTGCTGGCGCTGGTGAAAGAGCAGGTCACCGAAGTGAAGGCTGTCGGCATCCCGGTGCTTACCGACAAAGTTGATATTGCTCACGCGCGATTGGAATTTGCGGGCGGCGCGGTGGCCAACGTTACCGCCAGCCGCGTTTCCACCGAGCGCGTGCGCAAGATGCGTTTTTTTCAGCAGCACGAATACATTTCGCTTGATTATGCGCGGCGCGATGCGCTGCGGGTCGGAGTGAAGAAGCCCGGCCCGCAGCCGGAATTTGCTTTCGAGAAATTGCAGGCGCGTGCGATCGAGCCTTTGCATGCGGAATTGCAAGCTTTTGTCGATGCTGTGCGCACGCGTCGCCAGCCGCGAACCAGCGGTGTGGCCGGGCGCGCCGCGCTGGAAGTGGCCGCGCGAGTCATGGCAAGCATCCAGGAACACGGAGAGCGCGTCCAATTGCTAGCCTTTTCCGCAGCGCAGAAGACAGAGAAATGATTCCCAGGATCCTGGTACCGCATGGCGCTAAACCGCCGGCCGCGGATGCACCGTCATCGCGGCGACGTCCGTCCACTCTGGACGAGCGCACCCTCGTGCCCGCGATGCTGCCGATCGTTCAGCTGGACGGCCGCACCACGATTCCATCCTCGCTCCCGCTGGAGTCGATTGCCGCGCGCGTGGTAGTGCCGCGCGATGTGAAGCACTCCGAAATCGTTATCGAAGAAAAATCTCACCTGCCGTTGCAGCCTACCGAGCTTGACGAGCGCATCACGGTGCCGCAAGGCGCGGCGCCGCCCGAAATTATTGCGGCTCCAGAAAATATTCCTACTGATCTCGTGGATGGCGACATTTTCTTGACTGGCGAAGTCCAGTTCATGGCCAAGCCGCCATCAAAGGAGCATTCGCGTACCGAGCTGATCAAGACGATCTCTTCGTTCTTGGCGCACGCGCTTTTCATTCTTTTTCTGGTTTTCGAGCCCAAAATGTTTCCGCCGCATATGCCCACCGCTGAGGAAGAAGAACTCGCGCGTCGGCAGATCACCGTGCTGCTACCGCCGGGAGCCCTGGATGCGCTGAAGACTCCGCCGCGTCCGAAAGAGCCGACCGTCAAAGTTGATCCGCGGGTTCTGCGTCGCGTCGCGCCTCCGGTGCCCGAACCGCAGCCAACTCCCAAGCCGAAAGAGCCAGAGCGCGTGGCAAAAGAATTGCCCAGCGCGCCGACTCCGCAAGCCAATGTCACGCCGCCTACGCCGAAGCAGCAACCAGACGACAGCGTCGCTAAAGCTGAGGCGCCCAAGCAACCGCTCAAACTGGAAGCCCCGCAGCAACAGCCGACTGATCATTCACTGCTGCTGCCAAAAAATTCGCTGGGACATTCGTTGCAGGATTCCATTCGCGAATCCGCGAAGATGAACGCGCCGTCCGCGATTGGTGGCGGCGGGCAGCTCCCCAACAACAGCGGGATCCCGGGCGGCGGCGGGCAGGGCGCGGCGTACGGCGCGATGGAAATGCTGACGCCAACCGAAGGCGTGGATTTCAGCAACTATCTGCAGCGAGTGTACGTCACCGTGAAGCGCAACTGGTTCGCAGTGATGCCGGAATCGGTGCGGCTGGGCGACAAAGGCGTCGTTTCTCTGCAGTTCCGCATCATGCGTGACGGTAGCGTGCCCGCGAATGAACCCGCCACCGTGCACACATCCACGAAGGAACCTCTGGATCGCGCGGCGGTTTCTTCCATTCGCGCTTCCAATCCTTTTGAGCCGCTCCCTCGCGCTTTTAGCGGGCCCTTCATCGAGTTGCGTTTCACCTACTACTACAATTTGCAGCCAGATTACGCACACTAGTGAAGCTCGTACGCCAACAAGTGCTCGGCAGTCTTTTGCTGGCGCTGTTTGTGCTCATTTTTCTTTTCGTTCGCGCACGCCACTTGATTTTTCGATGAGCCAGCAAAATTCGACCTTGCCGCTTGTCGCCATCGTGGGTCCCACGGCGTCGGGCAAATCGACGCTGGCGGCGTGGCTCGCCGAGCAGCTCGGCGGCGAAGTCATCGCTTGCGATTCCACGCAGCTCTATCGCGGCTTCGACATCGGCACCGCAAAACCGACGGCTGCCGAGCGCCGCGGAATTCCGCATCATTTGATCGACGTTCTGGAGCGCAGGCGAGACCTCGACCGCGGGCGCGTACCGTGAGCTGGCTATCGCGGCGCTTGATGATTTGCGGCGCCGCGGCCGAATTCCGATTCTGACCGTAGGCACCGGTTTGTATTTGCGGGCATTGCTCGAAGGTTTGGCAGATCTTCCGCAGCGCTCGGAAGAACTTCGCGATCGATTGCGGGTAAGCAGGGAAGCGCACCCTGCGGGATATTTGCATCGCGTCCTCCGGCGACTCGATCCCGAAGCCGCGCGAAAAATCGCCACGGGCGACGAACAAAAACTGATTCGCGCGATCGAGATTTGTTTGCTGGCCAAACGCCCGCTGTCGGAAGTGCATCGCTCCGGGCGCACACCGCTGCAAGGCTGGCGCGCTCTCAAGATCGGCCTCAATCCCGCACGGGAAGCTTTGTACGCGCGAATTCATGCCCGCACCGAAGCGATGTTGGAGCATGGATGGCTCGATGAAGTTCGCGCTCTTGTCGCTGCTGGTGCTACAGAAAATGCCAAGGCGTTCGAATTCATCGGATATCGCGAGCTGCGTTCCGTGCTGCGCGGGGAAATGAAACTAGAAGAAGCGCGCGCCGCCATTCAGCAAGTCCACCCGCCGCTACGCCAAGCGCCAGCAGACCTGGTTTCGACGCGAGGCCGGCGTTCATTGGGTCACCGGATTCGGCGACGACCCAGACGTGCAGCAGCAATTACTGGCATGGCTCCGCGAGCAACAACTCGGCTAGCGCGCCCAAAGCTTAACTGCGCAACGAATTGTCTAATTCAGGTAGCTCCGGACATGCGACCGAGAAACGAAGGAGTGCTCTTGTGCGTCGTACTTGCAGGGATTGTACTCATTAACTACTCATCATGAGTTCGCGAGACTACCGCGCGGTGCCCCTGGTTTTTCTTTTTATAGCGCTGTTTTCCATAAACGTACAAATAACGAAATGTCAGGCACCAACCTCACCAAATCAGGTACCGGCCATAAAATCCGAGGTGCGTATCGTTCTGGTGGATGTAGTGGTGACCCAGAGAAAAGGTGAGACCGTTGGCGGGCTGCATAAAGAGGACTTTAAAGTTGCAGAGGACGGAACTCCGCAGACGATTTCCTTTTGCGAGGAGCATACCGGCGGGAGGGTTTCGCCGATCGCGTTGCCTCCGGAGCCGCCGGATGTTTATACAAATTATCCCCGCATAAAAACGACCGACTCGATCAACATTTTGCTGTTGGATTCGCTGAACACTCAGGCGAGTGATCAGACCTATGTGCGGCCTCAGATGGCGAAGTATCTACAAGCGGCGCTGGCGGCTCCGACGGGCGCAAGGGTGGCGATTTTCACGTTAGGGCAGAAACTTCGCATGGTGCGAGGATTTACGGCTGACTCTTCCGAAAGCCTAAAGGCGTTGATTGATCCAAACTCTGGAACGGAGGCGAAATTTGAATCGCAGATGGCTTCGCCGGCTCGGAAACACAGCGACGAGCTGGCATGCAGTGAGATCAGATCGCCGATAGCCAAAGAGGGCTGCGAAGAATTTCTGGCTGAAGAGGGATCGGAGCGGTCCAGCGACCGGGTGGTTATGACGTTGCAAGCATTTCAGGCGTTGGCTCGCTATTTGGCGCAGTTTCCGGGCCGTAAGAACGTGATGTGGGTCGCCAGTTCCTTCCCAATCAGTTTCTTTCCAGAATCAAATCCACGAGGCGTCTTACGTAAGCAGTACCGAAGCGAGATCCGTCAAACTGCCGATCTGCTGACTGCGGATCAAGTAGCGGTGTACCCGATATCGGCGGCGGGTTTGTCCCCGGACAGCATCAACGCTCCCGACAATTACGGCGTACCCGTGCACGACGACTATTCGAACCGCAACTTCAATCAGATCACCATGGAGACGTTGGCGCGCGATACTGGCGGCCGACCTTTTTACAACACGAATGACCTGAGCAATGCGATGACGGAAGCGATCAACAGCGGCTCTCATTACTACACGCTGACCTACACGCCCACCAACACAAAGAAGGATGGGAAATATCGCCGCATCGAACTGAAGGCGACGAATGGGAGCTATAAGCTGGCTTACCGCCGCGGGTATAACGCGGAGAACCCCAACATGGAGCAGGCGATCGAGCGATCCGCCCCGAGCGATCCACTTCTGCCGCTCGTGGGTTTCGGAATGCCTGACTTTGCGCAGATTTTGTACAAGGTGCGCGTGGCCACGCTGCAAGATAGCGGTAAGGCAGATCCGAAAAGAACTGGTGTCCGATATGGCGTGGATTTCGCGATTGCGCCACCGGATGTGAAGCTGGAAACCAGCGCTGCTGGTACGCGTGACGGCAACATCGAAGTAGCTTTGATGGCTTACGACTATGATGGAAAGCTATTGAACGCTGTGACCCGGAAGATCCCGATCCATCTGCAACCGGATGTGTTCGCGGCGCTCCAGAAAGTCGGGTTTCAATTGCACGAAGAAATTGATCTGCCCAGTGGCGACATCTATCTACAGACTGGTATCTACGATCTCGGCGCCAGTCATGCAGGAACTCTCGGCATTCCCCTGCACGTCAACGCCGTTCTGGCGGAAACGAAGTAAAGCCAATCTCAATTATCCCTGCAGGAAATTTTCCGAGCAATCAAGCATCAGCTTGTGCTCGATTTGACCGGACTTATGCCGGTTTTCGGCGAGCTCGTAGCTTTTTCTCTGCCTAATCGATGAGACTTACGCGGTTGTTGCCGTAAGTTGCTTGGGCGGCGCCAGCACGAGTAGCGCTACGCCGATGACCACGAGAACAGCCACACCGATCAGTTCTCCACGTGCAATCATGTTGCGCAACGCCTGAGTGCCCATAATTGCGGCGTGAGCGAAGCTCGACCAGGCCGTGAAAGCGATCAGACTACGGTGAGCGGACGGATTACGCGCTGCCAGCAGCAGGAAAATGCCGAGCGTGACATAGAGGCTGAGCATCATCGCCAATGCCGGTTCTTGTCGCATAAACAGCGCCAAGGGATAAATCAAAGCCACAAAGAGCAGTCCCACGAAAATCAGCACGATCCGGAGCGCTTTTTCTCGAGTCATCGAGCCCGCCTTTCGTACTTTGCTATACGCGTTGCCGATTGGATTGTTTCAGCGCTTGTTATGGCGATTGCCTCCGTAATTCGATGGGGAGCCGCAAACGTTCGACCACAAACTGACCATGATACGATTCGAGATCGATCCCAGTCGTCATCCAGGAAGGAGCAGCAAATGAAATCACTGGACCGCTGGCCGGCACTGCCTCTGGCCGAATGGAAAGATACTTACGCCACGCTGCATATGTGGACGCAGATTGTCGGCAAGACCCGTCTGGCGCTTTGCCCCAACATCAATCATTGGTGGGGAACTGCTTTTTATCTGACGGCGCGAGGTCTCACTACGTCGGCGATGCCTTACCAAAACGGGGTCGTTGAGATGCGCTTCGATTTCATCGAGCACGTCTTGCAAATTCAGACCAGCACGGGCGAAAGCCAGATCATTCGGCTTGCGCCGCGTTCGGTCGCGGACTTCTACTCGGAATTCATGAGCGTGCTGCAATCGCTCGGCATAGACGCAAAGATTTGGAACATGCCGGTGGAGGTTCCCCGCCCGGTGCGCTTCAATGTGGACGAAAATCATGCGTCGTACGATCCCACCTACGCGCATCGATTCTGGCAAGTGCTGACGGCGATCGAGCCGGTGCTGCAGAAATTTCGCGCCGGATTCATCGGAAAATCGAGCCCGGTCCACTTCTTTTGGGGCAGCTTCGATCTGGCGGTGACGCGCTTCTCTGGCCGGCGCGCGCCGGTACAGCCAGGCGCCGACATCATCATGAAGGAAGGCTACTCGCACGAGGTGAGTAGCGTGGGCTTTTGGCCCGGTGACGGCGAGGTCATCAAGGACGCGGCGTTTTATGCGTATGCCGCTCCGGAACCTGCCGGCTACAAAGACAGTGCGGTGCGGCCTGACAAAGCTTTCTACAGTGCTGAGAAGCACGAATTTTTCCTGATGTATGACGATGTGCGGCGGTCAAGCTCACCACAGCAGACGCTGCTCGATTTTTGCGAGAGCACCTATGACGCCGCAGCTAATCTCGCTCATTGGGATCGCGCGGAGCTGGAGAAGACCGACCGGCAGAGCTCGCGTGCCGGCGCGTGAACCAAAAATAATGAACAACCCAGCGCGTGGAGCTCGGCCGTGTTGCTGAGAGCTGTCGGACGATAATCGCAAAACCCGCAGCCGAGAATGCAGTGGCCCGAACCGACTCTCCAATCGCACCGTCACTCCAATCGCACCGTAACACCAATCGCACCGTAACACCGAGCGGCGTATAATCAAAACGATGATCCACGTTGGTATCGATGCTGCAAATTGCTTCCGCGCGTTCTGATCTGTCGGCTCGGACGATGATTCTTTCTTCGCTCTCCACATGAAAACGCAACATCAGACTTCGGTTACTGAACGCGCCTTGCTCGTTGGCGTCGCTTGGAAGCGCGCTTCGCGGATTCCCGGTGTGAACGCCGCCGAGCGCGGCCGCGAATCGCTCGATGAACTTGTAGAGCTGGCGCACAGCGCCGGTGCGCACGTGGTGGGCACAGTGATTCAGGTTCGCGACGCGGCCGATCCTGCCACGCTGGTTGGCCGTGGCAAACTGGACGAGATTCGCGCCGAAGCCACCGCGCACAAAGTTCCGCTGATCATTTTCGATGGCAACTTGACGCCCATGCAGCAGCGCAACATCGAGGCCGCCACAGAGTGCCGGGTCATCGACCGCACGCAGCTGATTCTCGACATCTTCGCGAAGCACGCGCGCAGCCGCGAAGGCCAGTTGCAGGTGGAACTGGCGCAGCTGAATTACATGCTTCCGCGTCTTACGGGTCACGGGACAACGATGTCCCGCCTGGGAGGAAAAAGCGGGGGCGGAGGGTCGGGCGGAGCGGGCGGCGGCGCTGGTCGCATCGGCGTTCGCGGGCCGGGCGAAAAGAAACTGGAAACTGACCGGCGGCGCATTCGCGATCGCATCAGCAAGATCCAAGCAGGCATCGAGGAGGTGCGTAAGCAACGTGCGCTGCGCCGCGAGGCGCGCAATGCCGTGCCGCTCGGCACCGTGGCGCTGGTGGGTTACACCAACGCGGGGAAATCTACGCTGTTCAACGCGCTCAGCCGCGCCGAAGTCTTGGTCTCCTCGCGTATGTTCGCGACGCTCGATCCCACGATTCGCGCGCTTCGGCTGCCGTCCAATCGCCGCGTTCTCGTCTCCGACACCGTTGGATTCATCCGCGATCTTCCCAAGGGACTGCTCACCGCTTTTCGCGCCACACTCGAGGAAGTACAGGAAGCCGCCGTCATCGTTCACGTCAGCGATATCTCGAATCCGCATCACGATGAACTGGATCAGGAAGTCGACAAAATTCTTGAGGAACTCGGAGTCGCCGGGCGCCCAAAACTCCGCGTGCTCAACAAGGTCGATCTGCTGACGGCGGAACAGCGCAAGGAACTGGAGGCCAGCGTTGCGAACGCGAACGGCGCTGCGCCCGTGATAG
This sequence comes from uncultured Acidobacteriota bacterium, assembly GCA_963788725.1. Classification (GTDB taxonomy): domain Bacteria; phylum Acidobacteriota; class Terriglobia; order Acidiferrales; family UBA7541; genus Acidiferrum. The sequence continues at coordinate 239,966 of CAWBHT010000004.1, read as the reverse complement.
TCTCCGGTCTCAGCGGAGTCGGTATCGATGAATTGTTGCGCCGTATCGATGCGGCTCTTCCGGTTGATCCGGTCGTGGCGCTGTCGCTGCGGCTGCCACTCACCGAAGGACGCACTCTGGCGCTGGTTCACGCGATGGGGCGAGTGCTGCATTCTGAGGTCGATGATTCGCACATGTCGCTGGACGCGGAAGTGCCGGTTTCAATTGCGCGACGCCTCCGACTGGTAAAATTCGCCACCAACGGAACTTCCCGCAAAGCTCTTGCGTAATTTGAAGTGGAGGGAAATCATGGCGGCTTTTCTGCTCTGGTGCATTTTGTTCCTGCTTTGCTGGCCCATCGCGATCCTCGCGCTCGTGCTTTATCCCATCGTGTGGCTGATCTTGCTGCCGTTCCGCGTCGTTGGAATCGCAGTTGGCGGCGCGCTCAGCTTTTTGAGCGCGTTATTCTTCCTTCCAGTACGCCTGCTGAGAGGCCCTCGCGCAATTTGAGTTAAATCCGCAGTTGCTTGAGCGGTACTTAGGAGTAAATTTCGCCAGGAAATCAGTCGCGATGTGACGAATTGGCGCGAGCCGGGTGGGAATGATGGTCTTCCCCAAGGTGGCTAAGCTGTGGAAAACACTGTGGAAAGGAAACTTAGCTGACCCGCTGCTTCCAGGCAGGCGTGGCACGATTTCGCGAATCCGGTGGCTATTCACCGCCGCAACTGTCACATATGGCAGCGCTTAGGTGAAAGTCCAAAGTTGCACTTCTTTGCAGCTGCTTCACGCCGGCTTCACCTGTAATTCCAACATTTGCACAGGTTTAGCGTAAATTGTTACGAAACAGTATTCACTCTATCTATTTATCTCTCTCCAGCATTGTTAACTCGATAGGTACCTTCCAGGCGGCCGATGCCTCGTCTTACGCCCGTTGACGCCTGTGGGAGCGGGGTCTATAGTGAGTCCCGGCGGTGGCTGTAGCCACAAGGGGCGGCATCCCGCTGCTGGCGCCTATGAACCTTCCGAATGCATTGACGCTGCTGCGCATTTTTTTCGTCCCCGTCCTGATTGTCATTCTTCTTACCCGCAGCCCCAACATTGAACCGTGGGGCTTTCCAATGCATTTCGAGTTTTGGGGCGTGCTGATTTTGTTGATGGCCGCCGCCACGGACTGGGCCGACGGATATTTCGCCCGGCGTCGTCAGCAGGTCACCACACTCGGTATTCTGCTGGATCCCATCGCTGACAAGCTGCTGATCTCCGCAGCCTTCGTGTCTCTCGTTGACATGCACCTGGTGCCTGCATGGATGGTGGTGATCATCATCGGGCGCGAATTTACGGTGACGGGCCTCCGAAACATTGCTTCCGCCGAAGGCTTTACCATCGAAGCGTCGGTTCTCGGCAAAACCAAGATGGTGCTGCAGGTCTGCGCGGTCGCGGTTTTAATCGCAGGTGCGCGGCATCCATCGTTGAAGCCGCTCGCGCTGCTGCTGTTATGGCTGGTGGTTGTCAGCGCGCTGGTCTCCGCCGCCCAATATTTTCAGCGCTTCTGGAGTCACGTCGACCACCGCATCAAGCAACGCCGTAAGCTGCGCCTGATGGAAGCGCGCAAGAAGACCGAGGATGCCGTCCCTCTCTGACGCCGATCGCCACGCTCTGCTGCGCCTGGCGCGCCAAGCCGTTGTGGATGCTGTGTCGCACGAATCTCTCCCGGAGCAAATCCCGACACACGGAATTTTTGCCGAGCGCCGCGGCACATTCGTCACCCTGCACGTCCGCCATTGTCTGCGCGGCTGTATCGGCGTAACCGAAACGAACGATGCGCTCGGGGACAGTATCGTCCGTTGTGCCGCCAGTGCCGCGTTGCAGGATCCACGCTTCCCGCCCGTCCGCTCCGACGAAATTCCCGACCTGCGAATCGAGATCTCGCTGCTTTCGTCGCCCGCTCCGATTCGCCCCGAGGAAATCGAGATCGGCCGCCATGGCCTCCTGATTTCTCGCGGCGGCCGGCGCGGCCTACTGCTGCCGCAGGTCGCGACAGAGCATCGCCTCAGCCGGGAGCAGTTCCTTCAGGAGACTTGCCGCAAGGCTCAGCTTCCGCCGGATGCCTGGCGCGACCCTGACATCGAATTGTTGGGGTTCACCTGCGAAGTTATTTCAGAAGCGGCCAACGCGGCGCACGCATAAGAGAGCCCAAAAACAAAACCGCGCGGCAATCAAGCCGCGCGGCTCTTTGAAAATCCAACTGAGGAACTGCTTACTCGATTTCGACCAAATCGCCCGCATACACAGGAAGGTTGTTGTAGGTGACCAGAACGGTCGCGGCATTCTTGGTTACATTCAACACGATGCCCTCACCGAGAACTTCACGAGGCAGATCCTTAGGCTGCGGGTGCGTCGGGGACTCGCCATATCCCTCGAGCTTGTATTGGTAGCCCTTCACGTCCGCGGCGACGTCGTCACGGGTTCCCTGATAGCGGAATACCCGCATGTAATCACCGACTTTTACGCCCTTTGCCGCTCCTACGTTGACGTACATGGTGTCGCCGCGACCGAGCAGCGCGAAGTAGTCCCTGGCAGAAACGATGGTGCCCACCGGCTTGCCGCTGGTCGGCGCGAAATGGTCAAATGCCGCTGCATCCTTGAACGGGGGGGACGGACGCTCCTCGAACGGCCGGGCGATATCGCCGCGCATCACATACCCACACGTGAACTCCAGCTTCGCGGTGGCAACCTTGGCATCCACTTTTACCACGCGGGCCTGTCCCGCATCGGTATAGAGCGTGCCCATTTCCTTCTCGAGCTTCCTTTGGCCGTAGAACCATTGATTGGCCTGATCATGCTCAGGTCTTACGATCGCAAACCGATCGCCCACCTTTACGCCCTTCTCGGTGCCCCGGTTAATGTAGATGTACTCGCCATTATCCCAGGCAATCTTGTAGTTGGATTGTTCGCCGGAAATCACGCGGATGTCGTCCGGAACCTTAGGGTCGCTCGCAAATCCGGAGCAATAGATGTAGGAATAGTCGACCGATCTGCCCGCAGAATCGGTCTGGGGCGCCGGGGTCTGGGCTGACAAGCCCGTGGCACCGGCAAAGATCGACAGGCATAACGCTGCTAGGTTGGCGCGCATTACCATACTCCTTCAGAAACACGCCCGGTTGGATGGGCCGTGCGGGGACGTTCCTACCGAAAGTAACAAGCACCCCATAAGCCGTCAACGAATCGAAGGTACAGGCTTTACACTTTTGATACGGCTTGCTACAACCTTTGTTTTCAATAGGTAACGCGAAAGGTCCAGGATGGGTTCGTTTGGAAAAGGACTGGCGCGCATCTGTGCCGTGGCCGCGGCTCCCAAGGCCGCCGAGATGGCGGCACAGGTCCGGGCGGCCCTCCGCGAAGCCTCCACCATTGAGCTCCGCATTGATTGGCTCGTCACGCGATGCCGAACGCACGCGTTTTCTGGCTTGGTTGCGGAACGAGTGCTTAGGGAAAAACCACGCCGGCCGCATGAGGCGCGCCACTTTTCTGGTCACCTGCCGCCGCCGAGGGGCGGGAGGCCTGTTCGCAGGCAGCATTGAAGCCCAGCTTTATTGGCTGATCCAGGCTCGCGAGGCCGGCTGCCAGTGGTGCGACATCGAGGTGGAAACCCTCCGGGAGCTGCCGGACCAATCGATCCGGGAGTACGCCGTCCCTCCCCGCGTCATGCTCTCACTGCACGACTTCGATCGTACCCCGGCACTGGACCGCGCCTTCAAAACACCGGCCCATGGCGAGGTCGATGTCGTCAAGATCGCCGCGAAGGCGCACACCATCGCCGACAGCATCCGGCTGCTGAGCCTGGCTCGCCGCTCCAGGAATTGCGTGGTATCCCCGATGGCCGAGATCGGTTTGCCTGCACGCGTTCTTTCGCTGCGCGAAGGCAGCGTTCTGGCCTACGCACCGATTGCCCGAGCCACGGCTCCGGGTCAGGTCTCGCTGCGCGATCTGAAATATCTTTATCGTGCGCACCAGATCAATCGCCGCACGCAGGTCTATGGCGTCATTGCCGATCCTGTCGCACACTCATCTCTCGCCGCTGATGCACAACTCGGCGATTCGCCGCGCGCCGATTGAATGCCGTTTACCTGCCTTTCCTGGTGCACGATCTCCGTGATTTCCTCAAAGCTATCCCGGAATTCGGCATTCGCGGCTTTAGCGTCACGCTGCCGCACAAACAAACGATCCTGAAGTACCTCGATGATTGCGACGCGCTGGCCGCGGACATTGGGGCGGTGAACACGGTCACGGTGCGCCGTGATGGCGCGCTGGTGGGTTGCAACACCGACTATCTGGGCGTGCTGCAAGCGCTGGAAAAGAAGCTGACGCTGACAGGAAGCCGCGTGCTGATCTTTGGCGCCGGCGGATCCGCACGTGCGACCGCGTTCGCGCTGGCGCGGGCCGGTGCTTCGGTATTCATCTGCGCTCGCCGCGAGAGCGCAGCTCGCGAACTGGCTCGCGCCGTCGGGGGCGAATCGCTGGCGCGGCGCGCTCTTCGCACGGAGTCGTTCGACGCCATCATCAATACCACCCCCATCGGCATGCATCCTGCGGCGGGAATTTCGCCGCTCGCGGCCGGCGAGTTACACTGTCGGATCGTTATGGACCTCATTTACCGCCCGGAACGAACCCGACTGCTGCAAATCGCGTCCCGTAAAGGCATCGCCACAGTATCTGGCGTGGAGATGTTTCTTGCCCAAGGGATCGCTCAGTGGGAGCTTTGGACCGGCCAACGCGCCCCGTCGAGCGGTAATGCGCCGTGCAGTGCTTGCCGCACTGCGTTCCGAGCCGAAAAATGCGCAATCGCGAGCCCAAGAATCACGGAGACGACCGTGATTCAGCCGGATTTCCGCGCATTTCAGCGGCTGGCCAAACAGGGCAACCTGATCCCGGTTTATGACGTTCTCCCGGCCGATCTGCTGACGCCGGTCAGCGCTTATCTGCGCATCGCCCAGGGCGCCCGCTATTCCTTTTTGCTGGAAAGCGTTGAAGGCGGCGAAAAAATTGCCCGGTACACGTTCGCAGGAGCGCATCCTGAAGAAGTCTTTCGCTTCGCTAGCGGCGCCTGCGTAATGGAAGGGCGGGACCGCGTGGTTTGGGAAGAAAACGATCCAGTCTCGTTTCTCCGCAACCGTATGGAGCGTTTTCGTCCCGTTCGTGTTCCCGGACTTCCTCCGCTGATCGCCGGCGCCATCGGCTACTTCTCTTACGACATGGTTCGGCTGATCGAGCGCTTGCCCAAGCGGCTGCGCGACGAGATCGGCTTGTACGACGCGATGCTGATGTTCTATCACGGGCTGATCGCCTTCGATCATGTGCGGCATCGGCTCTGGATCGTGCGCAATGTCTTTACCGAAGGTCCCGGCACACTGCAGGCAAAATACAAAGCCGCGGTGCGCGAAATCCGCGAAACCCGAAAACTGCTCGACCAGCCTGTCGCCGCGGAAAATCCTAAACCGCTGAGGAAACCTGCCAAGCGGGCACCGTTCAAAGTTAGTTCCAATTTTCGGCGCTCGGAATATCTGGCGGCTGTCCGCAAATGCAAAAACTACATCCGGGCCGGCGACATCTTCCAGGTGGTGCTAAGCCAGCGCTTTTCGGCGAAGACGAAAGCCGCTCCGTTCGACGTGTACCGCGAGCTGCGCGCTTTGAATCCATCACCGTATCTCTTCTTCTTGCAGATGAACGACATTCATGTCATCGGCAGCTCCCCGGAAATGCTGGTTAAGGTGCAGGGTCGCGACGTCTTTTATCGTCCGATCGCAGGTACGCTGCCGCGGGGCAAAGACGAAACCGAGGATCTGCAGCTCGAAAAGCAGATGCTGGCCAGCGAGAAGGAACGCGCCGAACACATCATGCTTGTCGATCTCGGGCGCAACGATCTTGGCCGCGTGTGCGACTACGGAACCGTCAAAGTCGAGCAACTCATGACCGTGGAGCGCTTCTCTCACGTCATGCATCTGGTTTCCAGCCTGCGCGGCCGGCTTCGCGAGGACGTCGATTGCTTCGATGCGCTGATGGCTTGTTTTCCTGCGGGCACCGTCTCGGGCGCCCCCAAAGTCCGAGCCATGGAAATCATCGAAGAGTTGGAGCGCGCCCGGCGCGGGATCTACGCCGGCGGCGTGCTGTACATGGACTTTGCGGGCAACCTCGATTCCTGCATCGCGCTGCGCACCATGGTGATGAAAAATGGCGTGGCCCACGTGCAAGCAGGCGGCGGCATCGTGGCGGACTCGACGCCGGAAGGGGAATACCAGGAAAGCGTCAACAAATCGCGCGCGTTGCTTACTGCGCTTGAGGCCGCTCACCGTCGGTAGCAGATTTTCTAAGATGCAAAAAATGAATCGCTGAAGAATCGGAGGGCGCCGATTTCAGTCCTGAGGTGGACTGCCAGTGAACTTTGGCTTTAGCTGCCGAGACAAAGTGGTTCTTTGATGCTAACGCGCCGCCCGCGATCAACTCCAAGGCTTTTTCCATGCCTGACAAGCGGATACAATAAGCGTTCATCATGATCCTGCTGCTCGATAACTACGACTCGTTCACCTACAACCTGGCCCAATACCTGGGCGAGCTTGGGTGCAACGTCGAAGTGCATCGCAACGACAAAATCTCTGTTGAAGAAATCGCGCGCCGAAAGCCGGAACGTATCGTGATTTCGCCCGGGCCGTGCACGCCGCAGGATGCCGGCATTTGCATCGAGTTGGTACAAAAGTTGGCTGGAAAATTTCCAATTCTGGGTGTGTGCCTCGGCCATCAGGCGATCGGCGCAGCTTTTGGCGGGAAAGTCGTGCGCGCCCCTCAGCTGTTTCATGGAAAAACGAGTTCGATTCAGCACGACTCCAGAGGCGTTTTCCGTAAGCTACCCGATCCCTTTACCGCTACTCGGTATCACTCGCTTATTGTGGAGCGAAAGTCGCTGCCGCGGGAACTGTCGATCACCGCGGAGACGGATGACGGGATCATCATGGGCATGCGGCATCGACGCCATAAGCTCGAAGGTGTCCAGTTTCATCCCGAGTCGGTCTTGACGCAGTCCGGGAAGCAGCTGCTTCAGAATTTCCTCTCGTTGTAGGTTGGAGTTCGGCCGGTAAAAGACGTGCAACACCCGCACCTGTAGCACCCTGACAGTAAATCAGATTTTATTTCGTGACGTTATCGGGGAAACGTTGACGGTGCACAGACCAGAGCGTCTGTGCTACTTGAGTGGCATCTACCTCTTAAAGATCAGTGGTTGCAAACTGCGGAACGCTAGCGTATAACTCTAACCCTTCTCAGTCGTACCTCATAAGTAATAACGATGAGGGCCTCCGACGGCTGCGGACTATCCGCTGCTCTTGGAGGTCTTTATGTTTGTGCGCGCTTTGCTTGCGCTCGCGCTTGTATTTTCCGTTACTCCGGCACCTGCTTCCGGCCGTGCGGACATCCTCGGGGTGGTCACGCAGGCGAGTGACGCCAACCTCGGTACCGGTCCCGTCTCCGTGGGCGCTTCGATCTATGATGGCGATCGGCTGTCAACCGACGCAGACGGCGCGGTCACGCTGCGCGGAGGCGGTGCGATGCTCTATCTCGCCCGCCAAAGCCGCATGATCCTGCACTCGTTGGAGCAAGGTCATTCGAATGGCACACAAGCCAGTCTGAGCGCCGGCACGCTTGTCTTTACGGCTTCGCATTTGTCTTCGTTGGAGGTTCTCGCCGACAGCGCTCATATTCGTGCAGCCGTAGACACCACCACGGTGGGACAAGTTACGGTTATTGGTCCGAAGACGCTGTACATCTACGCTCGACAGGGCGCGCTGTTGTTTTCGTATGAGGATGAAACGGAAGTCATTCCCGAAGGTAAGGCGTATCGCGTCATGCTCGATCCACCGGAGGACGACTCCACAAACCCGTCGAATAAGCCTGCCGATCCGGCGCCAGCTCATGGAACGAATCGGCGTCACCGAGGATTTCTGCTGGTCCTGTTGGGAGTAGGCGCCGCTGTGGGCGGTATCATCCGAAAATTCGACAACGTGGAAAGTCCGGACCACCCCTAGATGTGTGCAATTCGCAGGCGGAGGCTTGCCTACTTTTCAGGATGGCGGTGTAATCGTAAAGGCTCGCAACTGTTCCAATTTTTTGGCCGCCGCTCCGGATGTCAGCGCCGTTGCGGCAATTTCTGCGCCTTCGCGCAGTGAGGGCGCAACTCTTGCGGCCACCAGTGCCGCAGCCGCATTCACCACCACGATGTCTCGCCGCGGCCCCGTCTCGCCGGCAAAAATTCTGCGTAGCATGGCGGCATTTTCCGCAGGATCGCCGCCGCGAATTGCCTCCAGCGGCGCTCGCGCCACGCCAAAAGCCTCGGGTGTGAGCGTGTATCGCTTTAACGTGCCGCCTTGTACATCCGCAACCTGGGTGTCACCCGCTAAAGAAATCTCGTCGAGTCCACCTGCGCCATGCACGACCAATGCACGGTCCACGTCCAGCTCTGCCAGCGCCTCTGCCACCAAATCCACGGCTTCAGCCGAAAAGACGCCGATCACCTGCGACCTTGCGCCTGCCGGGTTCGTCAGCGGCCCGAGCAAGTTGAAAACCGTGCGCGCGGCGATCTGTTTTCTTGCGGGAGCCGCGTGTCGCGCCGCCGCATGAGCCGCGCGCGCAAATAGAAAGCCGATCCCGATTTCGCGTATCGCTCGGCCCATTACCGTCAGCGGCACATCGATTCGCACGCCCAGGCACTCGAGAACGTCGGCCGACCCGCTGGGCGAACTCGAAGCGCGATTGCCATGTTTGGCCACCCGTGCCCCGGCAGCCGCAGCGACGATGGCGGCTGCGGTGGAAATGTTGAACGAATTCGATCCATCTCCGCCGGTTCCGCAGGTATCGACCATGTGGTCGGGCGGGCGCTCGCCATCCGCAAACACCGGAGCCACATGTCGCCGCATGACGGACGCAAATCCCGACAATTCCGCTACTCGCACCGGGCGCTGGTTCAAAGCGTGCAGCAGGCGCACGATCTCCGGAGTCTCCATGCGGCCGCTCAGGAGCTCCTCCATCACGTACTCGGCCTCTCGGCGCGTGAAGGTGTGACCATCTTCAATTTGTTTGATCAGTGTGAACCACATAGAGCTAAAGCTCGTCTCTCATTAACACCGGGACGGAGATCAGCAGCAACACTAGTCCACCAACGCGGATTAACCATGTTATCGTGCGGATGTTTCTTTCCCGCCTGTCAGGCGTTGGCGGAGGATTAATATGCGGGTAGCGCATACGCAGGCGGGTTGACCATTTCTTGTCCGTATCGAGAGCTCGTCCGCCCAGGCGAGCAGCGCTGCTCCCAGTACCGCTGAGCAAAGCCAGCCCAAAACCTGCAAGGTCACACCAACCAACCTTCATCAAGAACTTTTAATAATCGCCAAATAATTTAGACACCCGCACCAGCAACCTTGCTCCATCAGAAGCTTCCGAAGTAAACTTCTATGTTTTGCAGATGCTGAAATTCTAACACTGGCTGGCCGCTCTGCGGCCACACGGAACAATCACCCGATGAAGATTCACGAGTATCAGGCCAAGGCGATTCTCTCGCGGTACGGCGTCACCACCCCACGCAGTGAAGTCGCTTTTACCAAGGACGAAGCCCGCGAGGGCGCCCAGCGGCTCAAGTCGGCAATCGTAGTGGTCAAGGCGCAAATCCACGCGGGCGGCCGCGGCAAAGGTGGCGGCGTAAAGCTTGCGCGTTCCCCGGAGGAAGCCGCGGACATCGCCAGCCACATGCTGGGCATGAATCTTGTCACGGTGCAAACGGGTCCGGGCGGCCGCATCGTCAAGCGCCTGCTGATTGAAGAGGGCGTGGACATCAAGCGCGAACTATATCTCAGCATTCTGGTGGATCGCGCGGCAGGCAAAGTCGTTTTCATGGCCAGCACCGCCGGCGGCATGGAAATCGAGGAAGTCGCCAAGACCAATCCGGAGGCTATTCTCCGCGAAAACATTCACCCTGCCGCTGGGCTGCAACCATATCAAGCGCGTAAGCTGGCATTTGGCCTTGGGCTCACCGGCGAATCCGCCACCAAAGCGGTGCCGTTTTTTCAGGCATTGCATCGCGCCTTCGTCGACACCGACGCTTCGCTGCTCGAAATCAATCCTTGCGTGGTGACGGGCGATGGCCGTCTCGTGGCCCTCGACGCGAAAATGACCTTTGACGATAACGGGTTGTTTCGTCACAAGGAACTGCGTGAACTTCGCGACCTCGACGAGGAAGATCCCCTGGAAGTCGAAGCCTCGAAGTACGGGCTGAACTACATCAAGCTCGACGGCAACGTCGCTTGCATGGTCAACGGCGCGGGTCTCGCGATGGCCACCATGGACATCATCAAATATGCGGGGGGCTCTCCGGCAAATTTCCTGGACGTGGGAGGCGGGGCTTCGGCCGAGCAGGTGAAAAACGCGTTCCGCATCCTGATGAGCGATCCCAGCGTACGCGCTGTGTTTATTAATATTTTCGGCGGCATCCTGCGGTGCGACGTGCTCGCCACCGGTGTAGTGGCCGCGGCAAAAGATCTGGGTATCAAGGTTCCGGTGGTTGTTCGAATGGAAGGCACCAACGTTGAAGTCGGCCAAAAAATTCTCCGCGACTCCGGCCTGAACTTCACAATCGCGGACGGAATGAAGGATGGAGCCACGAAAGTGGTCGCTCTCGCGGGAGGCGCGCGATGAGCGTTCTAGTTGACAAGAACACACGACTGATCGTGCAGGGCTTCACTGGGCGTGAAGGCACATTTCACGCGCAGCAGATGATTGAGTATGGCACCAACGTCGTCGGCGGCATCACTCCCGGCAAGGGCGGCACCAAACATCTGGAGCGCCCGGTATTCGACACCGTCACCGACGCCGTGAAAGCCACCGGCGCCAACGCATCCGTGATCTTCGTTCCGCCGCCGTACGCCGCCGACGCCATTCTCGAAGCCGCTGACGCGCAGCTCCCATTGGTCATCTGTATCACCGAGGGAATCCCGGTCATCGACATGGTGCGTGCGGCGCACACTATCGACTTCACAAAAACTCGCCTGATTGGTCCGAACTGTCCGGGCGTTATTTCTCCAGGCAAATGCAAAATCGGCATCATGCCGGGCCGCATTCACAAAGAAGGCCACGTGGGCGTGGTCAGCCGCAGCGGCACTTTGACGTATGAAGCGGTCGACCAACTCACGCGCCTCGGCATTGGCCAATCCACCTGCATCGGCATCGGCGGCGACCCGATTATTGGCACGAGTTTTCTTGACGCGATCCGAATGTTCAACGCCGATCCCGAAACCCACGCCATCATCTTGATCGGTGAAATCGGCGGCAACGCCGAAGAGCAAGCCGCCGAATACATCAAAGCCAACGTCAAGAAGCCAGTGGTCGGCTTCATCGCGGGTCAAACCGCTCCGCCGGGGCGCAGAATGGGCCACGCCGGCGCGATCATCAGCGGAGGCCAGGGCACCGCCGCCGATAAATATGCCGCCATGAACGCAGCGGGCATTCGCACCATTCAGACTCCGGCCGATCTCGGCAGCACAGTAGCCGCCGCGCTGAAGTGATCTTGTAGCGGCTCTTCCGAGGCGGGCGAAGATTCTGCCGAGCTTCAGATCCTTGTTTTTGATTTTGATGTTGCAAATTTCCTGGAGGAATTCTTCGTGTCTCTCGAACGCACGTTCGCAATCATTAAGCCTGACGCCGTTAGCCGCTCGCAACAAGGCGAAATTCTTTCGCGCATCCACAAAGCTGGCTTCAACATTGTGGCCATTAAATCGATGCGCCTGACCAAGGAAGAAGCCGGCGGATTTTACGCCGTGCACAAAGCCCGGCCTTTCTTTGGTGAACTCACCGACTTCATGTCGTCGGGCAAGATTTTCGCTATGGTCCTCGAAGCCGACGGCGCCATCACAAAATGGCGTGACACGATGGGCGCGACCGATCCGAAGAAAGCTACGCCTGGCACCATTCGCCACGACCTCGGCACCAGCATCGGCAACAACTGCACGCACGGGTCTGACGCTCCGGACACCGCCGCGTTCGAGATCGGCTACTTTTTCCCCGGCCTTGATCTCATCTAACTGCAATTTTCAGCTTGCGTGATGTGGGAGCGCGTTCAAGGCTGGACGTTTAGTCTACGTTCATGACCTTGACGTCAGCGCTAGTTAAACTTGTCATCCTAAAGTCTTCAGACAAGGATCGCCGAAGGATCTCAACTTACTTCACCCAAAACAAAGCGAAATAACGCCGGCTCGCCGCCGCTCACCTTTGACTCCCACATCTCGCAATCCTAAACTTTCCTAATGGATCCGCATCGCGATCTCGGTCGCACTTTGGTCATCCTTGGCTTGATTCTCGCCAGCGCAGGCGGTCTCCTCTATTTCTCTCCGAAACTCCCCTTCCGCCTGGGCCGCCTCCCAGGCGACATCATCCATCGCGGCGAACACTCCACCTTTTATTTTCCGATCGCTACGTCCATCCTGGTCAGCGTCGTACTTTCCTTCATTCTCTGGATTGTGTCGCAACTTCGCCGCTAACAAACACACGACACGTAAACTGGGGGAGCCTGCCACCACGCCCACGAATTCCTTGCATCCCGATTCATTCCAGTTCATCCTCTCGCTGCACAAATTCAATCGCGAGGCTTCATGACGAAATTTCTCTCGCTGTCGCTCTTCTTACTGATCGCCGCCGCATCAACGCTCGGCGCGCCTCGCGCCCAGGAATCCGCGCCGCCCGACCTCGCGTCTCAAGTTCCCCCATCGAAGCCCGCCGACGTCGATTCAATCGATCACCTCATGGCCGCGATCTACAATGTCATCTCCGGCCCCCCAGGTGAGCGCGACTGGAATCGTTTCCGTTCTCTTTTTGCTCCCGGCGCGCGCCTCACCAGCACTGCCAGGCCATCCAACTCCGCGGCGACCGATCCAGTCCCGGTTCGCCTGTTCACTGCCGACGAATACGTCAACCTCGCGGGCAAATATTTCCTCACGAATGGTTTCTTTGAGTCCGCCATCGTCAACAAGGTTCAGCGTTTCGGAAATATTGCGGAGGTCTTCAGCAGCTATGAATCGCGGCACACGGCGGCCGACGCCAAGCCATTCACACGGGGCATCAACAGCATGCAACTCTTCTATGACGGCAAGCGCTGGTGGGTACTGAGCATTCTCTGGGACGAAGAGTCCGCGTCCAATCCACTGCCATCCGACATGGCCAAGCGCTCCAGGGCTCCGGCCACACAACAGTAATCGGCCACGCAACAGTAATCTGGCGTTGTCTCGCGACATCTGCGGTTCTCCCACGTAAGGGTTTCTTCCGCCTTTTACTCTTTTCGCACAACGTTCTCAGCTCTATAGCTCGTTGCACTTCGGTTGGTAGTATCTTCTCTTCAACCCCTTCCAACGAATGCCGTGGTGCGCCTCCCGTCCACCGGCGGCTTCCTTATATCGTCAATTGAGGATTTCCGCGTGTCCATGAAAACTGCAGCAGGTAGCAAACGTCGCTTCACCATCGGTTGCGGTTAGTCGCCTCCAGTCGGCGCTGTTTTCTCCATGGCAGTTTCCGTCTCCGTACTATTCGGATGGGCTTTTAGTATTCCGCTACTCACGGGCATCTCCGTCCGCTTCGTGACTATGAAGCCGGCCACTGCGATCTCCTTCTTTTTTTGCAGCGCCTCGCTTTCTCTTCTTGTTTACGATTCTTGCCGCCATCCCGTGCGCCGGCATTTGGCGCAGCTTCTGGCGCTTTTTCCCATCTTCATTGGTTTTGGCACCATCACGGAGTTCATTGCCGGAACCGACTTGCACTTCGAAGCTCTCTTATTCCGCCGAGCTCTGTTGGCCACCGGAATCCACGATCCAGGTCGCGTCTCGATCGCCTCGGCGACTGCCTTTCTGTTGCTGGGTGCTGCTTTGCTGGCGCTTGATTTTGAAACCTCTCATGTACGGCGGCCTGCGCAATTTCTTGCCTTTGCTGTGTGCCTCCTTGGTCTGCTTCATCTTCTTGGCTATTTCTTTGCTGTCGATGATCTCTACCGCGCATTCCGAAACAATTCCATGGCCCTGCACACGGCCACCCTGTTTCTTGTTTTGGGCCTGAGTGTCTTATGCGCCCGTCCCGACCGCGGATTTGCGGGTGTTTTCAATGGACCCGACTTCGCTGGCAGCATGGCGCGCCGCGTTTTGCCCTGTGCCGTGATTCTCACGGTGCTGCTTGCATGGGCGCGCCTAACTGGTGAGCGTCTGGGATTCTATGGCAGCAGTGTTGGTGTGGCTGTGTTTGCCTGCGCCAACATCGCCATGTTTTGCTTCCTGGTTGGTTGGGCTGCCTACTCCCTGCACGCTTCCACCGAAAAACTCGATAACGCCGCAAGGAGCCTAGCCTTGATCAACGAGCGCGCCAATCAAGCCAATGCCGCACTAGCGGCCATCGTTGCGTCTTCCGACGACGCCATTATCAGCAAGACCCTGGACGGCGTCATCCTCAGCTGGAATGCCGGCGCTCAGCGCATCTTCGGGTATTCAGCTGGTGAAGCCATCGGCCAACCGTTGCACATGCTTATTCCGCCGGATCGCGCCTCGGAAGAAACCGATATCCTTGCGCGCATCTCCAGAGGCGAATCCATCGAGCACTTCGAAACCTTGCGGCGTTGCAAGAACGGCTCCGAGATACGCGTGTCAGTCACCATTTCGCCGCTGCGGGACGCCAAGGGCATCATCGTTGGCGCATCCAAGATCGCCCGCGATATCAGCGAGACCCGCCGTTTCGCGATCGCGATCGAACAGCAGGAGGCTCGCCTCTCTGCCATCATCGATGCAGCCATGGATGCCATCGTCACAATCGATGCGCAGCAACGCATCACCATGTTCAATCCTGCCGCGGAAGCCATGTTTTGCTGCCGCGCCTCTGAAGCGTTGGGGTCCTCCATCGATCGGTTCGTGCCTCAAAGGTTTCACCACGAGCATTCCTCGCACATCCGTGCGTTTGGACAAACCCACATTACGCGCCGTCGCATGGGGCGCATGGGCTCCATCCACGGCGTACGCTCGAATGGAGAAGAGTTCCCCATCGAGGCCTCCATCTCTCAGGCCGAAGTTGCCGGTCAGAAACTTTTCACGGTTATCCTGCGCGACATCACCGAACGCAAACAGGCTGATGAAGAAATGCGCCAGCAGGCCAGCCTTCTCGATCTGGCCCCTGTATTGGTTCGCGACTTGAACAACCGTATCGTTCTATGGACGCGTGGTGCGCAGGCCCTTTATGGCCACACTCGTGAACAGGCAATGGGCTGCATTTCTCACGATCTGATGCGTACACAATTTCCCGCACCTATGGAGGAGATCGACCGCATCCTTCATCGCGACGGCTTCTGGGAGGGCGAACTCTCTCACCAGACCAGTGATGGCCGCCGTGTTCAGGTCGTGAGCCACTGGGTGCTGCACTACGATGCAGTGGGCAAGCCGGTTCGTATCCTCGAGTTCAACGTCGACCTGACCGACTTGAAGCGCATTCAGAACTCACAAATTCGCTCACAAAAGTTGGAGTCCCTCGGCACTTTGGCGGGCGGCGTGGCCCACGACTTCAACAACATTCTTCTCGCCATCAACGGCCATGCGAAGCTCGCCGCTATGGACTTGCCCGCCAACCATCCGATTCAGAATAACTTGGCGGAAATTTCCAAGGCCGGCGCGCGGGCCGCGGACCTGGTTCGCCGCATCCTCGCCTTCAGCCGCCCAGCGGAGCGGGAGCGCCAACTCCAGTCTGTTCAGCCCGTTGTGGAGGAAGCGCTCAAGCTCGTTCGCGCTACTCTGCCCGCCACCATTCGGATCGATACTTCCTTCGCTTCCGATCTGCCTTTGGTGTCTCTCGATGCTACCCAAATGCATCAAGTGGTTGTCAATCTGGCTACCAATGCTTCCCATGCTATCGGTTCTGCGCCCGGCACGATCAACATCAACCTTGCTGCACGCATCATTACTGGCGGAGGATCGGCTGTTTCTTCCTGACCTTCAGGAAGGCTTGCACGTCTGTCTTTCCGTCATCGATTCCGGGCTGCGGTATGGATGCCGCTACAGTTCAGCGTATCTTTGATCCTTTCTTCACCACCAAACCGGTGGGCCAAGGCACCGGGTTTGGGCCTTTCGGTCGTCCATGGCATCGTCACCAGTTACGACGGCACCATCACCGTCTATAGTGAGCCCGGCAAAGGAACCTGTTTTCGGCTGTACTTTCCGGCGTTGCCGCCTCTGCGCCAGTCGTATCCACCCCCGCGCCCGCTCCTGTCCCACATGGCAGCCGAGAGAACATCCTCTATGTCGACGATGAGGAAGGGCTTGTGATGCTGGGCACTTTATTGCTCCAACGCCTGGGCTACCAGGCAATCGGACACGTCGATGCCTCCGCGGCCCTGGAGGATTTCCGCTCTAGACCAGGCTACTTCGCCGCACTGGTCACGGACCTCTCCATGCCTGGCATGAGCGGGTTCGATCTGGCTACCAAAATTCTTGCCATTCGCCCGGGCTTCCCTATTTTGATGACCTCCGGCTACGTTCGCGCGGAAGATCAGAGGGCTGCGGAGAAACTCGGCATCCGCCGCATCATCGGCAAACCGTCCACGCTCGACCAGCTGGGTGAAGCTTTGGCGGAGGCAATTCATTCAGGAGAGGTTCCAATCGCCCCTTCGTAGTAGTTGTCGAGGTGGGATGGATCCCCGCGAAGGAATTGACTCCACGTGAAGCGCGTATTAGCTTCGGCGCATGAAGCCTTTTCTGATCTGCTGCTGTGTCGTGGGCCTTGTCGTTCCTTACTACTTCGCCGCGCCGTTCTTTCTGATTCACGGTCCGAATTTTCGTCTCTTCCTCGAAGAAGTTTTTGCCACTCGTATCTCCAGTTTCTTCGCCGCCGACCTCATCCTCTCCTCCATCGTCTTTCTGTCCTGGTCGCGCCGCGAAGCTAAGGCTCGCCAGATCCCCGGCTGGTGGCTGGTGCTGATGTGTAATTTGGTCGTCGGTCTTTCGCTGGCGCTGCCTCTGTACTTGCTGAAACGACTCGATGCACCGGCGAGTTGACGCAAACGACTGGCCCTGTGATATAAAACCGCTCCAACTAGTGGAGTGGGTGATTCTGATGAAAGAAAAGGAAGAGCTCTGGAAGCAGTTGTGCGCGCAGGCTGCAGTAGAGCAGGATGCGCAGAAACTATTGGAGCTTACCCGCCGAATTAACGAGCTGTTACTGGGTAAGCAGCGCCGTCTTGAACAAGAACACCCTCCGAAGAAGCCATAAATCCCCAACCAAACGGCTGACGCACACGCTACATCCGGCGATTTTTCGCGGCACTTCTCATGGAATATGTCATTCTGCTGCGCATCAGGTCCTAGCAAAGACACAAATGGTATTGCGGTTTGCCAGTCCGATGAATTTTCTGCATCACCGTCTCGGCGCCCATGAATTTGCGCACTCGAATTTCAGGAGGTTCACCGTGAAAGTTCGCTCTATCGCAGCACCTGCCATGCGTTGCGTTCTTGCTTTGTTCGTCTTCCTGCTCCCCTTCGCAGCCGCCTTCGCTCAAGATGTCTATACTCACGATCAACGCATCCCCAGCGCCCTCATCAGCAGCTTATTCGGTGTCTTCGGTATCGGCATTCTCATCTGTTATGTCTACATGGCCCTCGCGGTACAAACCATTGCGACAAAAACGAACACCGAAAATGCCTGGCTCGCGTGGATTCCCGTGGTCAACATCATTCTTCTACTTAACATCGCCAAGAAGCCCGTGTGGTGGTTCATCCTTTTCCTGATTCCACTGGTCAACATCATCATCGCCATACTCGTGTGGATGGGCGTTGCGGAAGCCCGCAAGAAGCCCAATTGGTGGGGCATCCTGCTGATCATCCCGGTGGTCGGCATCATCGTTCCTGGCTATCTCGCCTGGTCCGACTAGCGAGCTAACGTCGCTCAATTGATCGTCAATGCCGCTCCGGCCCCGATGCCCGGACCACGTACTTGCGTCTCGGCTCTTCGGGATGAACTGGCTCTATCTCTTCACCCAGCCATAAATCGAGTAGGCGCTACCAGCTATCGCTATTACGATCATGCCGATCGCCACGCCCTTCAATACCGGCGAATTTGCCAGCGACAAGATCCACCGTCCATAGTGAATCGCCAGCAAACCTTCAGCCGTAAACCGCAGTAGTCGTCCTGCTGCCACAAATGACAAAACCTTCTTCATCGGCACCTTCAAGGCTGCGGCTGCCGCAACAAATATCGTGAACGGGAACGGCGGCGGCATCAAACTCCCCAGCGTCAGCGCCCAGCCTGCGTTCTCCTTCGTGTGCTTCTCTATGTACTTCCGCGTTCGTCCCCCACGACCCTTCGATACCTTGTCTCCCGCTTTGCGCGATAGCCACACCGTCAACAGCACACCGCATACTGATCCGATCGTGGCGGCCGCCACATAAAGTGGCACGCGCTTCGGGTGTCCGGCGGATAGTGCCAGCATCAGAAAATCATTGCCCAGCGGCAGCATCAAGACCGAGGAATCAAGCAGGCCGACAGCGAACAGTCCCAGCGGACCCGCACGATATGCCAGGCGAAAAAGATATTTAAGAAAGGATCCCAAGGAGCCTCTGTTTATTCAGGTGCGCGTTCTTTGTGCGTGGATCAGATGCCTGAGCAGGGCAAATCGGCTGTCGTCGTCGGCGGCAAGTAGTTCCGCAGTGGTGCCTGGACCGAATGGTAGGCGTATGGAGACATTTTAGTTCGCGCGCAAAGCCCGCAGGCACTAGGCGCGTTTACAGCCTTCCGCCATTCCCCATACTCCATTCTTCGGCTACAATCCTCCGCCATTGCGGTGGTGAGGTGTTCCCATGAGTGGTCGTTCTGTGCACACGTCTGGCAGGCTCGTCTCAGGTTTGATCGTTCTCGTCCTAGTCGGGCTGGTCGGCCCGAAGGTCGCGGCAGCACAAGAGCGGCGCGAGCGCGAACCCAACAGCGTCTACTCCGCGCGTCGCGCCAAGCTGGCTGCGCAGCTTGACGGTCCCGTTGTTTTGTGGGGCTTCACCGGGCATGAAGAATTCGCCCAGACCTATATCTTCGAGCAGGAACAAAATTTCTACTATCTGACGGGCCACAATGAAGAAGGCGCTGCGATGCTCATTTTGCCGTCGTCACGCTCCGCTTCCACTGCCGACACGCCGCGCGAAATTCTTTTTCTTCCGGCGAAGGATCCCGCCAAGGAAAAGTGGAACGGCCTGCGCATGTCACCCTCCGATCCGGGCATCGCTGGCCGCACTGGCTTCGCCGAGGTACAGCCGTTCGCCGACATGAAGGCCACTGTCGAGAAACTCGCAAAAACTTCGCCGCAGATCTACACCATCCTCCCCTATGAAAAGGAAAACGGCGGCTACCCGCATGAAAAGGAAGTTGTCGAATGGCTGGGGCAAGCTGCGCCAAATTCCAAGCTGAAAGACCTTCGCGCGCAGATCAGCGCGATGCGCCAGGTTAAATCACCCGGCGAAATCGGCTTCCTGAAGGAAGCCATCGATCTCTCGCTCGACGGCCATATCGCGGCGTACAAGATGATGCGCGCGGGCCTATACGAATATCAGGTCGCGGCGAAAATGGTGGAAGTGCACGCCATGGGCGGTTCGGAAGCGGAAGGCTACGCGCCGATTGTAGGCGCGGGTCCGAATTCCACCGCGCTGCACTACGACAGGCTTTCCCGCAAAATCCAGGATGGCGACATTGTCGTGCTCGACGTCGGCGCGCAATATGCCGGCTATTCCGCCGACATCACGCGTACCCTGCCGGCCAGTGGAAAATTTACGCCGCGTCAGCTGGAGATTTACAACATCGTTCTAGGGGCGCAGAACGCCGCGTTGGCGCATCTTAAGCCCGGCGTCACTCTCTGTCCTAAAGGCGACCAGAGCCTGCAAAAGATCGCCTTCGAGTACATCAATACGCACGGCAAAGATCTGCACGGCAAACCGCTTGGCCAATACTATATTCATGGACTAGGCCACAATATTGGTTTAGACGTTCACGATCCCGGCGAATACTGCCGACCGCTGGAAGCCGGCATGGTGGTCACCATTGAGCCCGGCATTTACATTCCGGAAGAAAATCTTGGCGTGCGCATCGAGGACGATGTCCTGATCACCGACACCGGCTACAAGTTCCT
The DNA here is from genome assembly GCA_963788725.1 of uncultured Acidobacteriota bacterium. Lineage (GTDB taxonomy): Bacteria > Acidobacteriota > Terriglobia > Acidiferrales > UBA7541 > Acidiferrum. The sequence continues at coordinate 219,778 of CAWBHT010000004.1, read as the reverse complement.
CAGCGAGCGCCTGCCGCGCGATCCCGCTACCATCGAAAAAATCATGACTGAAGCCGCGCTAAAACGCGCCGACGCCAAAGAGGGCAAGAACGCCGACGATTGACCGTCCTTGAGCCCCGCCGCTATACTGGAACCCGCGCTGGACGCGCCTTTCGTCCGCGTGCCTCGAGCCTGCCCGCAGCAGGCAGGTCATCCCGCACGGCGCAGCACCCGCAAGCCGCTTGCAGGAATTTTCGAACCTCAGTCCATTTGATAGGGAGCCGTCGACCCCGTCCGCCGGGATCGCAGAAAAACGATGAGCAGCGTCAAAGCTACGCAACTCCGCCCCGGCATGGTGATCCAGCACGAGGGCCAGCTTTTCACGGTATTCAGCACCGAGCATCGCACGCCGGGCAACAAGCGTGGCTCGATGCAGACCCGCATGAAAAATCTCCGAACCGGGGCGATCATCGACTACCGTTTCCGCGCCGAGGAATTTGTCGATCGCGCCATTCTCGATGAAGTGGAATATGAGTACCTCTACAACGAGGGCGACGACTTTCACTTCATGAACACGGAAACGTACGAACAGATGCACCTGACGCGCGAAATGCTCGGCGAAACCGTCTATTACCTGATTCCCAACACCATCGTGAAAGTGGAATTTTTCGAGGAGAAGCCCATTGGCGTCGATCTGCCCGACACCATGGAACTGAAAGTGATAGCCACTGAACCGACATTGCAAAAAGCCACCGCTAGCGCGGTTGGCAAACCCGCGACACTGGAAACGGGGCTGGTAGTGACGGTGCCGCCGTTCGTGAATGAAGGCGACCGAATTAAAGTGGACACAACGGAAGCGCGCTACGTCCAGCGCGTCGAGTAGCTTCTGGTTGTTTTGTTCAGAGTTGTGCCGAGTACTGGAACCCCACTGAAGAGAAATCCTGCGATTTTCGTACTTTTGTCTTCGTACATCTGTTAAAACTGAGTTTCCGCCTCCGCAGCTGAGCTCGGCGCAAGTCGAAATCAGAAGAGGCGAACCAAGCGCGATCGAGGCAACTCGCTCGCGCTCTCGCTTTTTGCATCACCAATTTCCAAAAAAGCGTCAGCGGAATTTTCCGCGACTCAAAAGTTTTCAAGCTAGTTTGTTGCGGATTTATGCCCGACGGATTTTTCGTCCGCCGGGTGCGCGCCGAATACGCGAGCAAAAATAGCGTCAACATAGCGGAGCTGTCGCTGAAGCTCGAAGGTATGATCTAGCGCTGCGGCATCGAGATATTTAGTGATGCGCGCGTCGTTGGCCACGCGGTCGCGAAAGCTGGTGTCCGACTCCCATGCAGCCATGGCGTTTTCTTGCACCGCTTTGTACGCGTCGTCCCGTGGCATGCCTTTTTCCACGACGTCCTGCAGCAACTGGCCGGAGTAAACCAGCCCGTGCGTCAGTTCCAGATTGCGCATCATGCGCTGGGGAAAAACGCGCATCTCCCCGACGATCATGGTCATCTTTGCGAGCATGTAGTCGACGAGAATGGTGGAATCAGGAAGGATGATGCGCTCGACGGAACTGTGCGAGATGTCGCGCTCGTGCCACAAACTCACGTCTTCGTAGGCCGCCAGCATATTCGAACGCACCACTCGTGCCAGGCCGCAGACCTGTTCGCACGTGACCGGATTGCGCTTGTGCGGCATCGCCGAACTGCCGCGCTGTTCGTGGCCGAAGGGCTCTTCGGCTTCGCGAACTTCGGTACGCTGCAGATGGCGAATTTCCAGTGCGATTTTTTCCAGCGTGGCGGCGATGAGCGCCAGAGTGCTGACGTAATGCGCATGGCGATCCCGCTGGATCACCTGTGAAGCGACTGGCGCAACGTTCAAGCCCAGGCGTTTGCAGATCTTCTCTTCAATTTCCGGACCCAGATGCGAAGCATTGCCCACGGCGCCTGAAATTTTCCCAATGGCCATCTGCGCCGCGGCATCTCGAAAGCGCGCGATGTTACGCTGATTTTCCGCGAACCAGTTGGCGATCTTCAAGCCGAAGGTGATGGGTTCGGCGTGGATTCCGTGAGTGCGGCCGATTTGTGGAGTGTGGCGAAATTCGTGCGCGCGTACGTCCAGTATCTCGCCGAAGATCACCAGATTTTTCTCGATGAGACGCGACGCATCCCGCACCAGCAGCGCCTGCGCGGTGTCCACCACGTCGTTGGAGGTCATGCCGTAGTGGAGCCAGCGCGCGGCGGTCGGATCGCCGATGGTTTCGCCGACCGCCATGGTGAAGGCGATCACATCGTGCTTTACGTGTGATTCGATCTCATTGATGCGTGCGGGATCTGCCTTCGCTTTTGCGCGAATGATGGCGGCTGCTTCTTTCGGCACCTGTCCCGCTTCTGCGAGCGTTTCCGTGGCTGCTATTTCGACGTCCAGCCATCGACCGTATTTGTTGGCGTCGCTCCAGACGCGGCCCATCTCGGCGCGGGTGTAACGTGGAATCAAGCCTGCCTCCCTTTTTGCGGTTGTATCATACCGTATTCGACTAAGAGCCTAGCTCGTGGTGATTACGTAGAGCCTGGACCAGCCGTCTGAGATAAGGTTGACGATCAACTTGTGCGACAACAGGAAGCGCTCACCACACAATCCGCGGAGATCACAGAGACCGAGAAGAAGTAAATCAGTGAGGCAGGTATGAGCAGCGGCGATTGGATCAGCGACGTAGTGGACGATTTGCGATTTGGATTTCGGACGTTGCGGAAGAATCCCGGATTTACCGCGATTGCGGTTTTGACGCTGGCTCTTGGGATCGGGGCAAACACCGCGATATTCAGTGTCGTCGAGAACGTGCTCCTGCGCGCGCTGCCGTACGATCATCCGGAATCGCTGGTGGAGATAAAGAACACCTATCCCGGATTCCAGGCGGTGGGGATATCGCCAGGGGACTTTACGGATTGGCAGCGCGAAGCGAAGAGTTTCTCTTCCATGGGTGCGTACGGCGAAATTTCGCAAGGCTTCAACGTGACGGGAACCGGCGAGCCAGAACGAGTACAGGCCACCATCGCGAGTGCCGGACTTTTTTCGACGCTCGGAATACGAGCGCAGGTCGGCCGAACATTTTTGCCGGAAGAAGACAAAGCCGGCGGCGGTGACGTCGCGCTGTTAAGTCACGCGTACTGGCAGAGGCGTTTCGGCGCCGATCCAGCCGTCGTAGGCCGGGAAATTGCTCTTGATGGACGAAAAGTCCGCATCATCGGTGTACTGCCAGCCACTTTTCAAATTTTTCGATCGATGGAACTGTGGTTGCCCATGCCGTATTACGGGCCCCTGGATGACCATATTCATCATGGAATCGGGCCAATCGCGCGACTCCGGCCCGGAGTTACGCGCGAACAAGCAGCTGCTGAAGTCGAGACGTTGAACCGGCAAGAGACAGCGGCGTATCCAGACTCTCATCACGGATGGGGCACGCAAGTGGTCGCGCTGGAAGATCCTTCGGCCGCGCAACTGCGCAGAACTCTACTGGTTCTGTTTGGCGCGGTGGGACTGGTGCTGCTGATCGCCTGCGCGAACATCGCAAATTTGCTGCTTGCGCGAAACGCGGCGCGGAACCGGGAAATGGCGTTGCGCACGGCCTTGGGAGCGGAACCCGGACGACTGATGCGGCAGTTGCTCACCGAAAGTATGTTACTGGCGCTATGCGGAGGCGCGGCTGGATTGCTGCTGGCGCTGGTCGGAATTCGGACGCTGGCGGCGCTCGCTCCTCCCGAACTTACGATTTTGCAGGACACTCACATCAACTTGCGCGTACTGCTGTTTACGTTGAGTATGTGCGTAGTCTCCGGAATTTTTTGTGGGTTGCTGCCGGCGCTTCGCGCGCGTATTCGTGATCTGAACAACATATTGAAGCAAGGCAGCAAAGGGAGTGGCGCGCCAGGAAGTCATCGCCTGCACAATGCGCTGGTGGTCTGCGAGATTGCCCTCGCGCTCATGCCGCTGATTGGGGCCGGATTGCTGCTGCGGAGCTTTCAACATTTGCTGGACGTGTCGCCAGGATTCCAGCCCAACCATATGTTGAGCCTGCAAGTAACGCAGCCGGCGCTCGCTCCGGAGGAAGCAGCGAAGCTCACGCCGGAACAAGGCATCGAGCTGGGCAAGAAGCAGTCACTGCAATTCGATCAGATCATCGAGCAGGTGAATGCCCTGCCGGGAGTGAAGGCTGCAGGGGGAATCAGTACGCTGCCGCTGGCGACGGAACTCCGCGAAGCTTCTCGATTCCTGATCGAGGGACAGGCGATTCCCGCGAACGGCGTGCGTCCCGTCTCGCAGGTCCGTACGGTGACGCCAGGCTATTTTTCGATGATGCAGATTCCGCTGCTTCGTGGAAGGCTGTTGACGCGCGACGACTGGTCAACGCAGGACAAAATCGTGATCAACGAATCGCTGGCGCAGCGATTTTTCGCGAATCAGGATCCGGTCGGACGCCGTTTGAATTTCTGCTCGCTGGATCCGAAGCCTTGCTGGACCACCATCGTAGGCGTGGTTGGCAATGTGCATCAGTTCGGTTTGGACGCGGAGCTGACTTACGATTCGTATTTCGTCGGTGGCTGGACGAAGCATCTGCTGGTGCGCACGACGCAGGAGCCGAGTACGACCGCAGCCGCGGTGACCGAAGCAGTGCATCGGATCGATCCCACGTTGCCGGTGACGGAGGTGACCACGCTGGACGGTTTGTTGTCGCGATCGGTGTCCCCTCGACGATTTTCGACGGTCTTGATTGCGGTGCTGGCGGGCCTCGCGCTGATTTTGTCTGCGGTCGGGATCTACGGAGTGATGAGCTACACCGTGGGGCAGCGCACCCAAGAGATTGGCATTCGTATGGCGCTGGGCGCGCGACCGGCAAACATGCTGGCATTGATTTTGGGGCGCGGCGCACGGTTGGCGTTTGTAGGAATTGCAGTCGGATTGCTGGGATCATTCGCATTGACGCGATTTCTGTCCAGTTTGTTATTTGGCGTAGGAGCCGCCGACCCGCTGACGTTCTGCGCCGTGGCGTTGCTGTTGCTGGCAGTGGCGCTGGCGGCATGCTACGTACCAGCGCGGCGAGCGATGAAGGTCGATCCCATGGTGGCGCTGCGCTACGAGTAGGCGTTACATGGGAGCGCAAAACGATCCCTCCTTTTCAGCTTTTAAATCCGGCTGAGTGCGGAGCAGCTTTACTCGACTCGCTACGCGCCGTTACAATTGCCTGCTTTGTATGGCGCGCCCGCGACGCAATCCCGATGCTCTAATCGACCCCAAATTGTCGATCGTCATCCCCGTTTACAACGAAAAAGCTACCATCCATGAAATTTTGCGGCGCGTGCAGGAAACCGATGGGCGCAAGGAAATCGTCCTGGTGGACGATTGTTCGAAGGATGGAACGCGGCAAATCCTTCAGGATTGGGCCAAGCGGCGAGCTGATGGAGAAGCTACTGTCGCAGCCCTGGATGGTGGCGATCCCATTGAGCTGCCTGAGATAAGAATCTTTTTTCAGACGCAAAATCAGGGCAAAGGCGCGGCTTTGCGCCGCGGTTTCGCCGAGGCTACCGGTGACATCGTGTTGGTACAGGACGCGGACCTCGAGTATGACCCACGCGACTATCCGAAATTACTGGAACCAATTCTGGATGGGCGTGCGGATGTGGTGTATGGATCTCGTTTTTTGGGCGGCCCACAACGCGTGCATTATTTCTGGCACTACGTGGCCAACAAAAGTCTGACGCTGCTGTCCGATATCTTTTCCAATTTAAAACTGACGGACATGGAGACCTGCTACAAAGTGTTCCGTCGCGAAGTTTTGCAGGGCATCCAGTTGAAGTCAGATCGATTCGGTTTTGAGCCGGAGATAACTGCGAAAATAGCCAAAAAGCATTGGCGCATTTATGAAGTGCCCATCAGCTACGCCGGGCGAACGTATGAAGAAGGAAAAAAGATTACTTGGAAGGATGGGATCAAAGCATTGTGGTACATCGTGCGCTATTCACTAGGAGACTGAAGAAACGAAGTAAAGAAGTAATCGAGTAAGATCCGGAGGCCGCCTAGCTGATGGGCGGCTTTTTTGCGTTGATCGAGAGAGCGAGCCAATCTACAAAAAGGTGAAGTAGGGGTCAGCGGGATAGAACATGAAGCGAGCGGCTCTGGGTAACGGCCGTTCGTTGCTTCTTTACTTCATTGCATCGATTTTTAGGGCTGCGCCATGCGGCGCTGGAAGGTAAGCAATATCAGGTCAGCACGTCGCCGAACACCGAATTTACTCAGCAAGTTCGAAACGTGAAACTTTACGGTGCGCTCGGCAATGTTGAGCTTGCTGGCGATTTCTTTATTCGAAAGATTTTCCAGCAGTGAGTCCAATACTTCCTGTTCGCGCCGGCTGAGATTGGTGACCGTATCCGTCTTTAGGCGGCGACCTTGTCCCGTAAGGATGGAGTCCACGAAGCCGGATAGAACCGAGCGCGGAACCCAAAATCCGCCAGCCGCAACCAATGGCAGCGCGCGGATTAATTGCTCGCGCGCTTCGACATAAGTGAGCAAACCCTTCACACCGAGGCGCAGCAGCGAATAACTATTCGCGTCGCTGAGCTGTTCTCCGACAACGATCAGGCGAGACTCCGGAAAGCGTTCAAGAATATTGGCAAGCAGCGCGCCGGTCGCCGGCCGCGCGGCGTGCGCGTCGATCACATACACCTGCGCGACCGGCGGCTCCAGATTGCGAAGATCAGGCGCCAGCGTCGATTCGAGGTGTTTCGATGAGACCTTGAATTGCGGCTTGGCAAGCAGCCGCTCAAACTCGCTCAGCACCAGCGGGTGCGGCGAGAGGATACATACGGTTAATTTTGCGATGGTTCGTTTCGTAGCCACTAGTGGTCAGCGTATTGAAAACTGTACAAACGGGCAAGACCGATTCCCGCCGTTGTTCTCTAGCTGTTACGTGACATTAAGGAATCGTTTGGCCCCGGCCCGAATGGCGATACCTACCGTTCGTGCTTCAAAAGCACTGGTTGGATGGAACGGAGTTCGATAATAGGGCGAAAGGCCTGTAAAATGAGGTCTACAAGAGATGCGCGATCTAAACGAATCAGCGAAAGCCCTCCGGGAGTTGTTATCGCAGCGAATCCTCGTGCTGGACGGCGCGATGGGGACGATGCTGCAGCAGGCCGACCTAACCGCGGCGGATTTCGGCGGTGCATCGCTCGAGGGCTGTAACGAGAATCTGGTGCGAACCCGGCCGGATGTGGTGCTGGATATTCACCGTAAGTATTTCGAGGCTGGCGCGGATATCATTGAAACGAATAGCTTTGGCGGAGCACCCATCGTATTGGCCGAATACGGCTTGGCGGCCGATGCACCGGAACTGAACCGGCTTTCGGCACAACTGGCCAGGCAGGCAGCCGATCAGGCTTCTAAACCCGGGAAGCCGCGGTTTGTGGCTGGTTCGATGGGGCCAACGACTAAGGCCATCACGGTGACTGGTGGGGTCACCTTCGACGAGCTACGCGAGGCCTACTACATCCAGGCCAAGGGCCTGATTGAGGGCGGCTCGGACCTTCTGCTGGTGGAAACCGCGCAGGATACGCGCAACATCAAGGCGGCGTTGCTGGCGATCCAGCGGTTATCGCGCGAAATCGGCATGGATGTCCCGACCGTCATCTCCGTGACCATCGAAGCCATGGGCTCGATGCTTGCCGGTCAAACGATTGAGGCGATGTGGGCTTCACTGCGCTATGCCAAGCCGCTCGCGTTCGGGATGAATTGCGCCACCGGGCCGGAGTTCATGACCGACCACATCCGCACGTTGAGCCAGCTTACCGGCGAATTTGTATCTTGCTATCCGAACGCAGGTTTGCCCGACGAAGAAGGCAAGTACCTGGAGACGCCGACTTCGCTGGCGGCACAGCTGGAGAAATTCGTCGATCATGGCTGGCTGAATTTGGTGGGCGGATGCTGCGGCACCACCGAGCAGCACATTCGCGCGATCGCGCAAATGGCTGATGGCAAGAAGCCCCGGGTACGGCCGGCCGAGGCACATCGCGCCATTTATTCTGGGATCGACACCATCGAGGCGGAAGACAGCACGCGGCCCTTGCTGGTCGGCGAACGGACGAATGTTATCGGGTCACGGCTGTTCAAAAACCTGGTAGCAGAAGAAAAGTGGGAAGAGGCCAGCGAAGTCGCGCGCCGGCAAGTACGCGGCGGAGCGCAGGTCGTGGACGTGTGCCTGCAGAGCACGGAGCGCGACGAGAAAAAAGACATTCCGCTGTTCTACGAAAAGCTGATCCGCAAGATCAAGGCGCCGGTGATGGTGGACACCACCGATCCAACGGCGATAGAGCAGGCGCTGACGTATTGCCAGGGCAAAGCGATCATCAATTCCATCAATCTGGAGGATGGCGAGGAAAAGTTCGAGCGTGTCGTGCCGATCGCACACGATTTCGGCGCTGCCGTCGTGGTCGGATGCATCGATGAGGATCCGGTGCAGGCGCAGGCATTTACGCGTGATCGCAAGCTGGCCATCGCGCAACGCAGCTACAAATTGCTGACCGAGAATTATCACCTGCCCTCGCAAGATATCGTGTTCGATCCGCTGGTGTTCCCTTGCGCGACCGGCGACGAGAACTACATCGGCGGCGCGGTGGAAACCATGGAAGGCATCCGGCTCATCAAGCAGGCACTCCCGGACACGCGCACGATTCTTGGCATTTCCAACGTGTCGTTCGGATTGCCGGCAGCCGCGCGCGAAGTGGTGAACTCGGTTTTTCTGTACCACTGCACGAAAGCCGGGCTCGATCTGGCGATCGTCAACACCGAGAAAATCGAGCGCTTTGCGTCCATACCCGAAAAGGAGCGAAAGCTCGCCGAAAACCTGCTCTTCTCGTATCCGCCGACGGAGATTCCCGCCGATCATCCGCAAGCGGCGTTGCTGCGCGATGCGCCAAAGGACTGGCGCGAGCAGAGCAAGGAGCAGCGCGCGGCCGTCAACCAATTCCACATCGCGGCGATCACCGAGCATTTCCGGACCGCAACAAAAAAGACCAAAGCTTCGGCCGCGGACTTGCCGCTCGATGAGCGGCTGGCCAGCTACATCGTGCAAGGCACGCGCGACGGACTGATCGAAGACCTCGACCGTAAGCGCGCGGAAGGTGCGGCTCCGCTGGACATCGTAAATGGGCCGCTGATGGCTGGCATGGCGGAAGTTGGGCGGCTCTTCAATGCCAATGAGCTGATCGTCGCGGAAGTGCTGCAATCGGCCGAAGCGATGAAGACGGCCGTCGGGCATCTCGAACAGTTCATGGAGAAAGCCGACACGGCGAAGCGCGGCCGCGTCGTGCTTGCCACGGTAAAAGGCGACGTTCACGACATCGGGAAAAACCTGGTCGAGATCATCCTCAAGAACAACGGCTATGACGTGGTGAATCTAGGCATCAAAGTGCCGCCGGATGTCTTGATCAAGGCCTACGAAGAACACAAGCCGGATGCGATCGGGCTTTCCGGCCTCTTGGTGAAAAGCGCGCAGCAGATGGTGATCACTGCCAGTGATTTGAAGGACGCCGGCGTCGAGATCCCGCTGCTGGTGGGCGGCGCTGCGCTTTCCGCAAAATTCACCGAGCAAAAAATTGCCCCGAGTTACGGCAAAGCGGTCTGCTACGCGAAAGACGCAATGACCGGCTTGCGTTTGATGAATGAGTTGATGGATCCGGGGATGCGCGAACAGGTGCTGAGCAAGCACACGATGACATCGGGTAATGGCGCGCCCACGATTTCGACAACCGTGCGAGTTGCGGCAATCCCGGTGCCACAGCATTCGCCCAAGGTGCGCGCCGATCTGCCGATTCCTCCGGTCGCTTATCTTGACCGCAAGGTGCGCATCGTGCCGGATCTGCACGAAGTGTGGTCGTACGTGAATCCCTTCATGCTGTACGGCCGGCACATGGGCTTTAAGGGCGACTTCGAAAAGCGGCTGGCGCAACGCGACCCCAAGGCGCTGGAGCTTTTTGCCAGCATGGAGGAAGTGAAGAACGAAGCGGCTGGGTTCATGAAGATTCGTGCGGTGTGGCAATTCTTCGAGGCCGAACCGGAGGGCAACGCGCTCCACTTGTTCGCGCCCGGCGGTTCGACGCCGCTGCACACCTTCAAGTTCCAGCGTCAGCGCACCGGCGATTTCCTGTGCCTCAGCGATTACGTACTTCCGCCGAAAGACGAGCAACGCGATCATCTGGCGCTGTTCGTGGTCACCGCAGGCGAAGGCGTGCGCGAGCGATCGGAGAAAGAGAAGAACGCCGGCGAATACTTCAAGTCACACGGTTTGCAGGCGCTCGCAATTGAAACCGCGGAAGGCTGCGCCGAATGGCTGCATCGCCGTATCCGCGAAGACTGGGGCTTCCCGGATCCTCCGGAGCTGCAAATGGCGGAGAGGTTCACGTCGCGGTATCGCGGCAAGCGCTACAGCTTTGGCTATCCCGCGTGTCCGAATCTCGATGATCAGGCGCCGCTGTGGAATCTATTACGCCCTGAAGAAATCGGTGTGCAGCTTACCGAAGGCATGATGATGGATCCCGAAGCCAGCGTCAGTGCGCTGGTCTTCCATCATCCGGATTGCACGTATTTTTCCGTCGGGGATTCGACCGAGAGCGCCGCGTAAGCTGCTGCGGACCGTGTCTCAAGGGAGTTCCTTTGCATCGCGGTGAGTCAGGCTGACCAGCCCATGGGGGCGTATGCGTGGTGATCACGCGCTGAAGCAATCGTTCCCTTAGAACTTGAAATCGATTACCTCAGTGGTTTCTTTCGCGGCGGGTTCGAAGGTGCTCTTTTGCGCCGCGCGTTCCGCTTCCAGGGCCAACAATGGATGTCCGCCCAGTACTCGCGTTCGCCGCACGCTTCCGTCCGGTGCGATAGTGATTTCAATACGTACGGTTCCGCTGAGATTGAGCTTGCGTGCCAAATCTGGAACGATTGGCGTCACTAAATGCTTCACCGGTCGCTTCTCTTCCGAAGATTGCGCGCGCGCCGAATTCGTCACCGCCGCGCTCGCAGCTACCAGGACGGCCAGCGCGAAGGCGCGCCTTGCGGTCACCATTTTTTGAGTATTCATGGCTTTTTGCTCCGCCAGCTCCATAGATTGTTTGCGTACAGTCCCATGCAAAACAGGTTGGCCGGTACAAATCCGAACTGTGCGGTGCGCATGCCGATGATGCACACGATAATGCTGTTGGCCGCGGCGATCACCCACCCATGCCACAGTTTCTTGCCCACCAGCACCGTCGAAACGACCGTCAAAATACAGGAGATATAGTCAAGCCTGAGCATTTCGTCCGTTCTTTCCGACCCACACGCTTACCCACTCCTGCAGTCTAGAGTTGTGTGCAAAGGCCGGAAAGTCGGCCCAACGTACAGGTGCGGCCAATCTTGAATTGCGGCTTACGGCAACTATCGCGCGGATACCCGGCCGAAGGTACAGCGCACGTCGCACCTGTCTGCCATTCTTCTTCATCCAACTTGCAGCGTGAGGGGGAAGGGCCCATGGATACCGAATATCTCGATCAACTGGCGGAACAACTCAAAGCGGAGAAAAGTCCGGCGTGCCGGCGAGCAATCAATAGGTTGCTCGCGGAAACCAAGAAGCAATGGGAGGAAGGCAGATACGAAACTCCCATGGAAGCGGAGTCCGCGCTTCGTCGGATGGTGGAAGAGACCACCGCGTGCCAAAAGGCTCGAGCAGCCGAGACCGCGTGAAGGCATCAGTCGTACGAAAAAAAGAACAGCTATGCGCTTTTACGCTGTTGCTTCGCGGGCTTGTACGTCTGTGATTGCTTAATCTCTATCGATTCGATAAATGGGAAAGTCGATTCATCCGCTCTAATCAGAGATCAAGCATCATTTGCTCTTCGTCGATCGATTCTCCGCTCACGATCATTGCTTGCGGCTCAAGGCCGGTGACACGGAACCCGCAGTTCGCGTAAAGTTTGCGCGCTGCCTCCTGGGTCGTTGAAACCGTCAGCCGAATAGTTCGCAGGCCGCTGATTTTCCTCGCGTTCGCAACTGCTTGCGTCACCAGCGCGCGTCCGATTCTCTTTCCTCGGTGATTCTCGACCACGAACATTCCCCAAATCCAGCCTTTGTGCCGGCACTTGAGTTGCTGTTCGCGATAGAAGCCGACCATGCCAATGATTTTTTGCGCATCGGAATCTTGATCATCGTAGGCGCCTAAAACGAAATTATCGTCGGCATTCGTGCCCAGGCGTTCAGCGTAGGTGGCGACCGCAACCGTGCGGAGTTCTTCGAGCGATTCGCGAAAACTTTTCGGATCGGATTCCAGCGCGTGCAGCCGCAGACGATACATCGCTTCGGCATCGGAGGCGATTAGTCGACGAACATTCATTGGGAAGGTTGGAGTCTTATTGCCGCGAAGAACGTAAAATGCGCCTAGCTCTGGCGATCCTGGAACTCTTCGTGCCATGCCATCTGAATTGCCTCAAGCTTGCCTTCGTTCGAGGCTTTGGCATCGCCGGAAAAGCCGGCGAGCTCCGTAATCCATTTGTGCATGTCGGTAAAGCGCACCGTCAGCGGATCAGTATCCGGATATTTGTCCGTCAGCGCGATGGCGATATCTTCGATGTCATCCCAATCGAACGTTGGAGGCATTGACGCTCCTGCAGAAAAAGACGTGTCACTGCGATAGATCTATCGAGAAAACACAAGTGGCGCGAACAATTGAAATCGCTTAATGATCAAGCTCTCGAGCGTAGTTCTTGTTCCACTCGGGAATCTCGACAACGATGTCGGTGGTTCCGTCTGGCACCGTCTGGCAGCCCAGCCGCGATTTCGGCGTGATGCCCGGAGCCATGTCCAGCTCGTCAAGCTCGGCGTCCGTGGCTTCATTGCACGATTCCAGACCTTCCTTGACGATCACATGGCACGTCGAGCAGGCGCAAACTCCCCCACACGCATGATCCAGGCCGGCTTTGATGCCTTCCGAAATATCCAGGATGCTGCCGGGAAGGCCGTTGTGGCCGTAAGGGATTTGCGCTGGATCGACTTCGATGGTCTTGCCGCTGGGAAGAAAGGTCACCTTATATTTCTTCGTCGCCGGCGTGTATTTTACTTCTTCGATGTATGGGTTGTTGCCACCCATGATTGCTCTCCTCTGCTTACTTCAAAGGCGCCCGCCTCGGAAGGCGGCCGCTACAAGATCGGGTCGCGCTTACATTTTACGAGTTGCCGAGTTACGGCGCAGCTCGCTTCGCGCTAGGACAATCATGCTGCTTTGTAAAACACCATGTTCCGGCCGCACACGTCGTCCGGCTGGGCCTCCGTCAACTGCACAGGCAGGAGTGCCTGTGTTCCTTAGACTTCGGCGATTTTGCGGCCTTCCAACGCATTTGATACTGCGCTGTTCATCACCAGTTCCGCAAGCTGTTCTGTCGCCTGATTCAGTTCGTCGATGCGCTTGCGGATGAGTTTGTAATCGTTGCCGGCGACGGATTCTTTGAGCGCGGCCACGGCGGTTTCAATTTTGCCGCGATCTTCAGATGACAACGTCGACGCCGCTGGGCTGCCAAGCGCCTTCTGCGTGGCGCTCAGAATTGCTTCCGATTCGGTGCGCGCTTCGATCACCTGGCGCTCGGCGAAATCCTGCTCGGCATATTCGATGGATTCCTCGAGCATGCGCTCGATTTCGGAATCGTTGATGCCATAGCTGGGCTGCACTTCAATGGAGTGCTGCTGACCGTTTCGCAGATCTTTTGCTCCGACCTGCAGGATGCCATTGGCGTCGATCAGGAAACGCACTTCGATCCGTGGCAAACCTGCGGGAGCTGGCGGAACTTTTAGCGTAAAGCGCGCCAGCGAGCGGCAATCCTTTGCCAGTTCTCGTTCACCTTGCAAAACATGGATGTCGATGCCGGTTTGGTTGTCGACGCCCGTCGTGTACATCTCTTGCGCGCTGGCGGGGATGGTGGAGTTGCGCGGGATAATTTTCGCCACGGCGCCGCCATACGTTTCGATGCCCAGCGAAAGCGGGGTGACGTCAAGCAGCAGCATGTCTTGCACACCGTGATCGAGGATGTTGGCCTGCACCGCTGCGCCGAGCGCGACGACTTCATCGGGATTCAATTCGGTGTGAGGCTTGCGCTTGAAATATTCCTCCACCGTTTGCCGAATCAGTGGCGTGCGCGTGGTACCGCCTACCAGCACGACTTCGTCGATTTCAGCGGGCGTAAGATGCGCGTCGGCAAGCGCCTGCTTCACAGGGCCCATGGTTCGATCGACAATCGGACGAATCATCGACTCGAACGCTTTGCGAGAAAATTCATGCACAAAAACGGCGCCATTGGGCAGGGCAAATCGCAGGGTCGCCGATTCTTTTTCCGACAGCTGATGTTTGATGGCGATGAGCGCCTTGCGCAGTTCCTGCGTCAATTCCGGTTTGCTGATGACATCGACGTTGTGCTGCCTTGAGATCTCCGCGTTGGCGGAAGCTTGCAGAAAATTATCGATATCGTCGCCGCCCAGGTGCGTGTCGCCGTTGGTGGAGAGCACCTGATAAATGTCGCCTTCGCCAGTGGAAATCAGTTTCAGGACAGAGATGTCGAATGTTCCGCCACCAAGATCGTAGACGGCGACGCGGCCACGTTGCTTTTCGTGGAGTCCATAAGCGAGCGCGGCAGCGGTGGGCTCGTTCACCAGGCGCAGAACCTCAAGGCCGGCAATTCTTCCGGCGTCTTTGGTGGCCTGGCGCTGCGCGTCATTGAAGTAGGCAGGCACAGTGATCACCGCGCGATCGACAGTTTCGCCAAAGTGTGCTTCGGCCCAGTTCTTGAGTTCGCGCAGAATGAACGAGGAAATTTCGGGCGCGGTAAAGAACTTGTCGCCAAGCTTTACGCGGATCACATTTTTGCTGGAGGAATCTATGCGAAACGGGAACAAACGCAGTTCGTCCTGGATATCGGCGACGCCGCGGCCCATAAGGCGTTTCACCGAATAGATGCTGCGTTCCGGTTGAGTGAGCAGCCGACGGCGCGCAGGTTCGCCAACGATGATGCTGCCGTCGGCATCCACGCTGACAACCGAGGGGCAAAGGGTGCTGCCGTTCGGGCCAACGATACACTTCGGCGCGTTGGTCTGCGGATCGGTATACGCGACCAGACTGTTCGTTGTGCCGAGATCGATTCCTACGATGCGTCCCATGTTTGATCTGTGCTCGCGTCTTCGAAAAGCCTCAGGCCTGAAGGCCTGAGCTACAGGTTCCGGAGCTAAAGCTCCTTAAATCTTGTTCACCAGACTTCCGATACGCTAAAGCTCCTTTTGAACATTGTTTACCAGGTTTCGGATGTAGGAGCGGCGATTCAGTAGTTCGTTCAAGCGAACCATGATGGCTTTGCGATCGTTATCGCTGGCCTGAGCATCGATCGCCGCGTCCCACTGTTTGGCGGCGCTTTGCAGCTCCGAATCCACGTCCGCTAATTTTTCCTGGAAGCTGCTTTGCGCGGCTTCGAGTTTCAGTTTCAGTGTTGCGAGATCGCCGCCGGAAGCTTTCGCTTCACGAAGTTCGTCGAGCGATTCGTTGAGCTCAAAAACTTCTTCCAGCAGTTCGGGAGGCGCTTGCTGTTTCTGTTCGCCTTCCTTGCGCGTGCCTTCGATTTCAAGCAGGTACTCGACGCGAGCGACGGGATCGCGCAGCACGCGATATGCGTCGTTCAGTTGCGAACTTTCCTTCAGCGAATGCTCCTGCTCCGTGGCGGGCGCATTTACGAAATTGTCGGGATGGAGCTTCCAGCTGAGCTGGAGAAACTTCTGCTCCAGGGTGCTCATTTCGATCCAGAGCTTGCGAGGCAGGCCGAAGAGCGAGAAGTGATCGTTCTTATGCGAGCCGTGCTTGTCCGCGCCAGTGAACGACGAGGATTTGGAAGGAGCGTTCATCGAGTCTTTGAAACAGCTAAGGAGGTGCAATCATGCACCCCTGAAATTTTGTAACTGTATCAATCCACAGTGATTAAAGCCCTTTATTATCAACACTTACGCAAGTGTTGATTCTAAGCAACTTAGCCGGCTGGGGATTACGCCGTGAAGGAGCTGCCGCAGCCGCAGTTTCTGGCGGCGTTGGGATTCTGGAAAACGAACCCCTGGCGCATCAGCGTCTCTTCGTATTCGAGCGTGGTGCCATTCAGGTACAGCAAGCTCTTGGGATCGACAAAGAGGCGAGCGCCGAATTCCTCGAAAATTTTGTCACGATCGCGAGCCTGGGTATCCAGTCGCATTGCGTAAGACAGCCCGGAGCAGCCACCGCCTTGGACGCCTACGCGGAGGCCGCCTTGTTCGACCGGTACGCCGTCTTTTTCCAGAAGCGCACGGATTTTCTGAGCGGCGCGTTCCGTCAGATGGATCGCGGCGATGTTTGGCGTTGTGGTTGTGGTGCTCATGGCTAAAATCCTTTACGGCTGCTCAACCGGATCGGTTGAGATCCTTCCGCTATCCTTTTTTGAATAGCTTCAAGGACGACAACCGCTCGGAGCCGCTAGCTACAGACCGAATGGCGCTAGACACCGTGCACAGGCAGGAGTGCCTGTGCTACTCGCTGCTTAGTGCGCGGCGCGTTCGGTTGCCGGGACTTCGATGCCGTGCTTTTTCTTCCAGTCGCCGATGGCGGCTTTGATGGCGTCTTCGGCGAGGACCGAGCAGTGAATCTTGACTGGAGGCAGAGACAGCTCGCGCACGATGTCGGTGTTCTTGATGCTGAGAGCCTCTTCAACGGTCTTGCCCTTGACCCACTCGGTGGCGAGCGAGGAACTGGCGATTGCCGAACCGCAACCAAAGGTCTTGAACTTGGCTTCTTCGATGACGTTAGTGTCGGGGTTAATCTTCATCTGCAGCTTCATGACGTCGCCACATTCCGGCGCTCCCACGAGTCCCGTGCCAACATTGGGATCTTCTTTGGGCATGCTGCCGACGTTGCGGGGATTGTTGTAGTGATCTACTACTTTGTCGCTGTATGCCATTTTGTTACTCCTTCGCTGAATGCTGCCCAACTACCTAAATCAAAGCTGAAACCCAAGTGCGCCCGCCTCGGAAGGCGGCCGCTACATAACGAACGGCGCTCGAGCTTACCCAAACGCTAGAACCCTGCCGAGTTAGGGCGCAGCTTGCTGCGCCCCTACACGGAAGAGATTTAGCGGCGGCCGCCTGCTGTGGCTGCCGCCGTGGTCAGGCCGGCGTTCTTTACCGCTGACTCGGAGAGAGAGACGTTAGGCAAGGAAGCCGAGCGACCCGCGGCGAGCTGCCGCAACGCATCGGCGATCAAGTCCTGGCTTACTCCCAGAGTCTTCAAAAATGCGCGGACCTGCTGGGCTTCGTGAAAAGAACGAACGCCCGCAACGCCCTGATCGTCGGAGTCGTAAGGAACAAAGGTGACGCGAAAAGCCGCACCCGAGCCTGCGATCGAACGATGAATCCGAATTGTGCCGTCGTTAGCCATTTTTAGTCCTTCGCTTATTTAGATGAAATCGTCAGGCTGTTTGCCACTTTACTTTAGAGATGTCGATGCCTTCCTTGGCCATTTCGTACAGGGGCGACAACTCTCTGAGCTTGGTGACCACCTGGGTCAGCTTATCCACCACGTAATCCACTTCTTCCTCGGTATTGAAGCGTCCGAGGCCAAAGCGGATGGACGTGTGCGCCAGGTCTTCACCTACGCCTAAAGCTTTGAGTACATAACTGGGTTCCAGGGTTGCTGAGGTGCATGCAGAGCCGCTGGATACAGCAATATCGTTAATGCCCATGAGTAAGGATTCGCCTTCGACGTAGGCGAAGCTCATATTGAGATTGTTCGGGAGCCGGTGCTCCATCGAACCATTAATGAAAACCTCGTCGAGCTTGGCTTCCAGGCCTTTGCGGAGGCGGTCACGGAGGCTGCGCATGCGCTCGGCTTCCTTGGGCATGTCTTGATGGGCGATTTCGCAGGCTTTACCCAAGCCGGCGATGCCGGTGACGTTGAGGGTGCCGGAGCGCATGCCGCGCTCGTGGCCACCACCGTCAATGATGGCGGACAATTGAACGCGCGGGTTACGGCGGCGGACATACAGCGCGCCAACGCCCTTGGGTCCATAGATCTTGTGGCCAGAGATGGCGAGCAGATCGATATTGTCTTTCTGCACGTCTACCGGAATCTTGCCAACCGCTTGCACGCCATCGACGGCGAAAATAATGCCGTGTTCCTTGGCGATTTTGCCGATTTCCGCGATCGGATTGATCACGCCAATTTCATTGTTGGCGTACATGATGGTGATCAAAATCGTTTTTGGCGTGATCGCTTTGCGAACGTCTTCTGGATCGACGCGACCATCTTTCTGCACGGGCAAATAGGTGACTTCGTAGCCGTATTTCTCCAGGCGCTTGCAAGTATCAAGGACGGCCTTGTGCTCGATGGCCTGGGTGATGATGTGATTGCCCTTTTCGCGGTACATTTCCGCGACGCCCTTGATCATCAGGTTGTCGGACTCGGTGGCGCCGCTGGTGAAGATAATTTCTTTCGGGCTCGCACCGATCAGAGAGGCGACCTGCGCGCGCGCAGTTTCGACGGCTTCTTCGCCGGCCCAGCCAAACGAGTGATTGCGGCTGGCAGCGTTGCCGAACTTGTCAGTGAAATACGGCAGCATGGTTTCGACGACGCGCGGGTCAACCGGCGTGGTCGCGTGATTATCCATGTAAATCGGCAGCTTTACGGCCATTTTCGTCTCCTACTCCAATCCTTATGTGGCGGGCGTCAGCGTACCGCGCCCGACAATGCGATGAGCACCGGCTCTGGCGGGTCTTCGCTCATCTGCGAAATCGTTACCGTGCTGAGAACTTGCATGATGCTCTCGTTGACGCGACGCAGCGGCTCGCGTACGGAGCATTTATCGGTGGCGTCGCAATTTCCGTGGCTGGTCACGCACGAGGTGATCAGGACAGGACCATCAATCGCGGAGATTACATCCAGCGCGCTGATGTTTTCCGGGCTCTTCGCCAGTTGGTAGCCACCGCTGGAACCATGGGTAGCGGCAACCAAGCCATTACGAGCCAGCTTTTGCAGCACCTTGGCCATCAAAGTCGTGGAGATTCCATATTCTTCGGAAATCTCGTTGGCGCTACAGGCGTGGCCGTTGCGATGTGTCGCCAAATGCTTGACGGCGATGAGCCCGTAGTCCGCTTTTTTAGACAGCTTGAACATTTATTAGGGTCGCGAGTTGCCCTATGTAAATCCGTGCGATATGCGACCGATTCAGTCGTAAATGAGTGTATCCCGTCCCTCCGTACAAGTCAATGCCCATTTGAAATCTGCTCCACATAAACTCTTTATTTAGAGTTGTTTGTGGGCCAATAAAGATCAATATTTTTATCGGCGGTTCCTCTAGAAACAGGGTAACAAGGCCCACATCGGGATTCCGTGAACTGGGGCAGCTGGCGTCGCGTGGTAGGCTAGCCAGTCCTTGACCTAGGTTCCTATGTTGAATTTTTACGAGTTTCAATCCCTTTACTTTGATGGGCGGCGGCGATGACACGTTATGTGCGAGTTGCAGGCCTTCTGACACGTTCTAAATGGCTTTTGGCGGCCCTGCTACTGGCCATGATGCCGATACGCGCTTCCGCGCAGACGAAGCCACCGCAAGCTACCGCTCCAGTGAAAACTTCTGAGTTGCCTGCGCCGCAAAGCGCGGCGCCTGCCGACACGTATGTGCTAGTGGGTGCGGGCGACATTGCGAGTTGTAAATACCCCGAAGGCGCTGAGGCGACCGCTAAGCTTATCGAGAAAATTCCGGGAGCGGTGTTCGCGGCCGGTGATCTGGCTTACGAACATGGGAGCGCGGCCGAATTCAAAAATTGCTATGGCGCGACCTGGGGCAAATTCAAGGATCGCACGCGGCCAGCGCTGGGGAACCACGAGTATGCGGATCCGGGAGCGGCGGCATATTTTCAGTATTGGGGCGAGCAGGCGGGGCCAGCGGGCAAAGGCTACTACAGTTACGATCTTGGCGTGTGGCACATCGTGGTGCTGAATACGAATTGCGCGGCGCCGGGAGTGGGAGGTTGCGGCAAAGGATCGCCGCAGGAACTTTGGCTCCACGATGATCTTAAAGCGCATGGGAATTCGTGCATTGCGGCGTATGGACATCATGCCTTGTACAGCAGCGGAATTTTCCGGAAGCATGCGGTGCATCCGGAGTTGAGACAATTGTGGATCGATCTTTATGAGGCGCATGCGGACTTGATGTTGGTGGGTCATGAGCATTCGTACGAGCGGTTTGCGCCGCAGGATCCAGAAGGGAAGCTGGATTTTACGCATGGCATACGAGAGATTGTGGTGGGGACCGGCGGACGAAGTCACGATCCGCTTGGATTCGCGATTCCAAATAGCGAAGTGCGGGATGCGGGTACGTTTGGAGTGCTGAAGGTGATGTTGTCGCCGCATGCTTATACGTGGGAATTCGTTCCTGTGCCGGGCGGAACGTTCAGAGATGCGGGGGCGGGGGTTTGCCACAATCAGGCGCCGCAGGAAGCGGGAGTGCGGTAGGAGAGTTGATACGCGTTTTTGCTTCGCGAATTTCGTGTGGTTGTAGTTGAGAGAAAAACCGCACCCTTAGAAACGAAGGGTGCGGCACCCGGTTTTGAAAGCCGCCTACCGCGATTAGCTACTGTTTTGTTGGGCAGGCGCCTGGAGTAGCCGCGGCGTCGACTAGTTTTTGCACGGCTGCTGAGGGGACGACCAGCAGTTGGCCTTTGGGCTTTTGGATCTCCGCGATCGTTGCGGTTTGTTGGGTCTTCCAGGCGTCGGGTGCGTTTCCACCTTTTGCGATGTAGTCGAGTGCGGCTAATCCTGCGGTACCCAGTGATGAAAGTGCAGTGGACGCTTCCGCGGCTTCCTTCACGAGAAAAGAGCGTTGTGCGAGTGACTGCAATTGTGAGTCGTTGTCACGCCAGGTTGTGAGCTTGGCGCGGAGCCGCGCTTCGGCGTCGGCATTGCGGCATGAAGACGCGAGAAATTTGTCGACCAGTTCGGCGAAGCGGCGAGCGGAGTCGCTCTCGAGGGGAATGGCGTCGACGAGGCGATTCATGGGCGAGAGGCTGGTGGGCTCGACGGCGGCCAATTTCTCGCGGCTGTAGTCCTTCACAGGTTCAACGACATCGGCCAGAGCGCGCAGCGCAGCGAATTCTTCGGGCGAAGCCGCGCCCGCGATTCGTTGCAACATTTTCCGATTGTAAGAACGATGTGTGAGGCCTAGCCATTCGAGGCGTGCGCTGATGACGTTGAGGCGCGCGTACATGGAAGCGACGTCGGTGACGTTTTGGGGTGACCATAGGCGCTCGGCAATGGCGGCGTTACGCGGCCAAATGCGCGAGTCGACATTTTCGGCGTTCACATATTCGGACCACATCGTGGATTCGCCGCCGAGAATTAGTTTTTGCTGATCGGGTGTGAGACTGGCGCCTGCGCCACCAAGTGGATCGACGGCGTAGTGACGCGCCGCGGACCAACCCAGGTCGATGTAATAACCATTCGAAAGAATGCCTCGATAGCCCTGTTGTGCGGCTTGCGCGAGGGCGGCTTGTCCGCGCCACGACTGAATGACGATTTCTTTCGGCGCGCCGGGAATGAAAACTTCATCCCAACCGACAACGGCTTTGCCGTGTTTGGTGACGATGGCCTGCACTTTTTTGCTGAAGTAGCCTTGCAGTTCGGCGTTGGTGGCCAAATTGTGGGATTTCTTGAACTCCTGAATTTTGGGATTAGCGTCCCACTGTTTGCCGTTCACTTCGTCACCGCCGATGTGAAAGAAATGATCGGGAAAGAGCTTGGTCATTTCGGCGATGAATTCGTCAAGGAATTTGTAGGTCTTATCGTTGGTGGGATCCATGGCAGGATCGAAGACGCCCCATTTGCGTTCGATCTGATATGGACCGGGGCCGCTGGCGAGTTCCGGATAACCGACGAACCAAGCAGTGCTGTGACCAGGCATGTCGAATTCAGGGACAACGCGAATGCCGCGATCGCGGGCATAAGCGATCACATCGCGGACTTCTTCTTGCGTGTAGTAGAGATGATCGGAGCCGAGCTCATGGAGCTTCGGGAATTTCTTGCTTTCGACGCGGAAGCCCTGATTTTCCGAGAGATGCCAGTGGAGCACGTTCATCTTCACGGCTTCGAGGCCATCGAGATTTCGCTTAAGCACGTCGAGGGGGATGAAGTGTCGGCCGGAGTCGATCATCAGGCCACGCCACGGGAAGCGCGGGCGGTCGTCGATTTTTACGGCGGGAACCGCGAAGCCATCGGGTGAAACATCGATCAACTGCAAAAAGGTTTGCATGCCATGCATGGCGCCGAGGGGAGTTGCGGCGTTCAGCTTGGCGCTTTCGGGCGTAACTTCGAGCGTGTAGCTTTCGTCTTCGCCGAGCTCTTGAATTTCTTTGCTGGCGTGATCGGTATGGATCGTCAGCGTTGCGTTGGATGATGCGGAAGATTTCGGTGCCAGTGGGATGGCGGTCTGCTTGAAGAGTTGTTGTTGAAAGCGCTGCACGGCGCGATCCAGACGAGCTTCCGAGTGGCCGGTGAGCGCGACGGAAAAGGATGCATCGATGCGCAGGCTGCCGCTGCCGAGTTGAACGTCGGAGGGAAGAGGCATGAGGTTCAGCGTGGGCGGAGTTTGCGCCGAGGCCGCATGCACGCACAGCAGAGTGGCGATTCCGACAAGGAAAAGTGCTTGCAAGAAGTTACCTGGAGCCATGTTCAGGCGATCTCCATGTGGAGTTGAAACGATTCAATTATAAAGATTCCCGAAAGGGCGCGGGAAGCTCACGCATACTGGCATAGGTTGGGCGTTGGGAGAATGGAAATGTGGTGGCGGAGATTCCGGTGGCGATGTTTATTTGCGGATCCTCATTCGAACCTGCCGTTTGAGCGAAGAACCCTCACCCCTGAAGGGGTGAGCTACACGGATGTGCATAGCGGCAATGTAAAAGTGGGAGTTGGATGTTGCGCTCACGAAACCAAAAGCGGCCGCCTCGGAAGGCGGCCGCTACAAAGGCGCGCATGGTCCGAGTCGACTGCGTTGAAGTGTGTGCGCCCACTTTGGCCTGACATCGCGGCTGTGGAGGGCGAAAGTTTACGCGGCGTCGGGTGTGGTCGGTGAGTTAGAATAGCGTGCTGGTGGCGGCGGTATTGTGCGTTGTAGCGGGCGCAGGATTCTGCGTCGCACCAGCGGTCGCATTGCGCGTCGATGAAAACTTCTATCGCCATTTATCCTGGCTCGTTTGATCCGGTGACTAACGGACATCTCGACCTGATCGAACGGGGCGAGAAAATGTTCGACCTGGTGATCGTGGCGGTATTGCGCAATGCGGAAAAAACGCCACTGTTCTCGGTGCCCGAACGAGTAGAAATGCTGCGGGAAGTTACCAAGCAGTGGGCGGGCGTGGAAGTGGATGTGTTCGATGGGTTGCTGGTGGATTACGCGCGCAAACGCGGCGCTGGCGTGATTCTGCGCGGGATTCGGGCAATTTCGGATTACGAATACGAACTGCAGATGGCACTGATGAACCGCAAGCTCGAGCCGCGATTGGAAACAGTTTTCATGCTGCCCGGCGAGACGTACAGTTATTTGAGCGCGAAGTTGGTGCGCGAAATTGCGCAACTTGGCGGGCCGTTGGATGGTTTGGTGCCTGCGGTGGTGGAAGAGCGGTTGCGGGCGAAGATTTTGTAGTTTTTTCGAGGCAATCCGCCGCGAGCGGAAAAACCTCACCCTTAAGGGGTGAGCTACACGTGAGCCACACGATTAGGAGACGAAGTGCAACTTACTGAGCGCATCAACAGAATCCAGATCTCGCCGACATCGGCGGTGATTGCGGAAGCCGAGAAGCTGAAGGCCAAGGGCGTGGATATTGCCGACTTCGGACCGGGCGAGCCGGATTTTCCGACGCCGGAGCACATCAAGAAAGCGGCGATCAACGCGATCGAGAAGAATTACACGAAGTATACGGCGACCGGCGGCATCCTGCCGCTGCGCGAATCAATCGTGGCGTGGCACAAGCGCGAACTGGGGTCGAATTACGATCCAAAAGAATGCGTGGTGAATGTCGGCGGCAAGCATTCGATTTTCAACGTGGTGAGCGTGCTGGCGCAGCATGGCGATGAGGTGATTATTCCGGCGCCCTATTGGGTGAGCTATCCGGACATCGTGAAGTATGCGGGCGCGACGCCGGTTTTTGTGCCGAGTTTCCCACAAGATGGATTTGCGGTGAAGGCCGCAGTGATCGAGAAAGCTATTACGCCGAAGACGCGGCTGGTGATTCTGAGTTCCCCAAACAATCCGACTGGTGGAGTGATCCCTCCGGACGAATACGAACGTATTTTGGCGGCGTGCAAGAAACACAACGTGTGGTTGATGGGTGATGAATGCTATTCGCATTTCACGTATGAACCGCACAAGCCATATTCGATCGCGAGCGCGGCGGGTTCCAAGGAGAATGTGGTCATCATCGGCTCGATGTCGAAAACGTTTGCGATGACCGGGTGGCGCATCGGATACACGCTGGCGCCTGAAGCGCTGGTGCAGGCGACGGTGAAATTGCAGAGCCAATCGACTTCGAATCCAACGTCGATTGCGCAGCATGCGGCGCTGGAAGCGATGCGCGGCTCGATGGACTCGGTACCGGTGATGCTCGCGGAGTACGCGAAGCGACGAAAGCGTATTGTCGAAGGACTGCGCGCGATTCCTGGCGTCACGTGCGAGATGCCGGGCGGCGCGTTCTATGCGTTTCCGAATGTTGCGGCGCATCTGGCGAACGGCGGCAGCGGCCAGGCGCTGGCGAAAGATACGACTGAACTAGCGAAACTGCTTCTGGACAAAGCGCGAGTGGCGTTGGTGCCGGGCGATGCGTTCGGCGCGCCGGGGTACTTGAGGCTTTCTTATGCCACTTCGATCGAGCGCATCGATGAAGGACTGCGGCGGCTCGATCATTTTTTCTCGCGAGCCGAAGCCGCGGCTTGATTCGTGAATCCAGCGCCGCTACGGATCGAGCCAATTTTCAGTCCGAGGATTTGGGGTGCGCGCTCGCTGGCGCCGCTGTATCCCGACAAAACTGATTTGAAGGAGCCGCTTGGCGAGGCGTGGCTGACTGGTGTGGACTGCCGCGTTGCGTCGTGGCCGTTTCGCGGAAAATCGCTGGGCGAAGCATGGCGCGAAATGCCTGCGGAATGGCGTGGGACGCGATTCGCAAGCGACGTCGGGTTTCCTCTGCTGACCAAATTTATTTTTCCCACCGACAAACTATCGATTCAGGTTCATCCTGACGATGCTTATGCGTCCACACACGAAAAAGCACAGGGTGGACAGGGTAAGACGGAGATGTGGCACATTTTTTCTGCGGAGCCGAACGCGCAAGTGCTGCTGGGATTGAAGGCTGGAGTAGGCCAGCAGGAATTTCTTCGCGGGCTGGAAACGCATACGCTCGAATCGCTGTTCCAGGCGCACAAAGTGCAGCCTGGAGACACGATTTTTGTTCCGGCGGGTTCGCCGCACACGATCGGTTCGGGGATGATCGTTTTTGAGGTGCAGCAGTATTCGGACTTGACGTATCGGGTTTACGACTACGGCCGAGTGGATTCGAACGGACGAGCGCGCGAGTTGCACATCGAAAAGGCGCTGGCGGTTACGAATTTTAGCGGTGGTACGACAGCGGGGCGTACTTCGCCGCTGCCTTTGCCTGCGGACGAGGGCGACCGCTGGCTGCTTGCTGCGTGCCGCTACTTTGCTACGGAACGGCGCGAAGCGGCTGATCCGTTCACCGTTGAAATGGACGCCGCGCATTTCGATCTGATCATTCCACTTTCTGGCGAAGGAATTTTGCGGACGCACGATTTCGCGTTTCCTTTTGGTCCGGGCGAATGCTGGTTTTTGCCGGCAAACCTTGGCGAGTACAAGGTGCAACCGATAAAAGGGACGGCCACGCTGATACGCACCTACGTGCCGGATCTTTCGCGGCTGCGCACGGAATTAAAGGGTGCGGGACATGCCAAATCCGCGGAGCGCACGGTTTTTGATTGATTGTGAATCGAGCAGGAAAACGGATGCCCACGGATAAGCTCGCCATTCATGCGGTGATTCTTGCCGGAGGGCGCGGCACGCGATTCTGGCCGCGCAGCCGCATGCGCACGCCGAAACAGTTGCTCAACATTGTCGGCAAGGAAACGATGCTGGTGCAAACGGTGGCGCGCCTTCGAACGCTGGTACCGCCGGAGAACATCTGGACGGTCACGAACGCGGAGCAAGCAGCGGAGGTTCGAAAGCAGTTGCCAGCGCCGGCAAGGCCGAGAGTATTGACTGAACCGGTAGGACGCAACACTGCGGCAGCGATCGCTTTGGCCGCTCTGCACGTGCGTCATGCTTCACGTGGCGATGCGCTGCTCGCCATTTTGCCTGCGGATCATTACATCGCGAATCCGGAACGGTATCGCATCATCGTGCGCGCGGCGCTGGATGTTGCGCGCGATAAGGGAACGATGGTGATTTTGGGTATTCCTCCGACACGGCCGGAAACCGGCTTCGGTTACATCGAGCGTATGGGTGAGGCGTTAGATTCGCGCGGCTTTCCTGTCTATGCGGTGCGGCGGTTCACGGAGAAACCAGCTTTGGCGGTGGCCAAGGAATATGCGGGGTCGGATCTTTACCATTGGAATGCGGGAATGTTTTTCTGGCGGGCGTCCACGTTTCTAGAGAATCTACAAAAATATCTGCCGAAAACCTACGACGCTCTGGAATCACTGGCGGCGCACATAGGGAAGAGCACTTATCTGAAGCGGCTTCGCGCCATTTATCCAACGCTGGAAAATATTTCGGTCGATTACGGAATCCTGGAACCTGCGACTCAC
Organism: uncultured Acidobacteriota bacterium; assembly: GCA_963788725.1. GTDB lineage: Bacteria > Acidobacteriota > Terriglobia > Acidiferrales > UBA7541 > Acidiferrum. The sequence continues at coordinate 192,888 of CAWBHT010000004.1, read as the reverse complement.
GAGCCCGGCAAGCCGCGCGCGTTTGTGATTCCAGCGGAGGTGGGTTGGAGCGACATCGGATCGTGGACGGCAGTCTACGAGTTGCTGGCCAAACAGCCGGGGCAGAACATTCTCGCCGGCGCGGGTCTACCGCTGGACTCTTCAGGAAATTTTCTGTGGAGTCCGACGAAATTCGTCGCAGCGATTGGTGTGCACGATTTCGTGGTTGTCGAAACACCCGACGCGTTGCTGATCTGCCCCAGAGAACGCGCTCAGGATGTGGGGAAAATCGTCAAGAAGCTGGAAGAATTACAAAAGAAGAATCTGCTTTGAATCGTTTACTCAGGCCAGCCAATCCGGCCTGTTTGCCTCGTTAGCGCCTCGCGTATACTGAGTTTCCATGACTTCGATTCGCTTCGGCACCGATGGATGGCGCGGCATTCTGGCCGAAGATTTTACCTTTGCAAATGCGCGCATTGTTGCGCATGCGATTGCGCGTTACGTGGTTCGCGGTGAGGACGCGCGCAAAGGCGTGCTGATCGGCTACGATCACCGCTTCGCCTCGGATCGCATTGCAGAGACGTGCGCCGAAGTCATCAGTGCCACGGGAACTCCGGTTTGGGTCACCGACAAGCCATGTCCGACGCCGGCAATTTCGCTACTGGTTCGGCAACGCAAAGCCGCCGGCGGTTTGGTGATTACGGCAAGCCACAATCCATATGGCTGGAATGGGATCAAGTACAAGGCGAGTTATGGCAGCAGCGCGCTGCCTTCGGTGGTTGCGCAAATCGAAACTGAACTTGAAGGCGTGCAACGCGAAGGCGTGCCGGCACTGCCCCCGCGCAGAGACTTGATTCAGCCGCTAGAACCGCGAGCGCCATATCTGGATACGATTGAGAAACTGGTGGATTGGCGGCGCGTTCGCGACGCCAAGTTTCGTTTTGTGTCCGACCCGATGCACGGCTCGGCGGCGGGTTTACTCGTGGAATTGTTCAAACGCAACGGCGTTGCGTGTGATGAAATTCGCGGCACGCGCGACCCGCGATTTGGGGGCATACATCCGGAACCTATCGAGCCGCACATCGATGCGCTGCGTCAGGCGGTGCGCGCCGGCAAATATGATGCCGGCTTCTGCGCTGATGGCGACGGCGATCGCATCGGCGCCATCGATCGCGATGGCTCGTTCGTCAATCCTCATCAAATTTTTGCGCTGCTGGTGTGGCACCTCGCGGGTACCCGCAAACTTCCGGGCGATATTGCCAAAACATTTTCCGTAACCAAGTTGATTGACAAGCTGGCGACGAAGTTCGGGCGCAAGCTGCACGAAGTGCCTATCGGATTCAAATACATCTGCGAGCTGATGCTGGAGCAAAATATTTTGATCGGTGGAGAAGAAAGCGGCGGAATCGGCACGAGCCTCTATCTTCCTGAGCGTGATGCAACGGTTTCAGCATTGCTTCTCGCGGAATTGATGGCCTGGCATGGGAAATCGCTCGGTGAATTACTGGCCGCACTGCACGCGGAATTCGGTGAATACCACTACGGTCGAGTTGATCTCGACCTGAAGGTTGGGCAAAAGGAAAAGGCCATCGAGCACTTTTCGGACGGCAAACTGAAGAGTCTGCTCGATTTTCCGGTGGTGCGCCGCGAGAATATGGATGGAATCAAGGTATACCTCGGTGAAGCGGGTTGGGTGATGGTACGCGCGTCGGGGACGGAGAATCTGTTGCGCGTGTATTCGGAAACGAGCAAGCCGGAAACCACGCGGCGTGTTCTGGACGCGGTAAGTCAGGTGGTACACCAGCTGTAAAGATTTAGAATTGGAAGGCGCATGGATATGGAGACTGTCAATCTCGCCGAGAAATTCACTCGTTTTTCCGACTACTGGCATCCGCGAGTGATCGGTGAGCTGAACGACTGCCATGTGAAAGCCGTCAAGCTCAAAGGCGAGTTCATCTGGCACCATCATGATCATGAAGATGAGCTGTTTCTGGTGGTCAAGGGCACGCTGCGCATGCAATTTCGCGATCGCGAAGCAATTGTGCACGCCGGAGAATTCGTGATCGTGCCGAAAGGGGTAGAGCACTGCCCCGCAGCCGACGAAGAAGTTCACATTGTGTTGATCGAGCCCAAATCCACTCTGAATACGGGTAACATCGTAAACGAAAGGACCGTCGCACAGTCCGAGCGCATCTGATCGCGTCCGCCGACCACGACATCTCCCTATGGAACGCCGCTTCTATACCCTGGACGTTTTTACCGATACACGATTTGAAGGCAATCCGCTGGCAGTGATTACGGACGGCGACGGGCTTTCCGACGATGTGATGCTGGCGATCGCGCGCGAAATGAATCTCTCGGAAACCGTGTTCGTGCAAAAGCCGACGGAAGATTCCGCGCTGGCGCGACTGCGCATTTTCACTACGCGGGAGGAGTTGAAACTTGCCGGCCATCCAGTGATTGGCACCTGGTTTCTGTTGGCCGAGCTGGGCGTGGTGCCCGCGCAGGAAGGCGGAGTGCACGTTACACAGCAAACCGGCGCCGGGCTATTGCCAGTAGAAATTCGATTCAAGGATGGGCGCCCGCAGCGCGTCACGATGACGCAGACTGAAGCGGCGTTTCGCCCTTCGAAGATCAATAAAAAAGCGCTGGCGACCGCGCTTGGGCTAACGGCAAAAGATCTGGATCCGAAACTGGAGCCGGAATATGTCTCGACCGGCATCTTCAATCTGATGGTGCCACTCCGTAATCGTGCGGCGCTCGGCAAAATTGCGATGAACACGTTGGCGCTGCGCAAATTGCTCGGCAAGAATGGAACGATGGCGTACTGCTTCGCCTGCGGTGACAACGGGAAAGCTTTTTCGCGCGGCATGCTGCCGTGGGACAGTTACGAGGACGCAGCTACCGGATCGGCGGCGGGTTCGCTGGGCGCGTACCTGGTAAAACATGGGAAATTGTCTGCGGCGCATATGCTTCACATTTTGCAGGGCGAAGAAATGGGCCGGCCAAGCAACATTGAAGTGGAAGTTACGCAGAAGGGCAAGAAGCTGGTGCCACGCGTAAGCGGCGCAGCGGTAAAGGTATTCGAAGGCACCATTCAGGCGTAGCGCCTGAACTGAAAAAGCGGTTTATGGCTGGCGCGCTACGGCGCCGCCATGGTCTTGCGAAACGCATCGAGAATTCCATTTACGAACGATCCCGACTCTTCTGAAGAAAATTTCTTGGCAAGTTCGACGGCCTCATTCAGCACAACTTTAGGCGGCGTGCTGGTCGCTCGCAGCTCGTGAATGGCGAGACGCAAAATGGCGCGATCGATGGCGGCAAGGCGTTCGAATCGCCAGTTCTCCGCGTGCTTGCCGATGATTTCGTCCAGCACGGTTATCTCTCGCGCGGCGCCTTCAAATAATTGATTCGCGAAATCCCTGGTGGAATCGGTGCCTTTCGCCGATTTCCAAAATTTGGTCTCGAGCTTGGTGGGATCCTGCTGGCTCATGTCCCACTGAAAGAGCATTTGCATAGCAAATTCGCGCGATTTCGTGCGTAGCGAGGGCACGTTACTTGTGCCGTTTCTTTCGCGATGTTGTTGACCGCGACGAAGTTGGAATCGCGACGGCCGATTGCGGCCCGCGTAGTTTTTGGGAAAGGCGCGCCATCTCGATCGCGGCCAAGCCGGACTCGAATCCTTTATTGCCGCCTTTTAGGCCCGCGCGATCGATCGCCTGTTCCAACGTATCGCAAGTCAGCACGCAAAAAATAATCGGCAAGCCCGTATCAATCTGCGCCAACTGCAAACCGCGCGCGGTTTCTGAACAAACGTAGTCGTAGTGCGAAGTCTCACCGCGCAAGACGCAACCAATGGCGATCAGCGCATTGTACCGTCCGGTGGCGGCCAGCTTTTTCGCGGCTAATGGTAATTCAAAGGCACCCGGCACGTGCACGACGTCTACGTCCTTGCTCGAAGCTCCAGCGCGTTGCAGTGCGTCGACTGCGGCGCTCAGCAATCGCTCGGTGATGAAGCTGTTGAAGCGGCTCACCACGATTCCAAAGCGCAAACCGGCGGCTCCGAGTTCGCCGCTCACCATGCCAGGTTGAATTTTCTCCGCCATCGTCTCGTTTCTCGAAAGTCGCGCTGCGAACCGGCGTTAGCTTGCATCAGAAGTCAGGCCGCTCGGATTGTTTTCTCTTCGAAAGTTTCTTGGATCGATTTCTATTTCAATTTCGATTTACTGTCCTCTGAAGGATGGTGGCCGCTTCTCTAAAAACGCCTTCGTGCCTTCGCGCATATCTTCGGTCGCGCACGACAGCCCGAACAGCGTCGCCTCCAGAAAGAGCCCTTCTTCCTGTGACATTTCGACGCCGCGTTCGATGGCTTCCATGGTGTATTTCACGGCGATCGGCGCGTTGGCGATAATTTTCCTGGCCATCGCTTCCGCCGCGGGCAATAACTCGCCGGGTTCGTAAATCCGATTCACCAAGCCGATTCGCTGCGCCTCTTCTGCGGTGATCATCTCGCCGGTGAGACACAGTTCGTGCGCCACACCTTTGCCGCAGAGCCGCGCCAGCCGCTGGGAACCGCCGTATCCGGGAATAATGCCGAGCTTGACCTCCGGCTGCCCGAGTTTCGCGGTTTTGCTTGCGATTCGAATCGAACAGGAAATCGCGAGCTCACAACCGCCACCCAGAGCAAATCCATTGATGGCGCAAATCGATGGTTTGCCCATCGTTTCCAGTAGATGAAAAACGCTTTGGCCGAAGAGCGAGAATTCTTTGCCGTTCACCGGGGTTTGCTGCGCCAGTTCGCTGATGTCTGCCCCGGCTACGAATGACTTTTCGCCAGCGCCGGTCAGAATCACCACACGGACGGCGGCATCATCGCGCGCAGCTACCAGCGCATCGCGCAATTCCTCGACGGTCCTGCGATTCAGCGCATTCAACACCTTTGGGCGATTGAAGGTGATGAACGCGATCGCGTCGCGTACTTCGTACAGCAAATTCTCAAATGCCATTCCACTCTCCACAATCCCTAACGAAATTTGTCGCTTAAGGGCGTGCGACCATCGCCACTAAAAATCTGAAATGTCCGATTTAAAATTTCATCGCCTTTGGTTTCGCGGGATCGGAATAGTCATAGAACCCGCGCCCGGCTTTCCGGCCATTCCAGCCCGCCAGCACCATACGCTTCAGCAACGGCGGCGATGCAAAGCGCTTCTCGCGAAACTCCTCGAACATGATATTCGCGATGTAGTACGTCGTATCCAGTCCGACGAAATCCAGCAGCGTGAGCGGACCCATCGGATGGCCGCAACCGAGTTTCATAGAATTGTCGATGTCCTCGATGGAGCCGACGCCTTCTTCCAAGGCGCGGATGGAGTCAAGCAGATATGGCACCAGAAGCCGGTTCACGATGAAGCCAGTGCTGTCATGCGCGCGAACCGCAGTTTTGCCGAGCTTGGTGCCGAAGGCCACCATCTCCTCGTACACTTCTTCGTCCGTCGCAATCGTGCGCACGACTTCAACTAATTTCATGACCGGCACCGGGTTGAAAAAGTGCAATCCCACAAATCGCTCGGGCCGTTTCGTCGACGTGGCGATTTCCGTGATCGTGAGCGAGGAAGTGTTGCTGGCGAAGATCGTCTGCGGCGGACAAATCGAATCAAGCTTCGAGAACAATTCGCGCTTTGCAGGCAACTGCTCGATGATCGCCTCGACAACGAGATCGCAATCCTTCAAATCCTCGAGTGCGGTGGTGCCGGTCAAATGCCCGCGAACTTCGCCGCGCTGCGCGTCGGTGAGCGTTCCCTTCTCCACGAGCCGCGTGAGGTTCTTGTCAATGCCCTTCAGTCCTTTGTCGACGATTTCGGAGCTGATCTCGCGCACGACGGTGGTGAAACCCGCCTGGGCGCACACCTGCGCGATTCCAGAACCCATCAGGCCACACCCTACGACTCCCACTTTCTGAATCGCCATGCTTTCCTCGTTAGAAATCAGTGGAACTGTCTGGCGGAACGCCAGAGTGAAGAAAAGTCTACCAGAGACGCCCTTACCGCATCTGATCTAGTTCAGCGCCTCGACGACCATGGCAATTCCTTGTCCGCCTCCGATACACGCAGTCGCCAATCCGTAGCGTAGGCCGTTGCGTCGCAGCTCATTCAAAATGGTTATGAGCAATCGCGTTCCGGAAGCACCTAGCGGATGCCCGAGGGCAATAGCGCCGCCGTTTACGTTGGTCTTGTCGCGATTTAATCCCAGGATTTTCTCAACGGCAAGGTACTGCGCGGCAAACGCCTCGTTCACTTCCACGCGATCCATCTGCTCGAGCGAAAGTCCCGCCAGCTTCAGAGCTTTTTGCGAAGAAGGCACCGGGCCAATTCCCATGATGCTGGGATCGACTCCCACCACTGCCCACGAAACGATCCGGCCGACCGGCTTTAATCCACGATCCTTGGCGGTCTTCTCGCGTGTGACTACTACGGCTGCAGCTCCGTCAACGATGCCACTCGCGTTTCCGGCGGTTACAATTCCATCTTTCTTGAATGAAGGCGGCAGCTTTTCAAGCGTTTCCATAGTGGTTTCCGGCCGCCGGTGATCGTCCTCGCTCACCACAATGGTCTTCTTCCCCTGCTTCACTTCCACGGGTACGAGCTCTTCGCGAATGCGGCATGCTTTGTACGCCGCATCGGCAGCCTGTTGGCTGCGGAGCGCGTAAGCGTCGGCATCCTTGCGCGAGATTCCCTGCTGCTCAGCTAATTTTTCCGCGGTCAACGCCATCGGCAAGCCGCAGAACGAATCGGTGAGGCCGGCCATCAGCGTATCTTCCAGCGCGCCTCCACCCAAACGCAAACCGTTGCGCGCGCCGCGAATGACGAATGGCGCCTGGGTCATATTTTCCATGCCTCCAGCTAAAACCATGGTCGCTTCGCCCAACAACAATCTCTGCGCGGCTTGCGCCACGGCTTCAATTCCCGATCCACACAAGCGGTTCACTGTCAGCGCGGGCGTTTCGACCTTGAGGCCAGCCTTCAGCCCCACGTGGCGCGCACCGTACAGAGCGTCGGCGCTGGTTTGCATCACGTTGCCAAAAATGGCGTGGTCGAAATCTGCGGCATCCACACCTGCCCGCTTGATGGCCTCTTTGGACGCATGGACCGCCAGGTCGATGGCGGAGACGTCGGAAAACGCGCCGGTATAGCGAGCCATCGGGGTTCGCGCACCAGCCACAATTACTACATCCGTCGGAAACATGGAGCCTCCGCGATACTTCCACTACAGTTTACCTCGCGCAGCGCCTGGTGGAAATCAGGTGATCCCGCAAGTGGATAGCTACCAGATTGTTCGGAGTTGCTTAAGCCGATTACTGGGGTCCAATTTTGCTCCTATTCATCGTCTGCATACGTACCATCGGAGGAACGCCTTAGCGGGGTGATTGTCGAGTGATGTAGAATGCCACATGGCTTTGGCCCTTCCCCCCAGCCAGCAACTCAAGGGCATTCGCACGCGCCTGGGCATCACCACGCGTGATGTTGCGGAATTCAGCCATCGCATTGCCGAGGCCGAAGGAAACACCGAGTTTCACATCTCCAACGCGTGGTTGACGCAGATCGAAAATTCCGACTCAGTTCCCAGCGTTTTCAAGCTTTATAGCCTGAGTTCCATCTACCGAATCAAATTCAGCGATCTGTTGCTGCTCTACGGTGTAGATTTGGCAAATCTGAGCAAGCATCAGATGACCGCGCCGATGCCCAACACCCATTTGACGCAACTGGAGGTTTACGACTCGGAAAAGACCGTGACGTTCCCGGTGCGTTTCGATCGATCTTTCGACGTGGACAACACCAATTTGTTGTCGCGGATGGTGGAAGTGTGGGGCGAAGTGCCGATCGCGCTGATTCAGCACCTCGACATTCGGCACGGCCTCTACGGTTATATCGGCTTGCAGGACAATACAATGTCGCCATTGCTGCGACCGGGCTCGTTCGTGCAAATCGATCCGCATGTCCGCAAGATTCAACCATTGAAGTGGCGGACAGAATTCGACAGGCCCATTTATTTTGTGGAACTACGAGACGGCTACGCCTGCTCGTGGTGTGAAATGCAGGACGGATATTTGCTTTTGCTGCCGCACCCGCTGTCGTCACACAGTGTGCGCAGGCTGAATTACGGCACCGAGGCCGAAATCATCGGGCAAGTGACCGCCGTCGCTATGCGCCTTACTGAGGCTCCTGAGCATGCTCCTGACGATGCCGCCAGATTGCCAAGGCGAGTCTGACATTCGACAAGAATAGCCGCGCCATCGCGGGGTTCACATCCACAGGAATGGCCACGCGGAACGGCTCCAGTTTTTGCCACATGCGCAGCACGTCTGCGGGACTTTCGTGCGACGAATTCAGGTATAGCTCCAACTCCTCCACCAATTGCGCCAGCGAAAGCGCCGCCAAGTGATAAAAAATGTCGCGGTGCGCAATTTCCAGCGCTTTGCTAGCTGCCTCGGGACGAAAGCGCGCCGCTAAACCATCGTGATGGTAGGCACCGCTGTTGTAATCGCGCGTGGATGCCAGATAAATCAATCGAGAGAGGTCGCCAGGTAATTTGGCGAGGGATCGCTGCAACAGGTCGTCGTAGGCAGCCTGTACAGGAACGAGTTTGCCGGCGACCGTCATTGTGGTTCGAAGGAAGCGAACTCATTCGGAGCAAACAGGAACATAAAGATGTGAGTTCCTCGCCCCAGACCTTATGCTGCTCCAATGCGGGGAAGTTCGCGAGCACTGGACGCGGCTTTCAGCGACTGGTGAACGTGAGCGAGGCGCTCGGAGTGAGCCTGCGCGTAGCCGGCAAGTCGCCCAAGGCCCAGAGGTCCGAATGCACCTACGGCAACGAACAGCACGCCGCAGAGCACCATGAGCTCGGAATAAAACAGCAATAATTTGAACTCAATAGCGGCGTTCAAATCATGGCTGGTTCGGGATACTTGCTTGTGTTCCAGCATGGTGCATTGAATGGACGCGGATGTTTGGCGCACCCAGGCAAGGGCTACTCGCTTGCGCTCGCCCCGGAACAGCTTGGCGAGCTGGGGCGAGTTGATCGTCAGAACGTAGCGAGAATCCTGATCGGAAAAGACTCTGGCGACGAATTCACTGGAGCAAGCCGGATAATTTGTAGGATCGTCGAATGGCGGATAGTCCGATTCGAGATTGGCGCCGCGAGCCGCGAAGATACCACGCACCATCAGCAACAATACGCCGAGCAAAGTGAAACTAGCGAAGAGCGTGAGCGGCGCGCCAGTCATGAGCGCACCACTTTCACCAGGTCTCCGCGAGCGGTCTGGAGCCGACGCCGCGTGGCGGTCGCAGTTTCTTCGTAATTGCTTGCGGAATCGCGATCATCTCGGGGGGGCTTGTTGGAAGCTCCCGGAGCTAAGCTCTCGTTATGAGACCAAAGATGCGTCAGCCAGATACCCAATGCAGCCGGATAGCAGGTGGAGGAAGCGTACCACCAAAAATTATGTCCTCGGACAGGCACGAATGTAAGACAAAGCGAGAGCACGCCCACATAAAGCCCATAGCCAATGAGAATGCCTCGCAAGTTCTTGCCAAGAGGAATTGCATAGATCACGCAAACTGCCGCAAGCGCAGTCACAGCAATTACCTGAACGGTCCGCAAGACGCGCTCAATCTCAAGAGTGTTTGCTTGAACCCACCATCCAGGATCGTTAGCGGCGACCACCAAGGCTTTCGCGAACGCCAAGATGAAGATCAGCGCCAATGCATTTCGCGTCATCCTGGCGGTTCCCGGAAACCGTCGCAAACCGATCCGGTAGGTTTCAAATACGACCGCACAACCAATGAGCACACCCGTGAATTCAGTGACCCAGTAGCCGTACGAATAGAACCGTGGGCGACCATCGTTGAGTGAAGTACGAAGTTAGATCTTCACAGAATAAGACGTAGGCGACGTAGCCGTAGAAAACGGGATAGCGGTACGCCAATTTGTTTTGCATTCCTCGAATGAGGATGAGGAATGCCAGCCCGATACTGCTCCACCAAATGAATTGGCTGAGCATGCGTCTCCCGGTCAGCTCTCGTCAGTTGCCGGAGCGAATAATAACATAGAGAGAGAGGGAAAATACGCAGCAACTTTCCCTCTTCTCACTTGAACTTATGCAACTGGCGGAGTCGGGAGTGGACGGCCACCGTCGAAGAAGCCCGGCCGAGTTGGGGGCGTAGGTAGCGGCCGTCCTCCATCGGCAACAAGCTGTGCTGGCGGGGTTGGCAGTGGACGGCCCCGTCGAAGAATCCCGGTCGTGTTGGGGGCGTAGGTAGCGGCCGTCCTCCATCGGCAACAAGCTGTGCTGGCGGGGTTGGCAGTGGACGGCCACCATCGAAGAATCCAGGCCGAGTCGGGGGCGTAGGTAGCGGCCGTCCTCCATCGGCAACAAGCTGTGCTGGCGGGGTGGGCAGTGGACGCCCTCCATCGGCGAGGAATACGATTCTGGGCGGTGTGGGTAGAGGTCTGCCACCATCAGCAGAGAGGACGGCGGTGTGAAACACCACACCAGCGAGCAAAATCGCCGTGCAAAGCGGGAACAGAGTTTTGATCAAACGCATATGTCCTCCTGAGAGAAATTAGCGACGGACGCGGGAGCGGCCGGAGCACTCCGTAAAGAGCGAAGCCAGACTAGAAGAAGACAGCAGGAAGGAAGAGAAGAAGAGGAGGGTGGTTGGAATACCAACCAGATTCAGCCTGTAACTCGAATCCAGACGGAGACTTGCGCGGTCAACCGCGACAGAAAGCAACTCAGTCTTGCAGACGTAAGACCCCTAACAAGACGCCGGCTGAGTCGGCCGCAAAGCTTAAGGCAATATCGCAGGGCTGCTTCCCTGCCGGCTGAAGCGAACGCGAGACAATGCGCAATCGCGTGGCCGTTCGCGGTTTTCGCCCACCTCCGCTGATGAAAGTCCGACCAAGCAAATTCACTGTGATGATTCGGGAATGACGTCTTGAGGGCACCACAAGTTCGATATGCAATTGTAAGACGCGGAGCTCAGCAAACCGATGCGCCGAGGGCATACTGCTTGCAATAACAAGCGACCTCAACATTCATGAGTGACAAAGCATGCCACACGCGCACATTGCGACAATCTTCTCTTCACAACGAGTCACACGAGAACGGGAGTTTTTGACTCTATGGCAATGCGCACCGGACAACTTTGGGAATGCCGGAATAGCACATGCGGATGCGAAGTTCTGGTGGTATCGAAAAGCGAAACCAAAAGCAGGACTGAGCCTCGGTGCTGCTGCGGAAGCATGATGAAAAAAGCCCATTCACCGCGAGGCCGCGGGGAATCAAGCGCACCGTATCGAGGAAATTTCCCCGAAGCATACAGACGTCGAAACGCACGGCTGGGAACGGAGTTGTGAACCCTGGTCGATGTGCTCCGTTGCTGACGAACTAGGCGGCGGGTGAGGTGGATTCCCGGCGCGGGAGCCACGCATGGACAAAGCCAAGAAACGGTCCGCTGCAATCGAGCTGCATTGCCGCGCTGACTTCATTTTCCACAGTCGCGGGCGAAATAAAAAATCACGGCCAATCAAAGTACTGAGTGAATGCATGTGCGATGTACGGCGTCCGGATTGGGATAGCCGATGGAATGAGTGGAGTTCAGGGCAGAATCCGTATCTCAATTTGTTCCTGTGCGAGGAACACGCACGCAAACTCGGCCTAGTGGAATAGGCAAAGTACCTACTCGATTGCCACGATAATTCGAGATTGTTCGCTGTATTTCCAAGCGTTCTACCCGATACGCGAAAGCAAAGTACGCCTCTCATCGGATGGCGATCCGAGGTTCGACCCCATACGTTACTCAGCGCATGCTGGCAGAGCTTCACGGCTACAAGGGCGGAGCGAAGCTGATCTATTTCGCATAGCACGAGATGTCGCCTTGAATTAGCGAGAGGACTGAATGAAATCTCAATCTCGAAAACATTCTGGGAAGCAGACCTTTTTCGACGCAAAGACTGCGTTCAAAAAGAAGAGGGAATATGGAGCCGGGGCGACAGTTGTGTCGCAGGGTGAAAGTTGTGCCGACATTCATTACGTGGAGAGCGGATTGGTGAAGCTGGCGGTGGTATCCAAACATGGGAAAGGCGCAGTGTTGGGAATGCTCGGCGCTGGAGATTTCTTTGGCGAGGCGTGCATCGGAGGCGATACGGTCTACAGCACCACGGCAACCGCCGTCACCGCGACATCGGTATGGTTCATGCCTGGGAAGATCATGCTGCGGACGCTGAGAGAGGACTCCGCTTTCGCGATGCAGTTCATTAGTTATCTATTGAGACGAGATCGGCTCATTGAGCAGGACCTGATCGATCACCTACTCCAGTTCAGTGAGAAGCGTCTGGCGCGAATGTTGCTTTCGCTGGCGCAATCTGGTCAGAACGGCGAAATGGCATCGATGTTAGAAAACATCGGACAGGACACCCTGGCAGACATGATTGGAACGACGCGGTCACGGGTCAATCTGTTCATGAACAAGTTCCGGAAATCAGGACATATTCACTACAACCATGCTGGAGGGTTGAAGATCTTTCCATCGCTCGCAAACGTGTTGCAGGATTAGGCGACGGTCAGGAATTCCAGGCCACACGACTGAGCTGCCGCTTTCGCGACTCCCATTCGCCACCGGACAGGATGCGTGGCGCAACCTCGATCAGACGCGGCGTCAACTTAAACACCGCCAGCGCCGTCCAGTTCTTGCCGTCTCGTGTATGGAACCCGCGTTGATTGAGGGAGTCCGCCATATCCGCATAGGAAAGATCTTGTACGACCATCTCGGCGAGGTGGTTGAGAATTTGACGCTCGGTGGGATTTTCCTGAAGGTGCAGGCAATCGGAGGCGATACGAGTGCCGTAGGGAATCTCTTCCGTAAGTGGCGAAGCTGCGGGAGGTTGTTCGACGGCATCGCCATCGACCTCGCGTTGCCATTCCACGGCGGCGATACGCCAACCGGCCGCCTCGTGGTTCTTGACATATTCGTAGCTGGGCCAGGAGGTCACAGCGTCGCGCATGGATTCAGTTTTTTTCATGAGGGGTCTCCTCGGAACTGAGCTTAGCCTTGGGAGAGACACAACTAGCGTAGGGGAGTGCAGGCAATTCTGGTTCCCTCCAATCGGGTACACAAAGTGCTTGAGAAACAATGAGTTGGATGGGAGCGGCAGGTTGGCATTTGCTTTGGGGTGTCCGTTCGTGGGATGACGCGTTGCACGGACGGACAGTACATCGCCGCTGAACTCACCCACTATGAGGTGGAGCTTCGAAACCTAAGCGGAAAAGCAGGGAAACCTTGACCACACGCATCGATGAGGTATGATGCCCGCGTCGGACGTCCCCGCAGGACAGTTCTCACGCTGGAATCTTGGCCGCTCTGCGTTTCGGCTTAGTCGTCTCCCATGGATATATCAAAGCGCACCGAAGATCGCATGCCGATGAAGATTAATGTCGATCTGGCCAGCCTGGATGTGCGCACCCCGGCCCAGGAGGGCATCACGGAAAACATAAGTCCGCGAGGCGCGCGCATCCTGACCACTAAACCCTGGAAACCGAACGATCGCCTGAATGTGCGATCGCTGGTGGGCAACTTTCGTTCACGCGCCCGGGTGGTGTACTGCGTTCCGATCGACGCTGGCCAATTTGCCATCGGGCTGCAACTGTTTGCGACCGCAGGAAACTGGAAGTCGCCGAACTAACGCCGCTGCGTGTGATCGTCTATTAGAACAAAGGCGAACGTTAACTCGCTTTTGCCAGCCGCTGTGACATTTCTTTGCGGAATGAGACGAGCCTTTTATGTGTGGACGCGAGGCGCTGACGGCTCCTCTTGCTTCGGGTAGCTAACTCTTCGATGTTGCGCAGCAGTCCCGGTTTACGCGAACGCCTGCGGAGATCCACAAGAAACGGCTGCACTTTGCAGAAGACCTCAAATAACTCGTCGGCAAAACCGGCGGATAGCAGCGCCCGCTCGCCGAGCGTGCCTTGTGCTACCAAAGCAGCTGCCATTCCCCAGTAGCTGATCACCTGTCCCAGCCAAACATTTTCCGAAGTGCCTAGCGCCGCTTCGACCTTCAAATAATCGTCGGCGGCGGCGGGCCAGAAGGAATTGCGCCACCATAGCCGGGCGCGTTGCATTTCCGGATCACGGCACAATAGCGCGAACTGTCGGATCAGCCGGGCGTCTTGAGCGTTTGCATCCCTGTTCACATAAACCTCTCGACGAATGAGGCTGGGCATGATGCCGTTTCGGGGCCGGAGCACGGGGGCAGGAATAGCGTTCCGAGAGTGAAGATTCAAAACGTGTTGGTTTGTTGACGTAAGGCATGGAACGTCGAAGGGCGATGATGAGTCGAAATCAGGAGAGAGAAAAGTGGGTGAAGGCCCTAAAGGGAATCCCTAAGGGCCGAAAGAGGAACACGGACGTCGGTAGCCGAATGCTCAAACGATTGGCGGCATCATTCCGAAATGATTTTGTTGCGAATGGCGTAGCGCACCAGGCCGGTGATCGAACGGATTCCTAGCTTGAGCATGATACGCGTTCGATGAGCTTCCACCGTCTTCACGCTGATGGCGAGAATGGTGGCGACTTCCTTGTTGCTTTTGCCTTCGGTGAGCAGTTGAGTGACTTCCTTTTCCCGCGAAGTCAGGCGGTTGAGAGGTACGTCTCTGTCGGCTTCGTCGACCGACAGGGAAAAGCGCTCTCTGGACATAGCTTTGGTGATTTTCGGCGAGAAGTAGGTCTTGTGTTTGCGGAGAGCCTCAATTGCGGAGGCAAGATAGTCGTCCGCATCCTCTTTCAGCAGATAGCCTTTGGCACCGGCGTTAAGGCTTTCGCGTAGCAGGACGTCGGATTCGTGCATGGTGAGAATGAGCACCTCGGTCTTGGGACTAAGCTGACGGATCCGTCGGGCGGCTTCGACGCCATTAAGGTCCGGCATGCTGATATCCAAAATCGCAATGTCGGGTTGTAGTTTGACGGCTTCGTCTACGGCCTTCCGGCCATTACTGACTTCGGCGCAAATAACCCAATTACGATTGGTTTCCAACAGGATGCGCAAGCCTTTGCGGACGACGCCGTGGTCGTCGGCAATTAAAATTTGGAGAGCCATGGTCACCACCAGCAATGCACAGTCACATCACTTAAGACCGGAGGACGTCAGCTCTTGAGGCGCGATCCTGGTATACGCGCCGTTCAGCGGCAGGTCCACGAAGACAGTGGTTCCGGAAGCGCTGGATTCGAGATTGAAGTGGCCGCCGAGTTGCCGAACTCGCTCGCGCATACCTGGGAGGCCGACTCCTATAGAGGAGCTGTTTCCGCTGCTGATGGCCAGAATGGTCGCCGCGTCGATGCCGCGCCCGTGATCGGAAATTTGCAGGCGGATTTCGCCGTCGGAGTGCTTCAGGCGCACCGCCGCAATAGCACTTCCGGAGTGCCGAATGATGTTGTTGAGGCTTTCCTGAACGATGCGGAACAAGGACGTTTCCAGCTCGCGCGAGAATCGCAACTCGGCCAGAGCGCCATCGACGTCGAGGTGGATTTCCAGTTCACTGCGTTTGCCAAGCCCTTCTATATAGCATTGCAATGCCATCGCCAGTCCGAATTCTTCGAGCAGAGGAGGATGCAGAAGGTAAGAGAGTGTGCGAATTTCGCGGGCGCACTGTTCGGCCAATTGCTGGCATTCCTTGACAGCCCGTAGAGCTTTGGGATCGGCGTTCGTAAGCGCGCGTTTAATAGTGCCGAGATTCATGCGGATGCCGGTCAACTGTTGAGCGGTGGAATCATGAAGCTCACGAGCTATGCGACGGCGTTCCTCATCCTGCGAGGCCATTACGCGGCTAGTGACTTCGCGCAACTGCCGCTCGGTGTGCTTCATAGCGGTAATGTCCTGACCTACTGCTACCAGACAAGCACGGCCCTCCAACTCGATAGTCTCGGTGGAAACCAACAAGGTGCGGAGTTCGCCAAAGTAAGAACAGAACTCGAACTCTTGATTGCGGATGCAACCGGCGCCCTGCAATTGCTCCAGCAGGACCTTACGTTGATCCGCATTAAGCAAGAGATTCAGCTCGCGGTAGGTATGTCCGATGATTTCTTCGCGGCTGCATCCCAGCTGACGCTCAAAGGCCTCGTTGACTTCAATGAAGCGTCCCTCGTCCAATGAGACGATCAGCATCATCTCCGGACTAGCGCGAAACGCCTTGGCGAATTTCTCCTCCGATGCGCGCAAAGCTTTCTCTGCACGCTTCTGCTCGGTGACGTCATGGGCGATTCCGCGAACGATCGGTTTGGCGACACCCTCGGTGCGCAGGCTGTTGTGATACTCCCAAATGCGGCGTTCCCCGGACTTCGTCAGCACCGCGAGTAGTCCATCGGCAGTGCCTCGCTGACGAATTTTGGCGATGTAGTCATCGAATTGTTGCCGCCACTCGGGAGGCATCATCAGTGGCATGGGAGTCTCGAGGATTTCCTCCCTTGAATAACCGAGGATGCGGGTAGCGGCCTCATTTACGGAAAGCATGCGACCGTCGAGATCGTGAGTGCAGATCAGATCGCTGCTGTGTTCGACCAGGTCGCGATAGTGATCCTCGCGCTCGCGAAGAGCGGCGATCATTTGCTTGCGGTCGGTGATGTTCCGCGTCACGCTCACAATGTAATTGCGGTCGAGTTCGACGCGGCGGAGATTCACCTCTACGGGGAACGTCGAACCATCCTTTCGGCGGTGTACTGTTTCAACTACCGAGCCACCGACGGTTCGAAGCTCGTGCTGAATGCCCGCGGCGGCATCAGCCGTTGCCAATGGGTCGATGTCGAAGACGGTGAGTTTAAGCAACTCATCGCGGCTGTAGCCAAGCTCCACACACGCTTTTTCATTGACGTCGAGAAAGCGCATCGTAACTGGATCGACGACCTCAATGGCGTCGTTGGAACGATCGATGAGCGTGCGAAACAATTTCAAATCACGAACGGTGCGTTCGCGCTCACGCAGATTTTGCAGGCGTCGCTCGACCTCGTGGCCGGCGTACTCCGATAAGTCGCGGTCTTCCGGTGGGACAAAATAAAAATTCTCGCAAGGCATCTCGCCCGAAAAGACCAATGGATGGGCGCGGAGAGCACCAAGGATGATGGAGGGAGTGCAGCGCTGCAGATCGTATTGGCACAAGGCCATGCATCCGATGTCTGCCAGCGCGTAAGTGAGACGCCTCTCAAATCCGACCCAGTTTTCTGAGGCCATGCCCGTGCGCATGATCCAATCCATTTCGATCGCCACACGCACTCCGGTGTAGCCGGCCCCGAGAGCATTTGTTTTTTGCTTGCGCAACAGTGAGAGAATTGCGCGGAGATCAAACCGGACATCCTGGAATTGTGCCCATTGCTTGCGGTCAAGCATCAGGGCGCCTGAACGAACGGCGGAGGCGCTGGCAACTCCAGTACTCTTCAGCGCCGCCAACACCGATGCGAATTTGTGCTTATTTTCGGCGACATAGATACACCGTTCGCCGCGTTCCAAGCCAGCGCGAAGAAACGGGATGAGGGAGGAGAGCTGCTCTTTTGGCTCACGATACACAGAGCAGACATGCGCTACAGCGGATTCCCGGTGCTTGGCATCCGGCGAGGTCTTCATCGTGGATACGATCCGTCGACGACCCAAAAAACTGGTTATTAACGATCTTTAATTTCCAAGGCAAGCCACTTATCGACATTATTATCTTTAGAGAGGATGGCGGTCAAGCTCTCCGTGTTCCCGCGCGGTTCGGAGCAGGTGAGGATTGAAGCGATGCGGGTGTTATGATGGCCGCGTGTATTCCCAAAAATTTATTGTGGATGTATTTATCGACGGCGAACGGCGCGCCTGCCCACTCGAGTGGCTGGACCAATTTTGCATGCGGAACTTTACGAATTCGGCCGACTTTGACGACACGCTGCCCGTTAGCGACGGAAGGATTGAAGCGAGTTTCCGAGTAACAGCGGGCAGATTTGCAGAAGGTTTCGGTGCGTGGCTCAAACAAAGGGGCAAAGGCGAAGGCAAAGCAGTGAAAGTGGAAGTGACACCAGGCTGAAGCATTCTCCGCCGACCCTAGTTGACAAAGTGGCCCGCTTCGTCAAGCAGCAGGTTCGTCCTTTTCATCTCCCAATACTTCGCGAATTTGCGGGATCGCCGCCAAGGCCGCGGCTTCACCGACCGCTATCAGGTCATTGGTGCGGCTGAAATCATCCCAAACGAACGACTTCACGTCCGGCTCGATGATCACATCCGCTTGCTGGCGCCAAGCTAGATCAGCGTGGCGTTGGATGATAGTGAACGAGCGGCTGATCACGTCCGCCGCTGTGCGCGGCGGTTCCAGGCTGCCAGCTTCCAGGTAAACGGCGATGATCACGTCCGCGCCAAGAAGCAGTGCGCCTTCCACCGGCACGGGCGCGGTGAGGAATCCGTCTACGAGGATGCGGTTTTCGAACTGAATGGGAACGAACAGCCCAGGATACGAACACGATCCGCGTAGAGGCGGGCCGATGGGACCACGCGTGTAGTAGACAGAGACCCCGGCAGTGATGTCTGTTGCCGCGATGGCTAACGGCGTTGTGAGTTCCTCGAAGGTCGTGGCGGATGTGAATCGCGCGAGGTATTTCTCCATGCGCTGGTTGGTGGCCAAGCCGAGCCACGACGGTGTCCAGCGGCCGAAGTCGTGCGAACTAGTCGTCGTGGCGATGTGTTGCATTTCGTCCAGCGACGCTCCGGCGCAATAACATGCACCGATCAGTGCGCCGACGCTGGTGCCAGCTACAACATCGACAGGGATGCCGGCATTTTTCAGAGCGCGCAGAACACCGATGTGCGCAATGCCGCGTGCGAAGCCGCCAGCCAACGCCAGGCCCACGCGTTGGCGAGCCGGGGCGCGGTGTTTCTTCCGTGCTGGCAATTGAGCGCAACTTATCCTTGGCGGTGAGCAGCCAATCGACGGCATTGGAAACGATCTGTCGTCCTTACTGCTCGTAATTCTAGTGCAGTCTGGATTGGGAGCATGAGGTTTGACCGAGGAATGGCGGTTTTGTAACCTGTCCAGCCGAGCAGATCTCTTCGGAAAGGCTTTTCATGAAACGTCGCATCGACAAAGTGGCAGTGTTGGGTGCGGGAACGATGGGTTCCCGGATTGCGGCGCATCTGGCAAATGCAGGGTCTCCGTGTATTTTGCTGGATATTGTGCCGCCAGGACCGACGGCGGTGCGACAACGCCGCGGTACGGAACAAAATTGTCATCGCGGGGCTGGAGGCGGCGAAAAAGGCAAAGCCCGCGGCGTTTTTTACGGCGGCGCTTGCGGATCGCGTGGCGATTGGAAATTTCGATGATGACCTGGGCGCTGTGCGGAAGCCGACTGGATCATTGAAGTAGTGGCGGAAAATCTGGAGATCAAGCGAAATTTGCTGGCGCGCGTTGCGGACGTCCGCAAGCCCGGCTCGATTGTCACTACGAATACTTCCGGCCTACCAGTGCACTTGATCGCGGCGGGTATGGCAGATGAGTTTCAGCAGCATTGGGCGGGCACGCACTTCTTCAATCCACCGCGATACTTAAAGCTCGTTGAGCTGATTCCAGGGCCAAAACTGACCGCCAATGTGATCGCGACTACTTAGCGAATTTTGCGACCGGCGGCTGGGTAAAGGCGTGGTCGTCGCCAAAGACACGCCGAACTTCATCGCGAATCGCATCGGGACATTTTCGATGCTGAACGCGTGCGTTTGATGAGCACGCTGGGATTGACGATCGAAGAAGTGGATGCGTGCACCGGACCGATCATCGGCCAGCCCAAGTCAGCAACTTTTCGAACCGCCGACATCGTGGGACTCGATGTGCTTGTGCACGTGGTGAAAAATATTTACGAGACTGTTCCGAACGATGAATCACGCGAAATGTTTCGCGTGCCGGCGCTGGTCGAGGAGATGGCGCAGACGAAATTGGCTCGGCGACAAGACCGGACAGGGATTTTACAAACGCGTGAAGGGCGGTGAGGGCGAAAAAGAAATTCTGACGCTGGATGTGAACACGATGGAGTACCGCGCGCGCCAGAAAGCGCGCTTCGCTTCTCTGGAAGCGGCGAAAGGGATTGAGGAGCTGGGCGAGCGGCTGCGTGCGTTGGTCGGTCCGGTACTCGAAGGACAGAAGGGCGACAAAGCGCAGCAGTTTCTGTGGGGTGCATTGTCGGAGACTTGCTTGTACGCGGCCCGGCGCGTGCCGGAGATTTCTGACAGCGTGGCCGATGTGGATCGCGCGTTGCGGTGGGGATTCGGTTGGGAGTTTGGACCGTTCGAAGTGATCGACGCGATTGGTATTAAGGCGTTCGCGGCGGGTGTGCAGAAAGAGGGACGGTCGTTGCCAACGGCGATCGATAAAGTCTTGAGCAGTGGGCGCAAGAGCTTTTACGAGTCAGAGAAGGGAGCAACGAGAGTTTACGATTTGGCGGGCGGAGTGGCGAAAAAAGTCGAAGAGCCACATGGCGTTCTGATGTTGAAATCCCTGAAAGCAGCGGGCCGAGAGCTGGAACGTAACTCTGGTGCGAGTCTGGTAGACCTGGGCAACGGTGTGCTGTGCTGTGAATTTCATTCGAAAATGAACGCGATCGGCGCCGACTTGATCGCGATGATTCATAAGGGTCTGAAGCGGCTGGATTCGGATTTCGATGCGATGGTGATTGCGAATCAGGCGGTAAATTTTTCAGTCGGCGCAAATCTGATGCTGGTACTGGTGGCAGCGCAGGAACAGGAATGGGACGAGCTACACCTGGCCGTGAAGCAATTTCAAAACGCGAATCTGGCGATCAAGTATGCGCCGAAGCCGGTGGTGGTGGCGCCGCAGGGATTAGCGCTGGGCGGCGGTTGCGAGGTCAGCCTCCACGGCGCAAAGATTCAAGCAGCAGCTGAGGCTTACATGGGACTTGTGGAGGCCGGCGTTGGATTGATCCCAGGTGGCGGCGGATCGAAGGAAATGCTGATACGCGCGAACGAGCAAGCAGCGGACGGCGAGGATCTGGATTTGTTTCACACGCTACGGCCAATTTTTGAAACGATCGCGATGGCGAAGGTTGGGACCAGCGCGGAAGAATGCCGCGATTTAGGATTTTTGCGGCGCGAAGATGGCGTCTCGATGAATCGCGATCGTGTAGTGGCGGATGCGAAGGAAGTCGCGCTGGCGTTGTGGCGCAGTGGATACAAAGCGTCGGCGGCTGACTGGCGGGAAGGTGCGCAAATCACGCAAGTCAAGGTGCTGGGCGAACAGTTTCTGGCAGCCGCGAAGATGGCAATTCACTTAATGCAACGGGGCGGATATGCGTCTGACCATGACGCGCTGGTAGGAAGAAAGCTGGCAAACATTTTGGCGGGAGGCGCGCTGAGCGCTCCGCAGCTGGTGAGCGAGCAATATGTACTGGATTTGGAGCGGGAAGCGTTCGTTTCGCTGTGCGGTGAAAAGAAAACTCAGGAACGTATTGCGCACACTTTGAAGACTGGCAAACCGCTACGAAATTGATCGTTGCGCATGGTGGGGCGGCTTAACGTTGAGTGGGCCGTCCCATGCCGGTTGGCCTCTGGTCGCGTCCGCCCGGTTTAAAGCAGGATTCCTCAAAAGCGTATAAAAACGTATGGGAATACCGATTACGGTGGTATTCTTTCGTCCGGGGACATTCGTGCAGAGACTTCTGGCACCAAGGGAAGCCGCAAACATTCTGGCGATCAGCTATCCCACGCTGAAGCAGTGGATCTACCGCGGCAAGATCAAGACAGCCAAGACGCCCGGTGGCCATCATCGCGTTCCGGAGAGCGAGATCGACCGGCTTTTGCCTACCAAGCTGCAACACGGCGACATTCAGACGCGTCGTGGAAACTTTCGGAAAATCAGCGGCCGAAACCAACTGATTGGGCGGGTGCTATCGATCAAGTACAGCGGGCTTCTGGCGCAGGTAAGTATGGCCATCGGCGAACAGCACATTACGGCGATCATCACCGCGGATGCGGCGAAGGAAATGCGGCTTAAACCGGGCGAGCGTGCGGCGGCGCTGATCAAATCAACGGAGGTTATGATTCTGCGGGTTTGATAGCGCGAGTTGAGTGCAGTCGCGGTTCTGCAATGCGATCGCATGCGTGAGGTCTTCGGTGACAATTATCGCAAGGATGCTTGGACTCACGGCGCTGCTGCTTGTGAGTTCCGGGTTCGCGCGAGGGCAAGGCGCACAAATCAGCGTGGCCGCTGCCGCGGATATGACGTTCGCGTTAAATGAAATTTCGAAAGAATACGAATCGCAAACGCACAATATAGTAAAAATTGTGTATGGATCGAGCGGAAATTTTTTCTCGCAAATTCAGAACGATGCTCCGTTTGATGTGTTTCTCTCTGCCGATATGGAGTATCCGCGGAAATTGCAAGCTGCCGGTTTTGTGGAACCCGGAACGCTATATCGATATGCAATCGGGGAAATCGCGTTGTGGTGTCCTGCCGCTTTAGGGCTGGAGCTGAAAAAGAAAAACTGGGGCGCGTTGCTTGATCCCGGCGTGCAAAAAATCGCCATTGCCAATCCTGTCCATGCGCCGTATGGACGAGCGGCACTAACGGCATTGCAAAAATCAGGACTCTATAGCCAAATCCAGCCCAAGCTGGTGTACGGCGAAAACATTTCACAAACGGCTCAGTTCGTGCAATCCGGGAACGCTCAGGTCGGCATTCTGGCGCTGTCGCTAGCACTTTCGCCGGCGATGAAATCCGGCGAGACCTGGGAAATACCGGGAGATATGCACGAACCGATCGAGCAGGCAGCGGTCGTACTGAAACGCGCCAAGGACAAATCCGCAGCCCGTTCTTTCGTGAATTTTCTGAAAAGCGATACGGCGCGAGGGATTTTGGTGGATTACGGATTTACCTTTCCGGCGGCGACTCCAGCAGCTTCGCGGCAAAAGCACAAAATCTGACGATGGAAGCGCTCTTTCTTTCTGTGCGATTGGCTCTGTGCGTTTCAGCAATCCTGTTTGCGATCGGATTGCCGCTGGCGTATTGGCTCGCGTATTCGCAATGGCGCGGAAAATTCCTGGTGGAGTCAGTAGTGGCCTTGCCGCTGGTGCTGCCGCCTACGGTGCTGGGATTTTACTTGCTCATCGCCATGGGTCCGCAGGGACCACTGGGTAAGTTGTGGCAGGCATTGTTTGGGCACGGGCTTGCATTCACTTTCACAGGATTGATTTTGGCATCGGTGCTTTACAGTCTCCCATTTACGGTGCAACCGCTGGTGGCCTCATTCGAAGGTATCGATCGAAAATTGCTGGCGGCCTCGGCAGTGCTGGGCGCCGGTGCGTTCCGGACGTTTCGCCGGGTGGTGCTGCCGATGTCCATTCCCGGTGTATTGACCGCGCTGGTGCTGAGTTTTGCACATACGCTCGGTGAATTTGGCGTGGTGCTGATGGTGGGCGGGAATTTGCCAGGCGTAACGCGCACAGTTTCCATAGACATTTACGATCATGTGCAATCGCTGGAGTACAGCGACGCGAATCGCGTGGCGCTGATCCTGCTTGCTTTTTCGTTTGCAGTCCTTTGTGTCGTATACGGAGTGAATCGGCGAGTTGGACGCCGAGTCTGGGCAACGTGGCCGGCGAGATAGAGTCCATTGTTTTGACCGCCGAGGTGCGCGTGGAATTCGGTAGCGCGTCTCAATCGGGCTTTATTTTAGATGCGTCCATCAAAGTGCCGTCCGGGATCACCGTGTTGTTCGGCCCTTCGGGGTCCGGCAAATCGACATTCCTGGATTGCATTGCGGGATTATTACGGCCGATCTCGGGAAAAATCGCGGTCGGCGATCTCGTGCTACTGGATTCGTCGCGTCGCATCAACCTTCTGCCGCAACAACGTCGTGTTGGTTACGTTTTCCAATCGCTGGCGCTTTTTCCGCGGATGAATGTGGAAGAAAACGTAGCGTATGGCATAGCCCACATTCCCGAAGCACAACGCAACGAGCGTATCGATTCGATTCTGTCTGCGTTTCGTGTGGCGCACTTGCGGGGACGCGCGGCGAGCGAAATTTCCGGCGGCGAGCAGCAACGCGTAGCGCTGGCGCGATCGCTGGTGACGCTGCCGCAGGTGTTGTTGCTGGACGAACCGCTTAGCGGGCTGGATGCTGAATTGAAAACATCGATCGTAGAAGATTTGCGTGTATGGAACCGGACACAGCGTATTCCGATTCTCTATGTGACGCACAGCCGCGACGAGGTCGATGCGCTTGCGGAACAGGTCATTGCCATCGAGCAGGGACGCGTAGTCGGCCAAGGTCGACCGCGAGAGGTGCTGGACGCGCCGCGGCGCACCAAGTTGGCACAGGCTGCGGGTTTCGAGAACTTGCTGGACGCAGAGGTCCTGAGCTCGCGTGATCAGGACGGAGTAATGAGCGTTCGTTTGGCGGAGAGTGCCGTTGAGATTGAAGTGCCACTGAGTCGGGCGGAAGCTGGCGATCGCGTACGGATTGTGATTCGCGCCGGCGACATATTGTTGGCGACGCAACGCCCTGCCGGGCTGAGCGCTCGAAATGTACTGGAAGGCTCGATCCAGTCGATAGAGCAGCGCAGCTCGGTCGTTGAAGTGCGCGTCAATTGCAGCGGCGCGGTACTGATCTCGCATGTCACACCGGGAGCGTTGCGGTCGCTTGAGCTATCCGCCGGGAAAGCCGTCTGGGTGGTATTAAAAACGCATTCCTGCCATCTCGTTTCCGATTGAGGATCGCTGGAGTTTAAGCGCGCTCAGTTGGTCGATCAGGACTTGGGCTTCGTGGAAGCCGTCGGAGCTGCACCTGCCGGCGAAAATTTCACTTCGTCGGCGAAAAGAGTATCGCCAGTGGGCGTCGCGTGAATGACGACGCGTTCACCGACCGCAAGGTCGCTTTGCTTGGAGGTTTTGCCATCGCGGGAAACGTACATGGTGTTGGCCACCAGTTTTACGTCGACGCTCTTTCCGTCGGCGGTTTTGACGGTGACGGAATCAGCGCCTATTTTTTCGATGGTTCCGATCACATGCTTTTTGTCACCGTGAGCTGAGGCCAAAGCGGCTGTCACCGCAAAGATCGCGAGCATTGATAAAATCTGAAATCTCTTTCGCATTGATGCCTCCCAATTTTTCATTCACCAGAAGCCCGCACTACTACTTAGATGGGTTAATCCTGGGCGCGGCAATTTCGCCAAGCGAACCTATTTTTTATTGCCGAGTGCGGAAACAAATTTAACCTCTTCGGCCGTGTCTACCCCGCTTTTATCCACGACTTTAATCACGATCTGATCGCCAACGGCAATGTCCTTCAATTTAGCCGGCGCTTGTGTGGTGCTGTCGATATATTTGGTGGCACCGTCTACTTTTATTATCACGATGTCGCCAGCTTCCTCTTTGACTTCAATAAGGCTGCGCACAATGCGATAGACGGAGCCCATAACGAGCTTGCGATTTGAAGTTTGCGCGCTCGCCAATGTGCCTAGGCACACCAGTAAGAGAGTCGCGGCAATGTATTTGGTTACGCGAGTTGTTAGTCGGAAGGTCACTGCAGTCTCGCCCACGTCGGGCCCGTGCGTTGCCACATTAATGATGATGCTCCGGCTTGGATTTTTGTTGCAGCGGCTCACCTCGAAGAAAGTCTTGTTCCTCTTGTTCCTCACTGAGGTCTTCGGGACCTTTCGGATTGTAGCGTTCCATTTCCAGGCGCTCTTCAGCGGCTAGGTCTGGGAGGTGTCGGATGAACAGGACCAGCTTCCAACTATCTTCACTGGACCCATGCCCCCCAAAGGCGGGCATCCCTGTGAAGCGAACGCCATTTTCAATGATCCAGAAGATTTCGCCGTCGGAAAGATTTTGAGTCTCCGGCTTACGGAGATCGGGCGGCTTGGGATAAAGGCCATGACCCAGCATGGAGTCGCCACCACCGTCATTTCCGTGACAGACAGCGCAGTGATCTGCAAAGTGCAGGCGAGCTTGGCGAAGAACTTGAGGTGAGGAGGCTATCGGATTTTTCGCAGAGCGCGCATCGTGCGGCCACGAAAGGTGGCGGGCATAGCGAGCCAAGGTGGCTTCCAACGCGGACGGTGTGGCGCGGGCACTCAGGCCATTGTGCAGGATTGACGCGCCCGCAGCGGCGATCAAGCCGGCGCCGGTGACGAGAATCAAGAGGAGGAGAGTGCCGCGCTTCATGTAAGTGTGCCTTCGCTCATAGTAGCCGACGCGGTACGCAGCCTCCTAGGACGAAGCCGCGGTCGAGCCGGGGGCCCCGCATCGAGAGTACGCTTCAAGAAAGAGTAAATTTCTGGCACTAGGGTTACAGAATTTGTGGCGCTGCGTAGCCGCCCGGGTTTTGATAGGATGAGTACGACCAGCCTCGATGGATCCGCGTCAGAAGGCCGCCTGCCATGAATGCCCCTGAAAAGCTCGAGAGCAACTTTGGTCCTTCACCAGATGGGATTATTGATAGTGCTACGAACGAGGAACGAATTCCGCCTGCTCTGAAGGCGGCCCCGGAAATTCTTCGAGGGATTTTAGAGACTGCGCTCGAGGGCTGCCAATTAGATTTCACCCAGGCAATGCACCTGGCGACAGCTGAGGGTGCCGCGCTCGATGCGCTGATCGCCGTTGCCGATCACTTGCGTCGCCAAACCGTCGGCGACGCGATTACGTACGTGGTCAACCGGAACATCAATTTCACGAACGTGTGTTTCGTCGGCTGCAGTTTTTGCGGATTTGGCCGTGGACCAGGCGCTGCCGATGCGTATTTCCTTTCCGCCGAAGATGTGGCGCGGAAGGCTGCGGAGGCTTGGGAACGCGGCGCTACGGAAGTGTGCATCCAGGGAGGGCTGCCCCGCGATCTTGACGGACTTTTCTATCGGGATATTCTGCGCGCCATCAAGCGGGCGGTTCCTGCCATGCATGTGCATGCGTTTTCGCCTATGGAAATTTCCTATGGTGTGGACAAAACCGGAATGCCGCTGCGGGATTACCTGCAGATGATGAAGGACGAAGGGTTAGGGAGCATCCCTGGAACGGCGGCGGAAATCCTCGACGATCGCGTGCGTCAGGAATTGAGCCCCAACAAACTGCCGGTCGCACGATGGGTGGATATCATCAGCGCGGCACATGAACTAGGGATTCCGACGACCTCGACGATGATGTACGGTCACGTTGAGGAACCCGCGGACTGGGTGCGGCACATTCTGCTTTTGCGATCGATCCAGAAACGCACCGGAGGTTTCACGGAATTTGTTCCCCTGGGATTCATTCACGAGAAGACGCGCCTGTTTAAACATGGCGGGGCGCGTGCAGGTGCGGAGCGTGAAGAGCACCTGCGAGTACACGCTTTGTCACGAGTATTGCTGCACGGCGCGATCAAGAATATTCAGGTGTCGTGGGTAAAGTTGGGATTTGAAACTTCTCTGGCGTGTTTAAACGCTGGAGCCAACGACTTCAGTGGCACCTTGATGGAAGAAAAGATTTCGAAGGCCGCAGGCGCGACGCATGGAGAATATGTGGCGCCGGCGGAATTTCGACGGCAGATTCGTTCGATCGGGCGAGTGCCGGCAGAGCGCACGACCACCTATAAGATTCGGCGCGTTTTCGAAGATGTGGCAATCGACGAACAACCGGTGCCTCCTCCTGCCGCGGCGAATGCCGGAGCCGGCCTCTTGCAGCAGTTTCCTTTGTCGTCGACGAAGCAAGTCGCGCCTTACGTCGACGGCGCATACTGAGCAGTGATGCGCGCGCTTTTACTTCCCATCAAAAACTTGCGAAATGCAAAGCAACGGCTGGCGGGCGTTCTGGCGCCGGAGGAGCGACTTGGTCTCGCCCAAGCCATGCTGGCGGACACGGTGCGAGCCGTGCAGGGCACCCGCCAAGCGGAAAAGATCTTTGTCGTTACGAATTACCCTCCGGCGATCGCCATTGCCGAAGCAAACGGATGGGAAGTTCTTCTCGAGGAGCGGCAAATTTCCGAAAGCGTATCCGTGGACGCGGGATCACAACAGTGCTGGGAACGCGGCATCACGTCGGTGTTGCGCTTGCCGTTAGATGTGCCGCTGGTGGAGTCACGAGACATTGACGAGTTGCTGGCGCTGGAGTTAGCAGCGCCCGCCTTAGTGATCGTGCCATCGCGGGATGGAACTGGAACGAATGCGATCTTGCGTACGCCACCGACATTGTTTCCCTCTCACTTCGGTGCCGGCAGTTTTGCAAAACATTGCGCGGAAGGCGACCGTGTCGGAGCGAAGATCGTTCGACGGCGAAATGTTAGGTTGGAAATGGATGTCGACGATGAGGCGGACCTACGCCTTTTATTGCAGCAGGATCTGAGCGGTACACGAACCGGGGCATGGCTGAGTGAGACTGGCATACGACAGAGATTGTGCGGCGAAGGGGTAGCGACGCAGAACGTCGCCGCACAAACGTGATGCTCTCATGCTTTGATCTGTGGTCCTCGAGCTCGAGCCCCGCATGAAGCAGAAAATCGTCAAAGATATTCACGCTGCCGTCGCGGATGTTCCCGACGGCGCGCGCATCATGTTCGGTGGATTTGGCGGCGCGGGATTTCCGAACAATTTGATTCAAGCCCTTGCACAACGTGGCACCAAAGACATCACCGCCATCAGCAATAATTGCGGCACCCGCGATGGCGAACTTGGCCTGCTTTTCAAACTTGACCGCATACGTCACGTTATCGCGTCGTTTCCGGGTCCGCACGCCACGTATTTCCAGGAGCGCTTCGCCGCCAAATCGGTCACGTTGGAGCTTGTGCCACAGGGAATTCTGTGCGAACGGATGCGCGCCGCGGGCGCTGGATTGCTGGGTTTTTACTCTCCTGTTGGCGTGGGAACCGAAGTCGCAATGGGCAAAGAACAGCGGGTGATCGAGGGCCGCCGCGGCATTCTGGAAATGCCGATTCACGCGGACTACGCCTTCATCAAGGCTGATAAAGCGGATGAGCTTGGCAATCTGACGTACCGGCTTGCGGCGCGAAATTTCAATCCGATCATGGCGATGGCCGCGAAGACAACTATTGTAGAGGTCGAAGACATTGTCCCGATAGGCTCGATTGATCCGGAAAGCGTGATGACTCCCGCCATTTTCGTGCACCGCATCGTACAAGCCAAGGGACTGCGCTATGCCGGATAAGGTGCGGCTCACGCGCGAGCAGATCGCGAAGCGCGCGGCTCTGGAATTGCCAGATGGCGCCTATGTCAATTTAGGTTGGGGCATCCCAAACCTGATCGCTGATCATCTGCCGCCGGGGATCACGATTTACTTTCAGAGTGAAAATGGAATTTTGGGCATGGGCCGGCGCGCGAAGCCCGGGGAAGAAGACTACGATCTGGTCGATGCGATGAAGGTGCCAGTCACATTGGTTCCGGGGGCTTCCTTTTTCCATCAAGCCGACGCGCACTTGATGACCCGCGGTGGGCATCTGGATGTTGCGGTGCTCGGTGGCTTTCAAGTATCTGAAAACGGCGACCTCGCGAACTGGAAGATTCCAGGAGCAAAGGGATCTGGTGCGATCGGCGGCGCAATGGACATCGCGGCGGGCGCTAAAACACTGATTGTTTGCATGGAGCACACTACGAAAGAAGGATTGCCGAAGATTGTGAAGGAATGTAGTTACCCGTTGACGGGTCTCAGCTGCGTGGATTGCATCGTTACGGATCTTGCGGTGATTGATGTGCTCGATACCGGTTTGACGCTTCGTCAGGTCGCGCCTGGATGGAGCGCGGCGGAAGTACAGGCATTAACGGGCGCGAAATTATCAGTGCCTACGCTAGTACCGGAGATACGGCTATCCTAGCCCATCTTTGCGACGGCATCCGGCCGCTTGCTTCCGACATGCGTACCTTGTTCCAACGATTCGCAATCGCCCCACAGGTATTGCCGTTCCTTATTCTTTTCATGCCGGCGCTCTCGTGCGCCCAGGGACCGATCACATATCGCGTGCGCTACGATGTAGCGACTCCTCAAGTCGTCCGTGTCACGCTGGAATTCGCTAGCTCTTCCGACACGAAGACCGGGATCGCTGCACCATTCACACTGATAATGCCGCGCGCCGTACCTGGCGGATACGCTCAGCGCCCGTACGATCCGTTCGTGATAAATATGCTGGCCCACGGCGCAAACGGGTTGGCGGTCGACGCGCAACGCGATGAATCCGCACCGCGATGGATTATCGGTAGGTCCGGTGAACGAGTTGTGAGCATTGACTACGACGTTGACGTGAAGCGCATGGAACGGGAAGTTGTTTCCGCGGCGGATAGCTCCAAGGTTCGCAATGCATACGTCGGATTGCTGGGCTATTCGATTTTTGCCTTCATTGAGAAGCATGAAAGCGATCCGGTTCGCCTCGAAATCTCGAGCGGGCCAGCGTGGCCGATCTTCTCCACACTGGCGCCGAAAATTCCCGCACCCATCAGCACACTAACCGCACAGGCAGCGGATTATTATGGGCTGGCAGATTCGCAAATCATGATGGGATCCAAATTGCGGCTTCGTGAAGTTCCCGGCGAAAACGGCGGAGTGCCTCTATTCCTTGCAGCTTACGTGGAGGGGGACGACGACTTGCAGCTGGAAGGTTCGCTGGCACGGGAGGCTCTGGATAGAGTGGTCGCGTATTTCGGCAAAGCGCCATTCGCGCACTATACCGTTGCGCTGGAAGTGCTGAAACCGTTGTCGGACCGCCATGAATACAACTTCAGCATGGAGCATCTGGACAGCGGCACGTTCTACTTCGATACGAATCGGGCGCTCGTCACCAGGGCCAGCGATGCGCAACGCGAAATCCGGCGTTTCAACTATGCACATCACATGGCGCATTCGTGGATTCCGAAACGTGCTTACGGCGAAAACTACCTGCCGTTTCGATGGGAAATGGCACCGATCATCGAGACGATTTGGTTCAACGAAGGCTTTGCTCGCTATGCGGCGATCGAAGCCTTTGCGGAAGCGATGCCGCGCGAAAAAGCTGCGCACTATCGTAGAGAACGGCTCGATCGTCTGCAGGGGATCGTCGACTCGGCACCGCCCTTTTTGCGGGCGATGTCGTTACCAGAGCTTTCGCGCGAAGGCTCGTTTTTGTATTCGGCAGATTTCCGGATCGGAATGAATCTGTTCTCGCGCGGCGCGCTGATGGCCGCCGAAATGGATGACGCCATCCAGGCACAAACAAGCGGCGAGAAATCTTTACGGGATGCACTGCGTCATCTGCTCGAGTGGAGCGCTGAAAATCAGCGGGCATTTCGGGTCGAAGAACTGCCACAGATTTTTCGCGAGGCCACTGGTGTCGACACCACGGCAATCTTGAATCGTCGCCTGCAGCCAGTACAGTGATCTGTCATCGGGCGTGTCAGAAGTGTTAAAGTCAGGATGCTCATCCCAGCGGCGAAAAATATTTCGCGAGGTATCCATGGCCGACGATAAAATCGAAAAATACTCCGATCTCTTTAACAAGAAAGCTTTCGCCAATCTCAGCACGCTGATGAAGGATGGCAGCCCGCAAGTGACGCCTGTTTGGTTCGATTACGATGGGTCGCATATCCGCGTCAACTCCGCGCTGGGTCGTGTAAAAGATAAAAACATTCGCCGCGATCCGCGGGTGTCCATGGCGATTCAGGACCCTGACAATCCTTACCGCTATCTCGAAATTCGTGGCAAGGTGGTTGAGATCACGCAACAAGGTGCTGACGATCATATCGACAGCCTGGCGCAAAAATATCTCGGTCAAGCGAAGTATCCGTATCGACAAGCCGGCGAAGTGCGGGTGTTGTACAAGATCGAACCGCAAAAACTCAGCGCGATGGGCTAAGCGCTCGGGAAAAATAACGTTTGGCTCATCAGTCGCTTCTTATCTCAATGGCGTCGCTGGCGCTGGTTAAAGACAGTGGGTGTGATTCACGTCTGGCACAAATTAGGCGCGAGCCATGGTGTTCGATTCGAGTTCAATAGCTGACTAACTTCAACGCTGCGAAATGGTGTAGTCAGCACTGACGTTGCGCACACAACTTACAACTCGCTTGCTTCACCACATGCGCGCGCAGCAATTTGTGCAAACTGGTGATCGGGTCGCTGTGGCCGTGTCCGGCGGAGCGGATTCTGTCGCGCTGCTAGTTCTCCTTCTTGAGCTTCGCCAAAAGCTGGGCGTCATCCTCATCGTCGCGCATTTCAATCACCAACTACGAGGCCGCGCTTCCGACACGGACGAAAAGTTCGTTGCCAAGCTCGCAGCAAAATACCAGCTCGACTTCCACGTGGCACGCGCCGACATTGCCGCAACAGCGAAACGCAACAAGGCTAACGTGGAGGACACCGCGCGGCGCGCACGCTACGCTTTTTTCGGAAATCTGATTTCCGCAGAACACGCCAGCAAGGTCGCGGTCGCGCACACGGCCGACGATCAGGCGGAAACCGTTCTGGCGCATATCTTTCGTGGAACCGGACTGGCCGGACTCGGCGGCATCCATCCGATCGCAGGTCACGTGGTACGGCCGCTGCTTTGCTTTCGGCGCGGCGATTTGCGCACTTATCTACGCGCGCGAAAACAATCCTGGTGCGAAGATGCCACCAATCGAGACACCGCAAAAACGCGAGCGCGAATACGCAAGAAACTGATCCCACTGCTGGAGAAGGATTTCCAGCCTGCGGTTGTCGAACATTTAGCCAATCTGGCCCATCTGGCGCGTGAAGATGAAAACTTGCTGGAGGAGATCAGTCGTGCTCGATCTGCCGCAGTCGTCACGAAGGCTTCGGACTCTGTCCGTTTAGGGGTCGATGATCTGCTGAGCTTTCCAGGTTTCCAAGCCCATGCGGCCGCGCTAAGCAAACGAATGCTGCGCAATATCATCGAAGATCTCAAACCGCACGCCGGCCAGCTAAATGTGCAACACGTTCGATCCATCTTCGATTTAGCGGACCGTGGCGAAAACGGCAAGTCGTTGCCGCTGCCGGGCGGAATCGAAGTTCGGCGAGAAAACGATGCCTTAGTTTTCCGTGCGCTCTCTAAATTCGCCGCGCGAAGCGAAGTTTGGGCGCCACGGAGTACGACTATTCGGTCGACCTGCCTCGTAAGACTTCACGCGAAACCACAGTGCAGATCCCGTGCCTAGCACGCCTCTTCCGCTTCACAGTGATTGACTGGCCCGCTCAGAGGCGAGAAACTAACATTACTGGGTCGGTTCTGGACCGTGATGCGCTGCAGGATGCTGTGGTTCTGCGGAGCTGGCGTCCAGGGGACACGTTTCGCCCAGGGGGACATCGCAACGCTCATAAATTGAAACGCCTGTTGAACCGGCAGCGCGTCTCTTCATGGGATCGCGATGGTTGGCCGGTGGTAACGAGCGGCGGGGTTCTTGTTTGGGCCCGCGGCTTACCGGTCGCCGCGGAATTTGCGGCCACTGAAAGGACCCGGACCGCACTGTTGATCGCCGAGGAAAAATTTCGTGAGTAACGGGCCCGCGGCGTATTCCGCCGCGAGAATCGCCACCCGGGTAGCGGCACTGGGCAAGGAAATCAGCAGGGCATATAAAGGGCGCCGCCTGGATGTGGTGGTCACCCTGGATCGCGGCTTTGTTTTCGCTGCTGACCTCGTGCGGCGGCTGGACGTTCCTATCGTGTGCCATTTTGTACGCGAAGCGGTCCGTGATATTCAGCAGGCGGGACACTCGCGGCGTGAAGTCTTCTTCGGGGCCGCCCCTGCCCTCAAGGGTCGGGACGTGCTGTTGGTGGATGCCGTCATTGATAGCGGCGTGACGCAGGAATTTCTGCTGCGAAGACTGGGCGAAAGCCAGCCGCGGTCGCTGCGTTTGGCGGTGCTCCTGTACAAGGACGCGCTGCGACGCGTCGATCTGGAGCCGGATTACTTTGGCTTTCGGACTGCATCTAATAATGTGTGGATTGGCTATGGCCTTGCGGCGCAGAATGGAGTGGGCAGCGGACTTGCCGTTCTAACGTCGCGTGGCATACCGGCAAGCAAACAGGGACGGCGCAACTCGAAGTCAAAGAAAAAGTAGGCCGGGCCAAGGTTCCTGTGTGCGAGACATTGTTCGTACGGCGGTGTTACATCATGGGGCTTGTAGTAAAGGGTTGGGGCTAGAAGTGAGGGTGACGTGAATTCCAGTTCTACCGCGAAGACAATTTTATTTTGGATCTCCATCGTCTTTTTGGGCGTGATGCTCTGGCGACTGGTTTCCAATAATGGGCAGACGGCGCGTGAAGACGAGCCTAGCTATAGCGAGTTCATGGCCAAGGTGGATGCGGGTGACGTGAAAGAAGTCACGCTGTATCTGTCGCCGAACAGTTATGAGCTCCAGGGCGAATACGTGCGGCCAGCCAATCACAAGTTTCACGTCACCGTTTTCAAAGAAGCGGCTCCCGATCTGACAAAACAGCTGAAGGAAAAGAACGTACAGATCAAGGTGAAGGAAGTTCGCAGCGGCGACTGGGTTTTGATTTTGCTGAATGCCGCTCCGCTGATTTTGCTGGTTGGCTTCTGCTTGTTCCTGATGAGGCAGATGCAGGCTGGCGGGAACAAGGCGCTTAGCTTCGGCAAGTCGCGAGCGCGCCTGCTTTCCGCGCAGCAGAAGAAGGCCACCTTCAAGGACGTCGCTGGAACGGATGAGGCGAAAGAAGAACTCCAGGAAATTATCGAGTTCCTGAAAGACCCGCAAAAATTCCAAAAGCTCGGTGGCCGCATTCCGAAGGGCGTGCTGCTCGTCGGGCCTCCGGGCACCGGCAAGACCCTGCTGGCACGAGCGATCGCTGGCGAGGCCAACGTTCCATTCTTTTCGATTTCTGGCTCGGACTTCGTAGAGATGTTTGTCGGCGTCGGCGCCAGCCGTGTTCGCGATTTGTTCGAGCAGGGCAAAAAGAATGCCCCGTGCATCATCTTCATCGATGAGATCGACGCTGTTGGCCGTCACCGTGGCGCAGGGCTTGGCGGCGGTCACGACGAACGCGAACAAACGTTGAACGCGCTGCTCGTCGAAATGGACGGCTTCGAATCCAACGAAGGCGTCATCCTCATCGCCGCCACCAACCGTCCCGACGTTCTCGATCCTGCGCTGCTCCGGCCCGGACGTTTCGACCGCCGCGTCGTCGTGGCGCGACCAGATGTTAAGGGCCGCGAAGAAATTCTGCGAGTGCACACTCGCAAGGTGCCAATTTCCGATGACGTCGATCTGTCGATCATCGCGCGGGGCACACCGGGATTCTCTGGCGCTGATCTCGCCAACCTGGTGAACGAAGCCGCTCTGTGGGCCGCTCGCCAGAACCGCAAATTCGTCATGATGGCGGACTTTGAGATGTCCAAGGACAAAGTTCTGATGGGCGTCGAACGTAAGTCGATGATCCTGTCGGATGAAGAGAAAAAGAACACTGCCTACCATGAGGCGGGTCACGCGCTAGTCGCAGCGATGACTCCCGGCGCCGACCCCGTGCACAAAGTCACCATCATTCCACGTGGCATGGCGCTTGGCTTGACCATGCAGCTGCCTGAGGACGACAAGCACACCTACACTCGCGAATATCTTGAAGCGATGCTTGCGGTGCTGATGGGCGGCCGGTCCGCGGAAGAAATTTTCCTCGGCCACATCACGACCGGTGCGGGCAACGACATTGAGCGTGCTACCGAAATTGCTCGCAACATGGTTTGCGAATGGGGCATGAGCGAACTTGGTCCACTGGCTTTCGGCAAGAAAGATGAAGCCATCTTCCTCGGCCGCGAGATCAACCAGCACCGCGACTACTCCGAAGACACCGCCATCCTGATCGACAAGGAAGTCCGCAGAATTGTCGGCGGCGGTTACGAGCAGGCCAAGAACATCCTGGCGAACAACCGGGAAGTGCTCGAACGCATTGCGCAGGCACTGCTCGAGCGCGAAGTCATCGACGCCAACGAGGTTAAGCTGCTGATGGAAGGCAAGCCGCTGCCGGAAAAGCCGCGCACGCCTCCTCCGCCAGTCCAGGCTGCGCCGAGCACGGACCCCAAGATCATCCGGCCTGAGCTGCGACCTGCCCCCGGCTTCACGCGCGGGGAAAACCCAGCCAAAGCTTGATCACCACATTCACTCCATAATTCGAAAGGGCGCAACGAAAGTTGCGCCCTTATTTTTTGCGGCGCACTGGAGATCGCGTGCTCTGCCTATGTGTCTGTCGCTATTGGACTGTCAGAGTTAGCTGAATCGGAAGAATGATGCCCACAGGTTTGCCGTTCGCCGCAGTAGCGGAAGGTTGCAGCACGATGGTAGAAGTGCCCGACGGCGTGAAGATGGACTGCGGCACCGGAACACTCTGGGCGGAGGCTCCGCCGCCACCGCAGCCTGCTACTGGCAGACTGGCGACCAGAAGGCATGCAGCCAACGCACCCACACGCGCGAAACGCCGGCCAAGCGCATAGCCATCGCGTCCGTGGCAGTAGATGAAGAAGCACGCCGCGATCAAGATCAGCAAAACACAGAGAAAACGCATCGCCAGAGTGGTCGGCGGAACTCGATAACGTTCCATAAACAGTTCCGCGCCAGCGCTGGTAGTAGAAACCGTTATTGTAAGCGGATATGGAGTTCCGCCAGTCACCATCATGGAAGCCGGCACTGAGCACGCAGCAGCGCGCGGAGCTCCTGCGCATTGCAAGGTGAGCGTGCCCGTAAATCCTGGCATGAGTTGCAGGTTGTACGAGGCGGTCTGGCCTGCTTTAACCACCTGTACAAGTGAACCAGTGAACGTGAGTGCTGACCCAGGCGTGGTAATGGGATCTGGGATGGTTTGTGCCAACCCGCCGATCTGAACGAATTGCGGCGATCCCGCAGCATCGTCCACGATGGCGATAAAGGCCGAGCGCGGACCTACCGCGACCGCGGTCGGCGTGAATGCGACCGCCACAGTGCAGGATGCCGAAACTACATACGCCTGTGCGGCACAACTGCTGGTCAACGTGAAATCGGCTGAGTTGGAGCCGCCAAGGGTGATGGACGAAAGATGAAGCGGCGCTGAGCCGGCGCTAGTGAGGGTGACGCTCTGCGGAAGGCTGGAAGTTCCCTGCGTCGTCGGAGAGAACGAAATGGAGGTCGGCGAAATGCTTATACCCGGCCGCGTAACCGGCGCCCCAGTGCCGGAGCCTGTGAGCTGAACCATGTGGGGCGAACCAGGCGCATCGTCGGAAATACTGATTGAGGCAGTGCGCACTCCGTTCCCCAAGGGCGAAAAGGTCACACTGGTGGAGCAGTTTGCACCGATCGCTACGGCCCCATTGCACGATGTGGCCGCAATCAGGAAGTCAGCAGTGTTAGCACCGCTCATCGCGATCGAAGTGATGTGCAATGTCGCTGCGCCTGAATTGGTCAGAGTAACGGCTTGAGGTGCGCTGGTGGTCCCCTGATCGGTGGTAGCAAACGAAACGGTGCCAGGAGCTAGCGTTACGCCAGGCAGAGGAGCTTCGCCTATGCCGCTGAGCTGCGCCATTTGCGGACTTCCCGGGGCATTGTCACCTACCGACAGTGCAGCCGTTCGCGACCCCGCCGCCCTCGGCGAGAACACCACGCTCACGCTGCAAGAGGCGCCGCCTCCCAGCGAAACCGGGCAATTAGATGTGACTGCGAACTCCGCAGCGTTCGGACCTGTCAGGCCGATAGAATTCACGATCAGTGTTTGATCGCCGGTGTTTGTGACGTTGAGGACCATGGTGTTGCTGGATTGACCGACCGTTACAGAACCAAATACCTTCGACGTCGGAAACAAAACAGCCACCGGTCCGGCAATCGCTTGCACTGCAGAACCCGAGATTGCCAGGCCACGACCTCCATTCGCACCCACGGCAAACGGCGAACCTGCTAGCGCCGTAAGAGCGCCAGCTATCGGATCAATCTGAAATCCGCGCACTCCATCATTTTGCAGGGCATAAAAATAGGGGCCGAGTGGATCAGCAACGGCTTTGCCATTGGTAAATTGAAGAAGCGCGGATGCCGCTTGAGAGGGCGTCAGCGCACCCGTTGCTTGATCGATCGCGTAGGTGGCCACGCCAGACGTCTGCTGCACGTAGAGAAATTTTCCGGAAGATTCTGCGACCAGAGCCACAGCCAATTCGCCTGGCTGCAAACTAAACAAGGAAATTCCCGACAGCGCAGTGCCATCCACGGGAGAGATAAACGCGCTACCGATCGAGCCGCTGGAAGTTCCCCACGCTTCGAAGAAGAACCTGCCGCGAGGATCGAGAGCGATGCTTCTGACGAAGTGTTGCCCATTTCCCGCACTGCCGTTCAGAAGAAGTTGACCGCTCAGCGGATCAATTTTGTAGACATTCGTGATGGCGTCCACATTGTTGGTGATCGGGTTAGGACCCATACCCGCGTAGAGGTACCGTCCCTTGGCATCAGCGATCAAACCAAAGGGCGGCGAATCCAGGTCCGTGGAGGAATTGACCGGCAGTGGCAGAAGCTGGGAGTCCGTCGAATCAATCAGAAAAGCGTTGATCGCACTCTGCCCAACAAAATTTCCCGCCGCGTAGCCGACGTAGAGGAACTGGCCGGAAGCCTCCGTGGCCAGAGAGAGTGCCGCAGTTGGAGCGAGATTCGGATTTTCCGTGGCGGCCGCTGAGAACGGCGACGCTGGGACTTCCGTGAGTGCGCCGCTGTTGCGATCCACCTGGAACATGGAAATTTTGCTGTTGCCCGGATCCAGGACGAAAAGGAAGCGCCCAAGCGCATCAATCGCCATCGCGCCGCCCTCAAGCTTGGTGGGCGTAACAGCAGCGGACAAGGGCGAAAGAGCACCCGTGGTGGAATCCTTGGAGAAGACTGCAATTTCAGGAGGGGCGCTTGTGGTTGGGACGCTTGCATAAACGTATTGCTGAATTGGAGTCTGTGCGTTGACGGAGAAACACGCAGCGAACGGGAAGCCTACAAATATGGAAAGAAGTTTACGAAAAATGCGAGCACGGGGACACTTCCACGGCTGCGCGGAACAGACAGATTGCGTGGGCACGGGCCTTCCTTGAACAGTGCGCGTTCGCGAATGAAAGTTCTGGGAGGGAACTTCGGCGGGGAACACCTTAGACTCCAGAGGAGATAGAGTCAACCTAATTTTATAATCGGAACGTTACTATACTTAGCTGTTATAAAAGCCGATCGTACGCGAGTCGGAGTCGCCTCCGTTAAGACAAGGATGAGTAGCATTGCAACGAAGCCATCCGGTGAGAGCCGGCTGTAACGAAATTTTAATACTCGGATGACACATTTTGCGTTACCTTTCTCGGCTTATGCAAGCTGCGCACCTGGATATCGAAAGACAAGCTTCGAACAATGGCGACTCACTCGTTACCCGGCTTATCGGGAAATTGAGCCTCGAGACGGTCAATCAATTTGTCTCCACCATGCGGCCAGAAGCCGCAGTACATCTGGTACTAGATATGAGCGGGTTGACGTTCCTGGACTCGGCGGGAGTGGGGGCGCTGGTCTCGTTGTTCGTGAGCAGGCGAAATCACGGCAAAACTCTGGCTCTGGCCGGCTTGACGCAACAAGGAAATGCCGTGATGCAGGTCTCGGGATTGTTAAAATTGATCCCCATTTTTCCCTCTGTAGAAGAAGCCCTGGCCACGAAGGCCTAGTCAAAGCTTCTGACAGCGAAGACAGTCGTAGCATTCACCTGTTCCGCAAGCAGAAGCAGATCTATGCGCCCACCCGGGCGGCGTTCGCCAAATGGCGGGCTGATATACTCGGCGCATGACTGACCCTCCCTTATTTCAACCTCTAGATCCGGCCTACGCGCAACGAATTCGCGAGAGCTTCGGGCGGCAAGGGCTAATGCGCCATTTGGGCGCGAGCCTTGTGGACGTGCAGCCGGGAATCACAGAAATTCGCGCGAATCGACGAGAGGAATTGACGCAACAGCACGGATATTTTCATGCCGGAGTTTCGGCGGCTCTTGCGGACAGTGCTTGCGGGTACGCGGCATACACATTGATGCCGGCGGACGCTTCAGTTTTGACCGTCGAATACAAAATCAATCTCGTGGCTCCTGCCGATGGAGACGAATTGATTGCACGAGCCCGGGTCATCCGATCGGGTCGGACCCTGAAGGTTTGCCTTGCCGACGTGTTCGCGACGAGCGGTGGTTCGGAAGTGCATTGCGCGACCATGCTGGCGACTGTCATGTGCTTGCCAGGCAAGCGCGATAGCCCACGATAGACGAGCTACTTTCAGACAAACAACGTCGGCCGATGTTCAGCTTGGCGTCCAGGTGGGATGCGCGGTAAAGAGGCCATCTACGATCGCGATCTGGTAGCAGACAAAAAAACCGAAAGCCAGGCTCAGCAGGCCAGAGCCAAACACCAGGCTTCGGTTCAGCCATGCAAATTTGTAGCCCGCAAACGAGAAGGGCAGAGCGATGGCCGCAGTGATCAGCATCATGCCCGCAATTGTGCCTGCTCCAAAGATCAGCAGATAAAGGAC
This sequence comes from uncultured Acidobacteriota bacterium, assembly GCA_963788725.1. Lineage (GTDB taxonomy): Bacteria > Acidobacteriota > Terriglobia > Acidiferrales > UBA7541 > Acidiferrum. The sequence continues at coordinate 152,409 of CAWBHT010000004.1, read as the reverse complement.
CGCCCAGCGCGCTTCGCGAATGGTTGTCAGCACCAGCAGCGCCACCGCCGCTGAACCCGCCAGTCCGTGAACCACGCCAACGAAGAGAGGACGAACAGTGTGAAACAAGCCAAGGCGCGTGGCTGGGCGCTCCGCCCATTTCGGCGGAGTGAGGCTCTCCGCATGATGCTCTTTGCCCGGCTGATGCGAATGCCAGTGCAAGTGCATTTGGGAACCATGCTCGTGAATGTGAGCATGATCGCCAGTCACCTTGGGATGAGCAGGCGAGAATTTCTCGCTGAGATAACGTATTGCTCCCGTGAGGTTCAGGACGCCGAGCAGGATCAACATGAGTCCGACGGAGAACTCCATCGTCAGCCCCACGCGGACCGGAATGGCCAGACCAAAAAGGATAATCGCTGCGCCCACAACAATGATGGTCAGGGTATGACCGATGCCCCAGAGAATGCCTATCCAACCGGCTTTTACGATAGAGCGCTCACGGCTAACGATTGTCGACACCGCGATGACGTGGTCAGGGTCGGTAGCGTGGCGCATACCGAGAAGAAAACCGATGGCGAGGATGGCAAGACCGCTGGTCATGGAGTTTCGGGCGCGTCAATTCCTATCGTACCGCACAAGCCAACAATCAGGCTGAGATCAGACTTCTTTTAGGATGCGCATGAGTTCGGCTGCGGCGTGAGGGAGGCGCGCGCCACGACGCGAGACCAGATAAACGTGGCGCGGCATATTGAGCTGCCGCACTTTTACTTCTTTCATCCAACCGTGCTCGATTTCCCATTGCACGCACATGCGCGGCACGATGGCGACGCCCATGCCCATCTGCACGAAGCGTTTGATGCTTTCAATAGTTGGCATTTCAATGGGCATATTGAGAACCGTGCGATTGCGGGCGAACAACTCGATCACGCGCCGCCGGTAAGGAGACTCGACGATATGACCAACGAAGATTTCGCTGCCAAGGTCGGCGACATCGATTTCGCGGCGCTTGGTCAGCGCATGCTTCAGCGGGACCACCAAAGCTAACTCGTCCTTCAGGATTTCGGTGGCCTGCAGCTGCGCTTCTCGCGGCACGAACGAGACCGCGCCTACATCCAGGCGATAATTCAGCACTTCGTGCGGGATATCGCGAGAAAACATACGGTGCACCCGGATCTGCACGCCAGGATGGGCTTCGCGGAATTTAGCTAGCGCCGGCAGCAGCGCGTGTATGGAGCTCTCGTTCACTCCAAGAGACAGTTCGCCTCGTTTCAGGCCTTCGAGTTCAGTCAGTCCCTTCTTAACTTCGTCACGAAGATTGAGAAGCCGCTCGGCGTATTCCTTCAACAGAATGCCCGCATCCGTCAGACGGACCGGACGCGAGCCACGAACAAACAGGGGCTGGCCCAGAGAGTCTTCGAGCTTGCGGATGCCCAGGCTGATCGCCGGCTGAGTGCGATACAAACGTTCGCCCGCGCGCGAGAAGCTGCCTTCCTTCGCTACCATTAGAAAAACTTGTAGTTCGCCGAGATCCACAGAAACTAACCCCGATTAAGGTAATGAGCCCGTCAGTCCGCTGAAAAGCTGCGCGGAAACCCTGGCGATCAGTATAAGCCGAAATTATCAAATCCAGAATAAAGATAAATTTGACTGCGAGCAGTCCTTCTGACCTACTTAGGGTGGGGGAAAATCCATGGACGCAGTACGCATCTTCGACACCACCCTGCGTGACGGCGAACAGTCGCCGGGCTTCTCGATGAACACCGAGGAGAAGATCCGCATGGCGCGGCAGTTGGCAGCGCTGGGCGTGGATATTATCGAAGCAGGGTTTCCGATTTCCTCCCGAGGCGATCTGGAAGCAGTTCAGGCCGTTGCGAAGGACGTGCGCAACGTGCCCATCGCGGCGCTAGCCCGTGCGAAAAAGCACGACGTGGATGCAGCCATTGAGGCCCTGAAGCCGGCGAAGGAGTCCCGCCTGCACATTTTTCTTGCGACTTCGGATTTGCACCTCAGTGTGAAGCTGAAGATGTCGCGCGAACAAGCCTTGGAAGCGATCACTTCGATGATCCGCTATGGCCGACAGCACGTCGCCGAAGTGGAATTTTCGGCCGAGGATGCCGGTCGCACGGATATGGAGTATTTGTGCCAGGTATGTAAGGCCGCCGTCGAGGCTGGCGCGACGATCTTGAATTTGCCTGACACCGTCGGATATGCCGTCCCTGAAGAATATGGCGCGATGTTTACGCGCGTGCGCGAATACCTAGGGGATCCCGCCGGGATCACGCTGAGCGCTCATTGTCACGATGACTTGGGCATGGCGGTGGCGAATTCGCTGGCGGCTGTACGGGCCGGGGTGCGTCAAATTGAATGCACAGTCAACGGTATCGGGGAACGAGCGGGAAATGCTTCGCTGGAGGAAGTCGTCGTAGCTCTGGCGGTCCGCAAGGAAAGCTTCGGAGTTAGCACCAACATCAAGCTCGATCAACTTTTTCCATCAAGCCGTATGCTGACTGAAATTACCGGTGCGCAGGTTGCGCCAAACAAGGCCGTTGTCGGCGCCAATGCCTTCGCGCACGAAGCGGGCATCCATCAGGACGGAATCATTAAGAATCCGTTAACGTACGAGATTATTTCGCCGCAGACCGTTGGCGTGCCTTCGCGTTCGCTCGTGCTGGGCAAGCATTCGGGGCGGAATGCGCTACGTTCGAGTTTGCGCGATCTGGGTTATGAGCCGAGCGATGCGGATCTCGCGGAGTGCTATCGTCGCGTGACTTCGCTGGCTGACAAGTCCAAGCAGATTCGGCAGCGCGATCTGGTGGCCATTGCGCACGAGGTCATGCGGCGCGGCGCTGGGGCGGGCGCCGGTGCCGTGGCGACCGGTGCTACATCCGCCGCCTGATTGCGGCGAAACGCAAAGCCGCGCGTGACACTCGCGTATAAGGAAATGCAACGTCTCTCGCGCGAAGCTCCGCCGGAACCGCGATTGACGCGAACACCACAAAGCGGCATAAGATTTTTCTGAAGCGTTTTCTAAACGGGGTTGGCGATGAAGAAGACCATTGTCCTGCTGCCAGGGGACGGTATCGGTCCGGAGGTCACGCGCGCGGCGGCAACCGTGCTGCGTGAAGCCGGTCACGAGTTCCACCATCAATTTGATTTCCATGAGTTTCCAGTTGGCGGCGCGGCCATCGACGCCGCTGGATCACCGTTACCCAATGCCACGCTGGACGCTTGCCGCAAAGCTGACGCCGTTTTTCTCGGCGCGGTCGGTGGACCGAAGTGGGATGCGCTGCCCGTGGGCAAACGGCCGGAAAGCGGGCTGTTGGCGCTCCGCCAGGGCATGGGGTTATACGTCAATGTACGCCCAATAAAATTGCTGGAACCGTTGCGCGCAATTTCGCCGCTGAAGCCCGAGCGCCTCGGCGATCTGGATATCGAAATAGTCCGCGAGCTTGCGGGCGGAATGTATTTCGGCGACCGCGGCACCTCCGTCGACAAGGGCGTTGAGCGCGCCTTCGACACCGAGGCGTATTCCACTCCCGAGATCGAGCGCATCACGACGTTTGCGTTTACGCGCGCCGAAAGCCGATCGCGTCGTGTGTGTTCGGTGGATAAGGCCAACGTCCTGGCAAGCTCGCAATTGTGGCGCAGAACCGTCACCTCCATTGGTGCGGCATATCCCGACGTGCGGCTCGAGCACATGTACGTCGACAACGCGGCAATGCAGTTGACGTTGAAGCCGTCGCAGTTCGATGTGGTGCTGACCACCAACATGTTTGGCGACATTCTCAGCGATGCGGCTTCTGCCCTGGTGGGATCGATCGGCGTAATTCCGTCCGCCAGCTTCGGATCAGGAACGCCGCTCTTCGAGCCCATTCATGGCTCGGCGCCGTCGCTTGCCGGAACGGACTCGGCGAATCCAATCGGGGCAATTTTGAGCGCGACGATGATGCTGCGCGATGCTTTTGGCTTGTCGCTGGAAGCAGACTGGGTAGAGCAATCCGTCCTTCGCGTGCTTGGCGGCGGCTATCGAACCTCCGATCTTGTCGGGCCAGGCGGGCGAATCGTGGCGTCCTCGGTGTTCACAGAAATGTTGCGTGAAGAGATGCAGCGCACGCTGGAGCATGCCGAACGCTACGGTTGGGGCGTCTAAGCCGCCGATGTCGTCACTCGAGTCTGAGAACGTAAACCTGTGGCCCTTCGCACAGCACGCCAAGGCGTACCTGGAATCTGCCGACACCATTCCTCATCGAGGCGAGGGCGAGGCGGCACTACTCGAATTCCTGCCGAAACAAGTCAGCCGCTTTCTGGATATCGGATCTGGCGATGGTCGCTTGCTCCGCTTGGTCAAATCGATGCATCCCGCCTCAGAATGCGTCGCGCTGGACTTCTCGCCGACGATGCTTCAGATCTTGCGCAACAACTTCGGAAATGAACCGGAAATAACCATCATTGAGCACAATCTAGATCAGCCGCTTCCGGCTTTAGGCGCATTCGACGCCGTCGTTTCCAGCTTCGCCATTCATCATGTGACTCATCAGCGCAAACGCACCCTCTACGCCGAAATTTACGATTTGCTCCAGGCTGGCGCCGTTTTCCTGAATCTGGAGCACGTTGCTTCGCCTAGCGCATCTTTGCACGACAGTTTTCTGCACGCGATCGGCTATACCGCTGAAACCGAGGATCCGTCGAACAAGCTCCTTGATTTCGAGATCCAACTCGAGTGGCTACGAGAGATCGGCTTCATCGACGTAGACTGCCACTGGAAGTGGCGCGAGTTAGCCCTGCTCGCGGGCCGTAAGCCGACGCATCTGCAACTGTAACGCGGCACAGAGCCTGATCGTTCTCTTGCGAGAAGCCCCTTGGAATGTTACTTTTACACTTTCCCAGCAGTCTCAGGGCGCTTCATCTGGGTGCCACACGACGGTGTGGAAGAGGCTCAAGGCTGCGAAACCGAACCACGTCATATTTGTAGTGTGCGTCCCCATGGTGTTGGCACGAGACTGGAGACCTGCACCGGTGTGGTTTCCGCAGAAGCGTAATTGGTCCCAATGAACAGTTTCCCGCCCAATTCGAAGGAGGCTGCAGCCGCCTCGCCGACGGCCGAGCCGGTTTATTGGCGCGTGGAAGGATCTCTCCTGGAACTCGGCGCGCTGCGGCCGGTCGGCTTTTTTACGTGGAATTCGCAGAGCTTTTCGGAGCGCTGGGCACGTCGAGCTGGCATGGCGTTGATGACGGTGACTCGGCCATTCGCATACGCCGCCAGCCGCACTTTTGCTACTCGCTTTCTTCATACTTTGCTGCGGGGAGTCAGTCTCGATCGCCTGGATCTCCTGGGTGAGGAATATTTCCAGTACGTTCTCAAGCCACAGATTCGCAAAGAAGCCTCCGAGAAACTTCTGGACATGGTGCGCCGTGGTGAGCGGGTCGTGCTCGTAAGTCAGCTGCTCGATCACATCATGCGCCCTCTCGCCAGACATTTCGGCATAGACGCTTTTGTCGCCAACCGCTTGGAGTTTCGCGACGGTGCCGCCACTGGAAGATTGCTAGATCCGGTGGTCCGCCCGCGAGGACCCTTCGCATGGTTATCGGGCGGTTCGCGGAACGGCCAGATCTCCGAAGACAAGTTAGTTCGGCGCCTCGGTTGGGCAGATTCGGCGCAACTTAAATCCACGATACTAACGGCCGGACGACCCGCGCCGCTGACCGATAACAGTGTGGTCACATTTGGCGATGTTCCGCGAGTTGATCGCCTCTCGGTTCGAGAAACTCTTGCGAATCGCCATATTCTTTTGATCGGCGTCACCGGCTTCATCGGCAAGGTTTGGCTCGTCGATCTCCTGGAAAATGTGCCGGACATCGGCAAGGTCACTCTGTTAATTCGCAGAAATCGCACCACCTCGGCGCAACGACGATTTGAAAAGATCGTCGAGGAATCTCCAACCTTCGATCGCCTGCACGAACGTCATGGCCGGAATCTCGGCGCATTTCTGAAGGAAAAGATCGAAGTCGTGGAGGGAGACGTCAGCCAGCCCGGATTGGGAATGAACGACTTGGCGCAGGCGAAGCTAGTACGATCCGTCGACCTGGTAGTCAACAGCGCTGGATTGACGGATTTCAATCCCGATCTCCGCGAAGCTCTGGCTTCCAACGTCGATTCCGCCGTGCACCTATTGGACTTCGTGCGCAAATGCAATCGCGCGGGTCTGATGCACCTGTCCACCTGTTATGTCGTAGGGATGCGCGATGGCCGCGTGGGCGAAGAGCTCCGCGACAACTACAATCCTTCCGGCGACCCAGCTTTTGAAGCCGAACGCGAAATTGAATCACTGCGCGAGATGATTGGCCGTATCGAGGAGCGCGCGCAGAGCCCTGAACTGACCAAAGCGCTGCGGCGTCAGGCCCTCGGGCGTGGCGGAGATCCATCCCGCGTATCTGCCACCGAACTGGACGGTGTTTTAAAACGCAATCGCGTGCGATGGTCGCGCAATCGGCTCGTGCGGGTAGGCATGCGTCGAGCCCAGCATTTGGGTTGGCCAAATACTTACACCTTCACCAAGAGCCTCGGCGAATCTATGCTGTCTGGGCGCGGCCGCGATCTGGCTATCGCTATCGTGCGACCTTCCATCGTCGAAAGCTCCGAGCGCTCCCCGTTCGCCGGCTGGAACGAAGGCATCAATACCTCCGGACCACTTTCGTATCTGCTGGGCACGAATTTCCGCCAGCTTCCCACCAACGAGCGCAAATGCCTCGACGTGATTCCCGTCGACATGGTGTGCCGTGGTATGACATTGATCGCTGCAGCCGTGATATCTCGCCGCAATGCGCGGATGTATCAGCTCGCGACTTCGGCAATCAATCCCGTCAATATGGGGCGTAGCATCGAGCTGACTGGGCTTGCTCATCGCAAGCACTACCGTCGCCAGCCGGGCATCGACCCTTGGCTGAAACTTAAATTCGAGACTATCCCAGTTTCTAAGCTGCGGTACGAGCGTCTTTCCATCCCCATGCAGAAGGCGTTGATCTCGCGTATCAATCGTGCGGCAACCACTCTGCACATGAAAAAACCGCCTCTGGCACGGCAGGAACGCGATCTGGTTCGTGCGGAGAAGCTGATTGAGCTTTACGAGCCCTTTATTCTTCACAACGAGCACGTCTTTGAGTGCGAAAATGCGCGCCTTCTCTCTGCCGCGCTTCCACCAGACGAGCGGCCATACTTTGAATTCGCCCCCGAATCTATCGATTGGTGGGATTATTGGATTAACGTTCACATTCCCGCGCTGCGGCGCTGGTGTTATCCGCTGATGGAAGGACGCCCCTTGGAATCGCGTACGCCTCGCGAACTTGATTGGTCCACGCAAGCCGCGCACGCATCCGCAGTTCCGAATCCGGCGCCTCCCTCCGATCCGTTATGGCGATCTTCTTAACCGGCTCGACCGGCTATCTCGGAAGCTATCTGGTCGCCGGTCTGCTGACCGGGCACCAGGACTCGCTCAATCTACTGGTTCGCGCGAAATCAGATCAAGAAGCGCGCGAGCGGCTCTGGCAATCGCTCCAGTTGCATTTCGCTTTTCCCGAATTTTACGAATTCCTGAACTCCCGCATTCGCATTTTTCGAGGTGAACTGACACAGGAGCGCCTGGGTTTGGCGGACGCCGACTACCATGCATTGGTCGACACCACAAATTCCATCATTCACTGTGCTGCCTCGCTGAATCGCAAATCGGAAAAGCAATGCTTGAATGTAAATTTACGCGGCACGCTGGAGGTAATCCAGCTCGGGCGACGCGTGCAAAATCGCAACGGATTGCTCCGCTATTCGCATGTTTCCACCGTTGCTGTTGCCGGCAAGCGCCACAACGAAACAGTCACGGAAGACGCCGCCATTGATTGGTCGCGCTCCGACTACGATCCCTACGCGCGTACCAAAAAATTCTGCGAGCACATGGCCAGCCAGCTTCTGCCCGACGTGCCGCGCACTATTTTTCGCCCTGCAATCGTGATGGGTGACAGCACGCGGCCGGAAACTTCGCAGTTTGACATGGTGCAGGCCTTCGACGCGCTCGCGCGATTCCCTGTTCTTCCGCTGCGTCCTGACGATAAAATTGATATCGTGCCTGCGAACTACGTCGGAAAAGCCATCGTCACGATTCACCAAAAGTCCCAGCCCGCGTACGGTATCTACCATCTGTCATCTGGCGAAGGCTCCCAAGCCTATCGCGAACTCACCGACGCACTTGCTTCCGCGGGCGGATGGAATCGTCCGAGGTACATGCCGTCATTCGGCCGGCCCTTCTCCGCGACGATCGATCGTTTGTCGCGTCGCACCACCGCTCTGGGGCATGGAGCTTCGCTGCTCAAGGTGTTTTGGCCCTATCTCAATTGGAATACAGTGTTCGACAATTCGCGAGTCGTGGCCGAACTGGGTGAGGCCCCTGCAAAGTTCTCCAGCTATGCGTACCCATTGCTGAAATTCAGCCGCACCAATAAGTTTCACTATCCTGCTACGCCCTGGCCCTCCTCACCCGCTGCTTCACAAAACTCAGTCATTGCCGGGGGCGCACACGCATGACCGATTTCCTGCTGGTCGCGTGGGTCAGCGCGTTCATCGAGATCCGCCGCTTCGGCTGGATGTTCGGCTTGGGCCGCCGCTGGTCCTCAGGCGAAAAGCTGCGGCTGCTGTTTGCCGGTTACAACGGCACACGCAACACCGGCTCCGACGTTCGCGTACAGGAAATGTTGAGACAAATCCGCCACGTGCTCGGTGCCGAGAACGTCGATTTCAGCGTGATGACGCAGAGCTTCGATCGCTCTAAAGGCTACTTCGAGGGCACCCGACAGGTTTATCTTCCCGACGTATTTCCCCCATTTTTATCTCGCGAGGTAAAGCAAAATCACGGCGTCATCGCCTGCGAAGGCTCAATGTTCAAGAGCAAATTTGCGAACGCGCTGACCACCATGATGATTGGATCACTGGGGCTGGCATCGGCGGAAAACAAACTGTCGCTGGCCTATGGCGGCGAGGCTGGGCACATGGATTCCATCATCCAACGCATGTGCAAGCGGTATGTTCACGATTCCCTGGTGATCACCCGCAATGTGGAATCCCAGGATTTGTTGCGCAGACTCGGCATTCCTACGGAGTTGGGCACCGACACCGCGTGGACATTCGAGCCCCATCCTCCGGAGTACGCACGAAAAACCTTACGCGAGGCTGGCTGGGACGAAAAAACCCCCATTCTGATCCTTTGCCCGATTCATCCTTTCGTCTGGCCGGTGAAGGCATCCATTGCGAAGTACATCGCGCGCGTGACCACCGGTGCCTACAAAGAAAGCCAGTACCGCACAGTGTATTTCCACGAGTCCGGACCGGAAGTCGATCGCAAATATCGCAACTATATCTCCGGCTTCGGGAAGGCTGTCGCGGCATTCTGCCAACGCCATCGCGTGTTTCCGATTCTGGTCGCCATGGAGCGCCTCGATGCCGTCGCGTGCCGCTCCATGCTGGAATTCCTTCCCGGTACGCCGGTCTTCACCTCCGACGAATACGACATGTTTCAGCTCATCTCCATTTTACGTCGTGGTACTTACATGGTCTCTTCGCGTTATCACGGCATCGTAACTTGTATGCCTGCCCTGGTAGCATCAGCGGGCGTTACCATGGACGAACGTATCCGCAATCTGATGCGCGAGCGCGGTCATGAGCATCTGTTTCTTACTGTGGATGATCCGGAATTGGAGCCCAAGCTGCTGCGCGTGATGGAACAACTTGTTACAGAAGCCGACTCGGTAAGACATGGCATCGGGCGCACCGTAATCCGTAATCTGAAATCAATGGCGCGCATGGGTACGATTCTGGAAGACACGGTGCGGCATACCTACCCGGAATTTCCCCTGCGTTCCGGAGTGCTCTCCTGGGAGGATTATCTGCCGCCGTTGAGTGATGGACTGCTTGCTCTTGCGCAGCGTTACGATACATCTGCGCTCACACAGCATCCCGTTGCGGAATCGGCGGCACGATGACCACTCCCGTTCAAGCCCCGTCTCCCGCTCAGGCCCCAGATCCCACTCCCACTTCTCAGGCGCCGGATCTGCGCAAACCAGACTGGGGGCTGGACGCTCCCGGCTTTCAGTTGTTTGCGCGTTATGGCGGCGTCATCGCCGTCGTTGTTGGTCGCATGCTCAACGAGCGTGGCGTCGTGGGTTCGGTTCCGTGGATGGTCAGCGCCGGCGCCGTCCTGATGTGGATGGGCACGAGTTTCTTTGTCGTCAGCGCGGTCTCATATTTCGGCAGCAAGATCGGCAAGTTGCTGCTGCGCGATGGCATTCTCCAATCGATTGACTGGCACGGCGACGAACAGGTGCTGGACGTAGGTTGCGGCCATGGACTCCTGCTGATCGGAGCCGCAAAGAAGTTGACGACCGGACGCGCGGTGGGTGTTGATGTTTGGTCGCAGCGCGATCAGAAGGACAACTCCGCCGCTGCGGTGAAAGAGAATGCCTGCATCGAAGGTGTCTCCAATCGCATCGAGATTCAAGATGCCGACGCGCGCAAGCTGCCCTTTGGCGATAATTCATTCGACGTGGTTTTGTCCAGCTTCACGATTCATAACATTTCGGGTTCATCGGAACGCGAAACCGCCATCCGCGAAATCGCCCGTGTGCTCAAGCCTGGCGGTCGCTTGGTGATTGCCGACATTCGGCACGCCCGCGCCTATCAAAAAGTGCTGCAAGGCCTCGGCTGGGAAGATACTCATCTTTCTGGCCGCAATTTTCTGATCTTCGTGACCCCGACACGTGTGCTGCGGGCGACCAAGCCCGGCCTTCATGCCTAATTTTCTCGAAAATCTATTCACACATCTCCATCACAACGCCGATCGTGTCGTGCTGCGCGAAATTCACGGCGAGACGTTCACCGGCATAACCGGTGGTGAACTCCTGCAACGCGTGCAACACGTGCGCGCCGGCCTCCATCGCTACAATTTCCAGTCCGGAGATCGTTGCGCGATCCTGGCGCCTAACTCCATTCGCTGGATCGCCATTGATCTTGCATTGATGGCCGAGAATATCGCCGTGGTGCCGCTCTATTCGCGGCAGGCGCCCGCGGAATTGGTCGCGGTGATGAAGGATTGCGATCCGCGCATGCTCATCGTTGGGGATTCCTCGCTGGGCGACGCCATGTCGCAGGCGTGGTCCACCAGCATCAATGCCGCCATGCCGCAGACTGTGACCTTCGATGACCTGCTCCCCGCCGATCCGCCCAATGCTGCGCCGCTGACGCCGCCGAAGTCGCGCAGCGATTCCGACCTGGTCACCATCGTCTACACCTCCGGCACATCCGGTGAGCCCAAAGGCGTTTGCCTCAATACCGCGAATATTTCTTTTATGCTCGAGCGAACTACCGGCCGCCTTGCCCAGTTGATGACCGGCGTCTCCGAGCCTGACAACGTGTTCCACTACCTGCCACTCAATTTCGCGGCATCGTGGATTGCAGTGCTCTCCTTCATGTCGCGGAAAAGCGTCGTCACCCTGTCCACAGATTTAAACCGTTTGGCCGACGAGATTCGCGTTACCGCCCCGCACTATTTCCTCAATGTCCCAACCTTGCTGGAACGCGTTCGCCGCGGCGTAGACGAAGCAATGGCCAAACGCCCTGCGATCATTCGTTCGCTGTTTGCCAAATCGCGTGATGCTTGGCAGCGGCGCCACGCGAATCGCAGCAGCGGACTCGATGCTCTCTGGCTTGCGCTCGGCAGAAAATTAATCTTCAGCAAGATCAAAGAGCGCTTCGGCGCAAATCTGCGCGCCCTGATCTGCGGATCGGCTCCGTTGGCTCCTGAGACGCAACAATTCTTCCTGATGCTTGGTATCCCGGTGCTTCAGGTTTACGGCCTCACCGAAACTACCGGCATCTGCACCATGGACGATCCGCGCGTTCCGGCCGAACCCGCGCACGTCGGTCCGTCCATCGATGGCATCGAAATGAAAATCGGTGACCAGGAAGAAATCATCGTGCGTGGGCCAAATGTTTTTCCCGGCTACTGGAATCGCCCAGAAGAAACCGCACGCGTCTTGGAAGGTGGCTGGTTTCACAGCGGCGATCAGGGCGAGAAGAATGCTGGCGGCAATTGGCGCATCATCGGACGCATCAAAAATCTCATCATCTTGAACTCCGGCCACAATGTCGCGCCCGAACCGATCGAAGACCAGATCGCACAGCTGCTCCCAGGCGCGCAGCACGTGGTTGTTGTTGGTAATGGACGCGGCTATCTCTGCGCGTTGATTACGGGAACCGTCGAAGCCACTTCGGTGCAAGCCGCTCTGGACGCCGTCAATCGAGATCTCCCGCACTATCGCCAGATTCGCAATTTCACCCTGCTACGCGAAACGTTGACGCCGGAGAGTGCCTTGCTCACAAGTATGGGCAAGCTGCGCCGCGCCGCGATAAACACGCGATTCGCGGCCGAAATCAACTCGCTGTACGATAACTCTCGCGCCGAAAGTTCTCACAACTCGCAGAACCTAGCAGCCGCTCGCGGGAAAACGGCATGAAGAGCTACAAAGGCAAAGCCCTCGCTTGGGAGTGGCACGACGGAATCATCGAGTTGACTCTCGATCGCGAACCCGCAAACGAGATCGGCACCGTCATGCTGTCCGAGCTGGAACAATTTGTCTCCGCGTTTCCAGCGTTGAGCCCAGATACGGCGGCATGCATTATTTCCAGTTCGCGCAAAAGTGGATTCTCCGCAGGCGCCGACCTCCGCGAACTCTATGAAGGCGCAGCCTCTCTGCCGCCAGCCAAGCAACTTGCCGGTGTACGCGATTTCCTGGAGCGTATCCACGCCGTCCTCGACGCGATCGACGCCGCTCCATTCACGACCATCGCTGCCGTTCATGGAATTTGCTTTGGCGGCGGTCTCGAACTCGCCCTCACTTGCGACATCATCATCGCCGACAAGATGGCGCGCTTCGCTTTTCCCGAACTTCGTCTCGGACTGATTCCCGGCTTCGGCGGCATTCCGCGCCTCAAACGCGACCTCGGCAACGCCTTCGTGCGCGATCTGCTCCTTACCGGTCGCAGCGTGAACGCCACGCGCGCGCAAGCCGTCGGTCTCGTCGCTCAGCTCGCAGCCGAAGGCGAAGCCCTCAAGATCGCCAGGGCCACCGCTGCGCAAATCAAGAAATTCGATGCCACCACGAGCGCCGCCGCGAAAAAATTCATCAAGCCCATTCCGCATGACGAGCTTCGCCGCGAAATTGATCTATTTTGCGAACTCTTCACGCGCCCCGCGGTCATGGCCGCGCTCAAGAAATTCGTTGAATCCACCGACGCCATGCCGTACTTGCCATAAGTAACCAAACTTGCATATAAACGCTCAAATCTTGTAGCCGCTTTCCATGAAAAGACACCTGCAAATCACACTATTGTTCGTGCTGCTCGCTCTGATGTTTCTCGCTTCAGGGCAACATGGCAGCTATTTTTGTGTTTCGCCGTGGACCGGCGATGCGCCGCCAACCGACGCTCACTCCGATGCCCATCCTTGATCTCGACCACGTCCAAGTGGCGATTCCCGTCGGCGGAGAAGAACGCGCGCGCAAATTTTATGCCGACCTCCTGGGATTCACCGAAGTCGAAAAGCCAGCTTCGATGGCTGGACGCAACAGCATCTGGTTCGTCGCGGGTCCGGTGAACCTGCACCTAGGCATCGAGCCCGATTTTCATCCGGCAAAACGCGCGCATCCGGCATTCGTCGTCGATGGACTCGACCAAATCGTGTCCGCATGCGAACGCGAAGGCCTCACCACAAAACCCGATGTATCCTTCAACGGATTCCGCCGCGTGCATGTCTTCGACCCTTTCGGCAATCGGCTCGAACTGATGCAGCGAGAGATTTTGTAGTTCGCCGCCCACAACATTCGCCGCTCGCGATCTCGGCTACCTGCCCATTTTTCCAGTCTCGCCCTAGCCAATCGGCGGATGTAGTCCCGCCATCAACTCCGGCATCTTGTTCATGGAGGTTGTACATGTCATCTCAACTGATCGCTCTATCGGACGCCTTGGCAGACGCAACTCAGTCAGCTGCGGCGTCCACTGTTGCCGTCCACACCGAATCTCGCGGATCCTCAAGCGGCGTGATCTGGCGCGCCGGCGTGATTGTCACCGCCGAACATACGCTGCGCCGTGATGAGGAAATTCACGTGACCCTGCCCGACGACCGAGTGGTTCCCGCAACTCTGGCTGGCCGCGATCCATCCACCGATATCGCCGTTCTGAAATGCGCCGAAGCTGCTGCCACACCCGCGCCATTCGGTGACGCCGCTGCTCTGAAACCCGGCGCCATTACGCTCGTCGTCGGGCGCACGCGCGCCAGCGGCCCGGTTGCCGCACTCGGCGTCGTCAGTCTCGCGACTGCCGAGCGCCACACTTGGACCGGAGCGTCGCTCGCGCCATACGTTCGTCTCGACATCGGCTTGCAACCCACTGCCGCCGGCGGCGCCGTGATCGACGCTCACGGTCGCATTGTGGGCATTGCCAGTCCGCGCTTCGGCCGTTTTGGAGTAACCGCGATTCCCGCGGCGACGGTGACCGCCGTCGTCGAAACGCTTTTGCAAAAAGGTCACATCCCGCACGGCTATCTCGGCGTTGGACTTCAGCCTGTCCGCCTCCCTGACGCCATCCGGCAGTCGCTCCACCGTGATGCGAAAACTGCCGCCATCGTTCTCGAAGTCGAGCCAGACGGACCGGCACACAACGCTGGCTTGGTCATCGGCGACATTCTCGTAGCGTTCGCCGGCCAACAGGTCGCGCGCCTGGAAGATATTCACGCTCAACTTCACGGCGCCGCCATCGGCAAACCGTTGGCGCTGCAATTCGTTCGCGGAGGCGCGGTCCAGGAAACCACCATCACTGTCGGCGAGCGCAAATCAGGAGGCAAGTAGCATGCAGATCACCGGATTCGGCGAAATCGCGGAGCAGCTTCGCCGCTCCACCGTTCTGATCACTGCCGGACCGAGCGGCCGCGGCAATGGTTCCGGCGTCATCTGGTCCAGCGATGGCGCCATCATCACCAATGCGCATGTTGCTCGTGGGCCGCGCCTTCGCGTACAGCTGTGGGATGGCCGCGAGTTCGACGCGTCCGTCAAGATGCGCGATCCTGCCCGTGACCTGGCGCAGCTCCAGATCGCTGCCGCGAACCTTCCGGCCGCTTCTGCCGCCGATTCGTCACGCGTTCGCCCCGGCGAAATCGCCATCGCCATCGGCAATCCTCTGGGCTTCGTGGGAGCATTGACGACTGGTATCGTTCACGCGGTCGGATCGATCCGAAATCTCGGCCCGCAATCCTGGGTACAAGCCGACGTTCGGCTCGCGCCTGGAAATTCCGGTGGCCCGCTTGCGGATGCTGCGGGGCGCGTGATCGGCATCAATACCATGGCAGCCGGCCGTCTGGCTTTGGCTATCCCGAGCAATGTCGTCGCCGATTTTCTGGCGGGTGGCTCAGCGGAAAATTGGCTTGGCGTCACGCTGTATCCTGTTCAAGTGCCGCGCCCGGGAAGCAATACCAAAGCATTCGGGCTTGTTCTTCTCGAAGTTGAACCAGGCAGCCCTGCGGCGCAGGCATCGCTTTTGCCCGGTGACATTTTACTCGGCACCGAGAAGCAGCCTTTCGCATTCATTGAAGACTTGTCGCGCGCGGTGCGCGGCTCCGGGCCTCGGCAGCTCCGCGTCGAATTCCTTCGCGGCGACTACGCTCGTGTTCGCCGTGTCACCATTCAACTTGGCAAAGCGCAACCCGGCTAAAGCTCCTGCGCGTAGCTCTGTGGCCGCGTGATCAGGGTTTTCATCGTCGCGGCGTCGTCCCTGGCGTCCGTCGGCCTGGAAAATCTCCTTCCCGCCAGGGGTGTGGAGATCGTCGGCAGGGGCTCCAATCTCGATGAACTTGAGCAGCGGATCTCCGATGCTCTTATCGATGTCGCCTTGATCGATGCTTCGTCGGAGTCGCCGCATTCGCTGCTCACCGACCTAGCCGATTCGGGTCTTCCCACGGAACTCTCTGTTGTGCTTCTCTCCGATCACCCCTCGACCGCATGGTCCGCCGAAGCTCTGCGTGCTGGAGTTCGCGCGGTGCTTCCCGCGACGCTTTCGCCGGATCAGCTCATGGCAGCTCTCCAGGCAGCCGTAGCGGGGCTGGTCGTTCTTCATCCATCCGAGATCATGGCCGCCGTGCCCACAGCCGGTGCACCCGCGTCACAGCCACTTGCAGAACTTACCGAGCCGCTTACCCGCCGCGAGCGCGAAGTCCTGCAAATGCTGGCTGCAGGCCTGGGTAACAAGGAGATCGCCGCTCGCCTCAATATCTCCGACCACACCGCAAAATTCCACGTCGCTTCCATCCTCGGGAAGCTCGGCGCAGCTACTCGCACAGAAGCTGTGGCGCTCGGTATCCGCCGCGGCCTCATCCTTCTCTAGCTCCTGTCGCGTATTTTCGGTTCCGCCCGTGACCATTTTCCTTCCGGAGGTGACAGTGTTAAATTGACCTCTCATGCGTACCATCGAGCAGACCACCCAGGAGATCCTCGATCTCGCGTCCAAGCACTTCAACGTTCCGGCCGGCACGCTCGGCCCCGACGACGACTTCTTCCGCAAGTTGGGCATCGATAGCCTCCAGACACTCGAGCTTCTCAGCCGCCTCGAAAATCACTTTGGCATCGAGCTACCCGACTACGAAGTCCAGGGCGTGAGCGACTTCCGCACTCTCGCCTCACGCATCCAGTCCCGCCTGTAATGCTCAATCTCGCGAATTACCAATCCATTGGCGCCGCCCTGAAGGATGCACTGAACGAATTCGCCGACGAAATCTGCCTGATCGAATCCGATCGTGAGCGAGAAAAAGACCGGCTCACCTATCGTGATTTCCAAAAACGAGCGCATCCACTCGCGCGAGCCCTGCAAGACGCCGCGTTTCAAGCCGGGCGATCGCGCTGCCATTATCATGACCAATCAGTCGAAGTGGCTGATTTCCGCGTATGCCATCTTTTTCACCGGTGGCGTACTCGTTCCACTCGACTACAAGCTCACTCCCACCGAGCATTGGCAACTGTTGCAGCACTCCGGCGTTACCACTCTGATCATCGAATTTCCGATCTGGCGGCAACTCGCTCCCGCCAACGGACGTGCAGAAGCCACAAATTTGCACACTGTGTTGGTGACTGAGGCTCCGCCAAATGCCGATCTCTCCGGAGCCTTGCCATGGGAGGATTTTCGCGCCGAGGCGCCCCCGGTGTTCGTGCCACGGACGCGCATTGATCCCGCCACGATCGTCTACTCCTCCGGAACTGGTGGGCGCCCCAAGGGCTGCATCATGACCCACGAAAATTATCTCGAGCAGTGCGTGGCGCTTACTTCGCTCTATCCCTTCGAGCCCGGCTTTCACTACCTGAGCATTCTTCCGACGAATCACGCCATCGATTTCATGGTCGGCTTTTTCGGCCCCTTCATTTGCGGGGCCACGGTTGTACATCTGCGAACGCTACGGCCGGAATATGTCCGTGAAGCTTTCCGGAAATTCAAAATCACGTACGTGAGCCTGGTGCCTCTGGTTCTCAAGAATCTCCAGAAAGGCTTACAGGGTCGATTCGACGAGTTGCCCTCCGGAAAGCGCAAGGTTTTTGACACTCTAGTAGCCATCAACAAAGCACTAACGAAAAGGCGTCCCCATCTGGGTCTCAGCCGCCTTCTGTTAAAGCAAGTCCACGACAACTTTGGTGGCGCGTTGCGCGCCATCATCGTCGGTGGCGCTTTCACCGAACCGCAGACCTTGCAGTTCTTCTACGATCTCGGCATTCCCGTCGCCAACGGATACGGCCTCACCGAAGCCGGTACCGCAATCACCGTGAACGACCTGCATCCATTTCGCGCCGATACCGTCGGGAAGCCGCTACCTGGTATGGAAGTGCGCATCATCGATCCGGATGCGGACGGCGTCGGGCAGGTAATCGTCCGCAGCAAAACCGTGATGGCCGGTTACCTCAATGAGCCTGAGCTGACTGCGGAGACCATCGTCGACGGCTGGCTGATGACCGGCGATCTTGGCCGCTTCGATCGCGACGGGCACCTGCAGCTTTTCGGCCGCAAGAAAAACATGATCGTCACCGAAGAGGGCAAAAACATTTATCCCGAGGATATCGAAGCGGTTTTCGATTCACTTCCGGTCAAAGAATTCTGCGTATTCGCCGCCAACTACATCTGGCCGCAACGCTCCATGGTCGGCGAACAGCTTATCCTCGTGATCCATCTGGAGCCCGGCCAAAGTTTCACGGAGGACTTGCGCCAGGACATTATTTTGCGCAATGGACGGCTGCTCAATTACAAGCGCATCCATGGCATGGTCCTCTTCGATGAGGATTTTCCGCGCACCGCCTCGCTGAAAATAAAGCGCAACGTTCTCGCCGAACGCCTAACAACTCTAGATCGCGCAAAAGCCATCCAGCCGATTTAATGACCTCGAATGAAACAGGTGTCTCGATCAAATTATGGCGCCCAACGCAACAAACCCGGTCATCCTGAGGCGATCCGACAAGGATCGCCGAACGATTTCAACGCCTACACCGCTACAATCGTACTGCGCAAGAACGACCGAGCCGCGCCACATGCAGCGGATTTGCGTCGTGAATACCAGACCAACTCTTGTGCTTCGACAACGGGTGCAAATTTGATTAACGAACCACACTCACCCCAGTGAAGGAGCGCTTTTTCGCCATCGTCAATCCCGCCGCCGGTGGCGGCCGCTCGGCAAAACTCGCCGGGCCGGCGCTGGCTCGCCTCCGCGAACGCAGCATGCTTGTGGATGTCGTCGAGTCTCCCGGCCCAGGCGGTGCCGTGCAGATCGCTCGCGAAGCCTACATGCAGGGTTATCGGCGCTTCATCGCGGTTGGCGGCGATGGCACCGCGCACGAAATCCTCAATGGCGTTTTCCTCTCGCGCTCTGGAAGCGAACGAATCTCTCTCGGTTTCTTGCCGCTGGGCACCGGCAATTCCTTCTTGCGCGATTTCACCAATGACGGCGCCGAAGCTTCCCTCAAGGCGCTCCTCGCCGGCCACAAACGTGCCGTCGATCTGATTCGCCTCACGCATGCCAACGGCGAAATCTATTCGCTGAATCTGCTCTCGATTGGATTTACCGCCGATGTCGCCGCACTGACGAACCGCTATTTCAAACCGCTCGGCCATCTCGGCTATCTACTCGGCGTTTTTCTTCGCGTCGCGCAATTGCGTCGCCGCCCATTTGCGCTGCGCTGCGACGATGACAAAGACTGGAATGAAGAACGCTGCCTGTTTCTTTCGTTCAACAACAGCAAATACACCGGCGGCACCATGTTGATCGCGCCGGACGCGAATCCCACCGATGGCTTGATTGAGTTTGTCCGCTGGGGGCCGATTGGCCGCGTCGGCTTGCTGCGCATGTTGCCGAAACTTTATGACGGCACGCACCTTGCGCACCCGCTGGCTTCGCGTCGAGCCGTACGCCACGTCGAATTCAACGTGCCTGTTCCTGTCGACGTCATGATTGACGGCGAAGTGGCCACGCTTGAATGCCGCGCACTCGATGTGATTCCCGCCGCCGTGGACATCTATATATGAAGCGCGCATGGCTCACGCTTCGCAGCGCATTCCTCTGGTTTTTAAGCCTGCTGCATTTCTTTATCGCCGCGCCCACGCTTGTTTTTCTTGGGATTTTTCTTGATCCGCGCAAGCACGACTGGCTTCAACGCAGCTTCTGCCGCCGCATTGTTTTCTTTTCCGGTGCCAAGGTGGCGTTACGCCGCGATCCCGGCTTCGATCCCAACCGCACGTGCTTCTTTATGGTCAATCACGTAAACGTCTTCGATCCATTTTTCCTCTACTGCGTGATTCCTCAATTCGTTCGCGGCTGGGAGCTCGAATCCCACTTTAAGATTCCGGCCTATGGTTGGCTCATGAAGCGCTTCGGCAATGTTCCGGTTCCCGACGTGCGCCGTCCCTCCGACCTGAAGCGCATGTGGCGACTGACGCGCGCCGCTATCGATGGCGGCACCAGCCTCATCATCTTCCCTGAAGCCAGGCGCACCCGTGATGGCCACCTCAGCGAATTCCAGGACGGCGGCTTCCGCGTAGCCCAGCAGCTCGGCATCCCCATCGTTCCGGTAAGCCTCGTCGGTTCTTTCCAGCATCACCGCACCGGCCACTGGATGCTATGGCCCGCCACTGTTACCGTGCATCTTCACGAAACAATTGATACATCCGGGCTGACGAAAGAAGATGTCCCCGCCCTCCGCCAAAGAATCCGCGAAATCATCGCCGCACCCATCGAGCAGCGCCTGAAAGAAACACAACTCTCCTAGTAAGATTCAAATTCGTCAGTCGTAGAAATTATTTCGAGGGGAACTACAACTACAAGCTCAGGCGAATGCCCGGCAGAACTCGCCCAGCGCGCGTTTCTTGCCACGTATACACAATCCGGTGAATCACCGTGATCGTGGACACCACCGCGATCACCCAGAGCACCGCGGCCATCCGATTAAAAATCGCCGCCGATGATCAGCAGCACCAATCGCTCGGGCCGTTCCATAAATCCAACCTTGCACAGCGGGATCAGTGACTCCGCCCGCGCCCGCGCGTAGCTCACCATCACCGAGCCCGCCGTCGCCACCGCCGCAAGCACCACATAGGGCGTGCGTCCGTTCACTGAATAAAAAACCAGCAGCCCCATGTACAGCGCCATATCCGCATAACGATCCAGCGTCGAATCGTAGAACGCTCCGAACGCGGTCACGCGGCCCTGCCGCCGCGCCACCTGTCCGTCCAGCATGTCCAAAAATCCCGCGAAGAAAATCACCAGCGCCCCGGTAAAAAAATGGCCGACCGCAAACAAGGCCGCCGCGCCAAAATTCACCACCAGGCCCAGAAATGTCAGAAAATTGGGATTGACACCCGTAGCCGCCAGTAACCCTACGATTCTATCGAGCAGCCACTTGCTGCCTGTACCGATTCCACCTGTGAGCGTAGCCATACGTCAGCGTTGTCTGCCCTCAAAATCCTGGGTTCTGCGTGAAATTTGCTGTGGCTGGATTCAGCGAATCGTACACTAGCCGCGCACCTCGCACCGCAAACGATCCACCGCAAACCATCCATATTGTCACGCAATTTGATCCATCCGAGATTTGCATCCGCTCGATTTGCCCTTTCCCCTTGACCTACCATTTACGCGCGGCTTACAGTCCTTGCAGCTTCGTTGTGCCTGCCTCGAATCACTATGAAAAATAATCTCAGCCGTCGTAATTTCCTTTCGCAGGGATGTACTGGCGTCAGCGCTGTTTGGGTCTCCGCGCATTTCCCCGCTCTGCTCTCCGCCGCCAAACACGCTCGCGAATCCGCCCAATCGGCCGCTCCCAAGCTTGCCTTCTTCACTCCTGAGCAGGCCGTCGAAATCGATGCCATCACTTCGCGCATCATTCCCACCGACGGCACTCCGGGCGCTCACGAGGCCGGCGTCGTCTATTTCATCGATCAGGCGCTCACCACGTTCGCCGTCGACGATCAGAACAATTATCGCGAAGGACTCGCCGACTTCGCCGCGCGCACCAAAGAGCTTTTCCCATCAATAGATAAATTTTCCGCCGCAACTCCGGAACAGCAGGACGAAATCCTCGGCTCCTTCGACGAAAAAATGCCCGCGCAGCGCCGCCCCAATCGGCCGCGCGCCGGCGGCCAAAATTTCTTCGAGACCGTGCGCAGCCATACCATCATCGCCTTTTTGCTCGATCCGGATTCGGGCGGCGATCCTAACGGCACCGGCTGGAAGATCCTCGGCCGCGAGCGCTCTCACATGTTTCAGCCGCCCTTTGGCTACTACGACCAGCACTACGCCGGGTGGCAGCCTGTTCCTGCCGAAACGGATAAGACCAAGTCATGAGAGCCGATCTCGCCAAGTACAAAACCTCCGACGAAGTGGACTTCGTCATCGTAGGTTCCGGCGCAGCCGGCGGCATCATGGCCAAGGAACTCTCCACCAACGGTTTCCGCGTCGTGGTGCTCGAGCAGGGCCCATACCTAACCGAGGCGGACTTCGGACACAACGAAGTCAAAATTCTGGCGCAGGACTTCCTCACCAATCATCCCAAGCTCCAGCCCAATACCTTTCGCAAGACTCCCGAAGAAAAAGCCAAGCCGCAGCGTGCCGTCGTTTACGGACGACTGGTCGGCGGCACCAGCGTTCACTTCACCGCCAACTTCTGGCGCCTCCATGAAATCGATTTTATCGAGCGCAGCAAAATCGGCCCGGTCGCCGGCACGACGCTCATTGACTGGCCCATCACATACGCCGACCTCGAGCCGTATTACACCAAAGTGGAATGGGAAATCGGCGTCTCTGGCCTCGCAGGCGCTAGTCCTTTCGATCCGCCTCGCTCCAAGCCGTATCCCATGCCACCGCTGCCAACCAAAGGCAGCGGCGTTCTCTTCGAACAAGCCGCGCGCAAACTCGGCTGGCATGCTTTCCCTGCTCCGATGGCTATTCTTTCGCAGCCGCGCGCCGGACGCAGCGCCTGTATCAACTGCGGCTTTTGCCTAGCTTTTGGCTGCGAAGTGGGCGCCAAATCCAGTTCACTTGCCGCCGCGATTCCCGTCGCCGAAAAAACCGGCCGCTGCGAAATTCGCCCGAATTCCTACGTCCATCGCATTGAAATGGACGCCAACGGTCGCGCCATCGGCGCCGTCTACTTCGACGAAAATCGCAACGTGCATCTCCAGAAAGCCAAAGCAGTCGTCATCTGCGCCAATGGTGCCGAAACCCCACGACTGTTGCTGCTTTCCGCCAGCAAGCAATTCCCCAATGGCCTGGCCAACTCCAGCGGCTACGTTGGAAAAAATCTCATGCTCAACGGCGGCGGCATTTCCTTCGGCGTCTTCGAGCATCCCGTTAACGACTACAAAGGCTTCGCCGTCAGCCGCATCCTCCACGACTTCTACGAAAACGATCCGCAAAAACTCGGCTTCTACGGCGGCGGCGGCATCGATGCGCGCTACGATCTGACGCCTATCGGCTTCGCCATGGGCGCGCTTCCTCCAGGTTCACCGCGCTGGGGCAAGGGCTACAAAGATCTGCTGGCCCACAATTTCCAACGCACCTTCGAAGTTTTCTCCCACACCACCTCATTGCCCGTCGAAAACAACAGCTTCTCGCTCGATCCTGACGTGAAAGATGCCTGGGGCCTTCCGGCTCTGCGCATGACCTACAGAGATCACCCCGATGACCTCAAATTCGCTCGCTGGCTCAACGACCACGGGCTGCAACTTCTCGATGCCGCTGGCGCTCAGAAGAAGTGGTCCTTTCCCATCGACGAGCAACAATTCGCCGTCCACCTTCTGGGCACCTGTCGCATGGGCAACGATCCCAAGACCTCCGTGATCAACAAGGATCACCGCACCCACGACGTGAAAAATCTTTTCCTCTGCGACGGCAGCAGCATGGTCACCTCCGGCCGCGGCCAACCCACAATGACCATCGAAGCGCTAGCCTTCCGCGCCGCCGATCGCATCACCGACCTGGCCAAGCGCAACGAAATCGCCTAGCGCCTTCATTTCGCCGTATGACGCGACACTAAACCGTCACGCGCGCCTCGCATCGGGTGCCGCACCCTGCGCTTTTCAGGGTGCGGGTTTAGATTCAACTTCAACCCAAAACAATTCCGCTCCCCAAGATCGTGCAAAACGCCCCGGCCGTGAGGTTTTACGACCGTGTACGCTTCAATCCACACGATGCAAACTATCTCCGTCTTCCTGAATGACACTTCCGCCACGCTTTTGCTAGACTCCCAATTTCCAAAACCTGGAGCCCCCATCAATGCCTTCGCGCATCAAAACACTTCCTATCGTCCTCATCCCGATCGCTCTCGCCCTCGCCGCTCACGCCCAAGAGCCGCCCAAGCTCGCCGAGCAACAATTCAAGAACATCAAAATCTTCAAAGGCGTTCCTGCCGACCAAATCTTTCCCGCCATGCAATTTATTACCGCGTCCCTCGGCGTCGACTGCGAGTACTGCCACGTCCGCGAGGGCCATCAGATGCTCTTCGACAAGGACGACAAGAAACCCAAGCTCGCCGCCCGCAAAATGATCGAAATGATGAACGCCATCAACAAAGACAATTTCGAGAGCAAGAAAGAAGTTACCTGCAACACCTGCCATCGCGGCGCGGCTCACCCGGTCGGCGTTCCCATCATCAGCGACGAAGAACCAAAGCCCGCGGCCGAGCATTCGCCCATCGACGCGCAAGCTCCGCAGCCCGATGCCTACGCTCTCCTCGATAAATACCTCGCCGCATCTGGTGGCGCAGCCGCCGTTCAGAAAATCACCAGTCGAGTCGAACAGGGCAGCCTCACGGGCTTTGGCGGTCAGAAAATCTCCGTCGATGTCTATGGCAAAGCTCCCGACAAGCGCGTCTCCGTCATGCACACGCCCAACGGTGACAACGTCACCGCCTTCGATGGCCATTCCGGATGGCTCACCGTTCCAGGTCGTCCAGTCCACATCATGAACGCCGACGAAAACGCCGCCGCCGCTCTCGACGCCGACCTCTACCTTCCCATCCACGTCAAATCGCTGCGCCAGAAATTCATCGCCGGCCCAGGCGAAAAAATCGACGGACACGACACTATCCAGGTCGTCGGCCGCACCGAAGGACAGCCTCCGCTACGCCTCTACCTCGACGCACAATCAAATTTGCTGTTGCGCTTGGTTCGCTATCAGGAAACGCCGCTGGGCCGCATCCCCACACAAGTCGACTATAGCGACTACCGCGAGGCGGATGGCGTGAAAGTTCCCTACAAATGGTCCATCGCTCGTCCCGGCAACCGCTTCACCATTCAGGTCGAGCAACTCCAGCAGAACGTTCCGGTGGACGATGCCAAATTCACGCCGCCTCCTCCACCTTCGGCAGACCAAAAACCGCCGGCACACTAGCCGAAGCCTGAAATTTTTGGGACGTTTTGAACTCTAACGGAAGGACCGCGAATTGCCGGAGGACCACTCACGACAGTGATTCGCGGAACGGAATTTACGCTGGGATTCGGAGTTGGGTGGACCTTCCCATCATTGAAACGAAATGTTTTCTGCGAAAACCTTACCCTGCACCCAGCGAAGAGAGAACATTACCCGCTGTCCAGGCTCCAGAATAATCTTGCGGCTCAGCAAATCGGTGAATAGAAATGGCACCTTCGAACCGTCCGCTGCCTTGATGATTCCGTGTCCTACCGGATCAACGCTTTTGATTGTTCCCTTCAAGCTGCTTCCTTCCCGATTCAGGAGCCCTGCGCTACCTGCTACTTCTCAAGCCTTCGCGGCCGCGGGACCAAAGCTCTGAATGGCCTCCGCCTCGCTGTCGTAAACGCTGAACACCGTTAGCAATCTCGTCAACTGCAGCACATCATGAAACTTGGTCCCCAAATTCGACAGGTGTAGTGCCGCACCCACAGTTTTTGCGCTGACGTGCGCCGCAACCAGCATCCCCAACCCTGCGCTGTCGATGTATGTCACGTTGCTCATGTTCAGCACGATCTTTTTCTTGCCGGCCGCCAGCAGACTCTTCACCCGCTCGCGAAGCGCGCTGCTTTCCTCGCCCAGCACAATGCGTCCGCTCAAAGACACGATGGAAACCCCGTCGACTTCCTTGCTCGTCATGTTCGGGATCATTTTTGAACCTCTCCGTTGACTATACGCTCTTTCGAACTTGCCCAATCATCAGCCAATCCGAAAGCTCAGCGTGCTTTCTGATATACGGACTCTTTGGTTTCCGTTATGAGCCAGGAAATTTTGCTGAACGGCAAAAATACCGCCGGCTCCTTGGGCGTCGCCGCCCCAACTCCGCCCTTGCTGGCCACAATCTTCTCCACAACGTCGCCCTTATGAATCCACAATCCGGCGCTTTCCACTCCCAAAATCACCGCGCTAACCACTGAGTCGACACTTTCAATCTTTAGCTGAACGCTTTGGCCTACCAGATGAGACGTATTCATTTAGCTCCGCTTTGGACCTAATCAGCTCGCCCATCCACCAACTCTAGAGCGAGTCTTCCACAATGCGCCGATCGCAATCTTGTCCGCCATAACCGGCAGAGAACGACACGACCGTCCGGCATTATTCGAGGAGCTTTCGTGTGGCGGGCTTTCTCGAGCGTGCGCGGGAAGGAGCGTTGAGTCTACCACACCGCTGCCTCCGGCGTTTTTGCGAGCCGTGCACGCGCACACGCATCTCTGAGACATCCACAGCCGGTTGAAAGAACAAAATCCAGCACATATCCAGCGCTCTGGACTACGTCAAAGATTTACGCAACCATCGACGCGGAGGCTGCCCAGCCTATTCCTTACGTGAACTTTCCCCTGCCTTCTTCGCTTCGCTTTCCGCTTTAGCGACGTCCGCGACCTTACCATCAGTCGGTTTTTCTTCTGCTATTTTGCCCCCCAAGCCAGCTTCTCCTTCTCCAGGCGCCTTCTTTTCCTGGTACTGCACGATCAGTGAAATGCGCCGATTGGCGGGATCCAGCGGCACATCCTTCTTGCGCAGCCGCTGATCCGCGAATCCTCGTACTTGCGTCACCTGATCGCTGCGGATGCCGTTCTGTGACATCAGACGTCTCGCGGCATTGGCGCGATCCGACGACAGCTCCCAGTTTCCGTACGAGCTTCCCGATGCGTATTGCTTCGAATCCGTGTGCCCTTCGAGCGCCAATTTATTTGGCAAGTTCCCTAACTCATGAGCCAGAGCGAGCAGTAAATCTTTGCCGTCGGTACTCATCTTTGCGCTGCCGCTGTCAAAAAACGTTCCGGCGGCCGATTCCGTCAACTCAATACGCAATCCTTCGTTCGTCACCGTCATGTCAATGTTGTCTTTTAATTTTTCGAAGTTCGGAACGTCGCGAATCGCTTTCTCTAGCTGCTCTTTCAGTTCCGGCATGTTGTCTTTCGTGATTACAAAATTTTCAGCCGATCCTTGCATTGCGCTGCCCGCTAGCTTGGCAGTTCCCGAAGGATCCTTGAAGTACCCTCCCACCGCTTTCTGCACTTTCTCGCTGCTGCTCAGCAGCCACAGCACGATGAATAACGCCATCATCGCGGTAACAAAATCCGCGTACGCCACCTTCCAGGCTCCGCCATGATGCCCGCTATGGCCGCCTTTTTTCTTGATGATGATGATGGGCTTTGTTGCCGACATTTGGATCCAGACGATCTACGCTGCGGCCGGTGGCGGCTCAGCGGCTCCTCCACCCTTGATATGCTTTTCCGTGTCCTGGAAACTCGGGCGCACATGATGCGGTATGGCGCGGCGGGCAAATTCCACCGCTACCGTTGGCGGCGTACCCTTGATGAACGAAACTATGGCCACACGCAGTACCTGGTAGTACGCATGTTCTTCTTCCGCGGCTTTGCTCATGCTCGATGCGATCGGCCCAATCAGTCCATAGCACAGCAGAATTCCCAGGAATGTTCCGACCAGCGCCGCCGCCACCTTGTGGCCGATTTCTTCCGGTGGCCCGCCCAACGCTCCCATCGTGATCACCACCCCCAGCACCGCCGCGACAATGCCGAGTCCCGGCAGCGAATCCGCCATCGTGGATAGCGCCGCTATGGGCTGCCCTGCGCCCTGATGGTGAACCTCCATGTCCGCCTCCATCATTTGATCGACGTCAAACGGCTCGACTCCCCCGCCTGCCGCCATGCGAATTGTGTCGCACACGTATGGCAATGCGTGATGGTCTTGCAGAAATTTCGGGTACTTGGAAAAGACCGGGCTCTTGTCCGGAGCATCACTGTCCGTCTCCAAAGCCATCAGCCCCTCTTTGCGCGCGCGGCCAAACAATTCGTACATCATCTTCATAGTGTCGAGATAATTTTCCTTGCCATACTTCGAACCCCCGAAGGCGCCCAGAAGTCCGCTGATAATCGCTTTCAGGATGTACAGCGGATTGGAAATCAGGACCGTGCCGACCGCTGCGCCACCGATAATCACCAGCTCGGCCGGCTGAATCAGCACCTTCAAATTTCCATGTTCCATCAAGTACCCGGCAACCACCGCGCCGAACACCACCAATATCCCGATGATCACGAACATAGAGATTCGTTCCTCGTGCCTTCACGGATCTTCATCGATTATTTATCGCCACCCGATTGCCGCCGCGGTCCGCGCTCTGTTTCAATGCCGATTCAGCGCGCAACACCATGGATTCCTCGGTGTCCCCCAACGACACCACCGTTCCTCCCACCGATAACGTCACCGGCAGCCGGTCTCCCCACCACGCGATCCTCGACCCTGCAACCATTCGTTTCAGGCGCTCCGCCGCGAAAGCAACTTCCGATCCGTTGCACTCGGTCAGCACCGCAAGGAACTGATGTCCTTGCCAGCGGCCCAGAAAATCCGTTGGTCGTAGATTGTTTTCCAATGTCTGCCCAATCACTCTGAGAACGGACGCAATCGCGGCTGGCCCATCTCGCGACTGGATTTTTTCCAGATTGTCGATCTCCATGCACAGAATGGAAAACGGCACAGGATGTTCCGCGAACATCGCGAGCTGCTCCCGAATATGCGCATGGATTAATCCGTGGCTCAGGACTCCGCTGGCCTCGTCGATGCACCCGTAGCTCGCCAGTTTGGTCTGGCGGCGATTCCAGTCGGCCACCGCAACATCTTCTTGAAACGTCTTCGCGCCACCCACGATCACGCCTTGCGAATTGCGCACTGGAAAAGCCCACAGTTGCACCGGAACGCGATGCCCCGACTTGTGACGCAAAGACACCTGGGTCTGCACGTGTTTGCCGTCGAGGGAAGCCACGAATATCGGGCATCGGACCCCGCCCTGTTCGCTCTCTACGCCATCTAATTCCCCGAGAAAATTCTCCTCGTAGATACGGCCGATCACATCCTGGCGAAGATAGCCGGTGATCCGCTCGGCGCCGTCATTCCAGAACAAAATTTTCCCGTCGCGTGCCACGACGTAAACCGCCATGCTCAGGTTTTCAAGAATGCTTCGAAAGATTTGCGGGTCCGCCAGGTCCGGCATCGAGTGCTCTCCACACGCTCATCGGCGTGTTACGGGGCAAGTTTAGTTCCATGGGAGGACGCACATTTTCAGTGCGTTCGTGCGGGGTGGATGCAATTCGAATTCAGATGTGGGAATTCTCAATCCATTTTGGAACACAAACGCTAATGCCGCGACGTCTCCATCGCCAAGTACTCTCTATTGCTAAATATGCCGTACGCCGCCAAGTAGCACAGGCACTCCTGCCTGTGCCCGGTCTCAATCATCTTCTAGGCGTTCAAATTCACGGAGCTGCTGCTGCTCAATCCCAGGTTCGCAACGCTCGCCCCGCTTCGAGAGCCCGTCAACTCCGGCAAAGCCTGCTGCAAAGCAGATTGCAGGGCACTGTATGCTCTTTGCGCCGACGGAACATCCGCACCCTGCAGCGCCACACCGAGCGCACTGAAATCCTGCTTCACCGCGCTGATTTGCGATCCCGCCACAACGCCGTTTTGTCCATCATGGTGATGACGATGCAACTGCGCCTGGCCGCGTTCCTGAGCTTTCCGCTGAATCGCGGCGAAATCCCCCTGCGCCGCCGCCAGGTTCCCCGACTGCAGATCCTGCCCAAGCACCTGCAACGCCTGCGCGGCGCCGCCACTAGACGCGCCGCCCTGCGTCTGGCTGATCGGCAGATCCTGAATCAGTGTCGCAAAATCCTTTTGCGCCCCACTCAGGTCTCCGGCCTTGAGATCCTGCCCGAGCTGCTGGAATTCACTCTGGATCTTCTGAAATTTGTTTTGCACCCCTTGCGTCACAGTCGGCTGAAAAAGACTGCTCGCCACGATCGAACTGATAGACATATCCGTCCTCGATTCTTCAACCATTCGATTGCGCCTCGTGCGTCGCTCCACCTAGCTGTGACGCCGCGAACGTCTTCATCAAACAAGCATTCCTGCTGCCAAGCTCAGTTGAAATGTCGCGCCGACAATTTGTGCGATTCTCACAATTCCGTGATCTCCGCGAACCAAAATCGGTCGTAATACCGAATGCACTCGGCAAACAAAGCCAGCCCAACCGCGACGAGCCGGCAAATCTTGCCCACTGCGGGCACAACTTCACATCACCAAGAGAGAAGCGGCACTGAAGGACAATCACAACCTCGAGCGGAACAACCCTATCCAAGTCTAACTGAAGAAAATTGAGGAAAATTGGTGGGCCTGGGTGGACTTGAACCACCGACCTCGCCCTTATCAGGGGCGCGCTCTAGCCACCTGAGCTACAGGCCCTTCGCAAAGCTGGTCTAAATTCTAGCATGGCAGGGCGGCCGCGTTACAGCGTCGCGCCAATCGCGCCCCGCTCTTAGAATTTCGCGACGCCAACGCCACCTCACACCATCCGCTCCATCTCACCTCTATTGCACAAACCCCACATTTGGCGTCGGGCCGCCCTCCGGCGCTTCCTTAATCTCCCCAAACTGCGCTTCATACCGGGCCAGATTTTCACCCAGCGCCCGCCAGATCCGTTTCGCATGCCCCGGGCTCACAATCATGCTTTGCAGCAACTTGCCCTGCGTCCCGTTGGGAAAAATGTAAATAAAATTGAGCGTGAACTCCTCCAGATTGTGGTGAATCATCACCAGATTGCTGTACGAGCCCTGCAGCTCTTTTTCGTCCGCCTTGATCTGGACTTGCCCCTGTTGCGCCGGTCGCTGCTCTTCCATTTTTCGTTTTCTCCCGATCCGATATCTTCGTCGCTCGCGCTCTGAAGCATTTCAAGGTACCACAGCGTCGCCCCGTAGTTGCCCGCCGATATCCTGCGCAAAACCACGCACGACTTTTCTTGCTGTAACGAATCAAAAACAAGACGGCACAACACGGTTGACAGCCGCTTATATTAAGTATAGTTTAGATAGGACATTTAGCATAGTTAACTCCAGTGACGCCGAACGCGATGCAGAGAATAAATCCCCCCGAACTGGAAACCGAGCCCGTCGCCGGCGCTCCAGATGCCGCTCAGCGCATGCCTTCGCACGTCCCATCACCTCGAGCGCTCAGCCTTTCCCCGTCACTTCCCGAAGCCCACCGCACCATTCCAATCATCAGCGGCTCTTCGTGGCTGAGAAAGATTTTCGCCTTCGCCGGCCCTGGATATTTGGTCGCCGTCGGCTACATGGATCCCGGCAACTGGGCCACCGACATCGGCGGCGGCTCGAAATTCGGCTACACGCTCCTGAGCGTGATCGTCATCAGCAACCTGATGGCGATGCTGCTGCAAGCGCTCTCGGCCAAACTCGGCATCGTCACCGGACGCGACCTCGCCCAAGCCTGCCGTGAACAGTATTCCCGTCGCACTTCCTTCGCCTTATGGGTGCTCTGCGAAATCGCCATTGCCGCGTGCGACCTCGCCGAAGTGCTGGGCTCCGCCGTTGCGTTGAAGCTGCTCTTCGGCCTACCGCTGCTGGCCGGCGTGATCATCACCGCTCTCGATGTGCTGATCGTTCTCGCATTGCAGGGCCGCGGCTTCCGCTTGATCGAAGCCTTCGTCGTGACGCTGATCGTCACCATCGGCGGCTGCTTCGCCTATGAGATTTTCTTCGCCCAGCCGCTATGGCGAGAGGCCGCCCACGGCCTGATTCCCACCGCCGAGATCCTTCGCAATCGGGAGATGCTCTACATCGCTATCGGAATCCTCGGCGCCACAGTAATGCCTCACAATTTGTATCTGCATTCCAGCATCGTGCAGACTCGCGCCTTCGGCAGTTCGTCACGCGATCGCCGCGAAGCGCTCCGCTTCGCCGTCCTGGACTCCACCGTCGCGCTCGGCTTCGCGCTGTTCATCAACGCCGCGATCCTGATTCTGGGCGCCGCCGCTTTCCATACTCGCGGGATGCACAACGTCGCCGAAATCGCCGACGCGTACAAACTCCTCAGCCCAGTGCTGGGTGCAAGTCTCGCCAGCACGCTGTTTGCCTGCGCGCTCCTCGCCTCCGGTCAAAACTCCACTCTGACCGGCACACTCGCAGGGCAAATCGTGATGGAAGGATTCCTCGACATCCGGCTGAAGCCCTGGGTGCGCCGCCTCATCACCCGCGCCATCGCCATCATCCCGGCCATCCTGGTAATTGGCATCGCCGGCGAGGGCAAAGTTACATCGCTCCTCATCCTCAGCCAGGTCGTCTTGAGCTTTCAGCTCCCCTTCGCGGTCATTCCCTTGATCCAGTTCACCGGCAGCCGCGCCAAGATGGGCGAATTCGCGAACTCCCGGCTCACCTCCGCGATTTCCTGGATCGTCGCCGTGGCCATCATCGGCTTCAATGCCGAATTGCTCTGGTTGATCATCCGCGGACAATAACGTCACGCGCGTCTTTCTCGGCCGGCGTCGATATGCGAAACTTTCCGTTCCCGCATGCCGACTCCCCCAGCACGAGATCTCGCACGACGCAAAGCCCTCTTCATTCTTCTTCTGGTGGTAATCGCCGCCGCGATTGCCTACACCATCATTCAAAATCGCCCGTGGACTGTTCCCGCGGAAGCCAGGCAGCGCACGAACCCCGTGCCGCCTTCCAATGCGGCCCTGAACGCTATCCGTCCCGTCTATCTCGATAAATGCGCCCCGTGTCATGGCGAATTCGGCAAAGGCGACGGCCACGATGCCAAACGATACGATCCATCCCCAACCGATTTCTCAGATACCATTCGACTCCGGGGCGTCACCGATGGCGAACTCTTCTACAAAATCACCGAAGGCCACAAACCAATGCCGTCCTTCAAAAAGCGCCTCACGGAAGAACAGCGGTGGCAGCTCGTCTTACTGATTCGTTCCTTCGCGACGCCTACCTCCACTGCCCCGGTCCCAGACCACCAATCATCGCCTGCGCACTAAAACCCTCCGCCGTCCGAAACAATCCCATCCTATAGCCCCTCCCTTTCCAATCGCACAGCTTTGGAGGTATGCTGCCGCGTTTTCGTTTTTCTCCACTTTGTTAAATTGAGGTATGCCGAAATGCGAAGGTCAGTGCTCGCGGTTCTCGCTCTACTCGTAATTTGCCAGACGGCGCATGCCGCGCCCGGCGCCGTGCATTGCGGAAAGCTGCTCGATGTTCGCTCCGGCAAATTGCTCACCGATCAGGTGATCGTCTTCGACGCGAACGGCACCATCACCGCCGTTGGTCCCGCGAGTTCGCCGCTCGCGCCCGGCGGAGCAAGCATGATCGATTTGCCCAGCGCCACCTGTTTGCCAGGTCTCATCGACGTGCACACCCATCTGACCGGCGATCCCAGCCACAGCGGCTATCAAGGCCTGGGCGTATCCGTTCCCCGGCAAGCCATCATCGGCGCAAAGAATGCCCGGCTCACCGTTCGCGCCGGATTCACCACCGTCCGCAACGTCGGCGCCAGCGACTACACCGACGTCGCTCTCCGCGACGGCATCAATGCTGGTGATATCGAGGGACCGCACATGCTGGTCTCCGGCCCTCCGTTGGGAATCACTGGCGGCCATTGCGACGAAAATCTGCTCCCCTTCGAGTTCCACTACAAAAGCAGCGGTGTCGCCGACGGTCCTTGGCCGGCGCGCGCCAAAGTTCGCGAAACCGTGAAATACGGCGCCGACCTCATCAAGATTTGCGCTTCAGGCGGCGTCCTCAGCAAGGGCGATCAGCCTGGCACGCCGCAATACACACTCGAGGAAATGACTGCCATCGCCGAAGAAGCCCACAAGCTCGGCCGCAAAGTTGCCGCCCACGCCCACGGCACGCAATCCATCAAAGACGCCATTCGCGCCGGCATCGATTCCATCGAACACAGCAGCCTCATCGATGACGAAGGCATCGCCTTGGCCAAACAGCGCGGCACTTACCTTGTCTTCGACATTTATAACGATGATTTCATCTTGCAGGAAGGCGCCAAGGTTGGGATGCTGCCCGAGTCCATCGAAAAAGAGAAGAAGGTCGGCCGTCTACAACGCGAGAACTTTCGCCACGCCTGGCAGAGCGGCGCGAAGATGGCCTTCGGCACCGATGCAGGAGTCTATCCGCATGGCGACAATGCCAAACAATTCGCAAAAATGGTCGAGTTCGGCATGAAACCCATGGACGCCATCCAGGCCGCCACCATCCAGGCTGCCGACCTCATTGGCTGGGCCGACAAAGTCGGCGCCATTGAGACCGGACACGACGCCGACATCATCGCGGTAAGCGGCGATCCCACATCCGATGTCCGACTGCTCGAATCGGTCAAGTTTGTTATGAAGGGCGGCACTGTCGTTCGCAACGAGTTCACCGCGAAATAATCAGATGGCGCGCAAACTATCGACTCCCTTCATTCCCGGATAAACTGGACTCGCGGCCTCACTCCGCGGCAGTTCGGGATCATCTTCAATGGCGGCTTTGCAATTCCTATTTCTTGCCGGCTTGGCGCCGTATCAACTCGCATTCGCCGCGTACACCGCAGTGCTGGTCGGCACTGCCATTCCGCTGGGCTACGCCTGGGCACGCGTGCTTCCAGAGGATGCCCCTGCATTCAAAATTGAGCCCGGATCATTCCCGGCGGTTGACTTGGAGCCCGTAGATCCGCCAGCCACCCATCGCAATGCGGATCTCCTCTCACTCGGGCTCTTGCTTTGCGTCACGCTCACGTACCTGCTCCGATTTCCCGGCATCCCGTTGGGCGCTTTCCTTCACTGGATCCATTCCGTTATTCCGGCAGCAGCCGCCAACTCGATAATTTTTGGTGGAAAAATAATCCTCGTTGTCGGCACCGCCCTCGCTGCCTGTTTGGCCACCGTTCGCCCGGGCCCCATGCGTGTACCGTTGGTCACCGCCGCATCCCTGGTGCTCACTCTCTGGCTGCTGGGACCAATTCTGCACGCGGCATTGCTCTCCGGCTAACGAAACGCTTCCCACATCCATCATTCCGCAAACAAAAAGCGCAGGCTGTTTCAGCGTGCGCCACGTGAAACTCACTGATGTTAATGGGTCGGTCCTAAGCGTACGCTCTACGCCGAGGCCGATTTCACCTGCGTCAGCGCGGTCGCCACTTCCTTCACGTCCGGCACCACCGGAATATCATAATTCTTGAACCACGCCACGTTACCCGCCTTGTTCACGATCGCGATCGCCCGGCCGGTAATGCCCTTGTCCGCCAGATAAATGCCGTACTTCTCGCTCATCGCGCCCTTGGGATGAAAATCCGCCAGCAGCGAATACTTGATATTCATCTTATCGGCATACGCCTTGTGCGACCACACGCTATCCACGCTGACCCCAAGCACTTCCGCGTCCAGCGTCTCGAACGACTTCATCTCATTTACAAAACACGCATGCTCGTTCGTACACGTCGGGCTCCAATCCAGCGGGTACCACACCAGCACCACATTCTTCTTGCCGGCAAAGTCCGACAGCTTCACTTCCTTCTTGTCCTGATTTTGCAGCGTGAAATCCGGCGCTTTCTGACCAACTGAAATGCTCATTCCGTTCCTCCATAACTCTCAAAGTCGCAAAGCATCTTACCCAATCCGCCGCGCTGCCTACAAATCACTCGCCTCCCGCAGGCGATTGCACTTTTAGACCACTGCACCTCTCGCTGCTTCCCTTACACGCATCTCGGCAGTACACTTTGCGTAAGGAGTCACCCTATGGCCGCCGAACCGCGCCGTGCCCCCATGATGTCTTTGCAGGAACTCGTGCAGAAATATCGGTGCTTGGCCACGGATTTTGGCAAGCCTGCACCGCTCTCGGCTTTTGCGCTCACCCGCGCGGAAATTGAGTCCCTGTTCTCCAGCTACGATGAGGACTACCACATCAGCCGCTTCTTTCATTTCTCGGACGTAGGCGGCCAAGACACCTTCGCCATCAACAGCATCCCCGCGACACACGTAAGCCTCGATCCCGAAATTCAGACCATTCTCTAATCCACGATATTTAAATGTTTGTCTTACCGCGGTCTTACTGAGGGTCTGACCCGATCCGCAAAATAAACTCGCCCGCATCAATCTTCGCGCCAGCTTCGCGTACGATCTCCACTTCCACCTGATAAATTCGCAAAGCGTCGCGGAGCGCCTCCGCGCCGGGCGGCAAACGCTGATTTTTCCCGACAACAATCGCAAGCGCGGCCGTCTGAATCTCAGAAAGAGTTCGCGGCGCGTCCTCATCCACATTCCACCCGCATGCCTTGAAGATCGCCAGAAAATTTTGCGCGTACGCCGCATCCGCCGACGACGATGCAGCCTCAATCCCTACTCGCTGCTCGGGGAAGGCCAGCAACACCTGCACCAGCACCGCTTGCTGATGCGTCGTAAGCCTTCGCGCTGGCGCCTGCATAGCCATCAATCAGCGCGCCACTTCGCTGGGAGCCAGCCGCTGCGAAAGGTTCTCGCGCTCGACATTCAGCTCCCGCGGCAATCGATCGCCAAATTTCTGGAAAAATTCTTTGATATCAATCAACTCCTGTTCCCAATCCTCCGCATCCACGCGCATCAAATCATCTACCGTTGACGCCGAAATATTCATCCCATCCAGTGTCAGCGCTCCGCGCGCCGGCACATACCCAATCGGAGTCTCTTGCGCCGCCCCGCGGCCCTCTACTCGTTCCAGGATCCACTTCAGCACGCGAACGTTCTCGCCGTATCCCGGCCATAGGAATCTGCCGTCCGGACCTTTGCGGAACCAGTTCACGTGAAAAATCTTCGGCGGATGCGGGATGCGCTTGCCCATGGCCAGCCAATGCCCGAAATAATCCGCCATGTTGTAGCCGCAGAATGGCACCATCGCCATCGGATCGCGTCGCACAATGCCCACGTTCCCGGTCGCCGCCGCCGTCGTCTCGCTCGCCAGCGTCGCGCCCACAAACACGCCGTGCTGCCAGTTGAACGACTCATACACCAGCGGCGCAACTCGGGCTCGGCGTCCGCCAAAAATAAATGCCGAAATCGGCACGCCTTCCGGCGCTTCCCACTTCGGCGAAATGCTGGGTGACTGATGCGCCGGCACCGTGTAGCGCGCGTTCGGATGCGCCGCCGGTCCCTTGGACGTGTCCCACGCCTCGCCCTTCCAGTTGATCAATCCCGCCGACGGCGCGCCGTTGATGCCTTCCCACCAGGGCTCACGGTCTGGCGTCATCGCCACATTCGTGAAAATCGTATTCTTTCGCAACGCTCCCATCACGTTGCGATTCGTCTTCATTCCCGTTCCCGGCGCCACGCCAAAAAATCCCGCCTCTGGATTGATCGCGTGCAGATACCCATCTTCACCAATCTTCATCCACGCAATGTCGTCGCCGACCGTCCACACCCGGTAGCCTTGGCTCTCCAGCGTCGATACCATCATCGCCAAATTCGTTTTGCCGCACGCGCTCGGAAATGCCGCGCCCATGTACGTCACCTTGCCGTCCGGCGCCTCGAGCCCGAGGATCAGCATGTGCTCCGCCATCCAACCCTGCTCGCGCGCCATCACGCTCGCAATTCGCAGGGCGAAGCACTTCTTCCCCAGCAGCGCGTTTCCGCCGTATCCGGACCCCACGCTCCAGATTAGTCTTTCTTCCGGGAAATGCGCGATATACCGCCGCGTAGGATCCAGATCGCCGACCGAGTGCAGCCCCGGCACAAAATCCGTTGACGCGCCGATGCGATCCGTCGCCACTTTGCCGATGCGCGCCATGATCCGCATATTCGCAACCACGTACGGGCTGTCGGTAACTTCAATCCCCGCCTTGCTGATTGGCGAATTCACCGGCCCCATGATGTACGGCACCGCGTACATCGTTCGCCCGCGCATCGCTCCATCCAGCAGCGCGCCTACCTTATATTTCGCCGCTCCCGGATCCATCCAGTTATTCGTCGGCCCGGCGTCATCCTTCGTCCGCGCGCATATAAATGTCAGGTGTTCGGTCCGCGCCACATCGTTAGGACTGCTACGGTGCAGATAACAGTTCGGATAGGTCTTCTCGTTCAGCTGTACGGAATCGCTGTGCTTCAGCATCTCCCCGATGATGCGCTGATTCTCCGCCTCGGATCCGTCGCACCATACGATGCGCTCCGGCTTGGTCAGCCGCGCTGCTTCGTCAACCCATTTTTCCAGTGGGGTCGCCACAAAGCTCCTTAGGAGAAACCGCGCCAGCCACCAGGGCTCCGCCTGGAGTCGCTGACAAAATCAGTTCACCACAATATTCGGCGAGGTCGGAAAACCAGCCGCAAGCCCTACCCGGACTTGGCGAAGCTGCCGCGGACGCGCAATTTATTTCTGGGCCATCCTGCAAGTTCCGGTGGGGACCAGTCCCAAGCCCGTAGCGCGTCATTCCTCCGACAATTCCAGTTTATGTTAGCCCTCGCCGGGCGTGCAAGTTAGACGCTCGATCGTCGTCATACGGTTAATGTCCCCATGGTGCGACCCTGATCGCATGTACTTACCTCATGATCCGTACGATGTCTGTGCGGCATTGGCTTCTTCTGCGGACTACGTGCCAAACACGCCCTCGCGCGCTCCCGCGATTCTCATCACTATCCGAGCCCCCGCAATCACGTGCGATCACTTTTACCCGGCACTGCAGCCAGCTATCATGATCACTACCACGATGCCCTCCTTCTACATCGAACAATTCGGCTGCCGCGCCACTCAAGCCGACGCCGCCGCCCTCGAACGCCAGCTTCGCGACCGCGGTTGCCAGGCCGCGCGCGACGCCGCATCCGCCGAAGTAGTCGTCGTGAACACCTGCACCGTCACCGCCGCCGCCGACTCCCAAGCCCGCGACGCCATCCGCAAAATTCACGCCGCAAATCCCGCCGCCCAAATCATCGCCACTGGCTGCTACGCCCAGCGCGCCCCCGAAGAACTAGCCGCCCTCCCCGGCGTCACCTGGGTAGTCGGCAACTCCCACAAACCCCAAATCCCCGATCTATTTCCAAGCGACAATGCCGCCTCTCCACACCCGCCACATCAATCTTTTCCTGCCCACGAACCCAACGTGATCCCAGCCACGATGCTCCTGGGTGCCGCACCCTTTTACCCTGAGCCTCGAAGGGTCGTCGTTAAGGGTGCGGGTTTAGATCCAACTTCAAGCACCACCACGAATTTCCCACACACGCATCCCTCCCCCAAAATCCTCACGGGCGACATCCTCGCTCAAACCACTCTCCTCGCCGCTCCCATCCTCGGCAACGAAAACGAACACACTCGCCCCATCCTCAAAATTCAAGACGGCTGCAATCTCCGCTGCTCCTATTGCGTCATCCCCTTCGTGCGCGGCAAAAGCCGCAGCCTCCCGCCGCACCAAGTCATCGACGAAATCCGCCAGCTCGCAAATTCCGGCTACCGCGAAGTCGTCCTCAGCGGCATCAACCTCGGAATGTACGGCCGTGACCTCTCTCCGGGCGTCGACTTCGAAGACCTCCTGCGCCGCATCCTCGACGAAACTTCCCTCCAGCGCCTGCGCATCAGCTCCATCGAGCCAATGGACGTCACTCGCGACCTCATCGCGCTCTTCGCTTCTACCGACCGCCTCGCTCGCCACTTCCACATGCCGCTGCAATCCGGCTCCGACAAGATCCTTGCCGCCATGCATCGCTGGTATCGCGCCGAACACTACGCTCGCCGCATCGAACTCATCCGCGAACAAATTCCCGACGCCGCCATCGGCGCTGACGTCATCGCCGGCTTTCCCGGTGAGTCCGCCACCGACCACCAGGCCACTCTCGACTTCATCGAGCGCCTGCCCTTCACCTATCTCCACGTCTTCTCATTTTCAAAGCGCCCCGGCACCGCCGCCGCATCCCGTACCGACGAAGTCCCCCCCGCCACCATCCAAGCCCGCGCACGCCAACTCCGCGCCCTAAGCCAAACAAAATCCGCCGCCTTCCACGCCTCCCAATCCGGAAAGGTGTTGCAAGTCCTCACCCTCCGCCCAAACGCTCGGCCTGATACTTCGCCTGGCGCGATACCCGCTCCTGTAGGGGCGCACTTTACGTTTACCCTGACGAAGGAAGGGTGCGTCCCTGCCACCCAACCGAACAATCACGACGAAGAAAACTCGCCCATGCAAAATCGCTCGTCAATTCTTTCCAACCACGCTACGACGCTCACCAATGCCACCCCATGGACCCCCGCCCTCTCCTCCAACTATCTCCAAATCCGCATCTCCGGCGAATTCCCTCCGAACCAAATGCTCACCGTCTCCACCAACGCAACTCCCGGTGCCCACTATCTAACTGCCCGCCCGGAAACCACCGATGCTTTTGCGTATGACGCGCTTGCCGCCAAAATAATAAGCTCTCCTTATGCTCGTTCTAGGTGTCGCCAGCCTTGATGCCAATTCCGGCGTAGCCCTGCTCGATGGCACCTCCATCCTCGCCGCCATCGAGGAAGAAAAACTCAATCGCTCCGTCGCCGAAGAAAGCTTCCCGCGCCTCGCCATGTTCCGCTGCCTGCGCCAGCATAGTGCGAAAATCTCCGATCTCGATCTCGCCGCCCTCGCCGACCTCCCGCAGGAAGCCCGCCTTCGCGAATCTGGTCTCGGCTCGCAATTTTCTTCCGCGCGCAAACGCCGCATCGCAAAAGATTCCCGCAAATCCGCATCGCTCCGTGAACTCCGGGAGCACCTCAACGGCGTCAAGTTCCAGCACTTCGAACATCATCTCTGCCACGCCGCCAGCACTTACTACACTTCGAATTTCGAACGCGCGCTCATTCTCACCCTCGACGGCGGCGCCGGCTCCCGCTGCGGCCAGGTCTCCCTCGGCGAAGGCGACGAAATCCGCCCGCTCCGCGCTATGGATTTTCCCGACTCCGTTGGCTGGTTCTACTCGCGGATCACTACGCTGCTCGGTCTTCGCTCCCATCGCGACGAACACAAAATCCAGTGGCTCGGCCGCCAGGGCCAGCCCGA
Organism: uncultured Acidobacteriota bacterium; assembly: GCA_963788725.1. GTDB lineage: Bacteria > Acidobacteriota > Terriglobia > Acidiferrales > UBA7541 > Acidiferrum. The sequence continues at coordinate 111,511 of CAWBHT010000004.1, read as the reverse complement.
ATATCTCCCCATCTTCCGCAAAGTTTTTCGCCGCGATTCCCGCGGCCTTCCCGTTCTCGATCATCGCTACTTCGCCGCGGGTCCCGACGAGCGTGGCACTTTTTCTCCGCAGTTCTACCGCGAGCTGAAAATCAACAAAGACAAGTTCCGCGAAGATCCCGCAATCATCGCCGCACTCGCTCGCAGCGCTCAGCTTTTCCTCGAAGAATCCGTGCTCGAACTCGCGCACCGTTTCCAGACGCAGACCGGCGTCAATTCACTTTGCATCGCTGGTGGAGTTTTTCTGAATGTGCTTCTCGTGCGCGCGCTGGAGAAGCGGGGCACTTTCGATCACGTTCACGTGCAACCGGTCGCCGGGAATGCCGGCACGGCCCTCGGCGCCGCATTCCTCGCGCGGAAAAAAATGTCCGCCAAATCCGGCCGCGCCGCTCTCACCACCCTCGCCCTTGGACCTGAATTCACTTCCCAGGAAACGAAAGCCGTCCTCGACAACTGCAAAATCATCTACAAATATCAATCCGGCGAAGATACTCTCGCCGCCGAAGCCGTCAAGCTCCTCCAACGCGACAAAATTGTCGCCTGGTGCCAGGGCCGCACCGAATACGGACATCGCGCCCTCGGCAATCGCAGCATTCTCGCTTCACCATTCTCCGAATACGTCATCGATAACATCAATCAGTTCATCAAGCACCGCGAAGATTTTCACCCCTTTGCTCTGTCCGTCCCCGCCGAGCGCACCTCCGAATTCTTCGACGCCTCGCCCAACTGCAAATTCATGGCTTCGCTCGCCACGCTGAAAAAATCCATCCCCGAACTCCAGCAATTCGCCTTTAACGGCGACGAAGTCCGCGTCCACACCGTCGACAAAGATTCCAATCCAGCTTTCTGGCGACTGCTCAACAAATTCGGCGAAAACGCCCCCGCTCCCGTCCTCGTCAACACCTCCTTCAATCTCTTCGGCGAACCCCTGGTCTCCGACCCCCGCGGCGCCGTCCGCAGCTTCTACTGCGCCGGCATCGACGCCCTAGCCCTAGGCCCCTTCCTCGTCGTTAAGTAAGTCAGCGATTTGGTTCAATCGAATATTTCATTGAACAAATATCTTGTTCGCTTGAATTCACGCCTCTAATCTCAAAGGAAATGCCTGATTGGCGCCGCATCATTGTCGGAGATGCATTCAAATTGTCGTCGCGAGACTTCAACTACTATCGCGATGTAGCTCTAGTGTGGCCGTTTGCTGATCTTTTCGATCGTCGCGGTCTCGTCTCTCTTCAAACTCGAATCACCGGTTTACCGCGCCTACGGAATCAAAGCGGCGATTGCCGCTGTTGTCGTGATCTTGCTGGCCAGACAGAAACTGCTTCTCATCGTTGCTGCAGCCGGGTACGTTGCCATTCGATCTGGAATCGCATTGATCTTCGTCCACGATTGGAAGATTCTTCTTTGGTTTTTGATTTCCGGCAGCTTTGTTCTTGCAACCATACTTTCAGGACGGCTTGCTAGTTCCGATTTAAGTTATGAATCACCGCGAAAGTGGACTCTGGTCGGAATCGTGATGGCTTTAATTAGACTTGTAGGAGCACTTGGCCTCTGTTCGTGGATGAAGCCCTGATGGAGTTCTCGGTATCGGCTAAATCTTCTGTTCGCCCTCAAAAATCACCTGCGCAAACGCCTGCGCCGCCGTATGCGTAATACTCAACGCCACGCGCTCCACTCCCAGCGCCGACGCCACCTTCGCCGCCTCCCCAGCCAACAAAACCGTCGGTCTACCTCCGCTCTGCCGTACCACTTCCACATCCACCCACCGCACCCCGCGCGACCATCCCGTCCCGAGCGCCTTCATCGCCGCTTCCTTCGCTGCAAACCTCCCCGCATACCGCTCATACTTATTCTTGAATTTCTCGCAATAAGCACGCTCCCGCGGCGTATACACCCGCCGCAAAAACGCCTCCCCATGGCGCTCAATCGCCCCCTTCACTCGATCCACTTCCGCAATATCAATCCCCATCCCCACAATCACGCCGCCCCCAGTAGCACAGGCACTCCTGCCCGTGCCGCGCTAACCCACAACCCAACGACCAACACGCCATGTAGCGGCCGCCTTCCGAGGCGGCCGCTTTTCTCCCGATTTTCGTCGCCACCTCGACCGCCAACCAGAAGCGCTGTCATCAACGCCAGCGCCACCACCCAACTACGCAAACACCACTCACACAACACGCCGCAAAACGCTCGCCTCGGCCTCTAACCCTACAGCTCACCCATTAAACTGCGATTATACTGATAAGGCCGTGAGCCCCACGAAAACAAAACCCCCACGCCGCAAACCCGGCAAACCCCCACAATCGCGCACACCCAAAACCCCGCTCGCCCCCGGCTGGACCGAACGCACCCATAAAAAAATCCACGTACTCCAACTCACCGCCTTCAACAAAATCCCCTGGCTCGTCCACGGCTTCAGCACCCGCACAGGCGGCGTCAGCGACCTCGACGGCGAAAAAGTCCTCAACCTCGGCGCGGTCGAATGGGATTCCCGCGACAACGTCGAAGAAAACAAGCGCCGCTTCCAATCCGCCCTCGATGCCGGCGATCTCACCATGGTCTCGCTCCACCAGATCCACTCCGACGTCATCCGCAGCCTCGATCAAGCTCCCGCCAAACAATGCAAAGGCGACGCCATCGCCACCAAAACTCCCGGCCTGCTTCTCGGTGTCCGCACCGCCGACTGCGCCCCCGTCCTCGTCGTCGATCCAAAAAAGAAAGTGGTCGCCGCCATTCACGCCGGCTGGCGCGGCACCCTCCAGCGCATCGTCGCCAAAACCATTGGCCAGCTTCAAATGGAATTCGGCTGCAATCCCAAAGATCTCATCGCCGCCATCGGCCCCACCATCGGCGGATGCTGCTACGAAGTCGGCACCGAAGTCGCCTCCGCCTTCGCCGCCAAATTTCCCAACGCCAGCGAATTCTTCGACGAACTCCGCACCGGCGACGAACCCAACCCTCTGCAATGGCTGAACATGATGCCGCCAGGCCACCAGCCGCCGCCAAAAAACGTAATCCTCAATCTTCCCAAAGCCAACAAACTCCAACTCCTCTCCGCCGGCCTCCTCGAAAAAAACATCTACGTCACCAACCTCTGCACCTCCTGCGACGTCGCCAAACTCTTCAGCTACCGCAAAGAACGCAACCGCAGCGGCCGCCTCCTCTCCGTAGTTGGCATCCGCCCCGCTAACACTAATCCCTAACTTTCGCGGTCAATCGCCTTGCAATCGGTCTTGACACTCCGCCTCTCGGCAGGTAGCGTTTCGCAGAATCCAGCCAATTTCCGACGTTTACAATCCCCGATGGAGGCTCCATGGCCAACGGCCGTCTGTCTTTGCCGTGTGTCTCAACTATCCTACTCGCGATTTTGTGCCTCTTCTCTTTAGCATCCTGTGGTTTCCATCCAGCCACGACTCTCGTCTCTTGCTCTCAATTTGAAACTTCAGACACTACCCCATTGACCTCGCAATCCACCCAGTTTGGTTTTCAGGATGTGGGCACCATCGCGGCTATTCACGGAACTGGATCCGCCAAAATCAATGGAACCGGCTTCATCAAAGTTCAGCAATCTGTTGCTCTTCCCGGATACGCCGACAAATCCACGGTCTTTCTGAACGGCTGGCGCGCAAACTATCCCGGCGGCGACCATCACATCACCAATTTGGGTACCGCTATCGGCAACATCAAGAACAGCGTGGACGCTGCAGGGAAGAACCACTCGCTATCGTGGGTCGCGGTAGGAAGTCTTACCGACGACGGCTATGACAAGGGTATGGAATGGTCTTACTTCTTCACCGTCATCGCTTGGAACAGCGCTCGTCTGAACCTCATTGTCGATCATGGCGGCGCCGACGCCGGCAGTTTCTGTACTCCCCCGCCCCAGAACCAGCTGAATGACAACTACTTCTATGGTCCTAACAACAGCCCTTCCGCTGCCATATCCGGTTTTTATTCCTTCATCCAGAATCCCGGTTTTTTGGCTGGTCAAAGCACCGCTGTCCTGCCTCGCGGCTTCGATTTCAATTGGGACGATCATCACATTCGGCAGGTCTCGTACAACATCGACCACAGCGAAGTGTTCGCCGATCATCGCAAATACAATAAAAGAGACGCTACCGCCACTCCCGATCTCCCCGATTCCGCGAGTCACGTCACTCCCACCGTTGTCACTTGGAATTCCAACGTCATTCTCAAAGACAACGACACCCGGCGCGACTTTCTTTACGCCGAGCTCGACTCCGCACTCGGCGGCCCTGATGTCGGCGTCGTACAGCCTCCGTTCGTATCCGTTCCTACCGACGATGGAAGTTCCATCTTCTCCGGGTGTGGCAGCGTTGCATCCAACGGCGTTCGCAGTCAGGACGTAGAAATCCGCGATATTCCCTATACCTACGCGATACCTATGCTGACCGCCTGGGATCTTCAATATCTCTGTGACGATCAACACGTGAAGGAAATAGGGGTCTGGATCGACAACTGGGTCTTCGACACGCCCACACCCGGAGGCCCCGGCAGGATCCGGTACCGCCTATCCTCGGTCTTGCGCGACGATGACAACAACCCCGATTTCGTCGTCAACCACAAAGTAACAGTCCTCGGCTTGCGCCCCATCACCGGAGCAAAGGGCGGCACCGGCGCAGGTACAAAGGGAGGTGCCGCTGCCACCGGCAAGGCCGGCAAATCGCCCACCCGTCCACCGAAGAACCAACCCAAAACCTGACGGCCGCCTAGTGGATCAGCCCAAATCTACGGCCCGCGCGCCGGGTGCCACACCCTGCGATTTTCAGGGTGCGGGTTTAGATTCAACATTTCCCAACACGAATGCCACGCGCACAATCAATCCATGACCGCCGACCCACACAATCTCCAACGCTTCCTGGACGCCCAATCCTCCATCTACTCCGATGTCCTCCACGAACTCCGCGCTGGCCAAAAACAATCCCACTGGATGTGGTTCATCTTCCCGCAAATCCACGGACTCGGCCGCAGCCCCACCGCCATCAAATTCGCCATCAAGTCCCGCGCCGAAGCCGAATCCTACGCCAACCATCCAATCCTCGGCGTGCGCCTTCGCGAATGCACCGCCCGCGTCAACGCCATCGAAAATCGCACCGCCAACCAAATCTTCGGCTACCCAGACGACCTAAAATTTCATTCCTCCATGACCCTGTTCGCCTCCACCGCCACCGAGACCAAACCGTACGTAACCGCCCTCCACAAATTCTTCGACGGAAAACTCGATCCGCAAACCGTAAGCCGCCTATAAAGGAGATCGGCTACTAGCCGCATCTAACCAGTCTCCGCCACCACGGTCCTCCATCCGGATGTTTACAACTTAAGAATCTTCTTAACCTACGTTTATAATTATGTTACTATCCCTGCTGACGCTGAAAAACTAGACGGGAAATGTCCCTCATGCCACGGCAGCCACGACCTGTACGGGAGGGGCTTGCCCCCTCCCGGGCGCCAACACGTATTCGATCTCGCCTAACGCCGAAGCGCGCACCTATAATCAACAACTTACAAACTGCCCCTCTCGTAAGCCTAGCAGAATGATAGACATATGAATTGCGGGGGGGGTATACCCCTACACCCACAAAAAAGGCGATTGGCTCGAAAAAGGAGAGAAAACGAAGGGCTAAGGCAACACCGGCAGTTCGGAACCGGACGACTCCATCAACGCCAACTGCCCGCAAGCAGCCATAACATCACGGCCGCGCGAATAGCGAACATACGCAAAAAGTCCGTGATCAGTGAGGACCTTCCGAAACGCGGCGATCTGCTCAGCCGAAGATTCGTGGAACGGAAGCGCCCCAGGATTCCACGGAATCAGGTTCACCTTGGCAGCCTTCAGCGGTGCCAGCAGCTTAGCCACACGCCGGGCATCCTCCAGCGAATCGTTGACGCCGCCAAGCATCACGTACTCGAACATCAGGTGCTCCCACGGCCGCAGCGGGTACGCCTTACAAGCGGCCATCAAATCTTTGAGTGGATATTTTTTGTTGATGGGCATCAACTGATTTCGCTGCTCATCGTTGGAGGCGTTCAGCGAGATCGCCAGCTTCGGCCGCACCGGCTCCTGCGCCAGACGCTCGATGCCCGGCACAATCCCGCTGGTGGAAATAGTGACGCGGCGCGGCGGCAGGCCAACGCCTTTTTGGTCCAGCAGAATGCGCATCGCCGCCATCACGTTATCGAAATTCAGTAGCGGCTCGCCCTGGCCCATCAGCACCACATTGGTCTGTTTGCCTTGCGCCGCAAATTGCGGCTCAACGTCGCCCTTATGTTCTTCAAGCGGAAGCAAAACCTGCGCGAGAATCTCGCCGGGAGAAAGATTGCGAATCAATCCAAGCTGCGCGGTCAGGCAAAACTGGCAATCCACCGCACAACCAGCTTGAGTGGAAATACAAATGGTCTGCCGCGACTCAATCGGCATAAACACAGCCTCGACAGAAGCCGCCCGCACCGGCCGCGTTATTTCTGTCGCTGTTCCCGAAGTTGTTCCTGCATTCGTTCCTGCAGCGATTCCAGCAGTCGTTCCGGTAGCCCTTCCTGCCGTCGTTCGTTCCGTCCTTCCTGCAGTTGTTCCTGTCGTACTCCTCTCCGTCTCCGTGATCTCTGCGTCCTCTGCGGTAAATCCTTCTTTGCCTTTAGGCTGCACATCGCCATTCAATCCGAACAAGTACCGCACCGACCCATCCGCTGAAACATATCGCTGGCGCACCGTGGGCAAAGTAATCCGCGCTTCGGCAACCAAACGTTCGCGCAAGGGCACGGGAAGATTGCTCATCGCGCCAAAGTTGAATTTCCGTTCGGAGTACAACGCGTGATAAATCTGATTCGCCCGGTAAGCAGGCTGCCCCAGCGCCGCGCAAAACTCGCGCAGCTCTTCTTTCGATTTTCCCAGCAGTTCGATCATCAGAAACTTCGCCCTAATGAAAAACGTGAAAAAACTAAAAAGCAAAAGGCCCGCAGCTCCTCGTGGCTCATGACCAGCAGAAGGCGGCCGCTACATCGCGAAACATGCTCGCGCACAAACCAGCATGTCGCTCCGTCCTATGATATCGCGCCAGCATGCCGGATGTCGGATTCACCGCGTCGCGCTATAATTCCTAAAAGCACTGTGGCATAGACTTCAGTCTGTGAGCCCTTTCCGCAAAGCCCAGGAGAAACGCCATGCCGAAAGAAACCGCCGCCGAACAATTGACCATCACCGCGTGGGTGAACAATCTCGCCGCGCTCCACGCTCGCGATTTCACCCTCGAAACCGTGCAGGACTACATGGTCAGCCATCACATCCGCCCCGAAACGCTAGAAAAATATTGCTTCTTCTCCAAAGGCAGCTACACCCGCAACCTGATTTTCAAAAATCAGCTGTTCGAGTGCATGGCTATTTGCTGGGAAGTCGGCCAGGCCAGCCGCGTGCACAATCATCGTGACCAGAATTGCTGGATGGCCGCTCCCATCGGCCGACTGCGCATCCAGAATTTTCGCGTCGACGATCGCGACGCCGCCCATGGCACCTGCAAACTGGTTCCCACTGAAGTCTACGAAATGAACGCCAGCAATCCGGTGCATGTGAACCCGCTGGAGCCGGTGCACCAGGTCCTGAATTTGCCCGAATTCAACCAGCGCGCCGTCAGCATTCACGTGTACTCCAAACCATTCGATGTCTGCGAGGTTTATCAGCGCGATAAAGGCACTTATGCTGACGTCCCGCTGCACTACACCAGCGAATACGGCAAGCTGAATCCGGACGAGAAGTTGATTTAATTTTTATCTTTTTCGGCGCACTGAAAATTTTGATTTATCGCATCACCGAGTACCATTTCTACTTTTCAGTGCGCTGTGTCACAATTCTTGCGATGACCACCGAAGCACGCGATATTCAAAAACGCGTTCTCCCCAACGGTCTGGTGGTGCTGACCGAAACCATGGCGCACGTGCGCTCGGTTTCCGTCGGCGTGTGGATTCGTAACGGTTCGCGCGGCGAAGTCCCCGAAGAGAACGGCCTGGCTCATTTCATGGAGCACATGGTCTTCAAAGGCACCGAGCGCCGCTCCGCGGAAGAAATTGCGCGGCAGATGGATTCCGTCGGCGGAATGCTCGACGCGTTTACGTCCAAAGAGCAGATCTGCTTCAACGCAAAAGTGCTGGACGAGCATTTGCCGATCGCTTTTGATGTCATCGCGGATCTGGTACTGCGGCCAAAGTTCGATTCAGACGATGTGAAAAAAGAGCGCCAGGTCGTGCTCGAAGAAATCAAGATGGATTTGGATAATCCGGAATATCTGCTGCACGACATTTTCACGCGCGGATTCTGGCCGGAGCATCCTCTCGGTCGGCCGATTCTGGGCACGCCGGAAACGGTGCGGCAATTCAATGGTGATGCCCTGCGCAAGCGCTTCCGCAACTGGTTCGCTCCAGACCGTCTGGTGATTTCAGCTGCCGGCAATGTGAAACATGAGCAGGTGCTGGAGCTGGTCGAGCGCGAATTCGGCAGCCTGACCAAGGCGGAACCTTTTGGAGAAGGCGCGGCGCCATTCACACAAGCGCCGATCCACCTGGAAACAAAACGCGAACTCGAACAGGTGCATGTGTGCTTGGGCGTGCCGTCGGTGCCGCTGGCGCACGAAAAGCGCTTTGGCGTGGCGGTGATGAACAATTTGCTCGGCGGAGGAATGTCTTCGCGACTGTTCCAGAACATTCGCGAGAAGCAGGGCCTCGCTTACGCGGTCTTCAGCGAACTCACGCCGTATTCCGATGCGGGCATGCTCACCGTCTACGCCGGAACCGCGAAAGAAACCGTCGGGCAAGTAATCGATCTGATCGTAAAAGAATTTCGCGATCTAAAAGAATCGCTGGTGCCGGTAGACGAACTGCTGCGCGCCAAGAATCACCTGAAGGGCTCACTGATGCTGTCGCTGGAATCGACCAGCTCGCGCATGTCGAATCTGGCGCGCCAGGAGCTGTATTTCCGCCGCTTCTATTCGCTCGACGAAATTCTCGCCGGAATCGAAACGGTAACGCGCGAAGAAGTGCAATCCCTCGCCCGCGAATATTTCCGCCCCGAGCAAATCGCCATCACCGTCCTCGGCCCCCTGAACGGCTTCACCCTAGACCGCGCCCGCCTCGCCTGCTAGTCGCTTCACACGATCGCTAGCTTCTGACCATGGAAATATCGAGGTCGCCGGGCATGACTTCGAAGCTGTGCAAAGAACTCGTCGATGCGTGGAGAAATATGGTTGTCACGATCTTGGATGGCGCAGAAGACGAGCGGCTTCATTGGTCCTATACGATTCGGCCTTTACCGAGCATTTAGACAACCCGAGTTCCGTTGTCGCGACTAAAGCCGGGCACTGAATCAAAATCTCCTGAACGACGTCGCGCGAGGTTTAAAAGCGGGCTGCTGATGCAAGACGGCTTCGTCAAGGCGATTTGTTTCCCGACGTGGAATTGTTTAGATGCACAAGACGCATTAATCTGACGTGTTCTTGGCATGCCTCCGGTTCGTGTGATCGGTCACGTTTCCGATTTTATCAGTGCGTTTACCCCGACCTACGAAATCGGTTTCCATTGAGCTCTTTCGATGCGAATTGGCGGACACGACAGGCTTTGTTGTTCCAAGATGCCCCGCGGACCAGCCAATTGGAGGGGGATTTTTGGTCGGCTCACGACCCTGAGAGCAGCCCGTGATTGGAATTCGTGTGATCGGCCCAGCAATCGCTTGCGTATCGACCAGCGCATTGTGACATGGAAGAGCCGTTCGTTATGTCACGCTGAGGCGAGGCGACCGTGGCAGTTCCATGGTCCGAGCCGTATCGAATCTCGACCGGCCGTCATCGTTTGTTTCCATATGTATCGCGACGTAGATCTATTAGGGCCACACGATCTTCGACGTGATAGCGGCGAAACTCCGAGGATCATGGATTCGCGTATCGCGTCGTTCTGAGTGACACATCTGAGTAAACTCGTACTGTGCGGTAAAACGGGCGGTATCGGGCAATTTCACCTCACGGCGTTCCTTAGAGGCGGCCGGAGGTCTGATGTAGATCTTTCCTCAACTCATATTTTTCGGGCCATTGACGCGATTGGTGCGCTCTGCGATGATCTCGAATTGTTTCGCTTCATATTCGATTGAGGGGGAAGCGATCGGTTTACGGGTCTCCATACTGGCGTCGGGCAGCTCGGGGAACATCACGCTTCTGGAGACGCAGAGCACCCGCCTCATTATTGATGCCGGACTTGGCAAGCGCGAAACTCTTGCGCGGCTTGCAGCGATTGAGATGGATGTCGAACACCTCGACGGCATCCTGATTACCCACGAACATAACGATCACTGCGGCGGATTGCCGCAAATGCTGGGCATGTGGAAGGCGCCGCTGTACGCGACCGAGCAGACGCTGGACGCGCTGCATCGCGCGCTGCCCGAGCGGCTGGAAAAGCGGCTACGCGGAGTGGAGACGATTCGCGCGGGACAAGCCTTTTGCGTGGGCGACATCGAAGTACACCCGTTTCAGATTCCGCACGATTCCGCCGATCCGGTGGGATTTACGTTTCGCGCCGGCGGCGTGAAGATGGCGCTGGTTACCGATCTTGGTTACATGCCGGAGCTGGTGAAAGTGCATCTGCGCGGGTCGGATTGCCTGCTGCTGGAATCGAATCACGATCTGGACATGCTGAAGGTGGGACCGTATCCGTGGGTGGTGAAGCAGCGGGTGCTGAGCCGGACTGGGCATCTTTCGAATCATGCGGTGAGCGAATATCTGGCCGATGCGGACGGGTTTGATGGCATGGCGCGATTTCTGATCCTGGCGCACGTTTCGCAGGAAAATAATAATCCGGACCTTGCGCGATTGTCCGCGGAAGAGGCGCTGAGGCGGCGGCCTGCGGAAAACAAATTTAGCGGCGAATTGCTGGTCGCGACGCAAGAGGCGCCCATGAAGCCGCTGCAGCTGTAAAGATCGAACCTGTGAGAAGTCCTTCCTCTATTTCCCGCGCGTACCGTTTGTTTACATCGCGACAAGATCCATTGCAAAAGCAGATCCCTCGCTACGCTCGGGATGACCGTTGGGGTGTGGGTGCACGCAACGACAGCCAAGACGCGCCGTTGGCTCGACGAGAGTACGCTATGCATTTGCGTGTGTTGCGGCGTACAGCTCTTGCGGCATTGGCGGTGACGGGTTCGTGGGGACTGTTTTCATACGCACAGGATGCGCCGCTAGATGCGTCGGAGATTTCGCGGGACCTGTTGTATCTGGCTCCATCGCGAGTGGAATTTCGTGGTGGCGGTGGGGGTAGTGGGACATATGCGTTTGCGGGGACGCGCTTTGCGTATGTGGCACCTGATGACCGTGGAGAGTGGTCGATCGTTCCGCTGACGGCGCCGGCGGTCAAGTCGCACGAAAAGCAGCGCGTTTTTCCTGTGGAGATCGATGGTCGAAAAGATTTGGCGCCGTATGAGCTGGTGGGCGCTTCCGATGACGATCGCACCACGCTGGCGCTGCGAAAAAAGGGTGAGAGCGAGCCGTTGGCTTCGGCGACGATGTGGGATCGCGACCTGTTGGCGGAAGCGTGGTTGCCGGAACTGCGCAAGGAAAAACGCGGATTGACGCTGGATGGGCTGCGGCAGGATTTGGAAGTTGCCGATCCGGAAGTGCGGGCGATGGCGCTGTATCCGGTGAACAAGCCCGCGGAGAATCAGCCGATCCTGGTGGCGGTTGGCCAATCGAGCGGTGAAGGCGAGTTGGGACTTTCGACGATTGTGAAATTTGAGCCGGACACGCGAGATGTGAAGGTGTATCACACGCAGGGCGCGCTGACGTGCGAAGTCTCCGCCGTGGGCGCGTCGACGAATGCGCAAGCCGCGCCAACGGTGTGGTTCGGGATGCGGGCGGTGCACGAAGGGACGATTGCGCCGTGCAGCGGAGGTGGATTGTCGAAGCTGGATGTGCAGACGCGGCAAGTCATGCCCGGCATGGGCGCGGCTGGAAAAAATCTGCCGATCGGGTCGATTGTGACGGTGTTTGGTCCTGGCGAGCAAAATAGCCTGGTGATGGCGACGGACGCAGGAATTTGCACGTTGGGCAAGAATTCGGAAAAGGATTGGAACTGCCGGCGATTCGTTCCGACCGTGACGTTGAAAGAAGCAACCGCCGTTGCGAACCGGCCGGGAGACAAGCCGTACGGGCAGCTGAAGCCGGGCGATTATGAGGTGCTGTGGGCGAATCAGAATTTTCTGGAAGTGGCGACGCCGGATTCGTATGACGCGTGGCTGGCGGCGGACGATTACGCGGAAGCTGCGTCACACAATTTTGATGCCGAGCCGTACAAATTGTTGAACACGGCCAGCGGGGGAGCAGCGCCGATTCGCCCGCTGGCAAAACCGGGTGGCGAGCCGTTGAATGGCGCGCTGGTTTATCGTGCGGCGCTGGAAAAGTTGACGACGCCTGCGGGCACGCCTAGTGGGTGGGTGCGAGTTCGCGCGCGGACGGGATGGATTGCGCGGAAGAAGTCTTGAAGTGGTGCCGAGGTTGGTGGCGGTGGAGAAGTAGGGTTGCCGTGCGGTTTGCGTTTGCCTCGTGTGCCAGGGGCGTCATGAGGGTAGCGCGCATGGGGACTTTTCTCGCTGGATTTAACGTTGAGATCCTTCGACTACCCTTATCGGGTAGCCTCAGGATGACAGGTTTTGCCCTGCGGGAATCGTCGAGGGGTTCAACGTCGAGTCTTTCGCTGAGTGAAGAATTAAACGTCGACATCGACGGTGACGGCAACGCTCAACGGTTTTGTTGACACTGTGGCGGGGGTCATCTAGACTCGATTTGTTCTTGGTAGAGGTGCGGAGGCCATTAGTAGCCGGCGCGACGTTCCGAGCAGCATCGGGCGCCTGAGCGAAAGGGGCAAGGAAGTTTTCTCCGCCGAAATCGTTGCGCTGCTGGGCGCGGCGGTTGGGGGCCAGGGCTAAGACCTGTCCACTGTCATCCATCTTGCGGCTGCTTTGCAGCTGGCAATGAAAATGGGTGAAGCGCTATCGAGAGGCGGTAGCCCCGAGTTTTTCTTCGCGGTTTCTTCCTTTCTGGCGTTTCTTCCTGGATTGAAAATTTGCGTTTGAGTAGGCGCGGCTCGTTTTTTGCGCGTTGTCGGGATTCGTGGCGGCGGTTGGGTCTAAACCCTCAGGCCTGTAGGCCTGAGCTACACGGTCCGGCTGAAGCGCGGGATATTTGGTGCGTGCAAACTTTTCGGCGGTGAATTGACGTGGATCTACGTTTGGGATGGTTATGAATTTATTTGAATTGACGCGGGCTTTGGTGGACATCGAGTCGGTCACCAACAATGAGAAGGCTGTGGGCGATTACTTGTTCGCGCATTTGTCGGCGATGGCTTCGCGGACGTCGGGGCGAGTGGAACGGATTGCGGTGGAGACGGGGCGGGACAATGTTTTCGCAGCTTGGGGCGAGCCGGTGGTGACGCTGTCGACGCATATGGATACGGTGCCGCCGTTCTTTGCGTCGAGCGAAGACGATCAGTTTTTGTGGGGACGCGGCGCGTGCGATGCCAAGGGGATCATCGCGGCGATGATTTTTGCGGCGGAGCGTTTGCTGGAAGCAGGCGCGAAGAATCTCGGACTGCTGTTCGTGGTGGGCGAAGAGCGGAATTCGGCGGGAGCGCGTGCGGCGGCGAGCCTCGCCGCGTGGTTCGGCGTTTTCTGATCAATGGCGAGCCGACGGAAAATCAGCTGGCGCTTGGAGGAAAAGGCGCGCTGCGATTTGAAATTTTGGCGCGCGGGAAATTGGCGCATTCGGCGTATCCACATCTGGGACATTCGGCGATTCATGCGCTGCTGGATGTGCTGCACGACATTCGCAGGATCGCGCTGCCGAAAGATGCGCTGCTGGGTCCGAGCACGCTGAATGTCGGCGTGATTTCCGGCGGACGGGCGCCGAATGTTGTGGCCGATGAAGCGCGGGCGGAAATCATGTTTCGCACGGTCGGCGATCCTGGGTGCTGCGAGAAGCCGTGTCGTCAGCGGTGGAGGGGCGCGCGGAAGTACGCGAGGTCATTCACATTCCGGCGGTGCACTTAACGGCGTTCGACGGATTGCCGACGACAGCGGTGGCATTTGCGACCGACATTCCGGCGCTAGGCACGGCGTGGGGGAAGCCGTTTTTAATCGGGCCGGGAAGCATTCACGTGGCGCACACCGCGGAGGAACGTATCTCGAAAAGGGAATTGACCGAGGCAGTGGAGATTTATGCGCGAATGGTGACGCGACTTTTGAATGAAGCGCAGGTACAGCAAGGGCAGGTGCGCGCATGACGCTGGGACTGGCGATTGTGGGCTACGGAAAAATGGGGCGGCTGATCGAGCAGCTTGCGCCGGAGTATGGATTCGAGGTGCGCGCGAAATTCGATGGGCGGAATAATGCGGGGGGTGAAGGATTGACGCGCGAATCCCTGGAGGGCGTCGATGCGGCGGTGGAATTTTCCACTCCGCATATGGCGGGGCGAAATATCGAACGATTGGCGGTGGCCGGCGTTTGCGTTGCGGTGGGAACGACGGGATGGATGGAGGAGCTTCCGGTGGTGCGCAAAGCGGTAATGCGCGCAGGAACCGGCCTGGTGTGGGCGCCGAACTTCTCGGTGGGAGTGAATTTATTTTTGCAGGCGGTTGCGCATACGGCGGCGCTGTTTGCGCGGCAGGTGGAGTACGAAGCGTGGGGCTGGGAAATTCATCACCGGGCGAAGAAGGATGCGCCATCGGGGACGCTGCGAAAAATGGCTGAGGACATGCGTGCGGCTGGGTACGAACGGCCGATCGCTTTGAGTGCCAACCGAGCGGGGGCGCATCCAGGGACTCATGAGATTGGATTCGACTCGGCGGCGGACACGATTACGCTGCGGCACACAGCGCGAAGTCGCGAAGGATTTGCGCGCGGGGCCTTGCAGGCTGCGCGATGGGTGAGCGGGAAGCGTGGCGTGTTTGAGTTTCGCGACATTCTGGGCGAGTTGCGGGGAGTTGAGGCGGAAGCGGCGGTGAATTCGCGCCTTTGAGTTTTGCAAGTTCACAAATTTTGCGAGAAGGAGAACAACATGTTTACTGGATGCGGCACGGCGATGGTTACACCTTTTCGGCGGGATGGATCGCTTGACGAAGCGACATTGCGGAAGTTGATTGAGCGCCAGATTGATGCGGGCGTGGACTTTCTGGTGCCTTGCGGAACGACTGGCGAAAGCCCGACGCTCACGCAAGCGGAGCATCTTCGCGTGGTGGAGATCACGGTGAAAGTCGCGGAGCGGCGCGTTCCGGTGCTGGCGGGCGCGGGCGGATACAACACCGGGGAAGTGATTGCGCTGGCGAAGGAACTCGCGGCGATTGGCGCGGATGGAATTTTGTCGGTGACGCCGTATTACAACAAGCCGTCGCAGGAGGGTTTGTATCAGCACTATCGCGCGATCGCGGAAGCAGTGGCGCTGCCGATTATTTTGTACAGCGTGCAGGGACGCACGGGAGTGAACATCGAGCCAGCGACTGTGGCGCGATTGGCGGCGATCGAAAATATTGTGGGCATTAAGGAGGCTTCGGGGAGCATCACGCAGATGTCCGCGATTTTGAACGCCGTGCCGGACGATTTTGTGGTGCTGTCGGGGGATGATGCGATTACTTTGCCGTTGGCGGCGCTGGGCGGGCGCGGCGTGATTTCGGTGGTATCGAACGAGATTCCGTTTGAGATGGCGCGGCTCACACGGCTGGCAGCGAGCGGAGATTTTGTGGCTGCGCGTGAATTGCACCGGCGCTATTTGCCGCTGATGGAAATTAACTTTGTGGAGTCTAACCCTGGGCCGGTGAAGGCCGCGATGGCGGAGATGGGATTGGTGGAGGCGGTGTGGCGATTGCCGCTGGTCGCGCCGCGCGCGGAGAATCTGTCGCGGATTCGCGGCGTGCTCGCGTCGCTGGACCTGGTGCGCGAGAGAGTGCATGCAGCCGTCGGAAATTGAGCGGCTGTTTGATGCGCCGCCGTCGCAATACACGGAAGAACATTTCGCATTGTTTCGCGCGTTCAAAGAAGCGCTGAATCGCGGTGAGGTGCGCGCGGCGGAGCCTGATGCGTCGGCGGCGACTGGCTGGCGCGTCAACGAGTGGGTGAAGAAAGGAATCCTGCTGGGATTTCGCATGGGCGCGATTGTGGATATGTCGGTGGATTCGGCGCGGCAGCCGTTCATCGATAAATCGACATATCCGGTGCGCGCGATCACGGCTGCGGATGGCGTGCGCATTGTGCCGGGCGGATCGAGCATTCGCGATGGGAGTTTTATTGGCCGAGGCGTGATCTGCATGCCGCCGATGTTTGTTAACGTAGGCGCGTATGTTGGCGAAAACACGATGATCGATTCGCATGCGCTGGTGGGCAGCTGCGCGCAGATTGGACGGAACTGCCACATTTCCGCGGCATCGCAAATCGGCGGCGTGCTGGAACCGGTGGGCGCGCTGCCCGTGATTGTTGAAGATGATGTGCTGATCGGAGGAAACTCAGGTGTGTATGAGGGCACGGTGATCAAGCGACGCGCAGTGCTGGGCAGCGGAACGATTTTGAATCGATCGATTCCGATTTATGATTTGGTGAAAGATGCGGTGTATACAGCGACGGAGGCTGAGCCCTTGATTGTTCCCGAAGAGGCAATTGTTGTACCGGGCTCGCGAGCGGTATCCCATCTGTTGGGAAAGAAATATGGGTTGTCGCTGCAAGCCGCGGTGATCGTCAAATATCGCGATTCGAAAACAGATGCGCGCGTGCGGCTCGAAGATTTGTTGCGCTAGCGCTGCGGCGCGTCACTGTGACAAGACTTTTTCGAAGAAGGCGAGGGCGCGCGGGTCGTTGGATTGGCCTAGCCAGAACATGGCTTGTTTGCGGACGGCGGGATTGTGATTGTTTTGCGCGACTTCGATTAATTTCGGAACACCTTCTTCTTTGGGCAGCTGACTGAGCGCGAAGACCGCTTTCTTTTTCACTTCGGTGTCTGGGTCGTTTTCAATTGCGCCGGTGATGGTGCCGACGGCTTTCTTGCCGGCTTTTTGCGCGAGCCAGAAGAGGGCCTGGCCGCGAACGTGCGAACTTTCGTCTTCTCTGGCCATGCGGATCATTTCATCTTGCGCGCCGGGTTCGCGGCTGACGGACAGCGCGAAGGTGACGTGCGCGCGAATGTCGGAGCTGGGATCGTTCTTGGCCATCTTTTGCAGCGCGATGAATCCACTCTTGCCGCGCGATTCGCCGAGCCAGAACGAACTGTGTTTGCGGAGCGATTCGGGCTGATCGGAGCGCACGAAAGACTCCAGCGCGCGATCGGCGGAATCGTCAGCGTGCAGAGCGATGGCGGTCAGGGCGCCTTCGCTCACGTGACGGCTGTCGCGATCGCGGTCGTGATCATGATCGTCGAGATTGCCGTCGCGAACGTAGGTCGTGAGCATCGCCACGCTATCGGGCTGGCTTCACATCGGTCAGCCACACGAGCGGAAGACCGCCGGCATCGATGGTGCAGTCTTCCGAGACCACGCGAATCTTCATGACGCGGTTTGCTTGGGTGCGCAGCAGGATCACAAGCTTGCGTGAGCCTTCGAGCTGCACTGTCGTTGAGCCGCCTGCACTTTTGTTGTCGCTGCGCGAGGTCATGTTCACGCCGTGATTAGTATCCTCAAGGCGGCAAACGCCGCAGCCGCCGTTATTCCAATCTCCACCGTTATTGTTGCAGCAGACTTCGCGATCGCTGGCGATTTCGGGGACGGCGTAGCCAATCCACTGGGCTTGTGCGGATTGGTCCGCGAGTTTTTCGACTTCGGCGGCGATCGGGGCGCTAATGGCGCGCTGCTCGACTCGCGCGTTCTCTATGTGAGGCATGCCCGCGATACTTGTCTGCGCGAGCAGGACTGGTGCGACGCAGAACGCTACCGCCGCGCCAAAGCTAAACCGCATCACCACTGCCAGAAATAGGCTTGAGTTCCTCATGCTGTTCTCCATCGGCATCAAAGTTTGCCCGACTCGGGCTGCAAGACCACTAGTTGCCGCTTTGCGGCCGTCGATCTATGATCTATTTATTCAGAATCTCCATCAGGTACTCGGTGCCTTCTTTCGAATGCATCAGCGAAAGCTTGGACACGGCAGTTTTCTTCAACTCCGGATCTTTTTCCGAGCGCGCAATGGCGACGAGGGCTGAAGCATTCCCCTGGATGAAGTAGGCGTTCAGGACTTCTTCACGTAGCTCGCGGTCGGTTTCTTTCGCGTAGATGGTTTTGAGCGCCTGGGCGGAATCCGCGGAGTTGATCAGTCCCAAATTGCGGATGGCAGCGCGGCGCAACTCGGGATCCTTTTCGCCGCTGGCGACTTCCACAATTTTCTTGGAATCGCCGGCCAGGAAAAACGCCTGCAAGATTTCGCGCTTCAGATCTACCGATGTTTCTTTTTGATAGAGCTGCTGCAATTCATCGATTCCGTGCACCAAGCCGAGCTGGCGGATGGCTTCGCGGCGCACGCGATCGTCTTTCTCGGTCTTGGCGGCGGCAAACAAATCCTCTTTGTCGCCCGAAATCATGTAGCTGCGAAGAATCGCGCGCCTGACGCCTTCGTCGCCGCTTTTCGCGTAGACCTCGGCCAGCGTTTTGTGAGCTTCGCTGCCACCAAACATGCCCAGGTATTCCACGGCTTTGCGTTGCAGCTCGGGATTGCTTTGTCCACTGGCGATGCGGCCGAGAATTTGCCGGGCTTCGGGCTTGCCGCTTTGCGCAATCACGAACAGCGCCTTTGATTTTTCGCGTGGCGTGCTGGTGCCGTTCAATACTTTTTCCAGCAGAGGCAGGGCGCGATCGGGATCACTGTTCATCAGTCCCTGGATGGCCAGCATTTTCAAGTCATCATCGCTCTGCGCATCGGGATGCGGGCTTTGACCGGTACGCTGACGCACTTCGATCTCCAGCGCTGAGGCGTCGCGCTGCCAGCGGCTCTGCGGAAAGCGATGTTTCAGATCGGCGAGGGTTGCCAACGCGGAATCTCGCTTGCCCAGCCGATTTTCGGCATAGGCTTTCCAGTAGAGTGCGGCATCGATTTCCTTGCTGTTGCTTTTTGCCAGTTCCGCAAATTTCTGCGCCGCGCGGTCGTAACGCTCCTCATCCAGAGCTTCGCGGCCTTCTTCATACAATTCCGACAATCGGTCGAGCCGCTCCTGTTCGCGGTCTTTTTGTTCCTGCTCGCGATCGCGAGCTTCCTGTTCACGGTCGCGTTTCTCCTGGGCGCGGTCTCTTTCTGCCTGGGCGCGATCCTGGGCTTCCTGCCCGCTGTCGTCGTCTTGCTGCATCGTGCCGAAGATACTGCCTGTTGAAAGGGCGGGGCGGGCATAGCTCACCACCGGCGCCGCGAGCACCACAGCGAATGCGACGCACGCCGCGATGCGACACGCTGCGCTCTTGGAGCGAGAAGCCTGGCGGGCTCCTCGCAAAATCTCCCTCTGCTCTATGTCTACAACACTCATGTTTTCTTCCTTTCGATTTTCGCAGCCTGGCTCTCTCCAGGCCATGGTTGAGCAGACGCCCCGCGCTGTTGCAGTTCCTGACCCACCACACGAACTTTGAACAAGATTCCCTTCGCGGCGATGCGCTCGCGAATCGTTTCCAATTGTGCAACGGACAACTGCTGCGGACTGTGCGCCACATCGAGGAGCACACGTTCGAGTTCATCCAGCACGCTGGCGAGTGCGGTGTCGCCCTGCTCCAGCGCCGTTTGCCGGTACAAGCCGTTTTCTTCCAGCAAGTCTTCGGCACGGCGTTGCTCGGAGGCGATGTTCACCTGCTTGGCGCCCGATCCGTTCTCCGGTCCCGCATTCGCCAATTCCACGAGTACCATTTCCGAGCGGCCGAGATGTTCGCCGACGGCCAGGGTCAACACGCGCTCCCGAACATTGGCAGCATCCGCAATCGGTTTCGGCGGCCCGACGTGTCGCCCGGTCAAGAAGGCCACAACTACCAGCGCTGCGACGGCTGCGAGGGTTGCTAAACGTTGTGGCTCAAACCAACGATGTGGCTCAAACAGACCAGACCATGCTGAGGCGCTGCCTGCTTCTTGTTTGTTCGCGCCAAACTGCCACCAGCGACGCTGTTTTTGCGGCAGGCGTGGCGCAATCTGCTTCCACACGCGCTGGCCGTAGTCTTCGCCTGGATCGGGCACCGCCATGGAATCGAGTGCGGCTAACACTGCGTCGATGCGATCGAGTTCGCCCTTGCACTCAGGGCATTCCTTCAAGTGGAGAGCGATGGCCTCGCGCTGGAGGGCATCATTATCATCGCCAGCATCGCCACCATCTCCGCCTGTGAGCTTGCCGTCGTGATAGGCGATCAACGCTTCCTCATCTGGATGTTTCATAGTTCCGTTCCCATGGCGCGGGCCTGACCGCGTTGCTCCACAAAGGGCCCAAGCGCCTGACGTAATTTCTGCACCGCGCGAAATACCGTGTTCTTCGCGGCGCTGGAACTTGATTCCAACGCGGCGGCAATCTCTTCGATCCCAGATCCGCCCCAATGGCGCATCACAAATGCGGTGCGCTCCGCCGGAGTCAGCTCGATCAGCGCGCGTCGCATGTGCGCCGCGAGCTGTGTGCTTTGCGCCAGGCGTTCCGGCGAAGGTGCTGCGTCCGGCACCATGCTCATCAAATCCAACTCCGCGGCGCCCTCTTCGACGCCCCGTGCGGCCGCCGGCGCGCGCTGCGAATCCTCACTCTTGCGCTGGCGCATGCGATCGATCGCATAGTTGGCGGCGATGCGATAGACCCAGGTTCCGAAATTGGCTTTTTCCGCAAACTGCTCAAGCTTCTGATAGGCGCGCAGAAAAGCCTCCTGCACCACTTCTTCGGCATCGTGCTGGTTTCCGGTCATGCGATAGGCAAGCCGGAAAACGCTCTGGCTGTGGCGCTCGACCAGAACGCGAAAGGCATCGCGATCGCCTGCGAGCGTGCGCTCGATGGCGATGGCGTCGCTATCCCCGATAACCTCGACGCTCTGCCTCATCCGGTTCATTAGACAGGTTTTCCGGTTTGCGGTTAGGTTGCCGCAACGGTGCGGTTCGGAAGGTTACTATGCTCGCGGCGTCGTGTTGGGATAGGCCTACATCACAGATACCTGTGTGCTGTCCAAGCGAAAAGGCCTCACCCCTGTAGGGGTGAGCTACAGATGCTGCGCACACGTGCACGAGCAGGACTGCGGGCTGGCACTTTCGCGTTTTCGCCTGTGATTCGCCTTGCGTTGCCGTGGCAAAGGCAACTAACCTTAATCCTCTTTACGCACGTGAAGTAACGTACCTCCAGAGGAGCTAACCCGTGGCCACTTCAGTCTGGAAGGGTTACCTGACGTTTGGCTTGATCTCGATACCGATCCGCCTATTTTCTGCTGCTCGCACCGAGCGCATCGGCCTGAACCAGCTGCACAGTGTATGCAAGACGCGCATTCGAATGCCGCTGTTCTGCCCGCACTGTGAACGCCAGGTGCAGCGCAATGAAATCGTGAAGGGCTACGAATACGAGAAAGACCAATACGTGCTCTTTGACGAGGAAGAGCTGGACAAGATCGAGCCGGAATCGGCGCGCAGCATGGAAATCCTGGAGTTCGTCAAAGTGGATGAAATCGATCCTCTTTATTTCGATGCCTCGTACTACGTAACGCCCGAGGACGAAGGCAAGAAGGCGTATCAACTGCTGCTGAATGCCATGGAGAACTCAGGCTACGCGGCGATCGCCAAGCTGACGATGCACCAGCGCGAACACATTGTGGTGGTGCGTCCCCGTTCCAAGGGCATGACGCTGCACACGATGTTCTATACCAATGAAATTCGGGAAGTCGCCGAGTACGGACGGACAGATTCGGCCGCGCAGCCCAAGGATGCCGAGAAGAAGCTGGCCACGCAGCTGATCGAGAGCCTGGCGGCGCCATTCCAGCCTGAAAAATATAAAGACAACTACATGGAAAGCATGAAAAACATGATCGACGCGAAGCGCGAAGGTCACGAGATAGCCGAGGTGGCGCATCCGAAACTCGCGCCGGTGATAGATTTGATGGAAGCGCTGAAGAAAAGCATCGCCGAAAAACAGCCGGGTGCGAAGAAGCCTCCGGTTCGCGCCGTTCCAGCGGCGGCAGCGCAGCAAGCGCCTGAGAAAAAGAGAGCAGGCAAGAAATAGCAGGCAAGTCGTAAATGGGCACAACCGAGCGATTCACGCGGCGCGAATTCCAGCGCATCCTGGACGTCACGGACAAGCAACTCACCTACTGGGAAAAGCTTCGCCTGATTTCACCGCGACGCCGCGGCAGCGACAAATCCTACGATTTCCGCGACCTGATCAGCCTGCGCACTGCCAAGCAATTGATCGAGACCGGAGTGTCGGCCAGCCGGCTTCGCCGCTCGTTGGCAGCACTTAATCATCAATTGGCGGAAGTTCAGGCGCCACTAAATCAGCTGCGGATCTTGTCGAACGGCCGCGACATTATTGTGGAGCAACACGGCGCACGGCTCGAACCCATCTCTGGCCAGTTCGTTCTCAATTTCGATACGCGGGAGCTCAGCGCAAAAGTACGCGTGATGCCTGAGCGCAGCGCGGACGACTGGTTTGCACTGGCGCTGCAGTATGAGTCCGATCCGGACTCGCGCTTACAGGCTATCGAAGCCTATCAACGCGTGTTGAAGGCCAGTCCGCATCATATCGATGCGCTGATCAATGTGGGCATGTTGTTTTACGAGCAAGGCGAGCTGGAGTCGGCCGCAGGTTCCTTCTTGCGCGCGGTAGCCGTTGAACAGGATAGCGCCGTGGCGCACTTCAATCTGGGCAGCGTGCTGGAGGAACTTGGCAAGCTGGAAAGCTCACGAAAGCATCTGCGCATTGCGGTGCGGCTGGACCCGCGTCATGCCGACGCACACTACAACCTCGCATTCGTCTGCGATCGGCTGGGGTCACGCTCGGAAGCTCGCCAGCATTGGCAAACGTACATCAAGCTGGATCCCGTCAGCCCGTGGTGCACGTACGCCCGCCAGCGTTTGGCAGTTTCCAAGCCGTAGCTTCCCGCCTTAGCTCCCAAGTCGACGAACTTCAGGTCCAGCAAATGTTGTGGGCTCAGGAAAGATGATGCGAGCCCCCCCGCATCGGCGGACGCTCGCACAACAAGTTTTGTTGAAGGAGGAGGCTACTTTTTCGCAGCGCCGGCTTTGGCAGCCGCATCGGCGTACTTCTTGGTGAAGCGCTCGACGCGACCTGCGGTGTCGATCAGCTTCTGCTTGCCGGTGAAGAACGGATGGCAACTGGAACAAATTTCGACGCGCAGCATGTCGCCTTTCATCGTCGAGCGCGTGGGAAATGTGTTGCCGCAAGCGCAGTGTACGGTGACAGCGTGATAATCGGGGTGAATACCGGATTTCATGGTAAGGCTCCTGTGTCGCGTCCGGTCTGCACGGCCTCCCGCTGGGTTGGGGGATACAGCCGCGTCGCTAGGTCGCGAGCAATTGATGATTATACCGAAAGTCGTAGAATTGGCCAAATGGGCATCGTGCCCACCGGAGGCCGCGATTCATCGTTCGTGGACGTTACCGCGCGTCGCGATCTGATACGTTCAACCCTCACGATCTTAGTCTCCCATCGTTGTGGCACAGGCAAGAGTGCCTGCGCTACTCGAACTTCCAGCGGGTCGCGGATTGCACGAAATTTTCGGCGTGTTCGTCCTGTCCGAAGGCGACCTGGGGGACGACGCGGTACACTGAGCCGCCGCTGGATTCGAGTAGCGGCAGAAGTTCGCCGCCGTATTTTTTATCGTAGGGTCCAGCGAACTGCTTCCAGACAGCGCGATCCGTGATCTGCTCGGCGACACCTTCGACGATGACGGCTTCATCGGCTTTTTCAGTGCCGATCACACAGTGGGAATTCGCGGCCATGTTTTTGGCTTTCCGAGTGCGCGGGCCGGTGCTGAACCAGAAGGCGTCTTTCCACCAAATACCCCAAATGACCATGAGGTGCGGGCGCCCAGGAGCGATGGTGGCGATCCAATAGTTATGCGACTTTTCGAGCCGCTCGAGAGCCCAATTCCACGGCTTTAGTCCGGTGGTGGCGTCGGGAGTATCGGAGCGCGCGTCTGGCCAATGTGGGCGGCTTGCGATCGGTTCGGTCATGGAGCCTCGATGGGAGAGCTAAATGCGCGGACGATTCTAGCCAAAGCATGCACGGTATGGCGATAGGGAAAACTGTGAAGTGGGCCGGCGTTTTCGCTTGAGAGCGAAGAGGAGATCGCGTAGGTTCGCTGCATGTTAGTCGATGTGGTGGAGTCACTGTCGGAGCGAGACGAGGGCGGAGTTATCGTCGCGGACGATGCTGGAATCGAGCGGGCGCTGCGCAGCTTTTCCGCGGCGATCGACAGCGAGGATTCGCTGTTTCAGTGCGATGCGGTCAACCCGCGCATCACCGGCGATGTGTTATGTGACGCCGATTTCGTGTTGCGCTTTCGGCGCAGCGAGCTATCGGCGAATCGCGGCTTGCATCTGGCTATGGTGCAGAAGCTAGTGGAGTTGCTGCGAGGCGCCGGATCGGCGGAAACGCTGGCTTCCCGCATTTGCTTGATGAAAGTGGCGGGCGGGACGGCGCTGCGATTCAGATTGGAAGCGCGAGGAACGGGCGGCGAGCAGGCGAGATTGCGCTGGGGACTGGGAGTAGCGCACGTACAGCAGGCGCTGCTGTTTACGTCGAGGTATTTGCGTCAGCAGATGGGACAGAACGGCGAATGACGCGTGACTCGCGAGCGAATCGTGCAATTTAAGTAAGCGGCACCCGCCTGCAAGAGCCGCTCTGAGACGACCGCGAAGGATCAGGAGACGAAGGCGCAGCCTACACGATAGGTGCCCTGCGTGGTCTGCTGCGACCACACCGGCTTGAGGCTGACACGCACCGGCGGAAGAATCGGAACGTGCAGGACGGCCAGGATGTTTTCGGGAAGCTGTTCGGGAGCATCCATCTCGATGGCCACGCCGCCAAAACCCAAGTCGACGACGCGTGCCCGACGGGTGTTGTGCTCACCCAGCATGGCATAAGCGTTTGTGCCAGTCATAGAGACGCGCTCGGCTTTGCGCTGCATGGCGTACACGCGAGACGCTTGCGGCGCAGTCGGCGCGTGATTAATGGAGATTTGCGGAGCGGTCACCGCCGTAGCTGCGGATTCCTGGCGTTCGAAACGTTTGGACTCGATCGAGATTGGAGGCTTTTGCGGAGTCGCGATGCGTTCGGGTGGTGGAGGCTGCGGTTGCGCCGCGGCTGAAGCAGCCGGAGCCTGCGCTTGCGCTGGTCTGGCGGCTGGCGCCGGAGCCACTATGGGCCGGGGTTCTGTAGCTGAGCTTGCGTTGTTCCGCGGCGAAGATGGCGGGGACGGTGTGGTGAACTTCGACGGCGGCGCGGTCGAAGACGCAGCGGATTCGGTCCGCGGGCTAGCTTCGCCGGGATTGCGATGATTGGCGTGCTTCAGGCGATACAGCCGTTCATCCGCTACGCGAATCAACTGGTCAGCTTGCTCGCCATCGTGCGGGAAGATCGCGATGCCATGGTCCATGTTGACGCTGACGCTCAGGGGAAGCGCATGCAGCTCTTCCGCAAATACAGTAGCGACACGGCGGCTGAGTGCCAGCGCCTGGTCGGAGTCCGTCTGCGGCAAGAGCAGCGCGAATTCATCTCCACCGATACGGAAAGCGGAGTCGGAAGTACGCAGCGCCTTCTTGAGCGTGGTGGCAGCGGCGCGCAAGACTTCGTCGCCGCGTGGATGGCCATGCTTATCGTTAACTTCTTTGAAGCGATGCAGATCGAGAATGACGAGGCCGAGCTGCGAGCCGTATCGACGGGTGCGGTTCAGCTCTTTCTCAAAGGTCTCGCTGAACAGGCGGCGATTGTAGAGGCCGGTCAGCGGATCGGTGACTGCATTGAGCTGCAGGGTCTTCAGCTCGTCATATTCCAAGATGATCGGCACGCGGAAGAGGCCCGCGGACGTAAGCACGTCCATGAGCGCGGTCTTCAGCGCGATTGGCCGCCCGAGATTGTCGCTGAGCTCTCGCCGGCGCGTCAGTATTTCGTCCCACAGCTGAACGCACTGCGTTTCCTTCAGATCAAGATGAGTGATGGCGCGGATATACCGCTGAAGAAACTGGCCGCGTGCCGAGAGCTCCAGACCATCTAGAGTGTCGGCCAACAGCTCAAGATACGAATCTTCAATCGGCAAACGAGGGGGCGTTGTGCCGCCAGGGCTGGGCATACGAGATAGACACCTAAACTCTGCCTATCCCCGCGGGGAGGGGGAAAGAACTAGGAGCTTTCTTGGAATGAGGAAAGCAACTGGGAGTCCATCTCATTTGGACTGCCCAGGAATGTGCTGAATACGGCTGACGTGCTCTGTTCACCTTATGTTATTGAAAGTAGACGAGATGTATGTCTAATGCAACGGTGCTGAATGCTGTGTCGCCGTCCCCGATGTAACGAAATCACGCGCACTTCGCCAGTGTACGCCAGAAAAGGGCAGAAATTTACTCAAGTGGCCTGAGAAATTCCAACCCAAAGAGCCGCATGTCGCCCGCTATGTCCTGGCGGAGCACTTTGGCGGCGATGGGCGGCGTTTCATTGGGTACCAGGCTTGAGGAGACCGGAGAGGGGGCGGGAATTGTCAGATGCACGATTTGATCGCAGCGCAAGATGTGCGCGGAAGTGATACACGCGCCTGCGGAACCAATGTTCAGTGTCTTGGTGAGTTCCACGAACTCAACGCCAGAACTGTCAGAGCCACGCAAAAACACGGGTACTTGCAGCCGTATTCGCGGCGCTTTGCGGCGTAGCAGTTGCTCCAATTGCGGACCTTCTTGGAAACTTTGGGTTGTCACTCGATGAGCACCTAGTACCTGCGAACTAGTACGGATGAGAGCAGATTTAATGCCAGAATCCAGGGCTTGTCCCAATACCTAACCTCAATTGAATAAATGGCTTATCAGTTCACAGGAGGGCACGAAGAGCAATGATTTGCAGGGTCTTGGCGTGGAAGGAAAGTTCAGTTCCGGAATTGTGCAAATGGCACGCTTTTACCATTGACAGTCCATATACAGCTTGCGACGATGGCCATCACGTAAGTAGGGAAAAAATTTTCCCGTCGCGGTTTAGGTGGGTTCCTCAAATGAGTGGCACGGTAGTCACATCTCTGATGGCCGACCCTTTAGGCTCTGGCGCCGTCCAGCTGGGCTTGGTAAATCGCCTTCTCGACACGCTGGATCAGTCACTGCTGGTTGCAGAGCGCGGCGGCCGGATCATCATGGCGAACTCCCGAGCGAAGAAATGCCTCGAGTCTATTGGGCTAGGCGAAGTCAGCGATCTGAACCTCTATGTTGACGTTCTGCAACTGGAAGAAAAGCAGGTATTTCGCGAGATTGAAAAGGGCGAGCAGGAAGTGAAGTTGACGTTGACGCGCGGCGAGAAAAAGGCCATCGCGACGGTGAACTGGGTGCCGGAACCGGATTGGCTGGTGGTGCAGTTTGAGGCTTTGACCGATATAGAGGTTGTGCCCGACCTGGGGACGCAGGTCACGGTGCAGGAACTGTTGCAGGAACGCGAGATTACGTATCGGAATTTGCTTGCGGCCTACTTGAAGCTGCAGGAGGTGAACCGTCAGAAAACGGTTTTCCTGGCTTCGGCCGCTCACGAATTGAAGACGCCGCTAGCGGTCATCAAGGGTTATTACGATTTGCTGCTGGCCGGATCGCTGGGGCGGCTATCGGAAAAGCAGCGCGACATTTTGGAGGAGTCCAAGGAGAGTTGCGAGCGGCTGGTTCGGCTGGTCTCCATGTTCCTGAACTACTCGGCGCTGGAGAGCGGAAAACTGGTGTTGCAGCTTCGAGAAAACGATATGCGGGATTGCCTCGACGAACTGGCCAAGCGCTGGTCCGACGCCTTTCAGCGCAAAGGCGTGCGGCTGGAGGCAACTTTCGATCCGTCGATTCCCAATTTCCGATTTGACTACCAGAAGGTGCAGCAAGCAGCGGCGAATCTGCTGGATAACGCGCAGAAACACACGCCGAGTGGTGGAAGCGTGACGCTGCGTGCGATTCCGCACTTCTGGGAGCGGCGAGTAGCGGAGTCGTCTCCGACGCAGGAGCGCCGGCGTTTCCGGTTGCCGCGACCGAACAGCGTGGAAGTATCCGTGACGGATAGCGGACCGGGAATTGCCCCAGAGCATCACCAGGAAATTTTCGAGGACTTCGTGCGCGTCGATCGCAACACGACCGGCATGGGTTTGGGTCTGGCGATCGCGAAACGTCTGGTGCAGGCGCATCGCGGCAAGATATGGGTGGAGAGTGATGGGGCGCAGGGGAGCAAGTTCACATTTTTGCTGCCCATGGATCAGGTCTAAAGCGCGATTTTCTTTCGAGATTGGCAGGGGCTGAAGTTGGAGAGGCCCAAGGAGAAGTGAGCAATGGCTGTTAAAGAGAAAATCTTCGTCGTGGACGACGAGCCGAGTATCCGGAAGTACTTGCACACGCTTCTGGAGGTCGAGGGGTTCGACGTGGAGACGATGGGCTCGGGCAAGGAAGTGCTCGCCAAGGTCAGCGACGGCGAACGCCCGGACCTGATTATTCTTGACGTGCTGATGCCGGAGATGAATGGCATCGATGTGCTGCGGGAACTTCTACAGCTCGATCGTAGCCTGAACATCATCATGCTGAGTTGTTCGAATGAAGTCGGCACGGTAGTGGAAGCGATTCGCCTGGGCGCGCATGATTACCTGACCAAGCCGTTCGAAAAGAGCGACCTGGATGCGGCGATGTTGAAGTCGCGGCAGAAAAAACACCTCACACAAGAAAATCAGGCTTTGCGGGATTACTGCGACCAGGTCACTGAGGATCTCAGCTTCCTGGCCGCCAGTCCGCAGATGGTGCGGATCCGTCAGCAGATTTTGCAGATTGCCCCAGTGGACGTGCCCGTGTTCGTATGTGGCGAAAGCGGCGTCGGCAAAGAAGTTGTTGCGCGCATGATTCATCTGCGCTCCAAACGGCGCAACCAGCCGTTTGTGAAAGTGAATTGTGCGGCGCTTCCGGGAGAATTGCTGGAATCGGAGCTATTCGGCTTTGAACAGGGCGCTTTCACGGGCGCAGTTCGTGCCAAGCCCGGAAAATTCGAACTGGCAAACAAGGGCACCATTTTCCTCGACGAAATCGCGGAGATGAGCACGCACCTGCAAGCCAAGCTGCTTCATGTGCTGCAGGATCATCAGTATTCACGGCTGGGCGGGCGTCATCTGATAGACACCGATGTGCGCGTGCTTGCTGCAACCAACGTGGACGTACAGGAAGCGATGAAGACTGGCCGCTTCCGCGAAGATCTCTACTACAGGCTAAACGTGCTTTCCATTCTGGTGCCGCCGCTACGCGAACGCGCGACCGAAATCCCCCTGCTCTTCCGTCATTTCCTTGATAAATACAGCGAGAAATTCGGGAAGCCGGCGACGGCACCCTCGAAGCACTTGCTCGACGCGGCAGCTAACTACCCGTGGCCGGGCAATCTGCGCGAGCTGGAGAATTTCGTCAAACGTTATGTGATTCTGGAAGACGACGAGGGCAGCTTGCGCGAATTGATCGAGATGTCGTCGGCGCGGCAACGCACGTCACCTCGGCAAGAGCCCGCCATCCCTCGCGAACAGGGACTTAAGGCTTTGGTGCGCGGCTTGAAAGACGAAGCAGAGATGGAAGCAATTGCCGACGCACTGGAAAAGACTCGCTGGTGCCGCAAGGATGCCGCGAAGATGCTGGGCATCAGCTACAAGGCACTGCTGTATAAGATGCGCCAGTTCAACCTGGATACACCGCGGACCCGTCGCTCGGCGGCGGAAAAAGCGGCGGCAGCATCGACGGCCACGGCGGCAGCTGAGGAGCCGACTCCGGTCGGTGCGGCAGCTCGCGAAGAATAGGCACCTTTCCAGCCCAGGGAAGCCCCACAAGCATCTATAATATGAGAGGGTCGCGCGCCCGAGATATGTTGGTGGGCGGCGCTCCAGTACGGAGCATTGCGGCTCTCGGAATCGCACGCCATTTTTACGTAGCGTGCAACAAACGTTTCCTGTATTGTCACGCGAATCGGATTCGCGATTGGCTTTTTGAAGCCATGAGGGATCCGGTGGAGGCAAAGCGCCAAGAATCGTAGTGCGCTGAAGCCGGTGCGGCGTCGGACGGGTGGCAATGCGTGGCGGGTAGGCTTTCCGCCTTTCTGCTTCTCCGGTGATGGAACGACTTTAGGGAAAGGGGCGCGGCCGACAGGGTTCGGGCGCGGCAAAGTGGAGGATGGGCTTAATGACGGAACGCCGGACCGCTCGCCGCTATGACCTCTCGCTGCCCGTAATCATTCGGATCCCAGCCGAGCGGGTTGTCCCTGATTCGCAAAAAGGCAAGACTCGCGATATTTCGACACGCGGCTTGTATTTCGTTCTGGAGCAGGATCTTGAAGCCGGGTCGGAGCTGGACATTACGCTGACTTTACCTGCCGAGATTACCCACGGATCGGAAGTATTTGTGCGCGCTTTGGGCAAAGTCGTACGGGTGGAGCGCCGAATGGAAGACGGCAGTGCGCGGATGGGCGTGGCGGCGGTAATAGAGCGCTACGACATCATTCGCGGAGAGAACGGCCGCTCGTAAATCATTCTCGCGCTGTAGAATTCGTTGGTCGCAGGCTTTCCTCCCAGTAACTTTTTCAATCCAAAACTGTTCTCCCAAGCGGAAATCCGGCAATAGTTTGCCTCTTTGCGCAAACTTTTTCGGCAACGTCTGGAGCTTATGTGAATATTTGTCCACAGATACAGTACCCAGCTCCCTTCCGACCTCAACGCTATAAACATTTCAGTTTCAGCTAATTACAACAGAACATCTTCTTCAAAAGCACCGGCACATCTTGGGAGACCGGGCGTCACCCTTTGGCTTATAGAGTGCTTATTGTCCAGTGTCGTTAACCAAGGGCGGTCGAGGGAAGGTTTCGGATGGCCGGGTTTGGAATGGTGAGCGCGGGGGCGACTCCCAGAGCAGGCATTTTACCTCCAGAAGAGATTCTTTTTGGGCGGTCGGCGGCGATGCAGCCGATCCGTCAGCTGATCGGCAAGGTTCTGGGTACGGATTTGCCCGTCCTGTTGCTCGGGGAGAACGGCACGGGCAAAGGCCTATTGGCCCAGTATATTCATTCCCGTTCGCTCCTGTTCCCTGGCGCCTTTGTGAAAGTAAATTGTGCGGCGATTCCGGGGGCGCTCCTGGAAAGCGAACTGTTCGGTCATGAGCGCGGAGCGTTCACGGATGCGGTGTCGGCCAAGCCTGGTCAAGTGGAACTTGCCGAGCGCGGCACGCTATTCCTTGACGAAATCGCCGATCTGGATTTAGGTCTTCAGGCGAAAGTCTTGCAACTGTTACAGGACGGGCAGTTCAGCCGTATCGGAGACACGCGCGAGCGTCATGCGAATATTCGCGTGATTTGCGCCACCAATCGTCGGCTGGATCGTGAGATCGAAGCGGGACGTTTCCGGCACGACCTTTTCTACCGGATCAACGTGGTGACCATCGACTTGCCCCCGCTGCGCGAACGCCGTGAGGATATCGGACCGCTCGCGGAGTTTTTTCTGCAGCAGTTGAACGCCCGCTTCGAGAGAAGTACTCGGCCGTTTCCGCCGCAGATTTTGGAAGCGCTCGAGCAGAAAGAATGGCGCGGCAATATTCGCGAGCTGGAAAATCTGGTGGCGCGTTACTCCATCTTGGGATCGTTGGAGTCTCTTCAGCCAGAGACGAACTACAAAAAATATTCTTCGCTACCGATGAAGATTTCGGGCGATGGCAGGGTCTCGCTTAAAAACATCGCCAAACAAGCTATTCGCGAGATGGAAAGCAATGTGATTCTGAAAGTGTTGCGTGACAACAAGTGGAACCGGCGCAAGGCAGCGCAGGCTCTGAATATCAGTTATCGCGCGCTGATCTACAAAATTCAGGAAGCCGGGCTTTCGCAGCGCAGCCGAAAAGGCAGAATCGATGGCGCTTCAAGCCTCTCCAATCCAAGCGCAATAGCGCGTGAGTAGCCCGGTTGGGTCCAAATTTGATGCTTACTCGACAAGGGTGCCAAGCATCCAACAACTGCATCACAAAAAGGGACAATTGGGACGATAAAAGGTACACAGTATGAAACGATTTTCCTTCAAGATCGCAGCCCGGCAATTTCCGCAAATCCATCGCGCAGGTAAGCACCGTACTATGAGAGGCTTACCAGAGGGCCCGTCGGTTCTGTGCGATTCGTACTATGGTATAGTACTTGCTCACCAATTACTCTTAGTGTTCGCATAATCTTGCGTGCTGTCGGGTTTGACTCTGGGAGGAGACAGTTTGTATACCGCGTTCTACCAGTTGAAGGAAGAGCCCTTCCGCTTGACGCCGGATCCACGCTTCCTGCACCTCGCTGACCCCCATCGCACAGCCCTCAAGGTCCTGCTGCAAGGTGTGTTGCAGCGCAAAGGCTTCACCATCGTGGCCGGGCCTGTGGGAACGGGCAAGACCACACTGCTACACACCGCATTGCAGATTCTTACGGAGAAATCCGAAGGCCGTGGACGGCTGGTTTCTGCCTTTCTCGTGAACCCGACTTTAACGCCTGCGGAGTTGCTGGAAGCCGTTCTCGACGAATATGAAATCAACTGCACCGCGACCAGCAAGCCGCGACGCCTTGCCGCTCTGCACCAGATGCTTTTTCAGACCCAGCAGCAGGGTGGCACCGCCGTCCTGCTGATCGACGAAGCCCACCTGATGACCGTCGAGTTGCTGGAAGAAATTCGCCTCCTCGGCAATACCGACACCTATCATGAAAAGTTGCTACAAATCGTTTTGTGCGGTCAGCCGGAACTCTTCGCGGTGTTGCAGCGTCCGGAACTCCAGGCGTTGCAGCAAAGAATTGCGGGAACCTGTTTACTGCGTCCGCTGAGCCTGCCTGAAACGCGTGCTTATATCGCCGAGCGTCTTCATGCCGCCGGCCTGCGCGGCTCAAGCCCCTTCACTGGCACCGCGGTGGAAGCGATTCACAAACTCAGCAACGGTGTGCCGCGCCTGATCAATCTTTTGTCGGACGCCTGCCTGATGGCTGGGTTCGAGTTAAAGCGCAAGCAAGTCGACCAGCTCATCGTCAACCAGGCCGCCGAAGATGTTCTAGGATTGGTGAAACCGGCCACGATTATCGCCACGGCATCGGGGGCCTCATCGGGCACGTCCCAGGGGCAGGAAAAAGAGATCGCCGGCAGAACTCCAGAAGCGCAGGTGGAAGAGCGGGTCCCAGCCATGCATCCAGCTGCATCGGTGTCCCGATCCGCCCCATCTCACGGGACGCCCACTGTCGCCGAGTCGTTCGGTGCGAGAGCTTCCGTCAGCACGCAAACATCACCTGCGGCGCAAACGGGTAGCGCTGTTGCGGTTGCGGAACCGGAAGAGCAGCGGCCCGCAGCCAAGGGATCGGCCAAGGCAGCTCGCGGCGATGGCCGGGCGACCAAGTCGACATTCGATGTTCTGATCGCCGCATTAAAGCAGAATCGCGCGGTCGCGCGCGACTAGCTTCGTCTAGCGGCTGGTTTGGCCACTCGCACCTAAACAATACTCAATCGAATTGACCTGTTTGTCTCCCGGCGGCGAAGCGCTGGCTTAAAAGGTGCGCCGCGGAGAACTCGCAAGGCATCTATTCGGCGCTTAGGATTCATTCAGGATTGCCCGGCAGCGCGATCGGGGCATCGTTGCGGTCGTACACGTCCACTCAACGGAATGCCGTCCACGTAACTATCGCCGCTACAGGCACGCCAGGAGGATCGGTTTCGCATGGCAGTTTTGTGCGTCAGGCGACGTGCGCGTGTACTTGTGGATTCGGCGCGTTTTTCTTATGCTAGATAGGTTCTGCCCACCACAATTGTGGCGCTATGGTGCAACGGTTAGCACGCGGCCCTTTCAAGGCCGAAATACGGGTTCGATTCCCGTTAGCGCTACCACGACTTGAAATTCTAACGAAACAAAAACATGCGAGCCTCATGCTGCTTCGTTTCAGATCACTGTTAATTGGATCAGCTGAGGTCCTTCGGCTACCCACGTCGCGTAGCTTCAGGATGACAAACGAATTAGTCAATGTATTTGATGACGTCGCTGATGCTGGCGGATTGGCTGCTATTTACCGAGCTCGTGTTTGATGAAGGCGACTTCTTCGGGTTTGTAGGGTTGTCCGTCGGTGCGGAAGACTTCGTGGAACCAGACCGGCGGCTCGCGATCGGTGTAGGGATGCTTCCACGAGTCCCACGGCAGAAACGTTTGCGTCTTGCCGGCGACCAAGCCCCAGTTGATGGCGCCTACGTGATATTTCTTGGCGATCGGCAGCGAGCCTTCGAAGGTGCTGCCGTTACCGCGCGCCATATATTCCGTGCAAATGATCGGGCGTTTATAGCCGAGCAAATATTTCAGGCGGCGTTCGAATCCTTCCGGCTTGTCGTAACTGTGGAAAGAGATCACATCGGATTGCTCGATCTGGATTTTTTCTGTGGGATTCATTTTTTCCGGCGACGACCAATCGTTGTCTTTCCAAACGCCGCTGGTGAGAGGTTGCGAGGCGTGCGCTTCGCGGGCCCAGTCAAAGGCTTGCGGCAACAGGGCGTTGACGAGTTCCACTTTGTTTGCGGGATCCTTGTAGCTGCCGGCGTTGGTGTTGTCAGGCTCGTTCCAGATGTCCCAGCCGATGATTCGCCTATCTTTTGCGAAAGCACCGACGACGCCCTTCACGTACGCTTCAAGTCGTGGATATTGCGATTTATCTTCCAGCCCTTTTGCCCCGGGGCTTTGCAACCAGCCGGAATTGTGAACGCCCGGTGTCGGCGCGTGCTGCTTGCCAAGCTTGGGATCGGGATCCCATACGGAATCAAACAGGACGAAGATTGGCTTGATGTGATGTTTGTCGCAGATGGTCAGGAACGTGTCGATGCGCTTCTGAAAGCCTTTGGCATCCTGCTGCCACAGCAGATCGTGAAGGAAAACGCGCATGGTATTGAAGCCGATGGATTCGGCCCAGCCGAGTTCGGTGTCGATGCGTTTTGGATCGAACGTGTCGGCTTGCCACATTTCCAGCTCGTTGATGGCGGTGGCAGGGATGTAGTTGCTGCCGACGAGCCAGGATTGCTTGGCGTACCAGTCGTTCGCGGTTTGTTCGGTCCAGCGTGACGAAGGTGCAGGCGATGGTGGAGAGGTCGGACTCGGCGGCTGGGCAGCCGCGAAGGCTACTGCAGTCAAGAGCACTGCCAGTGCAATCGTTGCTGGTGCTTTCATTCGCATCTTCTCTCCTTGAACGGTCGCGTCTTTGGCTACGTCTGGTTGCATCGTTGCCAACTCTTCGGCCGCATGCTTGGTGTTGCCGCCGCTATGTCTAAACCCTTAGGCCTGAAGGCCTGAGCTATAGGCGCGAACGGGACGCGGCGTTGTTATCGCCTCGATTTTGCGCGTCCGAGAATTGGCCGGTCGGCACCGCAGCCAGCTTGGCATTTCAACGCTAACCTCACGTGGGCGCAAGGAAAATCGAAGCCGCGACGTGACATGTATTTGGAGACCGGAAGTTGAGGGAACTTCTTTGGCAGCGGTTTCGTATTGTGTTCCCATAGGGCGTCGTGGCAGACTCGGACTAAGCTATGGGTATCCCATAGAAGGCATTCAAAGCGAGTGTGAAAGAAAAAGATGGGCGATAAAGCAGACGTCTGGCAGGGAACGCTGGCGCTGATGGTACTGAAAACGTTGGACACCCTGGGGGCGCAGCACGGCTACGGGATCGCGCGGCGAATCGAGCAGACCAGCGGCGACTTGCTGGCGGTGAACTACGGAACGCTGTATCCGGCGCTGCTGAAGCTGGAGCAAGAGGGCTACATCAAGTCCGAGTGGGGCGTGTCGGACAACAACCGCAAGGCGAAGTTTTATGCGTTGACGCGCGCAGGGCGGAAGCAATTGGCGCGCGAGGCGCGCGACTGGGAACAGATGACTGCAATTCTGGCGCGGTTCTCTGGCGGCAGGTGAGGGTCAACCGTGAGGCGCCTGCGGGCATTTTTGGTGCGCCTCGGGTCGTTGTTCGGGCGGGAGCGGCGCGAGCGAGAGCTGGCGGAAGAGATTGAAGCGCATATTGCGCTACACACTGACGACAACGTGCGTGGAGGTATGACCGAGCAAGAAGCGTGCCGACAGGCACTGTTGCGGCTTGGCGGGATCGAGCAGACCAAAGAAGCGTACCGGGAACGACGCGCTTTGCCCTTTGCGGAAACGCTGTGGCAAGACTTGCGGTTCGGCGCGCGCATGCTGCGGAAAACTCCGGGATTCACGGTCATCGCGGTTCTGACACTGGCGCTCGGCATCGGTGCGAACACAGCAATCTTCAGCATCGTGCATGCCACGCTGCTGCGTCCGCTGCCTTACAAGGACTCGTCGCGTCTGGTGACGTTCAGCACAAAAGCAGCCATGTTTCCGCAATTTTCACTGGGATTGTCGTGGCCCGCTTTTCAAGAGCTGCGAACGCATGCCGGCTCGTTGGAAAAGGTTGTGGCCTGTTGGGGCGGTGAGCGCACCTTAACACGTGCCGGCGCACCGGCGGTGCTGGAAGTAACGCAAGTGTCTGATGGATTTTTTGATGAGTTTGCCCCCACTGCGGAGCGCGGGCGACTGCTCACTGATCAGGATCACAAGGCATTCCCCAATCCAGTTGCGGTTCTTAGCTACCAATTGTGGCAAGCGCGATTCGGCGGCGATCCCACGATCGTAGGACGATCGCTGACGCTGGACGATCAGAACTATACGGTGGCCGGAGTCGCAGCGAGGGGCTTTGCGTTTCCGGACAAGACCGACTTGTGGCTGCCGCTTTCGCTTACGCCTGAGAATGAACGGAGTGGCGCTTTCTTTCGGCTCGGAGTGTTCGGCAAGCTGCGTGCTGGCGCGACAATGCAAACTCTTCAGACCGAAGCGACGTCGATTGCCAGTCGTTTGGCGCAACAACTGGTAAAGGATCAGCCGAACCTGCGAGGCGGGTATCAGATTGTGCCGGAAACGCTGCTCAACAGCTTCGTTGCCGATGCGCGAACTGGCTATCTGGTGCTACTGGCAGCGGCGACGCTTGTGCTGATGATCGCGTGTGCCAACCTGGCCAGCTTGTTGCTCGTGCGCGGATGGGGGCGGCATCGCGAAATGGCTGTGCGCGCAGCGTTGGGAGCTTCAACTGGCAGGCTGCGCCGCCAGTGTCTAGTGGAGAGTTGCCTGCTGGCGTTGCTAGGCGGGATGGCAGGAATTGCAGTGTGTGCGGGCGGCGTCCAATTGTTTCGCGCGATGGCTCCTCCGGGAACGGCGAGATTGTCCGAGGTCTCGGTGGATTCGACGGTGCTGCTTTTTGCGCTGATTAGCTCGGTGATTTCGGGAATTGTCGTCGGACTGGCACCTGCACAGCGCGCGGCTCGGATGGCGCCGAACGAAGCGCTGAAGCAGGGGGGCGCTCGCAGCGTGTCGGGCAAAACGGCGCTGGGCGACACTTTAGTAGTGGCAGAAGTGGCGCTGGCTTTCGTGCTGCTCGTCGCATCCAGCCTGATGGTTCGGACAGTTGGCAATTTGCTTCACCAAGACCCGGGATTCCGGACGGATCATCTGTTGACGTTTGAATTGCCGCAGATGAGCAATGCGGAGAAATCGGGGTCGACGGCAGATCGTTCCACAGGTCAAAATCTGCGCCTTCGCGAACTTCTTGGTGAAATTGTGCACACGCCAGGCGTAGAAGGTGCTGCTGCTTCCGATCACAGCGTGCTTGGCGGAATGAGTTTCTCGAATGCAGGTTTGCGGTTGGAGGGCGCACTGCCGGGAAATGATGCGATCGGTGAGGGAGTGACTGCGCGCAAGCTTTCACCCGGGTATTTCCAGCTCCTGAACATTCCAGTGCTTCGGGGGCGCGATTTCAACGACCTCGATGTGCAAGGTCGGCAGGCAGTAGTCATCATCAACGAGACCATGGCGCGGAAGTATTGGGGCACCCTGGAAGTGGTCGGAAGGCGGATGAGCTCCTCCAAAGATGCCAAGGGGAATCCGGAGTGGGCAGAGATCGTCGGAGTGGTCGCGGATGTGCGCGATGTTGTGATTCAGAATGAGCCGGAAGCGGAATTTTTTCATCCACTGTTTCAAACCGCGGTTGATTCTCATTTCGTTCTTGTGCGAACGCGTGCTGATCCCAATGCACTCGCAAATACGATCTCTCGAGAGATCTGGAAAGCCAATCCGGATCAGCCAGTGACTCATGTTAGTTCCGTATCCGCCGCCATTGCGGACTCCGTGGGCGATCAGCGGTTGCATACGACGTTGCTGGGCATATTCGCGGCTATAGGGTTGGGGCTTGCTCTGCTTGGCGTATATGGCGTGGTCTCGTATTCGGTGGCGCGGCGGACGCAAGAGATTGGCGTGCGGATGGCGCTCGGAGCCGGCAGAGCCGAGGTGTTGCGTATGGTTCTGCGGCAGGGGCTCATTTTGGTGGCTATCGGCGCCGCCCTCGGCACCGCCGGGTGCGCTCGGCGCTGTGCGCGTGATTGCCAGTGAATTGTATGGCGTGAAGCCAAGCGACCCGTGGACGTACGCGGGCGGAATCGCATTGATCTTGCTGGTCGGATGCCTCGCGTGCTGGGTTCCGGCGCGGCGCGCGATGAGTGTGGATCCGATGGTGGCGTTGCGGCACGACTAACGGTTGAGAGCCGTGGGCGGCAGTCCGGGGAGTGGCGGAAAATGCGACGGTTACGAGCATTGTTTCTGAGAATTGGCGGACTGTTCGGGCGGGAGCGGCGCGAGCGGGAGCTGGCGGAGGAGATTGCCAGCCATTTGGCGTTGCACATTGAGGAAAACCTGAGCCGGGGTATGAGTCGCGAGGAAGCGCGCAGGCAAGCGCTCATCAAGCTGGGAGGAGTGGAGATGACGAAGGAAATTTATCGCGAGCAACGCGGCCTTCCGGTGATCGAAACTTTGCTGCAAGACCTGCGCTTCGCGATGCGCATGCTTTGGAAGAATCGCGGCTTCACCATGGTCGCGGTGTTGGTGATGGCGCTGGGCATCGGCGCCAACACCGCGGTTTTCAGCGTGGTGAATGCCGTGCTGCTGAAGCCGCTGGCGTACAACGATCCAGATCGTATCGTCACGCTGTCCTCGTTGTGGCTTCAAGATGGACATCACGGCACGGTCTCGTCGCCGGATTTTCACGACTGGCACGACCAGAGCAACGCGTTTGAAGCAATGGCCTACTACCGGGACTGGGAGACGGCCGTCACCGCGGGAACTTCGGCCGAGTACGCGCGTGCGACCAGGGTTACGCCTGAGTTCTTCAGCGTCTTCCACGTGCAGCCCATTGTTGGCCGAGAGTTCGTGCTTGAAGAAGCGAAGCCGGGCGGCACCGGCGCAGTAATCGTCAGTAGCGCTTATGCCGCTAGTCACTTTGGCGGCAGCTCTAATGCGCTGGGCCACACGCTACGAATGGCGGACCAGACTCTCAATATCGTGGGCGTCATGCCTGCGGGCTTCGGGTTTCCGAACCAGACCGACATCTGGTATCCCGCCAACAGCTTTTCGCCAGAAACGCCGTCGCGATCCGGGCACAACCATCTGGTTGTCGGGCGGTTGAAGGACGGCGTCACCCTGGAGCAGGCGCAGGCGCAAATGACCGCGATCGGCACACGCCTTTCTGAAAAATATCCCGACAGCAACAAGGGGAAGAATGTTGCCGTAACGGGCATTCGCGATGAGATGGTCGGCCATTTCCGTCTCACGCTGTGGGTGATGCTGGCAGCCGTTGGCGTGGTGCTGCTGATAGCGTGCGCCAATCTGGCGAACATGCTGCTGGCGAAAGCGGTGGCGCGCACACGCGAGATCGCGATTCGCGCCGCAATCGGTGCCAGCCGCGGCCGCATCGTGCGGCAATTGGCTACCGAAAGCGTGGTGCTGGCGCTGCTCGCCGGAGGGATTGGCGTGTTGCTCGCAATGTGGGGATCACGGCTGCTCGTCAGCCTGGCGCCCGGCGATGTGCCACGTTTGTCTGAGGTCGGCATCGACTCTCGCGTGCTTCTGTTCGCGCTGGGCGCCTCTCTTGCGGCCAGCCTGCTGTTTGGTCTGGCGCCTGCGCTGCAGGCACTGCGGGTCGATCTCAACAAATCGCTAAAGCAAAACAGCACGCGCGCTTCTGGCGGCAGCGTTGCGGATCGCATGCGCAGCGTGCTGGTGGTCGCCGAAATCGCCCTATCCGTGGTGCTGCTCGCGGGAGCCGGCCTGCTCGTCAAGAGCTTCGTCGCGCTGCAAAATGTCTCGCTCGGGTTTCGACCCGAGAAGATTCTGGTAATGAGCGCGAGTGTTCCCTTGCGGAGATCTACAACGTTCAGCCCTTCGCCATCGGAGGTGGAGAGCGCCAATCGCGCGATGCGTTTCTACAAGGATCTGCTAGCCGAAGCCGCCACCTTGCCGGGGGTGCTGAATGTCGGTGCAACCATGGCGGCTCCGCCTAATACGGCATCCAATGGCGGCTATTGGATTGACTCCTTACCCAAAGAGCTCAATGTCTCCGCTCCTCAAGCCATTTTTTCCGTGATTGCGCCGGGAACGTTCGCGACTCTCGGCATGCCCTTGAAAGATGGCCGAGATTTCAATGATGGCGAAGCGTACGACGCGCCATTCAC
The DNA here is from genome assembly GCA_963788725.1 of uncultured Acidobacteriota bacterium. GTDB lineage: Bacteria > Acidobacteriota > Terriglobia > Acidiferrales > UBA7541 > Acidiferrum. Next base: position 70,708 of record CAWBHT010000004.1, on the reverse strand, counting down.
CGCGATCATCAATGAAACCCTCGCCAAAACTGCATTTGCCGGCCGCGATCCGATCGGACATTCCATCTACTGCGGGCTCGATTCGATGAAACCAATGAGGATTGTTGGCCTCGTCGGAGACATTCGGCAGGACGGCCCTGCGCACGCGCCGCAGTCGGAAATTTATATGCCGTATCAGCAGCATCCCGAACCGGCGAGCGATCTAAGCGTCCTGGTGCGCACCTCTTCGGATCCGAATGCACTTGCCGGCGCGATGCGTGAGAAAGTGAACAACCTTTCTGCCGATGTACCCGTTAAGTTCACCACCGTGGAAGCGTCCCTCAGCGAAAATGTTGCCGCGCCGCGGTTCCGCACGCTGCTTCTCGGAATCTTCGCGGGACTGGCGGTGTGCCTGGCGATGGCTGGAGTGTACGGAGTGATGTCGTACGTGGTGGGGCAGCGAGCGAATGAAATTGGCTTACGCGTTGCGCTAGGCGCGAGCCCGTCCGATGTACTACGCATGGTGCTGCGCCAGTCGCTCACGCTGACCGGCGTCGGCATTGTGCTCGGCTTGGCTGGAGCGGCAGCGATCACACAACTGCTGACCAGCATGCTGTTTAACGTGAAGGCGACTGATCCGCTGACGTATCTCGCGGTAGTCGCGCTGTTGTTTGCGGTGGCGCTGCTCGCCAGCTATGTTCCGGCGCGGCGAGCGATGCGTGTCGATCCGATGGTCGCGCTGCGCTACGAGTAGCCCAAATGCCCGGGCAATTCAGTAGCGGCTTCCTCTTTCGTAAATTGCCTTACCGAAAAACGAATCGGCGCCCCACCCGCTGCGCGCGAGTGTGACGCCGACCGTACGAGATTGCCGCCTTACAGCGAACGCAGGAAGTTGAGCAAATCCTGCTGCTGCCGCTGCGGCAGGTTCCGATAGAGCTGAACGACCGAGTTCGCTTCTGAACCGCGGCTGGCATGTTCGCGGATGGCATCGGCTAGGTCCGAAGTGCGCCCGTCGTGCAGGAAGAAGATGCGCTGCCCGAGACCCCACAACGGAGCGGTGCGGAACTCGTCAGGACCCGCGTTGCCCTGGGAAACTCCATCGGCAAGATTCTGACCCATGTTGTGAACCAGCAGATCGGAAAACAGATTCGCGTTAGCGTTGCTGAGGTCCGCCGTAATCGAAGACGGTCCGGTCTTCAGAGTCGGCGTATGGCACAACGCGCATCCAATGGCGTTGAACATCTGGCGACCGTTGGCGATGGAAGTTGCGCCGCCGGGACTGGTCGTGGATGGCGTAGGTGGCGCGAGCAAGCGCATGAACATCCCGAAGCCGACAGCATCTCCCGCGGCGTCAGTGGTCTTCGCGGCCAGCACGTTGGACTTGTCTTCCGGCAAAGGGTTGAGGATACAGGCCCCGGGAAGAGCGGCCTCATCGGGGCTCGGCCGTTCGTTCGGGAAGAGCTCGTTGGTGACACCCATTTCGACGTTGTAGGCTTCGCCTGAGAAGATGACCAGTGATTTGTTCTGACCTTTCCAGCCAAAACGCGTCATGGTTCCGTCATTTCCGTTGCGATTGGGATGGCCGGAAATACCCATCAAGTTCTTCGCGCGAGTGTTGGCGTTCATGTTCGCGAGGATCGTTTCGTCCGGGATATTCTCGATCAGGCCCGCGCCAAAAATCGGCGTGGGAATCCGGAAGCTGACGTTGTTCAGCGCCAGGTTATGTGCGAAGTCCGGCTGCTTGATCGAGCAATTGCCGCCGTCGCTGCGTCCGGAAATGACATACAGATCGTGGACGCCGCCGTCGGGATTGCTGCTGAGCGTGCCGCTGCTGTTGAGAAAGAACTTGAAGCGGGCTTCGCGCGCCGGGCCATCGGCGGTAATAAAGGATGGAATTTTGTTGGGTCCACCGGCTGCGTTGGCGGCCACGAACTCTGGATTCATACCGATATTTGGAAAGACGGACGCGCTCGGACTGGAGCCGCCTTCAGCTGGCTGCGAATGGCACGAAACGCACGAGTCGCTGTTAAAGCGTGGTCCCAGCCCGTTGTGCTCGCCACCTGAGGCGCCGTCCGTTTCCTTAAACCGAGCCAGACCATCCACGAAATATTCATTGGGGCCCGGATCCGGTGTCGCCACCACCGAAGGCAGTGCCTTGCCCGAATCCACGCTTCCAGTACGGACTCCAGGATCTTGCGCGGCCTGCTGACCGATCATCACGCTTGCAAAACAACCTCCCGACAGAATCGCCGCTACGGTTGCGGCTCTTCCAAATTGCCGCGTTCGCTGTTGGAACGCAGTTCTAGCAAAGCATATGGACATGGGACTCCTCTCCCTAGGACGCGCGGTGGTCCCCAGAGCGGAGGCTCTGGGCTGGCGGTAGACACACTTCGGGCACCCCGACGGACACGTAAGGCAAGCACTTGGTTTGGGCTTGAGCGGGTAAAAATGACCTGGAGAACTTCGATCCCAAGTGCCGAGCTGGATTGCTTGAGCGGCAGACTACGGAGGTGTTGGATTGGCGTCACCTGTCCCGTGGGACAGTTTTAGGACATAACCCCACCTTTAGCGCGGATGTCTCATTTACTGTAGTCTCAAGTTACGGCGTGCGGCGCGACGGGCGTTGGCAGCTCGTTTTGCACCACAGCACGCCTGTGCAAGCGAAGTAGCGCAGCGCCGAAGAACTGCCGCATTCCTCGTCTGACGAGTAGTCAATAATCCGGAAATAAAACCCAAGATTCGCGATAGGTGACCGCGCGGCCGTCCGCAACGAGGTCGCTCCGATAGGAACTCCGGTAACGCGAGACTTTATTTCTTATACGGAGACTTGTGCGGCTCCATATTTGTAAAACTCACCGCTAACCACTTGTCATTCTCTTTCTGCAACACATAAGTCCCCAGAGTCGGCGGAGCTATCGTGGATACCGTCGAAACTTGCACGACCGCCACATCCGGCCTCAACAGTCGGATTTTCTCGATGGTCGGCGTTCTCTGGCTGTTCTTTGCGGACGCCGAATGAATCGCCGCCAGATCTTCTCGAACGGACGCCTTCCCCTTGTGCCATTCGCCGAATACGTTGATGTGGTCTACATCCTCCGAGTAAACCGCCACCATTGCATCCGGGTCGTGTGCATTCCATCCGTCATAAAACTTCGCCAGCGTCGTTCGAATTTCCTGCTCCTGTTCCGCCTCTTTGATCTGTCCGCCGACATACGTCGCCGCCGCCACGAACAACACTGCAACCATCGCCCATGTTCTCATTGAGCCCTCCGTTATTTTCGTGCCTTGGTTCTGACTGAACCGCAACCTGGTACTACTTGGCGAACAGACTAGGCATCGTGCACAGAGCTAGTCAAGAAAGAGCGCTTTATCCCTTGGTGCGTGCCAGTTCTCAATCGATGCCCGATAAACGCCGTTATCGGTAGAGTGGAATCCAGTCAAAAGCACTTATCCGGTTACGCCGACTTATCGGGAGTTGAGTAGTTCTGTTATTTCATTAACCAACGTGCTGCCTCCTGCCAAGCTTCGCTCCCTCCGACTAAGCGCCGGGTTAGTTGCAATACCACAAGCAAGGTTCCTCCCCAGAGAAGTACTGGATGCGGAGTTCCTCGCGTGCGCCAGTCGTAGGCCAAACAGATCATGAGCAATACTCCGATCACCAATACGTGAGAGTGGGGTGAGCCGTGCCCCACGAGAAGAGTCACAGCGCGATGGGCTCCCGGCCCTATAAGGGCAAGCATCGCAAGTACCATCAAACTCCGATGTATCTCCGGGCGACTGCGAAACAAGATTCCAGCTGCGACAAACAGACCGAACAATGTCGCAAGTTGCAACGAGCTGTACAAGCGGCTGAAAGCCACGGGCGCATTTTGAGCAACTTCGTTCGCAGCAGATTCAAACGCCACAGCGTAGGTCGCCACCACTGCGAGTGCGCCCAGCACCGCGCCTGCGATGCCCAGTCGCATATGTAAGGCGCGTCGATGAGCTGCTATCAGCCATGCCTGTGCGAGGAAGAGTAGAAGCCAGGCGCTCAGAATAAACCCGTGAAGATGGAGCCGCAGTGTGAGTGGGCTCGTGCCGAAGAATGCTTTGAAATAATACGTCCGTGCGAAACCCACAATTACGATCCAGATGACCGCCAGACCTATCGCTGTGGGAAACCACTTGCTGTTACGTAAAGTCGTGAGCTTTACTGCCGCATGCCGTCCCGAAAGGTTTCTTACGTTCCCCATGTCCATAACGTCTCCTTTCGCGAAATACTGCTCAAGGACGAACGGAACGTCGATACCTGTGACGTGGCGTCCATGTGGCAATCGTGTCCGCAGCTAAACTCCTCTAACTGCAGCTTTTACCGCCCGGGTCGAGGTACGATTCAACCATGAGACAGGAGGACATTACGGCTTCCGTTATTCGATTCGACGCCTTCGAGGTGGACCTGCGGTCCGGAGAACTGCGAAAGCATGGACTCAAGTTGAAGATCGGCGATCAACCCTTTTCTGTTCTAGCAACTCTACTTGCTCGAGCTGGCGAGGTGGTCACGCGCGAAGATTTACAGAAAAAGTTGTGGCCCGCAGACACATTCGTTGACTTCGACCGTGGATTGAACAAAGCCATTAATCGATTACGGGAGGCTCTAGGTGATTCTGCGGATTCACCACGGTTCATTGAAACTCTTACCAAACGTGGGTACCGTTTCATCGGAACCCTCGAAACTCCCTCACTGCTGCTGAACGGCACACCAACACCACAAGAAACAATCAGGTCGCGAACGACTGCTCGGGTACGACCTTATTTGCCTTGGGTAGTCGCATTGGCCCTACTCATGGTAGGTGCGGCTTTGTTTCCTAAAATTAGGCGAGGAACGGTTGCCGAGGGCCCTCTAATCCGTTCATCACTGCTTCCGCCACCTCATATGTCCTTCGTGCCTTATAGCTTCGCCTTATCGCCGAATGGGAGCCACCTTACGTTCGTCGCGCAGGCAGCTGATGGCTCAAGGTCATTGTGGATTCGGTCGATGACGATGATGACGGCAACACCAATCGCTGGAACAGACGGTGCGAGCTTCCCATTCTGGTCTCCCGACGAACGACTCATCGGGTTCTTTGCGGACCGGAAGCTGAAAACAATCGACGTCTCAAGCGGAGCCGTAGCCGTAATCGCCGATGCCCGGAGGGCTAGCGGAGGTGCGTGGGCGCCGAGGGGAATCATCATCTTTGCGCCTGACGTCAATGGGCCGCTCTACCAGATCGCTGAAACGGGCGGCGCTCCATCTCCAATCACTCGTGTAGTCAATGCGGAAGGTCTACAGGGTCATCGTTGGCCTGTGTTTTTGCCAGACGGTCGCCACTTTCTCTATATCGAAGTGACAGCGGGAACCAAGACCGAAAACCACAGCGCGATCTATGTAGGTTCCCTCGATTCGCTCGACACTTCTCGTCTCATGTCCGAGAACGTAAGAACGGTCGCATTCGCCCTCGGCCAACTCTTTTTTGTCCGCACCGGCATTCTCTACGCACAACCGTTCGACACCCAACGGCTACGAGTGGCCGGCGAACCGACACCAATAACAAATCGGGACATCCCGGGTCCCTCGACGTTCTATCCATCCGAATTCTCAATTTCGCAAAATGGCGTTCTTGCGTTCCAGTCGTCGACGGATCTTGCCGCGAGTCTGATGTGGTTCGACTCGCGCGGGAAAGTGCTAGGAGAATTCCACGGTCCGCAGTATTTAGATCCCGCACTTTCACCGGATGGGCGTTTCCTAGCTGGAGCTTGCGATCAAATAGGAACTGGTGTCCTTTCGATCTGTGTGCAGGACGTCGCACGGGGCATCACGGCTCGAATATCGCCCGGGCCGAACGATCGATTCCCAGTCTGGTCTCCGGATAGTCGCGAGATTGCCTTCAACTCAAATGGAGGAATTTACCGTATTTCCGCTGATGGCCTCGGGATACCAAATTTCGTGTTTGCTCGCGGTATACCGACCTCATGGTCTCCCGAAGGACAGATCCTCTTTTTTGGCAGCAACAAAGGCATTGTGTCGATGGCATCGTGGTCGCCGACCCACGATCTGGCGGAGCTTGGACCTGGGGCAGAACCTCAACTATCGCCAGACGCAAAGTGGATGGCATATGCCTCTCAAGACGGCCTCATCGTTCAACAGTTCCCCAAACCCACAAAGCGCGTGCAGATCACCGGGTACAACTCATCACAGCCGCGCTGGAGTAGAAACGGTCGACAACTTTTCTACATCACCTCGGAGAAGAAGTTGATGGCGGTGGACTTCGATTCCGGATCGGGAAACGTGAGTGCGCCGCGAGTCGTAACTCAGACTAGGATCATTGCCAGTGACTTCACGGGGCTTCAGTATGACGTCTCACCCGACGGCCGATTTCTCGTGAACAGTTTCGTTAATGATGCCGCGCCCATGACGGTTATGACCGGATGGACGGCGCGATTGCAACGCCAGTAATATTTGAAAAATCTTATTTGCGACGCCAAGTCTCCTTCGCCGTCGTCATCCCCATAAATCGAAGAACGGTCGGAGGGAACAATATCTTAGTCTTCTACCCGGCAAGTCTCGACTAACGCCCGTTACCGGAAACTGTGACCGATGCTTGTCACTTGTCTGGTTACGCGACCTACCACGAGTTGACAAGCGGATCCTTTCGAGTTTCCCGTCGACCGTTCAAGATCTCGGATATACTCCGGCAACCCTACCGGGGTGCGGGCTCGAATAAACTCTTGCGGCAACTGCTCTCGCCGTCGTTCACGCCATGCGAGTACCTTTCAACGGAGGCACCATGATCGACCCAGCTCTGATCGACAAAGCTTTAAGACCCACCTCGGGTATTTCCCGCCGCAATTTTTTAACACATGCATCGTGTTTCGGCGCGTTCTATGGTGTGGCGGCGCACATTCCGATGGCGGCTCTTGGCGGATCGCTGATTGCCGATTCGCGCGTTTCGGAAACGCTCATTACGGATAAGGGATTCGCCGCGGTACGCAAGGTGGGTGACGGCTTGTATGCCACGATTTCCGATCCGTCGAAGGGCTTTGTCACTCTGTGCAATGGAGGCTTTCTTGTCGGTAAAGACGCCGCGCTGCTGATCGAGGGCTTTGCGTCGCCTGGCGGCGCGTCTTTTCAGATGGAGACGCTGCGCACGATCAGCCAGGTTCCTGTGAAGGCGGCGCTGGATACGCACTACCACTTCGATCACTCCATGGGGAATGCGTTTTACGGAGCCAATGGAGTGCCGCTGTGGGCGCACGCCGCCACCCCAAAACGAATCGTCGACAGTTACGCGATGCTGCAGGGCGCTGACAAGAGTGTCGTGCTGGCGTCCTACGAAAAGCGCATAGCCGATGCGAAATCGGACGCGCTGCGCCAGCACGCACAGAGTGATCTCGCTGCCGTCACCAGTGTTTTCATGTCCGCGAATTCGAATGTGCTGTCGCTTCCGAATCATCCGATCGATCCTGCAAAACTGCCGATGACTATCGATCTCGGCGGTCTTTCCGCGGTGCTGGAGTCTTATCCTGGCCACTCCGGCACGGACATCATCGTGCGTGTGCCGCAGCAAAATGTCGTTTACACCGGGGATCTCTTGTTCAGCGGCTGGTATCCGGTGTGCTTCGATGAGAGAGCGACGGTGTCTGGCTGGCGCGACACCTTGAAGAAATTCGCGGCCTTCGACAAAGACACCATCTTCGTGCCCGGACATGGGCAGATCTGCGGCCAGGAAGGCATCGCAATAATTCGAGAGGTCTTTGACGACATTGCGGCGCAAGCCGAGAACATGCACAAGGCTGGTATTCCCGCGGCAGAAGCTGTGGATCGCTATGTGGTTCCCGACAAATTCAAGAATTTCCCGATCTTTGCGTGGGGCTTCACCATCGGTCCGGCGATCACGAAGCTGTATGCCGAATGGGGCGCGAAGTAATCGACCGAATTCAGCTGGGGAAGATTTCGTCGAAGCTTCGAATGATGGTAGCGATGGGGGTAGCACTGGACAGGAGATTTCGGTCGCACAGGAGAGCCTGCATACCCCCGGCTTTAGCGGCTTCAACTTCTTTCGCGGCGTCGGAGACAAATAGGATTCCGCCGGCTGCGTGCTCCAACGATGCCGCAATTTTCTTGTAGCTCTCTGGGGCAGTTTTGATTCCGGTCTGGGTGTCGAAATAGGCGGCGATTTGCGGCGTCAGATCGCCGGACTCCAGCGTTCGAAACAGAAGCTGTTGCGCCAGGACGCTGCCGGAAGAATAAATGCAGATTTTGCGCCCTTGTTTACGCCATCGCGCAAAGGCCGGCGGAACATCGGCATAAACTTCGCCGTGCAGCTCGCCATTATCAAATCCTTCTTGCCAGATTTTTCCTTGCAGCGATTTTAACGGCGTGCATTTGCTGTCCCGTGCGATCAACCAGCGCACATACTCGCTCGCCGAGCCCACGTCTTCTTCGCTACCGCCGTTGCGCCAAGCCGGTGGCTGCAGACCTTGCGATTCGTCGGTGGCGTGTTGCACGCGCAGATGGCGAATGAGCGCTCGCGTTGGATCCTCGCTCAAATGTTCTCGGAGGAAAGCTTCGACTCGGCTGCTGGCGTAGGGAAATAGCGTCTTATAAACGAAATCTATTGGCGTAGTAGTGCCCTCAATATCCAGCAGCAGCATTCGAACTTGGCTTGGGTCCACGCGCTTAGCTGGCTGCCTTTTGCGGCGAATTCTGAGGCGGGATATAGCGCGGCCCCCAGCAGACTGGCTCGTAACCGCGGTCTACGCCGCTGTTGGTGTAGTGCGGCGTCCATCCGGTGGAATCCTGAAACAGGCGAATCGCGCGAATGCGGCGATCACCGCAGAGATCAAACCAATGGAGCGTGCCGCGTGGAACTCGAATCAAGTCGCCTGCTTCCACCTCCAGCGCGACGATTGGCGCGTTTGGAGGATGAATGTGGAACAAGCCGCGCCCAGCGACGATGTAGCGGACCTCGTCCTCATCGTGGCGATGCTCGATGTTGAATTTCGCCAACATGGTGTCGAGTCCCGGCGTATTCGAATTCACGTCAATCACATCGGCGGTCACGTAACCGCCGCGCTGCTTCAATTGCTCCACTTGCGGAGCGTAGGCCTGCAAAACCTGCTCGGCAGGAGCATCCTCGGCCACGCCGGGCGCGATGGGCCAGCGTTCAAACTCGATGCCAATGCCCGCGAGATGTTCGCGAATCTTGCCCTCTTCGCGCAACGTGCGCTTTTCGTCAGGGATTCGTAGCACAGCCATCGCAACCTCCGCCGTGGCTCAGATTTTGCCGCCATCGGCCCTGCTGACCACTTCCATCAGGAACTCTAAAATTTCAACATGGCGCTTCGCTTCTTGCAAGGTCTGGCCCCAGGTGTACAGCCCGTGCTCGCGTAGCAGAAATCCGTGAATGCCGGGGTTCTGCCGCAATGTGGTCGCGACGCGCGCCGACAATTCCTCCATGTCTTGTGAATTCTCCAGGATCGGCAGCCATTCGCGGTGCTGATGTGTGCGCACACCGTCCAATCCTTTGAGCATTTCGTATCCTTCGATTGCTACTCCGCCTTGCGCGGCGTGCTTGCCGGAGAGCACGGTGCTCCAGGCTGAGTGCGTGTGCAGCACCGCGCCAGCGCCAACGCCGCGCACGATCGCTACATGCAGCAGCGCCTCGGCCGAAGGCCGTCCATCACCACGGACTACGCCGACGGCATCATCCATCTCCAGAATATGAGGCGGAGATAGCGTGCCCTTGTCCACGCCGGTCGAGGTAATCGCAAATCGCAGCGGCTCCCGTGAAATCACCGCGCTGAAGTTTCCGCTGGTGCCCAGCACCCATCCGCGCATGTAAAACTCGCGTCCGATTTCCGACAGCTCTGTAGCCAGGCGCACAAATCTCATCTCACGCAATTTCGCGTCGGCAGCATTGGCAGCACCGCCACCCGTGTTGGTTGGAGATTTCCTTTTCGTCATAGATGCGGCGTTGGCGCCGTTTCGTCACCACCGGCGAAGCCGTCGCGCTATTCTACGCCGCTGCACAACAGGAATAAATCGTCGCGCGAACAACTACTCGTCGCGCAGCGCCACCATGGGATCGACACGCGTCGCGCGCAAGGCTGGGATGTAGCTGGCGAATAGCGCTGCGGCGATGAGCACGAAGCATGTTGCGCCGAACGTGATGCCGTCCGTCGAGCGTACTCCGTAGAGCATCGACGAAAGCAGGCGCACGCTGGCCAACGCGCCGACGATGCCGATCGCCAGACCGGCAGCCGTCAATCGCGCGCCCTGCCACAGCACGTCGCCAACGACCTGACTTCGCGTCGCCCCCAAGGCCATGCGAATGCCGATGTCGCGAGTTCGCTGCGCCACCATGTAAGACAGCACGCCGTAAATTCCGACAGACGATAGTAGCAGCGCCGCTGCGGCAAAGATGGAGAGCAGGAATGTGTCGAAGTGCGATCGTTCCAGCGTGCTGCCGATTTTCTGTTGCATCGTCGAAAGTTGGTAGATCGGCACCCCGGGCGCAACGCTAGCGACAATAGTTTGCAGCTCGCGGTCCGGGGGCGCGGCACTTTGCGTTCGAACGGTCAAATCCATCGTGCGACCCATCCAATCCCAAGCGTCGGCAGGCATCTGCGCCAGCGGCAGATAAAATTCCGGCTGAACTTCACGATCAAGGCCAAATGCCCGCACATCGGCCACCACGCCGACCACTTCGTGCCACACCGGATCGGTGCGGCCCTTCGGCCCAGCCTCGCAGCAAGCGAAGCGCTTGCCGACGGCGTTTTCGCCCCGCCACATCGTATGCGCCAGCGATTCGTTCACGATCGTCACGAATGTGCGCTCGCGCGTGTCCTGAGGCGTGAAATCTCGGCCCGCTCGGATGGGAATTCGCGCGGTCTCCAGATAACCCGGCGAGACCACCTGCAATCGCGAATTTACAATGCTGCTGGGATCGAGCGGCTTGCCCTCCGCGATCAGTCCGTTGCTATTACCCGGACCCGCCATCGGCGCTCGCGAGACCACGGCCGCCGACTGCACGCCCGGGATCTGCTCCGCTTCGTGCACAATTCGTTCGAATGCATGCCGTGCCACCACTGGATCGCGATACTCGACGTCGGGCAGACCAATTCGGCCGACAACCAGGTTCGTAGTGTCGAATCCGGGATCGACGCGCGAAACCAGGAGTGCGCTGCGAATCAGCAGTCCCGCACCGGCCATCAAAATCAGCGCTAACGCCACTTCCGCGATCACGAGCGCACTGCGAACGCGATCTTTGCTGCCGCTGGATACTCCGGTAGCGCGCTTGAAGGCTTCGTTCAAGCTGATGGATGTGGAACGCATCGCCGGCACCAACCCGAAGAACAAGCTGGAAAGCAGCGCGATGCCGCAGGCAAACGCCAGCGCGCCGCCATCGATGCGCGACTCACTCAATCGCGGCATCTCCGCGGGGCCATGCGTTACGATCCACGACAATCCCCAATATGCGAGCAGCACTCCGAACACGCCGCCTGCCACTCCCAGCACCACGTTCTCCACGAGCAGTTGACGCACCAGGCGGGCCCGCGATGATCCCAATGCGACGCGCAAGGCCATTTCCTTCTGCCGCGTTCGCGAGCGAACCAGTTGCAGATTCGCAACGTTCGCGCATGCGATCAACAGCACAAACCCCACGGCGGCCAGCATAATTTGCAAAGCCAGACGCTGATCGCCGAGCAAGAGTTCAGTGAGCGGCCGCACATTGAGACCGCGATCCTTATCGTCCAGCGTATAATCCTGCGCCAGCCGTTGCGCGATGACGTTCAACTCCGACTGCGCCTGCTCCAGCGAAACGCCCCGCTTCAATCGCGCCAGCACGTTCAGGTAGTGATTGTCGTGATCCGCGATTTGCTGCGCCGTGAAGCCCTGCGGAACCCACAGTTCGCTGCCGCTCAGCAGCGGATCGAAATTCTTGGGCATGATGCCCGCAACAACGTAGGGCTCACCGTTGATGCGCAACGGCCGGCCCACGATGGACGGATCCGCACTCAGCGCCCTTCGCCACAGCCGTTCGCTGATCACCACAACTTTCGGACGCCCGGGCTGGTCTTCTTCGCTGGTGAATACTCGCCCCTCGATTGGTGGAACTCCCAACGTCGTGAAACATTCCGCGGTGGCGATCTCCCCCTGCACGCGAACAGGGTTGTCCTGTGTGGCCAGGTTGAAGCTGGCGCTGTGCAAAGCGCACATGCTGGAAAACGCGGAATTCTGGCGCCGTACATCGGCAAAATTTCCGGCCGAGAGGGCAGGGAATACGTCGCGCCAAGTCTCTCGCACCATCACCACATGTGCGGGATCGGACATCGGCAAAGGATTGAGCAGCACGGAACGAATCACGCTGAAGATCGCGGTGGTCGCGCCGATCCCCAGCCCTAGCGTAAGAATCGCCACGGCGGTAAATCCGCGCGACGTGCGCAACGTTCGCGCCCCGAAGCGAACGTCCGCAAACCAGCTTTCCAGCGAGCTCCAGCGCCAAGTGCTGCGGCTGTCTTCCTCGACGAGGCTCACATTGCCGAATTCGCGCCGCGCCGCATGTGTGGCTTCCGCCCGAGACATGCCACCGGCGACCAGCTCCTCGATCTTTTGCTCGAGATGTTCCTGAATCTCACGAGAAAGTTCCTTGTACAGGTCTTGGCGTCCGATGATTCGTTTCCACCACTGCATAATTCACCCCACAAGCCGCTTGCACCCGCGGAACCTGCCTGCCGTTCCACTGTCGACCCGGGCGAATACGCCGGCCAAAATGCGATCGCGCTTATTCCTCGCGCAAAGCCGTCATCGGATCCACGCGCATCGCTCGTCGCGCGGGTACGTAGCACGCCAGCAACGCAACGCAGATGAGCAGCACCGTCACCGCGGCAAACGTCACTGGATCGCCTGGTTTCACGCCAAACAGCAGGTTGGCCATCAACTTCGTCAAGCCCAAAGCAGCGCCGATGCCGATCGCCACGCCTACCAGCGCCATTTTCGCTCCATGACTCAGCACCATTTGCAGCACGTCTCCACCCTGCGCTCCCAGCGCGAGGCGGATTCCAAATTCGCGCTTGCGTTGTGACACGGTGTAAGAAATCACGCCATAGATGCCGATAATGCCCAAGGCCAGCGCCATTGCTCCCGCGGTCGCCAGCATCACCAATGTGAACGAGGTTTGCGCCACCGATCGGTCATAGACCTCCTGCATCGTCTGCACCGACGCAAGCGGCAGCTCCGAATTCACCGACCACACTGCCGTACGGACCTCGTTCAGAAAACTCTCCGTCCCCGCGCGCTCACTTCGTATTGCAAATGTAACCGCCCGCAGCACCTGCGAGGGTCCCGGTTCGAATGGATTATTCATGAGCGGAGGCCAGTACACGATTTCGGGTGCCTTCCGCTGTAAGCCGTTCTCAAACACGTCCTGGACCACACCGATCACCTCATACCAGGGCATCCTCGGAAGCTCACGCACGCGCTTGCCGATAGCGGCCGACGGCGTACCCCACATTTCGCGGGCCAAATTCTCGGAAAGCATCACTACCGGTCTGAGTCCATAGACTTCCGTCCACGTTATGTCGCGGCCCGCAACTAATCTTGTTCCCGCCGCCCGCAGCAAACCTGGAGACATATACTTGTACAGCCGCAAGGGCGGTATGGTGTTGTCCGCATAGACCTTGTCCTCGGCATAGATTTGATCCCATCCGGCCTCGAAACCTTCCATCGGCATTTCGCTCGAGAATCCGACCGACTTCACACCGGGAATCGCTTCCAACTTATCGACGATCGCGTTTTGTATTCGCGTGACTCGTTCCGGTTCCTTCATCAGTGAATCCGGAATCGAGATTCTTAGAACCTGCAGATGCCGCGGATCGGTGAATCCCGGTTCTACCGTGCGCAACGCCTGGAACGTGCGAATCATCAAGCCGGCGCTCACCAGCAGCACCAGCGCCATAGCCACCTGCCCGACAATTAGCGCGTTGCGCGCCCGGTGGCGCTCTCGGCTTACGCTTGTCGTGCGACCAGCGCTGCGAAGAGCTAATGAGCTTCGCGGTCCGCTGTATTTCAACGCGGGCACTAATCCGAATAGCAAACCAGAGAGCAGCGAAACCAGCGCAGCGAACCCGAGCGTTCGCGCATCCACCGAAATTTCACTTAATCGAGGCAGATTCGCCGGGCCAATCGCCACCAGCAGGCGCACGCCCCAATAGGCAAAGCCAAGTCCCAGTGCTCCGCCGATCAGCCCCAACGTCAGGCTTTCCACCAAAAGGCCGCGCACAATTCGTCCCCAGCTCGCACCCACCGCGGCGCGTACCGCCAACTCCTGATATCGCGCCTCCACCCGTACCAGCAGCAAATTCGTTACGTTGGCGCAGGCGATCAGCATCACGACGCCGATCGTGCCCATCACTACCCACAGGACATCGCTGACGTTGCCAATCACTTCCGCTTTCAGCGGACGAATCGCGGGCGTGATTTTCCACGTTTCATAAATTCGGGGATTGCTGCCGGGTCCGTTCGACCACGAGTCCATCCAGATCGGCAACATTCGCGCCATGTCGGCATCGGCTTCGGCGATCGTGACTCCGGGTCGCAGCCGGCCAATTCCTTGGTATCCAAATCCCGCCAGGATCATCTTGCCGCGATCGAAGGCTAGCGGCACGATCATGTCGAAATCTACATCGACAAATCGGAACGCCTGCGGCATTACTCCGACGATTTCGCGTGGACGCGAATCGACAATAATGTTGCGCCCAATCGCGGATGGATCTCCGCCGAAGCGCCGCTGCCAATAGCCATAGCTCAGCATCACCCGTTCGGCTCCGCGCGGAACTTGATCTGCTTGAGAAAGCCAACGGCCAACCGCTGGCGGAGTACCCAGCGCCTGAAGCACGCCATCGGTGACCGCGACCGTGCGGACCTGTTCGGGCTCGCTGAGACCTGTGACATTCGCTGTACCGCTGCTCCACACACCGAGCGACTGAAACGTTCGGTTGTGCTCGGCGTAAGTGAAATACATCGATGGCGACAGCCGCAGACCGCTGGCGAAATCCGCCAGCCCCGCAGCGCCCGGCGCAATCTGCCGAAGCGCCACCAATTCCTCGGCATTTGGATAATTCAGCGGCTTCAGCAAAACGCTGTTGACCACGCTGAACACCGCGGTGTTCGCGCCAATCCCTAGCGCTAATGTCAGCACCGCAACCACCGCAAACGCGGGATTCTTGCTCAGCGTGCGAAATGCGTAGCGCACATCTCCGGCGAAATCCTCCGCCGCCGGCCAGCGCCAAGCCTCTCGGCTGTCTTCCTCCGCCAAAGTGATGTTGCCGAATTCACGACGCGCTGCGTGCTCCGCTTCTTCCCGTGACACGCCTCTCGCGACTAGATCTTCGACCCTCTCTTCGAGATGTTCGCGAATCTCCTCCGATAGCTCGGCGTAGTGCCGGCTTCGCGAGAAAATTTGTTTCAGCCAGTTCATGATCTTCTCGGCGCCAGCACTCGCGTGATCCCTTCCAGCATGCGTTCGAAGCTCGAGACTTCTCGCTGCAAATGCTTCAATCCTGCAGGCGTTAATTTGTAGACCCGCACGCGGCGATTGGTCGCGGACACGCCCCACTCCGCCTTCACCAGCTCTGCCTTTAGCAGCCGCTGCAGTGCGGGGTACAGCGAGCCCTCTTCAATCTGCAGCAGATCGTCCGAAGTCCGCTTGATGTGCTGCGCGAGCGCGTAACCATGCAACGGCTGGCGTTTTAACGTTCGCAGCACCATCATTTCCAAAGCGCCCGGAAACAAATCACGCTGCTCGCTCTTCTTCATAACGAAGGAACCCTCCAAAATGTTTCCGCTTTTCCTATGTTGCTCTATACCTAGACCAAAATAGTATAGATCCTCTGTCAAGCCAAGGTGTAACAGCGGCGCCCTTGGCACCAGGCGAAGACCTGGGCTAGCATGGCGGCGACTCTCAGGAGCTCCTATGAAACGCGTTCTGCTGGCAATGCTCGCGGTGGCTATCCCTGCCGCAGCTCAGACCACACAAAAAGATGTCTTGCTGAAGCATTGGAAGACTTCGGGCGAGTTCACCCTCGCGGTTGCCGCCGCCATGCCTGCTGACGGTTACACCTTCCGCCCGACACCGGAGGAAATGAGTTTCGGCGAACTGATGGCGCACATCGCCATGGCCGATCGCAATGCCTGCACGCAAGCCAGCGGCCTGACCGCGCCCGCGCTGCCGGTGCCCATCGAAGCGTGGAGCAAAGACTCGGCGAAGGTGGACGTGAGCAAGGACGCTGCTACTGCTTTCGTGAAAGAGATTTTTGATTTCTGCGGAAAGGCGATCGCTGAGATGCCCGCGGCGAACGTGGACAAAGTCGTCGGTCCGGCCAATCGCAATCTAACCGGCACCGAATGGCTATGGTCCTACTTCACGCACACCGCGCATCACCGGGGCCAAGCCGAAGTGTACTTGCGCCTGAAAGGCATCAAGCCGCCCCCATACACTTTCTAGTCTGGGTGGATGAGTTTTATTTCTGAGACTGAGCTTGAAGTCGGACGACAAACGAGCGTGGAAGTGTGTTAGCGGTCGTCATTTTTATGGAAATTGACGTTGCTTCGCTCGCATTTGGGGCGAGCTCTGACCAACTGCTTCAGTGCAAGTCGAGAATCCTTCTAGTGTCGTGAGGCCTGCTTGGCTTGGTCGATGCCTTCTTGCATTACGCCTTTGAAGGCGGACTCGGTGTTTTGCGCGTCGCTGAGCAGCGATTGCGCGCGGCCCATCATCCCTTGGGCCTGTGGGCTGTCGGTTTTCGCCGAGCCGCTTTGCATCGCCTGAGCATTTTGCATCAGATCTTTCATCTCTTCGAGCAGCTGGCGCGAGTGAGCAACGTAATGTTCTTTCGCGACAAACATTCTTTCTTCCCAGGCGCGACGGCCGGGGAAATCAACATCATTATTTTCGAGCACCACATGCGCCAGTGCGCTGCGATCCAGAGGCGCCAGCTTGTCCAGCGCGCCTTCGGCGTTGCCGATTCCTGCCCACGCTTTGCCCATCGGGCTGTCGTCGCCACTGTTACCGGGCGCGCTGGGTGCTGATATGCCGCTCAGGCCGGCTGCCGCAGCGCTGCTGCTTGCTGACGTTCCGCTGCTGGATTTGCCGGACCCGAAATTGTCATCGTTCAGAACGGTCTTCGCAGGCGCGGCGTTCTTGTCTTTGTCTTTGCGATTCTGCCGCGCGACGTCGCCCAGCGACTGAGGCTGATCCTGCGCGTGAACCGCGACAAACGGAGTCACCAGGACTCCGACGAATGCCGCCAGCAAAATCAATTTCCGCAACACGGTGGCCTCCACGGCCGGACTTGTCTCGCGGGGATACACTTTCCCCGTGCCAGTCATGTTCGTCTGGCGCGATAGAGGCGGGCTATAGGCCGAAAGTACTGCCGCGTTCCGATGAGCTACTGGCCGTTTGTCGACTACTTTGAGCTCATTCGCGAATTTTTTGTGCGCGTCCTTTATCGCTGCAGTGGCGCGGATGGATCGCGTTGCGAGATTTCGTAAGCCACTTGACGCGTTTCTTCGTGAACCAAGCCATTGCTGGCCAGGATCATCGGTCCGCCGAGCTGGTAAGGCTTGCCGTCGAAATCGGTGACTTTTCCTCCGGCTTCTTCGATCAGCAGAATGCCGGCGGCGACATCCCATTTGTTGAGCCCGAATTCCCAGAACACATCGAAGCGTCCAGCCGCGACACCTGCGAGATCGAGCGCCGCGGAGCCGTCGCGTCGGACGCCGTGAGAGCGCAGCGTGAAATCCCAATAGTAGTGAATGTTGGGGCTGGCGACCCGTTTGTGCGCGGGGAAACCGGTGCAGAGCAGGCTGGCAGCGAGCTTATCAATTTTCGAGACCTGAAGCGGCTTGCCGTTCAGCGTGGCGCCCTGACCGCGCGCGCCGCAAAACAACTCGTTGTAGTAGGGATTGTAGACAACGCCGGCAATCAGTGTATCGCGCTGCGCCAGGCCCATGGAAACGCTGAAGCAGGGATACCCGTGAGCAAAATTGGTGGTGCCGTCGAGTGGATCGACGAACCAGCGAAATTCGGATGCGCTGTCGTGGCCGGTCCCCTCTTCGGCGACGATGGCATGATCGGGAAAATATTTGCTGAGGCGCTCGACGATGCAGCGCTCGGAGCGCTTGTCGGCCTGGGTGACCAGGTCAGCTTCGCCTTTGTAGGTGATGTTGGCGGGACGGTCGAACTCTTCGCGAAGGATTTTGCCGGCCTCGAGTGCGATTTCGGTGGCAACGTCGAGATAGTTTTTCGTCATGTGAAATGTGCATCGCGCGGTGTAGCGATTTGACGCGAGCCGCGAGAGCTGATTCCACTTTACCATCCGCACACAATGGAAGCCGCGTAAATTGCTGTTAGAATGCGCACCGTGCGGACCAATTTGAGGGCGCTTTTGTTGCGATTGCTCGTGTTGTTGCAGTTTCCGTTGCTGCTGGGCGCTGCGGACGAGAGCAAACTCTGGCCGGTGCTGACGCGAGGAGTCGACAGCAATCTGCGCGCAGTGAGCGCTGATCTCAACCATCCCAGCGACACCAAGATCGCGCCGGAATTGGTGATCTGGGCGGCGGGATCCAATGGCGTGGTGCTGCGCTCGCCCGATGATGGGAAGACGTGGAAGCGGCTGCACGTGGAAGGTGGGAAAAGCTGGATTTCCGCGGCTTGGCTTCGTTTGGCGACCGCATGGCGTACCTGATGTCCGTGGGAGAAAACGGTGACTCGCGAATTTACAAGACAACCGACGCCGGTGAAAACTGGCGCTTGCAGTATTCGGACAAGCGCGCAGGATTTTTTCTTGATGCCGTGGTATGTCGCGGCGAGAAGAATTGTTTTGCGATCAGCGATCCGGTCGACGGGAAATTCTTGTTGCTGCACACCGAGGATGGCGAGCACTGGAAGGAACTGCCGCGCGAGCAGATGCCCGCGGCGCTGCCGAAGGAAGGCGTGTTCGCGGCAAGCAATTCGTCGCTGACGCTTTGCGGCAACGAGGGCGAGGAAATTTTCTTTGGAACGGGCGGCCCGGCGGCGCGCGTCTTTCATTCGCGTGACGCAGGAAAGACCTGGACCGTGGCTGCGACACCGATCGCCAGCGGCAATATGTCGTCGGGAATTTTCTCGCTGCGCTGCAGAGGCGACGCGGTGGTGGCAGTGGGCGGCGATTATCGTAATGTGTCCAGCGACGTGCGCGTGGCCGCGTATTCCCTGGATCACGGCGCGACTTGGAAACTGGCGGAGAGCGGGCCACCGGGATTTCGTTCTGGCGTGGACGTGTCGTACGGCGGAGTGTGGGTAGCCGTCGGGCCGACGGGTGAAGATATCAGCAGTGACGTTGGGAAGCATTGGAAGCACTCCGCGACGCTGAATCTGAACGCGGTGACGGTGCTGCCGGACCAGACGACAGTGCTGGCGGTGGGTGCGGGCGGCTTGGTGGCCGAGTATCGGCAGCAGTACGAAATCCGGGAACGTCGGCCGGAAGCGGGGAGCCCCAGCCCGCAGTGTTTCTGGACCGCCGCCGACGGTTACCTTATCCGACCTCAATAGGCCCTCTGCCTTTCTGATGGGGATACCCCACCCCGGTCGTTTCGTTGCATATCGGGTTGATGTGGCTGATTCGATTGGCCTTGCTGAAAACGAGACTGCAGAAGAGGGCGCGGTTCGGGAACAGACCTCCCTCCCCTTTTTTCGGAAGTGCGGATTCTGGAGGGGTTATAAAAGCGAGTTCTGTAAGTGCGGATTGCAAAGGAGTTGCGGGAGGACGGTTGCGGCTGATTTCGGGCAAAACGCGGAGTGTGTCTGCAAGTGCGGATTCTGCACGGATTATGGCAATCGGAAACGGGTCTGGACGCAGGTACACAGGAAACGATAGCACAGCATCGGCACAAAGTCAATGGTTATCTCATAGTACTTAGTAGTACTTTGTGTCGGGAATTTCCGACAGGGAACGGCCGCGTCTGGGAAAGCTCACCGTCAGCGCGCACTGTTGGGCGCGTTCGATGGAGGATGCTGCCGCGGACGGCGTGGACGTTGATGGATTGTTCCAGGCGGACGATGACGTGTTCGGTAGGCGATTTGGGTGAAGCCTTTGAATTCGCCGGAGGTGTAGCGGTTCTGCGCGAGGAGTGGGAGAGCGAGGGCCAAAGCGGAAACCAGGGCGAGTTTTTGCATTGGGAAACTGGAAGGATACCGTGCACGTTTGAAATGAGCTGACGCACAAACACCAGTGCCTACTTTAGTAGAGTGGATCGCAATTGTGGTGTCGAACTTGAATTTAAACCCGCACCCTGGAAGGCGCAGGGTGCGGCACCCGGTGCGGAGGCGAACAGCAGATCCCTCACCGCCGTTCGCAAAGCCCGTGATCGGGTTTGGGATGACAGTGAGGCTCGATGCGAGCACAGGCCCGTCGCGGCTCATGGTAAACAAGAGTGCCTGTGCTACTTAATGCGCTGATGCGCCATCCTCGGCGGGGTCGAAGGATTTGATTTTGGCTACGGTGGCGGCGTCGAGGCGCTGGAGTAGGGTGACCAGCAGATCTACGGTGCGGTCGAAGTCGGCGCGGTCGATTATGCCGTTGTGGGTGTGGGTGGAGCGCGTTGGCACGAGTAGCGTTGTTACCGGGACGCCGTTGCCGTTGAGTTTTATGGCGCCAGCGTCGTCGCCGAAGCCCTCGACAAAATCGAATTGCAGCGGGATTTGTTTTTCGGCGGCAACTTCCTGGACGTATTTCACGAGTTTGCGATTGGGGTATTCGCTGAAGGTGTAGAGCATGATGCCGGGCCCGCCGCCGATAGTTTCCAGGCTGGCGTCGGGTCTGTTGCCTGGGGTGTCGTTGGCGACGCCGACTTCGAGCGCGATGCCGAGGTCGGGATTGATGATGTGCGCGGAAGTGGTGGCGCCGCGCATCTCGATGCTGCCTTCTTCCTGAATGGTCGCGGTGTAAAAAATCTGATTGGGATGCGGCTGGCCTTTGAGGCGGCGCATGGCTTCAATCATGGCGATGCAGCCGACGCGATCGTCCCAGGCTTTGGCGAGATAGCGATTGTTGGGTAGAACGGCGAATTCAGAGACGGGAACGATGGGATCGCCGACACTGATACCTAGCGCCGCGACATCGGCGGCGTTGCGAGCGCCGGTGTCGAAGAAATATTCAGCGGGCTGCGAGGGACGGCCGGCGTCGTGAGGAGCGATGTGCGCGTCCCAGAGTTCGCTGACAGCGAGGACGGGGCCTTTGCTGCCGATTATGGTCCAGCGCTGGTCGCCGAGCGCTTGCGGCAGCCAATAGCCGAGCATCTGCACGGTGATGTAGCCGTCGGGGCGGATGTGGCGGACGATGGCGCCGAGTTCGTCCATGTGGGCGTCGACCATGATGCGCGGGCCGGTGGTGCCTTGCTGCGCGATGACCGAGCCGAGGCCATCGTACGAAATTTTGTCGGCGTACGGCTTGGCGGATTCGGCGAAGAGCTTGCGGACGGCGCCTTCGGCGCCTGGCGGGCCGGGAGCTTCGGTGAATTGTTTCATGAGATGGAGGAGCGGGTCATTGGAGGGAGATTGCGCTGGCGTGGAGGAAGAGATGGTTATGAAGAGGAGAGTCAATCGAAGCAGGAAACGAAGCATTTGTGAATGGCCTCCGAGTTAAATCGATTTAGCGAAGCGTAGAGTCTACAGCACTCGGAGGAAGCGAGATCACGCAAGTCTTCGTGGGAAGTCGGTACAGCCCGGATGGCATTGCACGGCACGGCTCAAGCCGTGCCCTGACGTTTCCGCACAAGACTCTAAAGCTCAAATTGTGACGTTTCCGCACAGACGCCAAAAGCCCATGCCCTGATGTTGCCACAAAGCCTGTGTTAGCTCGTGGGATGCGCGCTCTTGCGGATGGTTTGGATGGCGCGGCTCGCCGGAGCATAGCGCAGCGGACGAAAGGTTTTCTTCTGAAGCTCGTTGTACTTAATGAAGAAATCGACGATGGCCGTTTTCAGGACGGAGTTGAACTCGACCACGGGTTGCATAGGCTTCCTCGAAATCAGCTCGATGGGAATGGCGATGAGGCGATCGTTGCGTTCTTTCTTTTTGTTTTCGATTTGCTCGGCTTCGAGAACAGAAACGATTTGCCCCAGGACAATAGAACCCGCGGGCATGATGTACTCGGTGAGCAGAAGAACGTCGAGCGGATCACCATCTCCTCCTTGCGTGGCTGGCAGGAAGCCGAAATTAAAAGGGAATGCGAGGCCCAGCGGAAGGGCTTTGTGCACCCGGAAAATTCCCGATTTTTCTTCGTACTTGAGTTTATAGGGCGAGGCTTTGGGAGTGTCGATGACGACGTTTACGAGATTCGATTTTTCGTAGAACGCCGGCAATTTGGCGATGGCAAAGGGGAGAGCATTTTATTTGAATCTACGAAGCAATGCCTGCGGTGGCCACGAGCACAGGTCCGGGCAGCTTGTGATTTTGCGCTCGGAGGAATCGTTTCCTCATCTTGATGGTTAAAGAGAAGGCGTGATCGTACTTTTCACCGCTGACTTCCTTCAATTTTGCCAAGAGCTTGCAGTTTGCGCCGTGGGTCAACACACGAGCTGCGATGGACACAAGTTCTTCCCAATCGTGCCAGTCACCGATGGCATCTTTCACTTCTCCGAGAACGTCGGTGAACTGCGGATTTGAAGTGTTTTCGGCTAAGCGCAGGACGTCACGGAGTTGTTTAACTTTGAGGCGGTAGGGATGAAGATTGTTGCGATTGAGACTTCGGGGCATGGTGAGTTCACGGGACAGACGAAGGGCAGCCGCGGCTACATCGGTGGGGCCGGGCAGTTGGTTTTTTTTGGCGTCATCGCTCGAGTCGGGAATACGCTTTTCAAGGCGCGCTGAAAATTTCTTTATGCGACGGCTGAGATCCTTGCCTTCTTTACGCAGCTCGGAATGAAGGCGATCAGCCTGTTTGTAGCGCTTTGCGCCAACGTGCTGGAGCAACTCGACGGCGCAATCCTGCTCCTGCGCAACTCGAAGGGAGGCCGCGTCCGCGGTGAGCACATCCATGTCGCGGACTTTTCCGGCACGCTTGCGAATGCGCGCGAGATCGCGAAGCAGGCGGCGGTCGCGGCGTTGTGGATTGGGATTCAGCGCCTCGGAAGCCGCCTCCATCCGGCGAATGCTGGTGCGCAACGTGTGCACCTGGTCGGGATTAGGGCGCCTGGGCGCCTTCTTTATCAGCTTGCGCAACTTGCGCGACGTTTTGCGGATTCGATCGGCGTCCAAAGCCATACTGCGCTCCCCTCAACAATAGATGCTTGAGGGAGAGACGTGGTTCAGAGCGCTGCGCGAATTTATTTCGCGACGATCGCTTAGCTCACACCTTTTTTGGGATCCCAGCTGCCCTGGAGGCGGCGGATGTAGATGATTTGACCGGTGTGGTACGCGTTGTGCGTGCCAATATGGGCGATCTCCGAGCCGAATTTGGCGAGTTGCGCGTCGCTGGCGGACTCGACGAATTTTTCGAGGTCGGTCATGACCTGGTCGAGTTGCTTGGTGATGTTGGACCAGCTCTTGGCGTCGAACTTGTCGAAGGTTTCTTCGTTGTTGCCGCTGAATTTGGTTTCGGGCTCGCCCTTGAACTTGGCGAGCTGGCGTGAATTCCAGAAGACGAGGTGATAGGTAAGTTGGCCGATGGAGTGATTGCCTTTGCCATCGCTCCAGGAGGCTTGTTCGGGCGTGACGCCTTCGACGGATTTGCTGGGCGAGACGAACCAGTCATTTTTATCGTGCGTGGTTTTCAATTGTTCGAGGAGGATGCCTCTGAGAGTGGAAGGTGGAACGGGTTTTTGGTCCTGGGCGAACGCGGAGGTGGAGAGCAGCAGCGTCAGAGCAAGCAGAAACAATTTCATAGTTGATGGCCTCGCTGAATTTGTTGGAATCCGTCGGTACGGGTTTCGACGGATGAGTATACGTTAGGAGAGCAGGGTTGTGTATGTGGGAGGAGTTGCCGGGCGGGTCTTGCCTATCTCAACGAACCGCGCTACGAGAAATGTTGCCACGGTCCCTCCACTCCGCGACGCGGCGCTCGAAGGCGTCCCCAGAACGACGCGGTCACGCAAGCAAAAGCAGGAAAAAGCGCCCGGCTCGGAAGGCGGCCGCTACATGGGATTCGCGGCCGATGCGTTTGCGT
The DNA here is from genome assembly GCA_963788725.1 of uncultured Acidobacteriota bacterium. Classification (GTDB taxonomy): domain Bacteria; phylum Acidobacteriota; class Terriglobia; order Acidiferrales; family UBA7541; genus Acidiferrum. Next base: position 46,507 of record CAWBHT010000004.1, on the reverse strand, counting down.
GATCGCGGCAGTTATTGCGGGCCGGTGAGGTAGGTTTTGCGGTGGCGGACCTGGTAGGTCGTCGAGGTGCTGGCCGCGGGGCTGGCTGCGTTTGCGTTGGAGCTGGCGTATTCGCTGGAGATGCGGACTTCGATCGATCGGTAAGAATTCGCGGGGCCGCGCGGCGTGGGGTAGTAGCCGAGGCGGTATTGCGTGCGCAGCTCGCGATTGATGCGATCGAAGATCGCGTCGAGCTCGGTGATAGCGTCGGGATAGAACATCGCGCCGCCCATGGTATCGGTGATCGTTGAGAGGGCGTGTTCGCCGGCGGTGTTGCGGCCGCTCTCATTTTTTACCGGGCGAATCAGGATGGTGTAAAGGAGCGCGCCGGAGCGGACCGCAGCTTTGCGCGCGGCGTCGAAATCGACGGTGCTGGTGGTTTCGCCGCCATCGGTGATCAGGACGATGACGCGGCGTCGTTCGTCGCTGCGACGCTCCAGGGTGCGCGCGCCGAGCAGAAGACCGTCATAGATGGATGTGCCCGCGCCCGGCGGCATGCGATGAAGCGCATTCTGCAATTGGCCGAAGTCATCGGTGTAGTTGGCGAGTTGGCGGACATCTTCGGAGATGGCGAAGACGGCAGCGCGATCGTCTTTGCGAAGCACCTGATGCATGAAGCGAAGCGCGGAATCCTGTTCGAAGAGAATTTCTTTGTGGGCGCTGAGGCTGGCGTCCACCATTAGCGCGAGATCGATGGGCTGCTGGGTTTCCTGTTCGAAGACCTCAATTTTTTGTTCCACGCCTTCTTCGAAGAGTTGGAAAGCTTCGCGCGGAAGATCCGGCGCGGGGCGATTGTGATCGTCGAGAACGCTGGCGAGCACGTTGACGAGATTGACGCTTACGCGGATGCGGCCGCGCTCTTGTGCAGACTGGCCTGCGGGATCGGCGTCAGCCGAGCTGCTATCGGTGGGATTGACGATGGTGGGAGGGGCGGTTGAGTTGGAGGAGGTCGATGAGCTCGTCGTCGGCGAAGTGGTTGGGGGTGTGCTTGAGTCAGAGTTCGGCTTTTTCTTGCGCGCCCAGGGCGGTCGATCGGATTGCGACTGCGCGTGCAGCGCGGCAGCGAGGAAGATTGCAAAAACAGGCAGGCAAATGAACAGCGCCATGCGAGTGGAAGAAAGTGTCGGGCGCATGCGGTATTAAGATGCGGGTTTCGACTTCGGCGTATCGCGTGCGGCGTCGGGTGGAGAGGGCGGGAGTTCGCCGTCGGCCCAGACCGCGCCATCTTCGAAGTATTCCTTTTTCCAGATGGGCACGGTGCGTTTCAAGGTGTCGATTGCGAAGCGGCAGGCCTCGAAGGCTGCGGGCCGGTGGGGGCTGCTGACGGCGATGAACACCGACGTTTCGCCGATTTCGATGCGGCCGAGTCGGTGGGCGATGGCGATGCGGTCGATGGCGAATTGAGTGCGCGCGGCGGCAGCGATTTCGCGCATCTTGGCAACGGCCATGGACTCGTAGGCTTCATAGTCGAGGTACAGCGTGCGCCGATCGTGGGATTGGTTGCGGACGCAACCGTCGAAGGTGACGACGGCGCCGTCGGCGGCGGTGCGGACCTGATCGATCAAAAGGCGCGGGTCGATAGCATCGCGGATCAGCAGAACGAGATCGTCGTTTGCATCAGGCGATGACGTGGCGGAACTCGGCTTGGGCGAGGTCGTGGACATGGATGGTGAGCGGCGCGCTGCGCTAGCCTCCGCTGACTGGAGGAAGGAACGCGACCTCGTCGCCAGCGGCGAGCGGGGAGTTCCACCCGGCAAATTCCTGGTTGCGCGAGGTCACTAGCGAGGCGCGGTAGCCGGCAAGCTCGGGACAACGGGCGGCGTATTGATCGAAGAGCGCCTCGATGAGCGAGCCTTCGGTGAGATGTACGGAGTCCTCCGTGCGACCGACAATTTCGCGCAAGGGGCCGAAGAAGAGCACCTTAACCTGGATGGTCGGAGCGGCAGTGGCCATATTTAAATTGTAACCCTGGGACGAGATGGCGAGTAGTGGCAATGGTGCGGGAACGGGTCGCGGAACTTAACACCGGGTCGGCGCGTATAGTTGCGAGACCAGAGCAATAGCAGCAACGTCAGTGGGAGTGGTGTCTTGGGGGGTGCGGATGAAGGTACTGGTCACTGGGGCCACGGGGCTGGTGGGCACGGCGCTGGTGAACTCGCTGGCGCGCGACGGGCACGCGGTGTGCCGGTTGCTGCGACGCGAGAGCGTCACGGGCGGGAAGGGATCGAAGGGGAAGTCGGATAAGAAGGCCGACGCCGCAAAAGCGGCTGCGCTGGACGGGTGCGTTTTCGACGTCGCGTGGGATCCGGAGGCGTCCCCGGCTAACGCGATTGGCGATCCGCAAGGGTACACGGCGGGCGCGGATGCAGTGGTGAATCTGGCGGGAGCGTCGATCGCGGAGGGGAAGTGGACGACGCAGCGAAAGATGCAGTTGCGCTCTAGCCGGGTGAAAACGACGCGATCGTTGCTAGCCGCGCTGCAAAAGGCTGGACTGGCACCCAAGGTTTTTGTGTCGGCGTCGGCAATCGGGATTTTCGGCGATCGGGGCGATGAGGTGTTGACGGAAGAGAGCGCGCCGGGCCGGGATTTTCTCGCGGGGCTTACGGCCGAGTGGGAATGCGAGGCGATGAAGGCGCAAGATCTCGGCATGCGCGTGGTGTGCGCGAGGTTCGGGATCATCCTGGCGAAAAGCGGCGGGGCGTTGCCGCTCATGATGAAGCCGTTCAAGTTCGGTATTGGCGGAAAGCTCGGGTCAGGGCGGCAATGGATGTCGTGGGTGTCGTTGGACGACGCGATCGGCGTTTTGCGTTACGCACTGGAGAACGCCGGCGTGAGCGGTGCGCTGAACGTGGTCGCACCTGAGCCGGTGCGCAATGCGAAGTTCACGGCGGAATTGGCACGCGCCATGCACCGGCCGTCACTTTTTGCAGCGCCGGCGTTTGCGTTGCGCGTGGCATTGGGTAAGGAAATGGCGGATTCATTGTTGCTGGCGAGCCAACGGGTCAAGCCGTCGCGGTTGCAGCAGTTGGGGTACGAGTTCCAGCACGGAGAGTTGACGCTGGGGCTCGAGCATGTGCTGCACTCGAATGCGCATGTCTAGTCCATCCCAACATCTACGAATACGGCCTGTGAATTCAGTCCCACAGGCGCGGCATCCTTTCACCTGTCTGGGTTTCTGACATTCACACATTAAAAAAAGCGTGGCCAATTCCGAATTACAGGTCTGACTCGCGAGATTGTCGAGAGTGGCTCGTTTCAGAGTGGGACGAACCTGCTGCGCAGCGTGCCGAATCGGGCCTTTGTATTCGAAAACTCCAAATCATTGGAGTTGCAGTCGCCTTGATTCAGTGTGCGAGTTGTAGCGCAAATGATTGCTGGTAAGCCGGTTATTGGTGCGCTTGGCTAACGTAGCGAATCTGTCGCTCGCTTCCACGTTCGCTGGCTGTTCGCTTGCTATTAGTGGGGCGTGCACCCCTTTCCGCAGACACAAATCGCGACATTAAAGCAGAGATTTTCGCGCGCTCGACACGCGGTGGCCCTAGCGATTTGCGTGTTTGCAATTACGGTGCACGTGTTGGCGGGTTGCGCTGCTGTCGGCTCGAGCGTGACACCAAGCCCTTCGGGACCGGGCTCTCCTCCTCCGGAGCTTCCACCGCCGGCGAGCGGCGTGACGGTTACAGTCGCTCCCGCAAATGCAGCGGTGCTTCTCGGAAACTCGCAAACCTTTACCGCTACCGTTGCGAACAGCAACGACACAGTGGTGATCTGGAGCGTGAATGGGATCACGGGAGGCGATGCATCTGTCGGTGTGATCACGCCGGCGGGAATCTACACGGCACCGCTGGATCTTCCGGCCAACACCGCCACACGCGTTACTGCTGTCAGCCATGCTGATGCCACAAAATCGGCCAACTCCACGGTGTCGATTACCAGCGATCTACAAATCACACTGCCCACTTCGAGCAGCGCGGTGGAACTTGGAGCGACGACAAATTTTCGTGCGTCGATCGCCAGCAATGGGCATCCGGACGCCACCGTAACGTGGCGAGTATCGGGCTCGGCATGTCCGTCGCTGTGCGGCATCGTCGATGCCAACGGAAATTTCACGGCGCCACAAGTTTTGCCGAATTCGCCGAAGTGAGCCTCACAGCGCAAAGCGTGGCCGATCCATCGAAGCAGGTAACTGTGGCGGTGAGGATCACCAGCAACTTCTCATTGCAACTGAGCGCGCCAACGAGTGTGTCGGTTTCCGGATCAGCGCCGATCACCGCAGCGCTGCATCCGGTGGCGGGATCGAATCCCTCGCAAGCGCTGATGTGGTCTTTGTCGGGGAGCGGCTGCACCGGCTCGGCGTGCGGAGTGCTGACGGTATTAACGCAAGCCTCCACCGGCGGGACGGCAACGGCAAACTCCGCGACGTACAACGCGCCCACCAGCGCGCCCAGTCCTGGCACCGTGACAATCACCGCAACCCCCATCGCGGATCCGTCAAAGAAAGCGCAAGCCTCATTGACGATCCTGGCCGGCGGAAGCGTGATCGTGGAGCCGTCGACGGCAACGCTGGCCGCGAATTACCGCATCACGTTGACCGCGCAGGTCGGCGCGACAACGGGTGGCGGCACAACTCCAGGCGTCAACTGGAGTGTGAACGGCGTAGCCGGCGGTAACAGCACTATCGGCCGAATTTGTGTAGTGGCAACAACGCCTTGCCAGCCGGTGACCAACGGATCGGCCGCGCAGGTGGACTACGTTGCACCCGGAGCTATTCCCACGCCGAATCCGGTGTCGGTGCAGGCCGCCAACGCGGCCGATTTCTCCAAACAGGCCAGCGCGCAGATCACGATTCTCAACCATGTGCTGGTGACCGTGCAGCCAGTGAGCGCGACGGTTGCGCCACTGGCTGTGCAAGCCTTCACCGCGACCGTCGTAGGCACGAACAATCAGAGTGTGGTGTGGCAGGTGCAGGGCCCTGCCTGCGGGGGCCGCGCGGGCACCCCGACCTGTGGATTGATCGCGCAGAACGGCGCCTACACCGCACCAGAGATCGCGCCATCGCCGAACGCGATTCAGGTCGTCGCCATCAGCTCGGATGACACTTCGCAATCGGGGTTGGCATCGGTCACGATTTCAGCTGGCGCAAATATTTTGTCGCTGCATCCGGCGAGCGTCTACGCGGGCGCCGCTGCCGGTTTCGTGTTGCGCGTGGACGGCAGCGGATTTGCGGCGGCGACTCCCGGACCTGGATCGACGCTGCTGATTGGCGGGACGCCGCGAACTACAACGTGCGGCTCGAATGGCGAATGCACAGCGGCGGTGACGCCTGCCGATGTCGTCTCCGCGGGAAGCGTCACGGTGCAAGTACGGAATCCGAACAGCGCAAGATCGAACGCTGTCTCGCTGGTGGTCGCACCACCAAACAATTCAGACGACAGCATTCTGCTGACGGGCAGCGTGCCTTCGGCGATTGCGAAAGACATTGTGGTGGTCGAGCCAACCACCGCAGGTGTGTCCGTGCCAGGCAACGATGTGGATTTGAACCTAGCGGCGCTGGGAAATTTTTCGACAACAAACAATTCGTGTTCGCTCACGGGAAATCCCGTGGACCTGCAACGTCCGGGCAGCGGCATTGCCACGGCCGACGTTTGTCTATTTTCGGAAAGCGGCCTAGACACGAGCATGACCTTCAGTGTTTCGGGAACGGGCGACATCACCGTGCTTTCAAAGCAACCGTTAGGGCTGGGGATTTTACGCCTCACCCTGCAGATTTCGGCCGGCGCAGCGCCGGGCGCGCGAACCGTGTTCGTGCAGAACACCAATCTGGACAAGGCTGCAGCCAGTGGATCGCTGTTTGTGAATTAAGGATGCGATGACTCGGGTGATTGTGCGTGCAAAGAAGCGTACCTGAGGCCCTGAGTGTCAAGCGGGCCGCAAGCCTGAGAGGTTCAAGGTCGAGTGCGAGCAGGGCGATAACGACGAAGAGAAGCGAGGCGACGATGAGTTACGTGCAGCGGCGAAGATTCCTATTGATTCTTTTTTTAGCCGGCCTCGGGTTGCTGGCGATAAGTGCGGTCATCGCCAACGCCACGACCCTGGTGCGGCTGCCCTTCGAAAATTTGGCGCAGCAATCCACGGCAGTAGCGCGGTTGCGATGCCTGGGTTCGGAAAGCCATTGGGACGGCCGCGAGATTTGGACAGATACCCGGTTCGAGGTTCTGGAACTGCACAAAGGCTTGCTCTCCGGCTTGGTCACCGTGCGCATGTTAGGCGGTCGCGCCGGACATTTTCATTCGCTGGTCGATGGCGTGCCAATCTTTCGGTCAGGCGAAGAGGTCTACTTGTTTCTCTGGAATCATCAGGGCGGGCCGTACACCGTTCTGGGCTGGTCGCAGGGAACGTTCCGCATTGCACGGAACGTGGAGACGAGAACGGAAAGCGTTACACAGGACTCCGCTACGGCGTCGGTTTTTGATCCCGGCACGCGCGAATTTCGCCGCAATGGGATCCGCAATCTTCCGGTGCCCCTATTCCAAGCGAAGCTTTGGAAAGCTCTGAGCGCGAGAAAGTAGTCGATCGTTAGCACGACTTCACGCGCGATTGCGGTGCGTCGAGCGATTGTTTAGCCCGGAGAGTTTATCTGGAGAGGAGTTTGGAAGGCGTAGTTTGGAAAGGCGCAACGAGGAGAGTCACATTGGCATTCAACAACAAGAAAATTTGCTTGGCGGCGCTGGCTGCAATTTTCTGCATGTATGCCGTCAGCAGCGCTCGGGGTTACGCGTTCGACGAAATTGTTCCCGATGTGCGCCAGCCCATTTCGCTGTCGGGAGGCTCCGCCTGCCCGGTGCGCGCGCATCAGTTGTCATCCGCGGGTAGTATGGCGGTGCGATGGAGCACCGCTTTGGGCACGAATCCCGTGAGTATCGTGACTTCCGATCAATCCAGCGGGGGCAGGCTGAATGAAATTGAGCGCGTCATCAATGAGTCGCTTGCGGCCTGGACCGGAGTGAGGGGTACGACATTCGCTCCATCCACGTTGGCACCACTGGCACGCGTAGCCGCTGCGAATGCCTGCAGCTCTGACGGAATAAATTCGATCTGCTTTGCGCAACCTGACGGTGCGTTCACACCCGGAGTGCTTGCATTCACTCGCGTAATCACGGCGGACCGCATCGGTGTGCAGATCGGCAGCGGCGCGCCTGCCGCGCAGGTTGGGCAGATCCTCGACGCCGACATCTATTTCGATCCCAGCGATTCGCAAGTCTCCTTCGCCACGCCTTCCGCGCTGGCGGGAAGTCCGCGTTCCTACGATCTAGAGTCGCTGCTCACTCACGAACTCGGCCATTCTCTCGGCTTCAGTCACTCGGCAGTGTGGAACGCGATGATGTACCCGTACGCCCCTGGCCCCGGAACGTTCACCGGCGCCAGACCAACAGCACAGCAGCCGGATGCACCGCTGAGCGACGACGATCGCACCGGCCTGCGCATCCTTTACACATCGCCAACCGATCTCGTCAACATTGGATCCATTCGCGGACGCATCCTTCCAGCCAACCCGCTGTCTCTGCCTGCTTCGCCGCCTGGCGTCACCGGGATTTTCGGCGCCCAGGTAGTCGCAGTGGATGCGGGCACCGGCGCAGTGCTCGGCGCAGCGATCGGCGGATGGAGCTGCGCCAATGCCGGCCCAGTACAATTCGACGGCAGCTACGAAATCGATGGATTGCCGGTCGATCACCGCTATCTGGTATACGCCGAGCCACTCAACGGCGCGGTGGCGCCGGCGCAGATTTCGCCGGCGATTCTTGCTCTCTGCCGCAATGCCAGTACGGATGCGGGCTGGCCCCCGCTGCAATCCTGTGTGGTCCCCGACGCGAATACCAGCTTCACCACGCGCACGCGGCCAGGCTCTTAACTAACGCCAATTTATCCACGCGCACGTTTTAGAGGTTTCCAACACGGGGAACTGCCCAGACACACGCCGCCTTCAATTGACATTCACGGAAACAGAGAAACCGTATACTGGCCTCGTCGACTCCATTTAAATGTATCGGAGCGGAGCCTTGGGTATGTACAAAGCCGCGCTATTGCTGATTCTCGGTTTGGGCCTTGCCGGCCGCGCTGCCGGACAGGCTCCCACACGTCCGCTGAGTGCCGAGGAGCGCGAGGAGATGATCCGCCAGGCGGCGCAGTCGGAAATCGACCGGCAGGAAATCGTCAACTTGGAAAAGGAAGCGGCTCACGCGATCCAACTGAACAATCCGACATTTTTTAAACGGGTTTTCAGCGATGACTTCACCGGGACACTTTCGCACGGCCAGCCGGTGGACAAGGGCTCGTTCATTGACATCGTGCAAAACCAGGAAGCCAAGTACACGTTGTTCAACGCGTCAGACATTGTGATTCGAACGTACGACCAAACAGCGGTGACTACCTGCTTGTGGTCCTTTCGGGGAACCTACAAAGGCAAGCCGCTCTCCAGCCAGATGCGGGTGTTGCATGTTTATGTGAATGGTCCGCGCGGGTGGCGAGTGGTGGCCAGTCAGGCTACGGCGCTGCCACCAGACGTGCCGCAGCCTTTGTAGCTGATATTGTCGCTGCATCGCGCCATTCGCGACGCAAAGCTCGATTACGGTGCGCAGCTTGCAGCTCTGACAGACGCACCGTCCTAGCCTTTCGCCCGGCACCAATGCTACGCTCCGGCCTAACCTTTCTCGCATGCGCGCTGTCGACCTCATCAAGAAAAAACGCGACTCGGGTGAGCATTCCCGCGAAGAAATCGAATTCCTGATCTCGGGCTACACGCGCGGTGACGTCCCCGACTACCAGATGTCGGCTTGGCTGATGGCACGTGGATCCGGGGCATGACGCGCGTCGGAGCTAGCGGCGCTCACCGAGGTGATGCTGCTATTCCGGCGAAGTTCTGAATTTCGCCGATTTCCCCGGCAAAAAAGTGGACAAGCACTCCACCGGCGGCGTCGGCGACAAGACCTCGCTGATCCTGGCGCCCATCGTTGCCGCCGGCGGCCTCACCGTGCCCATGATCAGCGGGCGCGGTCTCGGCCACACCGGCGGCACGCTCGATAAGCTCGAATCCATTCCTGGTTTCGACGTCAACCTTTCGCTCGAGCAATTCCGTCATGTGTTGCGCGAGGTGCGGCTGCGCCATGATCGGCCAGACCGCCGAGATTGCGCCCGCCGACAAGAAACTTTACGCACTGCGTGATGTCACCGGCACCGTGGAAAGCACCGCGCTGATCTGCGCGTCGATCATGAGCAAAAAGCTGGCCGAAGGTATCGACGCGCTCGTGCTCGACGTCAAGACCGGCTCCGGCGCGTTCATGAAGCACGAAGAAGACGCCGCGCGCTCGCGGAATTGATGGTCGACACCGGTAAGCGCATGGGCAAAAAGGTCGTCGCACTGCTCACCTCGATGGATCAGCCGCTTGGTCGCGCCGCGGGGCACTCCAGCGAAGTGATTGAATCGATCGAAGTGTTGAGCGGTCGCGGACCCGCCGACCTCCGCGATCTGAGCATCGAGTTGTCTGCATGGATGTTCTTCCTGGGGGAACGCACCGCGTCGGTGGAGGACGGCCGTAGCCTGGCGGAAACGATGATCGCGACGGGGCAAGCCAAAGAAAAATTCAAGCAGGGAATTGCGCTGCAAGGCGGCGACCCGCGGGTGGTCGATGAGCCTGCGCGCTTGCCGTGTGCAAAATTTCACGTTGATGTTACCGCCGCCAGCGCCGGCTACATCGCTTCGACAAAATGCGAACAACTGGGCATCGCGCTTGCGATATTGGGTGGCGGGCGTGAAAAGAAAGAAGACACCATCGATCACGGCGTCGGATTGGAATTTCACAAGCGCATCGGCGATGCCGTGGAAAAAGGCCAACCACTGGTCACGGTTCGATACAATGCCGACGCCCGGCTGGCTGAAGCTAAAGCGATGATTGCGGCGAGCTACGAAATCGCCGCCGAGCCGCCGCGCGACACGCCGCCGCTGATTCGTCGGCTGATCGGCGCGTAATCTGGGGGATGGATCTTGAGTCTTACGCAGGTCGCTGAATGGGTCTGCACTGATTGATGCTTTAGCCGAGGTAGGCTCACATAGCTGCTCGGCGCATGGATCCGCGCACAGTTCGGATATAGGTCGGTCATCGGTCCGAAGTAGATGGGACATAGGTCGCAGCGTAGAAATATATTTTGCCGAACGCCGGCGTAAAACCGGCGTCATTGTCATCTGAAGCGACCCGACAAGGGTCGCTGAAGGATCTCGACCGATTGAACTTGGCAGAACTTCAAATCTGCAGGTGTTTCAGGCTTAGCGAAGCAACCGTGAAGAAAGAGGTCCAATGGGACGTCTCGACAGGCGTGCTAGGCATCGCCGTGATCCTCGGCCTCGCTTATCTTTTTTCTACCAATCGGCGCGCCATCAAGATGAAAACCATTGCGTGGGGACTTGGCCTGCAACTCGCGCTCGGTCTCTTCGTTCTCCGTGTTCCTTCCGGCCAGATTATTTTTCAGACTCTCGGGGCGGGCGCCAAGCATCTCCTCGATTTCTCTTACGTCGGTTCAACCTTTATCTTCGGCGAACTCGGTAAAGCCGATTCATCGCTCGGCTTGATCTTCGCGTTCCAGGTGCTGCCCACCATCATCTTCATCGCCGCATTTTTCGCTGTGCTCTATCACCTGGGCGTCATGCAGATCATCATTCGCGCGGCCGCCTGGGTCATGACTAAAATCATGGGCGCCAGCGGCGCGGAATCGCTCAACGTGGCTGCAAGCATCTTCATGGGACAAACGGAAGCTCCGCTTACTATCCGCCCATTTCTGCCGCGCCTCACCAAATCCGAACTCATGACCGTGATGACCAGCGGTATGGCGCACATTTCTGGCGGCATGATGGCCGCTTACATCCGTGTCGGCGGCGCCGATCCGAAGAATCTGCTAACTGCCGTGATCATGACCGCTCCCGGCACGCTGCTCATGGCCAAGATGCTGGTCCCGGAAACGGAGCAGCCACTGACCGCCGGCCGCGTGCAGATGCCCGAAGCGCAGAAAGAGTCCAACGTTCTGGGCGCCATCGCGCGCGGCACCGTCGATGGCCTGCACCTTGCGCTCAACGTCGGAGCAATGCTGATCGTTTTTCTTGCGCTGCTCGCGCTGCTTAATGCCCTGATGGGCTGGGTGCACATTTACATTCACTGGTTTCCGTACAGCCTGCAGCAAATTCTCGGCTGGATTTTCGCTCCGGTCGCCTGGCTCATTGGTGTGTCCTGGCATGATGCTTCCGCGATCGGCAATCTCCTGGGAACGCGCATGGTGCTCAACGAATTTGTGGCTTTCGCCGAACTCGGCAAAATCAAAGACACTCTCGACCCGCGCACGTTCACCATCGCCACCTTCGCCCTTTGCGGCTTCGCCAACTTCAGCTCTATCGGCATTCAGATCGGCGGCATCGGCGCCCTCGCGCCAGAGCAACGCGATCAGCTTGCGAAATTCGGCATACGCGCGATGCTAGCCGGCACCATGGCAAACCTGATCTCCGCATCCATCGTCGGCATCTTCGGCTAACAGCATGCCCGCCGCCAAAATCACTCCGGCCTCCGCCGAATTCACCAACGCTACACGCGCCGCAAAATTCATTCACTCCAAAACCAAACTTCGTCCGCGCATCGCTCTCGTCCTCGGGTCAGGCCTTGGCGCTTTCGCCGACGAGTTCGCCTCGGCCACGAAAATTCCCTACGCCAAAATCCCGCGCTTCCCGCGCTCCACAGCCATCGGCCACGCTGGCAAGCTCGTCATCGGAAAAGTCGGGGACATCCCCGTCGTCGGGATGCAGGGCCGCGTGCATCTTTATGAGGGCTATTCCGCGAAAGAAGTCGCCTTCCCGATCCGCGTCTTCCAACGCATGGGCGTAAAGGCCGTCATTCTCACCAACGCCGCCGGTGGCATCAATCTCACATACTCCGAAGGCGCGCTGGTCATCCTGCGCGATCACATAAATTTGCAGCCTACCAATCCGCTGATCGGCGCGAACGACGACCGTTTCGGCGTCCGCTTCCCGGACATGACTCGCGCCTATGATCCCGACTTCCGACGCTTCGTCGCTGAAGAAGGGAAAAAGCTGCGCCTGAATATTCACGAAGGCGTTTACCTTGCGCTCGCCGGGCCCAACTATGAAACGCCCGCGGAAATTCACGCGTTCCGCACGCTCGGCGCCGATCTCGTCGGGATGTCGACGGTCCCCGAAGTGCTCGCCGCTCGCCACAGCAACATCCGCGTGCTGGGCATTTCCTGCGTCACCAACATGGCCGCAGGAATCACCGGAGCGCCGCTCACAGCGGAAGAAGTATTCGCCACCGGTGCTCGCATCAAGAACGATTTCATCGCCCTTCTCCGCGCGATAATCCCTCGCATCGCCACTTCGCTTTAGTCGAGCGATGCTCCATTGATTGCGTTTTGCTCTTTTCCTCGGGTGGCCCATCCTTTGCGCCTCTTGCAAAGGGTGGGTCGCTCCTTCAACATTGCCGCAACTCCTACATCGAACAATCTCGACCTATCACAACCTCACTTCGCGCACCTCTGTAGCAAATCCCTCCCCTCCCATGCTAACTTCCGCCCATGTCCGATCACGATCACCTCATCACCATCGCCAAACAATCGCGCGAAAACGCCCATGCCCCATACTCTAACTTCCGCGTAGGCGCCGCTCTCCGCGCCACCTCTGGCCGCATCTTCGGCGGCTGCAATGTAGAGAACGCCACCTACGGCCTAACCGTCTGCGCCGAACGCATCGCCATCTTCAAAGCCCTCAGCGAAGGCGAACGCGGCTTCGACGCCATCGTAGTCGTCACGGACACCGACACCCTCACGCCACCCTGCGGTGCCTGCCGCCAACTTATCTGGGAATTCTGCGGCGACATTCCTGTCATCCTCACGAACCTGAAAGGCAAAACCGAGCAAATCCAAATGCGTGAGCTTTTTCCCAAGCCTTTCGACGCCTCCAACCTCTGAGTTCATTGCATCTTGGCATCAGGCGCGGTTCTCTAGGTCCGACATAAACCCGCTACAGAAGAGCTTCAGCCGTTGAAGGAACAGTTGGATGGGCGTCGGGTGCCGCACCCTGCGGTTTTCAGGGTGCGGGTTTAAACTCCACACGAACCAAATCAAACCGCCGATCTCGATCAAACCTGATGCGGCGTTCTCAGCTAAACTCCCACAGGTCTCCGGAGACACAAATGCCCCGCAAACTTCTGATCGTAGCCCTCCTAGTTCTCACAGTGTCGCTCTCCGTCCACCCTCAAGAACAATCGCCACAGATCGATCTCCTAATCACCAACGCCACCATCGTCACCATGGATCCACAACGCCGCGTATTAGAAAACGGCACAATCGCGATCCGCGGCGACGAAATCCTCTCTGTCTCCTCCATCGATCCCAAAACAATTCAAGCCAAGCAAACGATCGACGCCCGCAACAAACTCATGCTCCCTGGCCTGATCAACGCCCATACCCATGTCCCCATGTCTCTCTTCCGCGGCCTTAAAGATGACGTCACGCTCGACGACTGGCTGCGAAAATTTATCTTTCCCGCCGAAGCCAAAAACGTCACCGAAGATTTCGTCCGCTGGGGCACTCGCCTGGCCGCCGCCGAGCAAATCCGCTCCGGCGTCACCACCTTCGCCGACATGTACTATTTCGAAGACGCCATCGCCGAAGAAACCAAAGCTGCCGGCATGCGCGGCATCCTCGGCGAAACCTTCATCGACTTTCCCGCTCCCGACAACAAAACGCACGACCAGCTTCTCGCCTACGCCGACAAATTCCTCCAGCGCTGGCGTAACGATCCGCTCATCCATGCAGCCGTCGCTCCGCACTCCATCTACACCGACTCCGAGCAAACGCTCAAAGACGCCGCCGCGCTAGCGCGCAAGTACGATGCGCCCATCCTCATCCATGTCGCCGAAATGAAAAAGGAACTAGACGAGAGCCTGGCGAAAAATCACGCCACGCCCGTACAGTATCTCGATCGCATCGGCCTGCTGGCCCCTGACGTCCTCGCCGCACACTGCATCTACGTGGACGACGCCGATCGCAAAATCCTGGCCGACAAACACGTGGGCTGCGCGCACAATCCTTCCAGCAACATGATGCTTGCCAGCGGAATCGCCCCCGTAGTCGAAGAACGTGCCGCTGGCATTCCCGTGGGCCTTGGCACCGACGGCCCCGCCGGCAGTAACAATGATTTCGACTTGATGGAAGAAATAGATCTGGCGGCAAAGCTGCAGAAAATCTCAAAAATGGATCCGCGCGCGCTCGGCGCCAGAGGCGCGGTGGAGATGGCCACCATCGACGGCGCCCGCGCCCTTCACATGGAAAAACAAATCGGCTCGCTGGAGCCTGGCAAAAAAGCCGATCTGATTATCATCAGCCTCGACGCGCCCAATGCTGTCCCCATGTTCGACGTCTATTCCCAACTCGCCTATTCGCTGAAGGCCAGCAACATCGAAACCGTACTGATCGGCGGCCGCATCGTCATGCGCAACCACAAACTGCTCACCGTAGACGAGCCTGCCGCCATCGCCAAGGCTCGCGAATACCAAACCAAAATCGCCGCCTGCCTCAAGTAATTTCCAACCCCCGAGCAACAACCCAAATCTGTCATCCCGACCGGAGCAGCCCGTAGCGTACTTCAGGTCCGTCCCATCCGAATTCCGCGCCTGCGCGGACAACGGATCACGACCCAACTCGGCAACCCTTATCCCACGTGCAACAGCTTTTCTCCCGAGGGTGCCGCACCCTTCGAATTTAAGGGTGCGGGTTTAGATTCAGCCTCAATAATAATTCCGTCTTCCGCCAGTACGATCTTCGCCCCACCGCAGCCCCTTCACTCCGTCAACTTCCTCAACAACTCCTCCCCCTCCGCATCCGTCAAAATCTGCTTCCGCATCAACATCCCAATCAATTCATTCAACACGTTCCGCTGCTGGTTCCCCGCATCCGCTGCAACCGCCAGCGTAAGAAGCTCATCATCCTGTAAAGCCTTCTGATCCTGCGGCGATTCGCCGCTCAACTCCCGCAGCCACTCCTCCAGAACATGCAACGATTCCGGCTCGATCTTCGTAAATGCCAGTCCCATGCCCATTCCCGGCGTCGCATACAACACCCGCGCCTGCGCCACGAACTTCGCATGGTCCTTCACAATGCCAATCTTGACCTCCGCGCCTACGGGGAACGGGTTGATCGTGTCCAGGTAGCATCCGCCACCCCCCAGGTCGCTCACGCGACCGCTCAGCCGCGTGTCTGTCTGAATATGCACTGCTTCTGCCGAGGCGCTGAACGGATATCGCGGATACGCACGCCGCTCCTGCGCCGCGGCTGACGCGCTGCGCTTCTCGGCCTGCGATTTCTCAAAAATCGACACGGATACCCTCGCCCAGACGGTGGAATGGGGAGGTTTGACAGGAAGGGGAAAGCCAAACCCGATCTACACCTGCTGCAATTAGGTTAGCCTTTCCAAATCACCGCAACAAGCATCCGCGAAGCTACCATGCTGTAACTGCTACGCTTTCGCACGCGGGCGCGGCACCGACGTGATCCTGCTCCCGGCATTAAAAGCCGTTAACGGCGTTGTTGCAGCGGTTTTCCGGGAACCCGATCCAGCATCGAGATCTCCCTTTCCCGTAGCTGTAAGCTGTCAACGATCTTCTCCAGTTGCCCGAGTATCTTCTTCTGATTCGCGGGTTTCGCGTCCGCAGTATCCGGACCACCCTCAGTGCCCACGCGCACAAAGAACTCGTAACACGTCCCGTTCGCAAAGCCAGCATAGTCGCGTTCGACGAACTCGGTATCGCCTTCGCCCGCCTCGCTGTCCGCCCACGCAAATGGCGCACCGGCAATCGTTTTGATACCTGTCGCTCCGTGCGCATCGCCAAGGCGCTCCACCGGAAATTGCCGGCAACCCTCGCCTGTCAGATACCGATTGACCGCGAATTGCACCGATCCACCGGCAAACGTCGTATTCGGGAAAGAATCGCTCGGTACCGCGATCGTGGCCACCAGTATTCCGCCAGCCTGCTCCGCCTCTAGGTCTGACTGGTTACGCAAGCCCGGCATGTCCTCGGTCACTTGATCCAGCGGGCCCTCATCCAGCGGATAATTTCGTGGATACCGGAAGGTGGCGCCATATTCGCCGCTCGCATACGTCGAGAGCGCAGACTCCCGTGGCGCGGGCTTCGCCACCGGCTTTCTAGCCAGAGGTTTGGGCGGCGCCCCGGCGAGCATTGCCGACGTCACCTTTTCTTTAGGCAACGCAGCCTTCCCAACATGCCCGATCACCCCCAACCCGACAGTAATAGATACCGCCCCGAGCACCACACACCAGATCCAAGCCTTGCCTGCCATGTCACCCTCCAAACACGACAGGTCTATAAGCAGGCCCTCAGCCGAATCTTTTAACTGAATTTAAAAGGTTTATAGCCGCAACGCGGAGGGCACCGTGTGCCTAAGCAGACGATGTGGGTCCGCAGTAGCACAGGCACTCTTGCCTGTGCCAACGCTGCCCGCGACTAAGCACGATCGACAACCCGTAAGTTGAACCGGCAGACCGTCACTGCCAGCATCTATATCCCAAATGGACTTGACAAATCCCTAAACTTTGTTATACTCTCCTCCATGGAACTACCACCAGGCGCCGCGAATCGCGGCGCCTTTTCCATTTACCCTCACGCCCAATCTCCGGCAGCTCGCCACCTAGCAACGCTCTTGTGCAGCGTCGTTTTTGACAAGCTGCCCAGAATCAAGAACTTAAGCGCTATTTGTTCGGAAACGATCGGGGTGGGGGGTACCACGATGGCGGATGCCTCAACCTAACTAGGAACGCTGCGATCTTTAAAACAAGAAATCAGGCCGAACCTGCTTATCGTCATCAGCTTACAACGTCTTTCAGAATTGATGGGGGTACTGCGCTCTTCCTTTTCGATCACATCCGGTGCCACCCACTCCCTCCGCGCCCGCCGGCTCGCCACCACGTCGAAGCCGTAAAATTTACGGAAGTGCCCACTGCACTCACCGAACCGCACCAGCGCCGCTCGCACTGCCTCCAGCCGTGACTCGAATGCTCCCGCTCGCACCAGGTTCGCAACTTCGCCCGCCCAAAAGCGCGTCAGCGTCTCGTGATACCCGTTGTCCTCGGTATTCGCGCCGCCGGAAGCCAGGTTGTAGTGCCGGATTCCAAGCCGCATCACCCGGATCAACACGTCGATGGGATATTCGTAGGCAAAGTACGCCGCGACTCCCACGTGTGCTCCATGCGTCCAGCATTTTTTCGGCAGCGTGCCTCTTTCCCAGGCATCGACGAATTCCTGGAGTGTGCGCTCGCTTTCCGCAAACGGATGGCGTGCCACAATTTCGCGAAAAGCATCGCTGATTGCGCTAGTATCCTTGCTTGCCAATGTGGAATGGCCGCGTATGCATTGGATTCGTAACCTCGCACAGTCCGGGTATTATGATTACAATGCATGTCGAAGTCAATTACATCGATTCGTAGGAGATCAACGCTGGATACCTTGGATAAGAAGGCGCTCCAACTCCTGATGCGCCAGGGCCGCGCCACCTGGGCCGAACTCGGCCACACTCTCGGCCTGTCTGCTCCTTCCGCCGCGGAACGTGTCCGCAAGCTCGAAGAAGCCAAAGTCATCACCGGCTACGCCGCGCTCCTCGATGCCACCGCGCTTGGCTATCCGCTCACCGCCTTCATCTTCGTCACTCTTGCCAACTCCCGGAATCGCGGCACCTTCCTGCGCGCCATCGCAAAGATGGATCAGATCTGCGAATGCCACCACATCGCCGGAGACGACGACTACCTGCTCAAAGCGCGCTGCCGCACCACCGCCGACCTCGACAATCTGCTCGCCAAGGAGCTGAAGGACAAATTAGGCATCGCGCGTACTCGCACCACCATCGTCCTCGCCACCGCCAAAGAGTCGGTGCAGATTCCGATTGAGTAGCACAGGCACTCCTGCCTTGCCAACGTCAAGAGCAACGCGACTCAATCTGCTGGGCCGCTGCTGTAAGGTGACAATGGACAGTGCCGCGGATAAAAGGTGCCTGCGTCGAACCTCGGAGTTGCCGCTATTTTCCGCAGGCACAGGCAGCGAGCTGTGCTACTTCTACTCAGTACAAACTTCCGTCAAGATCGTGAATTCATGACCATGCCAATGAGAAATGATCACAGCTTTTACGAATCGCTGCTGCAAGTGGCGATCGAGGAAGCGCGCCTGGGTCTTGCGGAAGGCGGCATCCCCATCGGCGCGGCGCTGTTCTCCCGTGATGGCAAACTATTGGGTCGCGGCCACAATCGCCGCGTTCAGGAGAACGATCCCTCAGTCCACGGTGAGACAGACGCCTTCCGCAAAGCCGGCCGCCAGCGCAACTATCGCGACAAAATCATGGTGACGACGCTGGCTCCCTGCTGGTATTGCAGCGGGTTGGTGCGGCAATTCAATATCGGCACCGTTGTGGTGGGAGAATCCGTCAACTTCGCCGGCGGCATTGATTGGCTACGTGAAAACGGTGTGACGGTCATCGACCTGCACTCCGCCGAATGCATAAAGCTGCTCGCCGATTACATCGCCGCGAATCCCGCCGTTTGGCACGAAGATATTGGCGAAGACTGACGCGCAAACTCGACGCTGAGGTAAACTCATACCTGCATCCAACGTTTCGGCCCACACGAGTACTGCGCAACGCCGGGTGCCCAACGCATATCGAAAGAGGTTGCGTGTCCGATCCTCACGCCGAATACGCTAAACGGCTCGCAAATTACGAAGCTCTCGCCGCCTCCAAGAACCGCCTCCACATTCGCATTGGCAACATCAAGCTTGCTGTAGTCGCGGCAGGACTTCTGCTGCTGTATCTCTCCCTCGGAAAACAATTCCTGCAGCCAGCGTGGCTGCTGGCTCCGGTCGCGCTGTATCTGATTCTCGCCGCCGTTCACGAGCAAATTCTTCGCGGCCACCATCGCGCGCAAACTGCAGCGTCCTACTACAAAAAAGGAATTGCCCGCATAGATGATCGCTGGCTTGGCACCGGCCAAACTGGCGAGCGTTTTCGCGATGAAAAGCACGTTTACGCGGACGATCTCGATCTGTTTGGCCGCGGAAGTCTCTTCGAGTTGCTCTCCACGGCGCGCCTGCCCATGGGCGAAAATCGACTGGCGCACTGGCTGCTTTCGCCATCTTCCAAGCCAGAGATTCTCGAGCGGCAAGAGCTGGTTGTCGAACTTCGACCGAAACTCGATCTGCACGAAGATATTGCGCTGACCGGAGAAGATCTCGGCGCGCGCCTCGATCCTGAATCGCTGATAGGTTGGGCGGAAAGCCCGCGCGTGCTGCCCGCCGGCGGCATGCGCGTCGTTGCGGTCGCACTCGCAGTCGCCTTCATCGCTGCAATCATTTATTGGTTTTATTCGGAGCAATATGCGCCGCTCCTCATTGTTCTGATCGTGCAAATCCTGTTTCGCCGCTGGCTGCTGCGGCGAGCGGATTCCGTTCTCAGCGGAGTCTCATGCAACGCCGAAGGGCTCGTATTGTTTGCGCAGATCTTGCGGCGTTTTGAACGCGAGCCTTTTACCTCGCCTCGCTTGCAGAAATTCGCCGCTGAGCTCAGCCGTGCCGCCGCTCCTGCGTCCCGTGCGATCCGCCAACTCGCCCGTACGGTCTACTGGATCGACGCCCACCATAGTCTGCTTGCGCATATCGCCGAACTCCCGCTGCTGTATACGTTACAGGTGGCGTTCGCCGCAGAATCCTGGCGACACCGCCATGGTGCGCGCATGCACACATGGATCAACATCGCAGCGGAGATGGAGGCGCTTCTTTCACTCGCAACGTATTCGTTCGAGCATCCCGCGGATCCGTTTCCGCAACTCGTGGATGCCGCCGCCTCCGTTGCCGAAGTTGCGCCTGGGTTTTATGATTCGCCGCCCGACATAACCGGTGCTTTTTTTTCCGGCGAAGAGCTCGGCCATCCACTTTTGGGCACTGCAAAGTGCATCCGCAACTCGATCACGCTCGACAGCTCGACGCGCGTGATCCTTATCAGCGGCTCCAACATGTCGGGTAAAAGCACACTGCTCCGCACGGTAGGCATAAACACGGTGTTGGCCATGGCGGGCGCGCCGGTTCGCGCGAAATCTCTACGGCTTTCGCCGCTCACGATCGGCACGCGCATTCGCAGCACCGACTCGTTGCAGGAAGGGCGTTCGACTTTTTACACGGAGATCCTGCACATCCGTCGGGTGTTCGATCTGGCCAATTCGCACATCCGCGGGAAACGGGATGATTGCCACCCCACCACTGCTGTTCCTGTTCGACGAGCTTCTGGAAGGCACCAATTCTCACGACCGGAGGATTGGCGCGGAAAGCTTGTTGCGCGGACTGCTCCAGCGCGGCGCTATCGGCATCGTCACCACTCACGACCTGGCGTTGACGGAAATTACGTCGGGGATCGGCGCCGTGCTTCGTAACATGCATCTGGAGGATCAGGTGGCGAATAACGAGATGCATTTCGACTACAAGCTGCGCGATGGGGTGGTCACCAAGTCGAATGCGCTGGCATTGATGCGCATCATCGGCCTTGAAACGTAGTTTGGAGCCACGGCATGGTTCGGCCGATTGCAGTTGGTTGGGGAATGTCCAGGCACGCACCTAGCATCGGCGCTGGAAAGTGAATCAGCAGGACACACGCAGCAAACCAAACATCGATAAATCTCCGAAAGCCGTAGCAAACTGAACGACGCGGCAAACTTGAGATGATGCACTTGCTACGCTCAAAGAAAATCACGCATTCGCTCGCGATCCTCGGCATTGTCATTCTTTTCTTGCCATCAGCATCATTCGCCGCAAACCAGGAAACGCCCGCAACCGAAAACTGTGGCGACAACCTGGAGCAAGACAGATTGTTCCCGATGGCGTGGAGCTGCGCCTGAGTGCCGCTAATGCTCTCCAAGGCAGCCTGCTGCAAGCCGAACTTCGCAGCCCGACTGCACTCGCTGATGTATCTGGAACGTGGGACGAGAAACCGCTCCCGTTCTGGCAGGCAAACTCCAACTGCAATGAAGACCACCGCTAAAGCGAATGCAACCGTCGCGCGCGGGGCCTCGAAAAACAAATCCGACCTACAGGATATTCACTATGCGCTGCTGGGCATCGATCTCGAAAAACCCGCAGGAACATACGACTTCACCGTGAGTGCGAAATCCGAGGACGCCGGTACCATCAGCTGCAAAGCCGCCATCACGGTGAGGGCTGGAAAATTCGCCACCGAGCGGTTGAAAGTCGCGCCAAATTTCGTCGAACCCAATCCGGAGCAACTCGCCAAGGCTCAGGAAGACGGCAAAAAACTCCGCGAACTCTACGCCACCATTACTCCGGAAAAATTGTGGCAGGGAAAATTCCGCATTCCCATCGATGGCGCCACGACCGGGAAGAACTTTGGCCGTCGCCGTGTGCTCAATGGCAAGCCAAGTTCGCCGCACACCGGCGTCGACATTCCCGCACTCACCGGCACCCCGGTCCACGCAAGCCAGCGTGGCCGCGTGGTCCTGGCCGAAGAACTCTATTTTTCCGGGAACACCGTGCTGATCGATCACGGCTTCGGTGTTTACACGCTCTACGGTCACTTCTCCGAGATCGATGTGAAGCCGGGCGACCTGGTAGAAGCCGGCGCGGTGATCGGAAAAGTCGGGGCGACTGGCCGCGTCACGGGCCCGCATCTGCACTGGGGCCTGACCGTGGACCGCGCGCGCGTCAACGCGCTGTCGCTAATCTCCGCCACTATCCGCTGAGCGTTGGGATTACGCATTTCAAGTACGTTCAGGAATCTTTCCTTGGAGCCCGGTAAAGGTTGCGAGTCACAGCCTATACGATGAGTGCGATTCGAGTGCTTGCAGAAAGGCCGTCTCAGTACGGATCAGCGGGGAAGGTGGGAGATGTCTAGCATCTTTACCTAATAAGGGTCATAGAATTAATGAGATAGAAGGATTTTAAATTCCTCAGCTTGGAAGAGGGCTTCCCTAACAGATGGGGGAGTACGAGGGTACCGCTTTTTATAGGCCCAAGTTGGTACGGACCTGCCATTGTGCCCTTCGGTGGAGGGCGACAAAATGAACATGTTCTCGAGCAGTCGGATTCATCGCAGGGTGGGTTCACGCGTCAGACTGCTCGCATAGCAAAGCGACTTTAACGCGACACGAATTTCTGAGACGAGCGAATTTCAGAACGAGAGGTATGGTCCCATGGCGATTCTTCACTTTCGTTGCAAAGAACGACGGCGCACGCTTCGCGTGATGCTGACGGTGCCGCTCAAGGTTCGCGGAATAAGCGCGAGCGGCTCGCCTTTCGCAGTGGAGACCAACTCGCACACGGTAAGCCTGCATGGCGCACTAATCGAGTTGAGCGTAATGGTGTCCATGGGCGACCTGGTGCATTTGGAGAACGAACGGACGCGCGAAAAAGTTGAAGCCAAAATCGTGACAATCCGAAATTCCCGCGACGGTAAGACATATGTCGGCCTCGAATTCACCAACCAAGATATTAACTTCTGGCACATGTCTTTTCCGGTGCCCGGCGCGAAGCCGCTTCGCCGCATGGTGAGTACGCCGGAAAAAGTACCCGCGATGAGCACGTAGCTAAGCGCTTACGGCGAAAACATTACGTTTTGCGAGCTCGGGGCGCAGCATGCTGTGCCCCTATTTTTACGCAGAGTCGCTTTGACATTTGCGGCGGGGACCCGCAGAGTGATCGACCGTGGGGAAGCCTCCAAAACGAATCGGGCTGATCTCTGACACGCATGGGCTGCTGCGGCCGGAAGCGGTAGATGCGCTGCGCGGCTCCGAACTCATCATTCACGCCGGCGACGTGGGCGATCCCAAAATACTGGACACACTTGGCGAACTCGCGCCCGTTGTGGCCGTGCGCGGCAACGTGGACCGGGAAGCCTGGGCGCAAGCGCTCCCGGTAAACGCCATAGCGGACGCCGGCGTGGTACAGATCTACGTATTGCACGATGTGCACGACCTGGATATTGACCCCGCCACCGCGGGATTTGGCGCAGTCATCAGCGGCCACTCACATAAATTCGGACGCAGCGAGCGTGCGGGTGTTTTGTACCTGAACCCGGGGAGCGCCGGGCCACGAAGATTCACATTGCCGGTGACGGTCGCGCGATTGGATTTGAGGACGACACCATGGATCGTCGATTTCGTGGATCTAGGTAAAGTGCCGTGAACGGCTCCCTTTTACCGGGCGCACCAGTTGAGACCATACGGACGCTCCGCGCATCTCACTAGTTGGTGGTAGACTTCGCACATGAAAAAGACAAAAAAGAGCAACAGCAAGAAGCAGAAAACGAATGCCAGCGGAAGGAAAACTGTGGTGGGCAAGTCCAAGCCCTCGGCAAAGAAAGCGCTGGTGAAGGCCAAGGCTTCGACGAAGAAATCTGCTGGAAGAAACATGGGGGCGAGCAAGGCTCGCAGTGGGGCAAAAACCTCAACGAAGAAAAGAGCACGGGTTAGCCCGATAGCGCCTTCCATAGCGGATGGCGCTACTCAGAGCGTCGAAACCGTGCAGCTCAAACCCAGAGCGAGAGTGGCTCGCGCTGGCGCGGGCGGCGGTGACTTCGGCGGCATTTCAGTTGTGGAAGATGTGGACTCGGAGAGCGCCGACGAACTGCTGGAAGAAGGGCAGACCTTCGAGGCGGGGGTCGTGCGTGGCGTGGAAGAAGCCGACACCAACATCGAGCAGGAAGTGCACACCCACGAAGTTACGCAAGACGATGTTCCCGGTGAATACGACGATAAGGACCGCCCGTAAAGCAATATAACCGGGGCTGAACAGTCTCATCGCAGTCCGAACACCGCTGTCGCTCATCCTACATTGTGAACGTTAGCCGCCTGCAAACAGGCCGCGAGAGGTAGCGATGCTGCGCACCATTGTTGTGTCCGCCGCCGTTATTGCGGCGGCGTTTCTGATTTCCGCAAACATTTCACGGAATCGAGCTGTGGCTCAGAGCCGAGCGGCGGAGGGCGATGTCGAGCGCGGGAAATATCTGGTGGAAGAGGTGGCCCGATGTCCGGAGTGCCACACTCCACGCGACGAAAACGGTGAGTTGAAAAGCGCTGCTTGGCTGCGCGGCGCGTCGATCTGGATTCGTCCGGTGCAGCGCATCTCGAATTGGGCGGACAGCGCGCCATCACTTGCGGGGCTGCCGAGTTTTACAGACGAACAGATGGAGCGAGTGCTGGAAAGAGGCATGGGGCCGCAAGGTGAGACGCTGCGCCCGCCGATGCATACGTACCACCTGCATCCCACGGATGCCAAGGCGATCATTGCATATCTGAAGTCCGTGCCGCGGGGGCCTTCGGAGCAATAATTCCGGGTGGCGCGCGAGCCCGCTATTTCTTTTTCTTCTCTTTCTTTTTCTTTTTCGCGGGCACTTCGCCGCGTTTCCTTACGATGCGTTGTTTGGATGGAGCTGACTTCCGCCAGGCCGAATGCGCGGCGGGTGTACTGCTGTGGGAAAGTTGGTCGCGAACCTTCGTCGGAAGTTTAGAAACTACCAGATCGTACGATTCGCGAAGAAGAGCTGCGAGCTGGTCCATTGGTAAAGCTTCTCGCGTTTCCAAGGCGACCCATTGAGCGCGGGCGAGATAAGGCGCGGGGATGATGCCCGCGCGCTCCGTCAACTCCGCGAAATTTTCGTGCGAGGTTTTGAAGGACAGCCACACCGGAGCGACTTCCAGAACGGTATGGGCGAACATTTTGTCGCCGACTTTGAAGGTCAGATCGCCCTGCCAGATCACATGTTCAGTGGCGCCCGGAAAAGAGAGGCAAATTTTGCGAACCCAATCGGCGTTCATGGCAAATGAATCGTCGCTAATTTTCGTCGCTTTAGGGAATGAGGACGATCTGGCCGGCGGCGCCAGGAGTCAAAACTTCTTTGTGAGCGCTGGCGGCGTCGGCGAGCGGGAATTTCTTCCCGACGATTGGCGTCAGCGTGCCGTTTGCCAATCCCGCGTAAATGCCGGCGTGGATGTCGGCAGTTTCGGCCTCGGTCGTCGCCCACAGCGTGAATCCACGAACGGAGGACCGGCGCGCCATCAGATCGCGAGCATTGATGGTGACTTCGCCGCGATTGCCAATCACGATTACGCGACCGAACTGCGCCAGCATTTTCAGATCCTGGGCGAGATTCACATTCGCGAGCATTTCGAGAATGACATCGACACCGCGGCCCCCGGTGGCTTTCATGATTTCGTCTGTATAGCCTGCTTTTGAGTGGTCGAACGCTTGCGCGGCGCCTTCACGCTTGATTAAATCGCGGCCTGCATCGGTGCTGGCGGTGCCAAAGATGGTGGCGCCCATGGCGTGGAGCATCTGCACCGCGGCAGAACCTACGCCGCCGCTGGCTCCGTGGACGAGCACGGTTTCGGAGGCACGCACTTTCGCTTCGTGGTAGATGGCGTGATAGGCGGTGCCGTAGGGAACCCACACGCCCGCCCCTTGTTCAAAAGAGGTGTTGTCGGGGAGTTTCTGCGCTTGCGCTTCGAGTGTCAGAGTGTATTGAGCGTAGGCGCCAGTGATTGTTTTCGCGGTGTAAACGCGATCGCCAGGTTTTAGATTTTTGACTCCCGAGCCGACGGCTTCGACAACACCGGCAGCATCGGAGCCGGGAGTGTAGGGAAGCGGCGGTTTGATCGCGTAGGTGCCGGTGCGCATGTAGGTGTCGTAGGGATTCACGCCGACGGCGTGGACTTTGATGAGTACCTGGCCGGCGTCGGGTTTCGGTGTGGGAATTTCGTTCAGCTTGAGGACTTCGGGACCGCCGAATTCAGCTACCTGGATGGCTTTCATTTTGAGGTCTCCTGTGAAATTTAAAAATGGTCGTCGACGGTGACGTGTTCGGGCTTGTCGAGGGATATGCCCGTGGCTGTGGCCCATGCGGTGGTCTGCCAATTGTCTTTTGCTTTTTTCAGCGGAATCCATGGCGGAAGAGTGTGATTGAGATAGGTAGCCAACGCATAGACGTACGGCTCGTACATGGCGCGGAAGTCGATCAGTTTGTCAGTGGCGGCGTCGGTATCGTGCAAGCGCATGCCATGTTCGGCGAGAGTGGCGCGGATGCGACGCAAATCTTCTAGGGAGAGGCGCTCGTACGGCAAAGGATGCGGCGGCGTGCCAAAGACCTGCGCGAGGTCGACGACGGCGTGGCGCGCGATGGCGAAGGTGAGATCTGCCTGGCGTTCGCAAGCACCGACCATGCCGGCTTTGAGCAGCGCGCAGGCGTCCAGAATGGCAGTAAGAGAGGCGATCCAGGATTGGTTGTCGTGCTGGGAGCGAAAGAAAGCGAGGACGGGGTAGGAGAGATGGCTTTCCATGAGCTCGGCGGACCAGAGCTCCCAGTCTTTGAGCAATTCGTGCAAGGCCTCGCGGCCGCCATCGTAGGCGTGGCGGCGCAGGAGTTCACCGGCGGTGGGCGGAGTGCCGGCGCGGGAGTCGAGGAGAGAGATGTCGACTTCGCGCTTGGAGAACGAACCGTAGATGAAAGGGAGGTAGCCGATGATGGCGGCGAGAAATCCGAAACCGAAGCCCGCCTCGGTGACCACGAGTGCGCGCGCCAAGGCGGAGCGCGGAACTACATCGCCCAAACCAAGTGTGAAAAATGTGGTGCCGCTGAGGTAAAAATCGGTTCCGAAACTCGGTTGGAGACCGGAGGCGTTCACGGCGGAGCCGGCACCGTATTGCATGAGGCCAAAACC
This sequence comes from uncultured Acidobacteriota bacterium, assembly GCA_963788725.1. GTDB lineage: Bacteria > Acidobacteriota > Terriglobia > Acidiferrales > UBA7541 > Acidiferrum. The sequence goes on along the minus strand of CAWBHT010000004.1, from coordinate 19,653 downwards.
AAAAACGAGACCAACAGCCCAGACGGCCAACAGCAAGAGCAGGGAACTGGGCCCAAAAAAACCGAAGAAATTTTCACGCATCTTCCTTGAGCGGATGAGATTGCCGATCGATTTCGTGATGGTCCAGGTGATTTTGTAGAACAGCCGCGTGAGGCGGAACTTACGCGTGACGCGGCGCGGCAGGATGATCGATTCGAAAGCATCCCAAAGCACGATCAAAAAGATGGCGACACCCGCAACGAAGGGCACCGGATACGGAATCATGTGCGGCATTGTACTCGCTGGGCTGGGACGGTGAAAACGCGCCGGCGAAGGTTCGCTCAGGATTCGAGGCGCGCGTTGACGGTGATTTCTGCCTTAAGCACCTTGGAAACGGGGCAGCCGGTTTCGGCGGCCTTCACAGCGGCGTCGAATTTGGCTTTGTCGGCGCCCGGAACTTTGGCCACGAGATCGAGATGGCTCTTGGTGATGCTGAAGCCGTCGCCTACCTTGTCGAGCGTGACCGTGGCGGTGGTCTCAAGCTTTTCGGCTTTGAAACCGGCGCCGCCGAGTTGCGCGGAGAGTGCCATGGTGAAGCAGCCGGCGTGAGCGGCTGCGATCAGCTCTTCAGGGTTGGTGCCGACACCGTTTTCGAAACGCGTGCTGAAAGAATATTGCGTCTGCTTGAGTGTGCCGCTGTCTGTCGAGATTGAGCCTTTGCCGGTCTTCAGATCGCCTTGCCACACCGCACTTGCTTTGCGTTGCATTGAAATCGCTCCTTTTGCAGGTTTCCACCAGTTTGAACGCAGAGAATTCGATTCTCGCGCGCACTCGAAAGGTATATTCAGGATGAGGCTTGGCAATGCAATACGTCAACCTGAGTACGCGCGAGGAAAACTTTGATGCGGCAAATACTGAAGAAGACGGATCATCGCACATGGCCGCTCCCGGATCGGCCGTGGGTGATGGCGCAGGCCTGGCACAACTTGTTGTTTGCGCACTGGCGAATCGAAGAGCGGCTTTTGCGGCCGCTCATTCCTCCCGCTTTGCAGATCGACACTTTCGAGGGCGATGCGTGGATTGGCGTCGTGCCGTTTCGCATGTCCGATGTGCGATTGAGATTCACTCCGGCGATTCCGGGGTTGTCGGCGTTTCCGGAATTGAATGTGCGGACGTATGTAACAGCGGAGGGTAAGCCGGGCGTGTGGTTTTTCAGTCTGGATGCGACGAACGCGATCGCTGTTACCGCGGCACGGCTGACCTTTCATTTGCCTTATTTTCGAGCACGGATGTCGTGCGTCGAACGAGCTGGTTGGATTCAGTACGACAGCCAACGGACACATGGCGGGGCAGCACCGGCTGCGCTGCGCGGGCACTATCGACCTGTTGGCGAAATTTTTAAGGCGGCGCCCGGAACTCTGGATCATTTCTTGACCGAACGGTATTGCCTGTATGCGGCGACCGACAAAGGAAGAGTTCTTCGTGGCGAAATTCATCATCCGCCGTGGCAATTGCAGTCGGCCGAGGCAGAGTTTGAGCAGAACACAATGATCGAAGCGGCCAGCGTGCCTTTTCCTAGTGGGAAGCCGTTGTTGCATTTCGCGCGACTGCAAAAGATGGTGGCGTGGGCGCCGCGAGCGATCGGCTGAGAGGGGCGAGAGAAAGCTCACCATTTGTGGAAGACGAAGAAGACACCGAGCACGAGGCATGCGAAACCGGCCCCGTAGTTCCACTTCAATTTCTCACCCAGATAAGTGACGGAAAAAATGGAGAAGACCACGAGCGTGATGACTTCCTGGATGGTCTTGAGCTGCGCAGTCGAGAATTCGTACGAGCCGATTCGATTGGCGGGCACTTGAAAGCAATATTCAAAGAAAGCGATGCCCCAGCTGGCGAGAATCACTTTCCACAGAGCTTCGCTGCGATATTTGAGGTGGCCGTACCAGGCGAAGGTCATGAAGATGTTAGAAATGGTCAGCAGCAATATCGTCCGCATATTGCGTTAAGGTCCTTTCGGTTGACGGCTTGGATGCTAGGATTTGACGTAAGGCCGCGATTCGTGGCTGCGCATGGTTAGCGGAGCCTATCGCGATTCGGAGTGAACTGCCATGCACGAGGCACGACCAAGCCGCACCGCGGAGCGCGTAGCCATTCGTCGCGCGGCACATCAACTGTTGGATAAGCCACGAGTTTTTGATGATCCCTTGGCAATTTCCATCATTGGTGAGCAAGCGGCCGCGGAGTTGCGCAACAAGGTTTCGGCAGATGAAAATCGGTTTTCGCGTGCCTTGCGCGCGATCATGGCGGCGCGGAACCGCTACGCGGAGGACCAGCTTGCCGCGGCGGTTGCCCGCGGCGTGCGGCAATACGTGGTGCTCGGCGCGGGACTCGATACGTTCGCATATCGAAATTGCTTTCGCGATCAGGGATTACGCGTGTTTGAACTGGATCATCCGGCGACGCAAGCCTGGAAGCGCGAGCGGCTCAAGGCTGCCGGAATCAACGCGCCGGCCGAAATGTCGTTCGTGCCCGTGAACTTCGAAAAAGAGAGCCTGCGCGAGGAGCTGGAGAAATCCGGATTCCGATGCGACGAGCCGGCGTTCTTCTCGTGGCTTGGCGTGGTGTTTTACCTGACGCATAATGCGTTCGCTTCCACGATAAAGTTTGTCGGGTCCTTGCCCGCTGGCAGCGGAATCACCTTGGACTATGCCGTTGAGCCGTCGTCGCTGAGATTTATGGAGCGAATGGTCTTTGCAGCCATGAGGCGCCGTGTGGCGGCTGCGGGCGAACCGTTTCGGTTATTCTTCTCGCCAAAGAAAATAGCCGCGGAACTGCAAGCGGCAGGCTTCAAGGACGTGGAAGACCTCGGGCGAGATGCTATCAATGCGAAATACTTCGCGCGGCGCGCCGACGAACTTGATGTGCCATCGAGTGTGTACCACTTGCTGAGCGCCTGGGTGGGCGGCTCCAGGCGAAGAACTCCCGTAAGCGTAGAGCAGTGTCGAAAATCCCAGAAATGTTTGAACCAGCAAAAAATAAAATATCGAGATCAGTAAAGTTGCGACAGCCCCCGCTTCCGTCGATCCTTACGATTTCTATAGCAACGCGCAGCTACACGTTCAGGGTTAGCGAGACGAGGTCGCGGGGTGGCGGCGGCTGGATGGGCGGCATTTTCGAGCGATCGACGGGCGGTAGAGAGTGTCGCGCTCGACAGGGACGCGGCCCGCGGCGCGGATGAGGCGTTCGAGCTCGGCGCGTGGAGTGAACTCCGAAGTTTTTGCTCCAGCGTCGTGATAAATCTTTTCCTCGACCACGGTGCCGTCGAGATCGTTGGCCCCGAATCGCAGCGCTATTTGTGCGATGCTGGGCGTCAGCATAATCCAGTACGCTTTGATGTGATCGAAGTTGTCGAGCAGCAGACGTGAAACGGCGATATTGCGCAAGTCCGCGTAGCCAGTCGGCTTGGGGATGTGCGACAGCGCGGTGTTGTCGGGGTGAAATGCTAGGGGAATGAAGGCGACAAAACCTTTCGTTTCGTCCTGTAACTCGCGCAGCTTCACAAGGTGATCGACGCGCTCTTCTTCGGTCTCGACGTGGCCGTAGAGCATGGTGGCGTTGGAGTGTAGCCCGGCCTGATGAGCCTTTCGCGCGGTGTTGAGCCACATCTGTCCGCTGGTTTTGTGATCGCAGATAATCTTGCGCACACGCGGATGGAAAATTTCGGCGCCGCCGCCGGGGCAAGAGTCCACGCCGGCTTCCTTCATCTTCTGCAGCACTTCTTCGACGGAAATTTTCGCGATGCGCGAAAAGAAATGCACTTCCACCATGGTGAAGGCTTTGAGGTGGATGGTGGGGCAGCGCTGTTTCAGGCCGCGGACCATTTCGAGGTAATGGTCGAAGGTGAGATCGGGATGCAGTCCCCCGACGATGTGAAATTCGGTTGCGCCTTCGCGAACACCTTGTTCGGCGCGCTGGTAGATTTCTTCAAGTGCGAAAGTGTAAGCGCCGGGAACATTGGGATCGCGGCCAAAAGCGCACAGTTTGCAGTGGGCGACGCAGACGTTCGTGGGATTGATATGGCGATTTACGTTGAAGTAGGTGATGTTGCCGTGGCGCTTCTCGCGAATGTGATTGGCGAGCCAGCCGACGGCGAGAAGGTCGGGTGAGCGATACAGCAAAATGCCATCTTCGATACGCTCAGGCGTTCGCCGGAGAGCACTTTGTCGGCGATCGGCTTCAGCCGCTTATCGGTGATTGTCAGTTCGCCCATTTGCGCCGCTTTTTTATGCCCGCTTGCGCGCGTTCAAAAGGTTCATACACGCCAAAGCGCTGTTGCAGCTCCCCAGAACAGCAAGAACGACATACTAATATAACCGTTCATGGTGAAAAACGCAGCGTCGAGCTTGCTGAGATCGTGCGCTTTGACGAGTGAGTGTTCGTAGGTCAGCAGCGCGGCGACGACGGCGATGCCAAGCCATGCGGGCCAGGGCAGCACGAAGCTGGCAGCCAGCCAAGAGAGGAGAGCGACCACACCCATGTGCATCACGCGCGAAATCCACAGAGCGTTGCCGATTCCAAAGCTTTTGGGAACGGAGTACAGGCCCGCGGTTTTGTCGTATTCGATATCCTGGCAGGCGTAGAGCACGTCGAATCCGCCGACCCACAGGGTCACGGCGGCGCACAGGATCAACATACGAATGTCGAGACTTCCGGTAATGGCAATCCACGCCGCGGCGGGAGAAATTCCCAGAGCGAAGCCGAGGAAAAGATGCGACCAACTTGTGAAACGCTTGGTAAAGGAATAGAAAAACAAAATCAGAATCGCGAGGGGCGCGAGTTTAAGTGCGAGCGGATTAAGTTGCCATGCGGCGACGAAAAATAGTGCGACCGCTGCGAACGTGAAGATCCAAGCAAAGGAGACGGAGAGCGCGCCGGTCGCGAGAGCGCGCTGTTTTGTGCGCGGGTTTTCACGATCGTAGCGCAGGTCCACGATGCGGTTGATGGTCATCGCGGCGGAACGCGCGGCGACCATGGCAACGACGATCCACACGATTTGGCGGAGCGTGGGCCAACCGTGATGTGTGGCGCGGGCGGCTAGTAGCGCGCCAGTGAGCGCAAAGGGGAGCGCAAAGATGGAGTGCTCGAATTTGATCATTTCGAGCACGGTGCGAATGCGATTCGTGGTCATCGGGCGAAGACCCGCGAGATTTCACCATAGAGCGCACAGAGATCGCAGAGTAAGAACAGACACACAATTCTGCTTTTTATGTGAATTCTGTGTGAAAGCTTGCTCATGCTTTTGCTTCGCGTGCTGGCCGTGGATTTGCCTTCCCAGCGATACATTCTGTCTTGCGGCAGGCCGATTTGCGCGAGTACGCGGCAGACGTACTGGGTCACAAGATCGTCGATCGTTTTTGGCTGGTGATAGAACGATGGAATCGCGGGCATGATCACTGCGCCGGCTTGTTGCGCGCGCAGCATATTTTCCAGATGAATGCGATTGAAAGGCGTATCGCGAACACACAACGCGAGCTTGCGATTCTCTTTCAGCATCACGTCAGCAGCGCGCGAAACCAGATCGTCGCTGATGCCGTTGGCGATGGCGGCGAGCGTGCCCATCGAGCACGGAATCACGATCATGGCGTCGACCTGATAGCTGCCGGAAGCGACAGATGCGCCGACGTCTTTGTTCGAGAGGACTTCGATCTTGTCCGCTGGATGTCCGAGGACGCGGCTTGGAAGCTGCTTGGCGTCACCTGGAGCGATGCCGAGTTCTTCGGCGAAAAGGCGCTGGCCAGCGTCGGTGAGGATGAGGTGAACGCGCGCGACGCGCGGGTCCGCATCGAGGAGCGTCAGCGCTTTCTGCGCGAGGATGGCGCCGCTGGCTCCGGTCACACCTACGGTAACGGTTTGTCCCTGGGTTTCAGCCATAATGTGCGCGGATAAATGAGTCTCGCAGTGCGCGCTGGCGGTGTCAACCAAGCAGGACGCGCGAGCCTGGCGCGGTATACTAACTTTCCGGCCCGAAGGAGATCGAGGATGGAATCGCTGGAACCTCTCGAGGTGGCGATGGATTTCATCAAGCGCATCAATGCCGGCGATGTTGACGCGCTCTGTGAGCTGATGACCGAACAACACGTATTTCAGGATGCGCTCGGAAAGCGTTTCGTGGGCCGCGAGACCATGCGCCAGGGCTGGAAGGCGTACTTCAAAATCGTGGCGGACTACAACGTGCGCGCCGAGGAATTCTTCCAAACGAATAATCGCTTGGCGATTTTCGGAGTGGCCAGCGGCACATGTTGCGGCACCGACGGCGCAAAATCTCCGGAAAGATTTTGGCAGGTTCCCGCGGCCTGGGGAGTGGTTGTGGAAGAGCGCCAGATTGCGGAATGGCGTGTTTATGCGGACAATCAGCCGTTGCGAAAACTGTTAGGCGATCCTGCCCCCTAGGAATTCCAGGCGAATTCATGAACGAGCGAGAGCTAAGGCGACTGTTGGAAGGTGTGTCGGCGCGAAAAATTTCAGTCCAGAGCGCGCCATCGAGCAATTGCGGGATCTGCCGTTTGAAGATCTGGACTTTGCGAAGGTCGATCATCATCGAGCGCTGCGGCAAGGTTACGCCGAAGTGGTGTTCGCCAAGGGAAAAACTCCCGCGCAGGTTGCGGAAATCGTGCGTGCCATGCTGGGTCGCAAGGGCAGCCGACAAAATGTTCTCGTGACGCGCGCGGACACGAAGACGTATGCGGCAGTACGGCGCGTAAATGCGAGTGCCGGCCGTGCGACGAAATTTCATGGACTTTCCGGCGTGATCACCATTGAGCGTAATCAGGAAATTTCCGGCAAGGGGACAATTTGCGTGGTGTCGGCGGGAACCAGCGATATTCCTGTCGCTGAGGAAGCGTTGCTTACCGCGCGGATGATGGGCAATCGCGTGGAACATTTGTATGACGTGGGTGTCGCAGGGATTCACCGGCTCCTGGAGCATCGCGCGAAGTTGACGAGCGCGCGGGTGGTGATTTGCATTGCCGGGATGGAAGGTGCGCTGCCCAGCGTGGTTGGAGGTTTGGTGGCCGCGCCGGTGATTGCCGTGCCCACCAGCACTGGATATGGCGCGAGCTTTGGTGGCGTTGCGGCGTTGCTAGGTATGCTGAATAGCTGCGCATCGAACGTGACGGTAGTCAATATCGATAATGGATTTGGCGCAGCTTGCGTGGCTTCGTGCATCAATCGAGTGTGACGCGGCAATTGTGATTGGCGATTGTGATTGGCATTCCTCTGCTCTAAGTATTACTCCCCAGGTCTAAGCAACACCTTCATGACATCGCGGCGTTGTGCGAACTCGATCGCCTGTGGCGCTTCTGAGAGCGGGAACGTGCGCGTGATCAATGGCGTGGCATCCACTTGGCCGGAGCGAAGAAGCACCAGTGCTTTGTCGAATGGTCCACAGCGCGAGCCGATCACGGTGATCTCGTTGACGACGATCGGCCAGGTTTCGACAGGGGCGGCGCCGTGGAACGTTGATTTCAGGATTAGCGTGCCACGCGGCCTGGTCATGTACTGCGCGAGCGTAAGGCCGGTCGGAGAGCCGGTGGCTTCCACGAGCAGATCATACGTTTGCCTGATGCGATTCAGATCGGTGGCGGTACCGGTGACTGTTTTCGTTTCGATTTTAGCCTTGCGAGCGAGCGCAAGCTTGCTGGCATGTTTTCCATACATCACGACTCGTGGAACGGCCGTGCGGAGCACGCGAGCGATGAGTTGAGCCAGCTTACCGTCACCGAGGACTGCCGTTTCGCGCAGACCTCGAGCATCAACCTGCTGCAGGATTTCACAGGCCGCTGCCAGAGGTTCAACGAAGACGGCCTGTTCGTCGCTGACGGAATCAGGGACGGCGTGAAGATTTTCCAGCGGCAATGCGAGGTACTCGGCAAATGCGCCGTCATGATTGACAATGCCGAGCACCGTTCGCCGCGCGCAGTGACTGCGCAGTCCGCGGCGGCAGAATTCGCATCGGGGTTGATAGCCATAGGCGGAACAAGAGACATTGATTTCGCCGGTTACGCGGCGGCCTAGCCATTTTTTGCGCAGTGCGGCCGACGCGCCGTTAATTTCTGCCACTTCACCGATAAATTCATGGCCCGGGATGCCTTGAAAGGCATGATAGCCGCGAAGAATTTCGATATCGGTGTTGCAAATTCCTGCTAGCCGCACACGAATGAGGGCCCAGCCGCGACGCAGCTTCGGGATGGAGCGAGTTACACGCTTGAGTTTTCCGCGGACAACTTGGAAGGCCAGCACAATTGCCTTTCAGCGCAGGGCGTCTGCAACTGTTTTTACCAGCAGCGACTCTTGTTCCGGGAAGACGGTACGCAAATCGAGGAGGAGGCGATTTTCCTCGACGCGAGCGATCACGGAAACGCCGGCAGGGGCGTCGCGGAGGCGCTGCTCAAGCTGAGCAGCAGAATAGCGGACGCTGGCAAAGCGGATGATTTTCGTTGGCAGGGATTGTGTGGGCGTCGAGCCGCCGCCAATAAGTGAGGCGCCGTCGGCGATGTCCACTTCCACTTCGCCTGCGGGTAATTGTGGAAGAAGCTCGTGGACAAAAGACTCCGTACGATGCTGCAATTCCTGCAGGCTCAAGCGAATCATGCGAAGTGCCGGGATTTCGTCGATCGCGCCTCGCAAATAGGCACCGAGAGTTGCTTGCATGGCGGAAATTGTAAGTTTATCCACACGCAGAGCTCGAAAGAGCGGGTGGCGACGTACCCGCGCGATCAATTCCTTTTTTCCGGCGATGATTCCGGCTTGTGGCCCGCCCAGAAGTTTGTCCCCACTGAACATGACCAGCGAGACTCCGGCGTCAATGCTTTGCTTCACCAGCGGCTCGGTGATGCCATCTGCCGACAGGTCGACGAGGCATCCAGAACCGAGATCTTCGATGAGTGGCAGGTTCGTGCGCTTGCTGAGCGCAACAAGTTCGTCAAGCGAAGGCTTTTCGGTGAAACCGCTGATCGTGAAATTTGACGGATGAACACGCAGCAGCAGCCGCGTGCGCTCACCGATTGCGTTTTCGTAGTCCACCGCACGCGTTCGATTTGTAGTCCCAACTTCACGGAGAATCGCGCCGCTTTCCGCCATGATCTCGGGTATACGGAAGCCGTCGCCGATTTCGATGAGCTCGCCACGCGAGACGATCACTTCGCCGCCTTTAGCCAGCGCAGCGAGCACGAGCAAGACCGCGGCCGCACAGTTGTTCACTACGATCGCGGATTCGGCACCGGTCAAGCGCTCGAGCAGTTGCGCGATGTGAACGTCGCGTTTGCCGCGGGCACCGGCTTCGAGGTCGTATTCGAGATTGCTGTACTGCGTGGCACTAAGGCGAATTTCTTCGAGCGCGGTCGCGACCAGAGGGGCGCGGCCGAGGTTGGTGTGCAGGATAACGCCCGTCGCGTTAATCACTGGCTGCAACGAACGTGCCAAAATCTGCCCGACCATTTGCGTGATGCGTGTTTCGAGCGCGATGGAGTCCAGAGCTGCAATCACCGAATGTGAGTCCGCGGCGATTTTCGTGCGCGCCTCGGCCAAAACCCTGCGTGTCACCTCAACCAGCAAGTGGCGATCAACCTCTTGCGCCAAACGAATCAACCCAGGTTGTGCCAGCAACTCATCGACAGAGGGAATCTGCCGCAACAGATCGGCTTGTTCGTCAGTCAAAGCGCGCTTTTCGCGAGGCTCCATGCCGCCATTTCAGCACAGACGCAGCGTCCCGGGCAACGCGCAGAGCTCCTGCCCGACGGGGCAGGTGATGGTCATCGGCGCGACGCGGAAGTTACGTGCTGAATCGGGTGCGTTGCCCGCGGGTACCGTTGACGGGCGACTCTTTGCACTCCTAGCATGGACAAGAGGGTTTGTGCCTGCCCATGGCCACTATTGACGAAGAACTGGGTCAACTCGAGCGCGATATTCGCCAGCTCAAAATCGAGTACGACCAATATTTCGGTGGCGGCAGGAAGCGTCCCCCGACCGAAATCGAATGGCGCATCGAGCTGATCGTCAAGCGCTACGGCGAACGCAGCGGGCAAATGAAATTTGGGCAGCGCTTTCGCTACAACAACCTCACACAGACCTACGCGAAGTATAAGGACATTTTCCGCAAGCGCACGCAGCAGAAGGAAGAGGGGCGTCTGCAAAGGCACTTTGGCGCGGCAGCCAAAGCGATTGAAGCGGAGCGCGCCAAGGCTCAGTCATCTGTACCGACGGCGCCAGTGGCGGTCTCCGCAGCTGCAACAAAGGTTTCAGTCACGGCGGAGGCCAGCGCGTTTCGCATGGTATGTTCCGAACCGGAACGCGAAGCGGAAAAAGTCGAGCAGCTGTATCAGGCATTCCTGCAGGCTAAAGCCAGCGCCGGCGAAGAAACGCACAAGCTCTCAGCCGACGGCTTCAAGGAATTCGTACGAAAGAAGACCAAAGACCTGCAATCCAAGCAGAACTGCCGTGATGTCGAGTATGTGGTTGAGACCGTTGATGGCCAGGTGAAACTGAAGGCCTTGGTCAAGAGCTGAACTTCGCTTCGTTTGCTTTCGATCCCGTATTTTCCACAAGCACGGCTTCGACTTTTTGCCATTTGCGTTGAACCCCGCTTACACTGTTGTGCTTTTTTGTTCGCGGAGGCTTCACATGGCAGTCGCACGTGCGCTGATCAGCGTTTTCGACAAGTCCGGGATCGTGGAGTTTGCGAAACGCCTGGCGGCGCTGGGAATCGAGATTCTTTCCACCGGCGGCACCTCCAAGTTGTTGCGCGATGCGCAGGTGCCGGTTCGCGATGTCGCCGATTTCACCGGCTGGCCGGAGATGCTCGGGGGGCGCGTGAAAACGCTGCATCCCAAGGTGCATGGCGGCTTACTGTACCGGCGCAACCACGCCGAGGACCAGAAACAGGCCACTGAGCATGGGATTCAGCCGATCGATCTTGTGGTAGTGAATCTGTATCCGTTCGAAGCCACCGCGGCAAAGTCGGGCCTTACGGCCGAGGAGCTGATCGAAAATATCGATATCGGTGGACCGACGATGCTGCGATCGGCGGCAAAGAATTTCGAGAGCGTCACTGTAGTGTGCGACCCAGCAGATTACGATCGGGTAGCGAGTGAACTCGAGAAAACACGCGATACCGCCCTGGCAACGCGACTGGACCTGGCGCGAAAAGTGTTTGCCACGACTTCTGGTTACGACGGGATGATCGCGACGGAGCTTGAACGTGTTGCGGCATCGGCCGACGCTGTGAGCCTGAGCGCCAAATCGCTGCTGCCGCAACGCTTAAGCATCGCCATCCGGCAAAAGCAGGAATTGCGTTATGGAGAAAATCCGCATCAGGCAGCCGCGCTGTACGTGAACGCGGGCAAGCAGTTGGAAGGTCTGGCAGCGGCAACACAGCTTCAAGGTAAGGAGCTTTCGTACAACAATTTCGTGGACCTGGAAGCGGCGCGGAGCTTGGCGGCGGAGTTTCGCAAGCCCGCGGCGGTGATTATCAAGCACAACAATCCCTGCGGCACCGCGGAGCAGGAAACGTTACGCGATGCATATCTGAAAGCGTATGCGTGCGATCCGATTTCGGCGTTCGGCGGAGTGTTGGCGTTCAATCGCGTAGTCGACGGCGTTACGGCGGAAGAAGTGGCGAAGCTTTTCGTGGAGTGCATTGTGGCGCCGGGCTTCGATGACCAGGCCAAAGCTGCGTTCGGCGCCAAGAAAAACTTGCGCCTGCTGGAATTGCCGCACGGAGCGCTGGAACTCGATCGCGAACTGCAACTCAAGCGCATTCTGGGCGGGATGCTGGTGCAGCAGCCCGATCTCGGCGAGTTGACGGACTCAGAGTTGCGCACGGTGACGAAGCGCGTGCCAACAGCGGAAGAAATGCACACCATGCGCTTCGCGTGGAAAGTATCTAAACATGTGAAATCCAACGCCATCGTGTTCGCGCGCGAGTCCGCGACGCTGGGAGTGGGCGCCGGCCAGATGAGTCGCGTTGATTCCGTCAAAATCGCGGTGATGAAGGCACAGACGTCGCTCGCGGGGAGCGTCGTGGCATCGGATGCCTTCTTTCCTTTTGCCGATGGTGTGGAAGAGGCGGCGAAGGCCGGAGCTACCGCGGTGATACAGCCTGGTGGTTCCATGCGCGACAATGATGTGATCGCAGCGGCGGACCGGCTTGGGCTGGCGATGGTGTTCACGGGCATGCGGCATTTTCTGCACTAGGAATCGCGCAGGAATTTTGGCCTGCATCAAGAATCGCTGGGGACGTGTTGGTCTTACTAACGTTCGGGGCAGCAAGCTACTTCTTGGGGCTCGATCGTGAAAGCGCAGCTTGCTGCCGCACTCCAAAAGGCGTGCCTTCCGTATGCTCCACTTCTTAAGATTATTTAGTGGATTTTTTTCCTGACGGAAAATCGGAGCGAAGGCGTCGTAGCACGCCCACACGAATACTCTCCCACTTCTTGGCAAGCCGCTGCGAGCGCATCAACTTCACCACTGCTTCAACTTCCGGCGCTCCGTCCCCCGCACCTACGACACTCGCTGCCACAGCGCCGGCGGCGTTCGCCAGCAGCGCAGCCTCTGTCACTGGCCACCTTCGCAATCGCGCCTGTAAAAACGCCGCTGTGAACGCGTCCCCCGCACCTGTCGAGTCTACGCACCGCACCTTGAACGCCGGCACATTTCGCAATTCGTTCCCCTCGGCCAACAGGCAGCCTCGCGTTCCCAGTTTAATGACGATTTCCCTCGCGCCGGCCCTCTGCAATCTTCGGAACGCCTTGTGAGCGTTGCGTTCGCCAGTCAGGGCACGGGCCTCCTCATTGCTGAGGAAGAGCAAATCGATTCGTTTGAGATTTCGCAGAATTTTCTGCGGCATCTTTTGGCTTGGCTCCATGCCAACATCGAGCGATACCCATCCGCGGTTCCGGCGCACCGCTCGCATGATTTGTATCGCTGCCTTTTCCGGACCAGGATTGAGGAAACTGTAGCCCATCAAACTCGCTGCTCTAGCGCCTCCGAGCAGCAAGGATCGTTTCGGCTGCTGCTGCACGAGGCAATTCGCGCCGCGACTGCCGAAAAACGTGCGCTGCCCATCAGAAGTGACATTGATGTACAGCAGGCCGGTCATCGCCTGATCAGTGAGCTGGATATGGCGAACATCGATTTCATTCGCAGCTAGCCGAGCCACGACCGTGTCGCCTAGCGCGTCGCATCCCACGCACGCGATCAATTGCGGCGCGACTCCCCATTTCCTGAGAGCAAGCGCGCAATTGGCTCCCACACCACCGCAATGCAGCTCGACGCGGTCGGCCAGACACTCTTCGCCAGGACACGGCCATGATTTCGTGAGTCCGATCAGGTCGACGTTAACGTCACCGAGAACGATTATTTCTGGCGCGGTCATGTTTGTGCGTTGCGGAGCTCGGGCATAGCGGTGGCATGGTAGCACCACGTCCGGCGCGATTTTCGCGACGCCTCGCTTTGTGATAAGACCGAGAGGGTGAACTGAGAGGCTCACATTGGATCAACTGATTTCGGTGCGTGACGATATAGCGGCGGCGCTGGTCGCGGGCGCGCCGGTGGTTGCGCTCGAATCCACGGTCATCGCGCACGGCTTGCCCCGGCCGCACAATCTCGATACCGCGCTGGAAATGGAGTCCGCGGTGCGCGACGCGGGCGCCACACCGGCGACGATTGGAGTCCTCGATGGCAAGATTGTCGTCGGGCTGCGCGCCGAACAGATAGCGCGGATCGCGGACGCGAACGAGGTGGCTAAGGTCAGCAGTTCGGATCTTTCTGCGGTGCTGGCGACGGGTCGCATCGGAGCTACAACCGTGGCGGCCACGGTTTTCGTCGCTGCTCGGGCTGGCATTCGCGTCGTCGCAACTGGAGGAATTGGTGGCGCGCATCGTGGCAGTGAAAACACCTTCGACATTTCGGCCGATCTGACGGAACTCGCACGAACAGCCGTGGCTGTGGTCTGCTCCGGGGCGAAGGCCATCCTCGACCTGCCGCGTACCGTCGAGGTCATGGAAACGCTCGGAATCCCAGTGGTCGGATATGGCACGACTGAATTTCCCGCTTTCTACTCGCGCGAGAGCGGGCTGGCGCTACAACACCGCGTAGACACGGCTGACGAAGCCGCCAAGCTTATGTGCATTCATTGGGATTTGGGTTGGCTTGGCCAGGGGACGACTGCAGGCGTGGTGATCGCGAACCCGCCTCCCGTGGAAATGGCGCTTGGCCGGTTTGAGGTGGAATCGCTGGTGACTGAAGCATTGGAATCTGCGGAAGCCGCGGAGGTGCGAGGTAAGCGGGTTACTCCATTTTTGCTTGAACATTTGGCGAAGCGGAGTGGCGGAAAAACGTTAAAGACGAATATCGCGCTGCTGGTGGCGAACGCTCGGCTCGCGGCGAACATAGCGGCGGCTTACAGTGCGCGGAAGGCGGGACTGTGGTAGGTGAGGCGCGCCGATTGCAGTCTTGTTTGCATCCAACGCTGCGTCAAGGGAACACACATTCGATTTCAAGTGGAGGGTTTATGGCGAGCAAAGCGACACGGGCCACGGATAGCGGCGAGACCGAAATTGTTCTGCAGGTGGGAAGCGAACTGCGGATTTCCAACAACGGCGAAATCATCGTCGGTAATCCGGAGTTGGAGCTGGCCCGCGAGGGAGCGGCGGCCGATGCGACGTTGCGTTATCGGTTTGACGCCGGGAAAGGCGAGCACATCTTTCGCCTGGTGCAACCGGTTGCGGACCATGCGCACACGAAGACGCATCGGCCGAATGATTGAGCAGACTTGATAAGGCCGTAGACCGTTCGTTCGCCAACGTTCTTAGCGCAGCCGACGGTAGTCGAAAACCTCGCTTCGGTGCGACTGAAATCCTGCTCAGCTACCGATAAACAAAAGAGATAGCGTGCATCCGCTCTTTGCCGGAACGATTCGCTGCGGAACGGCATCCTAGTTTGGGTGTCTTGCCGGCACGAAACGCGGTTTTCGCTTTTGACCCCGTTTCCCCTGCATGGGATACTTTTTCTTTCGGGGTCACTATGAACTTGCTTAGATGGTCCGTAACGACGGCGATTTTTGCCGCTACCACCGTATCAGCCGCCGCGCAGTCCACCTCAACCCCGTCCGCCACTCCAGCTCCGAACACACCAGGGACACAAGCAGAGGCCCCTTCGACGACCGCGCCTGCTTCCGACTCCGTGGGCCGCGCCGACGCGTATTACAACTTCACGATGGGGCATATCTACGAACAGCAGTACGAAAACACCAGTCGCGCCGAGTACGCCACGCAAGCTATCGATTTCTATAAAAAGGCTTACGCTCTCGACCCAAAGTCCGCGGTCATCGGTGAACGGCTTGCGGAGATGTATTGGAAAGCGCAGCGCGTGCACGATGCCATCGCCGGAGCGCAGGAAATTCTCAAGCGCGATCCCAACGATGTGCAGACTCGTCGGCTGTTGGCGCGAATCTATCTTCGCAGCCTCGGCGATCTGAATTCGAACGGGGCAGGGCAGTCCGAAGTTTCCGCACGAGCGATTGAGCAATACAAGGAAATTCTCCGGCTTGATCCTTCCGACACTGAGTCGGCATTGTGGCTCGCGAGGCTGTACCGGCTGCGCAATGAGCATGACAAAGCTGAGGACGTGCTTCGCGGGATCATGAAGACCGATCCCGACAATGAAGCGGCAATCGAGCAGCTCACACAGCTTCTGCTCGATGAAGGAAAATCAGCCGAAGCCGTTTCCTTGCTCGAGGGCATGGCCAACCGGTCGCCTTCGCCGGTCCTGCTGGATCTTCTTGGCGATGCCTACACACAGACCAAGGATCTTGCTAAGGCGGAGCTGGCGTACAAAAAAGCTACCGATGTCGATCCTACGGAGTTGAGTCACCTTCGCGGCCTCGGCCAGACATTGATGGCCGAAGAGAAATATCAAGACGCCTTAACTGTGTATCAGAAGTTGATCGATCTGATGCCGGATGATGGCGACAATTATCTGCATATCGCGCGGATTTACCGCGAACTGCATCAGCTCGATAAAGCCGAAGAAAATTTGCTGAAGGCTCGGCAGTATGAACCCGGAAGCCTGGAAGTCATGTACAACGAGGCCATGCTGTATCAGGCGCAGGGCCGCTATGACGATGCCATCCGCGTGCTGGCCGATGCAGTGACGGGAGTGAAGGGCCAATCGCCGGTGCTGCCATCACGGCGCCGCTCTTTGGCGATTTTGTATCAGCAACTTGGCCAGACCTATCAGCAAAAGCAGAATTATGCAGCCGCGATTTATACCTACGAAGAGCTTGCGCACCTTGGGGATGAAGAAGATCGTCGCGCGCGGCTGCTGATCATTTCCGCATACCGAGAAGCCAAGGATTTGCCGAAGGCGCTGCAGGCCACCAGGGAAGCACTGGCGAAGTATCCCACTGATCCTGCTATTAAAACGCGCCTGGCCATGCTGCTTGGCGAAAATGGGCAGCCCGACGAAGCCGCGAAATTGTTGCGCGCTCAGCTCACCAGCAACAATCCCGACGCCGATCGCGAGACCTATCTGAACCTGGCGCAAGTTTATGAACGCGCGCGACGATACAAGGAAGCGGAAGAAGCTGCGCACGCCGCCGAGGTGTTGCCTGGGCAGCCGCGAGATAACGAACAGGTGTATTTCGCGCTTGGGGCCATCTACGAGAAGCAGAAGTTTTACGATCGCGCCGAAGAACAGTTTAAGAAAGTAATCGACCTAGACCCCACAAACGCGATCGCACTGAATTATTACGGCTACATGCTGGGCGATCTTGGTCAGCGCCTGGATGAGGCCGAATCTTTTCTGCATCGCGCCCTGAAGGAAGATCCATACAATGGCGCATACCTGGACAGCCTTGGTTGGATCTACTACAAAGAGAACAAGCTCGCCGATGCGGAAACGACGTTGCGGCAGGCCGTCGAACGCGAATCACACGATCCCACGATCCATTCGCATCTTGGCGATGTGTATTCAAAACTCGGACGCACTGAGTTGGCCGCTACCGAATGGGAAAAGTCGATGTCGGAGTGGCGCCGCTCGCTGCCTGCGGACATCGAAACCGAAAAAATTGCCGAGCTGGAGAAGAAGCTTTCCCAGACCAAGCATCGCGTGGCGCAAAAGTCTTCCAATCAAGATGCCAAGCCTCGATAAGCCGAATGCGTGAAGTTAAAGTCCCCGCCTTCGCAAAAATCAATCTGCGCCTCGACATTCTGGGTAAGCGGCCCGACGGCTATCACGAACTGCGGACTATTTTTCAATCGATTTCGCTACGTGATGAGCTGCTATTGCGCACCTCGCGCAACTCGAACATCACGCTTACGATCCGGGGCAACGCTCAGCTTTCTGAGGAACCTGTAGGCAAGAATCTTGTCTATCGAGCGGTAGACGCCCTGCGCCACGAGCTCAAGATCCGCACCGGCGTCGAAATTGAGTTGCGCAAGAACATCCCTGCTGGCGGCGGCCTAGGTGGGGGCTCCAGCGATGCTGCAGCCGCTCTGCTGGGCTACTTGCAGCTGAATGGTAAGAAGTTGCCGGCGCCGCGTTTGATTGAGATCGCAGTTTCGCTCGGCGCGGATGTCCCGTTCTTTCTCTTCGGTGGGCGAGCGTTAGGGGTCAATCGCGGCGACGAAATCTATCCTCTGCCCGGGATACCCAAGCACACACTTCTCGTCGTAGTGCCGAGAGGTATTCGCGTGCCCACCCCAGACGCGTTTCGATGGGTGAAGGCGGCTCAATTGACAAAATTGGCTGCAACCCCTAAACTTTGGGAGTTCTGCGCTCTGTGCTGGAGCACGCAGGGGATTGGCCTCTCCAACGATTTTGAGCAGGCTGTTTTCCAGCGTCACCCTCGATTGGCAACAATCAAAAGGGCTTTGCTTCGAGTAGGAGCCGCAGAAGCCTCGCTGGCGGGTAGCGGTTCGGCGGTGTTTGGAGTTTTCCCGAGCCCAGCGTTGGCGCGCCGAGCCGCTGTTGGGTTTCCGGACGACCAGACCTTCGTTTGCGAAACAATTTCGCGCGACAGGTATGCTCGCATGGTTAAAGGAGCGTTGTAGTCCCGCGCACCTTCCACCCCGCAGCGTTTCCGTGTGCAAACCAGGTGCCCTGAGTTCATTTTCGTTCGCCTTGTGCGTTTGCAAGGAACGGAGTAGCGCTTCGTGCATGACGACCGCTTCAAGATTTTTTCGGGCACCGCAAACGTCCCGCTTGCCGAAAGTATCTGCAAGCACCTGGACGTTCCGCTAGGGCAGGCCAAACTGGGCCGGTTCAGCGATGGCGAGATTTATTTTCAGATTCTCGAAAACGTTCGCGGCGCGGACGTTTTTGTGGTGCAGCCGTGCTGTTATCCGGTGGACAACCACCTGCTCGAGCTGCTGCTGATGATCGACGCGTTCAAGCGCGCGTCTGCATGGCGAATCACCGCGGTGCTGCCGTACTACTGTTACGCACGGCAGGATCGCAAAGATAAGCCGCGCGTTCCGATCTCAGCGAAACTCGTTGCGGACTTGCTGGAAACGGCAGGCGCCAGCCGCGCGCTCACGCTGGATTTACACGCGCCGCAGATTCAGGGGTACTTCGACGTGCCGGTAGACCATCTGTTCGGTTCACCGGTGCTGGTCGATCACTTTCGGCAATTGAAGCTGCCGAACGTTACCGTGGTTTCGCCAGATGCGGGCGGTGTGGAGCGGGCGCGATTTTTTGCGAAAAAGATGGATGCGCCGCTGGCCATCGTCGATAAGCGGCGAGTGGATGTGGATGTCAGCGAAGTGATGAACTTGATCGGCGATGTTCGCGGGCGTACGGCGCTGATCATCGACGATATTATCGACACGGCGGGAACTCTGGTGAAGACCGCGGATGCGTTGATTCGCGAAGGCGCCATGGATGTTTACGCCGCCTGCACTCACGCGGTGCTTTCGGGTCCGGCGGTCGAGCGCATCGAGAAGTCGCGCATCAAGCAGGTGCTGGCAACCGATTCGGTTCCGATCACGGAAGCCGCGCTGAAGATGGGCAAGATCAAGGTTTTGAGCGTCGCGGATTTGCTGGCCCGCGGCATTCGTTCGATTCACGAAGAGACGTCGATCAGCGAGTTGTTTATTTGAGCTCCAGATTTTCAAAGCGATTTGAACGCAAGAAGGGAAACACAGCATGGCTCAGCAGAACAAAATCGTAGTGGAAGCAGCACCCCGCGCCGAACGCGGCAAGAACGAGGCGCGCCGACTCCGTCAGACCGGTAGGGTTCCTGCCGTGTTGTATGGCGGCAAAGGCGAAGCGATCGCACTGGCGGTCAACACCAAGCAGGTAAGCGCCATCTTACGTTCGGAAAGCGGCTGCCTCTTTCTCTTTTCCCACAGCGACCCTTTTTGGGCTGGTTCGCTGGCTGAACTCCCGGCCCGTCTGGAGAAGCTGGGTGTTATGCGACCGCTGGTGGTCACCGATCCCGGCCTTCTGCCCACCTCCGCTTTCAAAAAGTTGGAGAAGACGCTGGGCACGGTGGCGCAAGGATGGGCGTTGTTTTCGGAGTCCATCCCAACCCGGTGGAAAGCGATGTGATCGATGGAAGGCGCGGCCAAGTATCGCAGCGAGAAATGCGATGGCGTGATCGCTTTCGGTGGCGGGCAT